>NZ_LPNO01000055.1 GCF_001952855.1 Pseudomonas sp. ATCC PTA-122608 | reverse complement strand
AGGTAACGGCCACCTAGGGTTCCGCTCTTACAGCGGGTCACTTTTGAAAAGCGCAAAAGTAACCAAAACGCTCTGCCCCGCCTGTCGGCACCTCGCCTAGGCTCGGTGTTCCCTCACTCCGGCATTACTCCGCGGGCCGCCGCGACGGGCCATCCATGGCCCGGCGCGGCTAAACCGGCGTCCTGCCGGTTTACCCGCTCCGCAATACCTGCGTTCGGCCTCGGGCTGAATGGGGCAGTCAGATCAAAAGCAGATCAAGAGCACAGCGGCCTCCCGGCCGGCTTCCTTCTCTGTAGGAGCGAGCTTGCTCGCGAAAAACCTGAGACCGCCGCGTTCATCCAGGATGCCAGCGTCATCGTTAACGACCTTCGCGAGCAAGCCCGCTCCCACATTTGAACCGTGCCCGCTTTAGCTTCTGATTTTGCTGTTGCTGTTGCTTCACCACACTCAAGCCGGCCTGTAGGCCGCTGTGCCCTTGATCTGCTTTTGATCTTGATCTTAGGCGCCCCGTTAAACCACGCTGGCCGAACGCAGGCAGTACGGAGCGGGTAAACCGGCAGGACGCCGGTTTAGCCGCGACGGGGCAGGGACGCCCCGTCGCGGCGGCCCGCTTCGTGCTGCCGGAGTGCGGGCACACCGAGCCCAAGCGAGGTGCCGAGTGGTGGGGCAAGAGCGTTTTGCTTACTTTTGCGCTTTTCAAAAGTGAGCCGCTGTAAGAGCGGAACCAATCGAAGCCGTTACCTAAATAACGGATATGTACCCCCAACCCCCTAAATCCCCCCCACCCCCCCTAAAACAACCATTTTGGTTATTAATAAATAGCTTCTTATTCCTTAACGAATATATACCCCGTGCCTATACTGACCCACAACGTTAAACGCTGCAGGAGGGCACACCCATGCACAGCGAGTCGATTCGTTATCTGATCGTGCCGGGCTGGCAAGGATCGCCAGAAGATCATTGGCAAAGTCATTGGCAGAACAGCCTGCCCAACAGCGCGCGCGTGGAGCAGGCCGACTGGCTCACCCCGCGCCGCGAAGACTGGGTGGCTGCCCTGGCCGAAGCCATCGCCGCCGACAGCACCCCGGTGATTCTGATCGCCCACAGCCTGGGCTGCATCACCGTCGCCCATTGGGCCGCCACCGCACCGGTGCAGTTCCTGCGTCAGGTACGCGGCGCTCTGCTGGTGGCCCCGGCCGATGTCGAACGCCCTGCCTGCGCTCCCGCCCTGCGTAACTTTGCGCCCATCCCCAGTGACCTGCTGCCGTTCCCAAGCCAGGTCGTCAGCTCCGACAACGACAGCGCCGTCAGCGCCACCCGCGCCCTGGAACTGGCGCGTAACTGGGGCGCCGAAGCGGGGATTCTCGCAGGGGCCGGGCATATCAACGTGAAGTCCGGCCATCAACGCTGGGAACAGGGTTTCGCCTACCTCTATCGCCTGCAAAATCGCCTGGAACATCACTCCCGGCGCCGTGCATAAAATTTTTTAAACGCCCCTTCCCCTTCGTGGATGGGGCGGGAGTCTGCCATGAGCCTGCATGAAACCTTCGGTCAGCCCCTGCTGACCTTCCCCGACGCCGAAAAAAGCCCCCTGAGCATTCGTGCCAAGGCGCTGGTATTTGTCGACCCACGTTCGCGGCAACTGCGCGAAGACCTCGAAAACCTCGCCCCCCGTGCTTTGCCCGTGTTGATCCGCGGTGAAACCGGCAGCGGCAAGGAATTGCTCGCGCGGCATATTCACCGTGGCAGCGACCGTACCGGTTTGTTTGTCTCGGTCAATTGCGGCGCCATCAGCCCGACTTACGCCGACGCCGAGTTGTTCGGCTATGCCGCAGGCAGCCACAGCGGTGCAGCCAGTAGCCGTGCCGGCTGGTTTGGCTCGGCCAACGGCGGCACGTTGTACCTGGATGAAATCGGCGACCTGCCGTTGCCGATCCAGGTCAAGTTGCTGGCGGCGTTGGAAAACCACGAAGTCACTCGCGTCGGGGCCCATCAGCCAAGCCCGGTGGATGTGCGGCTGGTGGCGGCCACCAGTATCGACCTCGCCCAGGCCGTAGCGGCCGGCAAGTTTCACGAGCGCTTGTTCCATTACCTCAGCGAAGGCCAGTT
Source organism: Pseudomonas sp. ATCC PTA-122608 (assembly GCF_001952855.1). GTDB lineage: Bacteria > Pseudomonadota > Gammaproteobacteria > Pseudomonadales > Pseudomonadaceae > Aquipseudomonas. Next base: position 198,587 of record NZ_LPNO01000055.1, on the reverse strand, counting down.
GGAGTTGCCGGCACTGCGCGAGCGGGTGGGCGATATCCTGTCACTGGCCGAGTATTTCCTTGGCATCTACAGCCAGCGCCTCGACCTGCCGGTGCCGCTGATCAGCGACGAGGCCCAGCGCGTGTTGGAGCATCACACCTGGCCGGGAAACACCCGGGAGTTGGAGAACGTGATTCACTTTGCCCTGTTGGTCAGCAGTGGCGACGAGATTTTGCCGGAGCATTTGAACCTGCCGCTGCCGTCGGTGGCGCAGATCGAACACCAGGCGCGACAGATCCTCAGCAGCGGCACCGAGGCTGAACGTGATGCGTTGAAGCGTCTATTGAAAGGGTTGGGGTCTGTATGAGCAAAATGGAATATCAAAGTGAATAAAAAGTATTGTTCTGGAATAAAAAACCTCGGTATTGTCCGCTCCACGCCGCGATAGCACTTCGCTGGCATCCACTAAAAAAGCGGCCGTCCCAGACGACCCGGATTTTCGATAAGGACACTGCATGAAAAAGGTTCTGTTGTTTACCGCACTGGCGGCTGCCCTGACTGCAAGCTTCGCCCAGGCCAACGAGAAACTGGTGGTAGCCGCTACCCCGATCCCGCATGCCGAGATCCTTGAACTGGTCAAGCCGACCCTGGCCAAAGAAGGCGTGGACCTGGAAATCAAAGTCTTCACCGACTACGTGCAGCCGAACGTGCAGGTGGCCGAGAAGCGTCTGGACGCCAACTACTTCCAGACCCTGCCGTACCTGGAAAACTTCAACAAGGGTAAAGGCACCAACCTGGTCACCGTCATCGGTGTGCACGTTGAACCCTTCGGTGGTTACTCGAAAAAGATCAAAAATATCTCTGAGCTGAAAGATGGCGCCACCGTGGCCATCCCGAACGAAGGCAGCAACTCCGGTCGTGCCTTGCTGCTGCTGCAAAAGGCTGGCGTGATCACCCTGAAAGATCCAACCAACGCCCTGGCCACGCCGAAAGACATCGCCAGCAACCCGAAAAACCTGAAATTCAAAGAGCTGGAATCGGCGCTGCTGCCGCGCGTACTGGACCAGGTTGACCTGGACCTGATCAACACTAACTACGCCCTGGAAGCGGGTCTGAACCCGGCCAAGGACGCACTGATCATCGAAGACGCCAAGTCGCCGTACGTGAACTTCCTGGTTGCCCGCCCGGACAACAAAGACAGCGACGCGATCCAGAAGCTGGCCAAAGCTCTGACCAGCCCTGAAGTAAAAGCTTTCATCGAGAAGAAATACAACGGCGCCGTCGTGCCGGCGTTCTGATCGAGCCCCAAAACCTCCTTCAAGGTTTAAACGCCGACGGCTTCTACAGCGTCGGCGTTTTTTATGGCTGGAATGCAATCGAAATGTGGGAGCGGGCTTGCTCGCGAATGCGCTGGGTCAGCCAACACATCTGCTGACTGATAAACCGTATTCGCGAGCAAGCCCGCTCCCACATTGGGTACAGCGTCAGCTCAGATATTTCGGCTGTTAATGGCCCTGCGCAGCGCCACCAGCCACTTCACCAGCTCCTGCGGATCAATCGGTTTTGCTTTTGTCATCGCTCATTCCCTCGCCTGTTGATTGGCCCTCAGTCTGGCCATGCGCTGCCTATCCCTGAAGTGCAGCACCGATAAAAAGACGCTTCCTACCTTCCCGGGAACAGTAGCTGTCATCCGCCTGCACCGCGAATCCGCCGGTTATCTATTTGGGTGATATCAATATGCTATTTCGGTATTTAAATTTTACTTTTTATACCTTTAAAGTCGGCGCTACTCGGCGTTACCCACGCTGAACCGGACCGCACCAACGCCGCATTACCCCTGCGGCGTCAGGGATTTCAGATGACCTTCGATTACGCATTTATCCTCAGCACGCTGCCTGCGTTTCTCAAGGCCGTGGGCGTGACCTTGCAAGTCGGCCTGATCGCCATCGGCACCTCGTTAGTGGTGGCCTTGATCAATGCTGCGCTGCTGGTATTTCGCACGCCCTACGTCTGGCGCCTGGTGGCGCTGTACGTCGAACTGGCGCGCAACACACCGCTGCTGATCCAACTGTTTTTCGTCTACTTCGCGTTGCCGGCCCTGGGCTTGAACATTTCCGGGTTCTGGGCGGCGATCATCACCATGACCTTTCTCGGCGGCGCCTACCTCACGGAAGTGCTGCGCGCCGGGGTCGAGGCGGTGCCGCTGGCGCAGATCGAGTCGGGCAAGTCCATCGGCCTGTCCCACTGGCAGCTGCTGCGGCATGTGATCCTGCCCCAGGCGGGGATCCTCAGCCTGCCGGCGCTGTTTGCGAACTTCATTTTCCTGCTCAAGGAAACCACCATCGTGTCGGCGGTGGCGGTGCCGGAAATTCTCTACACCACCAAAAGCTACATCGCCCTCTATTACAAAACCTACGAAATGCTCGCAGTGCTGACGCTGATCTGCGTGCTGTTATTCCTGCCGTTGTCGCTGCTGCTCAGCCGCCTTGAAAGGAGGCTCCAGCATGGCCAGTTCGGGTCTTGAGTTACTCTGGGTGTCGTTGCCGCAACTGGGCAAGGGCGCTGCGCAAACCCTGTCGATCTCATTCTTGAGCATTGCCTTCAGTACCGTCGGCGGCGTGTTGTATGGCGTGCTGCGCACGCTGAATTCAAAAGCGATCAACCTGGTGCTGCGAATTTACCTGGAGCTGTTCCGCGCTATCCCGGTGCTGGTGTGGCTGTACCTGCTGTTCTTCGGCCTGCCGATTTTCTTTGGCCTGAGTATCCCGAGCTTTTGGTGCGCGGTGCTGGTGTTGTCGCTGTGGGGCGCCAGTGAAGTCGGCGAAGTGGTGCGCGGTGCCTTGCATTCGTTGCCCCGTGGCCAGCGTGAAGCCGGCCTGTCGATTGGCCTGTCGGACCCGCAGCTGTACGGCTACGTGCTGCTGCCCCAGGCCCTGAAACGCATGACCCCGCCGACCATCAACGTCTACACCCGCATCATCAAGACCAGTTCCCTGGCGGTGCTGATCGGTGTGGTGGACGTGATCAAGGTTGGCCAGCAAATCATCGAGCGCACCTACGAGTCAGTGTTGATCTACGGCGCGCTGTTCCTGTTTTTCTTCTTTATCTGCTACCCGTTGTCGGCCGCCTCCAAGGTGCTGGAACGGCGCTGGGCCCAAGCATGAGCGCATTGATCGAGTTTCAGGGTTTCAACAAATACTTCGGCGACCAGCAGGTGCTCAAGGGCATCGACCTGAGCGTACAAAGCGGCGAAGTGGTGGTGATCCTCGGCCCCAGCGGTTGCGGCAAAAGCACCTTGCTGCGGTGCCTCAATGGCCTGGAAGTGGCCCACAGTGGCAGCCTGCGTTTTGCCGGCAAGGAGCTGCTGGACAAGGCCACCGACTGGCGCCAGGTGCGCCAGGACGTGGGCATGGTGTTCCAGAGTTATCACCTGTTTCCGCACATGAGCGTGCTCGACAACATTTTGCTCGGCCCGTTGAAAGTGCAAAAACGCGAGCCCCGTGAGGCCCGTACTCAAGCCGAAAAGCTGCTGGAACGGGTGGGCCTCTCAGACAAGCGTGACGCCTATCCGCGCCAGCTCTCGGGCGGCCAGCAGCAACGCATCGCCATCGTCCGCTCGTTGTGCATGAACCCTCAGGTCATGCTGTTTGACGAAGTCACCGCTGCCCTCGACCCGGAAATGGTCAAGGAAGTACTGGAAGTGATCCAGGGCCTGGCCCGGGACGGCATGACCCTGCTGATCGTTACCCATGAAATGGCCTTCGCCCGCGCCGTCGCCGACCGCGTGGTGTTCATGGAGGCTGGCCGCATCCTCGAACAAAACACCCCCGAGGCATTCTTTACGAACCCGCAAACCGCACGCGCGCAGCAGTTCCTGGAGAAGTTCTCCTTCGTTTCAACACTGCCCAAAAGAACCAAGGAATTGGAGCTGCTATGAAAACTGCCAAGTTGTTATTCCCCCTGTTCGGCCTCGCTTTGCTGGCCGGCTGCAATAAAACCGAAGAGCCCGCCAAGACGGCCGCTGCGGCCACTCCGGCACCGGCTGCGGTGAGCTACATCGACAAGATCAAGGCGCGGGACAAGCTGATCGTCGGCGTGTTTACCGACAAGCCGCCGTTTGGTTTTGTGGATGAGTCCGGCCGCTACGTCGGCTTCGATACCGACATCGGCCGCCGCTTCGCCAAGGACCTGCTGGGCGACGAGAACAAGGTTGAATTCGTTGCCGTGGAACCGGCGAGCCGCATCCCGTTCCTGCAAAGCGACAAGGTCGACCTGATCCTCGCGAACATGACCGTGACGCCTGAGCGCAAGGAAGCGGTGGACTTCACCAACCCGAACCTGAAAGTGGCAGTGCAGGCACTGGTGGCCAACGCCAGCCCGGTGAAAGACCTGGACGACCTGGCGACCCGCACCACCATCGTCACCACCGGTACAACCGCGGATATCTGGCTGACCAAGAACCACCCGGACTGGAAACTGCTGAAGTTCGAGAAAAACTCCGAATCGCTGCAAGCGCTGTCGGCCGGCCGTGGTGATGCCTATGCCCAAGACAACCTGGTGCTGTTCAGCTGGGCCAAGCAGAACCCGGGCTACCGTGTGCTGGAGCAGAAACTGGGGGACGAGGCACCGATTGCACCGGCGGTGAAGAAGGGCAACATCGAACTGCGGGATTGGGTGAATGCCGAGCTGGCCAAGCTGGGCGAGGAGAAGTATCTGCTCAAGCTGTATGACCAGTATGTTCGCAAGGAACTGAGCGATGACACCAAGCCTGAGAGTGTGATTGTTGAAGGCGGGAAGTGGCAGGGCTGATCAGTTAGCTATTGAGTGACTGATCTACCGTCTTCGCGAGCAAGCCCGCTCCCACATTCGGCCGAGTTCCACCTTTGGAATGCGGACAAATGTGGGAGCGGGCTTGCTCGCGAAGAGGCCCTCACAGGCACCGCCTAGCTGGGCCAATGCCACGCCGGCTGATCCAGCACCCGCTGCCCCACCACCTGCGTCTGCCCCATCACCTTCTCCAGCACGATCGAATTACACCCTTCATTCTGCTGCAACGCCGCAATCAAGCGGCTGGCATGGGACACCACCCACACCTGGCACTGCTGCGACACCTGGATGATCAGGCGCGCCAACGCCGGCAACAGGTCCGGGTGCAAACTGGTTTCCGGTTCGTTCAGGACCATCATCGTCGGTGGCCTCGGCGTCAGCAGCGCCGCCACCAGCAGCAAATAGCGCAAGGTCCCGTCCGACAGCTCCGCCGCCGATAACGGCCGCAGCAATCCTTCCTGATAAAACTCGATGGCAAAGCGTCCGCCTTGCAATGGCTGGATATTCAACCGCGCGCCGGGAAACGCATCGCTGATCGCCCGTTGCAAGGCTTCCGGGTCGCCAATCTCGCGAATGGTCTGCAACGCCGCCGCCAAATCCCGACCGTCGTGATGCAACACCGGCGTGCGCGTGCCCAGCTGCGGCTGGCGCACCGGAGCGTCGACGTCGCTGCGAAAGTGATCATAAAAGCGCCAGCCACGAATGCTTTCGCGCAGCAGCAATACCTCCGGCGACCCCCGCAGACTGCCAACCTGGTCGAACAGGCTGTGGTAGTTCGGCGTGTGCTGGGCCAGCACATCCCAGGCTCGGCCATCGCGGGCACGTACCATCGGGCCGGAGCGCTGCACCAGCAGGCTCGCCGGGCGAAACACATGCCCGGCCCAGATGCATTCTTTCTTGATCTCCGGGTCCAGGGAGAAATAAGACTCGCCGGGCTCAGGCAAGCCCAGAGAAATCGCGTAGCTGAAATCCTCTCCGGCAAACCCCAGGCGCAAACGCTTGGCGCCCTGGCGCACGATGGGCTCCACCGCGACTTCACCACTGAGCATGCGCCGACTGATGCTTTCCGGCCCGGCCCAGAAGGTTGAATCCAGCCCACCCTCGCGGGCCAGTGCGTTGATCACGCCGCCTTGGGCCGTCTCCGCCAGCAGCCGCAGGGCGCGGTACAGGTTGGATTTACCGCTGCCATTGGGGCCGGTGATCAGGTTCAACCGATCCAGCGGCACCACCAATTTGTTGATCGAGCGGTAATTGGCCACCGCGAGGGTCTTGAGCATGGGAAAAATTATCGGCGAGGGAACCATTGGAGTATGGGATTCTCCATGCAGATAAGGAACCCTGTTCTAAGCTCACAGTCGCATAGACACTGGCACGGCGGCATCACGCAAAAGGAGCCTGCATGGGCGGTCCCAACTCCACATTTATTATTCTCGGCCTTGGCTTGCTGGCGCTGTTGAGCGGTTGCGGCCAGGAAAAAGCCGAACCCAAGGAACATTCCCGGGTGTTCGTGCAGACCGTGAAGTCCACCGACTTTGCCGCCGCCGTGACCTTGACCGGCGATATCCAGGCGCGGGTGCAGACCGATCTGTCGTTCCGCGTTGGCGGCAAGATCATCCAGCGCATGGTGGATGTCGGTGACCGCGTCAGCGCCAAGCAAGTGCTGGCCAAGCTCGACCCGAAAGATTTGCAGACCAACGTCGACTCCGCCCAGGCCCAGGTGGTCGCCGAACAGGCGCGGGTCAAACAGACTGCCGCCGCGTTTGTGCGCCAGGAAAAACTCCTGCCCAAGGGCTACACCAGCCGCAGCGAATACGACTCCGCCCAGGCCGCGTTGCGCAGCAGTCAAAGCGCGTTGACTGCCGCCCAGGCGCAGTTGGCCAATGCCCGTGAGCAGTTGGGCTACACCTCGCTGATCGCCGACGCGCCGGGCATCATCACCGCGCGCCAGGCTGAGGTCGGCCAAGTGGTGCAGGCCACCGTGCCGATTTTCAGCCTGGCTCGGGATGGTGAGCGCGATGCGGTGTTCAACGTCTATGAGTCGCTGCTGGTAGAGCCGCCGCCGGACAAACCGATCACCGTCAGCCTGCTGGAAAATCCGCAGATTACCGCCGTGGGCAAGGTCCGCGAAGTCACCCCGGCCGTGGCTGCGAATACCGGCACGGTGCAAGTCAAAATCGCCCTCGACGCGCTGCCCAAGGGCATGCAACTGGGCTCGGTGGTCAGCGCCACCGCCAACGGGCCGGCCAAGGCCAGCATCGAGTTGCCGTGGGCTGCCTTGACCAAAGACATCAGCGCGCCGGCTGTCTGGCTGATTGACGGCGACGGCAAGGCGCAACTGCACAAGGTCACGGTCGCGCGTTATCTCACCGGCAAGGTGATCATCAGCGACGGCCTCAAGGGCGGCGAAAAAGTCGTGGTGGCCGGTGGGCAATTGCTGCACCCCGGCATGATCGTGGAAATCGCCCAGCCGCCGGATCAGGCTCAGGCCCAAGGAGTGCAGCCATGAAGCGGCTGACGGTATTGCTCGCTGCCAGCCTGCTGTTGCTGGCGTGCTCCAAGGAAGAACCTGCGCCGGAACCGGTGCGCCCGGTGCTGTCGATTGAAGTGAAGTCCGAAGACCAGGAAAACCTCGGCCGCTTCGCCGGTACGATCCAGGCCCGTTATGAAAGCAACCTGGGTTTCCGTGTGCCCGGGCGCATTGCCCGGCGCGCGGTCGACGTGGGTGCCGAAGTGGAGCAGGGCGCGTTGCTGGCCGTGCTCGACCCCACCGATCAACAGAACCAGTTGCGTGCTGCCCAGGGCGACCTGGCTCGCGTGCAGGCGCAGTGGATCAACGCCCAGGCCAATGCCCGCCGCCAGCAGGAACTGTTCAGCCGTGGCGTCGGCGCCCAGGCCCAACTGGACATCGCCCAGACCGACCTGAAAACCACCCAGGCCTCCCTCGACCAAGCCAAGGCTTCGGTCAACCAGGCCAAGGACCAGCTCAACTACAGCGAACTGCGCACCGACCACGCGGGCATCGTCACCGCGTGGAATGCCGAGGCCGGCCAGGTGGTCAGCGCCGGTCAGCAAGTGGTGACCCTGGCGCGTCCCGACATCAAGGAGGCCGTCATCGACTTGCCCGCCGGCCTCGCCGAGCGCCTGCCGCCGGATGTGGTGTTCCTGGTCGCCGGGCAAATGGACCCGAACATCAGCACGACTGCCACCGTGCGCGAGATCGAACCCCAGGCCCAAAGCGCCACCCGCACCCGTCGCGCCCGCCTGACCCTGGCCGAAACGCCGCCTGCGTTTCGCCTCGGCACCGCCATCAGCGTGACCTTGAGCTCAGCCATCGCTCCGCGTATTGAACTGCCCCTCAGCGCCTTGCAGGAAGCCGACGGCAAGACCCGCATCTGGGTGATCGACACCCAAAGCCAGACCGTACAACCCCGTGACGTCACCATCGTCAGCCGTGACGCCGACAGCGCCTTGCTCAACGCTGGCGTCAAGCCCGGCGAGCGCGTGGTGAGTGCCGGCGTGAACAGCGTGAAGCCCGGGCAAAAAGTCAAAATCGACGAGGACAGCCCGCGATGAAAGGGAGCTTCAACTTATCCGACTGGGCCCTCAAGCATCAGTCCTTCGTCTGGTACCTGATGTTCGTCGCGCTGCTGATGGGCGTGTTCTCGTACATGAACCTCGGCCGCGAGGAAGACCCGTCGTTCACCATCAAGACCATGGTGATCCAGACCCGTTGGCCGGGCGCGACCCAGGAAGAGACCCTGAAGCAGGTCACCGACCGCATCGAGAAAAAACTCGAAGAGCTGGACTCCCTCGACTACGTGAAAAGCTACACCCGGCCCGGTGAGTCGACGGTGTTTGTGTTCCTCAAGGACACCACCAGCGCCAAGGCGATCCCGGAGATCTGGTACCAGGTACGCAAGAAGATCGACGACATCCGCGGCAGCTTCCCCCAGGGTTTACAGGGGCCGGCGTTCAACGACGAGTTCGGTGATGTATTCGGCTCTATCTACGCCTTTACCGCCGATGGCTTGTCGATGCGCCAGTTGCGCGACTACGTCGAGCAAGCGCGCGCCGAGATTCGTTCGGTGCCGGGGCTGGGCAAGGTCGAGATGATCGGCCAGCAGGACGAAGTGATTTACCTGAATTTCTCCACCCGCAAACTCGCGGCTCTGGGGATTGATCAGCGCCAGGTGGTGCAGAGCCTGCAATCGCAGAACGCGGTGACCCCGGCCGGTGTGATCGAGGCGGGGCCGGAGCGGATTTCGGTGCGCACCTCCGGGCAGTTCGCCTCGGAGAAGGACCTGGCCAACGTCAATCTGCGGCTCAATGACCGTTTCTATCGCTTGGCCGATGTCGCGGAAATCACCCGTGGCTATGTCGACCCGTCGACGCCGATGTTCCGCTTCAACGGCAAGCCCGCCATCGGCTTGGCCATCGCCATGCAGAAGGGCGGCAACATCCAGGACTTCGGCAAGGCCCTGCACAAACGCATGGACGAGCTGACCGCCGACCTGCCGGTGGGTGTGGGCGTGCACAAGGTTTCCGATCAGGCAGAAGTGGTGGAAGAGGCCGTCGGCGGCTTCACCAGCGCGTTGTTTGAAGCGGTGATCATCGTGCTGGTGGTGAGCTTTATCAGCCTCGGCGTGCGTGCCGGGTTGGTGGTGGCGTGCTCGATTCCACTGGTGCTGGCGCTGGTGTTTGTGTTCATGGAATACAGCGGCATCACCATGCAGCGGGTGTCGCTGGGTGCCTTGATCATCGCCCTCGGCCTGTTGGTGGACGACGCAATGATCACCGTGGAGATGATGATCACACGCCTGGAAAAAGGCGAAACCAAGGAGCAGGCGGCGACCTTCGCCTACACCTCAACGGCGTTCCCGATGTTGACCGGTACGCTGGTGACCGTCGCCGGTTTTGTGCCGATTGGCCTTAATGCCAGTTCGGCGGGTGAGTACACCTTCACGCTGTTTGCGGTGATTGCCGTGGCGATGCTGGTGTCGTGGGTGGTCGCGGTGTTGTTCGCGCCGGTGCTCGGGGTGCATATCCTCAGCAGCAAGGTAAAACCTCATAACGCCGAGCCGGGCCGGGTGGGCCGGGCGTTCAATGGCGGCATGCTGTGGGCGATGCGCAACCGCTGGTGGGCCATCGGCATTACCGTGCTGTTGTTTGTGGCGTCGGTGTTTTCCATGCAGTTCGTGCAGAACCAGTTTTTCCCGTCTTCGGACCGTCCGGAAATTCTCGTCGACCTTAACCTGCCGCAAAACGCCTCGATCAACGAGACCCGCAAGGCCGTCGACCGTCTTGAGGCGATCATCAAGGATGACCCGGACATCGCCCGCTGGAGCACCTATATCGGCGAGGGCGCGATCCGTTTCTACCTGCCGCTGGACCAGCAACTGGAGAACCCGTACTACGCGCAACTGGTGATCGTCAGCAAGGGCCTGGAAGAGCGTGGAGCCTTGATTGCGCGCCTGCAAAAACGCCTGCGGGAAGATTTTGTCGGCGTGGGCAGCTTCGTGCAGCCGCTGGAAATGGGGCCGCCGGTGGGGCGTCCGATCCAGTATCGGGTGTCTGGCAAGGACATCGACCAAGTGCGCAAACACGCGATCGAACTGGCGACCATGCTCGATAAAAACACCCACATGGGCGAAATCATCTACGACTGGAACGAGCCCGGCAAAGTCCTGCGGGTCGACATCGCCCAGGACAAGGCGCGGCAATTGGGGCTGTCGTCGGAGGACGTGGCGCAGTTGATGAACAGCGTGGTCAGCGGTGCGTCGGTGACCCAGGTGCATGACGACATCTACCTGATCAATGTGGTTGGCCGCGCCGAGGATGCCGAGCGCGGTACGCCGGAAACCTTGCAGAACCTGCAGATCGTCACGCCCAACGGCACCTCGATTCCGCTGCTGGCGTTTGCCACCGTGCGCTATGAGCTTGAACAGCCATTGGTGTGGCGTCGCGACCGCAAACCGACCATCACCATCAAGGCGGCGGTGCGCGACGACATGCAGCCGACCGACCTGGTGAAACAGCTCAAGCCGGAAATCGACAAGTTCAGCGCCGCGTTGCCGGTGGGCTACAAGGTCGCCACCGGCGGCACCGTGGAAGAAAGCGGCAAGGCTCAGGGGCCGATTGCCAAGGTGGTGCCGCTGATGCTGTTCTTGATGGCGACCTTCCTGATGATCCAGCTGCACAGCGTGCAGAAGATGTTCCTGGTGGCCAGCGTCGCGCCGTTGGGGCTGATTGGCGTGGTGTTGGCGCTGATTCCCACGGGCACGCCCATGGGCTTCGTGGCGATCCTGGGGATCCTCGCGCTGATCGGCATCATCATCCGTAACTCGGTGATTCTGGTGACCCAGATCGACGCCTACGAGCGCGACGGCTACACGCCGTGGGACGCGGTGGTGGAAGCCACCGAACACCGGCGCCGGCCAATCCTGCTGACCGCGGCGGCGGCCAGCCTGGGCATGATCCCGATTGCCCGGGAAGTATTCTGGGGGCCGATGGCCTACGCGATGATCGGCGGGATCATCATCGCCACGTTACTGACGCTGCTGTTCCTGCCGGCGCTGTATGTGGCCTGGTACAAGATTCGCGAGCCGAAGAAAGAAAACGCCTGACAGCCACTGCGCCGACATTCCTACATGGACGTGGGAATGTTCCCTGAAACATTTTTTTGCCCTTGGCGCCCGGTCTATTGTTTTACCCTCCGGGCCTGATCCTTTGCCAAGGCCTGCCCCATGCGTTATTTCCTGCTGGTTTGTACCTTGTTGCTATCGCCCGTGACCCTTGCCGGCACGGTGCTGGAGAACGCCCTGTGGGGGGTTGAGATCGACCCGGCGACCCTTGCGATCCACGTCACTCCCGGTGACAAGACCGCCGTGCAGGCTTCAAGCGGAGTCCCTGCGCACAGGGTCAACCAGCTCTCCCAAAGCGCCAGTCAAGCCAGTTGGCAATGGGACGATGGCGCCTATCGCCTGAGCGCCACCCTCGATCAACGGGATCTCGCCCTGACGATCACCGCCCGTGATGCCGGTGAGTTGGCGATCCTGCGGCAACCCGCCAGCGCCATGGGCAACGGCCTGATCTGGCCCCTGGCCGAAGGGCATTACGTGCCGGCGGGCAATGCTGTATGGCAGAACTTCCTGCTGGAACAGGGCGACGTCAACACCACCCAGGACCTCAGCTTGCCGCTGTGGGGCGCAGACCACGGCGCGTTCACCCTCAACTGGCTGATGACCAATCCTTACAACAACCGGTTGCACTGGCAGGCCGACGGTAAAGGGCTGGCGTTGTCCGCCTTCCATGAATTCACCACGCTGGACCCCGCCGCGCCGATGACCCTGCTGTTGCACCTGGGCGAAAGCGACCCGTTGGCCGGCGCCAAGCGTTATCGCCAGTGGCTGGTGGAGCAGGGACGTTATGAGCCGTTGGCAGACAAACTGCGGCAAACCCCGGAAGCGGAAAAGCTGCTGGGCGCCAGCCATATCTACCTGTGGGGCAATGACCTGCTGGCCCCGCGCGATGTTCGGGACTGGCCGCAACTGCTCAAACTGCTGCGCAGCGGTAAAGGGCTGCCAGCTGAGTTGAATGGCTTGCTGGACAAAGAGGCGGCGCAGGTTCGACAGGTCAAGCAGCCGTATGAGCAGGCTGTCCTGCTGCGCGGCCTGAACGCGGCGATCAACACAAAAGCCCGGCAGGGTTGGCAGCCTTCCACCGAGCCGGACATGACTCAGCTCGCTGATGGCTATGGTGCACTGCGTCGCGAGTTGGCCGTGGCTTTTGCGGGTGCCTTGAGCGCCACGCCTGAGACTTGGGGCAACACCTTGTCCGTCACCAACGCGCTGAAAGGCGCCGGTCTCAAGCGCCTGCTGGTGACCCAGGGCGAAGGCTGGGAAGGCGGACTCTGGCATCCTGAGGCCGTGAAGGCCGGTGTTGATGCCGGTTACCTGATGGCGCCCTACGACTCTTATGAAACGGCCTTGTCCGCCACCGAAAACCCCGACTGGACCACCGCGCACCTGGGCAGCAAGGCTTACGGCGAGTGCGCGATCGTGTTGAAGGGCGGCCAGTTGAAGACAGGCTTCCAGAAGTCCGGCCACTACACCGACCCGCGTTGCGTACGGCCATTGCTGGAGGCGCGGATCAAGGCGGTGCAGGCCAAGTCCGGGTTCAACGCCTGGTTTCTCGATGCCTACGCCACCAGCATGTTGTTCGACAGTTACCGCACGGGCGCCAGCATGTCCCAGGCCCAAAACGCCGAAGGCAATATCGATGCATCTCGCTGGATCAGTACGGTGCTCAAGTTTCCGGCAGGTTCCGAAGACGGCAATGCGATCACCGCCCGAGGCATCCTGTTTGCCCACGGTATGCAAACACCGGTGTTGGGCTGGGGTGATCGGGAGATGACCCAGGACAAGCAGTCGCCGTATTACGTCGGGGCTTGGTACCCGCCGGAACAGCCGGCGGTGTTCTTCAAGTCGGTGCCGTTGAAAGAGCCGTTTCGCACGGTCTACTTTGACCCGGCGATGCGCCTGCCGCTGTATCAGGCGGTATTCCACGGCTCGGTGATCACCACCCACCATTGGCTGTTCGACAGCCTGAAACTGAGCAACGTGCGGGCCGAGAACGAGCTGACGCAACTGCTCTACAACGTGCCGCCGCTGTATCACCTGAGTGCGGCGACGGTGAAGCAGCGCTTGCCGGTGATTCAGCGCCAGGATGGGTTCTTCCGGCCGCTGCATGAGCGGTTGGCGACTCAGGCCATGACGGATTTTCGCTGGCTGACCGAAGATAAACAGGTGCAGCAGACCACGTTTGCCGATGGGACGCGGTTGGTGGCGAATTTTGCTGAACGCAGTATTACGGCTTTTGTGCCTGGCGCGCAGGCCGTGGTGTATCAAGTGGATTAGTGGCGGCTGTGAGTCCATCGCAGGCAAGCCAGCTCCCACATTTGACCGGGTTGTCAGGGCTTGCACCGATCAAATGTGGGAGCTGGCTTGCCTGCGATGAGGCCGGCTCAGGCAATGCAGCTCTAAACTTTCTTCCACACACTCGCCAGCCACGGCTGCTGTTCCCGAGGCAACCCGGCGGGCCGGTAGTAATGCTCCAACTCCACAAACCCCGCCGCCGTCAGCAACTCTTGCCAGGCCTGCAGGTCGTGATACGAGCCATACCGCGGCCCGTTCCAGCCTTCCTGGTTTTCACCCCGAGGGTTTGAGCTGAACAACACGCCGCCGACTTTCAGTGCTCCGTGAAGCTGTCCAAGAATGCGCGGCAACTCCTGCTTGGGAATATGAAACAGCACCGCGTTGGCGAAGATCCCGTCGAAACGTCCGGCGGGTAAGTCCAGCTTCAGGAAGTCCTGTTGCAGCACTTCACAGCCGCTGTCTTCCCGGGCCATCTGTGCGAAGCGCTCCGAACCATCGAGCCCCACGGCGATGTGGCCCATGCGGGTAAACGTCTGCAAATCCCGGCCCGGCCCGCAGCCGAAATCCAGTACGGTAAACGGCGCGTCGCCCTGGATATGCCGCAACAACGCATCGATGTTCTGGCTCACGTCGTGGTCACGGGTGCCTTCACGAAAATCCTCAGCCACCTTGTTGTAGTGGCCGAGGGTGGTGGAAGTGATCTGGTCGAGGTCGTCGGGGGCGAGTTTCATGGCGGGCAATACCGGGCGCTGAGATCGCCCGACTATACCTCACCTCTTGTTCAGAACCCTGGCCAACCGATCGCCGCCCAACTGAATCACCGCCACCAGAATCACCAGCAGCACAATCACCGTCAGCATGATCTGCGTATCAAAGCGCTGATAACCATAGCGGTAGGCAATATCTCCCAGCCCACCGGCGCCAATCGCCCCGGCCATGGCGGAGGAGTTGATCATCGTCACCAGGGTAATCGTGAATCCGCCAACAATCCCCGGCAGCGCCTCGGGCAGCAGCACGTGCCAGACGATATGCCAGCGTCGGCAGCCCATGGCCTGCGCCGCCTCGATCAAGCCGTGATCGACCTCGCGCAGGCTGACCTCGGCGATCCGCGCAAAGAACGGCGTGGCGGCGATGGTCAACGGCACCACTGCAGCCCACACGCCATAGGTGGTGCCGACGATCAGCCGGGTGAACGGGATCAGCGCCACCATCAGAATCAGAAACGGAATCGAGCGGAACAGGTTAACGAACGCCCCCAGCACCCGGTTCAACGCGGGCGCCTGATAGATGCCGCCCTTGTCGCTGGTCACCAGGAACACTGCCAGCGGAATCCCCACCAGCAACGCGATCAGCGACGACACACCGACCATCAACAGCGTGTCGATGGCGCCCTGCAATAAACGATCAAACCACATAGCCCAGCACCTCCACCTGTTGTGCCCAGCGCCCGGCGCGGGTGCGCAGTTCTTCAGCGGTCAGGGACGAGCCGCTCACCGCCAGCAGCAATTGCCCCAACGCATGGCCCTGAATGCGCTCCACGCCGCCTTGCAGCAAACGCACGCGCCCGCCGAGGGCGCTGAACAGCGCTGCAAGGTCCGGCTCGTCTTCGGCAGTGCCGGTCAGTTGCAAGCGCAGCACCACGGCGGCGTCCTTTGAGGTCGGATTGGCCTGCAGGCGGCTTTGCAACTCTTCAGGCAAGCCGTGTTGCAGCGGAGCCAGCAGGGTCTTGCTGACGTCGTGCTGCGGGTTGCCAAACACTTCCCACACCGGACCTTGCTCGACCACGTGGCCGTGTTCCAGCACCACGACGCGGTCGCAGATTTCGCGAATCACGGCCATTTCGTGGGTGATCAACACGATGGTCAGGCGCAGGCGTTTGTTGATCTCCCGCAGCAGGCCGAGGATCGACTGGGTGGTCTCCGGGTCAAGCGCCGAAGTGGCTTCATCACACAACAGAATCTGCGGGTCATGCACCAGCGAACGGGCAATGCCCACCCGCTGTTTCTGCCCGCCGGACAGCTGCGCCGGATAGGCCTTGTGCTTGTCCTGCAAACCCACCAGCTCCAACAGCTCGCGCACCTTTTTCTCGCGCTGCTCCTTGGGCACGCCCGCGACTTTCAGCGGCAGTTCGACGTTCTGCCACACGGTCTTGGCCGACATCAGGTTGAAGTGCTGGAAGATCATGCCGATGCGCCGGCGCAGGGCTACCAGGTGGTCTTCGTCGAAGTCGCCGATGTCGACCTGGTCAATCAACACCCGGCCGCTGCTCGGTTGTTCCAGGCGGTTGATGGTGCGGATCAGCGACGACTTGCCGGCGCCGCTGCGGCCGATGATGCCGAAGACTTCACCGCGCTGGATTGCCAGGTCGATGCCTTGCAGGGCGGGCACGACCTGGCCGTCATAGGTCTTGCCGAGGTTGATGAATCGCACATGGGCATGGTTCAGCGCCGGATGCAGCTCGGTCTGCTGCGCGTCCAGGTGCGGTGGTTGCGTCTCGCGTCGTTGTGCTGTGGCGGCGCTCATGTTCAGCCTTCCCAGCCGACTTGGTAGAGCTTGCCAAGGGATTTATCCAGGGCGGCGCGTACCACCGGCGAGTGCTGGTAGATGTCGATGAACTTGATCAGGCGCGGGTCGGTTTTGCTTTTCGGCTGGATCACGAACTGGATCACGTATTCCGGGTGGTCGAGGCCGTCGAACAGCAGCGCCGACTCGGCATCGAAGGTCTTGGACAGGCGGATATACGCCGGGTAGCCCTGCACCAGGTCGGCGTCGTCATAGGCGCGCACCAGTTGCACGGCTTCCACTTGCAGGATCTTGATCTTCTTCGGGTTGGTGACGATGTCTTCTTCAGTGGCCTTGTAGCCCACGCCCGGCTTGAGGGTGATCAAGCCGGCCTTGGCCAACAGTTGCAGGCCGCGCCCGCTGTTGATCGGGTCGTTGGCAATCGCCACCGTTGCGCCTTGAGGCAGGTCGTTTAAGTTTTTGTACTTCTTCGAATACAGGCCGACGTTGTTGATGATCCCCGGGGCGAACGGCACCAGGTCAAACCCGGCGGCGGCTTTGGCGTTTTCCAGGAACGGGATGTGCTGGAAGTAGTTCACGTCGATATCGCCGGCCGCCAGGCTGACGTTGGGCGCGATCCAATCGGTGAACTCCACCAGTTCGACTTTCAAACCCTGTTTGCCGGCCTCTTCGACGGCGGCCTCCAGGGGAATCGCGAAGGCGGCGGTGGTGCCGACTTTCAACGGTGCGTCAGCGGCGAATACCGCCGAGCTGAAGAGTCCGAGGGCGAGGGCCAGTGCTTTGACTGGGTGGCTGAGCAATGTTTTTTTCATATTGGATTTCCAATTGTAGGAGCGAGCTTGCTCGCGAAAAACTTGAATGCGCCACGGGGTGTCAGGTGCCCCGCGTTATCGTTGACGATTTTCGCGAGCAAGCTCGCTCCTACAGGGTTCAGTGGCGGTAGGTGGAGCCGGTGTGTTGTTCAGGTAAGTGCGCTGAGTTGCGGAACACTTTTTCCCGCAGCGTCCCGGTGTCATACGCGGTCTTGTACGAGCCCCGACGCTGCAGCTCCGGGATCACCAGTTCGATAAAGTCGACGTAGCTTTCCGGGGTAACGATGCGCGTCAGGTTGAAGCCATCCAGGCCGGTTTCGCTGATCCATGATTCAAGTTCATCCGCCACCTGTGCCGGCGAGCCCACCAGGGTGATGTAGCGGCCGCCGAGGGCGTGTTGCTCCAGTAATTTGCGTCGGGTCCAGTCGTTGTTTTGCAGGTTTTTGGTCGCGGACTGGATGGCGTTGCTCTTCACGTACTGGATCGGTTCGTCGATTTCGTATTGGGAAAAATCAATCGCCGTGGACGCCGAGAAATGCGCCACGCCGGCTTCCGCACTGGCGTAGCTCAGGTACTCGGCGTGCTTGGCCCACGCGGCTTCTTCGGTGGCGCCGACAATCACGTTCAGCCCCATGAACACCTTGATGTCGTCCGGGTTACGCCCGGCTTCCACGGCGCTGGCGCGCACCTTGTCCACCTGGATTTTGGTCGAGGCCTTGTTCTGCCCGCTGATGAACACGCACTCGGCGTGGCGCCCGGCGAACAGCAAGCCACGGTCCGAACTGCCCGCCTGGAACAGCACCGGTGTGCGTTGCGGCGATGGCTCGCACAGGTGATAGCCCTCGACCTGATAGAACTCGCCCTTGTGCTCGACCTTGTGCACTTTCTCCGGTTGGGCATACACCCGCGCCTGCGGATCGTTGATCACCGCGTCGTTTTCCCAACTGCCTTCCCAAAGCTTGTAGAGCACTTCCAGGTATTCGTCGGCCTGGTCGTAGCGCCGGTCGTGCTCGACCTGCTCGGTCAGGCCCATGGCCTTGGCGGCGCTGTCGAGGTAGCCGGTGACGATGTTCCAGCCCACCCGGCCACGGCTCAGGTGGTCGAGGGTCGACATGCGCCGGGCGAACAGATACGGCGGTTCGTAGGTGAGGTTGGCGGTCAGGCCGAAGCCGAGGTTTTTGGTCACCGCCGCCATGGCCGAGACCAGCAGCAACGGGTCGTTGACCGGCAGCTGGATCGACTCTTTGAGCGGCACATCCACCGAGTTCTGATAGACGTCGTACACCCCGACGATGTCAGCGATGAACAGCCCGTCGAACAGACCGCGCTCCAGCAACTGCGCCAGTTCGGTCCAGTATTCGAGGGTCTTGTATTGGGTCGAAGTGTCCCGTGGATGCGTCCACAGGCCATGGTTGATGTGCCCGATGCAGTTCATGTTGAAGGCATTGAGCAGGATCTTTTTCTTTGCCATCAGATAGTCCCCCGCAGTGGCGGGTTTTCATCGTTGAGGTAGTAATTGCCCACAGCGTGGTACTTCCAGCGCACCGGGTCGTGCAGGGTGTGCACCCGGGCGTTGCGCCAGTGGCGGTCCAGGCCGTGTTCAGCGAGGGTGGCCTGGCTGCCCGCGAGTTCGAACAGGGCGCTGCCGGCGGCCAGGGAAATCTCGGTGCTCAGGGCGCGCACTTCAGCGACGGCGATGGATGCGGCGGCGACGGTATCGGCATTGCTGTCGGCCTGGGCGCGGTCGAGGAATTCACCGGAGCGCTCCAGCAGGGCTTCGGTGGCGTGCAGGCGGATGCTCAAGTGGCCGAAGCTTTTCAGGGTCAGCGGATCTTCCGTTGCCTTGTCGCTGGTGGCATCGATCCAGGGTCGGGTCTTGGTACGCACGAAGTGCAGCGCATCTTCATAGGCCGCGCGGGCGATGCCGGTGTCGATGGCGGCGTGAAGGATCTGCGCCAGCGGGCCGACGGTGGTCGGGCGTTCGAAGGCGCTCTGGAACGGGATCACGTCCTGGGCCGCGACCCAAACGTTATCGAACACCACCGAACCGCTGCCGGTGGTGCGCTGGCCGAAGCCGCTCCAGTCGTCGATCACAGTCAGGCCCTGGCTGTCACGGGTGACAAAGGCCAGTTGCTGCACGCCGTTTTCGTCCACCACAGACGTGGGAATGCGTTGGGCGTAGATCGCGCCGGTCGAGTAGAACTTGCGGCCGGTGATACGGAAGCCGTCACCGTCGCGGGTGATCTTGGTGATGCGGTCATGGGCAGTTTTGGTGCCCAGTTCCGCCAGCGCATTGCCGAAGCGCTGGCCGGCGAGGACTTCGGCGTACAGGCGTTTTTGCTGCGCCGGGCTGCCATTTACCCGCAGTACTTCGAGGGCATAAAAATGGTTCTGCGGGATCTGCCCCAAGGATGCATCCGCCTGGGCAATCAGTGCCGTAACCTTGGCCAGGGTGACGTTGGAAACGCCGGCGCCGCCGAACTCCTTGGGTACGCTGATGCCCCACAGGCCGGAGCGGGAAAACACGTCCAGTTCGGGCAAGGGCAGGCGGCGTTCGCGGTCACGCAGGGCGCTGTCGCGGCGGAAGTCTTCGGCGAGGTCGCTGGCGACAATAAGGGCTTGTTCATCGCTGGTAATAACCGCGACGTGATGAGAAAGGGTCATGCGTATTCTCCAGAGGTCTGGTCGGTTAAATCCAGGAATGTCGGGCAGGTAAAGTGCCGTTGAGGTGATAGGCGCCCACCGCGTGATACTTCCAGCGCACCGGGTCGTGCAGGGTGTGCACCCGGGCGTTGCGCCAGTGACGGTCGAGGTTGAATTCGGCGAGGGTCGCGCGGCTGCCGGCCAGTTCGAACAGCTTTTCGCTGGCAAGCAAGGAAATCTCGGTGGTCAGCACCTTGGCTTCGGCCACGGCAATCGAGGCGCGTGCGGCTGACTGCGCAGTGATCGGCGCGGCACTGACTTGATCCAGTACCTGGCCAGCCTTGCGCAACAGGGCTTCAGCGGCGTGCAGTTCGATCTTCAGCTTGCCGATATCGGCGATCACAAACAGGTCATCGCTGGCCCGCTCGACCTTCGCATCGATCCATGGCCGCGAGCGTTCGCGTACAAAACTGATGGTGTCTTCGAGAGCGCCACGGGCGATGCCGGCATCGATGGCGGCCTGGATCAGTTGCGAAACCGCGCCCTGAATGCCTGGCGATTCGCCCAGCCTCCAGGTCTCCACCACCAGTTCGGCGTCCACCGCCACCTGATCGAGCAGCACCGTACCGCTGGCTGTGGTGCGTTGCCCAAAGCCTGACCAGTCATCGACGATACGCAGGCCTTCGGTGCCACGGCGCACGAACGCCATGACGACCTTGCCTTCATCGTTCAACGCCTTGACCGCCACCCAGTGGGCGAATAGCGCGCCGGTGGAATAAAACTTCTGGCCACTGATGACGTAGCCGTCACCTTCGGCAGTGATGCGTGCCTTGAGATCCAGGGTGTTTTTGGTGCCGCGTTCCGGGCCGCCGTTGCCGATGCGCCAGCCGTCCAGCACGCTCTGGAACAGCTGCTTCTTCTGGCGCTCGCTGGCCGCACCTTGCAGCACGTGCAGGATGCCGAAATGGTTCTGCGGGATTTGCCCCAGCGCCGGGTCGGCCGCGCTGATGATCGCGAACACCTCGGCCAGGGTCACGAAGGACACTTGTGGGCCGCCGTACTCACGAGGAATGGAAATACTGCCCAAGCCGCTGCGGGTGAAGTGCTCGATTTCAGCCCAGGGCAGTTTGCGTTGCTGATCACGCCTGGCCGCTTGCAGGCGCGCAGCCTGTGCCAGCTCATGCGCGGCGCTCAGGGCCTCGGCGTCGTTGCGCAGCACCTTGGCTGGCAACAACAGCGGGGCGACGTCCAGATCACTCTGGGGGGGTGTTTGTGCCAAGTTAGACATCAGCGCCGCTCCTTGGCTGCACGTAATGCCCTGGCGTTACGCACCGGGGTAATTTTGACCATACCTACCTCACATCCGTTGAAAAGATAAAAAAATCAGGAATGTCCGGTGGTCCGGTGCATATACCCTAAGCGTGTTAAATTTTTAAATAAACTAACTTTTAGGAATATGCATAGAAGGTCTGTCACCCCGGCTCACAGGGCGAACCGGGGCGGCGGGGTTGGTAGACCAGCGCAGGCTTGGCGGGGCTGGTCGGGGCCTTGGGGACGTGCGTGGCGATGCGCAAGGTGCGGGCTGGCGCCCAGCGTGAATTATTGCCGACCCGGTCGCGAATGCAGTAGGTCACTTCGAGGCGATGGTCATCCCCGGCCTCGACGATGATCGTCGACGGCACCCACACTTGCACCGCCTTGCCGACATCGCTGGCCTGGATTTTTGGCAGGTCCAGGCGCACGTCGCCCCAGCGCAGCGTGATCTCGTCGTCGGTCGCCATGTTCAGGTAGGGCTCGATGGTCAGGGGCACGCCGCGGCGGATCTGGCTGCTGTTGACGCCGTGGCGGCGAATGGTCTCGGGCAGGCTGACGGCGGCCAGGTTCTGGTTTTCATCGATGCTCAGTGCCAGGGGCATGCCGCCGGGATAATCGGTCTTGATCTGCACTCGGGTGATGGCTGAACGCGCCGGGCCGTGGCCGACTTGCATGACCCGATAATGAATTCGCGCCGGACCATTTTGCACAAAGCTTTCCGGCACTCGAAGGCTGGTGCACATGCCGATTTTGCCGGCGGTCACGCGCCGGGAAGCGGCAAAGCAGTTGTTCCAGAACAGCTCGATCAGATCACCTTCGTCCATGCCGCAGTAAGGCGCGATATCGACCTGCAAGTCTGTCGCGGCGAGGGCATTGATGCCTTCTCGATGCGCTTGGGGCAAGGTCGGGGCACAGAGCAACGCCCGAGTGGAAATACGCTTCATAAATAATCTCCTTGATGCAGCCAACAGCAATCGTCCCGGACATTGGGCGCGTGCAGCCGGCGTAGTCCGAAAGGAACGATTTAATGAAAAACCGGAATGGATCCAATTATCTTGGCTCTAGATAAGAGGCTCGGTTAGTTGGCGTCAAGAGGCTGGGCGGGGCAAACAGGGGGGTATGGAATATTCAGAAGGGTCTTACTGGCGGGGCGCTGCAAGCGTGTGTTTCAAGGTGACTTTTACCCAATGAATAAAGGGCTTTTCCCAAAAAACACCTAAGAGGCGAGTTGCCTTTCGGCAACTCGATAAAGCGAAGTTTCTTACATCCGATTGGCGCAAGTTAGTTGTTGATAAACTTGCTGAGAAACTGTCGGGTGCGTTCTTCTTTCGGGTTGGCAAACAGTGCCTTGGCTTCGCCTTGTTCAACAATTACACCCTTGTCGAAGAAGATCACGCGATTGGCAACATCCCGGGCAAAACTCATCTCATGGGTCACGATGACCATGGTGCGGTTTTCTTCAGCAAGGCTGCGAATGGTCGCCAGCACTTCGCCTACCAGTTCCGGGTCCAGGGCCGAGGTGGGTTCATCGAACAGGATCACCTCCGGCTCCATTGCCAAGGCCCGGGCAATCGCTACCCGTTGCTGCTGCCCGCCGGACAGGCGCCGGGGGTAGGCGTCTTCCTTGCCTGCCAGGCCGACCCTGGCCAACAGCTTGCGACCGAGGGCGTCCGCGGCGGCCCGGGGCATCTTCTTGACCACGATCGGGCCTTCGATGACGTTCTCCAGGGCGGTGCGATGCGGGAACAGGTTGAAGTTCTGGAACACAAAGCCCACGTGCTGGCGCAGGCGCCGCACCAGGCCTTGCTGTTGGTTGAGCGGGCGGCTGCTGTCGATCTCGATGTCACCGACCTTGATCCGGCCACTGGTGGGTTCTTCGAGGAAATTCAGGCAGCGCAGGAAGGTGGTCTTGCCGGAACCGCTGGGGCCGATGATGGCGACGACTTCGCCTTCCTTGACCTCAAGGTCGATCCCGTTAAGCACCACCTGACCCTTGAATTGTTTGGTCAGTTTTTCAACCACGATCATGCTTCAAGACTCCAGGTCATGCCGGTTGACTCGTGCTTCCAGGCGGTTTTGCACGTGCGCCAGAACGCTGGCAAGAATCCAGTAGATCAAGGCGGCGGACAGATACATGGTGAAAATTTCGAAGGTACGGGCCGAGACCAATTGCGCCTGGCGGAACAGCTCCGGCACCTGGATGGTGGCGGCCAGGGCGGTGTCCTTGACCAGGGAAATAAAGCTGTTGCCCAACGGCGGCAAGGCCGTGCGCATGGCCTGCGGCAGGATGGCCCGGCGCAGGGTCTGCGCACGGGTCATGCCGATGCTGGCCGCAGCTTCCCACTGGCCGCGCTCGATGGAACCGATGGCGGCACGCAGGATTTCACAGGCATAAGCGGCCATGTTCAGCGAGAAGCCGATCATGGCTGCCGGGATCGGATCCAGCTCGATGCCCACTTGCGGCAAGCCGTAGTAGATCAGGAACAGCTGTACCAGCAAGGGCGTGCCGCGAAAGAACGACACGTAGACTCGGGCGGTCCAGCTCAACAGCTTGAAGCGCGACAGCCGCATCAAGGCCAGGCCGAAGCCCAACAGCAAGCCGAAAAACATCCCGCCAAGGCTAAGAATTACCGTGAAATACGCGCCCTTGAGCAGAAAGGGCGCGGAGTCCAGCGCGAGTTGGAAACCTGCTTCCATTATTGAGTAACGTCAGCGTTGAAGTACTTCTCGGACAGTTTCTTCAAGGTACCGTCGGCGCGCAGTTCGTCGAGGGCCTTGTTCACCGCAGCCAGCAGTTCAGGCTCGCCTTTGCGCAAGGCAATACCGGCTTCCTGACGGGAGAAAGCAGCACCTGCAGCGGCAGTGTCCTTGGCTTTCTTGGCGTATTCCAGCGCCGCCAGGCGGTCGATCAGAATCGCGTCGACACGGCCGATGCGCAGGTCCTGAAACTTGGTTGGGTCATCGTTATAGGTTTTGACGATGGCTTTCGGTTGGTTTTCCTTGAGCCATTGTTCGTAGTTGGTGCCCAGGCCCACACCGATCTTCTTGCCAGCCAGGTCGTCGGCGGTCTTGATGGTGTCGACGTTTTTCGCCAGGGTCAGCGCCTGGATACCGGAGACGGTATACGGCTTGGAGAAGTCGTACTTTTCCTTGCGCGCGTCGGAGATAGTGACCTGGTTGACGACTGCGTCCAGGCGCTTGGATTCCAGGGCGGCGAGGATGCCATCCCACGGCGTGGCTTGCAGCTTGACCTTGACGCCGAGCTTCTTGGCCAGGGCTTCAGACAACTCGACCTCGAAACCGCTGAGCTTGCCGCTTTCATCGACGAAGCTGAACGGCGGGTAGGTGCCTTCCAGGCCAATCTTGATTTCGCCGGCTTTCTTGATGTTATCCAACTGCTCGCCGGCAACCGCCTGACCGAGCCACCCGGCGCCAAGCGCCAGCCCCAACGTACCAACCAGTAACGTGCGACGGAATACAGAAATAGTCATGAAGAGCCCCTGTGTTTTTATGTTGAGCGATGCAGGTGACGCGGTAGTCGTATCCTGCCTCAAAAGCGCGGTCTGTGGGAGCGGGCTTGCTCGCGAATGCATCAACTCGGTGTTTTGGATCTACCCAGTCATGCGTATCGCCATCAAGCTCGCCTACGGCGCGACTATAAAGCCGGTTTTTAAGACTTGAAAATAATATAAAATCTAATTGATATTTCTTTATGGAATATCAAAAGCTCGAATCATACGCAAACAAGGCGGGTGCGCCACCGGTGTGCAGGAAGATGATCGGCCCCTCTTCAAAGCGCTGCCGGCCAATGCCGTCCAGCAACCCGGCCATGGCTTTGCCAGTGTAGACCGGGTCCAGCAGCAAGCCTTCCTGGCTGGCCACCAGCTTGATCGCCGCCAGCGTGCCGGCACTCGGTTCGCCATAACGGGGGGCGAAGTACTCGTCCCACAGGATCACCTTGAACGCGTCCGGCACAGGCACGCCGAGCAATTCGGCGGTGCGTTCGGCCAGGCCTTGCACCTTGGGGCGCTGGGCTTCGTCGGTGCGGGACACCGTGACGCCAATCACTTGCAGGTCCGGCAGTACTTCGGCCAGTGCCAGTGCCAGGCCGCTGTGGGTGCCGGCGCTGCCGGAGGCCAGTACCACGGTGGAGAACTGGATGCCGCTGTCTTCAATCTGCCCGGCCAGTTCCAGCCCGGCGCGCACGTAACCCAGGGCGCCGAGGGCGTTGGAGCCACCGATGGGCACCAGGTACGGCTTCTTGCCGTTGCTGCGCAGGCGGTCGGCGACGGCGTTGAGCTGGTCGTCGACGTTGTCCAGGTTTTCTACCAGCTCGACCTTGGCGTCGAACAGTTCCAGCAACAGGCGGTTGCCGTTGGCCAGGTAGTTGGGGTCTTCGGTGCCCGTCGGGTTTTCCAGCAGGGCGACGCAGCCCAGGCCCAGCTTGGCGGCCAGTGCAGCGGTTTGGCGCACATGGTTGGACTGGATCGCACCGGCGGTGACGAGGGTATCGGCGCCTTGGGCGAGGGCGTCGGCGGCGAGGTATTCGAGTTTGCGCAGCTTGTTGCCACCCAGGGCCAGCGGCGTGGTGTCGTCACGTTTGACGTAGACGTCACGCCCCAGCCAGGCCGACAGCCGTTCGAGTTTTTCCAGGGCGGTGGCGCCGCCCAGCAGTTCCAGACGGTTAAAGCGGTCGAGCTGTTGTTTGATCATGGCTACGCACGGGTGGTCAGAGATGCACCGACTATAGGCAGGCACTTTTCAGGGGGCAACCGCCAATCGCTTATGTCTGTGGGTTATTAGCATTGCACTATTGGTTCTTAAGGACGCTCAGGTCCCTTGCCGTAAAGTGGTGGGCATTTCGTCAGGAGTGAAGACCGTGAGTGAGCGTTCCAGTCATTGGCAATTACAGACCATCGTCAGCCAGCTGCGCAGCGCCCGGGACCAGTGGCGCACCCGCAATGGCCGGGTCAGCGGCGAGCAGGGCGGTCGCGAGCTGCCTTCACGGGAAGCCGTGGCACAGATTCTCGAGGCGTTGTGCGGCGCGCTGTTCCCCATGCGTTTGGGGCCGGTGGACCTGCGTGAAGAAAGTGAAGATTTCTACGTGGGCCATACCCTGGATGTGGCGCTGAATGCGTTGCTCGCCCAGGCGCGGCTGGAACTGCGGTATGCCGCACGGCAAGGCGGCCAGGATGACAGTGAGGTGGACGCCCATGCCATCCACCTGATCCAGGATTTCGCCCTGGCATTGCCGGCCTTGCGCAGCCTGCTGGACACCGACGTACTCGCCGCTTACCACGGCGACCCGGCGGCGCGCAGTGTGGATGAAGTGCTGTTGTGCTACCCGGGGATTCTGGCGGTGATTCACCATCGCCTGGCGCACCACTTGTATCGGGCGGGGTTGCCGTTGCTGGCGCGGATCAGTGCGGAAATCGCGCACTCGGCGACCGGGATTGATATTCACCCGGGCGCGCAGATCGGGCCGAGCTTCTTCATCGACCACGGGACGGGTGTGGTGATTGGCGAGACGGCGATCATTGGCGAGCGGGTGCGGATCTATCAGGCCGTGACTTTGGGCGCCAAGCGTTTCCCGGCGGATGAAGACGGTCAGTTGCAGAAGGGCCATCCGCGGCATCCGATTGTCGAGGATGATGTGGTGATCTACGCCGGGGCGACGATTCTGGGGCGGATCACGATTGGCAAGGGTTCGACCATTGGCGGCAACGTGTGGCTGACGCGGAGCGTGCCGGCGGGGGCGAATCTGACCCAGGCGAATTTGCAGCATGATGATGGGACGCAGAAGTAGAACCCCTCTCTCAAGATCACACAGATCAAATGTGGGAGCGGGCTTGCTCGCGAATGCGGAGTGTCAGCCAATACATCAGTTGACTGATCCACTGCATTCGCGAGCAAGCCCGCTCCCACATTTTTGTCTGTATTCCAAATTTGAGCTGCATTAGCCAGATTCGAGCCGTATTTCGCTCAGCAATCGCTGAACGTTTCGTCATCCCCATACGTCATACCTTTCCTTGAGCTAGTGTAGGAAATACCTACCACTCGGCCCTGCGATTAGTCCTCAAACCCCTATCCATGTTTAACTTGACTGTTCGTTCAAGTTAAATCGGTGGTTCGCTGCCCGCTCACAACAGGAGGCTTACCTTTGCTGAGTCCGTTTTTTACAGCCACATCCCACTCCCTTGAGGTGCACCCTTCATGAGTGCATCGTCCATACCTTCAAGCGGTCAGGTCCGCATGAACCCGCCGGTGTTTTACTTCGCCGCGAGCTTCATCCTGCTGTTCGGCCTGACCGTCATCGCTATTCCCGAACAAGCCGGCGCCTGGCTGCTGGCCGCACAAAACTGGGCGGCCAATACGGTCGGCTGGTACTACATGCTGGCGATGACCCTGTATCTGGTCTTCGTGGTGGTCACCGCGTTATCGGGCTACGGCAAGATCAAACTCGGTGCCGACCACGACGAGCCCGAATTCAGTTACCTGTCCTGGGCGGGCATGCTGTTCGCCGCCGGGATCAGCATCACGCTGTTTTTCTTCTGCGTTTCCGAACCGTTGACGCACCTGGTGCAACCGCCCCAGGGCGAGGCGCTGAACGGTGACGCGGCGCGCCAGGCCATGCAGATCCTGTTTCTGCACTGGGGCCTGCATGGCTGGGGTGTGTTCGCCTTCGTCGGCATGGCCCTGGCGTATTTCGCCTACCGGCATAACCTGCCGCTGGCGTTGCGTTCGGCGCTGTACCCGCTGATCGGCAAGCGCATCAACGGCCCCATCGGTTATGCCGTGGACGGCTTCGGCATCATCGCCACGGTGTTCGGCCTTGGCGCCGACATGGGCTTTGGCGTGTTGCACCTCAACTCCGGGCTCGATTACCTGTTCGGCGTGGCCCACACCCAGTGGATCCAGGTTGGCCTCATCACCTTGATGATGGGCGCGGCAATTCTTGTCGCCGTCTCGGGCGTCGACAAGGGCGTGCGAGTGATGTCCGACATCAACATGCTGCTGGCCTGTGCGCTGCTGCTATTCGTGTTGTTCGCGGGTCCCACCCAGCACTTGCTCAACACCCTGATCCAGAACATCGGCGACTACCTCGGCGCCTTGCCGACCAAGAGTTTCGACCTCTACGCCTACGACAAACCCAGCGACTGGCTGGGCGGCTGGACCGTGTTTTATTGGGCCTGGTGGATCGCATGGTCGCCGTTTGTGGGCCTGTTTATCGCGCGTATTTCCCGCGGCCGCACCATCCGTGAATTCGTGTTCGGCGTGCTGTTGATCCCGTTGGGCTTCACCCTGGCGTGGATGTCGATCTTCGGCAACAGCGCCATCGACCAGATACTCAACCACGGCCTCACGGCGCTCGGTCAGTCGGCCATCGATGATCCGTCGATGAGCCTCTACCTGCTGCTGGAAACCTACCCGTGGAGCAAGACGGTGATCGCCGTCACGGTGTTTATCAGCTTCGTGTTCTTCGTTACCTCGGCCGACTCCGGCACCGTGGTGCTCTCGACCTTGTCGGCCAAAGGCGGCAACGCCGATGAAGACGGTCCGAAGTGGCTGCGAGTGTTCTGGGGCGCGATGACCGCATTGGTGACCAGCGCGCTGTTGTTTGCCGGCAGCATCGACTCGCTCAAATCTGCTGTGGTGCTGACATCGCTGCCGTTCTCGATGATCTTGCTGCTGATGATGTGGGGGCTGCACAAGGCGTTCTACCTCGAATCCCAGAAGCAGATTGCGCAGATGCATTCCCTCGCGCCGGTGTCGGGCTCACGTAAAGGCACGGGCGGTTGGCGCCAGCGCTTGAGCCAGGCGGTGCATTTCCCGTCACGGGATGAGGTGTACCGTTTCCTTGAGACCACGGTGCGTCCGGCGATCGAAGAAGTGACGGCAGTGTTTGTCGAAAAAGGCCTGAACGTGGTCGCCCAGCCGGACCCGGCCAACGACAGTGTCAGCCTGGAAATCGGCCACGGCGAACAGCATCCGTTCGTGTATCAGGTGCAGATGCGCGGCTATTTCACCCCGTCATTTGCACGGGGCGGCATGGGTTCCAAGCAGCTCAACAACCGCCGCTACTACCGCGCGGAAGTGCACTTGAGTGAGGGCAGCCAGGACTACGATCTGGTGGGCTACACCAAGGAGCAGATCATCAACGACATCCTCGACCAGTACGAACGGCATATGCAGTTCCTGCACCTGGTTCGCTAAACGAAAAGGCCCTGTTCAATACCTCGAACAGGGCCTTTTTCGTTCTTTGTTTCTCCTCCAGATCCCACCATCACTGGCGCGCCGAAGCGCTCGCCAGCGCCCGCAAAGCCCCGTGCTTGAAGGGTTCCTTAAATTTAATTTCATCCGGGTAAAGGGTGTTTTGACTCCGAACTGTCACATGGCCATCGCCTAATTGTGTGAAGCGTTTGACGCTTTCATTTCAGAACAGTGACGGAGACCGGTACCAATGAAGACGTTATTGAGCCCCATGGTGGGTGCCGCCATGGCGAGCTTTATGCTGTCCGCCCACGCCGATTTTATCGATGACAGCCACGCCGACGTGACCCTGCTCAACCGCTACCTCAATCAGCAGGGGCGCGATGTGGTGAACAGCAATAACAAGGCCCATAGCATCCGTGATTGGGGCCAGGGTTTTGAGTTCAACTTCAAGTCCGGCTACACCGATGGCCCAGTGGGCTTTGGCTTGGACTTGCAGGCGTTCTACGGCTTGAAACTGGATTCCGGTGGCGACCTCAATGACAAGGATCACCAGGGCCGTTACCCCGGCAGCATGTTCCCGCTGGATGACGGTAAATCCGCCGACCAGTTCGGCGTGCTCAGCCCGACCTTCAAGATGCGCTTCGCCCAGGATGAATTGCGCGTCGGTACGCTCTACGGCAACAACCCGGTACTGGCCAACACCGACGGCCGCTTGTACCAGCAGACCAACACTGGCGTGCAGTTGGTTTCCAAGGACTTGACCGACTTCACCTTCACCGCCGGTGACATCCTCAAGACCAAGATCCGCAACGAAACCGGCGACCAAGGCATGATCACCGCCGGCGGCACCAAAGAGAGCGATCGTTTCTTGTACGGCGGTGCGGACTACAAAGGTTTGCCGGACACCACCGTCAGCCTGTGGTACTCGAACCTCGAGGATTACTACCAGCAGTTCTTCCTCGGTGCCAAGCGCCATGACGCCTTGCCTGTGGGTGCGATCGACACCGACGTGCGCCTGTATCGCAGCCTGGGTGTGGGTGCAAACGCCGATGGCGACAAGGACTATTCCGCAGCCGGTCTTTATGGCGACGGCACCTCCAAGGGTCGCATCAACCAGTCCACCGTCAGCCTGTTGGAAAGCTACAGCCTGGACGGCCATACCGTCGGCCTGGGCATCCAGAAAAACAGCGGCGACAGCGACTTCCCGTACCTGGATTCCGGCCTGAACAGCGGTGCCAGCAACCAGGGCCCGGGCTCGGGCGCCGACACCCCGGCACTCACCAACATGCAACTGAACAAGTTCCAGCACGCCGGCGAACGCACCTGGCTGGCACAGTACAAATATGACTTCGGCAAGCTCGGCCTCAATGGCCTGACGTTCGCCACGTCCTACGCACACGGTGATGACATCCGCACCACCCAGGGCACCACCAGCGAATGGGAACGTAACGTCACGGTGGCTTACCAAGTGCCCACCGGCACCCTCAAAGGCCTCGGCGTGACGTGGCGAAATGCCCACGCCAGCCCGGATATTACTGGCGCCACCGTGCAAGATGAAAACCGCCTGTATGTGAGCTATGTCGTTCCACTTTGGTAGGACTTTGCTGTAAAAGGGAAAGGCAGACTTAAGCGATTCAGCTGCTTAAAAGGCCCGGGAATATGCTTATTCCCGGGCCTTATTTGCCCCAAGTCCAAGAGAGGATTCGATGACTTACATTGCTGCCGAAAACCGCTATGAATCTATTCCTTATCGCCGCGTAGGTCGCAGCGGACTGGTGCTGCCGGCACTGTCCCTGGGGCTGTGGCACAACTTTGGCGACAGCACCCCGATTGACACCCAGCGCGCGCTCCTGCGTACGGCGTTCGACCTGGGTATCAACCACTTCGACCTGGCCAACAACTACGGCCCTCCGTACGGCAGCGCCGAGATCAACTTCGGCCGTTTGCTGCGGGAAGATTTCAAGCATTACCGCGATGAACTGATCATCTCCAGCAAGGCGGGTTGGGACATGTGGCCAGGCCCTTACGGCCAGGGCGGCGGTTCGCGCAAGTACGTACTGGCGAGCCTCGACCAGAGCCTGCAACGCCTGGGCGTCGACTACGTGGACATCTTCTACTCCCACCGTTTTGATGCCGACACCCCACTGGAAGAAACCGCCAGCGCACTGGCCACCGCCGTACAACAGGGCAAGGCGTTGTACATCGGGATTTCGTCCTATTCCGGCGTGAAAACCCGGGAAATTGCAGCACTGCTTCAAGAGTGGAAAGTGCCACTGCTGATCCATCAGCCGGCCTACAACCTGCTCAATCGCTGGGTGGAAAAAGACCTGCTGGACGTCACCGAAGAACTCGGTGCCGGGGTGATTGCGTTCACGCCATTGGCCCAGGGACTGTTGACCGACAAATACCTCAACGGCGTACCGGCGGATGCGCGGGTGAATCGCCCGGGTGGTGGTTCGTTGCAGGCCAAGCATTTGTCCGAGGCCAACATCGCCCACGCCCGTGCGCTGAATGAAATTGCCAAGCGTCGTGGCCAGAGCCTGGCGCAGATGGCGTTGGCGTGGACGTTGCGTGATCCGCGGGTCACCAGTGCCCTGATCGGCGCGAGCCGGCCGGAGCAGATCATTGAAAACGTCGGGGCGTTGCAGAATTTGAGCTTCAGCGCGCAAGAGCTGGCGGAGATTGATCGGTTTGCCCAGGAAGGCGGGATTAACTTGTGGGAAAAGCCGTCTACCGCTGAGTAAGCGGTAGTCCCCAACTCCTGAATCATCCCCAACCAAATGTGGGAGCGGGCTTGCTCGCGAAAGCGGAGTGTCAGTCACTGTATATGTCGACTGATCCACCGCCTTCGCGAGCAAGCCCGCTCCCACATTTGATTTGTGGTGTGCCTGCTAGAACGGCACATCCCCCAAAATCGTCGCCCGGTGCATCACCCGCCGTTGCGGCCGGTAATCATCCACCGCGTAATGCTGGGTCACGCGGTTATCCCAGAACGCCACGTCATTTTCCTGCCAACGCCAGCGAATGGTGAATTCCGGCCGTGTCGCGTGCGCAAACAGCAGCTTCAACACCGCCTCGCTTTCCGCCGGCTCCAGTTCGTTGATCTTGCTGGTGAACCCTTCACTGACGAACAGCGATTTACGCCCGCTCACCGGGTGCGTGCGAATCACCGGATGGGACAGTGGCGGATTCTTGCGCCGGGCTTCTTCCCAGCGCGCCAGGTCTTGCGGTGTATTGCCGTAACGCTCCAGCGGGAAAGAACGCGTGAAATCATGGGTCGCGGTCAAACCGTCCAACAACTTTTTGAACGGCTCCGATAACGCCTCATACGCGGCAATCCCGCTGGCCCACAACGTATCGCCACCGAACTCCGGCAACAGCTTGGCGCTGAGTACCGCGCCGAGGGCCGGCGTGGGCAGGAAGGTCACGTCGGTGTGCCAGATGGCGTTATCGCGTACATCGGTCACGGCGGTATCGAGGATCAGCACTTCAGGCTGTTCCGGCACGTTGGGGTAGATCGGGTGAATGTGCAGGTCGCCGAAATGCGCCGCGAACCGCGCCTGTTGCTGCGGGTTGATCGGCTGGTTGCGGAAGAACAGCACCGAATGCTTGAGCAGCGCCTGTTCAATGGCGTCGCGTTGTTCGATGTTCAGCGGTTGGGTAATGTCGACGCCACTGATCTGGGCGCCAAGGGCGGTGCTGAGAGGCGTTACGGTCAGGCTGCTCATGGGATTCTCGTCGAAAATTTCTTAGTGTGCCTGGCCATGCCACGGCACCAGTTTGCGCTGCAGGGCACGCAAGCCCATTTCCATCGCAAAGGCGATCAGCGCGATTACCAGAATCCCCAGCACCACTACGTCGGTGACCAGAAACTGCGCCGCAGACTGCACCATGAAACCCAGGCCGCTGGTGGCGGCGATCAGCTCGGCGGCCACCAACGTCGACCACCCCACACCGAGGCCAATCCGCACGCCGGTGAGGATGTCGGGCAGGGCGCTCGGCAGGATTACGTGGCGAATCAGCTGTGCCCGTGTGGCGCCCAATGACTGCGCGGCGCGCAATTTGGCCGGGTCGACGGTGCGCACGCCGGTGGCGGTAGCAATGGCGATCGGCGCAAAAATCGCCAGGTAGATCAGCAGCACCTTGGACAGCTCGCCGATGCCGCACCAGATCACGATCAGCGGCAGGTAAGCCAGCGGCGGAATCGGGCGGTAAAACTCGATCAGCGGATCCAGAATGCCCCGGGCGATGCGATTGGAGCCGATGGCAATGCCCACCGGCACGGCGGTCAGCACGGCAAAGCCGAGGCCCAGGCCGATACGCTTGAGGCTCGCGCCCAAGTGCTGCCACAGGGTGGAGTCCATGTAGCCAGTGGTCGCCAGCAGCCAGCCTTTTTGCAGCACGGCGGAAGGCGGTGGCAGGAACAGCGGTTCGATCAGCCCGCTGGCGGTCACGGCCCACCAGATAGCGACCAGAGTCACCAGGGTCAGCACGCTGATCCAGCGGGTGCTCAGACTGCGGCGTACCGGCACCACCGGAGTTTGCGCGGTGCGGGTCGCCGGTAATTCGTAGCTGCTCATGCGGACACCTGCCGTTGGGAGAACACCTTGCCCAGCACGTGTTCGCGGGTTTCGATAAAACGTGGGTCGGACTTGATCGCCCGTGCCGACTCACCGGCGGCGTAGCGCTGGCCGAAGTCCAGGCACAGGCGCTCGACGATCTGGCCTGGGTTGGGCGCCAGCAGAATCAGATCCGTGGCGAGGAATACGGCTTCTTCGATGTCGTGGGTAATCAGGAACACCGGCTTGGCTGTGCGCCGCCAGACTTGCAGCAACAGCTCCTGCATCTGTTCGCGGGTGAAGGCATCGAGGGCGCCGAAGGGTTCGTCCATCAGCAGTACGCGCGGGTCAGCAGCCAACGCGCGGGCCAGGCCCACACGTTGCTTCTGGCCACCGGAGAGTTGCCAGATGCGGCGGCTGTCGAAGCCGGCGAGGTCCACCAGGGCGAGCATTTCCCGGGCGCGGATTTCGCGCTTGGCCTTGGACACGCCCGCCAACTCCAGGCCGAAGCCGACGTTGGCCAGCACGTCCTGCCAGGGCAGCAGGGCGTCGTCCTGGAACACCACGCCGCGTTCGGCGCTCGGTCCTTTTACGGGCACACCGTCAAGGGTGATGCGCCCGGCGCTGGGTTCGACAAAACCGGCAATCAGGTTCAACAGCGAAGTCTTGCCACTGCCGGAAGGGCCGAGGGCTACCAGCAATTGCTGGGGCCCAAGGCTCAGGGAAATATCGGCCAGTACGGGCTCCGGGCTGCCTGGGTACTGTGCGCTGATGCGCTCCAGTTGTAGCAAGGCCATCGCGGTGAACTCCTGGTATCAGTTAGTGATGAACTTCGGGCTGACGTACGGGGCGTAATCCGGCAGTACGGCGTCGACCTTGCCCTGTTCCTTGAGGAACGCGGCGGTGTCGGTGACGGCCTTGGTGGTCGGTGCGCCGAGCAGGGTGACCTGGTCAGCCGCCAGCGGGTAGACGTTGCCTTGCAGCAGCAGCGGAATATCGCTGGCCTTGGCTCCGGAGAGTTTCACCAGTTTGTCGACGTTGCCTTTGTCCGCCAGCCAGGCTTGTGGGTCTTTGCGGTAAGCGGCGTAGGCATCCAGGG
The DNA here is from genome assembly GCF_001952855.1 of Pseudomonas sp. ATCC PTA-122608. Taxonomy (GTDB): domain Bacteria; phylum Pseudomonadota; class Gammaproteobacteria; order Pseudomonadales; family Pseudomonadaceae; genus Aquipseudomonas. Next base: position 163,684 of record NZ_LPNO01000055.1, on the reverse strand, counting down.
TAACTTTGGCAAAGGCCGTGACGATTTCCGGGTGCTTCTCGGCGAAATCCTTACGCACGATCCAGGCATCGAAAGTCGGTGCGCCAAATTTGGCCAGTTCGCCGGAAGTGATCAGCACTTTGCCGTTTTCCTTGGCTACGCCCAGAGCCGGATCCCATACGTAGGTGGCGTCGATATCACCGCGCTTCCAGGCAGCGATGATGGCTGGCGGGGCGAGGTTGAGGATGGTCACTTTCGAAGGGTCGATGTTCCAGTGCTTCAGTGCGGCCAGCAGGCTGTAGTGGCCAGTGGAAACGAACGGCACGGCGACTTTCTTGCCGATCAGGTCCTGCGGGCTGTTGATCCCGGAACCGTTGCGCGCCACCAAGGCTTCGGCACCGCCGATCTGGGTGGCGATCAGGAAGGTTTCCACCGGGACCTTGCGGGTCACGGCAGCGGTCAGGGGGCTGGAACCTAGGTAGCCGATCTGCACGTCACCGGAAGCGATGGCGGCGATGATGTCGGCACCATTGTCGAATTTGCGCCAGTCGATCTTGGCGTTGGTGGCTTTTTCGTAGGCGCCGTCGGCCTGGGCGACTTTCGCCGGGTCAACGGTGGTCTGGTAAGCGATGGTCACATCGGCGGCCTGGGCAAACAGGCTGGCACCGGCCAGGGACAACGCCGCCAAGAGGCGAAGGGGGAAATGCAGTTTCAAGGGGGAAGTCCTCATCAGGCGGCCGGAGGTCGGCGTGTGAGAAGACTAAATGATCTAAGAATCCGAAAATAAATAACATTTTCGAATTAGCTTATTATGTAGGAGCGAGCTTGCTCGCGAAAAACGTCAACGATAACGCGTGCTGGCTGGGTGAACGCGTTGTTCTCAGGTTTTTCGCGAGCAAGCTCGCTCCTACAGTAGGTTGCGACTGATTAGTTACTGATAGCGAGGATGCTCGCCTGGTACGACCCGACAAATACGTCAAAATCGCCCACTTCGTTCTGCTCCAGCTCTGCCTGTTGCGCCAGCGAATTACGCGCCAGCTCTTCAAAGCGCGCCTGTTCCTCAGCCTTCAACGGCTCGCTGCGGAAGTGTTCGGCGTGCACCTGGCTCTGATGCAGCGAGAACTGCGCAAAGCTCTCTTTACGCTCGCTCATCGCCGCCAGCACCTGGGCCGACGGGGTCAGGGACGAATCCTTGACCTTCGCCAACTGGGCGTCCAGTGCCTGGCTGTGTTCATTGATGCCCTGGCTCTGATCCAGCAAGGCTGCCAGCGGAGCAATCTGCTCCAGCAACTCGGCGGCCCATTCCTTCATGTCCACCGATTCGCCACGGCGCTGCAATTGCAGGCCCGGACGGCGACCTTCCTTGACCACGCTGAGGAAGTTTGAGCTGGCGTTGCCGCACTCGTTATCAGCGAACAGCGGGCTGTCATTCAAGGCGCAATACAGCAGGAACGCGTCGAGGAAGCGCGACTCTTGCAAGTCGATGCCCATTGGCAGGAACGGGTTGATGTCCAGGCAGCGCACTTCGATGTACTGAATGCCACGAGCCATCAACGCCTGGATCGGCCGTTCGCCGGTGTAGGTCACGCGCTTGGGCCGGATGTTGGAGTAGTACTCGTTTTCGATCTGCAGGATGTTGGTGTTGAGCTGTACCCACTCACCGTCCTTATGGGTGCCGACTTCGACGTACGGCGCGTAGGGCGTTGCCACCGCTTCGCGCAGGCTGTCGGTGTAGCTCGCCAGGTCGTTGTAGCACGGCGTCAGGCCGGCCTGGGCGTTGCTCTGGTAACCCAGGTCGCTCATGCGCAGGCTGGTGGCGTACGGCAGGTACAGAGTGTCGGCGTCCAGCACTTCCAGCTGGTGCGAGCGACCGCGCAGGAAACCCGCGTCCAGGGCCGGCGACGCGCCGAACAGGTACATCAGCAGCCAGCTGTAGCGGCGGAAGTTACGGATCAGCGCGATATAAGCCGTGGACTGGTAGTCGCGGTCGGTACCTACAAAGTTTTCGGCTTCCTTGAGCAGCGGCCACAACGCTTCCGGCAGGGAGAAGTTGTAGTGGATCCCGGCGATGCACTGCATGGTCTTGCCGTACCGCAGGGCCAGGCCCTTGCGATATACGTACTTGAGCTGTCCGATGTTGGAGGTGCCGTAGTAGGCAATCGGAATATCTTCCTCGGCCGGCAACGGGCACGGCATCGATGGACTCCACAGGTACTCGTTGCCGAGCTTGCTGTAGGCAAAACGGTGGATCTTGTCGAGGCTGCTCAGGGTATCGGCCGGGTTGGGCAACGCCGGGGTGATGAACTCAAGCAGCGACTCGGAATAGTCGGTGGTGATTTGTTCGTGGGTCAGTGCAGCGCCCAAGGCCTCGGGGTGCGGCGTTTGTGCCAGTCGGCCTTCACCGGTGACGCGCAGGCATTCACGCTCGATGCCGTGCAGGCATTGCTCGAGCAAAGAGAGGTGTTCGTGCTTGCCGAGCAGGGCCAGGCGGCGGTTGAGAAGTTCGCTCAAGTTGGATTCCTTCACGCGTCAGTCGCCCCAATATGGGGGTGGGCAGGACGGTCTACAAGGGTGAAGTGGAAACTGGCGTTATCGCCTGGTTTTTGAGCCGGATTGACCCACTCTGAAAGAGCCGCCTTCGTCCCTGAGTCTGGCTATCGCGCACGAGGAAAAGTTCGGCGCAACTTTCGCAGCGCCGAAATTAACTCAAATCGATGACAGGGAGCTATAGGACAGCGAAGGTGCCTTGTGCTTTTGCGACCAGTTTTTCGTCCTGGTACACGTCCGCCTCGACCACCAGCGTGCGCCGACCGGGGTGAATCACCCGGGCAGTGCATAGCACGTCGCCGTCGGAAACGGCGCGGATGTAGTTGATCTTGCATTCGATGGTCGCGCTTTGCTGGTCGAAACCATGGGAGCTGGAACAGGCCAGCCCCATGGCAATGTCCACCAGGCTGAAGATCGCCCCGCCATGGAGCTTGCCAGCGCGGTTGCGCAGTTGCGGTTCCAGGGTCATGGCCACCTCGGCAACACCGGTTTCCAGGCGTTGCAGGCGGCAGCCAATGAGTTCGCTGAAAGCGCTGTGGGTCAAACCGGCTGGCAGTTCCATTAACGTTTCTTCAGTTGTTTGGCATTGGCGAACAGCGAAGCCATGGCGTTATTGGCCGGGGCTGGCGCAGCGGTTTCCTTGCGGGGTGCGCTGCCTTGGGACTGGCGTGGCGCCGAGCCAGGGCGTGCGCCACGGGCACCGTCGATTTTTTCGCCCGGGGTGTCGCTCATGCGCATCGACAGGCCGACGCGTTTGCGCGGGATGTCGACTTCCATGACCTTGACCTTGACCACGTCACCGGCTTTCACCGCTTCGCGCGGGTCCTTGATGAACTTCTCCGAAAGTGCAGAGATGTGCACCAAACCGTCCTGATGCACGCCGATATCCACAAACGCGCCGAAGTTGGTCACGTTGGTGACTACGCCCTCGAGGATCATCCCCAGTTGCAGGTCCTTGAGGTCTTCGACGCCTTCCTGGAACTCGGCGGTCTTGAACTCGGGACGCGGGTCGCGGCCAGGTTTTTCCAGCTCTTGCAGGATGTCGGTGATGGTCGGTACGCCGAAGGTTTCGTCGGTGTACTTTTTCGGGTCCAGGCGCTTGAGGAACGCGGCGTCGCCGATCAGCGAGCGGATGTCGCGGTCGGTTTCAGCGGCAATGCGTTGCACCAGCGGGTAGGCTTCCGGGTGGACGGCCGAGGAGTCCAGCGGGTTGTCACCGTTCATGACGCGCAGGAAGCCGGCGGCTTGTTCGAAGGTTTTTTCGCCAAGGCGTGCGACCTTTTTCAGCGCTGCACGGGTCTTGAACGCACCGTTTTCGTCGCGGTGGGTCACGATGTTTTGTGCCAGGGTGGCGTTGAGGCCGGAGATCCGGGCCAACAGCGCAACGGAGGCGGTATTCACATCCACGCCGACCTTGTTCACGCAGTCTTCCACTACCGCATCCAGGCCGCGTGCCAGTTTCAGCTGCGACACGTCGTGCTGGTACTGGCCGACGCCGATGGATTTCGGATCGATCTTCACCAGTTCGGCCAGTGGATCTTGCAGGCGGCGAGCGATGGATACTGCGCCACGGATCGACACGTCGAGGTCCGGGAATTCCTTGGAAGCCAGCTCAGACGCGGAATACACCGAGGCGCCGGCCTCGGAGACCATTACCTTGGTCATCTGCATGCCTGGGTATTTTTTGATCAGCTCGGCAGCCAGCTTGTCGGTTTCGCGGCTGGCGGTGCCGTTGCCGATGGCGATCAGGTCCACCGAGTGCTTGGCGCACAGGGCGGCGAGGATCGCGATGGTCTGGTCCCACTTGTTGTGCGGCACATGCGGGTAAACCGTGGCGTGGTCGAGCATCTTGCCGGTGGCGTCGACCACGGCAACCTTGCAGCCGGTACGCAGGCCCGGGTCGAGGCCCAGGGTGGCACGCGGGCCGGCTGGAGCGGCCAGCAGCAGGTCGTGCAGGTTGTGGGCGAAAACGCTGATGGCTTCGGTCTCGGCGCCGTCGCGCAGCTCGCCCAGCAGGTCGGTTTCCAGGTGGGTGTAGAGCTTGACCTTCCAGGTCCAGCGCACGACTTCACTGAGCCACTTGTCCGCAGGACGATTCTGATTCTGGATGCCGAATTGTTGACCGATCATGCCTTCGCACGGGTGCATGGTGCCTGGCAGCTCGTCGCCGACTTTCAGCGCGGAGCTCAGGATGCCTTCGTTGCGACCGCGGAAAATCGCGAGGGCGCGGTGGGACGGCATGCTTTTCAGCGGCTCGTCGTGTTCGAAGTAATCGCGGAACTTGGCGCCTTCCTCTTCCTTGCCGGCGATCACGCGGGCACTGAGGGTGGCTTCCTGCTTCAGGTAGTTGCGCAGTTTTTCCAGCAGGTTGGCGTCTTCGGCGAAGCGTTCCATGAGGATGTACTTGGCGCCTTCGAGGGCAGCCTTGACGTCGGCGACGCCTTTTTCGGCATCGATAAAACGTGCAGCTTCGCTTTCCGGAGCCAGGGACGGATCGTTGAACAGACCGTCGGCCAACTCGCCGAGGCCGGCTTCCAGGGCGATCTGGCCCTTGGTGCGACGCTTCTGTTTGTACGGCAGGTACAAGTCTTCGAGGCGGGTCTTGGTGTCGGCGAGCTTGATGTCGCGTTCCAGTTGCGGGGTCAGCTTGCCTTGCTCTTCGATGCTGGCGAGGATGCTGATACGCCGTTCGTCGAGTTCTCGCAGGTAGCGCAGGCGCTCTTCCAGATGCCGCAACTGGATATCATCGAGGCTGCCGGTGACTTCTTTACGGTAACGGGCGATGAAGGGCACTGTGGAGCCTTCATCCAGTAGAGCGACGGCCGCTTCGACCTGTTGTGGGCGTACACCGAGTTCCTCGGCGATGCGGCTGTTGATGCTGTCCATAAAACCACCTGAAATTCTGAAAGCAGGCTCGCAGGCCCGGAAAACAAGGCTTGCGAGGCTGGTTGAGCGGCCCGACTGGCGCCGCTGCCTGGGTCAAGAGGCAGCCTATTGACCCTCGAAATCGAAAAAATCACTACAAGCGGGTGAAAAAAATCCCCTGGCAGTAAACGGTAACGAACTGACGTTGCCCTGCACAAAGGCGCCGCATTATAACCAGCGTTCCGCCCTTGGGGGGATTGCGGCCAAGGTTGTAGGGCGCGGGTTAGCTGGCGGTAGAGGAAAAATCTGCTAACAATGCACACGGTGCGTATAACGGCAGCTACGCCATAATGCGCGCCGAGATAAGAGGAGCATCTAATGAGCAGCACTGCACAAACTGCTGAAGGCGAAAAAATTCTCATCGTTGATGACGATCCGGGGCTAAGCAGCCTGCTGGAGCGTTTCTTCAACTCCAAGGGCTATCGCGCACGCGCGGTGCCAAACACCGAACAGATGGACCGCCTGTTGGGACGTGAAGTCTTCAACCTGGTGGTTCTGGACCTGATGCTGCCCGGCGAAGACGGCCTGACCGCCTGCAAACGCCTGCGCGGCGCCAACAATCAGATCCCGATCATCATGCTGACCGCCAAGGGCGATGAGCTGAGCCGTATCAAGGGCCTGGAACTGGGCGCTGACGATTACCTGGCCAAGCCGTTCAACCCGGATGAGCTAATGGCGCGGGTCAAGGCCGTACTGCGTCGCCAGGCCGCCCCGGTACCGGGTGCCCCAGGCAGCGAAGACGAAAGCGTGACCTTCGGTGACTACGAGCTGTCGCTGGCCACCCGTGAGCTCAAGCGTGGCGATGAAGTGCACATGCTGACCACCGGCGAATTCGCCGTGCTCAAGGCACTGGTGATGAACGCTCGCCAGCCGCTGACCCGTGACAAGCTGATGAACCTGGCCCGTGGCCGCGAGTGGGACGCCCTGGAGCGCTCCATCGACGTACAGATATCCCGTCTGCGCCGGATGATCGAACCCGATCCATCCAAGCCGCGTTATATCCAGACGGTGTGGGGCGTGGGTTACGTGTTTGTGCCGGATGGCACTGCAACCAAGTGACCGATGATTTGCAGAAGCGGGCTTGCCGGTGTTGACTCGATAAGAGTCAGCCGGTTGCCCGGCGTTTGCAATTCTGCGAGCCTCGCTCGCTCCTGCAAGGTGTCTAGCTGTCTTTTATGAAAACCCCGTTGTGGTTCCCCCAAAGTTTTTTCTCACGCACCCTTTGGCTGGTGCTCATCGTCGTACTGTTTTCCAAGGCCCTGACACTGGTTTATCTGTTGATGAACGAAGACGTGCTGGTGGACCGGCAGTACAGCCACGGTGTCGCCCTGACCTTGCGCGCCTATTGGGCCGCAGACCCCGAGAACCGCGAGAAGATCGCCAAGGCTGCCACCCTGGTCCGGGTCGCAGGCGCGGGCGTGCCCGAGGGCGAGCAACATTGGCCCTACAGTGAAATCTACCAAAGACAGATGCAGGCCGAACTGGGTGAAGACACCGAGGTACGGCTGCGCATGCATGTATCGCCGGCGCTGTGGGTGCGGGCCCCGAGCCTGGGCGAGGACTGGCTGAAAGTACCGCTGTACCCGCACCCACTGCGGGGGCAGAAGATCTGGAACGTGCTGGGCTGGTTCCTGGCAATTGGTTTGCTTTCCACCGCGTCTGCCTGGATTTTCGTGCGCCAGCTCAACCAGCCGCTCAAGCGCCTGGTGTTTGCTGCACGCCAGCTCGGTCAGGGACGTAGCGTGCGGCTGCCCATCAGCGACACGCCGAGTGAAATGACCGAGGTGTACAGCGCGTTCAACCAGATGGCCGAGGATGTCGAACAGGCGGGGCGCGAGCGCGAGCTGATGCTGGCGGGGGTGTCCCATGACCTGCGCACGCCATTGACGCGTTTGCGGCTTTCCCTGGAACTGATGGGCAACCACACCGACCTTACCGACGACATGGTCCGCGATATCGAGGACATGGACGCGATTCTCGACCAGTTCCTCGCGTTTATCCGCGACGGTCGCGACGAGGTAGTGGAAGAAGTCGACCTGACGGACCTGGTACGTGAGGTGGTGGCGCCCTACAACCAGAACGGCGAGCAGGTGCGCATGCGCCTGGAGCCGATCCAGCCGTTCGCGTTGCGTCGGGTATCGATGAAACGCCTGCTGAACAACCTGATTGGCAACGCCCTGCATCACGCCGGTTCCGATGTGGAAGTGGCGGCCTATGTCTCCGGGGATACCAGTGCTCCTTACGTGGTGCTGAGTGTCATGGACCGTGGCGCCGGGATCGATCCGGCAGAGCTGGAGGGCATCTTCAACCCGTTCACCCGTGGCGATCGTGCCCGGGGTGGCAAAGGTACGGGCCTGGGGCTGGCGATTGTGCGACGGATTGCTTCGATGCATGGCGGCAATGTTGAGTTGCGCAACCGGCCGGACGGCGGCCTGGAAGCGCGAGTGCGTTTGCCGCTGGGGCTGATGTTGCCCAGGGACGCGGTCTAAATGTGGGAGCGGGCTTGCTCGCGAAGGCGGTGGTTCAGTCCATAGAAATGTCGACTGATCCACCGCCTTCGCGAGCAAGCCCGCTCCCACACTGGTTTTGCGGCGCTTTATAGGTCGGGTGTATTCAACCCTTGCCCTTGGTGCGCGTCATATTCGGCCCACCATTCTTCTCCAGATGCTGAATGATGATCCCCGCCACGTCCTTGCCGGTGGTGGTTTCAATTCCTTCCAGACCTGGTGAGGAGTTCACCTCCATCACCAGCGGCCCGTGGTTGGAACGCAAGATATCCACGCCCGCCACACTCAACCCCATGACCTTGGCCGCCCGCAGGGCCGTCATGCGTTCTTCCGGGGTGATCTTGATCAGGCTGGCGCTGCCGCCACGGTGCAGGTTGGAGCGAAACTCACCCGGCTTGGCCTGGCGCTTCATCGCTGCAATCACCTTGTCGCCCACCACGAAGCAGCGGATATCTGCACCGCCGGCTTCCTTGATGTACTCCTGCACCATGATGTTCTGCTTGAGGCCCATGAACGCCTCGATCACTGACTCGGCCGCTGTCGCGGTTTCACACAGCACCACGCCGATGCCCTGGGTGCCTTCCAGCACCTTGATCACCAGCGGCGCGCCATTGACCATGTCGATCAGGTCGGGAATGTCATCCGGGGAGTGCGCAAACCCGGTCACCGGCAAACCAATGCCACGGCGCGACAGCAGCTGCAGCGAGCGCAGCTTGTCCCGCGAACGGGCGATGGCCACGGATTCATTCAGGGGGAACACCCCCATCATTTCAAACTGGCGCAGTACTGCGCAGCCATAGAACGTCACCGAAGCACCGATACGCGGGATCACCGCATCGAAGCCTTCCAGCGGTTTGCCCCGGTAGTGGATCTGCGGCTTATGACTGGCAATGTTCATATAGGCGCGCAACGTATCGATCACAACCATCTCATGGCCACGTTCGGTGCCGGCCTCGACCAGACGACGGGTGGAATACAGACGCGGGTTACGCGACAGCACAGCGATCTTCATGCAACACCTGTGGCAGAGGTAGTAGAGACCGGGAACACCGGCTTGTCTTGAACGTATTTGAGGCCGGGGTTGACCACCAGTTGGCCGTCAATCAGCGCCTTGGAACCCAGCAACAGGCGATACCGCATCGCTTTGCGGCAGGCGAGGGTGAATTCTACCCGCCATACCCGATCGCCCAGGGCCAGGGTGGTGCTGATCACGTATCGCACCTGGGCTTGGCCGTTGGAGCTTTTAATGGTTTTCATCGCCACCAGCGGCGCTTCACAGCGCCGGTGACGCAGCTGCACCACGCTGCCCAGGTGCGCGGTAAAGCGTACCCACTTTGCACCGTCGCGCTCAAACGGCTCGATTTCGGTGGCATGCAGGCTTGAGGTACTGGCGCCGGTGTCGATCTTGGCGCGCAGGCCAGCCACTCCCAGGTCGGGAAGTGCCACCCACTCACGCAGACCCACAACGGTCAAATGGTCAAATGTCTTCAATATGAATAACCAGCAATTAATTCGCCCAGGCGTCGGGTGATACCTCGGCCAGGGCTTTGAATGCAGGCTTGGCGAACCAGTAGCCTTGCATCAGGAATATTCCGCAGTCGGCGAGAAAGTCCCGCTCACCGGCACTTTCGATGCCCTCGGCGATGACAGTAACGCCCAACTGCTCACAGATTGTGACAATCCCCCGGACGATCACCTGACGGACACAATCACTGTCGACATCGCGGATCAGTGCCATGTCGAGTTTGATCAAGTCGGGTTGGAAATCAGCCAGCAGATTCAGCCCCGAATACCCCGCACCGAAATCGTCGATGGCGGTCTTGAAGCCGAATTCGCGGTATTCACGCAGAATATTCGTCAAATGGCGATAGTTATCTACGTGCTCGCTTTCCAGTGTTTCGAAAATCAGCCGATCCAGCGGAAAATTATGCTCACGGGCCGCTTCCAGCGTGCTGCGAATGCACAGCTCTGGCCGGTAGACGGCGTTGGGCATGAAGTTGATTGAAAGGTAGGTCTGCATGTCCAGTGTCGAGGCGGTGGCGATCGCCTTGGTGCGGCATTGCTGGTCGAAACGGTAGCGATTGCTGTCGTTGACCTGATCCAGCACCGACAGCGCGCCCTCACCATTCACGCCGCGCACCAAGGCTTCATGGGCAAAAATCGACTGGACCCGCAGGTCCACGATAGGCTGATACGCAAAGGCAAACTCAAAGCCCAGCGGTTCGCTTTGCTGGCAACCCGCACAGCCTTGTTTGGGCGAGGTGAGTGAAATGGGAAAGTCGGTCACGCGTTAACCTCGCGAAAACAGGATGCTACCTGGCGTATCTTAGGTGAGCTCAAGGGTTTATGCGTTGAAGGGGTTCAACGTTAAAGTTGCGACATTTTTCAGAGCGAGGAATTCAAGTGGCTCAGAAGCAGGAAGAAGAAGAAAAAGTCCGTTTGGACAAGTGGTTGTGGGCGGCACGGTTCTTCAAGACCCGCGCCTTGGCCAAGGCGGCGATCGAGAGTGGCAAGGTGCATTGGCGCGGTGAGCGTTGCAAGCCCGGCAAGGAGCCGCGCATTGGCGATGAGTTCCAGATTCGTGCCGGTTTTGATGAGCGAACCGTCGTGGTCCAGGCGCTTTCAATTGTGCGAAAAGGCGCTCCCGAGGCGCAGGCGTTGTATACCGAAACCGAAGCCAGCATCGCCAAGCGCGAAAACGCGGCGGCCATGCGCAAGGCTGGCTCCTTGGGCATGACCACTGACGGCAAGCCGAGCAAGAAACAGCGGCGCGACCTGTTCAAGTTTCGCGGCAGTGGCAATGATGATTAACCGGAAAACCGCAGGAGCCAGGCGGCTCCTGCAACTTCAACTCAAACGCTGCGGATAACGCTCAAGCGATTGACCAACGGTACCCGCTGAAACCAATCCAGCAGCGGCGTCGTCACTCGCACCAATCCCCCGGAAAACTTCGCCGCAAACGGCGTGTAGTAACCCCAACCCAACGCCAACAGCGCCAGCAACACTCCGCCGATGTAATCGTCCTGCCCCCAATGCGCGCCGGCCACCAGCCGCGGCATCATGAACAGCAGCGCCAGCCCCCAAATCACCACAATCTGGCTGATCCGTTTGGCAAACACCGTCATAAACATCCCCCAGATCAACAACACCGACGCGTGATCCCCCGGGAAACTCTGGCTGGAGCGGTCCTTCAATTCCCACGTCTTCTCAAGGCCCGGGAAATAGTCGCTCATCTGAATCGCCCCGCTGATCACCATCGACGGGCTATGGTGTTGCCAGCCCATCTGGGCCGCGAGTTTGGAAAACAGCATGCGGATAAACAGCAACAGCAGCAGAATGCCCAGGAATCCGAAAAACGCCTGGCGCACCTGCATCGCCTTGAACACCCAGTCGCCGCGGATCAACAGTGCGAGCAGAATCACCGCGACCACCGCGTCAAACGGTCGCAAACTGGCTACCGCCCACACATGCAGCCACGCCGAGCTGCTTGCCAAGGGGTCGTTAAGCAGATGAAACAGCCACTCGTCGAAAACCACACAGAGCGCCTGGCCCGCTGGCCAGAGCCAAAAACACAGCAGCCCCACAGCGAATAAATTGCACAGGGCCAATCGCCCGAGGTTCCACTTGGCTTGGAACAAACCCGGATTGTTCATAAACTGTTTCCTCTTTGCTTTAAAGCGCTTCGTTTTTCCGTAGAAGGCCGCACCAAAACGGTGCTAAAGCGTGTAATTCTATAAACGTTGTCATCTTTTTGTCATCAATTCAGATACCCAGACCTATGACTGATCTACCGGATACCGACTTCACCCAACGCTTCATCTTCGACGACAGCGACGCCCGCGGCGAACTGGTCGCCCTGGAGCGCAGCTACGCCGAAGTCCTTGCCAAGCACCCCTATCCGGAGCCGGTTGCGCAATTGCTCGGCGAATTGATGGCGGCTGCCTCGCTGCTGGTAGGCACCCTTAAATTCGATGGTTTGCTGATCCTGCAGGCCCGTTCCGAAGGCCCGATCCCGCTGTTGATGATCGAATGCTCCAGCGCCCGCGAAATCCGTGGCCTGGCCCGCTACGACGCCGATCGGATCGCCGCCGATGCAACACTGGCCGACCTGATGCCTGACGGCGTACTGGCGCTGACCGTCGACCCGACTGTCGGCCAGCGTTATCAGGGCATTGTCGACCTCGACGGCGAAACCCTGTCTGACTGCTTCACCAACTATTTCGTGATGTCCCAGCAAGTGGGCACCCGCTTCTGGCTCAACGCCGACGGTAAGCGCGCCCGTGGCCTGCTGCTGCAACAACTGCCGGCCGACCGCATCAAGGATGAAGAAGACCGCGCCGAAAGCTGGGCACACATCACCGCCCTGGCCGGCACGTTGAAAACCGAAGAACTGCTGGGCCTGGACAACGAAACCATCCTGCACCGCCTCTACCACGAAGAAGCCGTACGCCTGTTCGACGTGCAATCGTTGCGTTTCCACTGCAGCTGCTCCCGCGAGCGCTCGGCCACTGCCCTGGTCAGCCTGGGCCTGGAAGATGCGCAGGATCTGGTGGTGGAACACGGTGGCAACATCGAGATCGACTGCCAGTTCTGCAACCAGCGCTACCTGTTCGACGCCGCCGATATCGCTCAATTATTCGCCGGCGCCGGCGTAGACACCCCTTCAGGCACCCGCCACTAAAACGTTTAAGCACAGGTAAATCACCTGACAAACGCCGGATTTCCGCCGTTCTGACCGGAGGGCCCTACTCTTTTTGGGCTTTTCTGGCATAATCCGGCCCACTTTTTTCGCGGTAGTAGTGCGCAACTTTCTACTACAAAACGTTTGGAGCACTCGGCCATAGGCCGACGGGGAACCTCATGACGCAAGCCAATAACGCCGTATACACTGACCTGAGTGTTGACGATCTGGTCAAAGAAGCCCTGCAGCGAGGTGAAGGCGTGCTTGCCGATACTGGCGCGCTGGTCGTAGAAACCGGTCATCGTACCGGCCGTTCTCCGGTCGACCGCTTCATCGTTGAAGAGCCTTCCACCCAGGCTGCCATTGCCTGGGGCCCGATCAACCGCAAGTTCCCGGCCGACAAGTTCGATGCCCTGTGGGCTCGCGTCGAGGCATTCAACAACGCGCAAGAGCATTTCGTTTCCCACGTTCACGTAGGGGCTGCAGAAGACCACTACCTGGCCGTGAAAATGACCACCCAGACTGCCTGGCAGAACCTGTTCGGTCGTTGCCTGTTCATCAACCCGGCCCAGTACAACCCGGCCGGTCGTGAAGAGTGGCAAGTGCTCAACGTGGCCAACTTCGAATGCGTGCCAGAGCGTGACGGCACCAACTCCGACGGTTGCGTGATCCTCAACTTCGCCCAGAAAAAAGTGTTGATCGCTGGCATGCGTTACGCCGGTGAGATGAAAAAAGCCATGTTCTCGGTGCAGAACTTCCTGCTGCCAGCCTCCGATGTACTGCCGATGCACTGCGCAGCCAACATCGGCGAAGCAGGCGACGTGACCTTGTTCTTCGGCCTGTCCGGCACGGGTAAAACCACCCTGTCCGCCGACGAAAGCCGTTACCTGATTGGTGACGACGAACACGGCTGGGGCGAAGGTGTTGTGTTCAACATCGAAGGCGGTTGCTATGCCAAGTGCATCGACCTGTCCGAGAAGAACGAGCCGGTTATCTGGAAAGCCATCAAGCACGGCGCTGTGCTGGAAAACGTCGTGATCGACGACGCCAAGCACGCCGACTACGCTGACGTCAGCCTGACCCAGAACAGCCGCGCCGCCTACCCGCTGGAACACGTTGCCAAGCGCTCCGAGCAAAACCTCGGTGGCGAGCCAAACGCTGTGATCTTCCTGACCTGCGACCTGACCGGCGTACTGCCGCCAGTCTCGATCCTCAGCGAAGAACAAGCGGCCTACCACTTCCTGTCCGGCTACACCGCACTGGTCGGCTCGACCGAAATGGGCTCGGGCTCCGGCATCAAGTCGACCTTCTCCACCTGCTTCGGCGCACCGTTCTTCCCGCGCCCGGCCGGCGAATACGCAGAGCTGCTGATCAAGCGCATCCGCGGCTTCGGCTCCAAGGTCTACCTGGTCAACACCGGCTGGACCGGCGGTGGCTACGGCGTTGGCAAGCGCTTCAACATCCCGACTACCCGTGGCGTGATTGCAGCAATCCAGAGCGGTGCGTTGATTGGTGCCGAGACCGAACACCTCGACACCATCAATCTGGACGTGCCGTTGGCTGTGCCGGGTGTTGATACCGGCCTGTTGAACCCACGTAACACCTGGGCTGACAAAGCTGCTTATGATGAAGCGGCGAAGGCGCTGGCGGGTCTGTTCATTGAGAACTTCAAGAAGTTTGAAGTGAGCGATGCGATCAAGGCTGCGGGTCCGAAGTTGTAAGATTCGGCCGTTGTGAAAAGGCCGCCCTTTGTGGGCGGCTTTTTTGTGGGCGAGGGATTAGTCGACGAGGTGCAAAACGACGGCTCCGACCAACACCAGCACAACACCGGTAACTTGCACTGCCGACAGTCGTTCCTTGAAAAATACAAACCCCAGAATCGCGGCGATCCCGCCGGACAAGGTACTGATCACGGTCACTACCGAAACCGACCCAGCCATTGCGCCCCACGAGAACGCCGAAAACCCGCCGAGGTTCATCAGGCTCGCGCCGGTCAGCGTTGCGCAGTTTTTCAGCGGTGGGATTTTCAGGCCGTCTTTGACTTTAAGCACCATCAGCACCAGTACACACAAACCGACTAGATAACCAAGCCAAAGCATCGTGACCGGGCCGAGTGTCGGCAGCGTGTAGCGGCCTTGCATCCAGAAGCTGGTGCCGTAAAGAAGTGCCGCGAGCATCGCGTAGGCGATCGAGCGAGTGGAGCTGTTGTGAGGGACCCCGTTGTCCTTGTGGATGCTGGAGAGGATCACCCCGACCACGCACAAGGCGATGCAGCCGAGTTGGATCAGGCTGATGTGTTCGCCGCTGGCCCATGACAGCAAAGTAGTCACCACGCCGTAGGACGTCACCAGAGGCGCGACGATGGCCGCTTTCCCAAGGGCGAAGGCCTTGGACAGTGCGAGGGCGCCGGAGACGGTCAGCAGGGCTGCTGCGGCGCCCAGGAGCCAGACACTCAAGGGTGCTGCTAGGGATTTGACG
Source organism: Pseudomonas sp. ATCC PTA-122608 (assembly GCF_001952855.1). Classification (GTDB taxonomy): domain Bacteria; phylum Pseudomonadota; class Gammaproteobacteria; order Pseudomonadales; family Pseudomonadaceae; genus Aquipseudomonas. The sequence goes on along the minus strand of NZ_LPNO01000055.1, from coordinate 148,567 downwards.
AGGAAGGCCGGGAATATGACCAGCAGCAGGGTCATGATCAGGAAGCCCAGGGCCTGGCCGAAGTACACCGCGCGTTTGACGCCGACGGCTCGGGCGTTGAGGCCCACGAGGAAGTCCGTGCCACCCCAAAGCAGGGCGGCCAGCAGGCCCATTAGTACGTCCATGTAAGGTCCTTAGTTGTAGGGGCGAGCTTGCTCGCGAAGGTCGTTAACGATAACGCGGGCTTCCAGGTTTGATGCGGCGCTCTCAGATTTTTCGCGAGCAAGCTCGCTCCTACAGGTTTTCCAGGGTTTGCGTGTCCCAGCGTTGGGCCTTGATAGCCAGGTAAAGCATGCCGATGGTCAGCGGAAGTTTGTCGCCGCGGCCTTTGGCTCTGTTCTTCAGGAAGACGTCGAATACGGGAGGTTGGAAGTAACGATAAGCGTCGTAGTCGTTCAAGTCGACAGCGAAGCCTTGCTCCAGCGCTTCCATCAATTGATTGGCCTCAGCGCCGTCGCAGTCCAGGTCGAGGTTGATGGCGGTTTCAAGGCGCAGCGTCTTATGTTCAGGCAAGCCAATTTCTTCATGCAGCAGTTGCAGGAGCTGCTGCATGGCAAGGTCTTCGGGAAAGTTGGGGGCCAGGTTCATGGTGGTTACGCGAGAGTTGGTGGAGGCGACTGACTTTATCGATGGTGCCGCGATCCTTCAAACGAAACTGGTCAAATGTGGGAGCCGGGCTTGCCCGCGATAGCGGTGTGTCAGTGGCAGCAGTGTTGTCTGACACACCGCTATCGCAGGCAAGCCAGCTCCACATTCGTTCAGATCGTTCCCGCGCGTAGGGAGCGATCAGGGTTAGCGCGGGGTACTGATACACCGCTCAAAAATCGCCTCCAATCCCCGGTAATCACACGCCACCGCATCGATATTCGCCGGTATCCACGCCGCGTTCTTCACCAACCACCAATTCACTGAAAACCCTGCATTGACGATGATCTGTTCGAACAGAATCCGCTGCGCCCGGCCGTTCCCTTCGCGAAACGGGTGGATCACGTTGAGGTCGCCATAAGCTTCGGCGATTTGCGTCACCAACTCGGCCTGCGTCACCCCGACAAACCAGTTAGCCTGCGCCATGTGGTGGATGATCTTGGCCGCCTCGGGGGGAATACGCTCCGGCGTGCAGAACAGCGTGTCGCCTTTCTGGATGTTGACTGTACGCAGTTCCCCGGCCCATTCGTAGATGTCCCCGAACAGGGTGCGGTGGATGTGTTGCAGGCGTTCAAGGTCGTAGGGCGGGGGATACAGCGGAAGGCTGCCTACGGCAATTTCAGACAGTTCCCGCTCGGCCTGGTGCAGGCGTTCTTCGTCGAACAAATCGAGGCGGTTGCGCAGGACGCTGCTACCGGGGTAGCAGTACGGGTCCTGGCCCACGCCATATTTGTCGAGCATCAGCGTGGGGTGTTGCGGTACTTGGCGAGGACGGCTTCGCGGGTCGGCAGGGGTTTGTCGACATCGGCGGGCTGGGTGTCGAACCCTTCCAGGCGCAGGCTGGCCAGGTAGTTGGAACGGCGGATCTTGTCGTAGTGATCCTGCTTTTGCTCAAACGTCAGTTCGCTCATTACAGCGTCCTCTTATGGCAAGCGTTGATTGTAGCGCAATGGGTTTCGAGATGCGTCCTGCTTAAGGTTGGACGTTTCCTACTGGTACCTACTCCATTGCCCAGGCTGTGTATCATCCTGTCTCTTTTTTCATTGCGACCTTTCTCGATTCGCTGAGTGCGCTGGTCTATGTTTTGGGCTCGTTCAGCGGTCAATGGAGTGACAGCTTATGCACAACACCCTCCAACAGGTCTTTGGTTATCCACAGTTTCGTTTGGGCCAGGAGGCGGCGATCAGTGCCGTGCTGGCCGGCCGTTCGGCGGCGGCGATTTTCCCCACCGGTTCCGGCAAGTCCTTGTGCTATCAACTTTCCGCCGTCTTGCTCCCGCACCTGACGCTGGTGGTGTCGCCGCTGTTGGCGTTGATGCAGGACCAGTTGGGTTTCTTGCAGCGCCACGGTATCTCGGCAGGCAGTATCGATTCGGCCCAGAGCCGCGATGACGCCAATGACGTCATGGCTCGGGCGCGTTCGGGTGAGCTGAAAATCCTGATGGTTTCCGTGGAGCGCCTGAAGAACGAGCGGTTCCGCAACTTCCTGCAAAGCGTGCCGATCTCGCTGCTGGTGGTGGACGAAGCCCACTGTATTTCCGAGTGGGGCCATAACTTCCGTCCGGACTACTTGAAGCTGCCGGACTACCAGCGCGAGTTCCGGATCCCCCAGGCGCTGCTGTTGACAGCCACGGCGACGCCCAAGGTGATCGCTGACATGCAGGCCAAGTTCGCCATTGCACCGGACGATGTGATCACCACCGGCTTCTACCGCTCCAACCTCAACCTGCTGGTGGAGCCGGTCAGCGGCCAGGACAAGCGCCGACGCCTGGTGGAATGGATGAAGGAGCGGGCCAATCAGCCGAGCATCGTCTACGTCACCCTGCAGAAAACCGCTGAACACATTGCCGAGCATTTGAATCGCAACGGCATCCAGGCCGAGGCTTATCACGCGGGCTTGGCCCACGATAAACGCGAGGGCATTCAGAAGCGGTTCATGGGCGGCCAATCCAATTGCATCGTCGCTACCATCGCCTTCGGCATGGGCATCGACAAGAGCGATATCCGTAACGTCGTGCATTTCGACCTGCCCAAATCCATCGAGAACTACAGCCAGGAAATCGGCCGTGCCGGGCGTGACGGGCAGCCATCTGACTGTCTGGTTTTGGCCAACCGCGACAGCCTGAATATCCTGGAAAACTTTGTGTACGGCGACACCCCGGAACAGGAAGGTATTCGCCGCGTCCTGGAAGAAATACAGGCCGCTCGTGGTGATGGGCAATGGGAGTTTCTACTCCGCTCACTTTCGGACCTCAGCAACATCCGCGAGCTACCGCTCAAGACGTTGCTGGTGCAGCTTGAACTCAAAGGTGTGATCGCGCCGCGCTATGCGTTTTATGCCGAATACCGCTTCAAGTATCTGATTGAACCTGAAGCACTACTGGCGCGCTTTTCCGGTGAGCGGCAGCAGTTTGTCGCGGCGATCATCCAGGTCTGTAAAAGGGCAAAAACCTGGGCGACGGTGGATTTCGACGCGCTGTATCAACAGCATCAGGCCGAGCGCAATCGTGTGGTGAAGGCCCTGGATTATTTCCAGGAGCAGGGCCTGATCGAGATGGAAAGCAAGCAGATGACCGAGGTCTACGCCCTGCTGAATACCGACTTTGATCCACAGGTACTGAGCACGGAGTTATACACAGGCTTCAAGCAGCATGAGGTGACGGAGGTGGCGCGGATTCACGCCATGCTGGATCTGTTCGCGACGGAGGAGTGCCTGGGTTACCGCCTGGCGCACTACTTCGGGGATGAAAACGCGCCCCGGCAGTGCGGGCACTGCTCGGTGTGCCACGGCAACGTCGCCCACTTGCCGGCGCCGCCGAGCTTGCCGCCGCTTGTGGATAAAAACTTCCTGGCACTGTGCGGTGAATTTATCCACAGGCATCATGAATACAACGGCCACCTGCCGGGCGCTGAGCGTTTGACGCGGTTTCTGGGCGGGATCAGCGTGCCTTTGTTTACCAAATTGAAGGCGAAAGGGATTCCAGGTTTTGCTGTGCTGGAGGAGTATTCCTACGCTGAGGTGCGTGAGTGGGCAGAGGCGGGTTTGGAAGCGCTCTGATTTCCGGGCCTGGGGTCGTGATTTCCCACCCATTGGCAGACGCCGCCGACAGCTAGGCTTTGCCCGCAGGTGAGAAGGTTTGATGCTCCACTTCTTCTGCAAAGGAACTGCCCATGACTATTGGTTTTTCTCGTGGTGTTGTCCACGGAGCCGTACTGTTCGTCGGGATGCTGGTCGCCCAAAGTACGATGGCGTCCGTCACACCGTTGAGCGTCAATGACTGTCGGCGAATGCAGCTTCGCAACACCATCACCACCTCCAACCCGCTGCCCTGTGCACGCCTCGCACGAGTCACGTTCAGCTATGTGGACTTTGACGGAGTGCTGCATAACAACGGGCAACTTGTGGTGCTGGATGTCATCGCCCCCCATGTGGAGGAGATCTTCAATCAGTTGCTGCAGCGCCGGTTTCCGGTGAACCAGGCGGTCACACTGGAAACCTATCGAGGCAATGACAAGGTGTCGATGGCCCGCAACAATACCAGTGGTTTTAACGGGCGGCAGATCAGTGGGGCTTTGGGGTGGTCGCTGCATGCCTACGGTGCTGCAATTGATCTAAATCCGCTGCAAAACCCGTTTGTGCTATTCCGGCGTAGCCCGGGAGGTGAATTCACCGGGCAGGCCACCGTTGAGCCCAAGGCGAGTACTGTGACTGCCGTTAACCGCCTGGATGCTCGCCCTGGCAAGCCTGCGCGTCCTGGCCGGGCAGAGGAGGTGATTGACCTGTTTGCCGACCACGGCTTTTTGACATGGGGCGGCTATTGGGATTTTCCACTGGACTACCAGCACTTCCAGATTGGCCGGCGTTCGTTCGTGGAGTACCTGGCACGGGTCACGCCGCAGCAGGCCAGTGCTGCAATCGAGGCGTATATCGCTGCTTACCGCCAGTGCCTGCAGCATTCGGTTGAGACGGATCAAGCTCTCAAGCGTATGGGGTGTGTCCACGAAACGGTTGAGCAAAGCCCAACCTAGGCTTGCGGGTAGGGCTTGAACCCAGTATCAAGATAGCCTCTTCTTACCCGGGCTTTATCGATGACCAATGCCATCCCACAGCGCGCCGATTACCGCTACTTCCAGCCAATCATCACGCGCTGGCACGACAACGACGTTTATGGCCATGTGAATAACGTCACCTACTACAGCTTTTTCGACACGGCGGTGAATACCTACCTGATCGAGCAGGGCGGGTTGGATATTCATGACGGTGAGGTGGTGGGATTTGTGGTGAGTTCGGCGTGCGACTACTTCGCCTCAATTGCCTTTCCGGACCGCATCGAGATTGGCCTGCGGGTGGGCAAGTTGGGCAACAGTTCAGTGCAGTATGAGCTGGCGGTGTTCAAGGCCGGGGAGGATGAGGCCTGTGCGGCGGGGAGGTTTGTGCATGTGTTTGTAGATCGGGCGTCGAACCAGCCGGTGACGATTCCGCCAGCGCTGCGAGAGGCCTTGCAGCGCTTGGCACTGTAGGAGCGAGCTTGCTCGCGAAAAACCCGAGAGCGCAGCGGCGTGTCAGGTTTCCATCGTCATCGTTGACGACCATCGCGAGCAAGCTCGCTCCTACAGGTGGAATGCCTTAGCGGTGGCGATAGTGATGCTTGTTCTTGCGATGCCCATACGCATGACCGCGCCCGCGATGATCATCGCGGTCATAACGGCGGTTATCACGCCCACGGTAACGACGATCATCGTCATCGCTCTTGTTGCCCATGTAGTTGCCCAGCGCGCCACCAGCGCCACCGCCGGCTGCTGCGCCGATCAGGCTGCCGGTGCTGCCGCCGACACTGCGACCCACCACGTTGCCGCCGGCTGCGCCCAATGCGCCGCCAATGGCAGCTTCGCCGCGGCTACGCTTGTCTGCGCCGACCGCACTGCCGCCTGCGCCGCCGAGGGCCGCACCGATGGCTGAACCGGTGTTACCGCCCAACTGCTGACCTACGACTGAACCTAAAACCCCGCCCAATGCGCCGCCCACACCGGCTTCGGTGGTGCCACCGGCCATGGCTGCGCCACTGACCAGGCCAAGGGACAACAAGAGAATCGAGGAGAACTTCATAGAGGAACCTCAAGAGGATGACGGCGCGATCCTGAAGTTGTATCGAGACGGTGACAATCGAAACCCGACCAGTGGTATGGGTTGTATACAATTCTCTAAGTTGCTGTTTTTTATACGGAACTTAAGTTGTTTTTGTGAGTCTTTACTTACTTCTGAACGGCCGCTTTTATGCAAAAGCGGCCTTTTTTGTGCCCGTAAAAAAGCTCAGGTGCTGTCTGTGGCGAGGGAGCTTGCTCCCGTTGGGCTGCGCAGCGGCCCCAAAATTTCTACGGGCGCTACGCACCCGAACGGGAGCAAGCTCCCTCGCCACAATAAGGTGTCGCTTAGGCCGACTTCGCCATGATCAGTCCGGTCGCGCTCGCTGCTTCCAGCCGAATCGCTACAAACTTCGACGTTGGCGTATGGCTGCCATCCCCCGTGCTCTCCAGCGGTACCAGTGGGTTCACCTCCGGGTAATAAGCCGCCGCCTGCCCCGCCGGAATATCAAACGCCAGCAGGGTAAAGCCCTTCACGCGGCGCTCACGCCCGTCATCCCAGATCGACACGATGTCAGCCTTCTGCCCTGGCTTGAAGCCTAGGCGGATGATGTCGGCTTCGTTGACGAACAACACATCCCGCTGACCCTTGACCCCACGATAGCGATCGTCCAGGCCATAAATCGTGGTGTTGTACTGATCGTGGGAACGCATCGACTGCATGATCAGGTCCGGCAATTGCCCGGTGTTGCGGGTGCGTTCGTGCACCAGGTCCTTGGGCAGGATGTTCGGGCGGAAGTTGGCGCGGCCCGAAGGGGTGTTCCAGCGACGGGCGCCGGCCGAGTTGCCCAGGTAGAAACCACCCGGGTTTTTCAGGCGTTCGTTGAAGTCCCTGAAGCCGGGAATGGTGTCGGCAATCAGGTCGCGAATGCGGTCGTAATCGGCCACCAGCCAGTTCCAGTCCACCGGCTTGCTGCCCAATGTAGCGGCAGCAATGCCCGCCAGAATCGCAGGCTCGGATTTCATCTGTTTCGACAATGGCTGCAGCTGGCCATTGGAGGCGTGGACCATGCTGAACGAGTCTTCCACGGTCACGGCTTGCGGGCCTTCGGCCTGGATGTCGATGTCGGTGCGGCCCAGGCATGGCAGGATCAGTGCGTCCTTGCCGTGCATCAGGTGGCTGCGGTTGAGCTTGGTGCTGATCTGCACGGTCAGGTCGCAATTGCGCAGGGCTTCAAAGGTGCGCGGGCTGTCCGGCGTGGCTTGGGCGAAGTTGCCACCCAGACCGATAAATATCTTGGAGCGGCCTTCGAGCATGGCGTGAATTGCTTCCACCACGTTGTGGCCGTTGTCGCGCGGCACCTGGAACTGGAAACGACGCTCCAGGGAGTCAAGGAACGCCACCGGTGGCCGTTCGTTGATGCCCATGGTGCGGTCGCCCTGCACGTTGCTGTGGCCGCGCACCGGGCACAGGCCGGCGCCTGGGCGGCCAATGTTGCCGCGCAGCAGCATCAGGTTGGCGATTTCCTGGATGGTCGGCACCGAGTGGCGATGTTGGGTGATGCCCATCGCCCAGCACATGATCACGTTCTTGCCTTTGGCATACATGCGCGCGGCTTGCTCGATCTCCACCAGGGTCAGGCCAGACTGCTCGACGATTTCATCCCATGAGGTGTCGTCGATCTTGCCCAGGTAATCCAGCACGTTGGCGGTGTGTTCGTTGAGGAAGTCGTGATCGAACACGGCCTCTTTGCCTTCGGCCTGAGCCTGGCGTTCCCACAGCAGCAGGAATTTGGCCATGCCGCGCAGGATGGCCATGTCGCCACCCAGCGCCGGGCGGAAGTAGGCGGTGTTGGTCGGCTTGTCACCATTTGTGAGCATTTCCAGCGGGTGTTGCGGGTGCTGGAAGCGTTCCAGGCCACGCTCCTTCAGCGGGTTGATGCACACCACCTGAGCGCCGCGCTTGACCGCTTCGCGCAGTGGCTCCAGCATCCGAGGATGGTTGGTGCCGGGGTTCTGGCCCCAGACGAAAATCGCGTCCGCATGTTCGAAGTCATCGAAGGTCACGGTGCCTTTGCCCACGCCCACACTTTGCGCCAGGGCGACGCCGCTGGCTTCGTGACACATGTTCGAGCAGTCCGGGAAATTGTTGGTGCCGTAGGCGCGCACGAACAGTTGATACAGGTAAGCCGCTTCGTTGCTGGCCCGGCCCGAGGTATAGAACTCGGCCATGTCCGGGTTTGGCAGCGCATTGAGGTGCTTGCCGATCAAGTCGAAAGCCGATTCCCAGCTGATGGGCTTGTAGCGATCGGTTTCGGCGTCGTAGCTCATTGGCTCGGTCAGACGGCCCTGATATTCCAGCCAGTAATCGCTCTGCTCCAGCAGCGCGCTGACGCTGTGCTTGGCGAAGAATGCGGCATCGACCCGGCGCTTGGTGGCTTCCCAGTTGACCGCCTTGGCGCCGTTCTCGCAGAACTTGACCATGCCGCTTTCCGGCGAATCACCCCAGGCGCAGCCCGGGCAGTCGAAACCGCCGTTCTGGTTGGTCTTGAGCATCATGCGGATGTTTTTCAGCGCGTTGTCGCTGGTCAGCCAGGCTTGCGCCACGCTGATCAGTGCGCCCCAGCCACCGGCCGGGCCTTTGTAGGGCTTGTAGCGCGGGGTAGGTTTGTCGTCGGCTTGATGATGAGTGCTCACGCTTGATTCTCCATCGCAGGGCTATAGACCCGCGGCGCACTTTTCTGCGGCAGGTGGATGAGATTGAGGTTGTGCCGACGGGCCCATTGCAGGGCCAGGCCGGTGGGCGACGACAGGCTGACCAGGGTCTGGATGCCTGCGCGCAATACTTTCTGGATCAGTTCGAGGCTGCAGCGACTGGTGACAATCGCCAGGCCGCCGTCGGTCGGAATCTTTTGGCGGATCAGCGCGCCGATCAGCTTGTCGAGAGCGTTATGCCGGCCGATGTCTTCACGGCCCAGCAGCAATTCGCCCTGATTGTTCATGAACACTGCCGCATGCACCGCGCCGCTGTACTGGCCCAGCGGTTGGAACGCGCTGATGCGCTGGCGCAGACCGTCCAGCCAGTCGGCAGGTGGCAAAGGCGCGCCGGGCAGCACTTTGAGGTTGGGCAGCGCCTGTTCCACCGCTTCCACGCCGCACAGCCCACAGCCGCTGGTACCCGCCAGTTGCCGGCGCTGCTGCTTCATATTCCAGAAAGCGCGGCTGGAAATCTGCACCTGAGCGTATTGGGTCGAACCCGAGCCGCTGATTTTCAGGTCATAAATGTCGCTAACGTCTTCGATAATGCCGCTACCGATACTGAAGCCGACGATAAAGTCTTCAAGGTCGGTTGGCGTCACCAGCATCACTGCCTGGCTGATGTCGTTATAGGCAATCGCCAACGCAACTTCCTCGGCGAGCGCGGTGCTGGCCGATTCGGTGTGTTCGAGATTACAAAACTGATAACTCTGGCTGGCGGCGGGCGCGGGCGTTTCGAGGGCGGGCGCCGCGCAGACTGGGCGCTGGGCGTTCATTGGGCATTACCACCGGAAGTATTCAGCTGTAAGACTAGGCGCGACAAAGGGTCGCGTCTAATCGTCAGTACTGATCTACCGATAGATGACGTCGATCAAGGTTCCAGAAGCGATTTCTGATACAGCGCAAAACAGGCTTCTGCCAGCGCCGAACGCGGCGCACTGCGGCGCATGATCAGCCCCAGGCGGGCCAGTGTGTGAGCGTCTTCAATGGGTTGCAGGCGCAAGTGCTCGGTGAGGGCGTCGAGGCCGCCGTCCAGTGGCATTACCGCGCAGCACAGGCCGCCGTGCACGGCTTGTAACAACTGATGGACGGCATCGGTCTGCAACAGCGGCTGTGGGTTGAGGCCGCGGCTGTGGAAGTTGTGGTCGATGGACTGGCGAAAGTGCATGCCGCTGGTGAGCATGCCCAAGGGCAGTTCGATCAGCGCTTCCCAGCTCAGGGGCTTGTCGCCGAAGCTGAAAAACCGTTGGTCGTACAGCAGGCCCATGCGGGTTTCACCCAAGGCCAGGGAGTCGAAGCGCTCGGCGTCCAGGCGCTCCAGGTACGACACGCCGAGGTCCAGACGGTTGCTCGCCAGCTGTTCAAGAATTTGTTCGGAGCTCAGCGCTGACAACTCAAAGCGCAGGCTCGGGTGTTCCTTATGCAGCTTCTGCATCAACGCCAGCGGATCGAAACTCGACAACGGCACCACGCCCAGGCGCAACGTGCCCACCAGATTGCCGCGACACGCCGCCGCCTCGGCCTGCAAACCGTCATACGCGGCCAGCACCGTGCGTGCCCAGGCCAGCACGCGTTCGCCGGGGGCGGTAAAGCCTTCGAAACGCTGGCCGCGATTGACCAGCGGCAGCTGTAGCTCTTCTTCCAGGCTGCGCAGGCGCATCGACAGGGTCGGCTGGGTGATGTGGCAGCGCGCCGCCGCCTGGCCAAAGTGACGGGTTTCGTCGAGGGCGATGAGGAATTTCAGCTGTTTGATGTCCATCTTCGCTCCGGGCTTATTCCAATGCGGTGGGATTCTAGCGTGTTTGAGTCGTTGGTCAGGCTGGAACCCAATTCTGTAGGACTGGTCTAGTCTTTGGCATCTGGAAATTAAATCCCAAGGAGAGCGCACCATGAGTATTTTTAGCTTTGTTAAGGAAGCAGGCGAGAAGTTGATTGATCTGTTGACGCCGGGTAATGCCAACGCGGGTGATGAGCTGAAGAAGCACATTAATGAAGTCGGGTTGGGCAATCCCAATATCACCGCGACGGTTGATGGCGATAAGGTCACCGTTAAAGGTGAAGTGGGCAGCCAGGAAGAGAAAGAAAAAATCATTTTGGCCGCTGGCAATATTGCCGGTGTTGGCAGCGTGGATGACCAAATTACCGTGGCTGCCGGCGCACCTGTTGTCGCGGCCGCCCGCTTTGTTGTGGTGAAAAAAGGCGATACCCTGAGCGCAATTTCGCTGGCGGTGTATGGCAATGCCAATCAGTACCAAAAAATCTTTGAGGCCAACAAACCGATGCTCAAGGATGTGAACAAGATTTACCCAGGGCAGACGCTGCGTATTCCTGAGTAATACGCGAACCAAATGTGGGAGCGGGCTTGCTCGCGAAAGCGGTGGATCAGTCAATATATTCAGTGGCTGACACACCGCATTCGCGAGCAAGCCCGCTCCCACATTGGATCTTCAGCGTTGTCACAAACCTACGATCAATTCCCGGTAATCCCCAACCGCCGCAAACTCCGCCGTGTCCTTAGGCCCCTTCCGGCTGTCCGGTTCCTTCACGGCCAGCAAGTGCCCCACGCCAAAATCCCGGGCACTGCGCAGGATCGGCAAGGTGTCGTCGATAAACAGGCTGCGGGCCGGGTCGAAGGCGATGTCGGCGTGCAGGGCGTCCCAGAACTGTGGGTTTTCCTTGGCGAAACCATAGTCGTGTGAACTGATCAGTCGCTCGAAATAAGGCGCCAACTCGATGCGTTCCAGCTTCAACGACAGCGAATCCCGATGGGCGTTGGTGATCAGGATCACCCGCTTGCCGGCCTGTTTGATCGCGGCCAGGAAAGTATCGGCATCCGGGCGCAAGGCGATCAGGTGCGCGGTTTCCAGCTTGAGTTCGCGCACCGGGATCTTGAGTTCTGCGCTCCAGAAATCCAGGCAATACCATTGCAACTGTCCGGCGTTACGCTCGAACAATGGTTGCAACTCCATCTCGGCCATCGCCCGGCTCACACCATGCAACTCGGCATAGCGCTGGGGCAGGTGCTCCATCCAGAAATGGTTGTCGAAGTGCAGGTCGAGCAAGGTGCCGTCCATGTCCAGCAGGACGGTGTCGATGGCGTGCCAGGGCAGTGGAGGCATAAAGAACACTCATGTAAGAAAAGATATCCGACACAGACAATCGGAAAAGCCACGGTATAGTAACCCGATCACGCCAAGGAGCCGCTCATGCGCCAGAAACCCACCGTCCTCGCCCGCGAAATAGTCGCCAGTAGCCGTTTGTTCCGCGTGGAGGAAGTGCAATTGCGCTTTTCCAATGGCGTGGAGCGGACCTACGAGCGCTTGGTGGGTAGAGGGGCCGGTTATGGCGCGGTCATGATCGTGGCGATGATCGACTCGGACCACGCGCTGTTGATCGAGGAATATTGCGGCGGCACCGATGAGTATGAACTGTCGTTGCCCAAGGGCTTGATTGAGCCGGGCGAGGATGTGTTGGCAGCAGCAGACCGCGAGCTCAAGGAAGAAGCCGGTTTTGGTGCCCACCAGTTGGAGCACATCACCGAGCTTTCGCTGTCTCCCGGCTACATGAGCCAGAAAATCCAGGTGGTGCTGGCCACCGAGCTGTACGAAGAGCGCCTGGAAGGCGACGAGCCGGAGCCGATGCGCGTCGATCGGGTCAACCTGCGGGAGCTCTCGCAGTTAGCGCAGAACGAGCAGTTCAGCGAGGGCCGCGCCTTGGCGGCGCTGTATCTGGTGCGCGACCTGTTGACTCAACGTGGAGCGTTCCAGCCATGAGCGAACTTTTCCTGGGTCACCCGTTTATTGCCCCCGTGATTGAATTGGCCCGCCAGGCCGGCGAGGTGATCATGCCGTATTGGCGCGCCGATGTGGCCGTCACTACCAAGACCGATGATTCGCCGGTGACGGCCGCCGACCTGGCGGCTCATCATCTGATCCTCGCCGGGCTGACTGCGCTGGACCCGAGCATTCCGGTGCTCTCGGAGGAAGACGCGGATATCGACCAGAGCGTACGCGCCGGTTGGCAGCGCTGGTGGCTGGTAGACCCGCTGGATGGCACCAAGGAATTCATCTCTGGCAGCGAGGAGTTCACCGTTAACATCGCGCTGATCGAAAAGGGTCGCGTGGTGTTTGGTGTGGTGTCGATGCCTACCAGCGGTCGGTGCTACTTCGGTGGTGCCGGGCTGGGTGCCTGGCGTTCCGATGTGAGTGCTGCGCCCAAGCAAATCCAGGTGCGCCAGACACCGGCGACGGGTGAAGCGTTTACCGTGGTTGCCAGTCGTCGCCATACGAGCCCTGAACAGGACCGCTTGCTCGCAGGCTTGAGCGCCGGATTGGGTGAGTTGAAGCTGGCGAATATCGGCAGTTCGCTGAAGTTTTGCCTGTTGGCCGAAGGCAGCGCAGATTGCTACCCGCGTCTGGCGCCGACCTCGCAGTGGGACACCGCCGCGGCACAGGGCGTACTGGAAGGGGCGGGTGGTGAGGTGCTGGAATTGAATGGGCAACCGTTCAGCTATCCGGCGCGGGAGTCGCTACTGAACCCATTTTTCCTTGCACTTCCGGCCAAAGCGGAGTGGCGTGAGCGATTGCTGACCCTGGCCCGTTCTTAAACACAACATCGATCAAAAATGTGGGAGCGGGCTTGCTCGCGAAAGCGGTCTTTCAGTGCCAGATGTATCAACTGACAGATTGCATTCGCGAGCAAGCCCGCTCCCACAGTTGTTATGTGTGCAGGACGTACTGGCCGGTAAAGGCTACGGCCCGATCTTCACTGCCCTCATTGACGATCCACGTCTCCAGCGCCAAGCGCGCCCGGCCATAACGCTTGTAGGTCGCTAAAAATCGTTTCCACACCTTCTCATCAGGTGCCTGGCAAATCGCCGTGGCATCCGTGGTCACCGGCAGCGGATAGCTGATCTGTCCTTCCTGAATCACGATATGCCCGTCTTCGATCCCTTCCTCACGCAATTGCAAATGCAGCCAACCCCAACCCGCAAGCACGGCGCCGCAATAAAGGCTGCCACCAAACATGGTGCTCTTGTGGTTGATGTTGGCGTCCAGCGGCAAGCGCAGTTGCAGTTGCCGGTCCTGCCAGTCGATAACCTTGAGGCCCATTTCCCGGGTCAGGGGAATGTCGTGGTGAAGGATCGATTCCAGGTAACGGCTATCGCGACTCATGGTGGCCTCGTGGCAGGTGGAAAAGGGTCATTCGTCGTCAGCGTGGCTGTTGCCACTGTCGGCGAAATTCAGCCCGTGCTTGCGCAGTTTGTCGTGCAGGGTTTTACGCGGCACGCCCAGGGCCTCGGCGAGGCTGCGCATGGAGTTGTGGGTGCGTGCCAGTTCGGCGGCGATCAGGCTTTTTTCAAACTGCTCGACCTGTTCACTCAAGCCGCCGGGTGTGCTGGTCAGTACGCCGGCAGAAGGGCTGTCCGGGGTGTTGTCCAGCGCCAGTTCAAGGCCCAGGGCAAAACGCTCGGCGGCGTTTTGCAGCTCGCGCACATTGCCCGGCCAGCTGTGACGCAACAGCAATGCGCGTTGCCCCGGTTGCAGCTCCTTCATCGGTAGCCCGTGGCGGGTGCTGGCTTCGTCGGCAAAGTGCTGGAACAGCATCAACGCATCCTCACCCCGTTCGCGCAGCGGCGGAATGCGCAGGGGTGCGACGTTCAGGCGGTAATACAAGTCGGCGCGGAAGCGGCCCTGGTCGGCGGACTGGCGCAGGTCTTCCTTGGTGGCGGCGATGATGCGGATATCCAGCGGGATCAGCTGATTACCCCCCAGCCGCTCCACCACACGCTCCTGCAACAGCCGCAGCAGCTTGACCTGCACATCCAGGCTCATGCTTTCGATTTCGTCGAGAAACAGCGTGCCGCCGTTGGCAAATTCGAACTTGCCGATGCGCCGTTTCTGGGCGCCGGTGAAGGCGCCTGGCTCATGTCCGAACAGCTCGCTTTCCACCACTGACTCGGCCAAGGCGCCGGCGTTGATTGCCACAAACGGGCCGGTGCGGCGGTTCGACAGGTCGTGCAGCGCACGCGCCACCACTTCCTTGCCGGCGCCGGTCTCGCCGAGGATCAGCACGTCAGCCTTGGTCGCCGCCAGTGCGCCAATCTGCTCGCGCAGGCGCAGCATTTGCGGGGAGTGCCCCACCAGGCGTGTGCTCAATTGCTGACGGTCACTCAGGGCCAGGCGCAGGCTGCGGTTGTCCAGTACCAGGCGGCGCAAGGCCAGGGCACGGCGCACGCTGTCGAGCAGGGCGTCGCTGGCGAAGGGTTTTTCCAGGAAATCGTAGGCGCCGGTGCGCATGGCTTGCACCGCCAGTGGCACGTCGCCGTGGCCGGTGATCAGCAGCACCGGCAGTTCCGGGTCCTGGGCGTGGAGCTCCCTCAACAGTTCCAGGCCGTCCATGCCGGGCATGCGGATGTCGCTCACCACAACCCCCGGCCAGTCCCGGGAAAGGCGCGCGGTCAGGCCCTGGGCTTCGCCGAGGGTCAGGACTTTCAGCCCGGCCAGGTCCAGGGTCTGGCACAGGGCCTGACGCAGGTGTGGATCATCGTCGATCAACACCACCTGAATCTGGTTATCGATACTCATACACTGCGGTCCTCGGACGGTTGCAGACTGACACCCGGTGCTCCGGCGCGCAGTTTCAAGGTTAACAGCGCGCCACCTTCCTTGTGGTTGGCGAACAACAGTTCACCGCCAAAGGCGCGCATCAGGGTGTCGCAGATCGCCAGGCCCAACCCCAGGCCCTGGGTGCGGGTCTTGGTGGTGTAGAAGGGCTCGCTGGCGCGGCCCAGGGCTTCCATGCAGAAGCCCGGACCGTTGTCGCGAATGTACAGGTTGACGCCCTGTTCGGTGGTTTGGGCACTCAACCAGAGTTTGCGCGGCGGGCCTTTTTCGGTCAGGGCGTCCAGGGCGTTGGCCAGCAGGTTGCCCAATACCTGGCGCAGGCGGGTTTCGCCGGCGGCGACCCACAAGGTGGCTTCGGGCAAATCGCGGATCAACTCGACTTCCATGGACCGCCTGCGCTTGGCCAGCAGCGCCAGCGCATCATCCAGGGCCGGTTGCAGGGCCACGCTTTCCGGCGCATGTCGGTCGCGCCGGGCGAAGGCGCGCAAGTGGGCGATGATCGAGGCCATGCGCCCGGTCAACTCGCTGATCAGCTTGAGGTTGCCGCGGGCGTCGTCGGTGCGTTGGTGGTCCAGCAGGATCTCGGCGTTTTCCGCGTAGCTGCGAATCGCCGCCAGCGGTTGGTTGAGCTCGTGGCTGATGCTTGCCGACATGGTGCCCAGCGCGGAAAGCTTGCCCGCCTGCACCAGGTCATCCTGAGCCCGCACCAATTCCTGCTGTGCGTGCTCGCGCTCCAGCACTTCCTGCTTCAGGCGTCGGTTGAGGCCTTCCAGGTCGCTGGTTCGCTCGATCACGCGCATCTCCAGCTCGCGGCGAGCCTTGGCTTCGAAGGCGATGCGTTCCAGGTAGTGACGACGGCGCTGCATCATCAGGCCGAGCAGCAGCATCAGCACCAGCAACGTTGCGCCACCCACAGCGACTACGGTACGCACCGGGCGGCTGATCAAGGTACGGGGCGCGAGAATCTCGACTTTCCAGCCAGTTTCGGCGATGTCCGTGGATTGGCGCACCCACGCCGTAGGGCTTAGGCTTAGCGGCTGCGGGTCCCGGGTCGGGTAGGGCTGGATGGCAATGATGGCCTGGCGTTCTTCGTCAGTCAGCGGCCGGGTGGCACGGAATCGCCATTGCGGGCGCGAGGTGAGGATCACCACGCCGTTGTGGTCGGTCACCAGCAGTTGTTCCGGCGTGTTGCCCCACAAGCTTTCGGTGTGGTCCAGGTCGACCTTTACCACCAGCACGCCGATGATCCTGTCGCCATCGCGCACGGCAGCGGCGAAAAAGTAGCCGCGCTTGGCCGAGGTGGTGCCCAGGCCGAAAAAGCGCCCCAGGCGCCCGGCCATGGCTTCGCTGAAATACGGGCGGAAGGAAAAATTACGCCCGACGAAGCTGTCCTGCTTGTCCCAGTTGGACGCGGCGAGGGTCTTGCCGGTGGTGTCCATCAGGTACATCACTTCCACCCCGGCCTGAGCGGCGACGTCCTTGAGCAGGTGGTTGGCGTTGACCAGGTTGGTGCTGACCTGGGGTGCGTCGATGGCGGTACGCAGGGCCGGCAGGTCGCCGAGAATTTGTGGCAACACTTCGTAGCGGTGCAGGGTGCCCAGCAGGTTGGCGACGTACAGGTCCAGCGTCTGACGGTTCTGACCGGCCAGTTCGCTGCGGTAATAGCGCTCGGCCAAGTGCTCCAGCGGCCACAACAACGGTGCCAGGCACAGCGCCAGCAACGCCAGGCTGCGCCAGCGGGGTCTTCGCGGAAGGGGTGGAGTCATGGGAGTCATGCGCCTGTGGGTACAGGCGCATTATGCCTAGTGCTGCTCGGCAAGACACTCGCGCAATGCGTCGTGCCACTGCGGTTGCGAGACGTGCCACTGCTGTTGCAGGCGGCTGCAATCCAGGCGCGAGTTCAGCGGGCGCTTTGCCGGAGTCGGATAGGCGCTGGAGGGAATCGGTTCCAGCTCGGCGCAGGCACGGCCGCTGGCCCGTAGTTGCTCGCCGATGGCCTGGGCAAAACCGAACCACGAGGTCTCGCCTTGGGCGGTCAGGTGATAGACACCCCAGTCTCCGGCCTGGCCTGCTTGCCAGCGTTCGATCAAGGCACGGGTGCTGTTGGCGATGGTCCCGGCCCAGGTCGGCGCACCGATCTGGTCGGCAACGATGCGCATCTGCGGTTTTTCCTGCAGCAAGCGTTGCATGGTCAGGAGGAAGTTTTTGCCATGGGTCGAGTAGACCCAACTGGTGCGCAGAATCAGGTGTTCACCGCCGACTGCGGCGATCGCCTGTTCACCGGCCAGCTTGCTTGCGCCGTAGACGCCCAGCGGGTTGGTAACGTCGCCCTCGTTGTAGGGCGCGGCCTTGCTGCCGTCGAATACATAGTCGGTGGAGTAGTGGATCAGCGGGATGCCGAGTGCCTTGGCTTCCTCAGCGAAAACGCCGGGCGCGGTGGCGTTGATGGCGAAGGCCACGTCCGGTTCGCTCTCGGCTTGATCCACCGCCGTATGGGCGGCGGCATTAATGATCAGGCCGGGGCGATGGGCGCGCACTTGCTGGCGTATCTGCTCGGGGTGGTTCAGGTCCAGCTGGTCGCGACCCAGCACGATCAACTCGCCCAAGCCCTGGAGGCGCTGTTGCAGCTCCCGGGAGACCTGGCCGTGCTGGCCGCTGATGAGGATTTTCAACGGGCTGCTCATGGGAACAGGTCGGCTTCTTTGAGGCTCATGCCGTTCTGGTCCTTGGTGGACAAGGTGGGCGCGCCGGTCAGTTGCCAGTCGATGTTGAGGTCCTGGTCGTCCCAGCGAATGCACCGTTCTGCCGAGGGCGTGTAGTAATCCGTGGTTTTGTAGAGGAACTCGGCGTAGTCGCTGAGCACCACAAAACCATGGGCAAATCCCGGTGGAATCCACAGTTGGCGATTATTCTCGGCAGACAAGCGTGCGCTTGCCCATTTGCCGAAGTTCGGTGAGCTGCGGCGGATATCCACCGCCACGTCCAGCACTTCACCAGCGGTTACACGCACCAGTTTGCCCTGAGGGTGCTCGACCTGATAGTGCAGGCCACGCAGCACACCTTTTTGCGAGCGCGAGTGGTTGTCCTGCACGAACTCTTGTTGCAAACCCGTCGCCTGGGCGAAAGCCCGGGCGTTGAAACTCTCATAAAAAAAGCCGCGCTCATCGCCAAAAACCTTCGGCTCGATGATCAAGACACCGGGCAGTTCAGTGGCGGTCACATTCATTTAGTTTCCCCAGCGAGAGTGAACAAGTATTGACCATAGCCGGTTTTGCCAAAATATTTGGCCCGCTCCAGCAAGTGATCACGGTTGATCCAACCGTTCTCGTAAGCGATTTCTTCGAGGCACGCCACTTTCAAACCCTGGCGGTGCTCGATGGTCTGAACGTACGTGGAGGCTTCCAGCAGGCTGTCGTGGGTGCCGGTGTCGAGCCAGGCAAAGCCACGGCCGAAGCGTTCCACGTGCAGATCGCCGCGCTGGAGGTAGGCGTTGTTGACGTCGGTGATCTCCAGTTCGCCGCGCGGCGATGGCTTGACCGCCTTGGCGATCTTGATCACGTCGTTGTCGTAGAAGTACAGGCCGGTCACCGCGTAGCTCGACTTTGGCTTGGCGGGTTTTTCCTCGATGGAAAGCGCGCGGCCCTCACTGTCGAAATCGATCACGCCGAAACGCTCTGGGTCCTTGACCCAATAACCGAATACCGTGGCGCCAGATGGGCGCTCAGCAGCCGTGCGCAGTTGGTCGCCGAAGTGCTGGCCGTGGAAAATGTTATCGCCCAGGATCAAGCACACCGGATCATCACCGATAAACTCTTCGCCAATCAAAAACGCCTGTGCCAGACCGTCCGGGGACGGCTGCTCTGCATAGGTGAAGCGCACGCCAAACTGGCTGCCGTCGCCCAACAGATTGCGGTATTGCGGCAAGTCCACCGGGGTGGAAATCAGCAGGATGTCCTTGATCCCGGCCAGCATCAGCACCGAGATCGGGTAGTAGATCATCGGCTTGTCATACACCGGCAACAGCTGTTTCGAGACGCCCAGGGTAATGGGGTGCAAACGAGTGCCGGAGCCACCGGCCAATACGATTCCCTTCATCATGCGATCAAATCCTTAACGTCAGTGTTGCCCAATCGTTCGCCCTGATAACTGCCGTCCTGGACCCTGCGGCACCATTCCAGGTTATCGAGGTACCACTGCACGGTTTTGCGCAGGCCGGTTTCAAAGGTTTCTTCAGGCACCCAGCCCAGTTCGCGTTCGATCTTGCTGGCATCGATCGCGTAGCGCTGGTCGTGGCCTGGACGATCCTTGACGAAGGTGATCAGGTCGGTAAATTTTTCAACGCCGGCCGGACGCTGAGGGGCCAGCTCTTCCAACAGGCCGCAGATGCTGCGCACCACGTCGATATTCTTCTGCTCGTTATGGCCGCCGATGTTGTAGGTCTCGCCCACCACACCTTCAGTTACCACTTTGAACAGCGCGCGGGCGTGGTCTTCGACGAACAACCAGTCGCGCACTTGCAGGCCATCGCCATATACCGGCAACGGTTTACCGGCCAGAGCATTGAGGATCACCAGCGGGATCAGCTTCTCGGGGAAGTGGAACGGCCCGTAGTTGTTCGAGCAGTTGGTCAGCAATACCGGCAGGCCATACGTGCGCTGCCAGGCGCGGACCAGATGATCGGACGCGGCCTTGCTCGCGGAGTACGGCGAGCTGGGCGCGTAAGGCGTGGTTTCGGTGAACAGGTCATCGACGCCATGCAGGTCGCCATACACTTCATCGGTGGAAATGTGGTGGAAGCGGAAGGCGCTTTTGGCCGGCTCTTCCAGCTTCTGCCAATAGGCGCGGGCGGCCTCCAGCAGGCTGTAGGTGCCGACGATATTTGTCTGGATAAAATCCGACGGGCCGTCGATGGAACGGTCCACATGGGACTCGGCCGCCAGGTGCATGATCGCGTCTGGCTCAAAGCGCGCGAGCACGGCGCTGACGGTGGCCTGGTCGATGATGTCGGCCTGGACGAACTCATAGCGGCTGTTGTTCGCGACGCTGGTCAGCGAATCGAGGTTGCCTGCATAGGTCAGTTTGTCCAGGTTGAGCACTTCGTGCTCGGTGTGTTGAATCAGGTGCCGGATCAGAGCGGAACCGATGAATCCGGCGCCGCCGGTGATGAGAATGCGCATGTCGGAAGCCCTTTTCCTTAGACGGACATTAAGCGAATGGAGCATAGCTTGAGTTGTGGCGCGAGACGGTGCAAGGGGCGATGGCAATTTGCGTGCCGAAACACCGCATTTGCAGGGGTTGCATAACCCCCGTCAACAATGGCGATATAAGCGCCTGATAAAGACACCAGGGGTCGTCACATGTTGCTCGCCACGTTGATTCATCGCGCCAGCCTGCCATGCCCGCAAGTCGGGCCGGAGCCTGCGGCGCGGCTACTGGAGCAGCATTACGGCCTCGGTGGGGCGATGCAGTCCCTCGGCAGCCAGCAAGACCTCAACTACCGCATCGACAGCGACCGTGGCCGTTTTGTGCTGAAAATCTGCCGGGGCGACTACGCCGCCGTCGAGTTGCAGGCCCAGCACGCCGCCCTCAAGCATCTGCAGGAACATTCGGACGTACGGGTGCCGAGGGTGATTTCGGCTCTTAAGGGTGAAGAACTGCTGACCGAGAAGGTCGCCGGTCAAACCGTGCACCTGCGGCTGCTGGATTACATCGACGGCCAACCGCTGACTCACTTGCCTCATTTAGGCCGTGAAGTGATCGCAGGCTTCGGCGAACTCTGCGGGCGGATGAGCCGGGCGCTGGCCGGCTTCGAGCATCCGGGCCTGGAACGCACCCTGCAATGGGACCCGCGCCATGCCCTTGAGCTGATCACCCATTTGCTGTCGACCCTCGAAAACCTCCCGCATCGTGCCGAGCTTGAGCACGTGGTGGAGCAGGTCGAGCGCCGCGTGCGGCCTTTGGCCGATCACTTGCCGTGGCAAGCCGTGCACATGGATATCACCGATGACAACGTGGTCTGGCAGCGCGATGCCCAGCGGCATTGGCAGGTCCAGGGTGTGATCGACTTCGGAGATCTGGTACGCACCTGGCGTATTGCCGACCTGTCTGTGACCTGTGCCGCGCTGCTGCACCACGCCGAGGGCGATCCGTTCGCGATTCTGCCGGCGATTCAGGCATGCCACGCGATTACCCCGTTGCAGCACCAAGAGTTGCAGGCGTTGTGGCCCCTGATCGTCGCGCGGGCCGCCGTGTTGGTGCTGAGCAGTGAACAGCAGCAAAGCCTGGACCCGGATAACGCGTACCTGTTGAAGAACGCCGAGCATGAGTGGGAAATTTTCCGCGTGGCCACCTCGGTGCCTTTTGAGCTGATGGAGGCGGCGATTCTTGGCTGTGTCGGTGCCGAGCTGCCACCCATTGCCGGCGAGGGCTTTGCGCCATTGTTACCGGGGTTGGTCGGGCGTGAATTTGCGTTGATCGACCTGGGCGTACTCAGCCCGCATTTCGAGGCGGGGAACTGGGAGCAGGAAGGCATTGATCGGCGGCTTTTAGAGGAGGCGGCCTTGGTGCATGGGCTGGCAGCCAGCCGTTATGGTCAATACCGGCTGTCCCGAACCCAGCCCGACAGCGCCGTGGAACCGGAGACTTTCCCGCTTCACGTAGAACTGCATATGCCATTGGGCGCTACGGTGGAAGCGCCGTTCGCCGGCACCTTGCGCTACGCCGCCGACGGCCTGCTGTGCCTGCACAGCGCGCAGTTGAGCGTTCGCTTGTGGGGCGTGAGCGCCCTGTTGCAGCACGGCGCCGCAGTGGTAAAAGGTCAGGTACTCGGCGAAGTGGTTGCGCCGCTGACGGTGCAACTGTGCCGCGCCGAGCTTGAGCCGCCGCTGTTCTGCACGCCTTCCCGGGCCGCGGCCTGGCAGGTGTTGTGCCCGTCCCCGGCCACTTTGCTGGGGCTGGCGTGCGATGCCGAGCCGGAGTTGGACCCCGAAGCCCTGCTGGCCCGGCGCGACGCCAGTTTCGCCCGCTCGCAAAAGCACTACTACGTCGACCCGCCGCGCATCGAGCGCGGCTGGCGCAATCACCTGATCGACATGCAGGGCCGCTCCTACCTCGACATGCTCAACAACGTCGCGGTGCTCGGCCACGGCCATCCGCGCATGGCCCAAGTGGCGGCACGGCAATGGTCGCTGCTCAACACCAACTCGCGCTTCCACTATGCAGCGATTGCCGAATTCTCCGAGCGTTTGCTGGCGCTGGCGCCGGATTCCATGGACCGGGTGTTCCTGGTCAACAGCGGCACCGAAGCCAACGACCTGGCGATTCGCCTGGCCTGGGCCTACAGCGGCGGGCGCGACATGCTCAGTGTGCTGGAGGCTTACCACGGCTGGTCGGTGGCGGCGGACGCGGTGTCGACCTCGATTGCTGACAACCCCCAGGCCTTGAGCAGCCGCCCGGATTGGGTGCACCCGGTGACCGCGCCGAATACCTATCGCGGCGAATTTCGCGGGCAGGACAGTGCCCCGGACTATGTGCGTAGCGTGGAACATAACCTGGCGAAAATCGCCGCGCAGAACCGCCAGCTGGCGGGCTTCATCTGTGAGCCGGTGTATGGCAATGCCGGCGGGATTTCCCTGCCGCCCGGCTATTTGCAACAGGTGTACGCCCTTGTTCGGGAACAGGGCGGCGTGTGCATCGCCGATGAAGTGCAGGTGGGTTACGGCCGCATGGGCCATTTCTTCTGGGGGTTTGAAGAGCAGGGCGTGGTGCCGGACATCATCACCATGGCCAAGGGCATGGGCAACGGCCAGCCATTGGGCGCGGTAATCACCCGTCGGGAAATCGCCGAGGCGCTGGAGGCCGAGGGTTACTTCTTCTCATCCTCGGGAGGAAGCCCGGTGAGTTGCCGGATCGGCATGGCGGTGCTGGACGTGATGGAGGAAGAAAAGCTCTGGGAAAACGCCCAGGTGGTAGGCGGACATTTCAAGGCGCGTCTGGAGGCGTTGGTCCAACAGTATCCATTGGTGGGCGCCGTGCATGGTTCCGGGTTTTACCTCGGGCTGGAACTGGTCCGCGACCGACAAACCCTGGAACCGGCCACCGAAGAGACCGCACTGCTGTGCGATCGGCTGCGGGAACTCGGGATCTTCATGCAGCCCACTGGCGACTATCTGAACATCCTCAAGATCAAGCCGCCAATGGTCACCTCCCGGCACAGTGTGGATTTCTTCGTCGACATGCTGGCGAAGGTGTTGGACGAGTCGCTTTAAGTATTTTGTTGGGGTAATTCGATTGTTATCGGTAATTTTTCGGTAATTTATGAGTAGTAGATGTAAATCGTCTTTTAAGGTCGATTTTTATCCGATATAAAGGCGCCATGCTCACGCAGCCGTCCCAGGAGATTTTTCATGACCACTTTGCACAGCACCCCCCGCGCCGACGGCTTCTACATGCCTGCCGAATGGGCGCCACAGACCCAAACCTGGATGATCTGGCCCGAGCGCCCGGACAACTGGCGTCTGGGCGGCAAGCCGGCGCAAGCCGCCCACGTGGCGGTGGCCAAGGCCATTGCACGCTTTGAACCGGTGACCGTGGCCGTCTCGGCCGGCCAGTACGAAAACGCCCGGGCGCGCCTGGACGTGCCGAATATTCGCCTGGTGGAAATGTCCAGCGACGACGCTTGGGTACGTGATACCGGGCCGACCTTCGTGATCAACAACACCGGCGAAGTCCGTGGGGTGAACTGGGATTTCAACGCCTGGGGCGGCTTCGACGGCGGCCTGTATTCGCCGTGGAACCGCGATTCCCAAGTGGGCGGCAAGATCCTCGAGATCGAGCGCAGCCCGCGTTATCGCACCGAAGGCTTTGTGCTGGAAGGTGGTTCGATCCACGTCGACGGCGAAGGCACCCTGATCACCACCGAAGAATGCCTGCTCAACCGCAATCGCAATCCGCACCTTCAGCGTGAGGAAATCGCAGCGGTGCTCAGCGCCAACCTGGCTGTGGATAAGATCATCTGGCTGCCGGATGGCCTCTTCAACGACGAAACCGACGGGCATGTGGATAACTTCTGCTGCTACGTGCGCCCGGGTGAAGTGTTGCTGGCCTGGACCGACGACCCGCAAGACCCGAACTACGCACGCTGCCATGCCGCCATGGACGTGCTGCAAAGCAGCACCGACGCCCAGGGACGCTCGTTCACAGTGCATAAAATGCCGATCCCGGGGCCGCTGTATGCCACCGAGGAAGAATGTGCAGGCGTTGATCCGGTAGACGGCAGCCAGGAGCGCAATCCTAGCGTGCGGTTGGCCGGTTCCTACGTCAATTTCCTGATCGTCAACGGCGGCATCATCGCGCCGAGCTTCGACGACCCGCTGGACAGTCGCGCCAAGGAGATTCTGCAGAGCCTGTTCCCGCAGCACGAAGTGGTGATGGTGCCTGGCCGCGAACTGTTACTGGGGGGTGGCAACATTCACTGCCTGACCCAGCAGCAGCCGGCTCCGCACAAAAACTGAGTGCACTTGTAACAGCTTGATGCCGGGTTGAACGGCAATTGAGCGCGTCGCAGATCGAACGCTCACAGCAAGCCCACGGCCCGTCAGGTTCGTGGGCTTTTTTGCGTCCATGTGCCGATAAACCGGGCACATTGGCATAGCTCTTGTATCGATCTTGCGACACAGAGCAGGGTGTATGACTAAGCAGTTCTGTCATAAACCTTGAGTAAGTTAGCCGCTCATGCAGTCGGAGAGAGCGCTGAAATGAATGCCGATATCAACCTGATGTACACGCGCACGTTCCACCCTTTGCGGGTGAACGGTGACGCGATCCATGCGCTGGCGCTCTGGTTGAAGGAAAACGGTTCAAGGCAGATCAGGACGCCCGACCCGCGCCGGGTGATGAGCGAACAGTACCCTGTGGGGCTGTTCAGCGAGGACGAGGTGCAGGCGTTGTGTGAGTTGATGGGCACCTTGTAGGAGCGAGCTTGCTCGCGAAGGGCGATAACGATGATGCGGGGAGCCTGACTCCCCGCAGCGACCTCAGGTTTTTCGCGAGCAAGCTCGCTCCTACAGGAACTGTTAGAAGCTGTAGGTTCCGGTCACCACCAAGCTCCGCGGGTCGCCGAACTGAATCTGCGCCGCACTGGTCGCTGACGCGTAGTACGTCTTGTCGCTGATATTGTTCAGCGCCGCCCGCACATCCCATTCCTTCTGCCGGAACCCGGCCAGTGCATCCCAGCGCCCATAACCCGGTAACACCACTGTGTTGGCGTTATCCGCGTAACGATCACCCACCAATGTCAGCCCGGTTTCCGCATACCAGCCCATCTCCGGTTTCCAGGTGACGAACAGGCTGGCATTACGCTTGGCTACATCGCTGATGCGCTTGCCTTCAAAGCCATTGTTGTCCTTCACCACCTTGGCGTCCTGCACGCCAACCCCACCACGCACGTACCAGTTGCCGACGATCTTCCCGGTCGCGGTCAACTCCACGCCACGGGAGCGCTGCTCACCGCTGAGCAAGGTAATGGTAGGGTCCAGCGGGTCGCGGGTGCGGCGGTTGTAGAGTTCCAGTTCGTACACCGCCAGGGTGGTGCTCAGGCGGTCGTCGAGCCAGTCGCTCTTGACCCCGATTTCCTTCTGTTTGGTCAGCTCCGGGCTCAGGTCGTTGGCGTTGCCCGCCGCGTTGGGCGTGATGCCGATCAGGCCACCGCCGGTAGGCGAGAAGGTCTTGCTCCACGAGGCATAGAACGAATGGTGTTCCAGCGGCGTCCAGACCAGGCCTACGCGCGGGCTGGTGCTGTGGCTCACGACGTGTTCCGAGGCGTTGGTCAGTTTGTTGGTGGACTCCACATCAAAGCGGTCATAGCGCAAACCGGCGAGCAGTTGCCACTGGTCGTTCAGGCGCAGTTGGTCCTGCACATACAAGCCCTGGCTTTGCGCTTCGGTGTGACTGCTGCTGAAGGCCGGCAGGCGACCGTAGTGGCGCAGGTCCGTGTTGGGGTTGTACACATCCACGCTCGGCACAGCGGCGAGGGGCGCTCGATAGAGTTTCGGGTCACGGCGCTGGTTACCCAACTCCACGCCGGTCAGCAAGCGATGCTCCAGGCCAAAGGTGGTGAAACCGCCTTCCAGCTCGACGTTGTTGAAGAGGTTGCGTGTGGTCAAGTCCTGCTGCCAGCGCTGGCGCCCGACCTTGTTGGTTTTTGGGTCGTAGCTGACGGCATAGGTGTTATCGAAGTCGCTGTCGAGGGTAAACACGCCCAGCGTATGGCGCAGTTGCCAACTGTCGTTCAGTTCATAGGCAAGCCGGGAGCGCAGGGATTGGGACTTGTCGTCGATGTAATCGCGCTTGTCACCATAAGTAGTGCCGCGACTGACATCCGCCGGGCGCCCGTTGACCCCGGGAATGCCACGGTCCGGCGTGCGGTTGTAGCGGCTGTATTCGTACTGCACCAGCCAGTTCAGGTCCGGGGTCAGCTGCCAGCTCATGGACGGCGCAAACAGCTGGCGATTGCCGCTGACGCCATCGCGGAAACTGTTGTTGTCCTCGTTGCCCATGTTCAGGCGCAGGCTGATGTTATCGGTGGCGTCGGTGCTGAGGTCGGCATACAGGCTGCGCAAATCATTGCTACCGCCCTGGGCCTCGATGCTGGAGGCGTGACCGGCCTGGGGCAGCTTGCTCACGCGATTGACGATGCCGCCCTGGCCGCCTCGGCCGTACAACACTGCTGCCGGGCCCTTGAGCACTTCGATGCGCTCGATGTTGTGCAGGTCGCGCACGTATTGGCTGTCGTCGCGAATACCGTCCAGGTAGAAGTCGTTGCTGGCGTCGAAGCCACGGATGCGCAGGCTGTCGAAACGCGTGTCGGCGCCGCTGCTGACGTTGGGTACGCCGCTCAACGCCTGGCCCAGGTCATTGGTCCCGTAGGAGCGCAGGTTGTCGGTTTTTACCGAGTCGATAGCCTGGGGTACATAACGCACGGGCGTAGCGGTGCGGGTGGCGGTGCTGGTTTCCTTGACGCGCGGGTCGTCCTCGTCGGCTTCGGCACTTACGGAGGTTTCCGGCAGGACGGTTGCAGCGCAGGCAAATCCGGCAGACAGCAGGACAGAAAGCCCAAGGGTAATGGGCGTCAGGCGGAAGGCAGGCATCGGGGTGAGTGTCCAAAAAAGGTTGGCAGGATAAAAGCGCGCTAATGGTAATGCTTGCTATTTGCGCAAGTTATCTATTCCTAAACGTACCTTTCTGAAAACTGTTACGGCGTATGTTTTTCAGGGTTATTCGCCCGATTCTCGAAACAGTCTGAAAGCCAATCCAGGGTTTTTCCC
This sequence comes from Pseudomonas sp. ATCC PTA-122608, assembly GCF_001952855.1. Lineage (GTDB taxonomy): Bacteria > Pseudomonadota > Gammaproteobacteria > Pseudomonadales > Pseudomonadaceae > Aquipseudomonas. Next base: position 121,096 of record NZ_LPNO01000055.1, on the reverse strand, counting down.
AACTGTGCGTAAGACTAATCTGCCGTGCATCAACGTCCATCGGAGTCCGCCATGACGGCAGCCACGCTTCACTACATTTACGACCCGCTGTGCGGCTGGTGTTACGGCGCCGAGCCGCTGCTGCACGCCGCCCATAGCGTGTTGCCGATCCAGTTGCACGGCGGCGGGATGATGACCGGCGCCAATCGCCAATCCGTATCGCCGCAGTTACGTGACTACGTCATGCCCCACGACCGGCGTATCGCCGAGTACACCGGGCAACCGTTTGGCGAAGCGTATTTTGAAGGCCTGCTGCGCGATCACGACGCGGTGTTCGACTCAGCCCCGCCGATCACCGCAGTACTGGCCGCCGAAAAAATCGCCGGTCGCGGCCTGGAGCTGCTGGCGCGTTTGCAAACCGCGCACTATGTCGAAGGCCGCCGAATCGCTGATCGAGACGTGCTAGTGGAACTCGCCAAATCCATCGGTTTGGATCCTCAGGTCCTCAACGCCGCCTTCAGTGAAATCCTGGGCGCAGACACTCAAGCGCACATCAACAACAGCCGCCAATGGCTGGCAAAAATTGGCGGTCAGGGCTTTCCCACGTTGGCCCTGGAGCAGGATGAGCAGTTGCAGTTGATCGACATCAGCCCCTGGCTGGGCAAGTCCGAAGCCTTTGCTGAGTGGCTGAGACAAAGAGTCGCAATTTCGATTAAACCCACCCAATCGAGTGCACCAATGTGTGGCCTGCAGGGGTGCGAAGATCCGAGAGATGCTAGATAGAGCCTTGGAGGGTGATGGCCATTTAACGTCTCTTAGACTTTTTTAGCCTAAATACAGAAGATTCACGAAATTGACACACAGTAAAGGGCGCGGATAGGATTCGCCCCAACGCCTGTGGCTAACCGCCATGACTTCCCCAATAAAAAAAGGCCCGCGGCATATCACGTCGTCCGCGGGCCTTTTTTTATCTGGGAGAGTCGACACCAGAAAAGCAACACGGAGCCTGGTGTCACAGAGCGTACTCAACCAGTAATAAGGAATATAAGAAAATGTTGAAGCAACGGATGGGGCTGATCGCTCTGGGGATTTTGAGCGCTACGCAAGCAATGGCTGATGACCAATCCCAATCGAAGGGCTTTGTTGAAGACAGCCACCTGAACATCGCGGCACGCAACGCGTACATCAGCCGCGACTACAAAAACGGCAGGCAAGACAAAGCTGAATGGGGCCAGGGCTTCATCGGCAAGTTCGAATCCGGCTTCACCCAAGGCACCGTCGGTGTGGGTGTGGACGTGATCGGCCAATACGCCATTCGCCTGGATGGTGGTAAAGGCCGCAGCGGCGCGGGTGGTATCGACTTCTTCAAACAAGGCGACAGCGGCGCAGCTGCCGACGACCTGGCCAAGGGCGGCGCAGCCGTCAAGGCACGCATCTCCAACACCGTAATCAAATACGGTCAGCAGATGCCAGCCGTGCCGGTCCTGCAGTACGACAACTCCCGTCTGTTGTCGGAAACCTACGAAGGTACTTCGATCGTTTCCAAAGAAATCGCCGGCCTGCAACTGGACGCTGGTCACTTCACCAAGGAAGCTCGCAAGAGCGCCGAAGGTTCCGACAGTGGCGCGCTGAAAAGCATCGACTACATCGGCGGTAGCTACAAATTCACCGAAAGCCTGTCGGCAGCGCTCTACGCTTCCAACATGCAGGACGTGCTGAAGAAGCAATACGTCAACGTCAACTACGTGCTGGCCCTGCCAGAGAAACAATCGTTGACCTTTGACTTCAACGGCTACAAAACCAAGCTGGACCGCAGCTTCGCCCTGGAAAACCAAGGTGATGCCGACGCTCGCGACAACAAAATCTGGAGCCTGGGCGCCACATGGGCCGTTGGCCCGCACAGCTTCACCGTGGCTCACCAGCGCAGCACCGGTGACACCGGTTACCTGTACGGCGGCTACCGCAACGCAGGCGGCATCGGCGACGGTGGCAACACCATCCTGCTGGCCAACTCCTACTGGTCTGACTTCAACGGCAAGGACGAGCGCTCCTGGCAAGCAGGCTACGGCCTGGACTTCAGCGCTTTCGGCGTGCCTGGCCTGACCTACAACATCGCTTACGTGCGCGGCACCAACATTGACGACGGTTCCAACCGCGGCAGTGGCACCGAGCGTGAGATCTTCAACCAGTTCAAATACGTGGTACAGAACGGCCCGGCTAAAGACCTGAGCCTGCGTGCCCGTGCGTCGTGGTTGCGCGTTTCCAACAACGCCAGCAACTACAACGTGGGTGGTAACGAGATCCGCCTGTTCGCCGACTACCCAATCAACGTTTTCTAATTGATTCGGCGTCGCACCTGATTCAAGGCGATAAAAAACCCCGACTGGTCGGGGTTTTTTTATGCCTGCGATCCGGGCTATTGATTACACCGCATCACTAATGAAGTACTCCGCCCCACCTTTATCCACCTCAAGCAACCTCATAAATTGGCCTCACTGCCTGCCCACCACACCGATGGGCAAGTCACTGGAGCCTTGTCATGCCATTTGTCAGCGTACGTATCACCCGCGACGGCGTCACCTCGGAGCAGAAAGCCCAGGTCATTGCCGAAATCACCGAAACCCTCGAGCGCGTCCTTAACAAACGCCCCGACCTGACCCACATCGTCATCGAAGAAGTCGACACCGATAACTGGGGCTACGCCGGCATCACCACCACCCAGTACCGCAAGCAGCTCGCGGAAAATCCGTCATGAGCACGCCCGTCACCATCGACTTCATCTCCGACGTGGTCTGCCCATGGTGCGCCCTGGGCGCCACTGCCCTGGAACAAGCCATCGACAACCTGGCGGGCGAAGTGAAGGTTGAACTGACCTTCAAACCCTTCGAACTCAACCCCGGCATGCCGGCCGAAGGTGAAAACGCCGTCGCCCACATGATGCGCAAATACGGGCGCAGCGCTGAAGAAGTCGCCAGCGGGAAAAGAATGCTGATGGAGCGGGGCGCGGCCATCGGCTTCACCTTCGACCTGGAAAAACGCAGCCACTTCTACAACACCTTCGACGCTCATCGGTTGCTGTTTTGGGCGTTGCAGCAAGGGCGGCAGATCGAGCTGAAAAAGGCGTTGCTGCGTGGGTATTTCACCGATGGCCAAAACGTCAGCGACCACGAAACCCTGGCTCGTTTAGCCGCCGAAGCCGGGCTGGAAATCGAAGGCGCACGACGGGTGCTGGGCTCTGCCGCCTACGGCAATGAAGTGCGCGAGCTTGAAGCGTTCTACCGCGAGCACGGCATCAACTCCGTACCGGCCATGGTCCTCAACGGCCGCCAGTTGGTCTCCGGATCGCAATCCGTCAGTTACTACGAACAGATGCTGCGGGAAATGTCCGCCGCGGCTGCTTGAACCGTCCCCTTTTCTATATAGAGGTTTCATCATGAGCAATTCGAAAAAAGTCGTTGTGATTACCGGCGCATCCCAAGGCCTCGGCGCGGCTGCGGTCAAGGCTTACCGCGAGCTGGATTACCGCGTGGTTGCCACCTCCCGGTCGATCAAACCGTCGACGGATCCGGACATCCTCACCGTGGCGGGCGACATCGCCGACCCGGCCACCGCCGAGCGCGTGATCCGCGAAGGCGTGGCGCGTTTTGGCCGCATCGACAGCCTGATCAACAACGCCGGCATCTTCGTCGCCAAACCCTTCACCAGCTACACCCACGAAGACTACGTGAACGTGCTGGCCGTGAACCTCAACGGGTTCTTCTACATCACCCAACTGGCGATTACCGAGATGCTGAAACAGGGCGCCGGGCACATCGTCAACATCACCACCAGCCTGGTGGACCACGCGATTGATGGCGTGCCATCGGTGCTGGCGTCGCTGACCAAAGGCGGGCTGAACTCGGCGACCAAATCGCTGGCGATTGAATACGCCAAGCGCGGGATTCGAGTGAATGCGGTGAGCCCCGGGATTATCAAAACGCCGATGCATGGCGAAGAGACGCATGCGGCGCTGGGTAGCCTGCATCCGGTTGGGCATATGGGAGAGGCGCGGGATATTGCGCAGGCGATTGTGTATTTGGAGTCGGCTGGGTTTGTGACGGGGGAAATTCTGCATGTGGACGGTGGGCAGAGTGCTGGGCACTAAGCGACGCGGTTGAACGAAAAACGCCCCGGACTGTGATGGTTCGGGGCGTTTTTTTGGGTGGCGGGTTAGAGCCAAGCACTCTAAAACAAACAACAAAGATCAAATGTGGGAGCCGGGCTTGCCCGCGATGGCGATGGCCCAGCCAACACATCCACAACCTGACACACCTATAGATTATTGCCCGGCGACTCCAACACCTTCACCACATCATCAATGACTGCCTTGCTCATCTCTTGCAGATAGTGCGAAGCCCAGGCGTAGCGATCCGTATCCCGAATTATCGCCGCGTCTTCTGCCAGCAGCTTGGCCACATGCAGCAAATCGGAAACGTGAGACAGCGCTTCCCGCAGGGAAACCCCGCTGTTAACGCGGAACAAAGGCTGGTCGGAATGAAATGAAAAAGGGGTAACGCCGAGGGTAGTTAGATGTTGCGGCGTGCTCATACAGCACCTCCGATTGAGGAGATAATGAGCTGAGGATGGGCAAATAAAGCGTATTGAAAGGCGGAATAGCGGCACATAGGTGATAGCTCCATGATTTGAGGAGCTGCCACGGACCTTCTCACAGGTTTGGGTGGCAGCTGTGCGCAGGGTGAGAAACCGGCAATCAAGGCAACCGGTAGACCCGAAGGTCTCCCACGCACAGCCGCCATAAAACGATACCGCGGACGAAAAAACATCGCGATAGGGTTCTTGGGCGATTTGCGCCTTGATTTACTCGGGTTCTCACGCCCGGTCGCTAAATTTGCAGCGACGCAGGAGCCTAACGTGAAGCGATCGACCTTGCAACTAGGAAAGTTCGTGTACCTAGAGTACCTCCATATTGGATAATAAGTAGATTTGCAAACTGTTTTATGTTGTATTTGTAGAGGAATATAGTGTGGAGATAGGCTAAGGTTTAAATAAGTTGGCTTCTAAAGGATTATGACGATGTAATCGTAGACGTTTATCGGGCGATGAATTTAATTAGTGTTAATTTCAAGGGCATAAATAGGATTGTTGCACTAAGCATTGTAAGCACTTCGTCGTGGTTACTATTTAACGTTAGGCCGATTTTAAGACTATCTACACGAAATTAACAAAATTCCTACGTAAGCAATACGCCGTGACATCAGAGTTCCCAAATTCGTCCTTAAGTATTCCATAGGAATAGTCCGGATGATACAGGCGTGGTTGTGAGTAAGAAATCTCTGCTGAATCGCCCATAGATGGAAACGCAAGCCCCATGGCCAGAGCATGTGGCTTCGGTCCTATAGGTATCATGTCAATATTTCCGTTAGTCTCTTGCTTAATGTCCTTTAGCCAGTCAAGCGCCGAAAACATATCCATAGAATTTATTCGCTTAATTTCCGTCTGAAGGTCCATTCCTTGAGACAAGTCATGAAGTAGCCTCCAGCTCCTTCGAAATCCAGGTGATCCTGGAGGGAACGGGAACAAGAATTTTGCGGTTCTACCTCTTTGTTGCTCCAGCAAATCTCCGAGGTTGAAAGCCATATATCCAACACTGACAATCGTAGTTGGGTCTCCAATGTAGTTAGATATACGAGAGAATCCGGGCAGCGGCGAAGGCGGGAGTGCATCTTCTGTGAGTTGGCCCTCTTTGTAGCCTTCAGGCTTCGTGTAGCAGACTACAAGGTCTCTGATATTATCTGAGTCTAAGTATTGCTTTACCAAAAAAAGGAAAACTCTTTTCGGCATGCCGCTGATGTCAAGCATAAGTGACATATCTTGAGTTGAAGAAGATAGTTGTGAAAAGTTATACCAAGCACCGGGCTCCGATAGTAACATCGCAGTCGTTACTTCTAATTTTGGCCCTAATAGACTCTTAATTATCTTTTCGTGGTCATCCGTAGCGGAGACGATTTTGCTAGTGAATCGACTGCTTGGGTCATTGATTTTCAAGCAGAAATGGTTGTTATTACTATTTTTAGATAACCATTCAGGCACTGCTAAACATCTTGGCTCGAATGAAGAGCAGACTACTCCCGTCCAATTTCTATGACCAAATTTAGCCGTTAGCCACTCTATTTTGCCCCAAGGATGTATCTGAGCCATTGCTACCTCCTAAAACTTCAATTCCGTTTGTAATGGATTATTATCATCTTGATATTTTTTCAAAGAAGGGTAGATATTTTCAAGATAAATATGCTCTAGCTCTCGAGTCGAAGTGTAAATGGGTTCTTTAGTTCTGATGTGCGGAATTCTGAAGTGCGGGCTCAGTAGTGGGTTTAAATACCACTTTATTCTAGGAAGTCCATCTGAAAGCTTTGTTGTGTGGTCAGACTCAATAAGATCTCCGTGATCTCTGCAGCTACGAATCAAATCTGTGATCTCGTTCTTTTTCTCAAATTCAGATATGTAGAGAGATATACCGTTATGTCCTGGGTTGGAGAGGGACTTATCACTACGGATTTTATTAGAAAACCAAGACCCTATTGCGTTTATAAACTTTAGTCTGCGGTCTCCATCAGTTCCCTCTTTTAGCTTTTCGGACCAGATTCTACTGGCTTCGTTTATTCCTATAGTTTGTTTGTCCATTTCAATTTTAGGGAGATAGGTTTTCTCTAGTTCATCATCCGGTGTACTTCTTAACCAAGCCGCCCAAATTGCTCGGCATATAGTCATGAAGGCAAGAATGTTGTAACCGGATAGGTCAACTATATGACGTTGTCCGCTCCAAATAAGCATTTCTTTAGCGTCGCCTGCAATTTGAACTAATGCAGCTTCATTACGTTCTTTCTTCCAGTATGTTCGTCGACCCCAACCCATAATAGTGGCAATTTCTGTTGCCTGATATGTCTTTTCGTTTTGCTGTTTTCTTTGACGAAGCCATATTTCACCAAGCTTTGCCTCTAAAGGATCCGTCTCCCAGAGTTTCTCAAGAGTAACTTTCCATTCGGTGGACCAACTTTCAGGGATTTGTAGAGTAGATGATTTTTTCTTCACGTATTTTTTTGCTCTCTCGGAGGGTGAGAGAGTAGAGCCAAATACTTTAGTGAGGACACTTTTTTCTTTCACGTCAAGCTCAAAGCCATATGTGCTCAATCTACGTCTAAAGACATCCTCAGCAAAATTTCCAAAGTCAGCAATTTGAGAGTTTTGTTCTTTACGTCTAAACATCTCGTCAATGTCTATAATTGAGTAGTCGCGCATAATTTCAAGGTGCGCTCCACTTCCCCATACGGCAATATCTTCACTCCACGCGTAGTGCCTAGTACCTACACGATAAGCAACTCGGCCATCCCGCATCGCTAAAGCCTGGTTAATTACTTGTCGGAAGACATTAGAATATCCAGATGATTTTTCGAGCTCATATAATTCCTCATGCTGGTCTATTCTTAAAAAGACAAGCGACTTTTTTGGAATCACGCCTGATGCACGAAGGCCATCAGCTAAAACAGCAGCGGGCTCACCAACTCTCGTTTTTGTGGTTTCTATAGAGTCGCTCAATTTATGGATATTAAAGTTAAAGTAGCGGCGATATTCTTTCAGTCGGTTAGAAACCTTTAGGCTTATGTCCTTGACGGTTAAGCAATCTTCCAAATACCCGAACCATGCATCTGATGACTTTAACAGTTGGACTAGCTTATTTTGGCTTTCGTCGTCCCAAGTGACGGGAAATTCTGATTTTAGAACGTCGTCTTTTGCTTGTTCGTTAGATAGTTGTATTATATTTGCCAGTAAATCCTCTACTAGTAAATAATTTATATAATCTGCAAATGTAGTCGCCGCCCAATCTCTTCGTCTTTCCATTGGGATTTCGGAAAGACGGGATGCAACAATTCTTGCGTTGTCTCTAATTAGGTGTATTCCTGCAGCTATAAAATTATTATATTTTTGGGGGGCCGGGTACGGCTCACCAGCGCGTGCATATGCAATTCGCGTACTAGTGCTTAGCAGGCCTAGAAGCATACTTTTTCCACTACCCTGACGCCCCTTTACAACAACATTGCCAGTGCCGAAAAGCTCTTCAGAATGCGTTACTACGTAGGGGCTAAACATCTTCACGAAATCCGTAGGTGCAAGTATTTCAGTAACCCACAGATCGTGGAAAGGATTATCGAATCTGTTCATAGCATCACCTTAAGCTCTCGCTCAGAACGAGGAAATAGAGGAGCCCAAGTACTTGACCTATGATGAAATATTGGCGGCGTATTGTTCGGGCAGTTGCTATACATCACCACCAAACTCCCAGTTTTATTCCAGCCGTATTCCTCGCCAGATAGCTTGAAGTTCATACTATCGTAACCGGTTTTCATTATTGTCCTCAATTGCGAAAAAAGTTTTGGTTCACCTAAATTTGGCGTTTCGGTGACTAGACATTCATCGCTAAGAACAGTGACGGGTTTATAGTAGATATCGTTTCTTCCGAGCTCGTGTATCACGGCTTTTATTTTTCTGTCGCCCGGGGCGCAAACAAGTAGCGGGATCAAAAGGATAGGACCATCGAATTCTGCAGCTGCAAACTTCAAAGCTCTAGTGATTTGGCCGCCTGATCCCACGAAGTCTTCAATTAATACCAGATATTTTATGCCCTCTTTTATCTGGTATAGTTTAACCTTTGCCGGACAAGAAAATTGCCGCATACTTAGCCAATCGGGCCTTAAGCTTTTTCCAGAAAGTCCTGTTAAATGAAGGAAGCCGTTTATTCGTAAGCTATCTGTCACTGGGCACGGCCAGATAGCTTCAAGCTCAACATCTAATTTCTCTCCAGCATCATTCGAGAAAATATCTATTTTCGCTATATCTATAAGCCATGGTTTTATGATGTTATCGAAAGCGCAACGATAGAGTTCTTCAAATTCTTGCTGGCCTGCAAAAAAAAGATACTCGATGCTCCGGAAGGCGATCCATTGGTCTTCTTGGTCCTCAAAGTGCTCTAGCCAATTATTCAAACGCACCATAAAATCTCTGCTAACACGTTGAGATGTTTTTTTGGTGGGCTCGAACTGTTGGAAAAGCTGAACGGCTAATGTCTCATAAAGGCTTCTGAGTTTGCTCGCTCGTATTGAACGCTTTTCGTCGGTAATGTGGAGCTCTAACTCCATTCTTTCGATTGTTCGAAGCTTGTTACTCATGATTTTTACCTACAAAAGCAGCTTTGATCATTTCACCAATCGCGAACCCCATCAAAGGTGGTACTGCATTCGCTACGAGGCGAAATTGGTCCTCTAGTGACCCATGGAACACATAATCATCTGGAAATCCTTGAATACGAGCTGCCTCTCTAACGCTAAATCCTCGCTGTTTTGTGGGGTGAAGAAAACATTGCGGATCACCAAATCTAGAGTCAACGGTGAACGAGGCTCCTTCGGGAAGGGCTCTTCTATACTTTCCATTAAAAGTGTGTCTTAAATCTACCTTTGATTCGACAGTTTTTATATAGTTTTTTTTGATAAGTGAGTTTATATTTCTTAGAACTTTTCGCCCAACTTCGGCCTGAATACTTTCTAATGACACAGGATCAGCATCGCCATAGTTTCTTATTCTTTTGCGCCTGCGCAATTTCATTATCGAATTAAGTACTTGTCTCTCTTCATCTGACGTGTCGCCAAAAACTTCAGGTATTTCCCATGTATGGACGGAGGTTTCAGCGCCCCTAACATTACATAGCTTTTGACCAGCTTTAATATGGGAAGCAATTTTATAGTCGGCTGAATCCACCGTGAGCTTCTTGGGAGCATGATTAGATAATTTCGAAGCGCCTTTTATAACATCCCTTAAAGTTGGAGGCTGTCTCTTCTTGATTTCTGGTATCAAGTTTATATTTTTTTTCCAAGCGACTAAAATTACTCTTTTCCTTGTTTGCGGTATACCAATGTCTCTGGAATCAATTGTCATTCCAGAAAAATCATATCCCGCTGCGGCAATTGTTTCGCATGCTTGGTCCCAATGTCCTTTGTGAGCTCCCTGCAATATTCCGGGTACGTTTTCAAAGACCATTACTTTTGGGTTTGCATCGATTGCGATTTTTACTGCCGCATGAAGAAGATTGTTACGAGGATCATCGACTTGCCTTTTTCCGACAGTGGAAAAGCCTTGGCACGGAGAGCCTGCTACGACGATGTCACATTGCTCGGTGTAAGGAATTTTTGCGTGAGATAAATCTAAGACTTTAATATGCTGGCCTAGATTTTTTTCGTAATTTTCTACTGCTAACGGCCAAATGTCATATGCGGCTTTTGGTACAAACCCCGCTTTTATAAAGCCTAAATCAAGGCCGCCGCATCCTGAGAATAGGCTGATAAAACTTGGCTTAACATATGATTTGTCTGTGGCATCCTTGGTTAGCATATTTTTTTTTCTAAAAAGTTAGTATTTCTTGATAGGGCGACGATGCTTGAAATTTTCATTAAACGACCGCGCTTCTGATTTCGAGCTCTCGAAAGATTACGACGTCGGGCATTTTTTTCAACCTCTATTCGGCTGTTGGACCAGTGTATTTAGTATACGTAGGCGAGCGCCATGGGCCCAGACTCTTTACCTGGCTTCGAGAAACCAGCCATTCAGCTTTTTTGGGCTGTTGCTTTGAGGGGCATTCTTTTAAGGGGGGGGGGCTTTTCCTGAAATCGCGGGGGCCACGCAAGGTGGCTGAGCCCTTTGCTTCTGGAAGATTTGGTAATCCTCCGTTGAAAGAAATTACAAAACTTGCTGCCGAAGCGGTAGATGGTGGGATGGAGCCGCACCTGCCAACGCAGCCTGCTGGGGTGAGAAGGATTAATTTAGTGCCAGAAACAACAAAGCCCTCACATTTCTGTGAGGGCTTTGTTTTGTATGGTGCCGGCACCAGGAGTCGAACCCGGGACCTACTGATTACAAGTCAGTTGCTCTACCAACTGAGCTATACCGGCGTGTTAGGGCGACGATTATAGCGATTGGCAAGCTTCTGTAAACCCCTGAATTCTGACTATTTTTGCAATCGCCTGGGTTTTCTCTGCCCGGCTTCGTTTCAACCGCCCCAACCCCGCAAATTCCATGCGCTGGCCCCCTGGAAAAGCCGCTTGCGTAGCGGCAAGATGCGGTCCTTCGTCGACCCTGCTGAGGGCGACCCAAGGACGAATAGAGGAAAGCATCACATGAAACGGAATATCTCCCTGGCTCTTATCGTGCTGGCCGCCTCTCTCGGTGGCTGCGCCGCCAACAAGCCGGCCAACGATCCTGCCCTCGTCGGCCAATGGAAAGGCCTGCGTGCAGAAAGCGGCAAGTGCCAGTTCCTGTCCTGGAACAACAACCTCAAACCTGACGGACGCTTCACCATCACGTTTTTCCGTGATGCGCAGCAAACCCAGCCGATTCAAACCGAGAACGGCACCTGGGCTGCGGCCAATGGCAAGAATGAGTTGAGAACGGACGGTGTGCGTACGCCGGATATCTACACCTACAAGATGGTCGATACCGACACGGTTCACTACGTGAGTGTGGCGGCGGGCCCGACTGGCGATTGCCAGGAAGATTACGAGTTCACCGAGCGTCGTATCCGAGATTAAACCGCGCCTGTGGTGAGGGCCAAACTCCCTAACCACAGGTTTGCTGTTCTCGCCGTTAGCTGCCTGCGTTACACGAATCCGCAAACTTCATGTACTCAAACACCTGCTTCTGCCCATGGGAATCCAGGTACGTCATCCGCGCATTCACCACGCCGCACGCCGCGCCGCCATCGTCGACGGTCGACAGCACTTGCTGAATATCCAGCTTGGGGCTGGTCTCGGCCTGGGCCGAGAAGGCGGCGATGTTGAGCAAGGCAAACAAGCCGCTGGCGATGAAGGTGTTCCGGTTCATGGTGGTGTCCTCTGAGGTTCAATAGGAGTGTGTTGCGTTGGAGCCTATTGAGCGCCTGGGAGGTATCCGGCCTGTGTCATGCACCTCGGGGTTTTGCCTCGGCATGTATAGGCGGTGGGTTTCATACAATTTGATACGTGAGCACTCCATTCGGCGCGAGAAAAGCCATTAAATTGACTATTTACCGCTCGTCGTAAAGTTTTCTTCAGAAACACCAAAATAATGACACTTTCATTCCTTTGTCACAGAATGCGTACACAAAGGCGCCCACAAAAAGACCTGCGGTAAGCATCAGTACAGCTGACCTCTCACGTCTTTAAGATGCGTCGTGATGGAGTGTTGGCAATGAGCCGTACTGATGAAATTTTTGAGTTGTTTAATAAGACAACTGCCAATGATGTCCAGGGAATGGATTCGATGCTGCAATTCTTCGAAGACATGCCCATCGACGACAGCGCCAGTCTCAACATGGGCAGCGGCGCGTCGTTCTCCCGGCATTCCCCCTGTGCCAACGAGCAGTCCCGCGAAGCCGCGACCGTCCGTGCGAATGTGGTGGCGCTGGTGTCCGTCAATGGCGGCGTCGGCCGCAGCACCCTGGCCACGGCGCTGAGCAGCGGTTTGCAGCGCCTGGGACGGCCGGTAGTAACGCTGGACCTGGACCCGCAAAACGCTCTCTATCACCATTTCGGCCTGAGCCACACCTTGCCCGGCATCGGGCGCACCAGCCTGCAGAACGAGCGCTGGAGCCAGATCCTTCATTCGGGCTTCGCCGGTTGCCAGGTGATCACTTTTGGCGAAACCGATATCCGTCAGCAGGAGGACTTGCAGCGTTGGCTCAAGCAGGAACCGCAGTGGTTGGCGCAGCACCTCTCGGCCCTCGGTCTGAGCGAGCAGGACACGGTGATCATCGACACCCCGGCGGGCAACAACGTTTACCTGCATCAGGCACTGAACGTGGCCGATGTGGTGCTGGTTATCGCCCAGGCGGATGCGGCGTCCCTTGGCACTCTGGGGCAGATGGAGCAGTTGCTGGCGCCACATAGGGGTCGTCAGCCGGCGCTGCGCTGCCACTTCGTGATCAACCAGCTTGATGAGACCTCCGGCTTCAGCCTCGACATGGTCGAGGTGTTCAAGAAGCGCCTGGGTGAAAACCTGTTGGAAGTGGTGCACCGGGATTCGGCGATCAGCGAAGCCCTGGCCTTCGGCAGCGACCCGCTGGATAACGAAGCCGCCAGCATGGCCTGTGACGATATCAACGAGCTTTGCCGCCTGTTGATTGCCCATTGAAAAGACCGGGTTATGCCGCTAACGCCCGATGCTTATGCACAATCGGTTGGTTCAACCTGTCACGAAACAGCAATTTTGCGGAGCCGTTCTCATCACGCTGCAACTGCCTGTTTTGCGTGCGTTTTATTTTGTGAACAAAAAATGACCAGTCAGCATTTTGCCCTGTAAAGCTTGCCGCCAGGGCTTGCGCCAGAATTCCATCAACAGACTTATCCACAGGGCGCGCTGCGACAAAATGCCCTTTAATCGCGCTCGGCGAGCAGCATCAGGTTACGCGGGGTCAGTGGTGTTTCGCAGAAGCTGCCGACTTGAACCCTGTAGCCGTTTTCTTCGAGCAACAATGCTCGGTCCAGCACCAGCCATAGTTCCAGCGGGCGCCGAAACAAACCACGCAGCAATTCCAGGTTTCGCACGTGGGCCAAGCGCTGCCACCCTTGGGCCTCCAGAACCGACCAATCCTGTTCACCTGTGGATAATCCCTTGAGCACCGCCAGTTCCCGGCAGTAGTCGGCGAACGGCTTGGTCAGCCAGCTTGCAGGCAATGACGGGGTCGGCAGGTACTCGTCGCTATCGCGCAGTTGCCGCTGCAGCACATCAAAGCCCAAACGCCTGGCCATCGACGTATCTCGCTGCTGGCGTACGCGCGCGCCCGCGGTGACGGTTTCGCTCAGCGGCAGGCCGAGGTCCTCCACTGATAAACGTAGTGATGAAGCCTGGGCCGCAATCGACAGCGGCTGATATTCCTCGGCGCGGATGCGGTTGTAGCAGCAGGGCGCCACAGCCAGTTGCTGGCAGCCGGCGGCGCTGGCCAGCTGGAGCAGGCGCACATGCAAGTCGCCGCACGCATGCAGCGCGACCGGAGTTTGGTCGCGGCTGATCTGCACGTCGGCCATCACGTCTTGCAGGCGATGGGTGACGGGCAATCGATGGTGTTCGCTGAGTGTTTGCCCTGAAGCAATCAGTGCCGCGTCATATTCCAGGCAGGTCAGTTGCTGTCCGGGTTGCAGCAGGCGGCGGCCGAGGTGGCCCTTGCCGGCGCACCAGTCGAGCCAGTGTTGGGGTGTTTTAGAGAATTGCAGGGCGGCGCCGAAGGCTTCTATCTGCTGCCATTTGCGGCCGGGTACATCGACGTTTAAGCGGTGGTGGGCGGCCGGTAGCGCAGTGGACGGTAAGTTATCCACAGCACCGAGATTCAGCGACTGGGCCGCCAGCTCGGGAAACGGCGCGGGCGCCGGCAGGTTATGAGGTTGGTTATGGCTGCTGTCCGCCTCAGCCAGTGAGCGTCCGCGTAGCCAGTTGGCCAGCTCGGGATGCTGGGCTTCCCACGGCAATTGCAGATGGGTAAAGGGCCGTGGTCGCCACAGCCCTTGATGCTCGGTGAGGAACGCATCCAGTGCCTGAAAGCGGGCGAGCAACTGCTCACCCGTCAACATGGCGTCAGCGACCTTGGCAGGCATCAACCCGCAACCAGCGTTCCAGCAGCTTGAAGAAGCGCACCAGGACGTAGGACATCAGCAGGTAGAACAACCCGGCAGCGAAGAAGATTTCCACCGGCAAGTAGGTGCGGGCAATGATCGTGCGGGCCATGCCGGTCAGTTCCAGCAAGGTCACGGTACTGGCCAGGGCGCTGGCCTTGAGCATCAGAATCACTTCGTTGCTGTAGGCCGGCAGGCCGATGCGCGCCGCACGCGGCAGGATGATGTAGAACAGCGCCTTGGGCTTGGACATGCCCAGCGCCCGCGCTGCTTCGATTTCACCCGGCGGGATGGCCTGGATCGCGCCGCGCAGGATCTCGGCGATATAGGCGGCGGTGTGCAGGGTCATGGTGGCGGTGGCGCACCAGAACGGGTCCCGCAGGTACGGCCACATGAAGCTTTCACGCACGGCGTCGAACTGCGCCAGGCCGTAATACACCAGGAACAATTGCACCAGCAGCGGCGTGCCACGGAAGAAAAAGATGTAGCAGTAGGGCAGGGTGCGCACGTACCACAGGCGCGAAGAACGCGCGATGCCCAACGGGATTGCCAGCAGCAGGCCGGCGATCACGGCGATGGCCACCAGTTCCAGGGTCAGGGTTGCGCCCTGGGCCAACCGGGGCAGCCACTTGATGATTACGGCCCAGTTAAGGCCGAGGTCGAAATGCGACAGCCAGCTGTAGTCGCCACTCATTGCGTGCTCCTCGCAAAGCCGCGCGCGGCACGTTTTTCCAGGAAGTGCATGCCGGTCATCGCCAGGACGGTGAGGCCCAGATACATGAAGGCCGCGACCATAAAGAAGGTGAAGGGCTGCTTGGTGACGGTCACGCCGATCTGCGCGTGGCGCATGATTTCTTCCAGGCCGATCACCGAGACCAGTGCGGTGTCCTTCATCAGAATCATGAACAGGTTGCCCAGGCCCGGTAGGGCGATGCGCCACATCTGCGGCATGATCAACCGGGTGAAGATCCGGAACTTCGACAAGCCCAGTGCGACACCGGCTTCACGGTGGCCCTTGGGAATGGCCAGGATCGCGCCGCGGAACACTTCCGTGGCGTAGGCGCCAAAGCACAGGCCGAGGGCAATGACGCCGGCGGCGAAGGCGCTGAGGGACAGGTCGGGGTTGCCGAAAAACTCCCCGAGGGCACGCATCAAATTGACCGTGCCGAAGTAAATCAGCAGTACCCACAGCAGTTCCGGAATGCCGCGAACCAGGGTGGAGTAAGCGCCGCCAAGCCATTGCAGCGGCTTGTACGGGGAAGTCTTGGCCAGGGCACCGGCCAGGCCGAGCACCAGCCCGAGGCACAGGGCGGTGAGCGCCAGCTTGACGGTCATCAGCGCGCCAGCGGCAAGCGCCGGGCCGAATCCGTAGAGGTCGAAATTCATGGTTTAGTCGTTTCGCAAGGCATTGCTAAGGACCGGCGCACTCAAGCGAGCGCGCCGGGCAGGCAATTCAGGATCACTCGATACTGAAAGGGAAGTACTTGTCGTTGATCTTCTTGTAGGTGCCGTCGGCTTTGATTTCTGCCAGGGCTTTGTTCAAGCGCTCGCGCAGTGGGTCGCCTTTGCGTACGGCGATACCGATCTTGTCGCTCTCTACCACCGGGTCGCCCTTGAATTCGTAGGCGGAGCCGTCTTTGCTTTTCAGCCACTCGTACTGTACGTACTTGTCGGCGAGCATCCCGTCCAGGCGGCCGGAAGTCAGGTCGAGGTAGGCGTTTTCCTGGGTGTCGTAGAGCTTGGCGGTGGTGTCCGGCAGCTTGTCTTCCAGGTAGGTACCGGCCAGCGTCGCGCGTTGAGCACCGATGATCTTGCCCTTCAGGTAGTCCGCGTCGGTCTTGAAGTCTTTGGTGGCTTTAGGCGCGATGAACTGCAGCTTGTTGGAGTAGTACGGGTCGGTGAAGTCGACGGCCTGCTTGCGTTCATCGGTAATGGACAGCGAGGAGACCAGGAAGTCGAACTTCTTGGCGTTCAGGGCCGGGATGATGCCGTCCCAGTCCGAGACATACACTTCGCACTTCTCGACTTTCATCTTGGCGCACAGGGCGTCGCCGATGTCCTTGTCGAAGCCGACGACGTTGCCGCTGGCATCTTTATTGTTGAACGGCGGGTAAGCCGCTTCGATCCCCATTTTCAAGGTCTCGGCCATCGCCGTGGCGCTGAACGCCATCGAAACGGCGGCAGCCAGGAGGAATTTTTTATAGTTCTGCATGCATGTTGCTCCGTTAGCGGTTGCTGGACATGAATTGTTTGCAGCGCGCCGAAAGCGGGTTTTCAAACACCTGCTGTGGCGATCCTTGCTCTTCGACCAGGCCCTGGTGCAGGAACACCACTTCACTGGACACCTGACGGGCGAAGCCCATTTCATGGGTGACCAGCAGCATGGTGCGGCCTTCTTCGGCCAGTGCGCGGATCACATTAAGTACTTCCTGAACCATTTCCGGGTCAAGGGCCGATGTCGGCTCGTCGAACAGGATGACTTTGGGCTGCATCGCCAGGGTGCGGGCGATCGCGGCGCGTTGCTGCTGGCCGCCGGACAATTGCGCGGGGTAGGCGTGGCGCTTGTCGCTGATGCCGACCTTGGCCAGCAAGGCTTCGGCGATTTCAATGGCTTCGGCCTTGCTCTGGCCGAGCACCCGGCGCGGCGCCTCGATGATGTTGTCGAGGACGCTCATGTGCGGCCACAGGTTAAAGTTTTGAAACACAAAACCGATTTCGCTGCGCAGGCGGTTGATCTGTTTGCCGTCGGCGGCTACCAGCTCGCCGTTTTTTGCGGCCTTCAGTTTGAGTTCTTCACCGGCCACCAGGATTTGCCCCTGGTGCGGGTTTTCCAGCAGGTTGATGCAGCGCAGGAACGTGGACTTGCCGGAACCGGAGGAACCCAGGATCGAGATCACATCGCCGTCGCGGGCGGTCAGCGAGATACCTTTAAGCACCTCCAGCTCACCGTAGCGTTTATGCAAGTTGCGGATTTCAAGCGCGGGCGTGGCCTCAGCCATGTGCGGTCCTCATTGTGTTCATTGCGCTCCTGCTGTTGGCCCGCCTTCCTGGCGAGGCGCCAAGCTAGCATAGCGTTTGGATGACAGCCAACAGCCCAGCAGGCGGTAAACAGACGGTGTGCGGCAGGGTGTCGCATCGGCACAGCAGTGTGTCGCGCCACCAACAACCGAACAGCCGTTTGAACCCTGATGCCTACAGGCTTCGCGTAAAAAAGGGCGCGATGGTGCCAGCTTTGGCCGGGTGTTGGAAGGGTTAAACCGGCGAACGGTCCTTATCAGCCCTGTAATGGAGCGTCACGCACAATTTGTGTGTGTTTTTGGTGCGCCTGTTCGTGCTTCAAGTGAGTCGCACAGTAACGCTATAGCGGAATGCCATTAGTGTCAGTGACTTACGAGAGCTGTTGAGTTTCCCTACAAGCCGCGTCAATCGCGGCCCTGTAACATTTTGGCGCAAATCTTGCGTAAAAAATAAAGAACGCCCCGTTGGTTTCTTTTCACGAGAAAGACCTCAGGCCGGGTGGACCGTATTCGCAATTCCTCGCAAAGGTGTGTCAATGAGTAGTACGCAAAGCTCCAATGACCTCGAACAGGGGCTCAAACCGCGTCACGTCACCATGCTGTCGATTGCCGGCGTTATTGGTGCCGGTTTGTTTGTCGGCTCCGGCCACGCGATTGCTGCCGCAGGCCCTGCCGTGCTGCTGGCGTATGCGGCCGCCGGTACGCTGGTGGTGTTGGTGATGCGCATGCTGGCCGAGATGGCCGTGGCATCCCCGGACACGGGTTCGTTCTCTACTTATGCCGACCGTGCGATCGGTCACTGGGCCGGTTTCACCATCGGCTGGCTGTACTGGTGGTTCTGGGTGCTGGTGATTCCGCTGGAAGCCAACGCCGCCGCGACCATCCTCCACGCCTGGTTCCCCAACGTGGCGATCTGGGCCTTCACCCTGATCATCACTTTGCTGCTGACCGCGACCAACCTGTTCAGCGTGAAGAACTACGGCGAGTTCGAGTTCTGGTTTGCGCTGATCAAAGTGGTGGCGATCATCGGCTTTGTGATCCTCGGTGTCCTGGCGATTTTCGGCTTCTTGCCGGGCAGCCAGGTCAGCGGCGTTTCGCACCTGTTCGACACCCAAGGCTTCCTGCCCAACGGCATGGGCGCGGTGTTGGCGGCGATCCTGACCACCATGTTCTCGTTCATGGGCACCGAGATCGTGACCATCGCGGCCGCTGAATCGAAGAACCCTGGCCAGCAGATCTCCAAGGCCACCAACTCGGTGATCTGGCGGATCGGCTTGTTCTACCTGGTGTCGATCTTCATCGTCGTGGCCCTGGTGCCATGGAATGATCCTGCGCTGGCAGCGGTCGGTTCCTACCAGACGGTGCTGGAACGCATGGGCATCCCGAATGCCAAGCTGATCGTTGACCTGGTGGTGTTGGTGGCCGTGACCAGTTGCCTGAACTCGGCGCTTTACACCGCTTCACGCATGATGTTCTCCCTGGGCCGTCGCGGTGATGCACCGGCGGTGTCCAAGATCACCAACAAGAGCGGCACGCCTTACTGGGCGGTGTTGCTGTCTACCGGCGCGGCGTTCCTGGCGGTATTCGCCAACTACGTGGCTCCGGCAGCGGTGTTTGAATTCCTGCTGGCCAGCTCCGGCGCCATCGCGCTGCTGGTGTACCTGGTGATCGCCGTGTCGCAACTGCGCATGCGTCAGAAGCGCACGGAAGCGGGCGAGAAGATTGCCTTCAAGATGTGGCTGTTCCCGGGCCTGACGTATGCGGTGATCGTGTTCATCGTGGGCGTGCTGACGATCATGCTGTTTCAGGAAGCGCATCGGGTGGAGATCATGGCCACCGGGGTTCTGAGCTTGCTGGTGATTGCGGCGGGGCTGATTGTGTCGCGTCGGCGCAAGGGCCGGAAGGTTGGTGCTGCGGTGCTTAACTGACGGAATGCTTTCGTCGGAATACCGTTGATCAAATGTGGGAGCGGGCTTGCTCGCGAAGGCAGTGTGTCAGTCAGCGCAAATGTCGACTGATCCACCGCATTCGCGAGCAAGCCCGCTCCCACATTTGGTTTTGTATCAGTCTTCGGAATTAGCCAGCGCTTGAGAGGCCGCGACGTAATCAGCCTGAAACGCCGGCGATTCAATCCACGCCAGCGCTGCCGCTTCATCTTCGGTATCCGTGGCCCATTGGCGATACTCGATCAGCGCCGCGAGGATAAAGTCGGTCGCTTCCTCTTCACCTTCCTGCTCCAGCACCACCGCCAACAGCGGGTGCGCCAGGAACACCGCACACAGCGCCTGTTGGCTGGTTACGCCAGCGGTGCGCATCTCCAGGAACAGCTCGGTCAAATCCACCGACTCAAGATCAATGCGGCTGTCATCGCTGGCAAAGGCGTCCGGCTTGGTAGCGACGGCGCGTTGGGTGCGGTTCTGCTTGGCCTTGGCTTTTGCCCGGTGGGCGCGTTTTTGCTGCTTGTTCGGCGAGGCCATGGGCTCACGTCCTTGGTGTCAGGATCTGGGGTGGCGTATTGAAGCGCAGGTCTGGGGAAATCCCAAGGCTTTCTAGGTGCGATCCGTCACTTGGCGCCCCGGAGTGTCGTTGGCCAACTCTCCCCGCTGTAGCCAAGCCAGCGCAATCGGCCACAACCGATCCTGATACTGGCTGCGGAAGAACGCGAAATGTCCGACCTCTTTTTCGCCGATATCTTCAGGTGCGATCCGCAGATGCGTGCGCTCGCTGCCTTCGAAGTAACCCAGCAGGCGTTCGATTGCTGCGACGGTGCCAAACGGATCATCGGTAATGCTGATGGCCAATACCTGCGCCTGCACCCGAGAAAATGGCAACTCACCCAAGGCTCGCCCGCTCGGGCGCTGTTCATAACCCGGCGTCGGTGTACTCCAATCGCGCACCACACCTGCCGGTGTATCCTCGAGCCAGCCCATGCGCTTGCCTGGGAAGTAGCCGAACACCGCCGTTACCACTGGCATCACCAGATGCCATTTGGCAAACATTCGCCAGCGCCCGTTCGCCTCGTAGTCGCGCCAGTAGGCAAACTGCGCGCCCACGGTGACCAGTCGCCGGATTACCGCTCCGGAAGCCCCGAGCCCCGCCGCACACCCGCCAAAACTGTGCCCGACCACGTCAATTGGCTGGCCGGCAAACTCCCGCTGGGCCCGCTGCAGGATCGCTTCGAAGTCCAGCGCGCCCCAATCCGTCCATGAGGCCTTGAACCCCTTCAGCGAGCCGCTGCGGGATTCGCCGATGCCGCGGTAGTCGTAGGTGATGACGTCGAAGCCATTGGCAAACAGGTAATCGGCAAAACGCGAATAGTGCCGGCAGCGTACGGAGGTGGCGGCGTTGATGATCACCACGGGGCGATCGGGATCAGTCCGGATGTGCCGCCAGGTGAAGCCGCCAATGGGATGGCCATCGGCAGCAGGTTCACGAAAGGCTTCAGGCTGGGGGCGGGTCGGCAGGTTCATGAGCGGGCTCGGTGCTTGCGCTTTCGATGGGGCGTCAAAGGCCCGTGCGCAGTTTTATAAGAGGTCGAAGCTAACAAATTTCCGCTAAGAACACTCCGGGGATTTTTCTGATGCTCGACCTGAGCGGTACAGATGCCTAGGCTTAGACCCTTTCGCCCCACCAGAGCCAGCTCATGACCCGCGACACCCTCGAGCAAAACCAGATCCCCTTCTACTTCGCGAGCGTGCTGCTGGCCGTCGTTTTCGGTCTGCTGGCGCCATCCATGGCCCAAGGCTTGGGCATCCTGGTGACGCCTGCCATCGCCGTACTGATGTACGCAATGTTCTTGCAAATTCCGTTTCTGGACCTGCGCCAGGGCTTGGGCAACAAACGCTTCATGTCCGCATTGCTGCTGGCCAACTTCATCCTGATCCCGCTGCTGGTGTGGGCGTTGACCCGCGGCCTGGTGGAACACCCGGCGATTTTGATCGGCGCGTTACTGGTGCTGCTGACGCCATGCATCGACTACGTGGTGGTGTTCACCCACATCGGCAAGGGCGACTCGCGGTTGATGCTGGCCGCGACCCCGATCCTGTTGCTGCTCCAGCTGCTGCTGTTGCCGGTGTACCTGGGGTTGATCCTGGGTGCGCAGTCGCAGGTGGTGGTGGCGGTGGGGCCGTTTGTCGAGGCGTTCCTGCTGCTGATCGTTGCACCGATGATTCTGGCGGTGCTGACGACTTCCTTGTCCCTGCGATCGGGCCTTGTCAGCGCCTGGAATGATGCGTGGGCCTGGCTGCCTGTGCCGGCCATGGCGCTGGTGCTGATGGTGGTGATCGGTTCGCAGATTACCGCTGTGGTCCGCGATATCGGCCTGCTGGCGCCGGTGATCCCGGTGTACATCGGCTTCTTGTTGCTGGCCCCGCTGATGGGGGCATTGGCTTCGCGACTGTTCAAGCTACCGGCGACCACAGCGCGGGCGGTCACCTTCAGCGCGTCCACGCGCAATTCCCTGGTGGTACTGCCGCTGGCACTGGCGTTGCCCGAAGACATCCGCGGGCTCGCCGCCGCAGCGGTGATCACGCAAACCCTGGTGGAACTGGTGGGAGAGTTGCTCTACATCCGGCTGATGCCGCTGCTGATCTGGCCCGCTCGTCGTTAGGCTGATGAATGTTTGATTCCGTTCAGGGGGCATTCAGCGAGGGGTTCGGCAACATGGACCGATTTACCCCACCTGACAGGCTGAATAATGGATCAACACAATCGCTTTCGAATGGAATCGCTGGGCATTTTCCTTATCGCTTTGCTGCTGTTTACCCTGGGCATCTGGGACCAGCAGCCGCAAGGCTTCGACGGCCGCTGGGCCGTGTTCATGCAAGAGATGTTTCGCCACGGCGCGAGCCTGTTTCCTACCACCTACGGTGAGCCGTACCCGGACTACCCGGGCACCGCGACCTACCTCAGTTATCTCTTTGCCCGCTTGTTCGGCGCGCCCAACGACCTGGCCAACGTGATGCCCACCGCCCTGGCGTCTGCCGGGGTCATGGCGCTGATCTACCGCTTGCTGGTGCCGTCGGGCCGGGCGTGGGCGCTGCTGACGGTGCTGCTCACCGCATTGACCGCGCAATTGCTGGAGAAGTCGCGCTCGGTGTGCCTGGACCAGATGATCTCATTGCTGTGCCTGGGCTGCTTCTACCTGCTGCATACCGGCGAGCGCCTGGGCTCGCGGTTACGCCAATACGCGATCTTTCCGTTGTTCGTGGTGGCGTTTGCCATTCGTGGGCCGCTGGGGCTGATCGAGGTGTGTGGGGTGGCCTGCGTCTACTGGGCGCTGGGCACGGCTCGTACGCGGGAAGAGCGGTTTTCGTTGCTGAAAAAGGTGATAGCCCACGGCGTGGTCGGCTTGGTCCTGCTAGCCGGCTGTTGGTGGGTATTGCTGAAGCTGGCGCGGATCAGCGGCGGGGATGCCTTCGTCGATGATGTGCTGCGGATGCAATTCGCCGGGCGCCTCGACGAGACGGGTGAGCCGTTCTACTTCTACTTCAAGTTGAGCCTGTACCGCTATTTCCCGGTGGTGCCGCTGGCGCTGGCGACAATGATTGCCCTGCGCCACAAATGGTCGTCGCGTAACGAAGATGCCGACGTGCAACTGATGCTGCGCCTGGCTGGCTGCGGGCTGATGATTTTGCTGGGCTTGTCCATCCCGCACTTCAAGCGCGCCTATTACATCGTGCCCATGGTGCCGATGTTTGCCGCGGTGGCTGCCTATGGGCTGCTCCAGGCGCAAGGTTGGCTGCTTGGCGTGCGTCGTGGCTATGAGTGGTTGGTGGCCATCCTGCCGGTGCTCGGCATCGTCGTGGTGTTTGTCTGCCGGCACCTGTGGCACAAGCACGGTTACTGGCCCGAGGTTTCAGTGCCGGCGTTGGTGGGTGTGTTGATTGTGCTGCAACTGGCTGCCGTGATTGCCTGGCGCCGTTTGCAGGGCCGTCTCGGCCAGCGCCTGGTGGTGCTCAGCCTGATTGCGCTGGCGACCCAATGGCTGGTGCTGGTGAAGGTGGTGGAGCCGGCGAAGGACCTGCAATTCGACACCAAAAACTTCGTTGGCGCGGTGGAGGCGCTGCGTGCCGATAATCCCGGAACGTTGGTATTTGTCGATCTGGCCAAAGACACCTGGGCGATTCGCTACATCATGAACCTGGATCACGACGAGCAGCCGTTGTTTATTGGGCGCAACGAACCGTTGCTAGTGGACACGCTGCCGCGACCCGCCTGGGTTATTGTGGAGCGCAAGCAAACCGCATTGCTGAGCGGCACGCCGCTGGAGCATATGGCGCCGGTGTTCAATGGGCGGTTGAATGACAACCCATTATTGGTGTTCCTGGTGAAGTAACTCAGCCGCCGTATCCGTCGTGGCGGTGCATCCAGATGTAGGGCTCGGGCTGAGGTGCTATTTCAGGCCGTCTATGCGTAGGGATTCTCCAGCTGCTCCGGTATGAAGCCTTCTTCACGAAGTGATTTGATGACGCCTCTTATCAAATAATTGTTTGAGAAGCCGATGGTGTATTGCCGCGCGCCAGGGCTAATGGGCAGTAGCATGCCTTGGTCGACCAATTTCTTTATTTGGTAGGTTCTCTGTGCCGCGGAAAGTGTTGGCAGCGCCTTGGCGATATCACCTGACTTGACCACCTTCAACTGGATTGCGGTAGTCAGGATTTTCTCCTCCGACGGCGTAATCCAGCCTCGCTCTTTTGCCATCGCGACAGTGGGTGCCAAAACGTGTTGGGTCAGGTAGCGGTAGTCAGTCAGCCTGTTTACCTTTTCCAGCTCATCTCTAATGCCACCCAGAACATAAATGCACCAGGCTTCAAGGCTTTCTTTGGTGCCTGTGTCGGCGGTCGACAGCATTGAGTAATACCTTTCCCGATCAATACAAAAAACCGCAGTAGGGTTAAGTACTCGACCTTCAGTACTGACATTGAAGCCGTACTTCATCAGCAGCGCGTAGGTGAGAAGGCGTACCACTCGGCCGTTTCCGTTGCCGAACGGGTGAATCCAGCCGAATCGATGATGGGCAAGTGCAACCTTCATCAGGTCATATTTGGGTGGGTCTTTTTTATTGATGAAGGCGACCAGCTCTTGCATGTATCCAGGCACCATTACTGCGTCAGGCGGCAGATGCTGTGACTGAGCGATACGGACCCCGCCTTCACGGTAAGCGCCGGGCGTGCGGTCTCCCTCGCGCTGCAGGTCATGAACTGTCATTGAGTGAAGCTCACGGATAGCGAACTCGGTGAGCTCCGTGCCCGATTCCATGACGCTTTCAATGTATTCCATGGCTTTTTCGATGTTCGCGATTTCGCGCAACTGGTCGGTTGCCTGCGCCGTTCCTTCAACCTTGCTTTCGATGTAATCGGCCAAGGTCGTGTGGTTGCCTTCGATTCGTGCGGACCCCAGGCTTTCCAGCATATGGAAAAGCTCTTTCAGCTGGAAGAAAACGGCAGGCGGTGTGTCCCCACCCAATTGCAGGCGCCGCAGGTGTTCCAGTTCGCTCAATACGTCAACCAGACCCGAATCGAACGACGGGTTCAAAAGCTCGAGATCGTGGTGAAGAAACTCGGCCATGGAAGAATTATCTCGGATGAGTTGAGGGGGTATCTTGAATAGTAGGTGCTTTGGTGCCTATGGATTGGGCACTTGGTACCTAATTAGGAACCACACTATCTCAAAAGCGCCATTGAGATAAGTAGGATTGTCCGTGACTGGAAGTGGAAAACTCTCTGCACCGTGTCGTACGGGTCCGGTCTGGAGACGCTTTTGGAAGCGCACAGCAGATGAAGGTGAGCGACCACAAATCCCAGACAACAAAAAACCCGCACTAGGCGGGTTTTTTGTGTGTTTCAGATGACGTTTGCACCACCTGAAACTAATTAGTGGTGCCCAGAGACGGAATCGAACCGCCGACACGGGGATTTTCAATCCCCTGCTCTACCGACTGAGCTATCTGGGCAACGGGGCGCATTAAACTGGTTTTTCAGGGGGTCGTCAAGCAAGTTTTCAAAAAATATTTAATTATTACCGTCGCTTACGGGCCAACCCCCACATTTGATCAATTATTCAGCAGGTGGAACGTAGCCGTCGGCCTTGGCGTAATCTTCGCCGGAAAAGAACTTGTCCATCTCGCCCTGAAGGTATTTACGGTCTTCGGCGTTCATCATGTTCAGACGTTTTTCGTTGATCAGCAGGGTCTGGTGCTTTTGCCAGTCGGCCCAAGCTTTGGCGGAGACGTTGTCGAAGATGTCCTGGCCCTTGGCGCCGGGAAACGGGGCGCGTTCCAGGGCGGGCAATTCTTCGTGGTACTTGCGGCAGATGATGGTGCGGGTCATGACGGAACTCCTGCGTTCAATACTTCAGCCGCGCGCTTCAGCAGTTTCTTTACCGGAGCGGCAAGGCCCAGGCGCGGCGGGGTGGCGAGGTTATACCAGAGCCAGTCAGCCTCGGCCACGTGGTGGGCAGACTCCTGGACCTGGACCAGCCAGGGTTCGATAGCCAGTTGGAAGTGGCTGAAGGTGTGAATCAGACTCGGCAGTTCCTGGTGCTTGCCCAGCGCCAGCGAGTGCTGGTTGGCCAGGTGTTCCAGGTCTGCCAGGTCATCCAGCTCCGGCAAACTCCACAACCCGCCCCACAGGCCCGTGGAAGGGCGGCGGTAAAGCAGAATCGCGCCCTCGCCATTGGCCAGCAGCGGCATCAGCGTGCGCTTCTGGGGCACGGTCTTGCGCGGCTTGGGGATCGGGTAGCGGGTTTCCAGGCCGAGCATGTGGGCTTCGCAGCCCTTTTCCAGCGGGCACAGCAGGCAACTGGGTTTGCTGCGGGTGCAGAGGGTGGCGCCCATGTCCATCATCGCCTGGGTGTAGGCGTTGACGCGGTCATGGGGCGTAAAGCGCTCTGCGGTGGCCCACAGCTGTTTGGCGACCTTCGGCTCGCCCGGGTAACCCTCTTGCGCGGTAAAACGCGCCAGCACGCGTTTGACGTTGCCGTCGAGGATCGGCGCCCGCAGGCCCATGCTCAGGCTGGCAATCGCACCGGCGGTGGACAGGCCGATGCCCGGCAGTTCGGTGAGCTTTTCGACGTCACGGGGAAACTCGCCGCCGTATTCGGCAACGACGATCTTCGCGGTCTTTTGCAGGTTGCGCGCCCGGGTGTAGTAACCCAGCCCGGTCCAGAGGTGCAGCACTTCGTCTTCCGGTGCGGCGGCCAGGGCTTCGACCGTTGGCAATGACGCCATGAACCGATCGAAGTAGTTCAGCACGGTACTGACCTGGGTCTGCTGCAACATGATCTCCGAGACCCACACCCGGTAAGGCGTGATGCCCTGTTGCCAGGGCAGGTCATGGCGACCGTGGCGGTCGTACCAGTCAAGCACCGCCGTTGAAAACTGCTCGTTTCTCATCGTTTGAACAGGCCTTTCAAAGCGTCTTTCAACTGTGGATTTACCTTGTCGAGCTTCTGTTCAAGTTTCTCGCTGAGCTTGTTGCCCGCCGCCTTGATCGCGACCTGGCTCAAGCCGTCCTTGTCCAGGCGGCACGCCTTGGCGCCCAGTTCCAGCGGGCCACGGCAGCGCAGCGGGACTTCGATGTTCTGGAAGTTGGAGCCCACTTGGCAAGCCGGGTCCGGCACTTCGCGCTGGTCACCTTCAACGATGATACCGACGCGGTAGTCCATGCCCAGAACGCGCAGGTCGACGTCACCGTCGCCGTTGACGGTCAGGCCCGGGATGCGCACTTTCAGGTCGGGGTTGCTGGCCACGCCGTTGCGGAAGGTCAGGTTGCCCTTGAGCTCCTGGAACGGGGTGTCCTTGCCGCGTTGGTCGCCGCTGAGGGTTTTGCGGTTGAGCAGGGCGATGCCGGTGCACAGCTGTTGCTCAAGGTTGGCGTTGAGCAGAACGCCATTGTTGATCGCGAAGCTGGCAGTGCCGTTGAGGCTGTCGATCAGGGCTTTCTGGCTATTGCCGCGGCCAGTGAGGTTGCTGTCAAGGGTGAGCTGGCCTTTCACCGGCGGGTTCTGCCCCTGGGCTTGCAGGATGCGTTCGATCGGCACTTGCTTGATGCGGGTTTGCAGCGCCAGCAGCGGGATGTCCTGGCGCACGTCAAGGTTGCCGTTGGCCTGGAAGGTGCCGTTGTAGAGGCCACCACTCAGGGTATCGAGCTTGAGCTGACCATCGAGGCCGGAGGCTTTCAGGGCGGCGTTCTGAATCGGCAAATGGCTCAGGGTCAATTGGCCGAAGGACAGGTCGGCGTTCACGTCCAGGGTGCGCAGGCGGGTCAACGGCAGCAACTTGTCGGTGCTCCATGCGGCCTTGGTCGGTGCATCCGGCAGCGGTGTGGTGCCGCCGGCCGCCATGGCGCCGGCTTCGCTGTTCTGTACTTCAGCCTGGCGCGCGGCTGCGGCGCCTTTGGCGGCTTCGGACTTGGCCGGCAAGTAGTTGTCGGCGTTGAAGGTGTCGGCCTTGAGCTGCACTCGCAGGGACTGCTTGGCGAAATCATCCACGGCCACGCGCCCGGTAAAGGTGCTGTCGTCGAGTTTCAGGTTGAGGTCTTCAAGCGCCAGGCTGGTCGGGGTGCCCTTGAGGCGGCTGACCAGTTCGACCTTGCTCAGGCTGCCTGCAGCCATCGGCGGCAGTGGATTGCCGACGCTGTCGAGGAATTTGGCCAGGTCAAACTGGGCAATCGACAGGGCGCCGCTGAGTTGCGGGGTCTTGTCCAGGTCGTTGGCCTTCAGCTCGCCCAGGGCGCGCAGTTGGTTCAGCGACAGCTTCATGTTGGTCCATTCGGCAATGTTGGCGGACTGGTCCAGCAGCAATTGGCCTTGGGTCGAAAAGCTCACAGTCTTGCCTTGCAGCGGCTCGCCGGTGGCTTCACCGGTGATTTTCATGTCTTCGAACTGGTAGCGCTTGAGGGCGCGCTGAATGCGCAAGTTGCCGTTGACCTCGGTCTTGACGCGCATCAGCGGCTGGTTGGTGCCGAAGAATGCGGTGAGTTTCACCGGGATGCTTGCACCTTCGTGCACGGCGCCGGCGCTCAACTGGATGCTTTCGGCGCTGAACTGCTTGCCGGTCTGCTCGTCGTTGTATTCGACGCGGGCGTTGTTGATGGTCAGGCTGTCGATGTCCAGGCGGATCGGCTGCGGCGGCTTTTCAGGCTTGGGCGGCGTGGCCGCTTCAGTGACGGCGGGTACTGTGGCGGGAGTGCCCGCGTCGGGCACATTCTTGCCGATGTCTTCCCAGTTGCCGTGGCCATGCACGTCTTTGTTCAGGCGCAGGTTCAAGCCTTCGACACGCACATCGCTCATCTGCACTTCACGGCGCAGCAGCGGCAGGACGCGCACCGACAAGCCGAGCATCTGCAGATCGGCAAACGGTTGGGTCGGGTTGGTCAGGGTCGCAACGCTGGCCTCGTGCAGTTCAAGACCGAGCCAGGGGAACAGGCTCCACCCGATGTCGCCATTGAGCGTCAGCTCGATGTGGGCCTTGTCGCGGGCAATCTGGCGAATCTCGTCTTTGTAGTCGTTGGGATCGAAGAGATGGGTCAGGGCAAAGCCTAGAGCCACAATGATCAGCAACAGCCCGAGAAGTACCAGACCCAGGATTTTGCCGAACGCTTTCATGGGCGAGTCCTTGTATGTCGATTTTAAAATTTAGCCGCAGAGTATAACGCCCGAAGGCTTACGTCAGTTCGCGGATAGTTACATTGTATCCACGGTCGGAAAAACGGGTTTTTGGCGTCAAAAAAGACAGATAACCTGGAAAAGGTGATGGCAGTTTGGTTTTTCTGTCATCCACAGATGCTAATCTCTGCATGTTCGTCCGCCTTCTGCGGCTAAACGTCGCGCCAAAATGGAGCTTTACTCAAAAAAACGGCCACGCCTTGCGTGTAAGGCCGAGGGAGAGAGCGCCCGACGGACACATACTAATAACTGGGGGAAACACCAATGAGCACTAGCACTGCGGCGGGTAATACTGCTGCACAGCCTGCGTTCCTTTCCAAGGAACGCATTATCGCCAAGCCCGGGTTCAACCGTTGGCTGGTACCACCGGCCGCCCTGGCCATTCACCTTTGCATCGGCATGGCTTACGGCTTCTCGGTGTTCTGGTTGCCGTTGTCCAAGGCGCTGGGTATCACCGCACCGGTCGCCTGTGCGCCGGACATGAGCTTTATCAGTCAGGTCTTCTCGTCGCAATGCGACTGGCCCATCTCCATGCTGGGCTGGATCTACACCCTGTTCTTCATCTTCCTGGGTTGCTCGGCAGCGATCTGGGGCGGCTGGCTGGAACATGCCGGGCCACGTAAAGCCGGTGTCGTGTCGGCTTTGTGCTGGTGCGGCGGCCTGCTGATCTCCGCATTGGGGATCTATACCCACCAGATCTGGCTGATGTGGATCGGCTCCGGGGTCATCGGCGGTATCGGCTTGGGCCTGGGCTATATCTCGCCGGTCTCGACTTTGATCAAGTGGTTCCCGGACAAGCGCGGCATGGCTACCGGCATGGCGATCATGGGCTTCGGCGGCGGCGCGATGGTTGGCGCCCCGTTGGCAGCCGCCCTGATGGGCCACTTCGCCTCGCCAACCAGCGTTGGCGTGTGGCAGAGCTTCGTGGTCATGGCCGTGATCTACTTCGTGTTCATGATCGGCGGCGCCTTGTCCTACCGCGTTCCGCCCACCGGCTGGAAGCCTGAGGGCTGGACTGCCCCGGCGAAAAAAGCCAGCAACGCGATGATTACCCACCGTCACGTGCACGTGAACGTGGCCTGGAAAACCCCGCAATTCCGCCTGGTGTGGCTGGTGCTGTGCCTGAACGTGTCTGCCGGTATCGGCATCCTCGGCATGGCTTCGCCGCTGCTGCAGGAAGTGTTCGGCGGCAAGTTGCTGGGTAACGGCCTGACGTTTGGCCAACTGGATGCCGGTCAACTGGCTTCCATCGCGGCCATCGCAGCCGGCTTTACCGGGCTGTTGAGCCTGTTCAACATCGGTGGCCGGTTCTTCTGGGCGTCGTTCTCCGACTACCTGGGCCGTAAAAACACTTACTTCGTGTTTTTCGCATTGGGCTTTGCCCTGTACGCGTTGATTCCTAACCTGGGTCACCTGGGCAACGTCGCGCTGTTCGTGGCTGCGTTCTGCATCATCCTGTCGATGTACGGCGGTGGTTTTGCGACCGTACCGGCTTACCTGGCAGACCTGTTCGGTACGCAAATGGTGGGTGCGATCCACGGTCGTCTGCTGACGGCGTGGGCAGCGGCGGGCGTATTGGGCCCGGTGCTGGTGAACTACCTGCGTGAGTACCAGTTGAGCATTGGCGTTGAACGCGCTGCCGCTTACGACATCACCTTGTACATCCTCGCCGGCCTGCTGGTGCTGGGCTTTATCTGCAACCTGCTGGTACGGCCGGTGGCAGACAAGTACTTCATGACCGACGCCGAACTGGCTGCCGAACAGGCGCTGGGCCACGACAAGGGCGCCGATTCCAGCACCGTGCTGGAATGGAAAGCCTCCTCCGGCAGTGTGCCATTGGCGGTTGCCGCCTGGCTGGTGGTGGGTATTCCGTTGGCGTGGGGCGTGTGGGTCACCCTGCAGAAAACCGCAGTACTGTTCCACTAACACCGCGTAAACCTTGTGGGAGCGGGCTTGTGTGGGAGCGGGCTTGCTCGCGAAGGCGATGGATCAGTCAGCACATGTATTGGCTGACCCACCGCATTCGCGAGCAAGCCCGCTCCCACGCAAAGCTGCTCCCACACTTGTACTGACATGTCTATCCTCGACACTCCATCAGTCTTATCCCCTCCGATGTTTCTGTTTAGCGCCCGCGCCCCTATAATGGCTGCCTTTTTCGCCCAATGATTTTGCGGAGCTGGTGATGGCCGAACGTAAGGCGTCCGTCGAGCGCGACACTCTGGAAACCCAGATCAAAGCCTCGATTAACCTGGATGGCACCGGAAAGGCCCGATTTGATATCGGTGTACCTTTTCTTGAGCACATGCTGGACCAGATCGCCCGTCACGGGCTGATCGACCTGGATATCGTCAGCAAGGGCGACCTGCATATCGACGACCACCACACGGTGGAAGACGTCGGTATCACGTTGGGCCAGGCTTTTGCCAAAGCCATCGGCGACAAGAAAGGCATCCGTCGCTACGGCCACGCCTATGTCCCGCTGGATGAAGCGCTGTCGCGTGTGGTCATCGACTTCTCCGGCCGCCCAGGCCTGCAGATGCACGTGCCCTACACCCGCGCCACCGTGGGCGGCTTCGACGTTGACCTGTTCCAGGAATTCTTCCAGGGCTTCGTCAACCACGCGCTGGTCAGCCTGCACATCGACAACCTGCGTGGCACCAACACTCACCACCAGATCGAGACCGTGTTCAAGGCCTTCGGTCGCGCCCTGCGCATGGCCGTAGAGCTGGATGACCGCATGGCTGGGCAAATGCCGTCGACCAAGGGCGTCCTGTAATGCAGACGGTCGCGGTTATCGATTACGGCATGGGTAACCTGCACTCGGTGGCCAAGGCCCTTGAGCACGTAGGCGCCGGCAAGGTACTGATCACCAGCGATGCCGACGTGATTCGCGAAGCCGACCGGGTGGTTTTCCCGGGGGTTGGCGCGATTCGCGACTGCATGGCCGAGATTCGCCGCCTGGGCTTCGACAGCCTGGTGCGTGAAGTCAGCCAGGACCGGCCGTTCCTCGGCATCTGCGTGGGCATGCAAGCCTTGCTCGACAGCAGTGAAGAGAACGCCGGCGTCGACTGCATCGGCCTGTTCCCGGGCCAGGTGAAGTTTTTCGGCAAGGATTTGCACGAAGACGGCGAACACCTGAAAGTCCCGCACATGGGCTGGAACGAAGTGCGCCAGACCGTGGATCACCCGCTGTGGCACAACGTGCCGGACCTGGCGCGTTTCTACTTCGTGCACAGCTACTACATCGCCGCCGGTAACCCGCGCCAGGTGGTGGGTGGCGGTCACTATGGCGTCGACTTCGCCGCGGCCCTGGCCGACGGCTCGCGCTTTGCCGTGCAGTTCCACCCGGAGAAGAGCCACACCCATGGCCTGCAATTGCTGCAGAACTTCGCCGCCTGGGACGGGCGCTGGTAATGGCCAAGAAGGTCAAACCGCCGATCTTGAACCTCACTCCCCAGCAGGAGAGTGAGGCCACCGACAAGATCAAGCGTTTCATGGAAGACCGCTTCGAGCTCAAGCTCGGCTCGTTCGAGGTCGCAGAAATCCTCGAACTGTTCACCACTGAAATTGCTCCGCACTATTACAACAGGGCGATTTTCGATGTGCAGACGCACCTTAAAGAAAGGTTCGAAAGCATCGAAAGCGACTTGTGGGCGCTCGAGAAACCCTGATTTCCCGAGCAACGCTGAATATCGAATAAGGTTTGCCAGATGCTGATTATTCCCGCTATCGATCTCAAGGACGGCGCCTGCGTACGTCTGCGCCAGGGCCGCATGGAAGATTCCACGGTGTTCTCCGATGACCCGGTGAGCATGGCTGCCAAGTGGGTGGAAGGCGGCTGCCGTCGTCTGCATCTGGTGGACTTGAACGGTGCCTTCGAAGGCCAGCCGGTCAACGGCGAAGTGGTGACGGCGATCGCCAAGCGCTACCCGAACCTGCCGATCCAGATCGGCGGCGGTATACGCTCCCTGGAAACCATCGAGCACTACGTGAAAGCGGGGGTGAGCTACGTGATCATCGGTACCAAGGCCGTGAAAGATCCGGCTTTCGTTGCCGAAGCCTGCCGCGCGTTCCCGGGCAAGGTGATCGTGGGTCTGGACGCTAAAGACGGTTTCGTCGCCACCGACGGCTGGGCTGAAATCAGCACCATCCAGGTGATCGACCTGGCGAAGCAGTTTGAAGCCGACGGCGTCTCCGCCATCGTTTATACCGACATCGCCAAAGACGGCATGATGCAGGGCTGCAACGTACCGTTCACCGCTGCGCTGGCCGCTGCTACCAAGATTCCGGTGATCGCTTCCGGCGGCATCCACAACCTGGGCGACATCAAGTCGCTGCTGGACGCGAAGGCGCCAGGGATCATCGGCGCCATCACCGGCCGGGCGATCTATGAAGGCACCCTGGACGTCGCTGAAGCCCAGGCTTACTGCGACGCCTACAACGGCTGAGGACTGACCATGGCGCTGGCCAAACGCATCATCCCTTGCCTGGACGTCGACAACGGTCGCGTGGTCAAGGGCGTCAAGTTCGAGAACATCCGTGACGCCGGCGACCCGGTGGAAATCGCCCGTCGCTACGACGAACAGGGTGCTGACGAGATTACCTTTCTCGACATCACCGCCAGCGTCGATGGTCGCGACACCACCCTGCATACCGTCGAGCGCATGGCCAGCCAGGTGTTTATCCCGCTGACCGTGGGCGGTGGCGTGCGCACCGTACAGGACATTCGCAACCTGCTGAATGCCGGCGCGGACAAGGTCTCGATCAACACCGCCGCCGTGTTCAACCCGGAATTTGTCGGCGAAGCTGCGCAGCACTTCGGCTCTCAATGCATCGTCGTCGCCATCGACGCCAAGAAAGTCTCCGGCCCGGGCGAAACTCCGCGCTGGGAGATTTTCACCCACGGCGGACGCAAGCCTACCGGGTTGGATGCCGTGGAGTGGGCGATGAAGATGGAAGCCCTGGGCGCCGGTGAAATCCTGCTGACCAGCATGGACCAGGACGGCATGAAAAACGGCTTCGACCTGGGCGTGACCCGTGCCATCAGCGACGCGCTGGGCATCCCGGTAATCGCTTCCGGCGGCGTCGGCAACCTGCAGCACCTGGCTGACGGCGTGATCGAAGGCCATGCCAGTGCAGTGTTGGCGGCGAGTATTTTCCACTTTGGCGAATACACCGTTCCCGAGGCCAAGGCCTACATGGCGGCACGCGGTATCGTCGTTCGCTAAACGTCACTGGACACCATGGCAGGCTCGCGGCACTCTCTGGGCTTGCCATGGATTCCGGTAACTTTCATGTTCAGAGACCTGCTGCTCGCCCTCGCCAGTACCACCGTTCTATTGACGGGTTCGGCCCACGCCGATGAGCCGTCCGACGGCGCTTCCCTGGTGCTGCTGACGGAAAACTTCCCGCCCTACAATATGGCGAAAAACGGCAAGAATTTCGCCAAGGAAGAGAACATCGAAGGTATTGCCGTGGACATCGTCCGCGAGACCTTCAAGCGTGCCGGCATCTCCTACAACCTGACCCTGCGCTTCCCTTGGGAGCGAATCTACAAACTCGCCCTGGAAAAACCCGGCTATGGCGTGTTCGTGATGGCACGTCTGCCGGACCGTGAGGCGCTGTTCAAATGGGTCGGCCCCATCGGCCCGGACGATTGGGTGCTGCTGGCCAAGGCCGACAGCAAGATCCAGCTGACCGACCTTGAGCACGCTCGGCGCTACAAGATCGGCGCCTATAAGGGTGATGCCATCGCCGAAAGCCTGGAAAAACAGGGCCTGAAGCCGGTGATCGTGCTGCGGGATCAAGACAACGCGCAAAAATTGATCGATGGCCAGATCGACCTGTGGGCCACCGGCGACCCGGCGGGCCGTTACCTGGCGCGCCAGGTCGGGGTGACCGGGCTCAAGACCGTGCTGCGTTTCAACAGTGCCGAGCTGTACCTGGCGCTGAACAAGAACGTGCCGGACGAGACGGTGGCCAAGCTTCAGGCAGCCTTGGATCAGTTACGGCAGGAGGGTGTCGTCGATGAAATCATGGGGCGTTATCTCTAGGTTGGGCTCGGCCTGGGTTGGTTCCACGGCCTGCTCGACTGGCGGCTCGCCAATGCGCTCCGGCTCGGAGGCGGGATACTCGCTCACGTATACGTTTTCGCCGTTGGTATAGGTGACGGTGCCGGTCACCTGGCTGCCATCTTCACGCAACAAGCGATATTCACTCTGAATGATGTAGCCCGCGACGGCTTTGTTGGCCGGGATATAGCTGATGATTTCCAGAGTCGATAAATCTCCCCAGCCCTTCGCCGAACGCTGGCAATGGGTGAATTCCTGGTTCAGGTGCGCGGAGAAGCTCAATTCGAATGCGCGGTTATCCGACGGCCATTCACTGCATAGCTCAATGCTGGTGGTCGCGGTGAGGGCCCTTGACTGCCTCCCGGTCTCGCCCTTGGTGGCGGTCCACATGAATGGTTGGCTGGTGGCCGTTTGGTTGTGTCCAAAGCCGACGAACAAGTAATGATCAATCCTTTCCAGTCGATACATCGGGCAGGTTTGCAATTGTTCGATGGGGCTCAGGTCCGGGTCTTTCACCGCAAACCAGGGGAGTTGGCACACCTGAGGTTGTTCCAGTGTGTGCAGTGCCGCAGGTGGCGCGTACCCGGAGAGCGGCGGCGGCTCAGGCAACTCCTTCAGATCGGCGGTCAACGGCAGGCGCAACGAATAGCTGGCGGTGGTCGGTTTGGCATAGCTGGCGGTACCGATAAACGTGCCGGGGGCCAGGTTGATTTCACCAGGGGCTGCGTCGGCTGGCGTGATGCCCCAGGCACTGAAGTCCATTGGCGCACCACTGCCTTTGTCGGTCCAGATCAATTGCCCGGTCCGCGCGGCCATGACCAGATCCTCCCGCACACAGCGCACCGCATTGCGCGACGGTTTGTCGTAGCCCACGCCGCACACCAGCCCCATGGATACATAGCCTTCAGGTGGCAATGGGCGCCAGAGGGAAAAGTCGGTGCGCGCACCCGAGCCGGCATCTTTCCACACCAGCTCGAACTCATCGGGTGAGCGAAGTGCGGTGCCGCCGGCCTTGTTCGCGTCGCTGACGACGGCGACGACTTTCTGCTGGTTGATATTGCGATAACCTTCGACCGCGATGTCACCCAGCGAGAAAAACTGGCTCAACGGGTCGGCTGAAGTGGCCGGCCGCCAAAAGCTTATGGACTTGTAAACTCCCGATCCCCGGTCATTCCACAGAGGGATGAATTCGGACGTGAAATTGATAAGCAGGTCTTTGTATTGCAGTGCGTTCATGAGGAGACTCTCCAGTTGATCCAGGGATCCACTATCGGAGAGCCTGCCGGGTGATGGGCAGTAGCTATGTAGCGCTAGCGATAGGTGCCGTTTTTACCGTGGCCGGCCATGGCCTGGTTACTGCGCACGCTGATCATCAACTTGATATCGATCCACTCGACGCCCTGGGCCTTGAGCTTGGGCAGCTCCCGTTCCAGCACCGCCAGCGTTTGTGGATAAGGATGGCCGATCATCACCGCAGAACCCTGTTTGTGGGCCAGCTTGATTGCGGTCTGCAATTGAGTGGTGATGGCCGCTTCGGTGCGTTCGTCATCGAGGAACACGTCCCGCGAGACGCTGGCCAAACCAATCTTCTGCGCCTCGGCGGCGGCGACGGTTTTAGCGCTGGTGCGGCTGTCGACGAAGAACTTGTGGCGCCGTTGCAACTCACCCATCAGCCAGGCCATCGCCTCCGGTTGGGCGGTCATGCGGCTGCCCATGTGGTTGTTGATGCCGGCGGTGTAGGGCACAGCCTTGAAAGCTGCGTCCAGGCGTTTGCCCAACTCTTCGATGGGTAGCTCGGGGTGCCAGGCAAAGGGGCCGGTGGCCGGGTCCATAGGCATGTGCAAGATGACGATCTTGCCCGCCTTATGGGCTTCGCGGGCGAATTCGGCGGCGTGGGGTGTGTCGGGCATGATCGCCGTGGTCACCGGGCCGGGCAGCGCGAGCACGCGACGATCCCGGGGCAGGTTTTGCCCAAGGTCGTCGATGATCAGGGTCAGGTAGGCTTTGTGTTCAGCGGGGGCTGCACTGGCGGGGKTGCCGTGGGCAACTCCCGCCAGACAGCACAGCAACGCGATGATCAGTCCACAACGCATATCAACGGCTGCGCGTAATGCTCAAGCCCTTGAGCAGGCTCAGCGCCTGGGCCAGTTGATAATCGTCGTCCTGCGGCATCGGCTTGGCTTTAG
Organism: Pseudomonas sp. ATCC PTA-122608; assembly: GCF_001952855.1. Lineage (GTDB taxonomy): Bacteria > Pseudomonadota > Gammaproteobacteria > Pseudomonadales > Pseudomonadaceae > Aquipseudomonas. Next base: position 83,492 of record NZ_LPNO01000055.1, on the reverse strand, counting down.
AGCCGCTGCCGGTTGGCTGGTCGGCGCCGCCGTTACCATTGCCCAGGTGGCCCTGCAAGTCGGCTTCCTTGTAGAACTCGCTGTCGGCTTCGTTGGTGATCTTGGCCTTGCGCACTTCGATGTCCGGCACGATGCCCTGGGCCTGGATCGAGCGACCATTCGGCGTGTAGTACAGCGCCGTGGTGATCTTCAGGGCGCGCTCGTTGTTCAGCGGCAGCACGGTTTGCACCGAGCCTTTGCCGAAGCTGGTGGTGCCCATCAGCACACCGCGTTTCTGGTCTTGCAGGGCGCCGGCGACGATTTCCGAAGCCGAGGCGCTGCCGCCGTTGATCAGCACAACCATCGGCACGCCTTCGCTGAGGTCGTTGCCGGTGGCCGAGAAGCGCAGTTCGGAGTTGGCAATACGGCCCTTGGTGTAGACGATCAGGCCCTTGGTGATGAAGTGGTCGACCACTTCCACCGCCGCCTGCAACACGCCGCCTGGGTTGTTGCGCAGGTCGAGCACGATGCCGCTGAGTTTCTTGCCGTTGTCTTTACGCAGCTTGGCCAAAGCCTTGGCGACTTCATCGCCGGTCTTAACCTGGAACTGGGTGATACGGATGTAGCCGTAGCCCGACTCCAGCAGTTGGGCCTTCACGCTCTTGACGGTAATGGTGGCGCGCGCCAGGGTCACGTCAAACGGGTTGCCGCCGTCGCGTACCAGGGTCAGGGTGATTTTCTGGCCGAGCTTGCCGCGCATCTTGTCGACGGCTTCGGTCATGGTCTGGCCGCGGGTCGGCTGGCCGTTGATCTTGACGATCAGGTCGCCCGCCTGGATCCCGGCCTTGGAAGCTGGCGTGTCATCGATCGGCGAGACCACTTTGATCTGGCCGTCTTCGGCGCCGACTTCAATGCCCAGGCCACCGAATTCACCACTGGTGCTTTCCTGCAGCTCGGCGAAATCTTCCGGGCCCAGGTAGGCAGAGTGCGGGTCAAGGTTGCTGAGCATGCCCTTGATGGCATTTTCCAGCAGGGTCTTGTCGTCTACAGGTTCGACATAGGCCGCCTTGATCCGGTCCATGACCTCGGCGAAGGTGCGCAACTCGTCCAGCGGCAGCGGGGCCTTGGTGGTCGCGGCCGTGGCTGACTGGGCGGTCTGGTCGGCGAATGCCAAAGGCGCGCCGATCACCAGGGCGATCGTCAGGGCCAGCGATGTGAGGCGGGACAAATGCAGCATGTCGAACGAACTCCTAATGTAGATGCGACCCTTATCCTTGGGTACGGCACCATTGTGCCGGGTCGCTCGGGCGGCCCTGCTGACGAATAGCGAAGTACAGCGCCGGAGTGTCCTGGCCACCACTGTTACCGACAGTGGAGATGGATTCACCGGCTTTTACAACATCACCTGCCGCTTTAAGCAAAGTTTGATTGTGGCCGTAAAGGCTCAAATAGCCATTACCGTGGTCAAGAATCACCAACAAACCTGCGCCACGCAGCCAATCGGCGAACACCACACGGCCGCCGTGAATGGCGTGGACCTGGGTGCCGGCACCGGCACTGATCATCACACCGTCCCACTTGGCGCGGGTGTCATCGCCGCGGGTTTCACCAAAGCGTGCCAGTAATCGACCATCAACTGGCCATGGAAGTTTGCCCCGAGCTGAAGCAAAAGGTCCGCCAAACGATTCGCCGGAGCTGGAAACCAATGGGCCAGGCGCTGCACGCGCCGGTTTACGCGGGGCCGGGGCATCAGTGGCGACTGCCTCGGCGGCCTCACGCTCGCGCTTTTTTTCGGCTTCCTGCTGGGCCAGCAGCGCTTTTTGCCGCGCTTGCTCTGCCTCACGGGCCTGGCGCGCCAGGGTTTCCTCGATGGTTTTCAGGACTTTGCCCAGGTCGGCCTGATCCTGCTCGCGGGCCTGGAGCTTGGCGTCACGGGCCTTCACGTCGTCATTCAGCTTGGCCAGCGCTTGCTGGCGCTCCTTGCGAACCTTGTCCAGCTCGTCGCGCTGGCTGTCGAGGGCGGTTTTCTGGTCGAGCAACTGCGATTGCTGGTTGGCAATTTCTGTTTCGACGTTGGCCAACTGGCGCAGGGTCTCGTTGAAGCTTTTCAGTTGCTCCAGGCGGGCCTTGCTCAGGTAGTCGTAATAGGTGAGGGTGCGGGCGAATTTTTCCGGGTTCTGCTGGTTGAGCAGCAGCTTGAGATATTCCTGGCGGCCGTTCTGGTAGGCGGCGCGGGCCTGGATCGCGATCAGGCGTTGCTGTTCAACGCGGGCGCTCTGGAGTTTTTTTTTCTCAGCGTCGAGTCGCTCCAGTTCCGACTCGCTCTTCTTTAATTCTTTTTGCAGCTCCTGGACCTGCTTCTCCAGCTTGCCCATCTCGGTTTCCGTGCCGCGCAGGTCTTTCTGCACACCGGATTTCTCTTCCTGGAGCTTGCCGAGCAGCTTCTTGAGCTCGGTAATGTCCTGACGCGTAGCGTCCAACTGTTGTTGGGTTTGTGCGCGCTCATCGGCAAACGCCGGTTGAAGCAGGCAGACAAGAGCAAGGGTAATCAAGGCGCGAAGCATAGAGGCGGGCGACACCAGGGAAAGGGACGGCCTAGTATGCCCGCCAAGCGCTGCAAAAAAAACGCCTCAAAGCCAACTGCTTTGAGGCGTTCGTCATAAAAAGCCATTTCGGGCGATTTAATCGGACGGTTTTGCTATTAAACCAATATCGAAGTGCCAGTCATCTCTTTCGGCTTCTCCAGCCCCATCAGCATCAGCATGGTCGGCGCCACGTCGGCCAGTACACCGCCGTCACGCACTTTCAGGTCGCGTTTGCCGACGTAGATAAACGGCACCGGCTCGGTGGTATGGGCTGTGTGGGCCTGGCCGGTGGATTCGTCGGACATTTGCTCGCAGTTGCCGTGGTCGGCGGTGATCAACGCTTCGCCGCCTACCTTGTCCAGGGCGTCGACAATGCGGCCGACGCACAGGTCCAGGCATTCCACGGCTTTTACCGCCGCTTCGAGGTTGCCGCTGTGGCCCACCATGTCGCCGTTGGCGTAGTTGACCACGATCACGTCGTAACGCTGGTGTTCGATGGCGTCGACGATCTTGTCCGTGACTTCCGGGGCACTCATCTCCGGCTGCAGGTCGTAGGTAGCGACTTTCGGCGACGGGATCAGGATGCGCTCTTCGCCCGGGAACGGTTCTTCACGACCGCCGGAGAAGAAGAAGGTCACGTGGGCGTATTTCTCGGTTTCGGCAATGCGCAGCTGGGTCTTGCCGTTTTTCGCCAGGTAGTCGCCCAGCACGTTTTCCAGGCTGCCCGGGGCGAATGCCGACGGGGCCGGGATGTTGGCGGCGTATTGGGTCAACATCACGAATTCGACTTTCGGCTGGCGGGCGCGCTGGAAGTCCTTGAAACCGTCATCGACAAACACATGGCTCAGCTCGCGGGCACGGTCGGCGCGGAAGTTCATGAACACCAGGGCGTCGCCGTCTTCGACTTTTACCGGTTCACCGATGGTGGTGGCCTTGACGAATTCGTCGCTCTCGCCACGGGCATAGGCGGCTTCCAGGCCTTCCTGGGCGGTGGCGGCGTTGAATTCGGCCTGGCCGTCGACGATCAGGTTGTAGGCCTGGGCTACGCGGTCCCAGCGGTTGTCACGGTCCATCGCGAAGTAACGGCCGACCAGGCTGGCGATGCGGCCCTTGCCGAGGGTCTTGAAGGTTTCGTCCAGCAGTTCGATGGAGGACTGGGCGCTTTTCGGCGGGGTGTCGCGACCGTCAAGGAAGGCGTGCAGGTAGATTTTTTCGGCGCCGCGCTTGAAGGCCAGTTCGGCCATGGCGATCAGGTGGTCCTGGTGGCTGTGGACGCCGCCGTCGGACAGCAGGCCCATGAAGTGCACGGCCTTGCCGGCCTTGACTGCTTTATCCACCGCCGCGCAGATGGTCGGGTTCTCGAAAAACTCGCCGTCGCGGATCGATTTGGTCACGCGGGTGAAGTCTTGATATACCACTCGTCCGGCACCAAGGTTCATGTGGCCGACTTCCGAGTTGCCCATTTGGCCATCCGGCAGGCCAACGTCCATGCCCGAGCCCGAGATAAGGCCGTTCGGTACGGTAGCGCTCAGACGGTCCAGTACTGGCTTCTTGGCCGAGTACACAGCGTTGTCGTGGTGGCTTTCACTGTGTCCGAAGCCATCGAGAATTATCAGGACCAAAGGTTTAGGCGTAGTAGTCATAGATCCTCTCGCGGCGGTAATGAATGAAGGCAATTGAAAAGGGAGTGGCAGTTTAAAGCGAAGTTCCGACCACGTCACCGCTTTACGGGGGTTGGCCGACCATGACGGCTGTGTATACTTACCGCCATTTTAACGCCCTGGAACCTCCTTGATGGTTGATCACCTGATTGCATTTGCCACTACCCACTATTTGCTCGCTGGTGCGTTCGTCGTACTGCTGGCGCTGCTGATCGCTCATGAAATGAGCCGCGGTGGCCGCAGCCTCAGCACGTCCGAGCTGACCGCCCTGGTCAACAAGGATGAGGCTGTAGTGGTGGACATTCGTCCCGCCAAGGATTTCGCCGCCGGTCACATTGTCGGCGCGCTGAACATTCCCCAGGACAAGCTGATTTCGCGCCTGGCCGAGCTGGAAAAGTACAAGGGCAAGACCATCATCCTGGTCGACGCCCAAGGCCAGCACTCCGGCACCCACGCCCGCGAGATGCTGAAAACCGGCTTCAACGCCGCCAAACTGTCGGGTGGCATTTCCAGCTGGCGTGGCGACAACCTGCCGCTGGTGAAGTGACATGAGCCAGGTTGTCGTTTATTCCAGCGATTATTGCCCTTATTGCATGCGGGCCAAGGCCCTGCTTGAGAAAAAGGGCATTGCCTTCGAAGAGATCAAGGTTGATGGCAAGCCCCAGGTGCGCGCCGAGATGACCAAGAAAGCGGGACGCACGTCCGTGCCGCAGATCTGGATCGGTGACAAGCATGTCGGTGGATGCGATGACCTGTTCGCACTCGAGCGCGCCGGTAAACTGGATGCGCTGCTTCACGTCTGACTCCTAACCCCTAAAAGACCCCAAGATCACGAAGGATCTGCGATGACTGACCAACAGAACACCGAAGCGGCAGCAGAAGAAGCTCAAGGCCCACAATTTTCCCTGCAGCGTATCTACGTGCGTGACTTGTCGTTCGAGGCGCCGAAAAGCCCGGCCATCTTCCGTCAGGAATGGACCCCGAGCGTTGCGCTGGACCTGAACACCCGTCAAAAGGCTCTGGAAGGCGACTTCCACGAGGTCGTGCTGACCTTGTCGGTTACCGTCAAGAACGGCGAAGAAGTAGCCTTCATCGCTGAAGTGCAACAGGCTGGTATCTTCCTGATCCAGGGCCTGGACGAAGCGTCCATGAGCCACACCCTGGGCGCGTTCTGCCCGAACATCCTGTTCCCGTATGCCCGTGAGACTCTGGACAGCCTGGTCACCCGTGGCTCGTTCCCGGCGCTGATGCTGGCTCCCGTGAACTTCGATGCCCTGTATGCGCAAGAGCTGCAGCGCATGCAACAGGAAGGTTCGCCAACGGTTCAGTAAGCTGTTGCTGCATAAAAAAGCGCCATAACAGGCGCTTTTTTATTGGGCGAGCCCCCTGTAGGAGCGAGCTTGCTCGCGAAAAACCTGAGAGCGCTGTGTCCATTCAGGATGCCCGCGTCATCGTTAACGTTTTTCGCGAGCAAGCCCGCTCCCACATTGGTTATGTGCGCTATTTGAAACCGAGTTGGCGCCAGCCCTCATACACGGCGACGGCCACGGTGTTGGACAGGTTCAGGCTGCGACAGCCTTCGCGCATCGGCAGGCGCAGGCGGTGGCCTTCGGGCAGGGCGTCGAGGACGTCCGCCGGCAGGCCGCGGCTTTCCGGGCCGAACAGGAAGGCGTCGCCTTCGGCAAAGCTGGCATCATGGAACGGCCGCGAGCCCTTGGTGGTAAACGCGAACAACCGCGGGTGGTTCAGGCTTTCCAGGCAACTGGCGAGGTCCGCGTGGCGTTGCAGGGTGGCGTACTCGTGGTAGTCCAGCCCGGCGCGGCGCAGGCGCTTGTCGTCCATATCGAAACCCAAGGGCTCGATCAAATGCAGGTGGCAGCCACTGTTGGCGCACAGCCTGATAACGTTGCCGGTATTCGGCGGAATTTCTGGTTGAAAAAGGATGACGTGAAACATGCACGGCTCCGAAGGCAAAGATGCGCTGCATTCTACCCCTGAAGAAGACCCCAGGCCGAAGCTATTGCCACGGGTTTTAGGCTCGTTGGCAATTGTCGGCTTGATGGTGGGCCTGATGATCGGCCGGCTGACCACGCCAGACCCGGTCGAGCTGCAGCAGGTAGAGCCTGCCACCGATGGCCTGGTGGTGTGGTTCAACAGCGAGCCCAAGCTGCACGGCGAGCATATCGACGGCACGGTGGCGCTGCTGTTCGACGCGCTGGGCAAGGCTCAGGGCGGGCAATTGAAGGTCAACGACAAGGATGTGAACTGGCGCATCCGCAAGACCGATGGCGGTTTGCTGCTGAACCTGGTGGCGGCTCGGCCGTTGCGTGGGGCGTGGTCGGGGGAGAAGGTCGAGGGGCGCTGGCGGGTGGAGATCCATCTCCAGGAGCAATAAAAGAGGGAATCCCCGGCCTGCCTGTACCGAGGTTCCCGAAACGGGTGTGGGGCGCGACGCGATCCGCATCAAGCACCCCGGGTGTAAAGAGGGGATTCTCGGCCTGCCTGTACCAAGGTCCCCGAAACTGGGTAGTAACAGGGTTATTGCAGGGCGCGTGCCAGAATTGCAAAGTTGTGCCAAGAAATTTCTTCAGAAAGCGCAAAGCCCCGGAATACGGGGCTTTGGCGTTTTCAGCTTTTAATATTTTTTTAACAAGGCATGTGTTTCAGGGGTCGGATAAGTGCGCGATGCCGGTTCGTGGTGCATTGAAGCGGTGCACGGTGCTGAAACTTTGTGGAGGTCCAAATGTGGGAGCGGGCTTGCTCGCGAAGGCGGTGTGCCAGTCAACATATCCAGTGACTGATACACCGCCTTCGCGAGCAAGCCCGCTCCCACATGGGTTTTTCGGTGGTTGTGAGAAGGCAATCAGCCCTCATCACCTTCGTCATCATCCCCACCATCGACCTTCATCCCCAACTCCTTGATCTTGCGCGTCAGGGTGTTACGGCCCCAGCCCAGCAGCACGGCGGCATCGCGACGACGGCCGGCGGTATGCTTGAGAGCGGTTTCGATCATGATCCGCTCGAAAGCCGGCACAGCGCTGTCCAGCAGGTTCGACTGGCCACGTGCCAGAGCCTGGTCGGCCCACTGGCGCAGTGCCTGCTCCCAGTTGGTCACCGGTGCCGAATCCTGCGGGAGGCTCAGCAGCTCAGGCGGCAGGTCGCTGATATGCACTTCGCGCCCGGACGCCATCACCGTGATCCAGCGGCAGGTGTTCTCCAACTGACGCACGTTGCCCGGCCATGGCAGGTTCTTCAGGTATTCCTCGGTCTCGCTTTTCAGCAGCTTCGGCTCGACGGCCAGCTCCTGGGCGGCACGGCTGAGGAAGTGACGGGCCAGGGTCGGGATGTCTTCGCGGCGGTCCGACATCCGTGGGATGTGGATGCGGATCACGTTCAGGCGGTGGAACAAATCTTCACGGAATTTCCCGGCATGCACCAGCGTTTCCAGGTTCTGGTGGGTCGCCGCGATGATGCGTACGTCGACCTTGACCGGCGTGTGCCCGCCTACCCGGTAAAACTCGCCGTCGGCCAGTACCCGCAGCAAGCGGGTCTGGGTGTCGGCCGGCATGTCGCCGATTTCATCGAGGAACAACGTGCCGCCATCGGCCTGTTCAAAACGGCCACGGCGCAGGTTGGCCGCGCCAGTGAACGCGCCTTTTTCGTGGCCGAACAGTTCCGATTCCATCAAGTCTTTCGGAATCGCCGCCATGTTCAATGCAATGAACGGCGACGCCGCCCGTGGGCTGTGACGGTGCAGGGCGTGGGCCACCAGCTCTTTACCGGTACCCGACTCGCCGTTGATCAGCACGGTGATGTTCGAGTGGCTCAAGCGTCCGATGGCGCGAAACACTTCCTGCATCGCCGGCGCTTCGCCGATGATTTCCGGGGTTCGGGTCAGGGCAGGCGGGGCTTCCTGGTTCTGTTGTTCCTGGGCGTGCTGGTTGGCGCGTTTTACCAACGCCACCGCTTCGTCCACGTCGAACGGTTTTGGCAGGTATTCAAAGGCGCCGCCCTGATAGGACGCGACAGCGCTGTCCAGGTCCGAGTGCGCGGTCATGATGATCACCGGCAGGCGCGGGTGCTGCTCGCGAATCCGCGCCAGCAGGTCCAGGCCACTGGCGCCGGGCATGCGGATGTCGGAGATGATCACGTCGGGCTGCTGGCGAGCCAGGCGGCTCATCACCCCGTCGGCGCTGTCGAAGCTCTGGGTGGTCATGCCTTCCTGTTGCAAGGCTTTCTCCAGGACCCAGCGGATAGAACGGTCGTCATCGACGATCCAGACAGTTTCACTACGGCTCATGTCGATGGGGCTCCTTGTTCCAGTGGCAGAAAGATCGAGAAGGTGGTGTGGCCGGGATGGCTCTCACATTCGATCAAGCCCTGGTGCTGGCTGATGATGTTCTGGGTAATGGCCAAGCCGAGTCCGGTACCGTCCGGGCGGCCGCTGACCATTGGGAAAAAGATGGTTTCCTGCAGCTCGGCAGGGATGCCCGGCCCGTTGTCGATGATCTCGACCTTGGTCACCAGGCGATGGCGCACGTGGCCGATGGTGAACTGGCGCAAGGCGCGGGTGCGCAGGCTGATGCGGCCCAGGCGCAGTTCGTTCTGGCTGCTGATGGCCTGCATCGCGTTGCGCACGATATTGAGCACCGCCTGGATCATCTGCTCGCGGTCGATCAATACGTCGGGAATGCTTGGGTCGTAGTCGCGCACCAAGGTGATGCAGCCCTGGCTTTCGGCCTCCACCAGTTGGCAAACCCGCTCCAATACTTCGTGGACGTTGGTCATCGCCAGCGACGGCAGCTTGTTGGAGCCGAGCATGCGGTCTACCAGGTTACGCAGGCGGTCGGCTTCCTCGATGATGACGTTGGTGTAGTCCTTGAGGTTCTCGTCCGGCAGCTCTCGGGCCAGCAACTGTGCGGCGCCGCGAATCCCGCCCAGCGGGTTCTTGATCTCATGGGCCAGGCCGCGCACCAGCATCTTGCTGGTTTCCTGCTTGGACAATTGCGCCTCTTCCTTGGTGATGCGCAGCAGGCGATCCCGGGGGTGCACCTCCAGCAGCAGCAGGGTCGCGCCGTGACTCAGGATCGGCGTTACCGCGTAATCGACGGTCAGGGTCTGGCCGGTGAGGGCGGTGAGCATCGCTTCGCGCTTGGTGAACGGGTGCGCCTGCTCCACGGCCTGGCGCAATGAGCTCAAGGCCTCGGCCGACTCAGTGAACAGCTCACTGATGAATTGCCCATGGCTGCGCTGTCCGCTGATGGCCAGCAGCATTTCCGCCGCCGGGTTCATGTACTCAAGGCGCAGTTCGTCATTGAGCAGAATGGTCGCGGTGGTCAGGTTGTCGAGTAGCAGGCGGTGCAGGGCGTCGCTGATGGTCATTAGGACCTCTTTTGGAGCAAGGCGCGGCCTTGAGGCATGCGCTGATACAAGGAAAATGCAAAAAACAAACCAAAGCTCCGAAAAGAAGCGTTAAAGCCCTGAAATGGGGGGTTAAGGCGCGAAACTGTGGCGTTCTGCCAGCTTGAGCGGGAAGTTTCGAACCAAAATGGGTTGCGTAAGTGGGAAGGGTGCAGCGTATCGCACCAATATAGTGCGGTTTTGAAAAATCTGTTCAGGAAGCTGGTGGCAACGACTGATTGACTGAATGGGTCGGATCTAAATTGTGGGAGCGGGCTTGCTCGCGAAGGCGGCGTGTCAGTCATGCATATATCAACTGACACACCGCCTTCGCGAGCAAGCCCGCTCCCACATTTTGATGGGGTTCGCAATTTTAGATTTTATAGAGGCACAACTCAGCGGTGGCGCGGATCATCGCCAATTGGTGCAGCGGGTCATGTGCAGCCGTGTGATTGGCTTGGGCCAGCCATTGTGGACACTGCGGGTTGGTGCGCTCTGGGGTGAAGTCCGCCAGCTGTTGCAGCAGGCGTTTTTGCAGCAGGTCCAGTTTAGGGCGAATCTGGCCGACCAGATCCGGGCGTGGGTCATTGGGTGCCTTGCCTTGCAACTGCCAATCGGACAGGTGGGCGTACTGCACCAATTTGTTCGCTTCGATCTGGGCCGAGAAAAACTGCTCGGCCTGGGCCGGTGCCAGTTTGTAGCTCGGCGCCTGGGCGACGACGCTGGCGATCACGTCCAGCTCCCGCGCACGGTCTTCGACGGGCTTGTGGCTGTCCCATTTGCTCAGCGCCACCTGGTCGGCAATCGCCAGGCGTTCGGCGATGCTGTCGAGCAGTGGGGCGAGGGTGGGCGGCGCGGCGGATGCGCTGGCGCTGATGGCCAGCAGGATGAACCCAAGTTTGAATTTCAAGGCAGAACCCTCTTCTGTAGGAGCGAGCTTGCTCGCGAAGGTCGTTAACGATAACGCGTAAATATTGAAGAAATGCGGCGCCTTTGGATTTTTCGCGGGCAAGCCCGCTCCCACAGGGTTTTGCGGGCAAAAAAAAGACCTCCCGAAGGAGGCCTTTTTTCATCACGCCACGTTAAGCAGCGCTACCGGATCAGCAGCTGTAGTACAGCTCGTATTCCAGTGGGTGTACGAAGGTACGAACCTTGATTTCTTCTTCGCTTTTCAGGGCGATGTAGGCATCGATAAAGTCGTCGCTGAACACGCCGCCTTTGGTCAGGAACGCACGGCCCTTGTCCAGCTCTTCCAGGGCTTCTTTCAGGCTGCCGCACACTTGTGGGATCTCTTTGGCCTCTTCAGGCGGCAGGTCGTACAAGTTTTTGTCGGCGGCGTCGCCTGGGTGGATCTTGTTCTGGATACCGTCCAGGCCGGCCATGACCAGGGCAGCGAAGGCCAGGTACGGGTTGGCTGCCGGATCCGGGAAACGTGCTTCGATACGGCGAGCGCGAGGGCTGGACACGTAAGGAATACGGATCGAAGCGGAACGGTTGCGAGCCGAGTAGGCCAGCATCACTGGCGCTTCGAAACCTGGGACCAGACGCTTGTAGGAGTTGGTCGACGGGTTGGTGAAGCCGTTCAGGGCCTTACCGTGCTTGATGATGCCGCCGATGAAGTACAGGGCGGTGTCGGACAGGCCGGCATAACCTTCGCCAGCGAAGGTGTTCTTGCCATCTTTGGCGATGGACAGGTGAACGTGCATACCCGAACCGTTATCGCCGTACAGAGGCTTAGGCATGAAGGTAGCGGTACGGCCGTAGGCATCAGCCACGTTGTGTACGCAGTACTTCAGGGTCTGTACTTCGTCAGCCTTGGCAACCAGGGTGTTGAACTTCACACCGATTTCGTTCTGGCCGGCAGTCGCCACTTCGTGGTGGTGAACTTCGATGACCAGGCCCATTTCTTCCATGGCGTTGCACATGGAGGTACGGATTTCGTGGTCGTGGTCGAACGGAGGAACCGGGAAGTAGCCGCCTTTGATACCTGGACGGTGGCCTTTGTTGCCGCCTTCGATGTCCTGGTCGGACATCCATGAACCTTGTTCGGAGAAGATTTTGAACATGGAGCCAGAGATGTCGGACTTGAACTTGACCGAATCAAAGATGAAGAATTCTGGTTCCGGACCTACGAATACGGTGTCACCGATACCGGTCGACTTCAGGTATTCCTCGGCACGCTTGGCGATCGCACGTGGGTCACGGTCGTAGCCTTGCATGGTCGAAGGCTCGATCACGTCGCAGACGATGATCAGCGTTGGGTCTTCGGTGAACGGGTCGAGTACGGCGGTGCTGTCGTCCGGCATCAGGATCATGTCGGAAGCTTCGATGCCTTTCCAGCCAGCAATGGAGGAGCCGTCGAACATTTTGCCTTCTTCGAAGAAGGCGTCATCCAGCGCGTCGCGAGCCGGCATGGTCACGTGGTGCTGAGTGCCTTTTGTGTCCGTGAAGCGCAGATCAATCCATTTGACGTCATGATCTTTGATGAGTTGAACCGACTTCGACATAGTGTCCTCCGGGTGGCTTCGGGCTGGGGTAGTGGAGTAGCCCTTAGAATGTGGGTGATGCCGGCGCGAATACTCGACCAAGGCAACCTGCCTCACAAGAGAGCAAATTGCATGCCAGTGCCCCGACATGGGTTTTTTGCCACAAAAACGCCCCTATAAAGGTGCAATCCGCTAAAGCGGAAGAAAATGCGCACCGCAATGTAGCGCGAATTTTCGTTTATGACCCGTTTTGGTGCGCGAAAGGTCCGGTGCATATTAACTGGTTAAACCTTGAGCGATTTCCGCTATAATCCGCGCCCCCCTTTTTCGGCTGGGCCTGCGCGCGCTGTTTTCATGAAATTAATCGTTAAAGTCTTCCCCGAGATCACCATCAAGAGCCGACCGGTACGGATGCGTTTCATCCGTCAATTGGCCAAGAACATCCGTGCCGTGCTCCGCGATCTGGACCCGGCTGTGGTGGTGAACGGTGTGTGGGACAATCTCGAGCTGGAAACCCGCCTCACAGACCCCAAGGCCTTGAAGGACATGACCGAGCGCCTGAGCTGCGTGCCGGGCATCGCGCATTTCCTGCAGGTCGACGAGTACCCGTTGGGTGACTTCGACGACATCACCGAAAAGTGCAAACAGCACTACGGCGATGTACTGGCAGGCAAGGTTTTTTCGGTGCGTTGCAAGCGTGCCGGCAAGCATCCGTTCAGCTCCATGGATGTCGAGAAATACGTGGGCAGCAAGCTGCGTCGCGAGTGCGGCGCCGCCGGAATTTCACTGAAAGCGCCGCAAATTGAAGTGCGGATGGAAATTCGCGACCAACGGTTGTTTGTGATCCACAGCCAGCACGACAGCATCGGCGGCTACCCGCTGGGTGCCTTGGAACAGACCCTGGTCTTGATGTCCGGCGGTTTCGATTCCACCGTTGCGGCCTACCAGATCATGCGCCGCGGGCTGATGAGCCACTTCTGCTTCTTTAACCTGGGCGGGCGTGCACACGAATTGGGCGTGATGGAAGTCGCGCATTACATCTGGAAGAAGTATGGCAGCTCGCAACGGGTGCTGTTTGTCAGCGTACCGTTCGAGGAAGTCCTGGGAGAAATTCTCGGGAAAGTCGATAACAGTCATATGGGCGTAGTATTGAAGCGTATGATGTTGCGCGCTGCGTCCCGAATCGCGGATCGGCTGGAAATCGACGCACTGGTCACCGGTGAAGCGATTTCCCAGGTGTCCAGCCAGACCCTGCCGAACTTGTCGTTGATCGACTCTGTGACCGAGAAGCTGGTATTACGCCCGCTGATCGCCAGTCACAAGCAAGACATCATCGACCTGGCGACCCAGATCGGCACGGCGGATTTCGCCAAGCACATGCCGGAATATTGCGGGGTCATCTCGGTGAACCCCAAGACCCACGCCAAACGCAACCGCGTGGAGTACGAAGAACAACAGTTCGACATGGCAGTTCTCGAGCGAGCGCTTGAGAACGCCAAACTGGTGCCGATCGATCGGGTTATTGACGAATTGGGCCAGGATTTGCAAATCGAAGAAGTCAGCGAGGCTCTGGCCGGTCAGATCATCATCGACATCCGTCACCCGGATGCCGCTGAAGACGAGCCGCTGGAAATTGCTGGCATCGACGTACAAACGCTGCCGTTCTATGCATTGAATGCGCGTTTCAAGGAACTGGATGACAGCCGTCAGTACCTGTTGTATTGCGACAAAGGCGTGATGAGTCGCCTGCATGCCCACCATTTGCTCAGTGAGGGGCATGCCAATGTGCGCGTTTATCGACCGAGCTAAGAGCCCGGGGCTGTTTGCCTGTGGCCTGCGTCACCGGCCCCCCGACTCTGCCGTCAAGCTGTAACGGCAAGGCCTGACTCTACTGTTAATCGCTGCCACGACCTGTCAGCACACCGAATCCTCTGATCGAGATACACAAGTGATCGAAAATCTACGCAACATCGCCATCATTGCTCACGTTGACCATGGTAAGACCACCCTGGTAGACAAACTCTTGCGTCAATCCGGCACCCTGGAGCGCAACGAGCTCAACGACGAGCGCGTGATGGACTCCAACGACCAGGAGAAAGAGCGCGGTATTACCATTCTGGCGAAAAACACCGCCATCAACTGGAACGGCTACCACATCAACATCGTGGACACCCCGGGCCACGCCGACTTCGGCGGCGAAGTTGAACGCGTAATGTCGATGGTTGACTCCGTTCTGCTGCTGGTTGACGCTCAAGACGGCCCTATGCCGCAAACCCGTTTCGTGACCAAGAAGGCTTTCGAAGCCGGCCTGCGTCCAATCGTGGTCATCAACAAGGTTGACCGTCCAGGCGCACGTCCGGACTGGGTTCTGGACCAGATCTTCGACCTGTTCGACAACCTGGGTGCCACCGAAGAACAGCTGGACTTCAAAGTCGTCTACGCCTCGGCCCTGAACGGCATTGCCGGTCTGGAACACACCGACATGGCTGAAGACATGACCCCGCTGTACCAGTCGATCGTCGACAACGTACCTGCGCCGAAAGTCGACCGCGATGGTCCGTTCCAGATGCAAATCTCCGCACTGGACTACAACAGCTTCCTGGGCATCATCGGCGTTGGCCGTATTGCTCGTGGTCGCGTCAAGCCGAACACTCCGGTTGTGGCGATCGATGCTGATGGCAAACGCCGTAACGGCCGTATCCTGAAGCTGATGGGTCACCACGGTCTGCACCGTGTAGACGTTGAAGAAGCAGCTGCCGGCGACATCGTCTGCATCAGCGGCTTCGACCAGCTGTTCATCTCCGACACCCTGTGCGACCCACAGAACGTTGAAGCGATGAAGCCGCTGACCGTTGACGAACCAACCGTTTCGATGACCTTCCAGGTTAACGACTCGCCGTTCTGCGGCCGTGAAGGCAAGTTCGTCACCAGCCGTAACATCAAAGAGCGTCTGGACAAAGAACTGCTCTACAACGTTGCCCTGCGCGTTGAAGAAGGCGACACCGCCGACAAGTTCAAAGTCTCCGGCCGTGGTGAGCTGCACCTTTCGGTACTGATCGAAACCATGCGTCGCGAAGGCTTCGAAATGGGTGTTGGTCGTCCGGAAGTGATCATCCGCATGGTTGACGGCGTCAAGCACGAACCGTACGAAAACGTGACCATCGACCTGCCAGAAGAATCGCAAGGTTCGATCATGGAACAGATCGGTATCCGTAAAGGCGACCTGACCAACATGGTTCCGGATGGCAAGGGCCGTGTGCGCCTTGAGTACAACATCCCGGCGCGTGGCTTGATCGGTTTCCGTAACGAGTTCCTGACCCTGACCTCCGGTGCAGGCATCCTGACCTCGATCTTCGACCGTTACGACGTGATGAAGTCCGGCGACATGTCCGGCCGTCAGAACGGCGTGCTGGTTTCGGTTGCTACCGGTAAGGCTCTGACTTACTCGCTGGAAACCCTGCAAGCTCGCGGCAAACTGTTCCTGGGTCACGGTGAAGACGTGTACGAAGGTCAAATCGTCGGCATCAACAGCCGCGACAACGACCTGGGCGTTAACCCAACCAAAGGCAAGAAGCTCGACAACATGCGTGCTTCGGGTAAAGACGAAACCATCGCTCTGGTTCCGCCTATCCGCTTCACCCTGGAGCAGGCTCTGGAATTCGTTCAAGAAGACGAATTGTGCGAAGTCACTCCTAAGTCCATCCGTCTTCGTAAGAAGATCCTGGGCGAAAGCGAGCGTACCCGCGCTGCGAAAAAAGCCGGTAACTAAGTCTTTTAGTTAGCTGCAAAAAAACGCCCCCGACCGCAAGGTCGGGGGCGTTTTTGTTTGTCTGGGGATTGTGTGGTGACCGTGCCGGCCTCTTCGCGAGCAAGCCCGCTCCCACATTTGGAATGCATTTCAAATGTGGGAGCGGGCTTGCTCGCGAAAGCGGTAGTTCAAGCAATAAAGCATTCGGATCAGAACTTATCGAGCGTACGCAACTTGGTCTCGCGAACCACTTCCTTCGGCTTGTACGCGCAATACCCCGGCCGTGGCCCGATTTTCGGATGATTGCGGCAAGTATCCGGGCGCTTGTCATAAATAGTGCAGAAGCGGCTCTTACGATCCAGATACAGGCAATCGTTGTTGCTCATGCGCTGCAGGGTGAAGATCTCGGATTTGGCATTGAAGCGCTCGACGATGCCTTCCTTCTGCAAGCGCTTGGCGATGTTCTTCGGCGGGTCGCCTCGCTCGAACTCATCGACGATGCCGATGCGGATCAGGTCCTTGATCTTCACCTCAACCGGCAGGGTGCAGCAGCTCGACACACAGCCGCCACACATATGGCTTGAGTATTTCTGCCAGGTCTCGAGACGGTCGAGTTCCGCGGCGGCGATCAGTTGAGGCTTCATCAGGTTTCCAAGAGGGGTGTTATCCGGCGCGGGATCATACCGGAATTGGTGATTTTTTGAACAATATCTTCCAGGTTTCAGCTCGAAGGCTGCGTCGGGCCACAAACGGGCACGGCCCCTGCATCTAAATCACGCAAAGGTGAATGAGTTAAAAAACTGCCGAACCAGAGCGTCTACCGTCTGTCAGACCGTCTAGGCTCTAGCAACTCCTTCTATCTCGCCCGAGGTCGCATTGATGTCTCAGGAACCGCTTGTACGAGAAGCAGAGGTAGCCGCATTTCGCGATGCCGTCTTGACCAAACTTACCTACGCGGTGGGCAAGGACCCCGATCACGCCTTCGACCACGATTGGTTCGAAGCCATCGCACTGGCCGCCCGCGACCATATGGTCGACCACTGGATGGACCACACGCGGCACATCTACCGCAAGGGACAGAAGCGGGTCTATTACCTCTCGCTGGAATTCCTGATCGGCCGTCTGCTCTACGACAGCCTGAGCAACCTCGGCTTGCTGGACGTGGCCCGTGAGGCCATGAGCGAGCTGGGCGTGGATATGGAGCGCATTCGCCTGCTGGAGCCCGACGCGGCCCTGGGCAACGGTGGCCTTGGTCGCCTGGCGGCGTGCTTCATGGAAAGCATGTCGACCCTGGGCATTGCCGGCCACGGTTATGGCATTCGTTATGAGCACGGCTTGTTCCGCCAGGCGATTGTCGATGGCTGGCAGCAGGAACAAACCGAACGCTGGCTGGATTTCGGCAACCCGTGGGAGTTCGAGCGCGCCGAGGTGATCTACCCGATCGGCTTTGGCGGTGGCGTGGAAACCCTGCTGGATGCGTCCGGCAAGTCGATTCAGGTGTGGTCACCGAATGAAACCGTACGCGCAGTAGCGTATGACACCCCGGTCGTCGGCTGGCGTGGTGCAAGCGTCAACACCTTGCGCCTGTGGCGTGCCCGCGCCGTGGAAGACCTGCACCTGGAACGCTTCAACGCTGGTGACCACCTGGGCGCTGTCGCCGAAGTGGCTCGCGCCGAAAGCATCTCCCGAGTGCTTTACCCGGCCGACAGCACCGAAGCAGGGCAGGAACTTCGCCTGCGCCAGGAATACTTCTTCGTTTCCGCCTCGTTGCAGGACTTGCTGCGTCGCCACAAAAACATGCACGGCTCGGTGCTGAGCCTGGGCGAACACGCGGCCATCCAGCTCAACGACACGCACCCGTCGATTGCGGTGGCCGAGTTGATGCGCCAGTTGGTGGACCTGCACGACATCCCGTGGGATGCCGCCTGGGACGTGACCGTCGAAACCCTGTCTTACACCAACCACACCTTGCTCCCGGAGGCGCTGGAAACCTGGCCGGTCGGCTTGATGGAACGCATGCTGCCGCGGCACATGCAGATCATCTACCTGATCAACGCCCAGCACATCGACTCGCTGCGGGCCAAAGGCATTCACGACTTCGACGTACTGCGCGCAGTGTCTTTGATCGAAGAAGACAACGGCCGCCGCGTACGCATGGGCAACCTGGCGTTCCTTGGTTCCCACAGCGTGAACGGCGTGTCTGGCCTGCACACCCAACTGATGCGCAGCACGGTGTTCTCCGAACTGCACAAGCTCTACCCGGACCGCATCAATAACAAAACCAACGGCATTACGTTCCGCCGCTGGTTGTTCCAGGCGAATCCAAAACTCACTGCGATGCTGGTGGAAGCGCTGGGCCCGGACATTCTCGACAACACCGAAACCCGTCTGGTTGAGCTGGAAACCTTCGCCGAGAAGCAAGCGTTCCGCAAAGCCTTCGCCGAGCAGCGGCTGCACAGTAAACGGGCACTGGCCGACATCATTCACGAGCGCCTGGGGATTTCAGTCAACCCGGCGGCGATGTTCGATGTGCAGGTCAAACGCATCCACGAGTACAAGCGCCAGCTGTTGAACCTGCTGCACACCGTCGCGCTGTACCAGGCGATCCGTGCCGAGCCGGGCACCGATTGGGTGCCGCGGGTGAAGATCTTCGCCGGCAAGGCAGCGGCCAGCTATCACCAGGCCAAGCTGATCATCAAGCTGACCAACGACATCGCCCGCACCGTCAACAACGACCCCACCGTGCGCGGTTTGCTCAAGGTAGTGTTCCTGCCCAACTACAACGTCAGCCTGGCGGAAAGCATCATTCCGGCGGCCGACCTGTCGGAGCAGATTTCCACTGCCGGCTTTGAAGCGTCGGGCACCAGCAACATGAAGTTCGGCCTCAACGGTGCGTTGACCATCGGCACCATGGACGGCGCCAACGTCGAGATGCACGAGCGCGTGGGCGCCGATCACATGTTTATCTTCGGCCTCAGTGCCGAGCAGGTGGAGGCGCGCAAACATGCCGGTGAATTCAATGCCGGGCCGGATGTTGCCGCATCCCATCGCTTGAACGACGTACTGCAAGCGATTCGCGGCGGGGTGTTCTCACCGGATGATCCGGGCCGTTATGCCGGGTTGGTGGATTCGCTGATCGACTACGACCGCTTCCTGGTCTGTGCCGACTTTGATTCCTATTGGGATGCCCAGGCGCGGGTCGAGGCCCATTGGCACGACTCCAAGGAATGGTGGCGCTCGGCGGTGCTCAATACCGCGCGCATGGGCTGGTTCTCGTCGGACCGGACCATCCGGGAATATGCGACGGAAATCTGGAAAGCGTTGGATTAGACACCGCAATACAAAATGTGGGAGCGGGCTTGCTCGCGAAAGCGCAGTGTCAGTCGACAAATTTGTGACTGATCCACCGCCTTCGCGAGCAAGCCCGCTCCCACATGGGGTCCGTGTCGATATACTGAGCATCGCCTTTGCCCGCTTCGGGCTGCTTAGGGATATCGACCATGCAATGGATTTTCATGCTGATTGGCCTGGTGCTCGGCTGGACGCTCGATGAGTCGTTCAGTGATGCGGGCATTGGAGCGCTGCTCGGTTTGGGCATTGGCCAGGCGATTCGCCTGTCGATGCTTGCCTCGCGTACGGAGGAGCAAGGCCGTCAGCTGGAGTCTGCCAGGAGCGCCATTAAAGTAGTCGAGCAACGCCTGGCCTTGCTGGAAAGACCGGGTGCCGTTGAAACCCCCGAACCTGTCTTTGTCGAAGAACCGCTGCCGGTACCGGCGCCGCCCGAACTCGTCTGGGAATTACCCGCCGAACTGGAACCCGCCTACGCCACCGTGGCGGCCGAGCCCAGCCAGCCATTGCCGGCTGACGTCTGGAGGGCTGAGCCGAGCGAAAAAATCCCTGAACAACCTGCTACGCCTGCGGTACCTCGCGGCCCCAACTTCATCGAACGCGCCATCAGCGGCGCGCGCAACTGGCTGTTCGGCGGCAACACCGTGCTGCGGGTCGGCGTGGTGCTGTTGTTCCTCGGCCTGGCGTTCCTGCTGCGTTATGCCACTGAAGGCATGGTGGTGCCGATCGAGCTGCGTTACGCGGGCGTTGCCGGCTGTGCACTGGCCTTGCTGGGTTTGGGGTGGTGGCTGCGGCTGCGCAACAGCAATTACGGATTGATGCTGCAAGGCACCGGCATCGCCGTGTTGTACCTGACGGTGTTCGCCGCGATGCGCCTGCATCCGCTGCTTGATCCCGGTGCGGCCTTAGGCTTGCTGGTGGCTGTCACGGTGTTCTCGGCGATCCTGGCGATTACCCAGGACGCCCTCGGCCTGGCTTGCGCCGCCGCACTCGGCGGTTTTGCCGCACCTATCCTCACGTCTACCGGCGCCGGTAACCATGTGGCGCTGTTCAGCTATTTCGCCCTGCTTAACGCGGGCATTCTCGCCATCGCCTGGTTCAAGGCCTGGCGCCTGCTCAACCTGATCGGCTTTGTCGGCACCTTCGGTATCGGCTTCGCCTGGGGCATGCGCTCCTATACGCCGGAGCTGTTGTGGAGCACCGAGCCGTTCCTGATTGTGTTTTTCCTGATGTACCTGGGCATTGGCCTGTTGTTCGCCCGGCGCAAGTTGCTGGAGATGCGCGACGCACCGGACGATGACAGCCGTGGTGCATTGCTGCGCTGGTCGGCGGCCAAGGGCGACTATGTCGACGGCAGCATGCTGTTCGGCCCGCCGCTGGTGGGCTTTGGGTTGCAGTTTGCGCTGGTGCAGCACCTGGAGTTTGCCGCCGCGTTCAGCGCGCTGGCCCTGGGCATTATCTACATGGGCCTGGCCCGTTTGTTGAGCGGCGGTCGCGCCTTGCTGCTGGCGGAAACCTGCCTGGCGCTGGGTGTGATCTTTGCCAGCCTGGCGATTCCCCTGGGCCTCGACGCACGTTGGACCGCGGCCGCCTGGGCCGTGGAAGGCGCCGGTATCTTCTGGCTTGGCCTGCGCCAGCAACGGCCATTGGCACGGGCTTTTGGCTTGCTGTTGCAAGTCGGCTCGGCGCTGGCGTTCCTCAGCGAATTGGGGGTTGGCGAGACCAGTCTGTTGGAGGGTGCACCGTTGGGTGCATTGCTGCTCGGTGCGGCATTGCTGTTCAGTTTCTTCCAGTTGCGCAAAGCCCCGACTGAGCAGGCGGCGCAGTGGGAACGTCGAGGCTTGCCGGTATTGGCCAGTGTCGGCCTGGGCTTCTTGTACCTGCTCGCACCGCTGCTGCTGTCGACCCAAGGTACCGCCATCAGTTGGGCGATAGCGGGCCTGGCGACCTTGCTGGTCGGTCTGCGGGTCGGCTCGCGCACGTTCCTCTTCACCGCGTTTGCCGTGCAACTGCTGGGTGGGGCGCTGTTCCTGCTGCGCCTTCAAGCGGGCACTGATTCGGGTGCGGTGTTCAGTGCCGGCTGGAGCGGCTTGCTCACCGCCTCGCTGATTGGCCTGGCGTTGGTCGGCGGCATGTTGCTGGCAGCGCGGGACACCATGGTGCGCAGCGATGTGCGGTTGTTGCGTGGCCTGTCGGTAGTGCTGTTGGCCGGGCTGGTGCTGATCAACCTCGCGGTGCTGTTCGTGCTGCCCTGGGAGACCGCCAGCGGCGTGTGGGCGGCCAGTGGTTTGTTGATCATCTGGCTGAGCCTGTATCTGCAACAGCGCGTCAGTTTTGTCTTCGGGTTGTTGCTGCAAGTGATCGGTGGCGCTTCGTTCCTGATCGCGGTGCCGGACCTGCTCGGGCCGCTGACCAGCGAAGGCTTGCGTCCTTTGGGTCATAGCGGCTTCTGGACGCCGATGGTGCTCGGGCTGGCAGCGCTGGTCGGTGCCTGGCGCTTGCAGCGTCGGCCTCATGCGCCGGTGTTCGAAGCGTTGAGTTTGCAGCGGCTGTCCGACGTGCTGTTGGTGTGGGGCGCGGGTTGGTGGACGTTGGCGTTGGTCAGCGAAGTGCTGCGTTTTGCGCCGTCGATGCTGCAAGGCACTTGGCTGTTGGCAGTAGCGGCAGTGAGTGTGGCGATCTGGGCAGTGTTGGCCCTGCGCCTGCAATGGGCGTCGCTGGGCGTGTTGTGCACGCTGTTGATGCCGGCGGTGGGCGTGGTGTTGCTGGGCGCGTGGGGCTCGCGTTATCACCCGGCAGCGAATTTTGCCTGGCTGGCGTGGGCGGCGGTGTTTGCGGTGCACTTCGTGTCGCTGCGGCGCCTGGCTTCGGTCATTCCGGAGAAAGCCCTGAGCGCCGCGCATGTGCTCGGTTGCTGGCTGCTGATCGGCGTGCTGGCGCTGGAGTTGCGCTACGGCCTGTTGCTGTTGTCCGAGGAATACAACGCCTGGCGCTGGTTGGGCTGGGCGATTCTGCCGAGCCTGTACCTGGTGCTCGCCGCCGCGCCGCGCAGTTGGCCATGGCCGGTGTCGACGTACCCGCGCGAGTATCGGTTGTATGCCGCGCTGCCGCTGGCCGTGCTGATGCTCGGCTGGTTCTGGCTGGCGAATATCTTCAGCGACGGCACCGCCGAGCCGCTGCCGTATGTGCCGCTGCTTAACCCGCTGGATCTGGGGTTGTTGTTCGCGTTGCTGGGTGTGTACCTGTGGTCCCGCAGTGCCGCCCCGCAACGCGGGCCGCGCGCCGAGCTGATCGCCCAAGCGGTCGCCGGGGTTTCGCTGTTCGCCTTCTTCACCGCCCTGGTGATGCGCACGGCTCACCATTGGGGCGGCGTGCCATTCCATCTGGATGCGCTGCTGGAGTCGATGCTGGTGCAGGCCGGGCTGTCGATCGTCTGGACCCTGATTGCTCTGAGCCTGATGATCGGTGGCCATCTGCGTCATCGGCGAGAGGTGTGGCTGATCGGTGCGGCGTTGATTGCCGTGGTGGTCGCCAAATTGTTCTTCGTCGAATTGAGCAACCGCGGTGGGCTGGCGCGGATCGTATCGTTTATCGGTGTGGGTGGTTTGTTGCTGGTGGTGGGCTATTTCGCTCCGCTGCCGCCCAAGCGCGCCGAGCCGGTGGTTGAAAACTGAAGGAGTGGCCTCTTGATGGGCAAGTTGAGTGTGGCGCTGTTGGGGTTGTGCACAACATTGTCGGCCTGGGCCCAGGAAACGCCCGCCGATTTCACCACGCGGGTACCGCTGACGGTAAGCGGCGAAGGCCCTTGGTAT
Organism: Pseudomonas sp. ATCC PTA-122608; assembly: GCF_001952855.1. Taxonomy (GTDB): domain Bacteria; phylum Pseudomonadota; class Gammaproteobacteria; order Pseudomonadales; family Pseudomonadaceae; genus Aquipseudomonas. Next base: position 60,473 of record NZ_LPNO01000055.1, on the reverse strand, counting down.
CGCCTGGAGCTGCCGCTGGCGGTGCAATTAAGCGCCCGGCAGGCCGACTTGAGTGATGTGCGGGTGTTCAACGCGGCAGGTGAGCCCCAGGCTTACGCGCTGGCGCGGCAGTCGGCGCAAAGCACCGAAAGCCGCAGCCTGGCCAATGTGAAGTGGTTCCCGCTGTACGCCGCGGCCGACTCCGCTGAAGCAGTGCCCAGCGTGCGCGTGCAATCCACAGCGACCGGCACACTGGTGCAGGTGCAGCCGCCCAGCCAACTGGAGGCCGGCGAAGAAGTGCTGCGCGGCTGGTTGCTTGATGCCAGTGGGATCAAGGCGCCGCTGCAGCAACTGATCCTCGACTGGACCAGCGAGCGCGACGGCTTCCAGCGCTTCAGCATCGAAGCCAGCGACGACTTGCAGCACTGGCGCTCCTGGGGCGAAGGGCAGGTGGCGCGTCTGTCGTTTGCCGACGAACGCGTCGAGCAGCATGAAGTGAGTCTGCCGGGGCAGTCGGCACGGTATCTGCGCCTGCTGTGGAAAGGCCAAGCGGCACCGACGCTGACGTCGGCGCAGCTGGAGAGTGTCAGTGCCCATAGCTTGCCGTTGCCGCTGGTGTGGTCGCAGCCACTGTCGGGTAGCCGGCTCAAGGCCGGTGAATACAGCTGGCAGTTGCCCAACGCGCTGAACGTCGAACGTCTGCGTATCGACCTGAGCCAACCCAACAGCCTCGCACCGGTCACTCTGTCGGGCCGCCGGGAAAGCAATCAGGCTTGGCAGCCTTTGAGCAGTGGCTTGCTCTATCGACTGACGCAAAATGGCCAGGACGTTTTACAAAACGAATTGCAGCTGCCCGGCCAGGCCGTTGCGCAACTCAAGCTCAACGTGGACGAACGCGGCGGTGGCCTGGGTGTTGAGGCACCGACCTTGAGCTTTGCAGTGCGGGCCACGCAGTTGGTGTTCCTGGCACGGGGCGAGCCACCGTTCACTTTGGCGTTGGGCAATCCGTCGGTGAAGGGCGCGAACTTGCCGCTGTCGACGTTGATCCCGGATTACAGCGCCGAACGCCTGGCTGCGCTTGGGCAGGCCAAAGTGGCGGGCGGGGCGGTAGTGACTTCGCCTGCGGTTGCGACCCCTGTCGATGCCGGGCCGAACTGGAAAAAGCTCGGCCTTTGGGCCGTGCTGCTGCTCGGTGTGGCGGCACTTGGAGCCATGGCCTACAGTTTGCTGCGCAAGCCGCCGGTGGCACGTTAAATAAAGTCCATGAACTCTATTGGGTTTAAATCCTCTGATAGGAGGAAATACGCCCCGACTCGCGTTAAACTGCGCGGGTTTTTAGCCCCCAATTTCCGGAGCCTTCCATGTCCCGCGTTACCCTGAGTCGCTATTTGATCGAGCAGACCCGCAGCAACAACACGCCTGCCGATCTGCGCTTCCTTATCGAAGTGGTGGCGCGTGCTTGCAAGGAAATCAGCCACGCCGTCTCCAAAGGCGCGTTGGGTGGTGTCCTGGGCAGCATGGGCACTGAAAACGTACAAGGCGAAGTGCAGAAGAAGCTCGACGTGATTTCCAACGAAATCCTGCTTGAAGCCAACGAATGGGGCGGTCACCTGGCCGGCATGGCGTCCGAAGAAATGGACAACGCCTACCAGATCCCGGGCAAATACCCGAAAGGCGCGTACCTGCTGGTATTCGACCCGCTGGACGGTTCGTCGAACATCGACATCAACGCTCCGGTCGGCACCATCTTCTCGGTACTGCGTTGCCCGAACGAATACCTGAGCCAGAACGAAGCCCTGAACGAAAAGGCCTTCCTGCAGCCAGGCACCGAGCAGGTAGCTGCCGGTTACGCGATCTACGGCCCGCAGACCATGCTGGTACTGACCCTGGGCGATGGCGTCAAAGGCTTCACCCTGGACCGTGAAATGGGCAGCTTCGTGCTCACCCACGAAGACATCACCATTCCTGCGTCCACCCAGGAATTTGCAATCAACATGTCCAACCAGCGCCACTGGGAAGAGCCGGTTACCCGCTATGTAGGCGAGTTGATGGCAGGCGAAGAAGGCCCGTTGAAGAAGAACTTCAACATGCGCTGGGTAGCGGCGATGGTTGCCGACGTGCACCGCATCCTGACCCGTGGTGGCTTGTTCATGTACCCACGTGACAGCCGCGAGCCGTCCAAGCCGGGCAAGCTGCGCCTGATGTACGAAGCCAACCCGATGTCGTTCCTGGTTGAACAGGCGGGCGGTGCGTCCACCGACGGCCACCAGCGCATCCTCGACATCCAGCCGGAAGGCCTGCACCAGCGCGTGGCGGTGTTCCTGGGTTCGAAGGAAGAAGTCGAGCGTGTGACCGGTTACCACAAGGCGTAAGCCTGGTGACCTGTAGGAGCGAGCTTGCTCGCGAAGAGCGTTAACGATGACACGGGCTGCCTGGTTGCCCGCGCCGGCTGAACGTTTTTCGCGAGCAAGCTCGCTCCTACAGTAATTTGATTCGCTTGATTGAGCCCCGAAACGTTTCAGCGTTTTCGGGGCTTTTTTGTTTTCGCTCGTCGGGAACCAGACACCCCTTTTCCCTTCTAAGCTTCTGGCAGACCCCCAAGCTGCTTCGTCTCTCCAGGAGTTATTCCATGTCGTTACGCCGTCTCGCCCTGTTGTCGTTTTGCGTGCTTCTGGCCGCTTGCAGCAAGGTCACTCAAGAAAATTACGCAAAACTGTCGGCCGGCATGCCCAAGGCCGAAGTGGAGTCGTTGCTGGGTAAGCCGACTGATTGTTCTGGCGCACTGGGTATGTCCAGTTGCACCTGGGGCGATAAAAACAGCTTTATCAGCGTGCAATATGCCGGTGACAAAGTACTGATTTTTTCCGGGCAAGGCCTGAAGTAAACCGGGGCGAAAGCCTGCGGGAGAAAAACAACATGATGCGTTTCGTTCTATACCTCTGCGCCAGCCTGTTTTTGGCGGGCTGCGCCAGCCATTCTGGCGATGATCTGCAACCCAAGACTGTCGGCAGCGTCAACCTCAAGCGTTACCAGGGCACCTGGTATGAGTTGGCCCGTTTGCCGATGTACTTCCAGCGTAATTGCGCACAGTCCGAAGCCCGCTACACGCTGCTGCCCGATGGCAATATGTCGGTGTTCAACCGCTGCCTGACGCCTGAGTGGGAATGGCAAGAAGCCAAGGGCACGGCCACGCCGCAGGTCGCCGGCAAGACCGACAAGCTGTGGGTCGAATTCAATAACTGGTTTACCTCGCTGTTGCCGGGCGTGGCCAAGGGCGATTACTGGGTGCTGTACGTCAGCGATGACTACAAGACCGCCATTGTCGGCAGCCCGAGCCGGCGCTACATGTGGTTGTTGTCCCGCACGCCGACAGTCAGCGCCGACACCCGCGAAGACCTGCTGAGCAGGGCGCGGCAACAGGGGTATGACACCACGCGTTTGATCTGGCGTACGTCGGACAAGCAAATGGCGAAGACTTCGCAGTAATACAAAACAGCGCCAATCCAATGTAGGAGCGGGCTTGCTCGCGAAGGCGGTGTGACAGTCACCGATGTGTTGACTGATCCACCGCTTTCGCGAGCAAGCCCGCTCCCACATTTGTTATGTGTCGTCTGTTAGCCCAGCAAATCCCGCAAGACCTGGGTAAACGCCCGGCTGCTGTCTTCTTCGGCGGCGTGATGCCCGTCGCGAATCACCCACTTCCCGTTCACCAGAACGTCGCGCACCTGGCGATCACCACCGGCAAACAGCCAGCGATTGAGAATCCCGTCTTCGTTCGCCGTCGCCAGGTACGGATCGTTGCCATCCAGCACCAGCCAGTCCGCACGCTTGCCGACTTCCAGGCGCCCGATCGGCTGCCCCAGCGCTTCGGCACCGCCATCCAACGCGGCATCGAACAGCGTCCGCCCGACCATCGGCTGATCACTGCGATACAGCCGGTTGCGCCGCTGGTCCCGCAGCCGCTGGCCGTATTCCAGCCAGCGCAATTCTTCCACCACGCTCAGTGACACATGGCTGTCGGAGCCAATCCCCATGCGCCCGCCCTGGGCCAGGAAGTCCACCGCCGGGAAAATCCCGTCGCCCAGGTTGGCTTCGGTGGTCAGGCACAGCCCGGCAATCGCCCGGCTCTTGGCCATTAACGTCACTTCTTCCGGGTTGGCGTGGGTGGCGTGCACCAGGCACCAGCGCTGATCCACTTCAACATGGTCATACAGCCATTGCAGCGGACGCTTGCCGCTCCAGGCCAGGCAGTCGTCGACTTCCTTCTGCTGCTCGGCGATGTGGATATGCACTGGGCACGCCTTGTCGCTGGCGGCCAGCACTTCGCTGATTTGTTGGGGGGTTACCGCACGCAGCGAGTGGAAGCACAGGCCGAGTTGTTGCGCCGGTTGCGCAGCCAGAATCGGTTGCAGGCGTGATTGCAGGTTCAGGTAATGCTCGGTGCTGTTGATAAAGCGCCGCTGGCCTTCATTGGGTGCCTGGCCGCCAAAACCGGAATGGCTGTAGAGCACCGGCAACAAGGTCAGGCCGATACCGCTGCTGGCGGCGGCCTGGCTGATTTGGCGCGACAGCTCGGCGGGGTCTGCATAAGCCTGGCCGCTGACGTCGTGGTGCACGTAGTGAAATTCGGCCACCGAGGTATAGCCGGCCTTGAGCATCTCGATGTACAGCTGGCGAGCGATGATCTGCAGTTGGTCGGGGCTGATCTTGCCAACCATCCGGTACATCAAGTCGCGCCAGGTCCAGAAGCTGTCATTCGGGTTGCCGGCCACTTCCGCAAGCCCGGCCATCGCCCGCTGGAACGCGTGAGAATGCAGGTTCGGCATGCCTGCCAGCACCGGGCCCCTGAGCCGTTCGGCACCGTCTGCACTGGCGTTGGGCTCAACCTTGGTCAGCAGGCCGTCGGCGCTGACTTCAAGACGTACATCATTGGCCCATCCATTAGGCAGCAGCGCGCGTTCGGCAAAGAAAGCGGACATGATTCAGGCACCCCGGTCGTGTGTTTATTTGTATATACATATACAGACGTTTGCCTGCTCGGTAAACTCCGGCAAGCTATGCTTCTTTTTCACCTGCAAGGATTTCCTGTGCCGACTCCGCCCGCCAAGTCTCCACTGGCTGCCCACATGGACGAAAGTCCGGCGCCCTTGTACGCCCGCGTCAAACAGATGATCAGCCAGCAGATCCTCAACGGCAACTGGCCGCCGCATTATCGCGTGCCGTCGGAAAGCGAACTGGTCAACCAACTGGGCTTCAGCCGCATGACCATCAACCGTGCCCTGCGCGAGTTGACCGCTGAAGGCCTGCTGGTGCGCATGCAAGGTGTGGGCACATTTGTCGCCGAGCCTAAGAGCCAGTCGGCGCTGTTTGAAGTGCACAACATTGCCGATGAGATCGCCTCTCGCGGTCATCGTCATACGTGCAAAGTCATCACTCTCGGCGAAGAAGCCGCCGGTTCCGAGCGCGCCGTCGCCCTGGAAATGCGCGAAGGCGGGCGGGTGTTTCACTCGTTGATCGTGCACTACGAAAACGACATCCCGGTGCAAATCGAAGACCGCTTCGTCAACGCTCTGGTCGCGCCGGAATACCTGCAGCAGGATTTCACCCAGCAAACGCCTTATGCCTACCTCAACCAGGTGGCGCCGCTGACCGAAGGCGAGCACGTGGTCGAAGCGATCCTCGCCGACGCCGACGAATGCAAGTTGCTGCAAATCGAAACCAGCGAGCCGTGCCTGTTGATTCGCCGTCGTACCTGGTCTGGCCGCCAGCCGGTCACGGCCGCGCGTTTGATCCACCCCGGTTCCCGTCATAGCCTGGAAGGACGTTTCAGTAAATGAGTTCGACGAAAGTCTGGCGCGCCGCCGATTACGTCCGCATGCCGTGGAAAAACGGCGGCGGCAGCACTGAAGAAATCACCCGTGACGCAGGCGAGGGCCTGGACGGTTTCGGCTGGCGCCTGTCGATTGCCGATATCGCCGAGTCGGGCGGGTTCTCCACCTTTGCCGGGTACCAGCGCATCATCACCGTGCTGCAAGGCTCGGGCATGGTGCTGACGGTGGACGGCGAAGAACAGCGCGGGTTGTTACCGCTGCAACCGTTCCCGTTCAAGGGTGACAGCCAGGTGTCCTGCCGATTGATCGGTGGTCCGATCCGCGACTTCAACCTGATCTATTCGCCGCAGCGCTATCAGGCGCGGTTGCAGTGGATGGACGGTACGCAGCGTTTCTTCAGTGCGGCGCACACCGTGGTGGTGTTCAGCGTGGCGGATGAAGTGAAGGTGCTCGGTGAGCGGCTGAACCGTCATGACTGCCTGCAATTGGACGGTAACACTGGCTTGCTGGACGTCAGCATCACTGGCCGTTGCTGCGTCATCGAGCTGACTGCACGCTAAACCACTGTAGGAGCGAGCTTGCTCGCGAAGGTATTTCAAGCGTATTGCTACGTTGAATGTACCTTTTTCGCGAGCAAGCTCGCTCCTACAAAAACTGTTCCCACTTCCCGCACCAACTTGTTACCGAATGCCCCAGCATGGCGCAAAAGCCTGCCTGAGTAACGAGCCTCTCTCGCTGTAAAAACCTTCTGCAAGAAAATTCATCAAGCTGCCAAGCCTTGTTCTTAAAGGCTTGCGCTCCCGTTCGCGAAAAATCTGCAACTGCCCTCCGCCAAGTTGGCCGCTTGATTGCATATGCTTGTATGTACAAGTAAAGATGTGTGCGTAAGAGTCCATGAGTATCCTCTTCGCACCAATCATGTTCGCGCATTGATCGTTGAGGAATTTTTTGTGACCAAGCCTACCAAGTACCGTGACGTTGAAATCCGCGCTGCCCGTGGCAACACGCTCACCGCCAAAAGCTGGCTGACTGAAGCGCCGCTACGCATGCTGATGAACAACCTCGACCCACAGGTTGCCGAGAACCCGAAAGAACTGGTGGTGTACGGCGGCATCGGCCGTGCCGCGCGCAACTGGGAATGCTATGACCAGATCGTCGAAAGCCTGACCAACCTCAACGACGACGAAACCCTGCTGGTGCAATCCGGCAAACCCGTTGGCGTGTTCAAGACCCACAGCAACGCCCCGCGCGTACTGATCGCCAACTCCAACCTGGTGCCGCACTGGGCGAGCTGGGAACACTTCAACGAACTCGACGCCAAGGGCCTGGCCATGTACGGCCAGATGACCGCCGGCAGCTGGATCTACATCGGCAGCCAGGGCATCGTCCAAGGCACCTACGAAACCTTCGTCGAAGCCGGTCGCCAACATTACAACGACGACCTCAAGGGCCGCTGGGTACTGACCGCCGGCCTCGGCGGCATGGGCGGCGCACAGCCTCTGGCGGCCACCCTGGCCGGCGCGTGCTCGCTGAACATCGAATGCCAGCAGGTCAGCATCGATTTCCGCTTGAGCAGCCGCTACGTCGACGAGCAAGCCACTGACCTCGACGACGCCCTGGCGCGCATCGACAAATACACCAAGGCCGGCCAGGCGATCTCCATCGCGCTGCTGGGCAACGCGGCGGAAATCCTGCCGGAACTGGTCAAGCGCGGTGTGCGCCCAGACATGGTCACCGACCAGACCAGCGCCCACGACCCGCTCAACGGCTACCTGCCGGCTGGCTGGACCTGGGACGAATACCGCGCCCGCGCCAAGACCGAACCGGCCGAGGTGATCAAGGCCGCCAAGCAATCCATGGCGGTGCACGTTCAGGCGATGCTGGACTTCCAGAAAATGGGCGTTCCGACCTTCGACTACGGCAACAACATCCGCCAGATGGCGCAAGAAGTGGGCGTGGAAAACGCCTTCGACTTCCCGGGTTTCGTACCGGCCTACATCCGTCCGCTGTTCTGCCGCGGCATCGGCCCGTTCCGCTGGGCGGCACTGTCCGGCGACCCACAAGACATCTACAAGACCGACGCCAAAGTCAAAGAGCTGATCCCGGATGACGCCCACCTGCACAACTGGCTGGACATGGCCCGCGAGCGCATCAGCTTCCAGGGCCTGCCGGCACGTATCTGCTGGGTTGGCCTGGGCCAGCGCGCCAAGCTCGGCCTGGCGTTCAACGAAATGGTGCGCAGCGGCGAGCTGTCGGCGCCTGTCGTGATCGGCCGCGACCACCTCGACTCCGGCTCGGTGGCCAGCCCCAACCGTGAAACCGAATCGATGCAGGACGGCTCCGACGCCGTGTCCGACTGGCCACTGCTCAACGCCTTGCTCAACACCGCCAGCGGCGCGACCTGGGTTTCGCTGCACCACGGCGGCGGCGTCGGCATGGGCTTCTCCCAGCACTCCGGGATGGTGATCGTCTGCGACGGTACGGACGAAGCGGCCGAGCGAATCGCTCGCGTCCTGCACAACGACCCGGCCACCGGCGTGATGCGGCATGCCGATGCGGGTTACCAGATCGCCATCGACTGCGCCAAAGAGCAGGGCCTCAACCTCCCGATGATCAAATAACTAATGTGGGAGCGGGCTTGCTCGCGAATGCGGTGTATCAGTCACCGAAGTCGTTAGCTGACCCATCGCTTTCGCGAGCAAGCCCGCTCCCACATTTGATCTGCGTTTCACCCAAAAACAATCCATCAGAGGTTGAACATAAATGGCCGTAACAGACGCTCGTGCAAGCACCACCCCGTTGATCGAAAGGCGTTCGATCGACTACATCCCGGAAGCGGAAAGACACGGCCGTCTATTGAGTCAGTTCACCCTGTGGTTGGGTGCCAACCTGCAAATCACCGCGATTGTCACCGGGGCCCTGGCCGTGGTGCTGGGCGGTGATGTGTTCTGGTCGTTGATCGGTCTGTTGATCGGTCAACTGCTGGGTGGCGGCGTCATGGCGCTGCACGCAGCCCAGGGCCCGCAATTGGGCTTGCCACAAATGATCTCCAGCCGCGTGCAGTTTGGCGTATATGGCGCGGTCATCCCGCTGGTGCTGGTGTGCCTCATGTACATCGGGTTTTCCGCCAGCGGCTCATTGCTGGCGGGGCAGGCGGTGGCGCAGTTGCTCCATGTCGAAGACTGGGTCGGCATCGTGTTGTTCGCGGGGCTGATTATGGTGTTCACGATCTTCGGCTACCGGGTGATCCACGGTATCGGTCGCATCGCCAGCGTGCTGGGTGTGGTTGCCTTCGTGTACCTGTTCTACAAGCTGCTGGCCGGTAACGACATCGGCGCGTTGCTGGGCAACAAGCATTTCTCCCTGAGCAGTTTCCTGCTGGCGATTTCCCTGTCGGCGTCCTGGCAGATTGCGTTCGGCCCTTACGTGGCGGACTACTCGCGCTATTTGCCGCGCAGCACGCAAGCCTCGAAAACCTTCTGGGCCGTGGGCCTGGGTTCGGTGATCGGCGCGCAGGCTTCGATGGTGTTTGGGGTGTTCGCGGCGGCCCTGGCCGGTTCGCAATTCGCTCACCACGAAGTGTCGTTTATCGTCGGCCTGGGCGGCACCGGGATCGTCGCGGCGCTGCTGTATTTCAGCATCGCCTTCGGCAAGGTCACCGTGACCACCCTCAATGCCTACGGCAGCTTCATGTCCATCGCGACGATCATCAGCGGCTTCCGTGGCAGCCGACATATCGGCAGTGGCACGCGCCTGCTGTACATCTTCGTCATGGTGTCGCTTGCCGCTGCGCTGGCGTTGTTGGGCAAGGATTCGTTCCTCAAGGATTTCTCCGCGTTCATCCTGTTCCTACTGGCTTTTTTCACGCCGTGGAGTGCGATCAACCTGGTGGATTTCTACTGCATCACCAAAGAACGCTACGACATCCCGGCGCTGTCCAATCCCAACGGTCGCTACGGTCGCTGGAACCTGATGGGCATCAGCATCTACGTGTTTGGCGTGCTGATTCAGATGCCGTTCATCTCCACACATTTCTACACCGGGCCAATGGTCGCCAGCCTCGGCGACACCGATATCTCCTGGATCATCGGCCTGGTGGTGCCGGCTGCGCTGTACTACTGGGCTGCCAGAAAATGGCACAGCCCGACGCCTGAACACCTGATCCTGCCGGTAGAGCAGGGCGCTGCACCAACGACAAACGGGCTGGCTGCACAGGCCTGATGGGACGTGGACAGGGCAGGATGCCTACTGACTGCCGTAATCCATTTCAAGATTGGGAGCGTCACAACAATGAAAATGAATAAGACCCTGTTGGCCACTTTGTTTTCGGCAGGCTTGCTGGCTTCTGCTGGCGCCCAGGCGGCCGGTTGGTGTGAGTCCGGCAAGCCGGTGAAATTTGCCGGTTTGAACTGGGAAAGCGGCATGTTGCTGACCGACATCCTGCAAACCGTGCTGGAAAAAGGCTATGACTGCAAAACCGACAGCCTGCCGGGTAACTCCATCACCATGGAAAACGCCCTGAGCAGCAATGACATCCAGGTGTTCGCCGAGGAGTGGGTAGGCCGCAGCGAAGTCTGGAACAAGGCCGAGAAGGCCGGCAAGGTCGTCGGCGTCGGTGCTCCGGTGGTGGGCGCTGTCGAAGGTTGGTACGTGCCGCGCTACGTGATCGAAGGCGACGCCAAGCGCAAGCTGGAACCCAAGGCACCGGACCTGAAAAGCATCGCCGACCTGGCCAAATACGCCTCGGTGTTCAAGGACCAGGAAGAGCCGTCCAAGGGCCGTTTCTACAACTGCCCGGCCGGCTGGACCTGTGAGCTGGACAACAGCGAGATGCTGAAAAGCTATGGCCTGGAAAGCACCTACACCAACTTCCGCCCAGGCACCGGCCCGGCGCTGGATGCGGCGGTGTTGTCGAGCTACAAGCGTGGCGAGCCGATCCTGTTCTATTACTGGTCGCCAACCCCGTTGATGGGTCAGGTCGACCTGGTGAAGCTGGAAGAAAAGCCCGGTGTGGATAAAAGTGTGAGCATCAAGGTCGGTCTGTCCAAGACCTTCCACGAGCAAGCCCCGGAGTTGGTGGCCGTGCTGGAAAAGGTCAACCTGCCCATCGACCTGCTGAACCAGAACCTGGGCCGCATGGCCAAAGAGCGAATTGAATCACCAAAACTGGCGAAAATTTTCCTCAAGGAACATCCTGAAGTCTGGCACGCATGGGTGAGCGACGACGCAGCCAAGAAAATCGACGCGGCCTTGTAGGTTGAGCGTTTCCGGTTGCCCTCGCAGGCAACCGGACGTCCGGCCACAACCCACTGGATCGAGAGCACACTATGTTTCCTGAGAGTTTTACGTTTTCCATCGCCGATTGGGTCAACAGTTGGGTTGATTCGCTGGTGACCAACTACGGCGATGTGTTCCGGCACATCTCCGACACCCTGTTGTGGGCCATCGTCAATCTTGAAGGTGTGCTGCGCGCAGCACCCTGGTGGCTGATGCTGGCAATTGTCGGCGGCATCGCCTGGCACGCCACGCGCAAGGTCGTCACTACAGCGGTGATCGTCGGTTTGCTGTTCCTGGTGGGCGCCGTTGGCCTGTGGGACAAGCTGATGCAAACCCTGGCGCTGATGATGGTGGCCACGGTGATCTCGGTGCTGATCGGCATTCCCCTGGGAATATTGTCGGCCCGTAGCAATCGCCTGCGTTCGGTGCTGATGCCGCTGCTGGACATCATGCAAACCATGCCCAGCTTCGTGTACCTGATCCCGGTGCTGATGCTGTTTGGCCTGGGCAAGGTCCCGGCGATTTTCGCCACGGTGATCTACGCCGCTCCTCCACTGATTCGCCTGACCGACCTGGGTATTCGCCAGGTAGACGGCGAAGTCATGGAAGCGATCAACGCCTTCGGTGCCAACCGCTGGCAGCAACTGTTCGGCGTGCAACTGCCGCTGGCCCTGCCGAGCATCATGGCCGGGATCAACCAGACCACCATGATGGCCCTGTCGATGGTGGTTATCGCCTCGATGATCGGTGCCCGTGGCCTGGGTGAAGATGTGTTGGTCGGTATCCAGACGCTTAACGTCGGACGTGGCCTTGAAGCCGGTCTGGCGATCGTGATTCTCGCAGTGGTCATCGACCGCATTACCCAGGCCTATGGTCGTCCACGGCATGAGGCGAGCAAATGACTACCGTCAGCAAGATTGAAGTCAAAAACGTATTCAAGATCTTCGGCAATCGTTCCAAGGAGGCGCTGGCGCTGATTGGCCAGGGCAAGACCAAGGACCAGGTGCTGGCCGAGACCGGTTGCGTGGTGGGTGTGAACGACCTGTCCCTGAGCATCGCCACCGGCGAGATCTTCGTGATCATGGGCCTGTCGGGTTCCGGCAAGTCGACCCTGGTGCGCCACTTCAACCGCCTGATCGACCCCACCAGCGGCGCGATCCTGGTGGACGGTGAAGACATCCTGCAACTGGACATGGAAGCCCTGCGCCAATTTCGCCGGCACAAGATCAGCATGGTGTTCCAGAGCTTCGGCCTGCTGCCCCACAAAAGCGTGGTGGACAACGTCGCCTATGGCTTGAAAGTGCGCGGCGAAACCAAGCAAGTGTGCGCCGAGCGTGCGCTGCACTGGATCGAAACCGTGGGCCTCAAAGGCTACGAAAACAAATACCCGCACCAGCTCTCCGGCGGCATGCGTCAGCGAGTGGGCCTGGCCCGTGCCCTGGCCGCCGACACCGACATCATCCTGATGGACGAAGCGTTCAGCGCCCTCGACCCGCTGATCCGCGCCGAGATGCAGGACCAGTTGCTGGAGCTGCAAAAGACCCTGCACAAGACCATCGTCTTTATCACCCACGACCTCGATGAGGCCGTACGCATCGGCAACCGCATTGCGATCCTCAAGGACGGCAAGCTGATCCAGGTCGGCACGCCCCGCGAGATTCTGCATTCACCGGCGGATGAATATGTGGACCGGTTTGTTCAGCGGCGGGCTGCGGTGGTTTGACCCGCGATGTGTGGTGAGTTGACTGGCGCTATCGCAGGCAAGCCAGCTCCCACATTTGAAATGCATTTCCCTGTGGGAGCTGGCTTGCCTGCGAAGAGGCCGGTAAGGCTGCACAAGAATTGAAGAAGGTACAACGATGTCCCAGGCTGAAAAAATCATCATCGCCGACGCCCCAATGCGTTGGCAGGACGTGGTCGCCGTGGCCCGCCACGGTGCGATCCTCGAACTCTCGGGCCAGGCCTGGGCTCGCATCGACAATGCCCAGGCCATCGTCCAGCGCATCGTCAGCAGCGGCGAGCGCGCCTACGGCATCAACACCGGCCTGGGCGCCTTGTGCAACGTGTCGCTCAAGGACGAACAACTGAGCCGGCTGTCGCGCAACACCTTGCTCAGCCATGCCTGCGGCGTCGGCGCGCCACTGAGCGTGGAGCAAACCCGCGCGATCATTTGCGCGGCAATCATCAACTACAGCCACGGCAAATCCGGCCTGCATCCGCAGGTGGTGCATTCGCTGTTGGGGCTGCTCAACCATGGCATCACGCCGCAAGTGCCGTCCCAGGGCTCGGTGGGCTACCTGACCCACATGGCGCACATTGGCATTGCCTTGCTCGGCGTCGGCGACGTCAGCTACCGGGGCTGTATCGTTCCGGCGCACCAGGCACTGACCGAAGAAGGTTTGCAGCCGGTGGTGCTCGGTGCCAAGGACGGCCTGTGCCTGGTCAACGGCACGCCGTGCATGACCGGCCTCAGTTGCCTGGCTTTGGCCGATGCACACCGTCTGCTGCAATGGGCCGACGTGATCGGCGCCATGAGCTTCGAAGGCCAGCGTGGCCAGATCGACGCCTTCGACGAAGAAATCATTGCGCTCAAACCGCACCCGGGCATGCAGCAAGTTGGCATCAACCTGCGGGCGTTGCTGGACGGCAGTGAAGTGATTGCCAGCAGTAAAGGCATACGTACCCAGGACGCCCTGAGCATCCGTTCGATCCCTCAGGTGCACGGCGCGGCCCGCGACCAGTTGGAACATGCGACTCGGCAGATCGAAACCGAACTCAACGGCGCCACGGATAACCCGCTGGTGCTCGGCACGCCGGACGACTACCGCGTGGTGTCCCAGGCCAACCCTCACGGGCAGTCCGTGGCCCTGGCGGCAGACATGCTCGCCATCGCCATGGCGGAAATCGGCTCCATCGCCGAGCGCCGCCTGGACCGCCTGATCAACCCGCATGTCAGCGGCCTGCCGGCGTTCCTGGTGAGCAACCCCGGGGTCAACTCCGGGATGATGATCGTGCAGTACGTCGCCGCGTCGCTGTGCGGGCAGAACCGCCAGTTGGCGCAACCGGCGGTGCTCGACAACTTCGTCACCTCGGGCCTGCAGGAAGACCACCTGAGCATGGGCACCAACGCCGCGCTGAAGCTGTATTCGGTGCTGGAAAACGTCACCCAGATCCTCGCCATCGAGTACCTGCTGGCGTCCCAGGCGTTCGAGTTTCTCCAGGAGCAACGCTTCGGCGCCGGCACCGACGCCGCCTGGCGCTTGCTGCGTGAACACGTCCCGGCCTACGACCAGGACCGTTGGCTGGCGCCGGATATCGCGGCCACCGCAGCGTTGCTCAAGAACGCCGATTTGCTGCAACACACGCTACCGAATTTGCACTGACCTTTTCCCAACAATAACCAGCGTGCCAAGCCGACTGATCCTCTAAACGAGCACAGCGGCGGATAACGGAAGCATCCGGAGCGACTGGTAGTTAACAACACTCTCAAAAGGAGCATGAATGTGACTGCGCTAAACCTGATTCCAGGCCAACTGAGCCTTGCCCAACTGCGGGCCATCTACCAGCAGCCGGTAACCCTCAGCCTGGATGACAGCGCCTCGGCCCAGATCGAAGCCAGTGTCGCCTGCGTGGAGCAGATTCTCGCCGAGAACCGCACCGCCTACGGCATCAACACCGGTTTCGGCCTGCTGGCCTCGACCCGCATCGCCAGCGAAGACCTGGAAAACCTTCAGCGTTCCCTGGTGCTGTCCCACGCCGCTGGCGTGGGTGAGCCCATCAGCGATGCGCTGGTGCGGCTGGTCATGGTGCTCAAGGTCAACAGCCTGAGCCGTGGTTTCTCCGGGATTCGCCGGCAGGTGATCGATGCGCTGATCGCCCTGATCAACGCCGAGGTGTACCCGCACATTCCACTGAAAGGTTCGGTGGGTGCTTCCGGTGACCTGGCGCCATTGGCCCACATGTCGCTGGTGCTGCTGGGCGAAGGCAAGGCCCGCTATAAAGGCGAATGGCTGGAAGCCACCGAGGCGCTGAAAGTCGCCGGCCTGACACCGCTGACCCTGGCGGCGAAGGAAGGCCTGGCGCTGCTCAACGGCACCCAGGTTTCCACCGCTTACGCATTGCGTGGTCTGTTCGAAGGTGAAGACTTGTTCGCCGGTGCATTAGCTTGTGGCGCCCTGACGGTGGAAGCCGTGTTGGGTTCGCGCTCGCCGTTCGACGCACGCATTCACGCAGCCCGTGGCCAGCGTGGCCAGATCGATTCTGCGGCCGCGTATCGCGCCCTGCTGGGTGAAAGCAGCGAAGTGTCCCAGTCCCACGAGAACTGCGACAAGGTCCAGGACCCGTACTCCCTGCGTTGCCAGCCGCAAGTCATGGGCGCCTGCCTGACCCAGTTCCGCCAGGCGGCCGAAGTGTTGGTGGTGGAAGCCAATGCGGTGTCGGATAACCCGCTGGTGTTTGCGGCTGAAGGTGACGTGATTTCCGGCGGCAACTTCCATGCGGAACCGGTGGCCATGGCCGCTGACAACATGGCGCTGGCCATCGCGGAAA
The DNA here is from genome assembly GCF_001952855.1 of Pseudomonas sp. ATCC PTA-122608. GTDB lineage: Bacteria > Pseudomonadota > Gammaproteobacteria > Pseudomonadales > Pseudomonadaceae > Aquipseudomonas. The sequence continues at coordinate 44,838 of NZ_LPNO01000055.1, read as the reverse complement.
TCGGCTCCCTGAGCGAGCGTCGTATTTCGTTGATGATGGACAAGCACATGTCGCAACTGCCGCCATTCCTGGTGGGCAACGGCGGCGTGAACTCCGGCTTCATGATCGCCCAGGTGACTGCGGCGGCATTGGCCAGCGAGAACAAGGCGCTGGCCCATCCCCATAGCGTGGATAGCCTGCCGACTTCGGCGAACCAGGAAGACCACGTATCGATGGCGCCGGCTGCGGGCAAACGCCTGTGGGAAATGGCCGAGAACACCCGTGGTGTATTGGCGGTGGAATGGTTGGCGGCCTGCCAGGGCCTGGACCTGCGCAATGGTTTGAAAACCTCGCCGGCACTGGAAAAAGCTCGCGGGATCCTGCGCAGCAAAGTGGCGTTTTATGAGAAGGACCGGTTCTTCGCGCCGGACATCAATGCCGCCAGTGAGTTGTTGGCGACGCGTTGCCTGAATGAGCTGGTGTCGGCGAATTTGCTGCCGAGCCTCTAAGGGATGGATGCCCCCTGTAGGAGCGAGCTTGCTCGCGAAAAAAGTACATCCACCGCTGCGATGCGCCTGGAATACCTTCGCGAGCAAGCTCGCTCCTACAGAAAATAAAAACAAATAGGGACGAGAAATGCACCAGCAAGAAAAGACGTTAAAACGCGGGCTATCCGCCCGACATATTCGCTTCATGGCACTCGGTTCCGCGATCGGCACCGGGCTGTTCTACGGCTCTGCCTCCGCCATCCAGATGGCCGGCCCGGCCGTACTGCTGGCCTACCTGATCGGTGGTGCCGCCGTCTTCATGGTCATGCGCGCCCTCGGCGAAATGGCCGTGCACAACCCGGTGTCCGGCTCCTTCGGCCAGTACGCCAGCACCTACCTGGGCCCGATGGCCGGCTTTATCCTCGGCTGGACCTACGCCTTTGAAATGATCATCGTCTGCCTCGCCGACGTCACGGCCTTCGGCATCTACATGGGCTTCTGGTTTCCCGAAGTCGCGCGTTGGGTCTGGGTGCTCGGCATCGTGTTGCTGATCGGCGGCCTGAACCTGTGCAACGTCAAAGTCTTTGGCGAAATGGAGTTCTGGCTGTCTCTGCTCAAGGTCGGCGCCATCGTCGCGATGATCCTCGGCGGCTTCGGCATCATGCTGTTCGGCATTCACTCGGCGGGCGAAGCTCCGGCCACCGGCCTCAGCAACCTGTGGGCCCACGGCGGCTTCATGCCTAACGGCGTGGGTGGCTTGATTGCGTCCTTCGCGGTGGTGATGTTTGCCTTTGGCGGCATCGAAATCATCGGCATCACCGCCGGCGAAGCCAAGGACCCGCAGCGGGTGATTCCCAAGGCGATCAACGCGGTGCCACTGCGCATCCTGCTGTTCTACGTGCTGACGTTGTTTGTGCTGATGGCGATCTACCCGTGGCCACAGATCGGCAGCCAGGGCAGCCCGTTCGTACAGATCTTCAGCAACCTGGGGATAGGCTCGGCGGCGACCATCCTGAACATCGTGGTGATCTCGGCCGCCGTCTCGGCGATCAACAGCGACATCTTCGGCGCCGGTCGCATGATGTACGGCCTGGCCCAGCAAGGGCAGGCGCCCAAAGGCTTTGCCCAACTGTCGAGCCAGGGCGTGCCATGGATGACCGTGGTGGTGATGGGCGCCGCGTTGCTCGGCGGTGTGGTGCTCAACTACCTGATCCCGGAAAACGTGTTCCTGGTCATCGCTTCGATCGCGACCTTCGCCACGGTGTGGGTGTGGCTGATGATCCTGGTCACTCAGGTCGCCATGCGTCGCTCGATGACCAAGGAACAGATTGCCGAGCTGAAATTCCCGGTGCCGTTCTGGCCCTACGCGCCAGCGGCCGCCATCGTGTTCATGCTGTTTATCTTCGGCGTGCTGGGTTATTTCCCGGACACCCAGGCTGCCCTTATGGTCGGTGCCGTGTGGATCGTCTTGCTGATCGTTGCCTATCTGCTGTGGGTCAAACCCTCCGCCGGGCAAGCAGCCAAGGTTCATTACGACCCGGCTTTGTCTCATCGATAACCCAACGGAGGCGTTGATGAAAACGCTTTGGCAACACTGCCACGTCGCAACCATGGCCCAGGGCAAATACTCGATCATCGAGGATGCCGCCATCGTGACCTCGGGCGCGCTCATCGAGTGGATCGGCCCGCGCGCCGAACTGCCGAAGGCGGACTACGTAACCTCCCATGACCTGCAAGGGGCGTGGGTCACGCCGGGGCTGATCGACTGCCACACCCACACGGTGTTCGGCGGTAATCGCAGCGGCGAGTTCGAGCAGCGGCTGCAAGGCGTGAGCTACGCCGAGATCGCAGCGGCCGGTGGCGGTATTGCCAGCACCGTGCGCGCCACGCGGGCGGCGACCGAAGATGAGCTGTTCGAAAGCAGCCGCAAGCGCCTGCGCAGTTTGCTGCGGGATGGCGTGACCACTGTGGAGATCAAGTCCGGCTACGGCCTGGACCTGGCCAGCGAGCGCAAGATTCTGCGGGTGATCCGTCGCCTCGGCGCCGAGCTGCCGGTGAGAGTGCGCAGCACCTGCCTGGCAGCTCACGCGTTGCCGCCGGAGTACGTGGACCGTGCCGATGCTTACATCGAGCACATCTGCGCTGAAATGCTCCCGGCACTGGCAGCGGAAGGTCTGGTGGATGCGGTCGACGCCTTCTGCGAATACCTGGCGTTCTCGCCGGAGCAGGTAGAGCGCGTCTTCATCGCTGCACACAAGCTCGGCTTGCCGGTAAAGCTGCACGCCGAGCAGTTGTCGTCCCTGCACGGCTCCAGCCTGGCGGCGCGTTATCAGGCGCTGTCGGCGGACCACCTGGAATTCATGACCGAGGAAGACGCCATCGCCATGGCCGCTTCCGGCACCGTCGCGGTGTTGCTGCCGGGGGCGTTCTACTTTCTGCGGGAAACCCAGCTGCCGCCGATGGACGCCCTGCGCAAGCACGGTGTGAAGATCGCCATCGCCAGCGACCTCAACCCGGGCACGTCACCGGCATTGTCGGTGCGCTTGATGCTGAACATGGCCTGCACGCTGTTTCGCATGACCCCGGAAGAAGCCCTGGCCGGCGCCACGCAACATGCGGCTACCGCCTTGGGTCTGGGGGACAGCCACGGTTCGCTGGAGGTGGGTAAGGTCGCGGATTTTGTCGCCTGGCAGATTGATCGTCCCGCTGACCTGGCCTACTGGCTGGGTGGCGAGCTGGATAAACGCGTCGTGCGCCACGGCGTCGATGTCACCGTTTAAGGAGTACTGCTGTGGATAAGGTTCTGAGCTTCAAACAAGGCCGTGTGCCGCTGCTGATCAGCATGCCCCACGCGGGCCTGCGCCTGACGCCGACGGTGCAAGCCGGGCTGATCCCCGAGGCGCAAAGCCTGCCGGACACCGACTGGCACATTCCCACGCTGTACGACTTCGCCGAAGAGCTGGGCGCCAGCACCCTGGCGGCCGAATATTCGCGTTTTGTCATCGACCTGAATCGGCCGTCCGATGACAAGCCGCTGTACGTCGGCGCTACCACTGGCCTGTACCCGGCGACGCTGTTCGACGGTGTGCCGCTGTTCCGCGAAGGCCTGGAACCGTCCAAGGCCGAACGCGCCACGTACCTGGAACAGATATGGACGCCGTATCACCGCACCCTGCAGGACGAGCTGGCCCGGCTCAAGGCCGAGTTCGGCTATGCACTATTGTTTGATGCGCACTCGATTCGCTCGGTGATCCCGCACCTGTTCGAGGGCAAGCTGCCGGACTTCAACCTCGGTACCTTCAACGGCGCGTCCTGCGATCCGCAACTCGCCAGCCAATTGGAAGCCATCTGCGCCGGCTACCCGCAGTACAGCCATGTGCTCAACGGGCGCTTCAAGGGCGGGCATATCACCCGGCACTACGGCAACCCGGCCGAGAACATTCATGCGGTGCAACTGGAGTTGGGGCAGTGCACGTACATGGAAGAGTTTGAGCCGTTTCGTTATCGCGCCGATCTGGCCGAGCCGACACGAGTGGTGTTGAAGGAGCTGCTGGAAGGGTTCCTGGCGTGGGGCAAGCGGCATTACTCCTGATTGGCGTCGCTGCTGAGATAGCCTTCGCGAGCAAGCCCGCTCCCACATTCGACCGAGTTTCTGCAGTCGAAATGCAATCAAATGTGGGAGCGGGCTTGCTCGCGAAGAGGGCTTCACAGCCACACACCTCTCAAGTCGCCTGAGTGCAACTCACAGTCGCCACAGGTCGCTTTGATCGAAGTCTCGCTGGGTAAGGTGTTGGGCACGGCGCGTCAGACGCCACTCCCACAATAAAAACTGCCGAGTGAGACCGCATCGATGAAAAGACTGTTCAACCGTTGCCTGTTGATTCTCACCGGCGCCGCACTCCTGAGCGCCAATGCGATGGCCGCCGACCCGGCCTCGTGCAAGGTCGTGCGCATGGGCGTGGTCAGCTGGACTGACGTGATCGCCACCAGCGGCATGGCCGACGTGCTGCTCAATGGCCTGGGCTATGACAGCAAGCAAACCAGCGCCGTGCAGCAAATCATCTTTGCCGGCATCCGCGACAAGCGCCTGGATATCTTCCTGGGCTACTGGAAGCCGGCGATGGACAACAACATCGCACCGTTCCTCGCGGCCAACCAGGTCAAGGTGTTCGACAAACCGAGCCTGGCCGACGCCCAGGCGACTTTGGCGGTGCCGCAGTATGTTGCGGACGCAGGCCTGAAGACCTTTGCCGACATTGCCCGTTTCAAGGACAAACTGGGCGGCAAAATCTATGGCATCGAACCGGGCAGCGGCGCCAATACCGATATCCAGAAAATGATCGACAGCAACCGCTTCGGCCTCGGCGGCTTCAAGCTGGTGGCCTCCGGCGAGGCGGGCATGCTGGCAGCCGTGCAGCGGGCGGTGAATCGCAAGGAGTTCGTGGTGTTTGTCGGCTGGACCCCGCACCCGATGAACATCAACATGAAAATGGCTTACCTGACCGGCAGTGAAGACGTGTTCGGCGCCAACGAAGGCATGGCCACGGTCTCCACGGTGACGGCGCCGGATTACGCCGAGCGTTGCCCCAACGTGACCCGCCTGCTGGAAAACCTGACCTACACCGCGGCCCAGGAAAGCCAGTTGATGGTGCCGATCATGGACCGCAAGACGCCGCAGGAGGTAGCCAAACAATGGTTGCGGGACAACCCCGAGGATTTGCAGCGCTGGTTGGCGGGTGTAACGACCCTGGATGGAAAAGACGGCGTGGCGGCGGTGCAGGCCAGCCTCAAACCCTGATGCGAACACGATAGATCAAACAACAGAGAACCAATGTGGGAGTCGGGCTTGCCCGCGATGGCGGTGTATCAGTCGACGATGGCGTTGGTTGACACACCGCTATCGCAGGCAAGCCAGCTCCCACATTTGCCTTGTGGTGTGCTTTGAATCTTCCTATCAGGACGATCACCTTCATGTCCCACTACCCGATTTCCGCGCAGATGTGCACCTTTGTCGAAAAAACCGAATCCTTCACCAGCGACGACACATCGCTGGCCGGATTGCGCCGGAGCTATGACCGAATGTGCCAAGCGTTCACCCCGGCGCGCCCTGAAGGGGTGCAGGTGTCAGACGTTTCCCTGAGCGGCGTAGGCGTACGCATTTATCAACCGGCGACGCCAACCCCTGATGGCGGCTGGCCATGCATCCTTTATATGCACGGTGGCGGCTGGGTGGTGGGCGGGCTGGATTCCCACGACTTCATTTGCGGTGAACTGGCCGACGCGCTGCAGGTGCTGGTGATCGCCATCGACTACCGACTGGCACCCGAACACCCGTTCCCGGCGGCCTTCGATGATTGTCGCGCAGTCTGGCAGGCGATTCAGGCGGGCGAAGCGCCCTGCCACATCAACCTGCAACGCCTGGTGGTGGCCGGTGACAGCGCCGGCGGCAACCTGGCGGCCGCGTTATGCCTGGGTCTGCGGGATGACCATCAGCCGCAGCCCTTGGCGCAAGTCCTGATCTACCCCGGCCTGGGCGGCCCCGCCGACCTGCCGTCCCGCCGCGACTGCGTCGACGCGCCGTTGCTCAGTACCGCCGACACCGAGTGCTATCTCGCCCTTTACCTGCGTGGGCCGGGCAAGCCGTCGCCCTACGCCATGCCATTGCTGGCCGTGGATTTCAGCGGGTTGCCACCGGCGCTGATCGCTGTCGCCCAGTTCGACCCGTTGCGGGACGACGGCATGCTCTACGCCGAGCGCCTCCAGGCCGCCGGGGTGGCGGCCACGCTGTATCCCGGCAAAGGCCTGATCCACGGCTGTCTACGGGCCCGGGGCCAGGTGGCGGAGGTCGATCGGCTCTACGTTTATCTGCTGGATTATCTGCGTGGTGTTTTGCTGACACAGCTCTAAGTCTGCTAGGACATGCTCATTGCACAATTCGGGTTTATGATGCCAGACGGCAAAATAATAGACGTCCCCCCAGGGATGAACTCGACCCCTTACGGAGCGCGCAATGCAGACTTTGTACCCGCAGATCAAACCCTACGCCCGGCACGATCTGGCCGTCGATGAAACCCACGTCCTGTACGTCGACGAAAGCGGTTCCCCGGAAGGCTTGCCCGTTGTGTTCATCCACGGCGGCCCTGGCGCCGGGTGTGACGCCAATAGCCGCTGCTATTTCGATCCAAATCTCTACCGAATTGTTACTTTTGATCAGCGTGGCTGCGGGCGCTCCACTCCACGGGCCAGCCTGGAAAACAACACCACCTGGGACCTGGTGGCCGACCTTGAGCGGATCCGCGAGCACCTGGGCATCGAAAAATGGGTGTTGTTCGGCGGTTCCTGGGGGTCGACCCTGGCCCTGGCCTACGCGCAAACCCATCCGGAGCGCGTGCACGGCTTGATCGTTCGGGGCATTTTCCTGGCGCGCCCCCAGGACATTCAGTGGTTCTACCAGGCTGGCGCCAGCCGCCTGTTCCCGGATTACTGGCAGGACTACCTCGCGCCCATCCCCCAGGAAGAGCGCCACGACCTGCTGAGCGCCTACCACAAGCGCCTGACCGGCAACGACCAGATCGCCCAGATGCACGCTGCCAAAGCCTGGTCCACGTGGGAAGGCCGCATGTTGGGCCTGTGCCCGAACCCGCAGTTGATCGAGCGCTTTTCCGAGCCCCAGCGCGCCCTGTCGATTGCCCGTATCGAATGCCATTACTTCACCAACAACTCGTTCCTTGAGCCCGACCAGCTGATTCGCGACATGCACAAGATCGCCCACCTGCCTGGCGTAATCGTGCATGGCCGCTACGATATGATCTGCCCGCTGGATAACGCCTGGGAGCTGCATCAGGCCTGGCCCAACAGTGAGCTGCAGATCATCCGCGAGGCCGGCCATGCGGCGTCCGAACCCGGAATCACCGATGCGCTGGTGCGTGCGGCGAGTGAAATGGCACGGCGCCTGCTTGATTTGCCGCCTGAAGAAGCATGAAGGGGCTTTTGCAACGGGTGCGCGGCGCCCGGGTCGAGGTAGAAGGGCAGGTGGTGGGTGCGATAGACCAGGGTTTGCTGGTGCTGGTGGCCGTCGAGCCTTCAGATACCCAGGCCAGCGCCGACAAGCTGCTGCATAAGCTGCTTAACTATCGGGTGTTCAGCGATGACGAGGGCAAGATGAACCTGTCCTTGAAAGACATTGGCGGCGGTTTGCTGCTGGTGTCGCAGTTCACCCTGGCGGCAGACACCAAGAGCGGCTTGCGTCCCAGCTTCTCCACGGCGGCACCGCCGGCGGTGGCCGAGGCACTTTTCGACTACCTGTTGTTACAAGCGCAACAATTGCATGGCACGGTAGCGGCGGGGCGTTTTGGCGCGGATATGCAGGTGCATTTGGTCAATGACGGGCCGGTCACCTTCCTGTTACAGACGTGAATGTACTGAAAACGACTTGTAATGCCCAAAAAACCGGGTTTTCGCTACAAATACTTCGCTGACCCTGATGCGTTGTCACGCGGGCTACTAGATAATCGCGCGCTACGGGGATCAGCGTTGATTGGTCCATTTTTGACTTAGGTAGAGACTTGTCCGATGGCTGTTGGGGAATCATTTAGCCCCATGGGAGTCGGAACAATGCTCGCCAACCTGGCATATAGATAGCTGGCCGTTGGTTTTTTGATCTGTTTTCGGCGAGGGTTGCTCGTGATTGTTAGTCCCTGTAATGCACCAAAATTGTCTGCCAAACGGTTACGAAACGCACTGGTAACGGGCTCTGCCCTGTTTTGCCTGTTCGGCGCGGGTCAACTGTGGGCATTCAGTCTGGATGATGTGTCGGCCAAGGCTAAAGAGCTGGCCGGGCAGAAATACGAAGCTCCGCGCAGCAATTTGCCGAACGAATTCCGCGAAATGAAATTCGCTGATTACCAGAAAATTCGTTTCCGCAACGAAAAAGCCGAGTGGGCCGATCAAAACACCCCGTTCAAGCTGTCCTTCTATCACCAGGGTATGCACTTCGATACACCGGTGAAAATCAACGAAGTCACTGCCGACAGCGTCCAGGAAATCAAATACGACCCGTCCCGCTTCGATTTCGGCGACGTCAAGTTTGATCCCAAGTCCACTGAACAGCTGGGTTATGCCGGTTTCCGTGTGCTGTACCCGATCAATAAGGGCGACAAGCAAGACGAGATCATGACCATGCTCGGCGCGAGCTATTTCCGCGTCGTGGGTAAAGATCAGGTCTACGGCCTGTCTGCCCGTGGCATGGCGATCGACACTGCCTTGCCGTCCGGCGAAGAGTTCCCGCGCTTCACCGAGTTCTGGATCGAACGTCCAAAGCCGGGTGAGAAGCAGCTGGTGATCTACGCCTTGCTGGATTCGCCACGGGCCACCGGCGCTTATCGCCTGATCCTGCGTCCTGGCACCGACACCATCGTCGACGTCAAATCCCAGATGTACCTGCGTGACAAGGTCACCAAGCTGGGCATCGCTCCGCTGACCAGCATGTTCCTGTTCGGCGCCAACCAGCCGTCCAAGGTTCTTAACTACCGTCGCGAGCTGCACGATTCCAGCGGCCTGTCGATCCATGCCGGCAACGGCGAGTGGATCTGGCGCCCGCTGAACAACCCTAAACACCTGTCGGTCAGCAACTTCACCGTGGAAAACCCGCGCGGTTTCGGCCTGCTGCAACGCGGTCGCAACTTCAGCCACTACGAAGACCTCGACGACAACTACGACAAGCGCCCAAGCGCCTGGATCGAGCCTGAAGGCGACTGGGGCAAGGGCTCCGTCGACCTGGTAGAGATTCCGACCGCCGATGAAACCAACGACAATATCGTTGCCTTCTGGAGCCCGGAAACACTGCCGGAGCCAGGCAAGCCGCTGGACGTTGCCTACCGCCTGCACTGGACATTGAAAGACGCCGAGTTCCATTCGCCTGAAAGCGCCTGGGTCAAGCAGACCCTGCGTTCCACCGGCGACGTCAAGCAATCCAACCTGATCCGTCAGCCAGACGGCAGCGTGGCTTACCTGGTGGACTTCGAGGGCCCGTCCCTGAAGAAACTGCCAGCTGACGCACCGGTTCGCAGCCAGGTCAGCGTGGGCGACAACGCCGAAATCGTTGAAAACAGCGTGCGCTACAACCCGCACACCCAAGGCTGGCGCCTGACCCTGCGCATGAAGATCAAGGACGCAGGCAAGCCGACTGAAATGCGCGCCGCCCTGGTCCAGGACATCGTGCAACCGGAACCGGAGAAGGTTTCGACTCAAGTGCTTAAAGCCGACAAAGTCTTGGCCAAGCAGCACGAGAAAGCGGCCAAGAAAGACGCCAAGGACAAGGACGCCAAGCAGCCGGAAGCGGCTGCCCCAGCCACACCGGAGCCGGCCAAGACAGAGCAAGTCCTGACCGAAACCTGGAGCTATCAGTTGCCTGCCGATGAGTAATTCTCAAGTCCAGCCAGAGACTCTTGCCGAGTACCTGGCGCATCTACCGATGACCGATGAGCAGCGCGCCGAACTGGCGGGCTGCGAGTCCTTCAGTGAATTGCACAAGCGCCTGTCATCGTCCACGTTCGACGCACCTGCCGACGCTGCCCAAGCGTCGGTCGGCGCCCGACTGACCCTCAACACCGCCGAAGAGCTGCAAGACGCCGAAATGCTGGCGCTCGACGCCAGCGGCCGGGTTTGCCTCAAGGCCACGCCGCCGATCCGCCGGACCAAGGTTGTGCCTGAGCCATGGCGCACCAATATCCTGGTGCGTGGCTGGCGCCGCCTGACCGGTCGCACCAATCCTCCGGCACCGCCGAAGGATGAGCGCGTGCTGCCGGCTGCCCGCTGGCGCACCGTCGGTTCGATCCGTCGTTATATCCTGCTGGTGCTGATGCTCGGCCAGACGATCGTCGCTGGCTGGTACATGAAAGGCATCATGCCGTACCAGGGTTGGTCCTTCGTCGACTTTGACGAGATCCGCAACCAGACCCTGCTTCAAACCGCTACCCAGGTTCTGCCTTACGCCCTGCAAACCAGCATCCTGGTGCTGTTCGGGATTCTGTTCTGCTGGGTTTCGGCCGGTTTCTGGACCGCGCTGATGGGCTTCCTGGAACTGCTGACCGGTCACGATAAGTACCGTATCTCCGGTAAAAGTGCCGGTGACGAGCCGATTCCGAAAGACGCCCGCACCGCCTTGGTGATGCCGATCTGCAACGAAGACGTGCCCCGGGTATTTGCCGGCCTGCGCGCGACGTTCGAATCGGTGGCTGCCACCGGTAACCTGGATCGCTTCGATTTCTTCGTCCTCAGCGACAGTAACGAGGCCGACATCTGCATCGCCGAGCAGCAAGCCTGGCTCGACGTGTGCCGCGAAGCCGGTGGCTTCGGCAAGATCTTCTATCGCCGCCGTCGCCGTCGCGTCAAACGCAAGAGCGGCAACCTCGACGACTTCTGCCGTCGCTGGGGTGGTGACTACAAGTACATGGTGGTCCTCGACGCCGACAGCGTGATGAGCGGCGACTGCCTGACCAGCCTGGTACGCCTGATGGAAGCCACGCCGGATGCCGGGATTATCCAGACCGCGCCACGTGCGTCGGGCATGGACACCCTGTATGCGCGCATGCAGCAGTTCGCCACTCGTGTGTATGGCCCGCTGTTTACCGCCGGCCTGCACTTCTGGCAGTTGGGTGAGTCCCACTACTGGGGCCACAACGCGATCATCCGCATGAAGCCGTTTATCGAGCACTGCGCCCTGGCGCCGTTGCCAGGTAAGGGCGCGTTTGCCGGTGCGATCCTCTCCCACGACTTCGTTGAAGCTGCGCTGATGCGCCGTGCCGGCTGGGGCGTGTGGATTGCCTACGACTTGCCGGGCAGCTACGAAGAACTGCCGCCGAACCTGCTGGACGAACTCAAGCGCGACCGTCGCTGGTGCCACGGTAACCTGATGAACTTCCGCCTGTTCCTGGTCAAAGGCATGCACCCGGTGCACCGTGCGGTGTTCCTGACCGGCGTGATGTCGTACCTGTCGGCACCGTTGTGGTTCTTCTTCCTGGTGCTGTCGACGGCCTTGCTGGCGGTCAACACGCTGATGGAGCCGCAGTACTTCATGGCGCCACGCCAGTTGTACCCGCTGTGGCCACAATGGCATCCGGACAAGGCGGTGGCGCTGTTCTCCACCACCATCGTGCTGCTGTTCCTGCCTAAATTGCTGAGCATCATCCTGATCTGGGCCAAAGGCGCGAAAGAGTTCGGCGGCAAGTTCAAGGTGACCTTGTCGATGCTGCTGGAGATGCTGTTCTCCATGTTGCTGGCGCCGGTGCGGATGATCTTCCACACCCGTTTCGTACTCGCCGCGTTCCTCGGCTGGGCTGCGACCTGGAATTCGCCGCAACGTGACGACGACTCCACGCCATGGAGCGAGGCGGTCAAGCGCCACGGCCCGCAGACTCTGCTCGGCTTCTTCTGGGCACTGCTGGTGGTGTGGTTGAACCCAAGCTTCCTGTGGTGGCTGGTGCCGATCGTCGGTTCGCTGATGTTGTCGATTCCGGTGTCGGTTATTTCCAGCCGGGTCAAGCTGGGCCTCAAGTCTCGCGACGAGAGCCTGTTCTTGATCCCTGAGGAATACAACCCGCCCCAGGCGCTGTTGTCGACCGACAAATACACCCACGAAAACCGTTGGCATGCGCTGAATGACGGGTTTGTGCGGGCGGTGGTCGATCCACAACAGAACGCCCTGGCGTGTGCCCTGGCGACTTCCCGTCACGGTCAGGCGGAGCCGATCGAGTGGCTGCGTATTGAGCGTGTTCGCCACGCGTTGAAAGTCGGCCCGGCCGGCCTCAACAACGGCGAGCGTCTGGCCTTGCTCAGCGACCCGGTCGCCTTGGCACGCTTGCACGAGCAGGTCTGGGGTGAAGGCCATGCTGAATGGCTCAACGCCTGGCGCGAATCGGTCAAGGCTGATCCGCATGCGCCGTTGCTGCCATTGAAACCACTGTCGTCCCAGGCTCAACCAGCCTGATTCAGACGCCCCCGAGGTAACGCCTCGGGGGCGTTTGCTGCCACCGTCCTACGCTGTTTTTCCCTTCTGTTTCATTTCGCTAACTCCTTGTTATTTCGAAACAAAAGACCCTTCGCCGAGGCGTATTGCCGTGCCTGCGAGTGGGTTAGCATCGCCCCCCAAATCTGACTCGATACCTCTGGTCTACGCGGACTGACGCGTGGCCGGGTGCGCGTGTGTTTAACGGAATAGGGGCTTTTCATGATTAAAAGGTATTTGTCGATGCTGCTGCTCGGCATCGTCGCGTTTTCCCACGGTTACCTGGCGCACGCGGGGGCCATCGATGAGGCCGTCCATCGGGGCGTACTGAAAGTCGGGACCAATCCGACCTACGTACCTTTCGAGATGACCGACAAGAATGGCCGTATTGTCGGATTTGAAATTGATCTGCTGCGGGAAATGAGCAAAGCGCTGGGGGTAAGGCTGGAGCTGGTTTCGGTGCCCTATACCGACCTGATCCCCGGCCTGCTGGGCAGCCGGTTCGACCTGATCGGCAGCGGCATGACCGTAACGCAAGAGCGCAACCTCACCCTTAACTTCAGCGACTCGTTCATCATCGTCGGTCAGACCGTATTGCTGCATCCGCGGTTGGCTAATCAGGTCCAGAGCATCGAAGACCTTGATGAGGCCGGTTACCGGATCGTGGCGGCCGAAGGCACCACGGGCGAAGCGGCGGCGAAAAGGTTTCTCGGCGCTGCACAGCTGCGCAGTTTTCCAACCCCTGAAGAAGGCGTGCGCCAGGTGGTGGAGGGCAAGGCCGACGCTTTCGTCCACGATGCGCCCTATAACCTGATCGCCATCGCCAAACCCCAGAACAGTGCGCTGCTGGCATTGGAGCAGCCTTTCACCTACGAGCCTTTGGCGTTCGGCGTGAAAAAGGGTGATTACGACAGCCTCAACTGGATCAATCACTTCCTCAATCAGGTGGCCCAGGACGGCACCTATGATCGGCTGCATGACAAGTGGTTCAAGGACTCGGACTGGATGGCGGAGGTGGACTGGTAGTCATAACTACTTACACATCAAGCAATTGGCCGACCTGTGGGTTGAAGTGTCTAGCTGCGGCGTTCTCTGCACGGTTGTGGGGCTTTTCTGTCATACCTTGGCAACAAATCCCGGCGAAACCTTTGTACCGGGCGGTGAGTGAGTTAGGATCGCACCCCGAAATGGTGCAGCCCTTTTGCGCGCCGATCTCACAATAAAATGAGTTCAGGGGACTTGATGATGAAAAAGTATCTTTCGATGCTGCTGCTAGGCGTCACCGCACTGGTGGCGGTCAACGCGGCCCACGCCGGCGCCATCGATGATGCGGTCAAGCGCGGCACGCTGAAAGTCGGCATGGACCCGACCTACATGCCGTTCCAGATGACCAACAAGCGCGGTGAAATCATCGGCTTTGAAGTCGACATCCTCAAGGCCATGGCCAAGTCCATGGGCGTGAAGTTTGAGCCGATCTCCACCGGCTATGACGGCATCATCCCGGCCCTGCTGACCAACAAGTTCGACATGATCGGCAGCGGCATGACCCTGACCCAGGAGCGCAACCTGCGCCTGAACTTCAGCGAACCGTTCATCGTGGTCGGCCAGACCCTGCTGATCCGCAAGGAGCTGGAAGGCACCATCAAGTCCTACAAAGACCTGAACGACGAGAAATACCGCCTGACCTCCAAGCTCGGTACCACCGGCGAAATGGTTGCCAAGAAGCTGATCTCCAAGGCCAAGTACCACGGCTACGACAACGAGCAGGAAGCCGTGCTCGACGTGGTCAACGGCAAGGCTGACGCCTTCGTCTATGACGCGCCGTACAACGTGGTGGCCGTGAACAAGGTCGGCGCCGGCAAGCTGGTGTTCCTCGACCAGCCGTTCACCTTTGAGCCCCTGGCGTTCGGCCTGAAGAAGGGCGACTACGACAGCATCAACTTCATCAACAACTTCCTGCACCAGATCCGTAACGACGGCACCTACGATCGCATCCATGACAAGTGGTTCAAGAGCTCCGAGTGGCTCAAGGACATGGAATAAGGTTGGCTTAATACCGAGTCGAGCCCTTCGCGAGCAAGCCCGCTCCCACATTAGATCGCGGTCGAAATGTGGGAGCGGGCTTGCTCGCGAATAGGGCCTGCCAGGCGATACACATCCCGGAACCTGAAATGAAACAGAAAAAAGCCCAATGGCCCTGGCACCTGCTGACGGTGCTGGTGCTGGTCGGCCTGGCCGGCGCGTTGTATTACGCCACCTCGCTGATGTCCTACGAATGGCGCTGGAACCGTGTGCCGCAGTACTTCGTCTACCAGGCCGAAGAATCCCAGCGGGCGGCGGACATTTCCACCGTCAGCGAGTTGGTGCGCAAGGCCGATGTGGCTGAAGTCACCCTGCGTAATGACGAGGGCAACGAACAGCACCTGACCGTGGCCGAGAACAGCCTGCAAGTGGCCAAGGGCGATGACGTGGCCGAGGGCGATGTGGTCGGCGTTACCCGGCATTGGGCTGCGGGCCCGTTGCTGTGGGGCCTGTGGACTACGTTGTGGCTGTCGGTGGTGTCCGGGGTGCTGGGACTGTTGATCGGCCTGGCGACCGGTTTGTGTCGCTTGTCGAATAACCCGACGTTGCGCGACTTGTCGACGATTTACGTCGAACTGGTGCGCGGTACGCCGCTATTGGTGCAGATCTTCATTTTCTATTTCTTTATCGGCACGGTGCTCAACCTGTCCCGGGAGTTCGCCGGGATCGCTGCGCTGTCGCTGTTTACCGGCGCCTATGTGGCGGAAATCATCCGCGCCGGCGTGCAGTCGATTGCCCGTGGCCAAAATGAAGCGGCACGTTCCCTGGGGCTCAGTGCTGGGCAGTCGATGCGTCATGTGGTGTTGCCGCAAGCCTTCAAGCGTGTGCTGCCGCCTCTGGCCGGGCAATTTATCAGCCTGGTGAAGGACACCTCCCTGGTGTCGGTGATCGCGATTACCGAACTGCTGAAAAGCGGCCGCGAGGTCATCACCACCTCGTTCTCACCGTTTGAAATCCTGTTCTGCGTCGCAGGCCTCTACCTGCTGATCAACCTGCCGCTGTCGAAAATCGCCAGCCGGCTTGAGCGGAGGCTCGCGCAAAGTGATTGAAGTCCGCGATCTGGTAAAAGTCTTCGACACCCGTGGCCACGTCGTGCGCGCGGTGGACAACGTGACCACCCAAGTGGCCAAGGGTGAAGTACTGGTGGTGATCGGCCCGTCCGGTTCCGGTAAGTCGACGTTCCTGCGTTGCCTTAACGGCCTGGAAGAGTTCGATTCCGGCTCGGTGAGCATTGACGGCCTGCAACTGGCAGACCCGAAAACCGACGTGAACGCCTACCGTCGCGAAGTCGGCATGGTGTTCCAGCACTTCAACCTGTTCCCCCACATGACCGTGCTGGAAAACCTCTGCCTGGCGCAAAAAGTCGTGCGCAAACGGGGCAAGAAAGAGCGCGAAGCCAAGGCCCTGGCCCTTCTGGAAAAAGTCGGCATCGCCCAGAAAGCCAACGAGTTCCCGTCGCGGCTTTCCGGTGGCCAGCAGCAGCGTGTGGCAATTGCCCGCGCGCTGGCGATGGAGCCCAAGGTGATGCTGTTTGACGAGCCCACCTCGGCCCTGGACCCGGAAATGGTCGGCGAAGTGCTGGACGTGATGAAGACCCTGGCCCTGGAAGGCATGACCATGGTCTGCGTTACCCATGAAATGGGTTTCGCCCGGGAAGTGGCCGATCGCGTGCTGTTTTTCGATCACGGCAAGCTGCTGGAGGACGCCGCCCCGGCGCAGTTCTTCGACGCGCCGAGAGACCCCCGGGCCCAAGCGTTCCTGCGCCAGGTGTTGTAACGGCTAGACCTTGAACTTGCCCACCCACACCTGCAAATCCGTGCCCAGGCGCGCCAGTTCGACACTGGCCGCCGCAGTCTCCTGACTCGCGGCCGAGGTCTGTTCCGATACGTCCTTGACCTTCAGCACGCTGCGATTGATCTCTTCCGCGACGGCCGTTTGCTCCTCTGCGGCAGCGGCAATCTGCGGGTTCATCTCCTGAATCACGGACACGGTACGGGTGATGCCAGCCAGCGCATCACCCGCCCGGCGGGTCAGTTGCACGCTGTTGTCGGTGAGGCTGCGACTGTTGTCCATGATGTCCGCGACCTGCTGTGTGCCTCGGTGCAGGCCACTGATCAGTTCCTCGATTTCCTCGGCCGATTGCTGTGTGCGTTGCGCCAGGCTGCGCACTTCGTCGGCGACCACCGCAAAGCCTCTGCCAGCCTCGCCGGCGCGGGCCGCTTCGATCGCGGCGTTGAGGGCCAGTAAATTGGTCTGTTCAGAGACCGATTTGATCACCTCCAGCACGCTGCCGATCTTCCGGCTTTCCTGTTGCAATCCTTGCATGGCCTGGCTTGACCGGGCCATCTCACGGGCCAGGTGCTCAATGTGCGCAATGGCCTCGGCCACCACCTGATCCCCCGCGCTTGCCTGCTGGTCGGCCTCGGTGGCGGCAAGCGAGGCTTGCTCGGCATGGCGCGCGACCTCCTGGGAGGTGGCGAGCATTTGATTCATCGCGGTGGCGACTTGTTCGGTTTCCTGTTTCTGGCCGTCGACCCCGGCACGGGTGTGTTCGGTGACGGCAGACAGTTGCTCGGCGGCGCTGGCGATCTGCCGGGCGCTGTCGCCGATGCCACCGATCAAGCCTCGCAGATTGACGGTCATCTGCCCGATGCTGCGCTGCAGTTGCCCCAGTTCATCCCGGCGCGAGGTCTGGATATCCTGGCTCAAATCGCCCGCCGCAATGCGGTTTGCGGTCGACAGGGCTTGGCGTAAGGGTGCGACGATTTGCGCGGCGATCAACCAGGCAGCCAGAGCCCCCAATAACAGCGCCGCACCAGTGACATTCAGCAGCAGGGTGCGAGCCAGGCTTGCGTCCTTGTCACGCTTGGCGGTCTGGTCCTGGCTCAACAGGTCGCTTTCCTTGAGCAACTGATCCAGCCATTGCTCAAGCTGATTCTGGATGGCCTCGGTGTTGAGTTGGGCGTCCTTGAGGCGTGTCAGGTGAATCCGAAAGTCGAGCAGGGCGTTTTTCAGGGCGCTTGCATCAACCGGCAATGCGCCCACAACCGCTTGGGCGCCATCCAGAGCCAGTAGCGCGTCATTTATGCCGTTCGCATACGCGTCCAATGACGCCGCAGCCCAAGCGGGGCTTTGGGCGCGGTCTTCGGCTTGTTCCATGGCCTGGCGCAATTGTTCTACGGCGTCGAGGGCCTTTTCATCGTCTTGATTGGGCAGGTTGCTGGACAGTTCAGAAAGGCTGTCACTGCTCTGTATTGAGCTGCGCTTGAGCTGTTCGCGGGCGTTCTCGCGTTGTTTGATCAGCCCGTCCAGGCTGCTGAAGGCGGTTTTGAAGCGGGTGACAAAACGTCGGCTTTCCTGCAATTGTTGTTGGTTGACCGGGTCGGAAAAACGTGGGGAAAGCTCAACCAGAAACTGGTCGATCCTGTCCATGTGCAGGCCTATCTTGGACAGGTTGGAGGGGTCGTTAAGGGTGCGATAGATAATGCGATCAGCGCGCAACTCTTCGCCGACGACCGCCAATTGCGAAAGGATCGTGAGTTTTTGTGAGCGATCGAGCGATGCGCTCAAGGCTTGCCAGCCGGTAGACGCGATGATCAGGCTGAGACTGAGCACCAGGCCAAAGCCCAGGGCAAGTTTGAGGCTGATGCTGATGTTTCCAAGCAGGCGGGTCAGTGGACGAAACATGGTGAACCTCCAACGAATCAAAAGGAGCGTTTCAAGCGTCCGGCCGACAACGGTCAGGGGAGTTGAAACGCTACTTTTATTCGGCGCCAGGTGTGTGATCCACGACCTGAAAAACGCGTAGGAAATTTCACAAGTTGTCAGGATGGCGGCCTGATGGCCGCCGCGAGATGGCTAGACCTTGAAGCGACCCACGAGGGTTTGCAGGTAAATCCCCAGCCGCGCCAGTTCGGCACTGGAAGCAGCGGTTTCTTCGCTGGCCGCCGAGGTCTGTTCGGAAACATCCCGCACGTTGAGCACGCTGCGGTTGATCTCTTCGGCCACGGCGCTCTGTTGCTCGGCGGCGGTGGCGATCTGTTGGTTCATCGCCTGGATGGTCGAGACGGTGCGGGTGATGTTTTCCAGGGCGTTGCCGGCCCGGCGAGTCAGCTCGACGCTGCTGTCGGTGAGGCTGCGACTGTTGTCCATGATGGTCGCCACCTGCTGGGTGCCGCTTTGCAGGCCGACGATCAACTCTTCGATTTCCTCGGTGGATTTCTGGGTGCGTTGAGCAAGGCTGCGCACTTCATCGGCGACCACCGCAAACCCGCGCCCGGCTTCACCGGCGCGCGCTGCCTCGATGGCCGCGTTGAGGGCCAGCAGGTTGGTTTGCTGAGCCACGGACTTGATCACGTCCAGCACGCTGCCTATCTTGTCGCTCTCGCGCTTGAGATGGCCCATGGCCTCGGTGGAGTTGCCCACCTCACTGGCGAGACGCTCGATCTGGGCAATGGCCTCACCGACCACCTTGTCGCCTTCGCGGGCCTGCTGATCGGCGGCTACAGCCGCTTCGGACGCTTCCTCGGCATTACGTGCGACTTCCTGCACGGTAGCGGCCATTTCGTTCATGGCGGTGGCCACCTGGTCGGTCTCGACCTTTTGGCTGTTGACCCCGGCGCTGGTCTGCTCGGTGACGGCCGACAGTTGCTCGGCGGCGCTGGCAATCTGGGTGACGCCGTCGCTGATGCCACCGATCAGTTCCCGCAGGCCTACGGTCATGCTCTGCATGGAGCGTTGCAGTTGGCCCAGCTCATCGCGGCGTTCGGAGATCAGGTTGTGGCTGAGGTCACCAGCCGCTACCCGCTCGGCTACTTTAAGGGTTTGGCTCAGCGGGATAACGATCTGGCGGGTGATGGCCCAGGCGGCGAGTATGCCGAAGGCCAGCGCCAGGGCCGTGGCCAGCAGCAACAGGTTCTTGGCGCGGGCCGTGTCGGTATCGCGCACCACGGTTTGCGAAGTGGTGAGTTTGTCGCTGTGGTCGAGCAGGAGGTCGCCTTGCTCGGCCATGATTTTCGTCGCGGCAGCGGTGGCCACCTGGGAATCGCGGTACTGGCTGACGGCGGCGCGGTAGGCCTGCAGCGAGACGCTGGCTTCTTGCAGGTTGGCCCGATATTGCTCGGGCAATTGGTCGCTGAGGTCGGTGATTTTTTTCAGGGCGTTATCGATGGCATCCAGGGCCGGCTGTTCGGCTTCGACCTTGCCGCTGTAGGTGTAGCCGCGCACTTGGAAGCGCGCTTGCTGGATCAGTTTGCTCAGGTCGACCACGTTGTTGAACAACGTGACGCTGTCGCCTTGCAGCAGGGATTTTTCCACTTCGTTGGTTTTTGCCACGGCGTTGTCGGCGGTATCCCCCAGTTTGCTGCGGGCACCTTCGCGCTTGAGGCCGGCCTGCACCATGGCGCCGAAGGCTTTTTTATATTGGCCCAAGGCGTCCTGTTGTTGTTCCACGACGAGCTTGTCGGCGGGTTGCTCGATCAGTTCTGCGGCAGTTTTCAGGCCGCTGTCCAGCTGTGTGATCAAGTCGTTGACCGCACCGGTACCTTGTTCGCCGCGACGCATTTCGAAGTCCAGGCGCGCCAGGCGCAGGTCTTTGGACAGCCCGTTGAGGCTGGAAATATAGCCCAGCTTGTCGCCACGGCTGATCACGCCGCTGAGGCCGGTCCAGCCGGTGAAGGTGATCAATAGGGTCAGGACCAATACCAGGCCGAAGCCTATGCTCAGCTTGCGGTTGACGCTGACATTCCCCAGTTTCTCGGCTAACCAACGATACATGCTGCGAACTCCCCTGGAACAAGGCTTGGACTTATTCAGAGCGTATCGGCAGGTCAGCAGGATTCTGTAGGAGCGAGCTTGCTCGCGAAGGTCGTCAACGGTAACGCGGGCATTCTGAATGAACGCGGTGTCCTTGAGTTTTTCGCGAGCAAGCTCGCTCCTACGGGAGAGAGCGGTGTTAGAAAAGGCGGGCGAGCAAGGCGGTGACGGCGGTTTCGACCCTCAGGATCCGGGCCCCCAGTTGCACCGGTTGTAACCCGGCCTTGGCCAGCAGATCCACCTCGTAGGGAATCCAGCCGCCTTCCGGACCGATGGCCAGGGTGACCGGTTCATCCAGGCCACGAGGGCAGGGCGGATAGTCGCCCGGGTGGCCAATCAGGCCGAGGGTGCCGTGCGCCAGGGCGGGCAGGCGGTCTTCGACGAATGGCTTGAAGCGCTTTTCGATAACAATCTCGGGCAGCACCGTGTCTCGGGACTGTTCCAACCCGAGGATCAGTTGCTCGCGAATGGCTTCCGGCTCGAGGAATGGCGTTTGCCAGAAGCTCTTTTCCACACGATAGCTGTTCACCAGCACCACTCGCGGCACGCCCATGGACGCAACGGTTTGCAGCACTCGGCGGAGCATTTTCGGACGGGGCAGGGCCAGCAGCAGGGTCAGGGGCAGTTTGGCCGGCGGCGGCTGGTCGAAGGTGACTTCCAGCTCGGCTTCCTGGGTTTCCAGGCGCAGCAATTGCGCATTGCCCATCAACCCGCCAATGCGCCCGACCCGCAGGCTATCGCCTACGGCGGCACGGTGGACTTCCTGCATATGCACCAGGCGCCGATCACGCAGCACCACCCGGTCGGCCGCGATAAAGTCGGCCTCCTCAAGCAGCAACAGGTTCACGGCTGGGTCGCTGGCGGCTGGTCGTCGTCGGCGGGTTGGTCATCCGGGTGATCGCCACGCTTGCTCACCAGGCTGCCAAACAGGATGCCAATCTCGAACAGCATCCACATCGGTACGGCCAGCAGGGTCTGGGAGAAGATGTCCGGCGGGGTCAGGATCATGCCGACCACGAAGCAGCCGATGATCACGTACGGGCGGATCTTCTTCAGGTATTTGACGTCGACCACGCCGATCCACACCAGCAGCACCACGGCTACCGGGATTTCGAAGGCCACGCCAAAGGCGAAGAACAGCGTCATCACGAAGTCGAGGTAGCTGGTGATGTCGGTCATCATTTCCACACCGGCCGGCGTAGCAGCGGCGAAGAACTTGAAGATCAGCGGGAACACCAGGAAGTAGGCGAAGGCCATCCCGGTGTAGAACAGCAGGATGCTCGACACCAGCAGCGGCACGGCGATGCGTTTTTCATGCTTGTACAGGCCCGGCGCGATAAAACCCCAGATCTGATGCAGGATCACCGGGATCGCCAGGAACAGCGAAACCATCATCGTCAGCTTCAGCGGCGTGAGGAACGGTGACGACACGTCGGTGGCGATCATCGTCGCGCCAGCCGGCAAGTAGTCGCGCAGCGGCGTGGAGACGAAGGTGTAGATCTGCTGGGTGAAGGCAAACAGCCCGGCAAAGATGATGAAGATCGCCGCCACACAGCGCAGCAGGCGGGTACGCAACTCGGTGAGGTGCGAGACCAGTGGCATGTGCTGGTCGGTTTCCGGTTTATCAGCGCTCATGGGGCTCGCGGCGGCAATGTAGGGTCGTGGGGCGCGGACGACACGGCAGGCGTCGGCGCGGGTTCGGTCGGGGTTGCTGGCGCGGCGGGCGCAGGCTCGGCGGCATGCACGGGCTCAACGACCGGTGCAGGTGCAGGTGCAGGTGCAGGTGCGGCGGGCGGTGCAATCGATTGCTCGGCCACAGGCTCAACCGGCTTGGGCGTTTCCTGCACTGGCGAGAGAATCTTCCGTGCCTCTTGCTCCAACGACAGAATGTGCTCGTTGTGCAGTTGCCGGCGAATCTCGTCGGCGCCTATTTCCCGTTCAACTTCCTGTTTGATGGCGTTGAAACTGCGTTTCAGGCGCCCGATCCACAGGCCGGCCGTGCGCGCGGCACCGGGCAGGCGTTCCGGCCCCAGTACCAGCAGGGCCACGAGGCCGACGAGCAGCAGTTCAGAGAAGCTGATACCAAACATTATTCAGTACTCACGAGTCTTTTTGGTTCTGCTCTTTGACGTGCTCGGCCTGTACGTCGAAGGTGCGACGTTCAGTGATCGGCTGAGTGGCCTGCGGGTGCACAGGCTGCGCCGGTGGCACCGGGTTCACGGTAGGGTCGGCAGGCTTTTCGTCGTCGTTCATGGCCTTGCGAAAGCCCTTGATCGACTCACCGACGTCGGTGCCGAGGTTTTTCAGCTTCTTGGTGCCGAACACCAGAACAACCACTACCAGAATGACGATCCAGTGTTTCCAGTCAAAAATGCCCATGCTGCAATTCCTCTGTAAAAGTTGGTCAGGCGGACGGGCGCGAGGCCTTTTCGGCATGCCCGGACAAGCCGAAGCGACGGTCCAGTTCATCAAGCACTGCCTGTGGATGCTGCCCCAGTTGGGCGAGCATGACCAGACTGTGGAACCACAAGTCGGCAGTTTCGTAGATCACGTCGCTGCAGTCGCCGCTGATTTGCGCATCCTTGGCAGCAATAATCGTCTCGACGGACTCTTCGCCGAGTTTTTCCAGAATCTTGTTCAGACCCTTGTGGTACAGGCTGGCGACATAAGAGCTGTCGGCGGCCGCGCCTTTGCGGTCTTCCAGCACCTGGGCCAGGCGGTTCAGGGTATCGGTCATGTTCAGTGTCCTGCCGAGTAAATAGCGTGCGGGTCTTTGAGCACGGGCTCGACGGTCTTCCACTCGCCGTTCTCGAACACGCGGTAGAAGCAGCTGTGACGGCCGGTATGACAGGCGATATCGCCGATCTGCTCGACCTTGAGGATCACCACATCGGCGTCGCAGTCGATGCGCATCTCATGCAGGGTTTGCACGTGCCCGGACTCTTCGCCCTTGCGCCACAGTTTGCCACGGGAACGTGACCAGTAAATGGCACGGTTCTCGGTGGCGGTCAGGCTCAGGGCCTCGCGGTTCATCCAGGCCATCATCAGCACGCGCCCGGTCTTGTAGTCCTGGGCAATGGCCGGCACCAGGCCGTCACTGTCCCACTTGATCTCGTCCAGCCAGTCTTTCATTTTCGGCTCCGGCAATTTGCGACAGTGTATAACCGGATTGGCTATCGACGCACGATCAGATACACGCCCACGGCGACCATGATGCCAGCCGGCCAGTGGCCCAGTTCGTTCAGCGGACCGCCGGCGGCCAGTATCGTGCCGCCCACCAGGTGCGCGGCGCCCAACAGGCGCAGGAACCAGTCGTCCTTGCGCGTGTGCCACGGCGGCGGCGGGTCGTTGGCGTGGGGCTGGGACATGCGCTCCAGCAGGTCGCGGGTCATGTTGGCCAGGTGCGGCAGTTGCTCGACTTGGCTTTGCAGGTTGCCCAGCAGGGTTTTCGGGCTGACACGGTCACGCATCCAGCGCTCGAGGAACGGCTGGGCGGTGTTCCACAGGTCCAGGTCCGGGTACAGCTGGCGGCCCAGGCCTTCGATGTTCAGCAAGGTCTTTTGCAACAGCACCAGCTGCGGCTGCACTTCCATATTGAAGCGCCGCGCCGTCTGGAACAGGCGCATCAGCACCTGACCGAAGGAAATATCTTTTAACGGTTTTTCAAAGATCGGCTCGCACACGGTGCGGATCGCCGCTTCGAATTCGTTGAGTTTGGTCTCAGCCGGCACCCAGCCCGAATCAATGTGCAACTGCGCCACGCGACGGTAGTCACGCTTGAAGAAGGCAAACAGGTTACGCGCCAGGTAATCCTGGTCTTCCGGGGTCAGGCTGCCGACGATGCCGCAGTCGATCGCGATGTACTGCGGGCTCCACGGGTTTACGGTGCTGACGAAGATGTTGCCGGGGTGCATGTCGGCGTGGAAGAAGCTGTCGCGGAACACCTGGGTGAAGAAAATCTCCACACCGCGCTCGGCAAGCATTTTCATGTCGGTGCGCTGGTCGGCCAGGGTCGCGAGGTCAGTGACCTGCACGCCGTAGATGCGCTCCATCACCAGCACTTTCGGGCGGCACCAGTCCCAATAGACCTGCGGCACGTACAGCAGCTGCGAGCCTTCGAAGTTGCGCTTGAGCTGGCTGGCATTGGCCGCTTCGCGCAGCAGGTCGAGTTCGTCGTAGATGGTTTTTTCGTAGTCCAGCACTACGTCAACCGGGTGCAGCAGGCGCGCGTCGGCCGAGAAGCGCTCGGCGGCGCGGGCGAGGATGAACAGCCACGCCAGGTCCTGGCCGATGATCGGCTTGAGACCCGGGCGGATCACCTTCACCACTACTTCTTCGCCGCTTTTCAACTGCGCGGCATGCACCTGGGCCACCGAGGCCGAAGCCAATGGCGCAATGTCGAAGCGGCTGAAAACTTCGCTGATCTTCTTGCCCAGCTGTTCCTCGATCAACGTGACCGCCAGTTGCGAGTCGAACGGCGGCACGCGGTCCTGCAGCAGCATCAGCTCGTCGGCGATGTCTTCGGGCAACAGGTCGCGGCGGGTGGAGAGGATCTGCCCGAACTTGATGAAGATCGGCCCCAGGTCCTGCAACGCCAGGCGCAGGCGCGCGCCACGGCTCAGCTCGAGGGTTTTGCGCGGGAACCAGCGCCACGGCAGTACATAGCGCACCGCCAGCAGGAACCACGGCAGCGGCAGGGCGAACAGCAGGTCATCGAGGCGGTAGCGGATTACGACGCGCTGGATACGAAACAAACGGCGGACGGCGAGCAGCTTCATGCGTTATCGCTTGAATCAAGGGAGCGGCTCAGGCGCTCGAAGCGCGCCTCAAGTCGTTCGAGGTCGAGTTTGGCCTGGTCGAGTTCACGAAAGCGCGCTTCCGCTTCCCGTTGTCCGACCAAGGTGCGCGATTCTTCGCTCAGGTATTCGGCGAGGTTCTGGTTCAGGCTGGCGAAACCCTGCTGGTACCAGCGCGTGCGGCTGCGCAGGTGACCGCTGATCAGTTGGGTGGCCACCGGGCCGAGCCAACGGGACAGCTCGTACTCCCAGTCCAGCTCCAAGTCTTGCAGCACGGCGGCCAGGTCCATCAGCACCGCGCTGTCGCCTTCGAGTTCCACGTCCGGGCCGTGGAGGATCGCCGTCTTGTCCCGGCTCAGGGCCAGGCGCAGCAGGCTTGAGCCGGAAGCACGCAGGGTGCAGTCGGCATCGGCGGCCCAATGGGACGCCAGCAACAGGCCTTCATCGCTGGGCAGGATAAACAGCTGCAAGGCGGGGCTGGTGCAATCGACGGCGATGATCCTGCCGTTCAGGTGCGCCAACCGTGCCAGGGCGGTGCTGTCCAGGCGCAGCACACGGTTGAGGCCGTGTTCGACGCTGGCGAGAAGGCCTGCGAACAACATCAGGGCTTGATGCCGCGGTGCAGGGCGACGATGCCCGAGGTCATGTTGTGGTAGGTCACGCGGTCGAAACCGGCCTCTACCATCATCGACTTCAGGGTTTCCTGGTTCGGGTGCATGCGGATCGATTCGGCCAGGTAGCGATAGCTTTCGGCGTCATTGGTGATCAGCTTGCCCATCAACGGCATGAAGGCGAACGAGTAGGTGTCGTAGACCTTGGACATCAATGCGTTGGTCGGCTTGGAGAACTCCAGCACCAGCAAGCGACCGCCGGGCTTGAGTACGCGCAGCATGGAACGCAGGGCGTCTTCCTTGTGGGTCACGTTACGCAGGCCGAAGGCGATGGTGACGCAGTCGAAATGGTTGTCCGGGAATGGCAGCTTTTCAGCGTCGGCCTGGACGAATTCGATGTTGCCCGCCACGCCTTTGTCCAGCAGGCGATCGCGACCGACCTTGAGCATCGAGCCGTTGATGTCGGCCAGTACCACTTGGCCAGTCGGGCCCACCAGCTTGGAAAACTTGGCCGCCAGGTCGCCCGTGCCGCCGGCGATATCCAGCACACGGTTGCCGGTGCGTACACCCGACAACTCGATGGTGAAGCGCTTCCACAGGCGGTGCATGCCGCCGGACAGCACGTCGTTCATCAAGTCGTACTTGGCGGCTACCGAGTGAAACACCTCGGCGACTTTTTCCGCTTTCTGGCTTTCCGGGACGTTCTTGAAGCCGAAGTGAGTGGTGGGTTCGGCATCGCTGCCTTTGCGCTGATCAGTCATATCGCTGTCACCAAAAGAGAATGGGGGCATTCTAATCCCCAAGGCATGCTTTGTCTTGGCAAGGCTGAAGGTAAGATAGGTGGCCACCGAGACCTTTTGCCGCATGGCGGGTCGACAAGTCTCTATAACGAGGAGTCATTCAAATGGCCCGTATACAGGTTGAACGTGCCCACACACTGGGTAAAGACGCTGCCCGCGAAAAAGCCGACAAGTTGGCGAGCAAACTCAAGGATCAATATGGCCTGGAGTCTTCGTGGGTCGGCGACACACTGAATCTCAAACGCTCGGGAGTTAAAGGCACCGTGAAAGTGGCTGAAGATTCCCTGCGCATCGAAGTCGAACTGGGCCTGTTGATGTCCGCCATGAGTGGCACCATCAAGTCAGAAATCGAGAAGGCGCTGGATAAAGCCCTGGCCTGATTTTCGTCCTTCTTAGGGTGCCGATTCTAATTTTTCTGCCTACTTTGTGCCCAAGCCCTCAACTTCTGTGGGCAGTTCCTCCCCCCTTTATGCGTGAGGTGCACCATGGCCAAAGTTATTTTGAAGAAAAAAATTGCTACCGGAACTAACGCCCTGATCGACGTTAAATCCTATGCCCGCAAGATCTGGCTGGCCGGTTTGGGGGCTTATGCCAAGGTCGGCAGCGAGGGCGCCGAGTACTTCAAGGAACTCGTTAAGACTGGTCAACATGTTGAAAGTAAAGGCAAAAAAGTTGTGATTGAACAACTTGGTGCGGCCAACAGTCAGATTGATCAAGTCAAGAGCGAACTCTTCGGCGTCAAAGGTCGAGTCGAAGTGCAACTGGATAAAGTTGAAAGCGCTTTTGATAGTCGTGTTGGAAGTGCCTTGAATCGGATCGGCATTCCGTCTAAACATGACGTGGAGACACTCTCTGCTAAGCTCGATGAGCTAACGGCATTGCTCGAACGTGTCGCGCGTAAACACTAAGGAGACAACGGGATGGCTGGTAAAAAGACTACTGATAAAGAAGGCAGCTCGTGGATCGGGGAAGTTGAAAAATACTCCCGCAAGATCTGGCTGGCCGGTTTAGGCGTGTACTCGAAGGTGAGCAGTGACGGCGGTAAATACTTCGAGACTTTGGTTAAAGACGGCGAGAAGGCCGAGAAGTTGACCAAGAGCACAGTGGGTAAACAAGTCGATGCGGCAAAAGCTTCCGCCGGTTCTGCCAAATCGCGTATCAGCGACAAGTGGGGCGAACTGGAAGGGGCTTTCGATAAGCGCCTGAACAGTGCCATTTCGCGACTGGGCGTGCCTAGCCGTACTGAAGTCAAAGCGCTGCACAGCAAGGTCGATACCTTGACCAAGCAAATCGAAAAACTCACCGGCGCGAAAGTTGCGCCCGTTGCGGCTAAAACCGCAGCGGCTAAACCGGCTGCCAAGCCGGCCGCGAAAACTGCAGCGGCCAAACCTGCTGCAAAAACCGCCGCTAAACCGCTGGTCAAGGCCGCCGCCAAACCGGCAGCCAAGCCAGCCGCTAAAGCGCCGGCCAAAGCTGCTGCAAAACCGGCTGCCAAGCCTGCGGCTAAAACCGCAGCGGCTAAACCGGCCGCCAAGCCTGCCGCTAAACCAGTGGCCGCTAAAGCAGCTGCAAAACCTGCGGCAAAACCAGCCGCCAAGCCGGCAGCAAAAGCCGCAGCCAAGCCAGCGGCTAAAACCGCTGCCGCTAAACCTGCTGCCAAGCCAGCCGCTGCGAAACCTGCAGCCAAGCCGGTCGCTGCAAAACCCGCCGCGAAACCTGCGGCTGCAAAACCTGTAGCGGCCAAGCCGGCTGCCAAACCGGCCGCGGCGAAGAAGCCTGCCGTAGCCAAAAAGCCAGCAGCGCCAAAGCCAGCGGTAGCGGCCAAGCCTGCAACCCCGGCGCCAGCGACCAACTCGGTGACCCCACCGACCCACGCTGCCGCTACCCCGACTGCAACGCCGGCAACCCCGACGCCTACCAGTCAGTCCTGATTTTTGCAGGACACATAAAAACGCCCGGCCTGGAAAGGTCGGGCGTTTTTTATGGAATCTACAGAACGACACAAATCCAATGTGGGAGCGGGCTTGCTCGCGAAGGCGGTGTATCAGTCAGCTTATGTATTGGCTGACACGCCGCCTTCGCGAGCAAGCCCGCTCCCACATTTTAGTCCGCGTCGTCGAGGTAACGCAGCGCCAACCTCTCTGTCGCAAGCCTCGCCGGCATCAAAAGATGCGGCGCCACCAGCATCATGATCTGGTACACCACCACCCGCACCTCACCTGCACGGTCGAGAATCCGTTGGTAATCCAGGGAAAACAGCAGGGTCATGGTGATCTGTTCCACCAACTGCCCCAGCGCCTGGGTGTCACTGACCAATTGCCCATCCGTCTTGAGCCTGGCCAGCAACGAGGCCAGGGTGCGCTTGAGCGCCGTCAGCAAGGTGCGAATACCCTTGGCCAGTTTCGGCAAGCGCCCCGCCAGATTCGACAAGTCCTGGAACAGAAACCGGTAGTGCGCCATGCGCTCCACGATCAGGTGCAGAAACAGCCAGTAATCCTCGGCCGCCAGTTGCGCGTTCTCGGGCGGGTCGAGCAACGGCGCCAACTCGGCCTGGAAACGCTCGAACAGCCCGAGCACCAGCGGCTCCTTGCCATGGAAGTGGTAATAGAGGTTGCCGGGGCTGATCCCCATTTCATTGGCCACCTCCATGGTCGACACGTTCGGCTCGCCCTTGTGGTTGAACAACTGCAAGGCACATTCAAGGATACGGTCGCGGGTCTTCATCCAGTCTTCTTAAGGTCTTCGTTGGGCTCAGCGGACCCGCACATACGTGCCCGGCGCCGCTTCCATCGGTGGGTAATTCTGGTTGCCCAGGGCGGTCAGGGTTTCGCGCTGCACACCGGAGCGCTGCTGGATCCACGCCAGCCAATTGGGCCACCAACTGCCCTCGACATGAGCGGCGTCGTAGTACCAGGCACGCGGGTCGCTGCTTAGCTTGAGGTTCTCGACGTAGTTCGCCTTGGGATTGCCTGGCGGGTTGAGGATGCTCTGGATATGCCCGCTGTTGGACAGAATGAAGCGCTTGTCGCCGCCCAGCAGTTGGGTGGAGCGGTACACCGCGTCCCACGGCGTGATGTGGTCGTTGATCCCGCCCACGCTGAAGCTGTCCACCGTGACCTTCTGCAAGTCGATGGGCGTGCCGCAGACTTCCAGGCCACCGGGATGGCTCAGCGGGTTGTGCTTGAAGAAGTCCAGCAAGTCGCCATGCAGTGCTGCGGGCAGGCGGGTGTTGTCGTTGTTCCAGTACAGGATGTCGAACGCCGGCGGTTCCTTGCCCAGCAGGTAGTTGTTGATCCAGTAATTCCAGATCAGGTCGTTGGGACGCATCCAGGCGAACACCTTGGCCATGTCCCGGCCATCGAGCACACCTTGTTGATACGAGCGGCGCTTGGCGGCTTCCAGGGTTTGCTCGTCGGCGAACAGGGTGGCGGGGCTGTCGAGCTGGCTGTCGAGCAGGCTCACCAGATAACTGGCACTGGAGATGCGACGCAACTGGCGCTTGGCCTGCAGATGGCCTTGCAGCGCAGCGATGGTCAGGCCACCGGCGCAGGCGCCCATCAGGTTGACCTCGCGGGCGCCGGTGATTGCGCGGCACACGTTCAGCGCTTCTTCCAAAGCCGCTACGTAGGTGGAAAGGCCCCATTCGCGGTGGCGTACATCCGGGTTGCGCCAGCTGACCATGAATACTTGCAGGCCGTTTTTCAGGGCGAACTGGACGAAGCTGTTGTTCGGGCTCAGGTCGAAGATGTAGTACTTGTTGATTTGCGGCGGCACGATCAGCAGTGGCTTGGCGTACTGTTTTTCGCTCATGGGTTTGTACTGGATCAACTCCAGCAGTTCGTTGCGAAAAACCACCGAGCCGGGCGTGGTAGCCACCGTCTTGCCGACTTCAAAGGCCTGCTTGGTGACCTGCCTCGGCAAGCCATTGTTGTGCAGCAGATCATCGAAAAAGTTGCTGACGCCACGCACCACGCTGTTGCCGCCGGAATTGAGCAACTCCTTGATCGCCAGCGGGTTGAGCAACGTGTTGGACGGCGACACTGCATCGTTGAGCAGGGAAAAGGCAAATTGCGCCCGGGCCCGGTCGTCGGCGCTCAGGTTGCTGTCGTCGATCCAGTGGCGGGTTTGTTTTTGCCAGCTCAAGTAGGCTTGCAGGCTGCGCCGATAAAACGGGTTGAGCTGCCAGGTCGGGTCGGCGAAACGGCTGTCGGCCGGGTTCGGCTCGTGCACCGTTTCTCCGAGCAGCACACGGCCCAATTGCCCGCCTAACTTCAGGGCGTGGCGGGCGGTGTGCACCGGGTTGCGCAAGCCATGTGCGGCAACGCTGCGCAGAGTCGAGAGCAAATCCCGGCCGCGCAGGCCGGTGATCGCGCTTTGTGCATTGATGAACGCGGCGGGTGTGGGCACCGGGTTCGATACGGGTCTTTCTCGCATGCGCCAACACTCCTTCGTTAAGCCATCAACAAGCACGCCAATTCAGAACCATAGTCGGTTCTGGCCAAGTTGCGCGGCGCGGTTGTCCTGACCGCCGCCGTCTAAAGTGCGGGTTGCGGGTGAATCACCGCCCTCAGGCGTTCCTCCTGGAGAAATTTCATGATGATCGGCGCCACAGCCTCGGCCCGGGTAATCAAGAACAGATGACCGTCGTCGATGATGTGCAGTTGGGCGTTGGGTATGCGCCAGGCCAGCATGCGCATGTTGATCAGCGGGATCAGCGGGTCGTCATCGCCAGCCAGCACCAGGGTCGGTTGCTTGATCTTGTGCAGCCAGTGGATGCTGGTCCAGCCAAGCCCGGCGAACAGTTGCCAGTAGTAACCCAGCTTGCCGGCCGAACGCACTTTGCTGGCGTGTTCGGCGGCCAGCTTCGAATCCCGACGGAAGGAGCCGCCGTAGATCATCGGGGCAATGCGCACCACATGGGACGGCTGGATATAACGCCGGGGGCTGGCCATCAGCCACAATACTTTCGGTTTGCCCGGTACCATAAAGGCGCCGGCGGCGGTGGCGGCGAGAATCAGCTTCTTGCAGCGCTCCGGGTAGTCATACGCGAACTGCTGCGCCAGCGCCCCGCCCCAGGAAACGCCCACCACGTTGACCTGGCCATAGTCCAGGTAATCGAGCATGCGCGCGGTGAGCTTGGCCAGGCCGGGAAAGCGATAAGGCCGGCTGGGGGTCGACGAACCGCCGACGCCCGGCACATCAAAGGCAATCACTTCCAGGTCCGGGTCCAGGGCCTGGACGAACGGAAACACCAGCTCAAGGTTGGCGCCGATGCCGTTGAAAATCAGCAGCGGCGTCAAGTGAGGCTTGCCCGGGCGTACCGCTGTGCGGATGGCTTGGCCATCCAGGTCGATGGTACGGAAGATGAACGGTTGCGGCATGGGCCTACCCTGCAAAATGGCGCGCTATTCCCTGTCTGAACTCGGTCAGTGTGGGAGCGAGCAAGTCGAATCGTCGCACCGCCGCTCCCACATTGACCGAGTTCCAGTCACAAAAGTGTGTGTGCTCTATCGTTCATGTACATAAGTGCCCGGCGCCGCTTCAGCCGCTGCGTACGCTTTATTACCCAAGCTTGCGGGCGCCTTCTTCAACTTGCCCGAGCGCTCCGCCTGCCACGCCTGCCAATGCAGCCACCACGAATCGGTGTGCTTGGTGGCGTTCTCCTGCCAGTCGAGGGCCTTGCCCGGCATCGTGTCGCTGGTCTGGTAACGCGACTTGGGGTTGCCCGGCGGGTTCAGGATGCTCTGGATATGCCCGCTGCTGGACAACACAAACTCGACCTTGCCGCCAAACAGCTGCGCCGACTTGTAGCAGGACTGCCACGGCGTGATGTGGTCGTTGGTGCCTGCCAGGGAATAGATATCGGCGGTGACCTGCTTCAGGTCGATCGGCGTGCCGCACACTTCCAGGGCGTTGGCGCGTATCAGCGGGTTGTTCTTGAACAGCTCGATCAGGTCGCCATGGAACGCGGCCGGCAAGCGGGTGGTGTCGTTGTTCCAGAAGAGGATGTCGAACACCGGTGGCTCGTTGCCCAGCAGGTAGTTGTTGACCCAGTAGTTCCAGATCAGGTCATTGGGGCGCATCCAGGCAAACACCTTGGCCATGTCGCGGCCTTCCAGCACACCGGCCTGGTAGGAATGGCGCTTGGCTGCTTCAAGGGTCTGTTCGTCGACGAACAGCGCCACCTGGGTGTCCAGGGTGGTGTCCAGCACGCTCACCAGCAGGGTCAGGGCGTTGACCTTCTTCTCGCCCAGCGCCGCGTAGTGGCCCAGCAGGGCGGTGCAGGTGATGCCGCCGGAGCAGGCGCCGAGCATGTTGATGTCTTTGCTGCCGGTGATCGCGCTCACCACATCGACCGCTTCTTTCAGCGCCTCGATATAGGTCGACAGGCCCCACTCGCGCTGGGCCTTGGTGGGGTTGCGCCAACTGACGATAAACGTTTGCTGGTTATTGCGCAGGCAGAAGCGCGCCAGGCTCTTGTCCGGGCTCAGGTCGAATACATAGAATTTGTTGATCTGCGGCGGCACCACCAGCAGCGGGCGTTCGTACACCTGCTCGGTGATCGGCCGGTACTGGATCAGCTCCAGCACATCGTTGCGAAACACCACGGCGCCTTCGGTGGTGCCCAGGCTCTTGCCCACTTCAAAGGCGCCCATGTTGACCTGGCTCGGCATGCCGCCGTTGTGCACCATGTCCTTGGCCAGATGCGACAGGCCGTCCAGCAGGCTCTTGCCGCCGGTTTCGAAGAAGCGTTTGACTGCCGCCGGGTTGGCCGCGCTGTTGGTAGGCGCCATGGCCTCGGTCATCAGGTTGATGACGAAGTGGCCGCGGCTGATGTCATGCTCCGACAGGTTGCTGTCACCGATCCAGTCGTGCAGCTCCTTGCGCCACGCCAGGTAGGTTTGCAGGTAACGTTTGTAGAGCGGGTTCTGGGTCCACGCCGGGTCGTTGAAGCGGCGGTCGTCGGCCTCGGGTGTCAGCTGTGATTTGCCGAACACCACGTTCTTCAATTCGACGCCGAAATGGGCGACGTGCTTGACGCTGTGCAACGGTTGTTTGATGGCCTGGGTCAGCACCATCCGAGCGGATGCCAGTAAATCCTTTTTCCGTAACGCGATGATCGGGTTCAGCCCCAGGGTGTTTTCCGAGGCTTGGCGTTTCAAGTCATCGTTGTTCTTGTTACTCATCTACGACGCTCCATTGTCCGACAGACGAGTACCGGGTACCGCTGTGTACCACTACTTGCGACACAGCACAGCCTGGTACTACTGCTCGGGTGACCGTTAATACCGCATCGTCAAATGCAGGGAACTTGCCAGTTCCATTGGTTACCCGAGTTTAATTTTTTTCGCAAGCGGGCCAATCGTTGGCCACGACAGAGGGGCATTCAAGCAGATGGAATTAGAAAATGCCCACTAATGAGCAAGAGGCCTGAGCTAGAGCATCAGCCGCACGACCGACTGGCTCGGGTCGCGGGTTTTTCCGGCGGCTTTCAGTTCGGCAAGATAGTCAGCCCACAGCGCGTCCTGACGCACGGCAAGTTGATAGAGGTAGTCCCAG
This sequence comes from Pseudomonas sp. ATCC PTA-122608, assembly GCF_001952855.1. GTDB lineage: Bacteria > Pseudomonadota > Gammaproteobacteria > Pseudomonadales > Pseudomonadaceae > Aquipseudomonas. Next base: position 10,704 of record NZ_LPNO01000055.1, on the reverse strand, counting down.
GTGAACAATCCACTGTCATGGCCATCGTCGAAGGTCAATTTCAGTGCGTATTGGCCGGCGGGTTCGATCTTGCTCAAGCCGACATTGAGCTTGCCAAATTGCAGGATCGGTTTGCCGTGGCCCTGGACCTCGGCGGAGGGGGAGTGCACGCGAAGGAATTCGGCGGGCAGTTGATACACCTCGTCAGGACCGTAGGTAAGGCCCAGTGTCTTGGAGGCTTTGTGCAGGTTGATCGCGGTAGGCAGTTTGGTCATTTGGGGAACCGCTCAGAGATGATCCTGAAGGAACCGGTTTTAAACTGTGGGAGCGGGCTTGCTCGCGAATGCGGTGTGTCAGTCACAGTTGCATTAACTGACCCACCGCATTCGCGAGCAAGCCCGCTCCCACATTAAAGCAGAGCGGTTCCTGCGTAAGCCTTACAGGATATAACGAGACAGATCTTCGTTCTGCGCCAATTCGCCCAAGTGGCTGTTGACGTAGTCGGCGTCGATCTTGATCGCCTCGCCATTCTGCGCGCCCGCCATGTCGCCGGCACTGAAGGAAACTTCCTCCAGCAGGCGCTCAAGCAAGGTGTGCAAACGACGGGCACCGATGTTCTCGGTCTTCTCGTTGACCTGCCAGGCGATCTCGGCCAAACGCTTGATACCGTCCGGCAGGAACTCAATGGCCAAGCCTTCGGTTTTCAGCAGTTCGCGGTATTGCTCGGTCAACGACGCATGCGGCTCGCTGAGGATGCGTTCGAAGTCGCCCGGCGTCAGCGCTTTCAGCTCAACGCGAATCGGCAGACGGCCTTGCAGCTCCGGCACCAGGTCGCTCGGCTTGCTCAGGTGGAACGCACCGGAAGCGATAAACAGGATGTGGTCGGTCTTGACCATGCCCAGCTTGGTGTTGACGGTACAGCCTTCGATCAGCGGCAGCAGGTCGCGCTGCACGCCTTCGCGGGATACGTCGACGCCGCCGGAATTGCCGCGCTTGGCCACCTTGTCGATCTCGTCGATAAACACGATGCCGTGCTGCTCGACCGCTTCCAGGGCCTTGGCCTTGAGTTCTTCCTCATTCACCAGGCGCCCGGCCTCTTCGTCGCGCACCAGTTTCAGTGCTTCCTTCACCTTGAGCTTGCGGCTTTTCTTCTTGCCCTTGCCCATGTTGGCGAACAGGTTCTGCAACTGGCTGGTCATTTCTTCCATGCCAGGCGGTGCGGAGATGTCGACGCCGGACACTTCGGCGACTTCGATCTCGATTTCCTTGTCGTCCAGCTGGCCTTCACGCAGGCGCTTGCGGAACAGCTGGCGGGTGTTGGAATCCGAGCTCGGTGCCGCGTCTTCGTTGAAACCCATGCGTGCCGGTGGCAGCAGGGCGTCGAGGATGCGTTCTTCGGCGGCGTCTTCGGCGCGATGGCTGACCTTGGTCATTTCCTGTTCGCGCAGCAGCTTCAGGGCAGCGTCGGCCAGGTCACGAATGATCGATTCGACGTCACGGCCCACGTAGCCCACTTCGGTGAACTTGGTGGCTTCGACCTTGATGAACGGAGCGTTGGCCAGTTTGGCCAGGCGCCGGGCGATCTCGGTTTTACCGACACCGGTCGGGCCTATCATCAGGATGTTCTTGGGGGTTACTTCAACGCGCAATTCTTCGGGCAGTTGCATCCGGCGCCAGCGGTTACGCAGGGCGATGGCAACGGCGCGCTTGGCATCGTCCTGGCCGATGATATGGCGATTGAGTTCATGGACGATTTCGCGGGGAGTCATGGACATAGTAATTGGCGGTCCTCAAGCGGGAATAAGCCTGCGGCTTATTCGGCGAGGTCCTGCTCCTCAATGGTCAGGTTGTGGTTGGTGAAGACACAGATGTCGCCAGCGATACCGAGGGCAGTCTCGACGATTTCCCGGGCCGACAGGTCGGTTTTCTTCAGCAGGGCGCTGGCTGCGGCCTGGGCGTAACCGCCGCCGGAACCCATGGCGATCAGGCCTTCTTCGGGTTCAACCACGTCGCCGTTGCCGGTGATGATCAGCGAGGCGTCTTTGTTGGCGACGGCCAACATGGCTTCGAGGCGGCTGAGGGAGCGGTCGGTGCGCCATTCTTTGGCGAGTTCGACGGCGGCACGGACCAGGTGGCCCTGGTGCTTCTCAAGTTGGCCTTCAAAGCGCTCGAACAGGGTAAAGGCGTCAGCGGTGGCGCCGGCAAAACCGGCGAGGACCTGGCCGTGGTACAGGCGACGGACTTTTTTCGCGTTGCCTTTCATCACGGTATTGCCAAGTGAAACCTGGCCGTCGCCGCCCATGACGACTTTGCCGTGGCGGCGAACTGAAACGATGGTGGTCAAGGGGAGAGTCTCCACGCTGCGGGGCGAAAATGCCCTGATGGAACTCATATGGGGGTGGCGGGGGGGATTTCAACTGTAGGACGGGAGGGCGGACGAGTGGTGTTTATGTGTCGGTCTCGGTCCTGACGGCGATGAAAATCAAATGTGGGAGCGGGCTTGCTCGCGAATGCGGTGTGTCAGTCACTGGAAATATTGACTGATCTGGCGCCTTCGCGAGCAAGCCCGCTCCCACATGGGTACTGCTATGTTCTCGCAATCAGCGGCTTTGGCGTTGTTGTAACAACAGGTTGCTAAACCCTGCACCCGCCAGTTGTTTCTGCGCCACGGTCAGCTGTTCACGGTTGCTGAACGGCCCTACCAGCACGCGATACCAGGTCGCATCCTTAACCGTCCCGGACTCCACCGTCACCGCCTGCCCCAGCAGAATGATCTGCGCACGCACGCGGTCCGCATCCGCCTGTTTCGGGAACGAGCCCGCCTGCAGGAAGAACTTGGTCACCGGCGCTGCTTTGGTCGTGGCAACGGGCGGCGGTGGCGGCGGGGTGATCCCGGCCAATGCCGCCTGGGCCCGTGCAGTGTCGATTTTCGCCGCTTCCGCCGGTGTTACCGGTGTAGTCGGCACAGGCTGCGGCGTCGGCAGGGTTTTCTCCGGCACGGCGTCCGGCGGCACGATCACTTCCGATTCCGGCAGCAATGTGTAGAAGTCGTACTTCGGCTTCACCGGCGCAGTCGGGCTCGGGACGGTCTTGTTCGCTTCGGCCATTTTCGTCGCCCTCTGCTGCTCTTGCTTGACCCGTTTGACGTCATCGCCCTTGCCCGGGTCCAGCTTCATCAGGAACACGACAAACGCGCCGACCGTCAGGCCGATCGCCATCCACAACCAGCCCGGAATAGGTTTCTTCGCAGGTGCCTGGTAGCGGCTGGCGCCGCGCTTGGGTGCAGGTTTTTTCTTGGCAGCCAACTTACATACGCTCCAGAGTTTCCAGGCCCAACAATTCCAGGCCTTGCTTGAGGGTCCGTCCTGCCAGTGCGGCGAGGCGCAGGCGGCTCTGCTTTTGAGCTTCGTCGTCTGCGGTCAGGATCGGGCAGTTCTCGTAGAAGCTGGAGAACAAACCGGCGACTTCGTACAAATAGGTGCAGAGGATGTGCGGCGTGCCTTTCTCGCCGACGCTGTTCAGCACTTCGCCGAATTGCGCCAGCTTGGCCGCCAGTTCCTGCTCGTGTGGCGCTTCAAGGTTGATCTGGCCTTCGACTTCACTGAAGTCCTTGCCCAGCTTGCGGAACACACCGGCCACCCGGGTGTAGGCATACAGCAGGTACGGCGCGGTGTTGCCTTCGAAGTTGAGCATCAGCTCGAAGTTGAAGCTGTAGTCGCTGGTGCGGTGCTTGGACAGGTCGGCGTATTTCACCGCGCCAATGCCCACCACGCGGGCGATGTTGCGCAGGTCGGCTTCGGCCAGCTCCGGGTTCTTTTCCTTCACCAGGTTGTAGGCGCGGTCCTGGGCTTCGTTCAGCAGGTCAATCAGCTTCACGGTGCCGCCATCACGGGTCTTGAACGGGCGGCCATCGGCGCCGTTCATGGTGCCGAAGCCCATGTGTTCCATGTGCATCGGGTGGGTGACGAAACCGGCGCGACGCGCCACTTCGAACACTTGCTGGAAGTGCAGGGCCTGGCGCTGGTCGACGAAATACAGGGCGCGGTCGGCTTTCAGCACGCCGCTGCGGTAGCGTACGGCGGCCAGGTCGGTGGTGGCGTAGAGGTAGCCGCCATCGGCCTTGACGATGATCACCGGCAGCGGGTCGCCGTCGGCGGTCTTGAATTCTTCGAGGAACACGCACTGTGCGCCGTTGCTCTCAACCAGCAGGCCCTTGGCCTTGAGGTCGTTGACCACGTTGATCAGGTCGTCGTTGTAGGCGCTTTCGCCCATCACGTCGGCCATGGTCAATTTGACGTTGAGCAGCTCGTAGATTTCCTGGCAATGGGACAGCGAGATCTCGCGGAAGCGGCCCCACAGTTCCAGGCATTCGGCATCGCCGGCTTGCAGCTTGACCACCAGGCCACGGGCGCGGTCGGCGAATTCTTCGGATTCGTCGAAACGCTTCTTGGCGGCGCGGTAAAAGTTCTCCAGGTCCGACAGCTCGTTGCTGGTGATCGGGTTTTCCTGCAGGTACGCCATCAACATGCCGAACTGGGTGCCCCAGTCGCCCACGTGGTTCTGGCGGATCACGTCGTCGCCGAGGAATTCCAGGACCCGCGCCACGCCGTCACCGATGATCGTGGAGCGCAAGTGACCTACGTGCATTTCCTTGGCCAGGTTCGGCGCCGACAGGTCGATAGCCACGCGCTGTGCCGGGCCAGCCTTGCGTACGCCGATTCTGGCATCCGCCAGGGCCGCGTCCAGGCGCGAAGCCAGGGCCTGCGTGTTCTGGAAGAAGTTGATAAAGCCTGGGCCAGCGATTTCAGCCTTGGTCACCTGCGGGTCGGCCGGCAGCGCGGCGATGATTTTTTCCGCCAGGTCGCGAGGCTTCAGGCCAGCCGGCTTGGCCAGCATCATCGCGATGTTGCTGGCGAAATCACCGTGGGTCTTGTCGCGGGTGTTTTCCACCTGGATCGCCGGCGTCAGGCCTTCAGGCAACACACCTTCGTTGACGAGTTGGGTGAGGGCTTGTTGGATCAGCTGGCGAATGGTGTCTTTCATGGTGTTCTCTTTCGACCGCAAGCGGTGGCGCGCGATGCGCAGGTGGAAAAACTGGGCATTATCCGTGGGGAGGGCGGGCTTGCCAACCTTCGCTGGACCTTGACGGACGATTAACCTGTGGCGAGGGAGCTTGCTGTGGCGAGGGAGCTTGCTCCCGCTGGAGTGCGTAGCGCTCCCGGYTTTTTTGGGGCCGCTTCGCAGCCCAGCGGGAGCAAGCTCCCTCGCCACAGGGGTCTAGTACAAATCTACCGGGTCTACGTCCAACGACCATCTCACCTGGCGACCACTGGGCATTTGCTCCAGCGCAAGTAACCAGCTGCTTAATAGACGATGCAGCGGGGCGCGGGCACTGGCTTGCAAGAGTAGCTGGGCTCGGTAACGCCCGGCGCGGCGTTCCATCGGTGCTGGCACCGGGCCCAATAGCTCGATGCCGGTCAGACCCAGCTCCCCCAGCAAACGTTCAGCCTCGCTGCACGCTTCATCCAGGAAACCTTCGGCCTGCCCCGGCTTGTGCGCCTCGGCCCGCAGCAGCGCCAGATGCGCAAACGGCGGCAAGCCGGCCGAGCGGCGTTCGCTCAAGGCCTGCTCGGCGAAGGCAAAGTAGCCTTGTTCTGTCAGTTGAATCAGCAATGGGTGGTCGGCCAGGTGTGTTTGGATGATCACTTTGCCTGGCTCTTCAGCCCGCCCGGCACGGCCTGCGACCTGCACGATCAGCTGTGCCATGCGTTCGCTGGCGCGGAAATCCCCGGAGAACAACCCGCCGTCGGCATCCAGGATCGACACCAGGGTCACCCGTGGGAAGTGATGCCCTTTGGCAAGCATCTGTGTGCCCACCAAAATACACGGCTGGCCCTTCTGGATCGTGGCGAACAGCTGATTCATCGCGTCCTTGCGCGACGTACTGTCACGGTCGACCCGCAGCACCGGGTAATCCGGGAACAGAATGCCCAGCCGCTCCTCGGCGCGCTCGGTGCCTGCGCCCACCGGGCGCAAGTCGACCTTGCCGCACTGCGGGCAGTGACGTGGCACCCGTTCCACATGGCCGCAGTGATGGCAGCGCAGCTCGCCGGAACGCTGGTGGACGGTCATTCGCGCGTCGCAGCGCTTGCACTCGGACATCCAGCCGCAGTCGTGGCACAGCAACGTCGGCGCAAAACCCCGGCGGTTAAGGAACACCAGCACTTGCTGGCCCGCCGCGAGGGTTTGGCCGATGGCTTGTTGCATCGGCCCGGAAATACCGCTGTCCAGCGGGCGACTTTTCACATCCAGGCGCAGGAAGCGTGGCTGCTTGGCGCCGCCGGCACGCTCGTTGAGACGCAGTAGGCCATAGCGCCCGGTGTAGGCGTTGTGCAGGCTTTCGAGGGAGGGCGTGGCCGAACCCAGCACAATCGGGATGTTTTCCTGGCGGGCGCGTACCAGCGCCAAGTCGCGGGCGTGGTAGCGCAGGCCTTCCTGCTGTTTATAGGAGCCGTCGTGTTCTTCGTCGATGATGATCAGCCCGGGATTTTTCATCGGGGTGAACAGCGCCGAGCGTGTTCCAATAATAATGTCGGCCTCGCCGTCCCGGGCGGCAAGCCAGGATTCCAGGCGCTCGCGGTCGTTGACCGCCGAGTGCACCAGGGCGATGCGCGCGTTGAAGCGCTGTTCGAAGCGCGCCAGGGTTTGCGGGCCGAGGTTGATCTCGGGGATCAACACCAACGCCTGTTTGCCGGCCTCGAGGGTTTCGCGGATCAGCTGTAAATAGACTTCGGTCTTGCCGCTGCCGGTGACGCCGGCCAGCAGGAACGCGTGGAAACTGTCGAAACCGGCGCGAATCGCCTCGCAGGCGGCGCGTTGTTCGGGGTTGAGCGGCAGCTCCGGCTGGGCCAGCCAGTGTTCGTGGCGTTCGCCGGGGGCGTGCTTGCGGATCTCCACCTGCACCAAACCCTTGGCGAGCAGCAAGTCCAGGCTGTCCTTGCTCAGCATCAGCTTGCTTAACAGCTGATGGGCGACGCCGTGGGGATGCTGGGCCAGGGTTGCCAAAGCTTCACGCTGGCGCGGGGCGCGGGCGATGCGCGGGTCATCCATGCGCGCCCCGGGCACCATCGACCAGAAACGCTCCTGGCGCGCCTCGGCCAACTCGCCCTGGCGCAACAACACCGGCAGCGCCCAGCTCAAGGTGTCGCCCAGGCTGTGCTGGTAATACTGCGAGGTCCACAGGCACAGCTTGAACAGCGCGGGTGGCAGCGGCGGCGTGGCGTCGAGGATCGCCACTGCGGGCTTGAGCTTCTCGGCGGGCACTTCGCTGTGATCGGCGACTTCCACCAGGATGCCGATCATCTCCCGCCGGCCAAACGGCACGCGCACGCGCATGCCGGGCTGCAACTGCGACCGCAATACACCGGCAGGAGCCCGATAATCGAACAGGCGGCGCAGGGGCGAGGGCAGGGCGAGGCGCAAAATGGCGTCGGGCACGCGGGGGTTCTCATATGACGGGCGGCGAAGAAGGGCGGGAGCCTAGCAGACCGGCGGTGGATGTGGGAGCCGGGCTTGCCCGCGATAGTATCCATACGGTGCCCCTGAGAGACCGCAGCGCCTGCATCGCGGGCAAGCCCGGCTCCCACAGGGTGTTGGGTATGCCGCGCTTTTCTGATGAAAGGGGCCGCAGTGCTTCTTGCGCGTTTAAAAAGGTCTGGTAGAATCCGCGGCCTAATTACGTGCGGTATTCAACAATAGTGTTGATTGGCGGCACGCTAGCCTGAGGAATACACCATGAAAGCCGATATCCATCCAAACTATGTTGCCATCGACGTTACCTGCAGCTGCGGTAACAAGTTTGAAACCCGTTCGACTTTCGGCAAAGCTCTGCCAATCGACGTGTGCAACGAGTGCCACCCGTTCTACACCGGTAAGCAGAAGACTCTGGATATTGGCGGCCGTGTTGATCGCTTCAAGACCCGTTTCGGTGCTTTCGGCGCAGCTAAAACTGCTGCTCCAGCTCCAGAAGCTGAGTAAGGCGATCGGCTTGAAAAGCCTGTTTGGCTTTTCTTTGTTGATAAAAAAGGCGCCCCTTGTGGGCGCCTTTTTTGTGTCTGCGATTTGGCTGGCGCCGGCCCAGGCCGAGGTGTTCTGCCCGGCGCCCGGCAATGTCGCTACCTTCGATGTGCAGCGGGTAGTGGATGGCGACACGGTGCGCCTCAAGGATGGCCGCAGCGTACGCATGATCGGCGTCAATGCCCCGGAAACCGGCAAGAAGGGACGCACTGACGAGCCTTTCGCCGTGGCCGCCCGCGAGCGCTTGCAAAGCCTGGTGGACGCGAGTGGTGGGCGCGTTGGCGTGGTGCCTGGCCGGGACAGCAAGGACCGTTACGGTCGCACCCTGGCCCATCTTTACGGCGCCAATGGCGCAAATCTGGAGGCGCAGTTGCTCGCCGAAGGCCTGGGTTTCCAGGTGGCAGTCGCGCCGAATGTGGAACTGGTCGCCTGCCAGCAAGCCGCCGAACGCAGCGCCCGGCAGGCCCGGTTGGGGGTGTGGCGCCAGTCGCCGGTGGTGGACGCGGCGAAGATCCGGCGCTCGGGCTTTGCCGTGGTCAGCGGCCAGGTGAGCAAAATCGAACGCAATCGCGGCGGCCTCTGGATTGAGTTGCGGGGCTCATTGGTATTACGCATTGCACCCAATCTGATGGCCACGTTCGACAGCACGCTGTTGAAGGGTTTGCAGGGTCAGTCCATCGAAGCGCGCGGCTGGGTGCAGGACCGTTCCCGGCGCGGCGCCCTGAAAAATGACCAGGCACGCTGGCTGCTGCCACTGACTGATCCAAGCATGCTTCAGCGGGTGCCGTAAGAAAAAAATTGTAGACATTTTTTAGTGTGATTGTGAACAGTTGAGCCCTTGTATCCCGTGGCTCTTGGCCAAAAGTCTTAGGGCAGGGCTCTTGACACCTGTGACTGCCCAGTCTTGTAGGGACTTTGCGACACGCGTATCCTCGGCGGTCCGTCGACCAACAGTAAAAGCGGAATGCCGATATGTCTGATTTGAAAACTGCCGCTCTCGAATATCATGCCCATCCTCGTCCAGGAAAGCTGAGTGTAGAGCTCACCAAAGCCACTGCCACCGCCCGCGACCTGTCGCTGGCCTACAGCCCTGGCGTTGCCGAGCCCGTACGTGAAATCGCCCGGGATCCTGAACTGGCCTACAAGTACACCGGCAAAGGCAACCTGGTTGCAGTGATCTCTGATGGCACCGCGATCCTCGGCCTGGGTAACCTCGGCCCGTTGGCTTCCAAGCCAGTCATGGAAGGTAAAGGCGTGCTGTTCAAGCGCTTCGCCGGCATTGACGTATTCGACATCGAAGTTGATTCCGAAAGCCCGCAGGCTTTCATCGACACCGTAAAGCGCATCTCCATCACCTTCGGTGGCATCAACCTGGAAGACATCAAGGCACCTGAGTGCTTCGAGATCGAAAAGGCCCTGATCGAACAGTGCGACATCCCGGTATTTCACGATGACCAGCACGGCACCGCGATCGTTACCGCGGCCGGCATGATCAACGCCCTGGAAATCGCTGGCAAAACCCTCGGCGAAGCCAAGATTGTTTGCCTGGGCGCCGGCGCTGCGGCCATCTCCTGCATGAAGTTGATCGTGAGCATGGGCGCCAAGCTGGAAAACATCTACATGGTCGACAGCAAGGGCGTGATTCAGTCCGAGCGTACCGACCTGAACCAGTACAAGGCGATGTTCGCGCATCCGTCCTCCAAGCGTACACTGGCTGACGCCCTTGACGGTGCAGACGTGTTCGTTGGCCTGTCCGGCCCGAACCTGCTGAGCGCCGAAGGCCTCAAGTCCATGGCAGCCAACCCGATCGTGTTCGCGTGCTCCAACCCGGATCCGGAAATCTCCCCGGAACTGGCCCACGCCACCCGTGACGACGTGATCATGGCCACCGGCCGTTCGGACTACCCGAACCAGGTCAACAACGTACTGGGCTTCCCGTTCATCTTCCGTGGTGCCCTGGACGTTCGCGCCAAGCGCATCAACGAAGAGATGAAAGTAGCTGCGGCCAACGCCCTGCGCGAACTGGCCAAGCTGCCGGTGCCTCAGGATGTATGTGATGCCTACGGTGGCGCCAAACTGGAATTCGGTCGTGAGTACATCATCCCGAAACCAATGGACAAGCGCCTGATCACCCTGATCTCCGATGCCGTGGCTAAAGCTGCGATCGAGACCGGTGTGGCTACCCTGCCGTATCCGAAGAACTACCCGCTGCAAAGCGTGGACGATGTGTTCAACGGCTAAGCCGTTGTAGCGCACCAACAAAAAGCCCCGGCTCTTGCGAGTCGGGGCTTTTTTTGTGGCTGGCAATTAGCTCGAGCCTTGCGGTGATCCAAATGTGGGAGTGGGCTTGCCTCGCGAAGGCGGTGTGTCAGTCGGCCCATATGAGCCTGATACTCCGCCTTCGCGAGCAAGCTGAACTGGCCTAATGAATTTGGACACATCAATAGGGCGCTATGATGGCGCCCAAACCTGAGGTGTGCAGATGATGCGAAAGTCCTATTCCAGCGAGTTCAAACTCAACGCCGTCAGTATGGTGCTTGATCAAAACCTGCCTGTTCCCGAAATTTGCGCCAGTTTGGATATCGGCCCTACGGCTTTGCGTCGCTGGGTCGAGCAGGTGCGCAAAGAGCGCGCCGGATCAACGATGGC
>NZ_LPNO01000054.1 GCF_001952855.1 Pseudomonas sp. ATCC PTA-122608 | reverse complement strand
GATCTGCTTTTGATCTTGATCTTAGGCGCCCCGTTAAACCACGCTGGCCGAACGCAGGCTTTGGAGCGTGGGTAACCCGGCAGGACGCCGGGTTAGCCGCGCTGGGCCAAGGATGGCCCATCGCGGCGGCCCACGGTCCAAAGCCGGAGTGAGGGCACACCGAGCATTAGCGAGGTGCCGAGTGGTGGGGCAAGAGCGTTTTGCTTACTTTTGCGCTGTTCAAAAGTGAGCCGCTGTAAGAGCGGAACCAATAGTCGCCGTTACAAAAATAACGGATATACACCCAGAAACCCCGCTAGAGCCTAGCCCCCAAGTTCCCTGTAAACTGCCCCCTCTTTAAGCCGCCCCCCAGAGGACCCGGAATGTCCGCATCGATCTTGTATATCCACGGCTTCAACAGCGCTCCTGCCTCCAACAAGGCCAGCCAGTTGATCACCGTGATGGACAGCCTCGGTCTGGCCGACCAGTTGCGCGTGCCGGCCCTGCATCATCACCCCCGCCAGGCGATCCCCCAGTTGGAGGCGGCTATCCGTGACCTCGGAAGGCCACTGCTGGTAGGCAGCTCCCTCGGCGGCTACTATGCAACCCATCTTGCCGAACGCCATGGCCTCAACGCCTTGCTGGTCAACCCGGCAGTCAGCCCTCATCGGATGTTCGACGGATACCTGGGCACCCAGAAGAACCTCTACACCGATGAAACCTGGGAATTGACCCACGACCACGTTGCGGCCCTGGCCGAGCTGGAAGTGCCGGCACCCCAGGACGCCCAGCGTTATCAGGTGTGGTTGCAGACCGGCGATGAAACACTGGATTATCGGCTCGCCCAGCAGTATTACCGAGCCTGTGCCTTGCGCATCCAGGCCGGTGGCGACCACGGTTACCAAGGCTTCGCCCAGCAGTTACCGGCGCTGTTGAGTTTTGCCGGCATTGGCGCAGATCAGTACCAATCCTTCGATTTCACCGCATTGTGAAACCGCAGGTTACTTTTTAATCGAACGACTCACGACGAGACCCCATGGCCACTCCCAGCGCTAGCTCTTATAACGCCGACGCCATCGAAGTCCTCTCGGGCCTCGACCCGGTGCGCAAACGCCCCGGTATGTACACCGACACCAGTCGGCCGAACCACCTTGCCCAGGAAGTCATCGACAACAGCGTCGACGAAGCCTTGGCCGGGCACGCCAAGTCGGTACAAGTCATCCTTCACGCCGACCATTCCCTGGAAGTGTCCGACGATGGTCGCGGCATGCCGGTGGACATTCACCCGGAAGAGGGTGTGTCGGGCGTCGAGCTGATCCTCACCAAGCTGCACGCCGGCGGCAAGTTCTCCAACAAGAACTACCAGTTCTCCGGTGGCTTGCACGGTGTGGGTATCTCCGTGGTCAACGCCTTGTCGAACCACGTGCGGGTCAAGGTCAAGCGCGACGGCAATGAGTACCAGATGACCTTCGCCGATGGCTACAAGGCCACCGACCTGGAAGTGATCGGTACCGTCGGCAAGCGCAACACCGGCACCAGCGTGTATTTCGCGCCGGACCCGAAATATTTCGATTCGCCCAAGTTCTCCATCAGCCGCCTCAAGCACGTGCTCAAGGCCAAGGCCGTTCTGTGCCCGGGCCTATTGGTCAGCTTTGAAGACAAAGGCACTGGCGAAAAGGTCGAGTGGCATTACGAAGACGGCCTGCGCTCCTACCTGGAAGACTCCGTCAGCGAATTCGAACGCCTGCCCAACGAGCCGTTCTGCGGCAGCCTGGCCGGTAATAAAGAAGCCGTGGATTGGGCCTTACTGTGGCTGCCGGAAGGTGGCGACAGCGTTCAGGAAAGCTACGTCAACCTGATCCCGACCGCCCAGGGCGGTACCCACGTCAACGGTTTGCGTCAGGGCTTGCTGGATGCCATGCGCGAATTCTGCGAATACCGCAGCCTGTTGCCACGGGGTGTGAAGCTGGCGCCGGAAGACGTCTGGGAGCGGATCGCGTTCGTCCTGTCGATGAAGATGCAGGAGCCGCAATTCTCCGGCCAGACCAAGGAACGCCTGTCGTCCCGTGAGGCTGCAGCGTTTGTCTCTGGTGTGGTCAAGGACGCTTTCAGCCTGTGGCTCAACGAACACCCTGAATTGGGCCTGGCCCTGGCAGAGCTGGCGATCAACAACGCCGGCCGCCGCCTGAAGGCCAGCAAGAAAGTCGAACGCAAGCGCATTACCCAGGGCCCGGCACTGCCGGGCAAGCTGGCGGACTGCGCCGGGCAAGACCCGATGCGTTCCGAGCTGTTCCTGGTAGAAGGTGATTCCGCCGGCGGTTCCGCCAAGCAAGCGCGGGATAAGGAATTCCAGGCGATCCTGCCCCTGCGCGGCAAGATTCTTAACACCTGGGAAGTCGATGGCAGCGAAGTGCTGGCCAGCCAGGAAGTGCACAACATCGCCGTCGCCATCGGTGTCGATCCGGGCTCGGCCGATATCGCCCAACTGCGCTACGGCAAGATCTGCATCCTCGCCGACGCCGACTCCGACGGCCTGCACATTGCGACTTTGCTTTGCGCGTTGTTCGTCCAGCATTTCCGCCCGTTGGTGGATGCCGGTCACGTCTACGTCGCCATGCCGCCGCTGTTCCGCATCGACCTGGGCAAAGAGATTTTTTACGCCCTGGACGAAGCCGAGCGTGATGGCATTCTCGACCGCCTGGTGGCGGAGAAGAAGCGTGGCAAGCCTCAGGTCACCCGATTCAAAGGTCTGGGTGAGATGAATCCGCCGCAACTGCGAGAAACCACCATGGACCCGAACACCCGGCGCCTGGTGCAATTGACCCTGGAAGATTTCGCCGCCACTTCTGAAATGATGGACATGTTGCTGGCGAAGAAGCGTGCACCGGATCGCAAGAGCTGGCTGGAGTCCAAGGGCCACTTGGCCGAGGTTGTGGGCTGATGCGCAGCAGTTTCGCCCTGGCGATTCTGTTGTTGAGCGGGTTGGCGGCCACCTCGGTGGTCGCGGCGCCTGTGGCTGAGCTGAAGCTGTTGTCGGAACACCCGGTGGAAGGCATGCGCGGCGGTAACCTGTCGGGCCTGGCCTTATGCGGTAACGAATTGTGGACAGTCTCCGATCGCGATGACGACCAGATCTACCGGCTCGATACCGCTGGTGATGTCTGGAAAGCAGAGAAATACGGGATTGACGTGCCGCCGGTGCCGGAGTCGGGTTTGCCCTTTGGCCTGCGCTCACGCACCAAGGCAGCTGCGTTGATTCGTGGCGGCGACCTGGATTTTGAAGGCATCAGCTGCGATGCGGCGGGCAACCGTTACATCGTCAGTGAGGCTCACGCGGCGGTTCTCAGGGTGCCTTTCTCCGCAGAACACGGTGATACGGAGTGGCTGAAGATCGCCCCGGGCATGGTTCGCGAAGCTCGGGCCAGTGGCATGTTGCTGCACTTCAATGCGTTGTTTGAAGGCATCGTGGTTAACCCGGAAGGCAATCAAATCTGGCTCGCGGCAGAGCGTGAGCGGCGCGGGCTGATCTCCATCAAGCGCCCGCAAACCCTTTGGGATTGTGATGGCCCTTGTGTGTTGCTGAGCGAGGCCGGCCAGGAGATGCAGCCGGCGCAGTTCCCGGGCGCCAAGGCGGTGTCCAAGGACTTTGCAGATTTGGCGCTGTTCAATGGCAAGCTGTTTACCCTGGAGCGCAATGCGTTTCAGGTGTGTCGCCGGGATGCGGTCACGGCCCAGGTGGAGTTGTGCTGGTCGTTTGCCGATGAAGCGCTGACGCCGAATCGGCGTTATGCCCAGGCCTATGGATTGGCCGAAGCCTTGGTGGTGGACGCTGACGGTGCCTGGATCGGCATCGACAATAACTTCGGCGCCCGCGCCGATGGCGAAAAGCGGCCGGTGGTCTATCGTTTCGCCGCCCCTGCGGGTGGCTGGAGCGCCAAGCCATGAGTGTGCAACCACCGGGCAAGCGCGCCGGCCGGGTGTTGATGTTCGTCGCGTGGGGCGCCGGCCTGTTTTTGGCGACACGATTTTTTGGACAGTGGGAAGCGCGACAGGAAAATCCCAATGCCGTGGTGACCTCGGAGCAACACGAGGGTTATGTCGAAGTAAAATTGCTGGGCAACGGCCAAGGGCATTTTGTCGCCACTGGCCAGATCAACGGCCAGCCGGTGCAGTTCATGCTCGACACCGGGGCCACCGACGTGGCGGTTCCGGCCGAATTGGCCGACCGTCTCGGGCTTAAACGCGGCATGCCGGTTGGCGTGAGTACGGCCAACGGGCGAACCCAGGGCTTCCGGACCGAGCTGGGCCGCCTGCAACTGGGCGATATCGTCCTTCAGGACGTGCGCGCCATCGTGGTACCGGGTTTGGGCGATGAACAGGTATTGCTGGGCATGAGTGCATTGAAACAACTTGAATTTACCCAGCGCAGCGGCACCTTGCTGCTGCGCCAGACCAAACAATGATGAGGCCCGCATGAGTGACATCCTTGCAGACAGCTTAGACGGCGTAGAACGCCGGTCGCTGGCTGACTTCACCGAAAGTGCCTACCTCAACTACTCCATGTACGTGATCATGGACCGTGCCTTGCCGCATATCGGCGACGGCCTGAAGCCCGTACAGCGGCGCATTATCTATGCGATGAGTGAGTTGGGCCTGGACGCGGACTCCAAGCACAAGAAGTCGGCGCGTACCGTCGGTGACGTGCTCGGTAAGTTCCACCCCCACGGCGACTCGGCGTGCTACGAAGCCATGGTGCTGATGGCCCAGCCGTTCAGTTACCGCTATACGCTGGTGGACGGCCAGGGTAACTGGGGTGCGCCGGATGATCCCAAGTCCTTCGCCGCCATGCGTTACACCGAAGCGCGCTTGTCGCGGTATTCGGAAGTGCTGCTCAGCGAACTGGGCCAGGGCACGGCCAACTGGGGCCCGAACTTTGACGGCACCCTCGACGAACCGTTGGTGTTGCCGGCACGTTTGCCGAACATCCTGCTCAATGGCACCACCGGCATCGCCGTGGGCATGGCCACTGACGTGCCGCCCCACAACCTGCGGGAAGTGGCCAGCGCCTGTGTGCGCCTGCTGGATGAGCCGAAGGCTACGGTCGAGCAGCTCTGCGAACATATCCAGGGCCCGGACTACCCGACCGAAGCGGAAATCATCACGCCTCGAGCCGATCTGCTGAAAATCTACCAGACCGGTAAAGGCTCGGTGCGCATGCGCGCCGTGTACCACATCGAAGATGGCGACATCATCGTCACCGCGCTGCCGCACCAAGTGTCCGGCGCCAAGGTGCTGGAGCAGATTGCCGCGATGATGCAGGCCAAGCCGTCGAAGCTGCCGCAAGTCGCCGACCTGCGTGACGAGTCCGACCACGAGAACCCGTGCCGCATCGTGATCATCCCGACCAACAGCCGGGTCGACCACGAAGTGCTGATGCAGCACTTGTTCGCCAGCACGGAGCTGGAGTCCAGCTACCGGGTCAACGTCAATATCATCGGCCTGGACGGCAAGCCGCAGTTGAAAAACCTGCGGGCATTGCTGGTGGAATGGCTGGAGTTCCGGGTACAGACCGTGCGTCGCCGCCTGCAATTCCGCCTGGACAAGGTCGAGCGCCGCCTGCACCTGTTGGACGGTTTGTTGATTGCCTATCTCAACCTGGATGAAGTGATCCACATCATCCGTACCGCCGAACACCCGAAGGCCGAGCTGATCGCGC
Organism: Pseudomonas sp. ATCC PTA-122608; assembly: GCF_001952855.1. GTDB lineage: Bacteria > Pseudomonadota > Gammaproteobacteria > Pseudomonadales > Pseudomonadaceae > Aquipseudomonas. The sequence goes on along the minus strand of NZ_LPNO01000054.1, from coordinate 204,085 downwards.
GCTTCGAACTCAGCGAGATCCAGGCTGACTACATCCTCGACACTCGTCTGCGTCAGTTGGCGCGGCTGGAAGAGATGAAGCTGCGCGACGAACAGGACGCGCTGCTCAAGGAACAAGCCAAGCTCCAGGCCCTGCTGGGTAGCGAAGCCAAGCTGAAGAAGCTGGTGCGCACCGAGCTGATCAAAGACGCCGAAACCTATGGCGACGACCGCCGTTCGCCGATTGTCGAGCGCGCTGAAGCCAAGGCCCTGACTGAAACCGAGCTGCTGCCTAACGAGAAAATTACCGTCGTTCTGTCGGAAAAGGGTTGGGTTCGCTCGGCCAAGGGGCATGATATTGACGCCACCGGCCTGTCGTACAAGGCTGGTGACGGTTTCAAAACTGCTGCAGCGGGGCGTTCCAACCAGTTTGCGGTGTTTATCGACTCCACCGGTCGCAGTTATTCGGTGCCGGCGCATACGTTGCCGTCGGCGCGGGGGCAGGGTGAACCGTTGACCGGGCGCCTGACACCGCCGCCGGGTGCGAATTTTGAGTGCGTGCTGCTGCCGGACGATGATTCGCTTTACGTCATCGCCTCCGATGCGGGTTACGGCTTCGTGGTCAAGGGTGAAGACCTGCAGGCCAAGAACAAGGCGGGCAAGGCGTTGTTGAGCCTGCCGAACAACGCCAAGGTGATCCTGCCGCGTCCGGTGGAAGACCGTGAAGGCAATTGGCTGGCATCGGTGACCACCGAAGGGCGCCTGCTGGTGTTCAAGATCAGCGATTTGCCGCAGTTGGGCAAAGGCAAGGGCAACAAGATCATTGGTATCCCCGGGGAGCGGGTGGCCAGTCGCGAAGAGTACGTGACCGACATCGCAGTGATCCCGGAAGGCTCGACCCTGGTGTTGCAGGCCGGCAAGCGCACGTTGTCACTGCGCCCTGACGACCTCGAACACTACAAGGGAGAGCGAGGGCGTCGTGGCAATAAACTGCCGCGCGGCTTCCAGCGAGTGGATGCTTTACTGGTGGAAACACCGGTTTAACGCGATATAGAGAGCCCGATCTACGATTTAACCCGTAGATCGACGCTTTCGCGCTGGAGTCATGGCGCATATTCACGGATGATATGGCCTTTCCAGCGCCGGCGTGGCTGAGCGCGTATAGGTTATTTTTAAGTATTACATTGTGGTTCGCCTTGTGGCAGCCACCTGGATGGGATGATGACTGCTCCGCGCCTTCCTTTATTTTTGTTGCTCGCTGGCGTTTTGGGCCTGGCGGGTTGCAGCACACATCAACCTGTGTCGCTGTATCAGCTGGACAGTGGAAGTCCGGCTCAGCCTGCACAAAGTGCCGGCATGGCCGTATTGCTTGGCCCGGTTGTGGTGGCCGACTACCTGCAACGTGAAACCCTGCTGCAACGTCAGAACGACGGCAGCCTGCAAGGTTCCACCGATGGTCGCTGGGCCGGTAGCCTGTCGTCCGACATCAATCAGTTGATGTTGCGCCAGGTGGCAGGCCATCTGGACAGCCAGCGTGTGGTATTGGCGCCGGCGCCGTTGGGTTTTGCCCCGGACGTACAGGTGCTGCTGACCATTACGCGGCTGGACTCGGGCGTTTCGCAGCCCGCTATCCTCGACGCGCAGTGGCGCTTGATCGACCGCCGCGGCCAGGTGCGGGATAACCGCATCGTGCACTTGCAGGAAGAACACGCCGGCAGCACCGCGTCCCAGGTCCAGGCCCAGGGTGTGTTGCTGCAGCATTTGGCTGAGCAGCTGTCCATCGCTCTCAAGCCATTGGCCAATCAGCCGGCGGTTGCAGAGGCGCCACGCAAACAGGCCCCGGCGCAGCCCAAGGCTGCGGCACCGGAGAAGCCGAAGATGCCGATGGCCGTGCCGATTCGTACGGATATGGAAGTGTTCAGGTTCTGACCTGGCATACCAACGAAAAGGCCCCCCTGTAGGAGCGAGCTTGCTCGCGAAAAACACAAGAGCGACACGTTTTACCAGTACGCCGCCCGGAGCAAGCTCGCTCCTACAGAGAGCCAATAAAAAGCCCGCCAATGAGTGATCATTGGCGGGCTTTTTTATGGCTTAGGGTTAGTTCTTCGCCCGCGTCTCATGCATCCGCGCCAGCTGGCGCTCAAGCATCGACGGGTAAGGCTCCATCAACCGCTCCACACAGCACGCACCCTCAGGGCTGGCAATCGGGCGGATCCGCGCACGCTGGCGAATCAGCATGTCGTCACTGATCTTGCGTTCCACCAGCAGCAGGTTGCGGCTGTGTTGCGACAAGGCCAGGGCGTCCTGGGCAATCTCGGTCAGCAGCAGATCAATCTGGCTCATGCCATACAGATCGTCACCCACCGTCAGGCCCAATTGCAGCTGCAAGGTGATGCCGCTGTCGGCCACTTCGATCTGCAGCGCATGGCCCAGGGCCCGCAGCAGCTCACCGCAGCAGATGGCGTTGGTCAGGTAGTCTTCGCCGCTGTCTTCGCTGTGGAACAGCATCAACGTGCTGCCATCGTTCAGGGTGTGCAACTCGCTCTGATACAGCGAGGCAGCCTGGTCGAGGCAATCACGATAGCGCTCCAGCAACTCCGTCAGGCGTGCCCGCGGCAAGCGGCGCAGTTGGTCCTGTGCGCCCAACTGCACGGCCAATACGGCGCTGTGCTGGGGCTGGGTGCTGCGCACAGGTGCCGGTTGCGGCACGGTGGTCGTTGGCGCTGAGTTGTCGCGAAGATCGGCGAACGGGTCTTCTTCGTCCAGTTCGTCTTCTTCGGCCTTGATCACCTGACGGGCTGCCGGCTTGAGACCGGCCACCGGCGCGGACTCGTCGAAGCTTGGGTCGCGCAGGTTGCGCACTTCAAACTCGGGCTCGTCGTCTTCGTACTCGGTGTCGTCGAACTCGGGCTCGGGTTCAACCTCGGGCACCACGGGCTCCGGCGCGAAGCTGGTGTGCAGTTGGCGGGCGAGGTCGCCGATTTCGTCCTGGCGGTCGGTGGCCGGTGTGTGCTCGTCGATATCCCGCAGCCAGATGCGCAGTTGCATCAGTGGCGTGGAGATATGCCGGCCCAGGCGCAGGCTCAAGGCCAGGGACAGGGCCAGCAGGATCGCACTCAAGATACCCATGCTTTGCAGGCTGATGGTCATCGGCTGCTGGAACTGTTGCATGTCCAGGCTGATGCGCAGTTGGCCGGCCTTCACGTCCTGAAACGTGATATTGCTCTGGTACAGGCCTTCGGCTTCACCCAGCAGGCCGTTTTTCGGGCGTTGCCCGGCTTCGGCCATGATCCGGTTGTCCACGCTATAGATAGCGGCGTGGGCCACCAGCGGGTTCTTGGTCAGGTTGTTGAGCAGCACGTTGAGGCTGAGGATGTCGTTGGACACCAACAACTCAGTCGCCGAGGTGGCGGTCTGGGTGGTCAGGCTCTCGCCGAGGGCGTCGGCTTGCTCATGCATGGCCTGCTTGAATTGCAAACCCATCACGCAGGCGTAGATGACCAGGGCCAGAGCGACCAGGATCACGTTATGGCTGGCGATGCGTAATGCGATCGGTACACGGCGGTGGCGCAGTGCCCGGAAGATCAGCAGGAAGAAGTTATCGGTTTTTACTGGCGTGGGCCGGTTCACTTAAGCTCGGCTCTTTAGTCCGTGAAGTTGACGCGCAGTATAGCGACAGGCCCAAGACCGGCAAAGCGCTGGCTGTGCCCGATGGTCACTGAAAGTGGGTAGAATGCGGTTTTTTTCCAGCTCGGGGGTGCGCTTTGCGCGAAATTGTCCTGATTAACATCACAGGTGAAGACCGTCCGGGTCTCACCGCAGCCATTACCGGTGTTCTGGCCCAGGGTGGTGTGAACATTCTCGACATCGGCCAGGCGGTGATTCACGACACGCTGTCGTTCGGCATCCTGGTGGAAATTCCCAGCACCGAGCAAGCCTCGTCCGTGCTCAAGGACATCCTGTTTACGGCGTATAAGCTCGATCAACAGGTGCGTTTCACCCCGGTGTCCGAAGAGGATTACCAGAGCTGGGTGGCCGGCCAGGGCAAAAAACGCCATATCGTGACGCTGTTGACCCGCAAGGTGACGGCCGAGCAATTGCAGCGTGTCAGTTCGATCACGGCTCAGTATGGTTTGAATATCGACCATATTGACCGTCTGTCGGGTCGCATGCCATTGGACACGCCAGCGGACAAGGGCAAGGGCTGCATTGAGTTCTCCGTACGCGGTGAGCCGGCAGATCCTCAGGCCCTGCGTGCCGAATTCCTGAGCGTTGCCCAGGAGCTGAATGTCGATATCGCCTTCCAGGAAGATTCGCTGTTCCGTCGCAATCGCCGCCTGGCGGTGTTCGACATGGATTCGACGCTGATCGAAGCCGAAGTCATCGACGAGTTGGCCAAGGCTGCCGGTGTCGGTGAGCAAGTCTCGGAAATCACCGAGCGCGCCATGGCCGGTGAGCTGGATTTCCGTGCCAGCTTCAAGGAGCGCCTGGCGCTGCTCAAGGGCCTGGATGTGAGTGTGCTGGACTCCATCGGTGCTTCCCTGCGACTGACCGAAGGCGCCGAAACCCTGTTCGCCGAACTCAAGCGCCTGGGCTACAAGACTGCGATTCTGTCCGGCGGCTTCACCTACTTTGCCAAGCAATTGCAGGTCAAGCTGGGTATCGACTATGTGTTCGCCAACGAGCTGGAAGTGGTGGACGGCAAGGTGACGGGCGTGGCGGTGGAGCCGATTGTCGACGCACAGCGTAAAGCTGACTTGCTGCGGGAATTGGCACACAAGGAAGGATTGCGTCTGGAGCAGACCATTGCGGTCGGCGACGGGGCGAATGACTTGCCGATGCTGGCGATTGCCGGGTTGGGTGTGGCGTTTCGTGCCAAGCCGCTGGTCAAGCAATCGGCCAAACAGGCGATTTCAACCTTGGGGCTGGATGGCGTGTTGTACCTGTTGGGCTTCCGCGACCGCGACGGTCAGCTCTGAAGATCGTTCCCACGCTCTGCGTGGGAACGCCGCCCTGGACGCTCCGCGTCCGATTTTGAGGTTGGGACGCGGAGCGTCCCGGGATGCATTCCCACGCGGAGCGTGGGAATGCTCGTTAGGTCAGGCTTTCGGTAAACCCATGCCCTGGCCCATCTGCACCGGCGTCCCCGCGCGCATTTCTGCCGACCATGTCACCTGGTCCGGCCCAAACAGCACGATTGCCGTCGAACCCAACTTGAAGCGTCCCAGCTCCGCGCCTTTTTCCAGATGGATCGGCCCGCGTGCAGCTTCGTCGTAGCGGAAGGTTTTCAGTTCGCGCTTCGGCGGTGTAACCAGGCCGGCCCATACGGTTTCAATCGACGCCACGATCATTGCACCCACCAACACCACAGCCATCGGGCCACGTTCGGTGTCGAAAATGCAGGCAACACGCTCGTTACGTGCAAACAGCTCTGGCACGTTTTCGGCGGTGGTCTGGTTCACCGAGAAGATGCGGCCAGGGATGTAGACCATTTCCCGCAGGGTGCCGGCCAGTGGCATGTGCACCCGGTGGTAGTCCTTCGGCGACAGGTAGACCGTGGCGAAATCACCGCCCATGAATGGCGCAGCCACCGCCGAATCGCCACCGAGCAATTCCAGCACGCTGAAGCTGTGGCCCTTGGCCTGGAACACCCGACCATGTTCAATCGGGCCCAACTGGCTGACGGCGCCATCGGCCGGGCTCAACACCGCACCTGGAGTTTGATCCAGCGGGCGTGCGCCGTCTTTCAGGGCGCGGGTGAAGAAGGCGTTGAAGTGCTCGTAAGCGGTCACGTCTTCAACCAGGGCCTGGGACATGTCCACTTGATAGCGCTTGGCGAACCACGTGGTGAACGCATTCTTGAACCAGCGCACGCGGCATTCGGCAATGCAGCCGGCCAGACGCGACAGCAGGTGATGGGGCAGCAAGTACTGGCTGAGGATGAACAACTGCTTTTTCATTAACTGTCCTTAAACCTTAAATCTCAACGGGGGTGTCGGGGTGGTTGCCCCATTCGCCCCAGGAACCGGCATAACCTTTGACTCGCGGATAACCGAGCGCCTTGGCCACCAGGTAGGTGAAGCCAGAACGGTGGTGAGTCTGGCAGTGGGTGATGATTTCTTTGTCCTTGGTCAGCCCTAGGTCTTCGAGGATCTGCGGCATGTCGCGGCGGATGCGCAGTTGGCGGGCCTTGTCCATGCCGGCGGTCCATTCGAAGTTCACCGCGCCCGGGATGTGTCCACCCTTGGCCGCGAGGACTTTCTCCCCGGAGTATTCCAGCGGGCCGCGAGCATCCCAGATGCCCAGGTCGGCAGCGCCGAGGCGGCTTTGCAGGTACTCGCGGGTGGCGGTGGGTTCTTCATGCAACGTCAGGCTGACCGGGCCGCCGGCGCTGGCCGGTACCTCGGTGGACACGGGGTGTTTTTCTTCCAGCCACGCCAGCAGGCCGCCGTCGAGGTAGTGGTATTTCTTGTGGCCGATGACGTCGAGCATCCAGATGAATCGCCCGGCCCAGCCGCCGCCTTCGTCGTCGTACACCACGTAGGTGGCATCCGGGGTGTGGCCCAGTTCGCCGAACAGCTTTTCCAGATCAGCCTTGCCCGGCAGCAGGCCCGGCGCTGGCGCCTGTCCCAGTTGGGTGCGCTTGGGGTCGACAAAGCGTGCGCCGGGGATATGCCCTTCGGCGTAACGCGCGGCGCTGGTGAGGTCCACCAGAATCAGGTGTTCTGCATCAAGGCGACCGAGCAGGTCGCTGGCCTCGATAACCAGCGGCAAGCCAGAGAAGTCAGGCATGTGAGGTCTCCTGGGCATAAAAATTGGGCGCTAAAGGAGGGCGATTGTAGCGCAAGCTTCAGGCGCTGCGGTTGGTAAAGCTGTGCAGGGCCTTTTCGATGCATTGGGCAGTTTTGCCGAAGGCCTGCACGGTGGTTTCCGAGAACGGCCCGCCGCCCTGGTCGGCCACCATCAGCATCACCACCCGGCCATTGCAACTCAGGGAGCGCAGCAGCAGATGTTCGCCCTTGAACAGGCGGCGCAGTTGCGCAGGCAGGAGTGCCGAGAACTGAGCATGGTTGTCGGGGTTGAGGCGCACCTGGGCGGACTTGGCCAGCAGGCGTTGCAGCAGGGTACTTTGTGTCGCGTCGAGGCTCAGGTGGTCGGCGTCCTTGGGCAGGCCGTCGACTTGATGCACCCGCAAGGCGCTCAGGGTCTTGTCCGCCATCAGCAACATCACACGTTGCATGCCGCAGGCCACGAGGGCTTCCTTGGCGCAGGTGGTCAGGTGCATGGCGTTGGCAAAGCGGCTCGGCTCTACCAGCAATTCGGTGCAGCGCTTGCGCCAGATCGCCAGGGATTCGGCAGTGGGCGGCGGTGCCGGCAGCAACCCGTGGTGAACGCGCTGCACATCCCAGGGCCAGATCAACGACAACGCCGGGTGCCACAGGTCGCGCATGAGGGTGTTGCGGGCACTGATCGCCGCGTGTTGGTGAGACTGTTGTTGCACCTCGGCCAGCGGTTGTTGCAGGTAAAGCGCGGTCAGGTATTGCCAGCGTTGGGTGTGCGGGCAGGTCCACGACTCCTGCGCCGCCAGCGCCAGGCCGTTGGCCAACAGCACGGTATTCGCCGGCTGATTCAGCCAGCGGCGCAGGTTCGGGTCGGCATCCAGCAACTGCTGTTGGCGCAACGGCTCGTCTTCGCGGGCGATGCGCAGCGCCTTGGCCAGCAAACGCCGTTCCTTCAGCAGCAACGTATAACCCTGGGACACCCATATCGGCAGGCGCCAGGCCTCGGTCAATCCCAGGCACAGGTCCAGCAGGCGTACGCCGAATAACTCCTGTTCGACTGTGCGGGCCGATTCGCCCTTGTGAATCACCCGCAGCTCCCATTCTTCCAACAGCTTGGGGTACGCAATCGCCATCGGCCACAGCGGCGAAAGAAACAGCAGGCTGCCCCAGTGGATGTCCTGCCACAGCCGCGCCAGGCGGCTGGCGAAGAGCCCGCTGGCTTGTTGCGAGGCGTGCTGGCTGATCATCTGCAATTGGCGCAGGGCCACGGGGATTTCATTCAGTGGCACTGAAGGCAAGCGCGACAGCAGTTCCTCGGTGCGTTTGAGGCCGAGGCGATTGATCGCCACTTCGAGGTTTTCCGCCGGTTCCGCCAGGCTGCCGTGGGCCTGGTTATTCGCCTCGCGCATCACGCTGAGGACCAGTGCCGGGCTGTTCTGCATCAGCTCCGCAATATCGCGCAACGAACTACGGTTGTCGCCGATGGCCTTGCAGACCCGGTCGTGGCTCGCCTGTGGAACAGGCAAGAGCACATCGTCCAGACGCTTTATCCAAGCGGCCAGCGTCGTGGGTTTTTGAGGTGGGACTGTCGTTTCATTTGCCATGATTGGGGCGCGATCATCACTTGCGGTCAACACGCCCGGGACGGGCCGAACTGGTTTTTCGCCATAACGAGCTATAGTCTGGCGCAGATTTGCCGATAAGTAGAACAAGAGTTTTCAACTCTTGCGAATATGACCCTGAACCCGACGGCGCAAGTACTCATCCCCTATGGCTAAAATTATCGGCATCATCGTCGTCATCGCGAGCGTGCTCGGCGGATACGTCCTTTCCCACGGCAAGATTGCGGCGCTGATCCAGCCCTTCGAAGTGCTGATTATCGGCGGTGCGGCGTTCGGTGCATTCCTGCAAGCCAACCCTGGCTACATGACCATGCACGTGATCAAGAAGTCGCTGGGCATGTTCAGCTCGCGCTTCTCCCACACCTTCTACCTGGAAGTGCTGGGGTTGATCTACGAGATCCTCAACAAGAGCCGCCGCGAAGGCATGATGGCCATCGAAGGCGACATCGAGGACGCTTCGGCGAGCCCGATTTTCGCCAAGTACCCGGCGGTGCTCAAAGACGAGCGCATGACCGCCTACATCTGCGATTACCTGCGCATCATGTCGTCCGGCAACATGGCGCCCCATGAGCTGGAAGGCCTGTTCGACATGGAACTGTTCAGCCTCAAGGAAGAGCTGGAACACCCTTCCCACGCCGTGACCGGCATCGCCGATGGCATGCCCGGTTTCGGTATTGTTGCGGCGGTTCTCGGGATCGTGGTGACCATGGCCTCCCTCGGCGAAGGCGACCAGAAGGCCATCGGCATGCACGTGGGTGCGGCACTTGTGGGTACCTTCTTCGGTATTCTCGCGGCCTATGGTTTCTTCGGCCCGCTGGCCACTTCCCTGGCCCACGATGCCAAGGAAGAAGTGAATCTGTACGAAGCGATCAAGGCGTGCCTGGTGGCTTCGGCTTCCGGCATGCCGCCTTCGCTGGCGGTGGAGTTCGGGCGCAAGGTTCTGTATCCGAAGCACCGTCCAAGCTTCGCTGAGCTGGAACAAGCGGTTCGCGGTCGCTAAGCCATGGAAAACAACCAGCCGATCATCATCAAGCGCGTCAAGCGCTTCGCTGCGGGGCACCATGGCGGCGCCTGGAAAATCGCCTTCGCCGACTTTGCGACGGCGATGATGGCGTTCTTCCTGGTGCTGTGGCTGATGTCCACCGCCACGCCGGAACAGAAGATCGCCATCGCCGGTTACTTCAAGGACCCCATCGGTTTCTCCGAGAGCGGCACGCCTTTTGTGATCGACCTCGGTGGTTCGCCGCAACTGGCGCCCGAGCGCACCATCAATCCTGAAATCAAGACCGACTCGCCTCAGGAAAAAATTCCGATCGAGCGCGATACCGTCGAGGCCATGGCTGATCAGGTTGAGCAGGAACGCCTCGAGCTGTTGCTGCAAGAGCTGCAAACCAAGGTTGAGGAAAACCCGCAACTGCTGAAGTTCAAGGACCAGATTTCCTTCGAAATCACGCCAGATGGCTTGCGTATCCAGATCACGGACGCCGCCAACCGGCCGATGTTCGACTCTGGCAGCGCGCGGTTGAAGCCGTACTTTGAAGACATCCTGCTGGCCATGGCCGACACCATCAAGGCCGTGCCGAACAAGATCAGCATCAGTGGCCACACCGACGCCAAGCCATATGCAGGGCAGGGCGACTTCGGTAACTGGGAGCTCTCGGCCAACCGGGCCAATGCCGCGCGTCGTGCACTGGTCGCGGGTAGCTATCCGGACCCGCAAGTGGCACGGGTGGTGGGGTTTGCTTCCTCGCAGCTGTTTGATCCGAAGGACCCGTTCAACCCGATCAACCGACGCATTGATATCGTCGTGCTGACCAAAAAGGCCCAGCGTGCGATTGAAGGTGACCCGCCCGTCACGACGCCGGTACCGACCCCGGGTGACGGTGCGCCGGGCGAAGTGCCGGCAGACCCGAACGCACTGCCGCCCGAGCAGGAGCCGTTGCCGGCCCATGAGCTGCGGCAGAAGCTGAACCTGTTTGATGACGGTGGAATGAAGGATCCGACTCAACCTGCCACTGGCTCGTAAGCCGGACACAAAAAGGCCGCGATGATCGCGGCCTTTTGTATCTGCTACATCCTGTAGGAGCGAGCTTGCTCGCGATGGACGTTAACGATGACGCGTGCTCTCTGAATGCACGCGGCGCCCTCACGCTTTTCGCGAGCAAGCTCGCTCCTACCTGTTAATAGCTGGTCTCGGGCAAGCTGGCGATGATCGAGCGATAGCTGTTCATCCGCTGCTGCTGCACGCGGCCGTCTTCCAGTGCCTTGAGGAGGGCGCAACCCGGCTCGCGGTCATGTTTGCAGTCGCGGAAGCGGCAGGTGCCGATCAAGTCGTTGAACTCGATAAAACCCGCTTCAACATCGGCACGGCTCACATGGCCCAGGCCGAATTCACGAATACCCGGGGAGTCGATCAGTTCACCGCCGCCCGGGAAGTGGAACAACCGTGCCGTGGTGGTGGTGTGGGTGCCCTGGCCGGACAGCTCCGACAATGGACCCACACGGGTTTCGACTTCCGGCAACAGGCTGTTGACCAGGGACGACTTGCCCACACCCGACTGGCCGACGAACACGCTGATGCGTCCATCCAGTTCAGTCTGCAATTGCTCCATGCCATTGCCGTGATGCGCCGAGACTTCCAGCACCGGGTAGCCGAGGGTGCGGTACACCGCCAGCAGCGCGTTGAGCGCCGGGGCGTTCTGCTCGTCGATCAGGTCGAATTTGTTCAGCAGCAACAGCGGGCGAATGCCGGCATGTTCGGCGGCTACGAGGTAGCGGTCGATCAGGTTGGCATGGGGCTCGGGCAGTGGCGCGAAGACGATGACGATCATGTCGACGTTGGCCGCCACCGGCTTGAGCTGGCCACGGCTGTCGGGGCGACGCAGTTCGGTGGTTCGCGGCAACTGGGCGACGATGACGCCGATGCCCTGGTTGCCAGCACGCCATACCACCCGGTCGCCGGTCACCAGCGCAGGCAGGTTCGCGCGCAAGTGGCAACGGAATACCTGGCCGGCGTGGTCGCCTTCTGTGGCCTCGACTTCGACCTGCACACCGAAGTGCGCGATCACCAGCCCCGTTTGCTCGGGGCCCAGGTCGCCGCCCTCAAGCGCTTCCACGGCGGAGGACTCACGTTTGGCGGCGCGGGCAGCGCGTTCGCCCTGAATCTTTTCGATGCGCCAGTTTTGGCGACGGTTGAGCTGGCGTTTGGCCATTGGTGTTCCGTGTCGATAATGCAAAGGTTAGGTAAAACGGTCGCGAGTCTAGCACGCCCTGCCTGCTAAACTGCGCAGCTACGCCAAGGTGCCAAGGAACCACGACATGCAAAACCCACAGAACCTGATTTGGATCGATCTGGAAATGACCGGTCTGAACCCTGACACCGACGTCATCATCGAGATGGCGACCATTGTCACCGACAGCAACCTCAACACCTTGGCCGAAGGTCCGGTGATTGCCATTCACCACAGCGATGCTGTGTTGGCCACCATGGACGAGTGGAACACCCGCACCCACGGCAACTCGGGCCTGACCCAGCGCGTGCGTGACAGCCGCGTGAGCATGGCCGAGGCTGAAGCGCAAACCATCGCCTTCCTGGAAAAGTGGGTGCCCAAGGGCAAGTCGCCGATCTGCGGCAACAGCATTTGCCAGGACCGCCGCTTTCTTTATACCCACATGAAAGCGCTGGAAAGCTACTTCCACTACCGCAACCTGGACGTGTCGACCTTGAAGGAACTGGCCGCGCGCTGGGCGCCGGAAGTCAAAGACAGCTTCCATAAAGGCAGCACCCACCTGGCGCTGGACGATATTCGCGAGTCGATTGCCGAGCTGCAGCATTACCGCAAGCATTTCATCAAGTTCTGATTTGAGTCGTGGTGAAGAGCTGTTGTGGCGAGGGAGCTTGCTCCCGCTGGGCTGCGAAGCAGCCCTGAAAAATGGGACTGCTGCGCAGTCCAACGGGAGCAAGCTCCCTCGCCACATTAGGACGAGCTTTAAGCTCTTGAGGGCTCGCCCCCTTTTGGTGCCATCACCAAATGATTAGACTGCGCGCCTCTTTGCAAGGATCGCCATCATGCTGCTGATGCTCTACCTCGTCGCCATTACCGCCGAAGCCATGACGGGCGCCTTGTCCGCCGGGCGGCGGGGCATGGATTGGTTCGGTGTGGTGCTGATCGCCTGTGTGACGGCACTGGGCGGCGGTTCGGTGCGTGACGTGTTGCTCGGCCACTACCCGCTGACCTGGGTCAAGCACCCGGAATACCTGGTGCTGACCTCCATCGCAGCGCTGGTGACAATCTTCATCGCCCCACTGATGCGCCACCTGCGCTCGCTGTTCCTCGCGCTGGACGCCGTCGGTCTGGTGGCCTTTACTCTGATCGGTTGCATGACCGCCCTGGAAATGGGCCACGGCATGCTGGTGGCGTCGGTCAGCGGTGTGATCACCGGGGTATTCGGCGGCATCCTGCGGGACATCTTCTGCAACGACATCCCGCTGATCTTCCGCCGCGAGCTGTACGCCAGCGTTTCGTTCCTGGCCGCCTGGTTCTACATGTTGTGCATCTATCTGGAACTGCCCAGCGAGCAATCAATCCTGCTGACGCTGTTCAGCGGCTTTCTATTGCGTCTGTTGGCGATCCGCTTCCATTGGGAAATGCCCAAGTTCGTCTACAACGACGACGTGCACTGACGTTCGGCATGCTGGTTCAGCGCCCATTCCACATGTTCGCGCACCAGTTCCGACGGGTACTTCCTTCGCGCCTTCAACGCTTCCAGCACCGGAATGCTTGACGGCGCATTGCCCAGGCCCACCGCCAGGTTGCGCAGCCAGCGCTCATAGCCGGCGCGGCGCAGGGGCGAGCCTTCGGTGCTGCTGAGAAATTTGTCTTCGTCCCACATGAACAATTCGGCCAGTTCTGCGTTATCCAGATTGTGCCGTGGCTTGAAATCACCTTCGTCGGTAGGCCGGGCGAAACGATTCCACGGGCAAACGATCTGACAGTCATCACAGCCGAATACCCGGTTGCCGATCAGTGGGCGCAAGTCTTCGGGGATCGCGCTTTTCAGCTCGATGGTCAGGTAGGAAATGCAGCGTCGGGCGTCCAGCACGTAGGGGCCGACGAAGGCGTTGGTCGGGCAGATGTCCAGGCAGGCGGTGCAACGGCCACAGTGTTCGGTGGCGTGGGGTGGGTCGACCGGCAACGGCAGGTCGACAAACAACTCGCTCAGGAAGAAGTAGCTGCCGGCCTTGCGGTTGAGTACCAGGGTGTTTTTGCCGATCCAGCCCAGCCCGGCTTGTTCGGCGATGGCTTTTTCCAGCACCGGGGCGCTGTCGACAAACGCACGGAAGCCGAACGGGCCGATCTGCGCCTGAATCCGGTCGGCCAGTTGCTGCACGCGTTTGCGGATCAGCTTGTGATAGTCGCGGCCTAACGCGTAACGGGAGATGTAGGCTTTTTCGGGTTTGGCCAGCAATTGGGCCATTTGAGTGTCGCCGGGCAGGTAGTCCATGCGCAGCGACACCACGCGCAAGGTGCCGGGCACCAGTTCTTCCGGGTGTGAGCGCTTGCTGCCGTGGGCGCCCATGTAGTCCATTTCGCCGTGGTAGCCGGCGTCGAGCCAGCGCTGCAGGTGCTGCTCATGCTCGGCGAGGTCAAGGCCGCTGATGCCCACTTGTTGAAAGCCCAGCTCGCGGCCCCAGTCTTTGATCGATTGAGCGAGGGCGGGCAGGTCGTAGGTAATAGCAGGCATGAACAAGAGAAACCGCAGGTTAGATGCGTATAATTCTGCCAGACATCGGAGCTTGAAGACGCATGCCGCAGACAAAACACGAAATACCCGACGTTCAGCACCTGTTGCCCGGCCAATTGCCGCAACTCGCTGCGCGTTCCCCGGACGCCCATAAAGGCCAGTTCGGCCATGTATTGCTGATCGGCGGCGACCGGGGTTTTGGCGGCGCCGCCTTGCTCAGCGCCGAAAGTGCCCTGCGCAGTGGTGCCGGCATGGTTTCCCTGGCGACTCGCAGCGAGCACGTTGCAGCGGCGCTGGCGCGGTTGCCGGAAGTCATGACCGTGGGCGTGCACTCGGCCAATCAGTTGATGGGCTTGCTGGAAAAGATTTCCGTGATCGTCATCGGCCCGGGCCTGGGCGAAGCCTCTTGGGGCAAAAGCCTGCTGTCGGTAGCGGCCAACGCCAGGCAGCCGCAGGTCTGGGATGCCGACGCCTTGAACCTGCTGGCGACGGGCAGCGTCAGCTTGCCGGCCAATTGTGTGATCACTCCACACCCTGGCGAAGCCGCCCGCTTGATGGGCATTTCGACAGCCGAGGTTCAGGCCGACCGCCTTAACGTAGCGCGCGCGTTGAGTCAGAAATTCAATGCAGTAGCGATCCTCAAGGGCGCAGGCAGCTTGATCGCCAGCCCGGACGGCCGCGTTGCCCGCTGTGATCAGGGCCATCCGGCGATGGCGACGGCCGGCCTGGGCGACGTGTTGGCTGGCCTGGTCGGTGCTTTATTGGCTCAAGGCATGTCGGCATTTGATGCCGCCTGCCTGGCGGTCTGGCTGCATGCCACTGCCGGAGATCGCCAGGGCATCTACGGTCGCGGGCTGGCCGCCAGTGACCTGATTCCTGCCATTCGTCAGTTGCTGGAGGAGCAATCGCCGTGTCTGAAGTAGTCCTTTTCCTGTCCGATGAAGACGCCATGGTCGCGCTGGGCAACCGTATCGCCCAGGTGACGAAAGGCTCGGGTTTGATCTTTCTGGAAGGCGACTTGGGCGCCGGGAAAACCACCTTGTCCCGGGGCATCATTCGCGGGTTGGGGCATCAAGGTGCTGTGAAAAGCCCTACGTTCACTTTGGTAGAACCCTACGAAATTGGCGACGTACGAGCTTTCCACTTCGACCTGTATCGCCTGGTGGATCCCGAAGAACTGGAATACATGGGCATCCGCGATTACTTCGATGAAGACGCGTTATGCCTGATCGAGTGGCCAGATAAAGGCACAGGCTTTTTGCCAAAGCCGGACCTGACCATTACCATTACCCCGCATAAGCATGGACGTCAGCTGAAGTTGTTGTCCCAGAGCGCGCGCGGCGAGTCGTGGTGCGCCGCTTTGGCATTGGAATTCAAATAATTGATGGGGTTAGGTATGCGCTTTCGCGCGTTGGTTACTGTCGTAGGGGTGTTGCTTGCGGCAATGACTTTCAATGCACTGGCGGCCTCACAGGTGAAAAGTGTTCGCCTGTGGCGGGCACCGGATAACACGCGACTGGTATTCGACCTGTCTGGCCCGGTTCAGCACAGCGTCTTCACCCTTACGGCGCCCGATCGCCTGGTGATTGATATCAACGGTGCGACCCTGGCCGCGCCGTTGAAAGTCGCCATGGCCAATACCCCGATTACCGCGATGCGCTCGGCCCAACGTACGCCGACCGATCTGCGGGTGGTCATCGACCTGAAAAAGGCCGTGACCCCGAAAAGCTTCGTGCTGGCGCCCAACGCGCAATATGGCAACCGGCTGGTGGTCGACCTGTTCGACAACGCCGCCGATGCCGCGCCGCCGCCCGCGCCAACCCCAAGCGTTGCGACGATACCGGCGGTGCCGGTCAACCAGTCCCAGCCTCAGGTCAAATTGCCGCCACCACCACCTGCACCCGCGGGCAAGCGTGACATCATCGTGGTCATCGATGCCGGTCACGGCGGCGAAGACCCTGGAGCCTCCGGCTCGCGCGGCCAGCATGAAAAAGACGTGGTACTGGCCATCGCCCGCGAACTGCAGCGCCAGATCAATGGCATGAAAGGCTATCGCGCCGAGCTGACCCGTACCGGCGACTACTTTATTCCGCTGCGTGGCCGTACCGAAATCGCCCGCAAGAAGGGCGCCGACCTGTTCGTCTCGATCCACGCCGACGCCGCCCCTTCGGCTGCTGCGTTTGGTGCTTCGGTGTTTGCCCTGTCGGATCGCGGCGCCACTTCCGAGACCGCCCGCTGGCTGGCGGACAGTGAAAACCGTTCCGACTTGATCGGCGGGGCCGGCAACGTGTCCCTCGACGACAAGGACAAAATGCTCGCCGGCGTATTGCTCGACCTGTCGATGACCGCCTCGCTGACCTCCAGCCTGAACGTCGGGCAGAAAGTCCTGAGCAATATCGGTCGTGTCACTTCGCTGCATAAACAGCGCGTGGAGCAGGCCGGGTTCATGGTGCTCAAGTCGCCGGATATTCCGTCGATCCTGGTGGAAACCGGGTTTATCTCCAACTCCAACGAAGCCTCGAAACTGGCCTCTTCCAGCCACCAGCAGGCGTTGGCGCGTTCCATCAGCGCCGGTGTTCGCCAGTTCTTCCAGCAGAACCCGCCGCCGGGCACCTACATCGCCTGGCTGCGTGATTCCGGGAAGATCGCCCAGGGTCCGCGTGACCATCGCGTGCAACCGGGCGACACCCTGGCAATGCTGGCGGTGCGGTTCCAGGTGTCTGCGGCAACCTTGCGCAGTGCCAACAACCTGAAGACCGATGAACTGAAGGTCGGCCAGGTGTTGACCATCCCGGGCACTGAACTGGCGGCGCAATAATGAGCGAAACAGTCTTGAGCAACACTTCGCGCATTGAGCTGCTAAGCCCGCGCCTCGCCAACCAGATCGCGGCGGGCGAGGTGGTCGAGCGGCCAGCGTCGGTGATCAAGGAACTGCTGGAAAACAGCATCGACTCCGGCGCCAAGCGCATTGACGTCGACGTTGAGCTGGGCGGCGTCAAGCTGCTGCGGGTGCGCGACGACGGCAGCGGGATTTCATCCGACGACCTGCCGCTGGCCCTGGCCCGTCACGCCACCAGCAAGATTCGCGACCTGGAAGACCTTGAGCGAGTGATGAGCCTTGGGTTTCGTGGTGAGGCCCTGGCTTCCATCAGCTCCGTGGCTCGCCTGACCCTGACGTCCCGCACCCGCGACGCCGATCAAGCCTGGCAGGTTGAAACCGAAGGTCGCGACATGGCGCCCCGAGTCCGGCCGGCTGCGCATCCGGTGGGCACCTCGGTGGAAGTGCGCGACCTGTTCTTCAACACCCCGGCCCGGCGCAAATTCCTCAAGGCCGAAAAAACCGAATTCGATCACTTGCAAGAAGTCATCAAGCGCTTGGCCCTGGCCCGTTTTGATGTGGCTTTCCACCTGCGCCATAACGGCAAGACCATCCTCAGCCTGCATGAGGCCCATGATGATGCGGCCCGTGCCCGGCGCGTCTCGGCTATCTGCGGCGCGGGGTTCCTGGAGCAGGCGCTGCCGATCGAGATCGAGCGCAATGGCCTGCGCCTTTGGGGTTGGGTGGGTTTGCCGACCTTCTCCCGTAGCCAGGCAGACTTGCAGTACTTCTTTGTGAACGGCCGGGCGGTGCGCGACAAACTGGTGGCCCACGCGGTGCGCCAGGCGTATCGCGACGTGCTGTTCAACGGGCGGCATCCGACGTTTGTGCTGTTTTTCGAGGTCGACCCGTCGGTGGTGGACGTTAACGTGCACCCGACCAAGCACGAAGTGCGCTTCCGTGACGGTCGCATGGTTCATGACTTCCTCTATGGCACGCTGCACCGCGCCTTGGGCGATGTGCGCCCCGATGATCATCTGGCCGCACCGATTGTCACGGCTGTCGTCCGTCCCTCGGGGCCGGAAGCCGGTGAGTTCGGGCCCCAGGGCGAAATGAGCCTGGCGGCCAACTTGCTGCAATCGCCGCAAGCCCAGCCGAGCTATACCGCTCCAGGCTCAGGTGCTGGCGCCGGCTATCAATACCAATACACGCCGCGCCCGCAATCAGCGTTGCCAGTCGCCGAAGCCCAGGCAGCCTATCGCGAGTTTTTTGCACCGCTGCCAGGCGCCGAGTCGGGGGCTGCCGCCTTGCCGGAAGGCCAGGGCGACGTGCCGCCGCTGGGTTACGCGTTGGCCCAGCTCAAGGGCATCTACATCCTTGCGGAAAACGCCCACGGCCTGGTGCTGGTGGACATGCACGCCGCCCACGAGCGGATCATGTACGAGCGCCTGAAGATCGCCATGGCCAGCGAAGGCCTTAGTGGCCAGCCGCTGCTGGTGCCGGAATCCCTGGCGGTCAGCCAGCGCGAGGCCGATTGCGCCGAAGAACACGTCAGCGTGTTCCAGAAGCTGGGCTTTGAGCTGCAACGCCTGGGCCCGGAAACCCTGGCTATCCGCCAGATCCCGGCTTTGCTCAAGCAGGCCGAGGCCAACCGGCTGGTGGCTGACGTACTGGCGGACTTGATGGAATACGGCACCAGCGACCGTATCCAGGCTCACATCAATGAACTGCTCGGCACCATGGCCTGCCACGGCGCCATCCGCGCCAACCGCCGGCTGGCCCTGCCGGAAATGAACGGTTTGCTGCGGGACATGGAAAACACTGAGCGCAGCGGCCAATGCAACCACGGCCGGCCGACCTGGACCCAGATGGGCCTGGACGATCTCGACAAATTGTTCTTGCGCGGCCGTTGATGAGTGCCTTGCCCCCCGCGATCTTCCTGATGGGCCCGACGGCCGCCGGCAAGACCGACCTGGCCATCGAGCTGACCAAGGTTTTGCCGTGCGAACTGATCAGTGTCGACTCTGCACTGGTTTACCGGGACATGGACATTGGCACCGCCAAGCCCTCAAAAGAGCTGCTGGCCCAGTATCCGCACCGGTTGATCGACATCATCGATCCCAGCGAGAGCTATTCGGCGGCGGATTTTCGCACCGATGCCCTGGCAGCCATGGCCGATATCACCGCGCGGGGCAAGATTCCGCTGTTGGTGGGCGGCACGATGCTCTACTACAAGGCGTTGCAGGAAGGTCTGGCTGATATGCCGCCGGCCGATCCACAGGTTCGTGCCGACCTTGAGGAAGAGGCTGCGCGCCTTGGCTGGCAGGCCTTGCACGACCAGTTGGCGGCTGTGGATCCGGTTTCCGCCGCGCGGATTCATCCCAATGACCCCCAGCGCCTGACGCGAGCCTTGGAAGTCTGGCGGGTCAGTGGCCAGACCATGACTGAACACAGGCTGAAACAAACTGCGCAAAGTGCTGAAGCAGGCGCCTCGGGACACTCACAATTGCCCTATACTGTGGCGAATCTGGCCATCGCTCCGACGGATCGCCAGGTGCTGCATGAACGAATTGCACAAAGATTCACAATTATGTTGGAACAGGGGTTTGTGGACGAGGTCGTAGCACTGCGTTCAAGAGGTGACCTGCATGCGGGGTTGCCTTCGATACGTGCTGTAGGCTACCGCCAAGTCTGGGATCATCTGGATGGCAAGCTGACGTCAGCCGAAATGCAGGAGCGCGGCATCATTGCCACGCGCCAATTGGCAAAACGCCAGTTCACATGGCTGCGCAGCTGGACTGATTTACACTGGTTGGACAGTCTGGATTGCGACAATCTGTCACGCGCCTTGAAATACTTGGGAACGGTCTCCATATTGAGCTGAGTCCTTGCAATTGCCGTCTATCCTTGGGGGTGTGACGGCCATAAGCTATCTATTTTCCGATTTTTTATTATTGATCCTTAAAGGAGTGCGGCACATGTCAAAAGGGCATTCGCTACAAGACCCTTACTTGAATACTTTACGTAAAGAGAAAGTTGGGGTTTCCATCTATCTGGTCAACGGTATCAAGCTGCAGGGCACGATTGAGTCGTTCGACCAGTTCGTGATCCTGCTGAAAAACACCGTAAGCCAAATGGTTTACAAGCACGCTATCTCGACCGTAGTGCCGGTTCGTCCGATTCGTCTGCCTAGCGCAACCGAAGAACAGGGTGACGCCGAGCCTGCACCAGGTAACGCCTGATAGGAGTCTCCTTTGTTCTTTGAGCGCCACGGTGGTGGTGAGCGAGTAATCCTCGTTCACTTGGATGGACAGGACCCTGAGGCGCGCGAAGATCCGCAGGAGTTTCAGGAGTTGGCAAATTCGGCCGGTGCCGAGACCGTCGCGTTTTTTAACGTGCCGCGTCATCGGCCAACCGCCAAATTCTTGATTGGCAGCGGTAAGGTCCAAGAGCTGCACGACTTGGTCCATGCCGAAAAGGCCGATCTGGTGATTTTCAATCACATCCTCACGCCCAGTCAGGAACGTAACCTCGAACGAGTTTTCGAGTGTCGCGTGATCGACCGCACGGGTCTGATTCTCGATATTTTCGCTCAGCGCGCCCGTACCCATGAAGGCAAGCTCCAGGTAGAACTGGCCCAGCTTGACCACATGAGCACCCGGCTGGTTCGCGGCTGGACTCACCTTGAACGTCAGGGTGGCGGTATCGGCATGCGTGGTCCGGGTGAAACCCAGCTGGAAACCGACCGGCGTCTGCTGCGGGTGCGCCTGCGACAGATCAAGGGCCGCCTGGAGAAGGTGCGCAGCCAGCGCGAACAATCGCGACGTGGCCGTATGCGTGCGGATATCCCGACCGTTTCCCTGGTGGGCTATACCAACGCCGGCAAATCCACGCTCTTCAATAACGTGACGAAATCGGACGTGTACGCGGCCGACCAACTGTTTGCGACCCTCGACCCGACCTTGCGCCGTCTGGAACTGGACGACCTGGGGCCGATTGTCCTGGCCGATACCGTGGGTTTCATTCGTCACTTGCCCCACAAGCTGGTCGAGGCATTTCGGTCTACGCTCGAAGAGTCGAGCAATTCCGACCTCCTGCTGCACGTAATCGATGCGGCTGAACCGGATCGCATGTTGCAGATTGAACAGGTCATGGTGGTGTTGGGTGAGATTGGTGCCCAGGACTTGCCCATCCTCGAGGTCTATAACAAACTCGATTTGCTTGAAGGCGTTGAGCCACAAATCCAGCGCGACGAAAACGGCAAGCCCCAGCGGGTCTGGCTGTCGGCGCGTGATGGCCGCGGCCTGGAATTGCTTGAACAAGCCATTGCCGAGCTGTTGGGCAGCGATTTGTTTGTTGGCACCTTGCGCTTGCCTCAGCGTTTTGCTCGACTGCGTGCACAGTTTTTCGAGCTGGGCGCGGTACAGAAAGAAGAGCACGACGAAGAAGGTGTCAGCTTGCTGGCCGTTCGAATACCGCGCACGGAGCTGAATCGGCTGGTCAGCCGGGAAGGTGTTGTGCCGGCGGAGTTCATCGAACAACACACTTTGCAATAAAAGCCTGAAAAAGCGGTTGTGCCGCTGTGACAGGCATTCTGTAGCATTGGTCGGCGCGCCGTGGGTGCGTCTTTGCTTTATCAGATGGAGAGCGCTATGGCTTGGAATGAGCCGGGTGGCAACTCGAATAATCAGGATCCTTGGGGTGGTAAACGCCGCAATAATGGCGACCGCAAGGGGCCACCAGATCTCGACGAGGCCTTCCGAAAGCTGCAGGAAAGCCTGAATGGGTTGTTCGGTGGTGGAAAAAAACGTGGTGGTGACGAAGGCGGTCGTACGAGCAAGGGCGGTGGTTACGGCTTGCTTGGCATCGGCCTCGTCGTGCTGGCGGCCGTTTGGCTGTACAGCGCCGTCTATGTAGTGGACGAGCAGGAGCAGGCCGTGGTGCTGCGCTTCGGCAAATACTACGAGACGGTCGGCCCCGGCCTGAACATCTACTTCCCGCCGATCGACAAGAAGTACATGGAAAACGTCACGCGTGAGCGTGCCTACACCAAGCAGGGCCAGATGCTGACCGAAGACGAAAACATCGTCGAGGTGCCGCTGACCGTGCAGTACAAGATCAGCAATCTGCAGGACTTCGTGCTGAACGTTGATCAGCCGGAAATCAGCCTGCAACAAGCGACCGAAAGTGCCCTGCGTCACGTGGTGGGTTCCACCGCAATGGACCAAGTGCTGACCGAAGGTCGTGAATTGATGGCCAGCGAGATCAAGGAGCGCCTGCAACGGTTCCTCGATACCTATCGCACCGGTATCACCGTAACCCAGGTCAACATACAGAGCGCAGCCGCACCGCGTGAAGTACAGGAAGCCTTCGATGACGTGATCCGTGCCCGTGAAGACGAGCAGCGTTCGCGCAACCAGGCTGAAACCTACGCCAACGGCGTGGTGCCGGAAGCCCGTGGTCAGGCCCAGCGTATCCTTGAAGATGCCAACGGTTACCGCGACGAAGTGGTTTCCCGCGCCAAGGGTGAGGCAGATCGCTTCACCAAGCTGGTGGCCGAGTACCGCAAGGCACCGGAAGTCACCCGTGAGCGTCTGTACCTGGACACCATGCAGGAAGTGTTCACCAACACCAGCAAGGTTCTCGTGACCGGCAGCAAGGGCGGGCAGAACAATCTGCTGTACCTGCCGCTGGACAAGATGATCGAAGGTGGTCGTAGCAGCACCAGCGCACCGGCCTCCGGTTCAACGGCTGCTGCCAACGAAGCGAGCGCCCGTGCGGCCGCTGACTTGCTGCAACAGCAAACACGTACCAGGGAGAGTCGTTGATGAGCAATAAATCGCTGACCGCCCTGATTGTGGGCGTCGTCGTGGTCATCGCTGCCTGGAACTGCTTCTACATCGTGTCTCAGACCGAGCGCGCGGTGTTGCTGCAATTCGGTCGCGTGGTCCAGGCAGATGTCCAGCCGGGCCTGCATGTGAAAGTCCCCTACGTCAACCAGGTGCGCAAGTTCGACGGCCGCCTGATGACCCTGGATGCACCGACACAACGCTTCCTGACCCTGGAAAAGAAAGCTGTGATGGTTGACGCCTACGCCAAGTGGCGCGTCAAGGACGCCGAGCGCTTCTACACCGCGACCTCCGGCCTCAAGCAGATTGCTGACGAGCGTTTGTCGCGCCGTCTGGAATCGGGCCTGCGTGACCAGTTTGGTAAACGCACCCTGCACGAGGTGGTATCCGGTGAACGTGATGCGCTGATGGCTGACATCACGCGTTCGTTGAACACGATGGCGGAAAAAGAACTGGGCATCGAAGTGATCGATGTTCGGGTCAAGGCTATCGACCTTCCGAAGGAAGTGAACCGTAGCGTGTTCGAGCGTATGAGCACCGAGCGTGAGCGTGAAGCTCGTGAGCACCGCGCCAAGGGTAACGAACTGGCAGAAGGGATCCGTGCGGATGCCGATCGTCAGCGTCGCGTACTGTTGGCAGAAGCTTATCGTGAGTCTGAAGAGGCTCGTGGTGATGGTGACGCTCAAGCCGCGTCGATCTACTCCAAGGCGTATGGCCAGGACCAGGAGTTCTACGCGTTCTACCGTAGCCTGCGTGCCTACCGTGAAAGCTTCGCGAACAAAACCGACGTCATGGTGCTGGACCCAAGTAGCGATTTCTTCCGCTACCTGGAAAAGTCCAAGTAACCCACATGTAGTCTGAGAATCACTCCGTCGGGCGGCTAAAATGCCGGGCGGGGTGATCCTTTCAGAAAACGGGTGTATGATGCGGCAGCCGGGAAATTCCCGGCTTTTTTGCGTCTGCATGTTTGATTGTGATTTTGCTCCGCAGGCGCCACAGGTTTTTCGAGGAAAGTGCCCGACGAGGCCGATTGTTGGTCGTTCGTCACGTCGCTCTTGCGCGTGGTTTATGCAGGGGCCGGGTATTTTCTGCTTCACTCAAGGCTCGCCCGAGGGCTGGCCGCCCGGATCATAGGGGAATGGCGTAATGGCAACGGTAGACCGCTGGCTGCTGCCAGATGGCATCGAAGAAGTACTGCCACCAGAAGCTGCGCGCATTGAAATCGCGCGCCGCCAGGTGTTGGATCTGTTCCAGAGCTGGGGTTACGAGTTTGTCGTGACCCCCCATATCGAGTACCTGGAATCCCTGCTGACCGGCGCGGGCCAGGACCTGGATCTGCGCACCTTCAAGGTCATCGACCCGCAATCGGGCCGGCAAATGGGTTTTCGTGCCGACATCACGCCGCAAGTCGCGCGCATTGATGCGCACACCCTGCGTCGCGAAGGGCCAAGTCGCCTGTGCTACGCCGGCAGCGTGCTGCATGCTCAACCGCGTGCCTTGTCGTCTTCCCGTAGCCCGATCCAGTTGGGCGCCGAGTTGTACGGCGATGCGAGCCCGAGCAGCGACGTGGAAGTCATCAGCCTGATGCTGGCCATGCTGCAATTGGCCGATGTGCCGGATGTGCACATGGACCTCGGGCATGTCGGCATCTACCGCGGCCTGGCCCGTGCGGCCGGTTTGTCGGGTGAAGTGGAACAACAGTTGTTCGATGCCCTGCAACGCAAGGCCATCGATGAAGTGATCGCCCTGACGGCGGGCGTGCCTGCTGACCTGGCCGGCATGCTGCGTGCGCTGGTAGACCTGTGTGGCGGCCGTGAAGTACTGACCGCCGCCCGTGATCGTCTGGCGAACGCGCCGGCTGATGTATTGGCGGCCCTGGACGACGTGGTGGCGATTGCCGAGCAGTTGTCTGCGCGCTTCCCGCAGTTGCCGCTGTACTTTGATTTGGGTGAGCTGCGCGGCTACCACTACCACACCGGTGTGGTGTTCGCGGTGTTTGTCCCGGGTGTTGGTCAAGCCATCGCCCAGGGCGGTCGTTATGACGATATCGGCGCCGACTTCGGTCGCGCCCGTCCGGCGACCGGCTTCTCCACCGATTTGAAAACCCTGGTGACCCTGGGGCGTGCTGAGGTCGTGCTGCCGTCTGGTGGCATCTGGATGCCCGACAGTACGGACGCAGCACTCTGGCAGCAGGTTTGCCAGTTGCGCAGTGAGGGTCAACGTGTGGTCCAGGCCTTGCCTGGGCAGCCATTGGCCGCCGCCCGTGAAGCGGACTGCGACCGGCAATTGATTCTGCAGAACGGGCTTTGGCAAGTATCGCCACTGGCTTCTTGAGTTTTCCTGCCGGCCGCTGCCGGCACCAAGTTTGCGCGAATGAGGACAAGTGTTATGGGTAAGAATGTCGTAGTCCTGGGCACCCAATGGGGTGATGAGGGCAAAGGCAAGATCGTTGATCTGCTGACCGAACATGCTGCCGCCGTAGTGCGCTACCAAGGTGGCCACAACGCTGGCCACACCCTGGTCATCGATGGCGAAAAAACCGTCTTGCACCTGATTCCGTCGGGTGTACTGCGCGAAGGCGTGCAGTGCCTGATCGGCAACGGCGTGGTGGTTGCACCTGACGCCCTGCTGCGCGAGATCACCAAGCTGGAAGAGAAAGGCGTACCCGTGCGCGAGCGCCTGCGTATCAGCCCTTCCTGCCCGCTGATCCTGTCCTTCCACGTTGCGCTGGATCAGGCCCGTGAAAAGGCCCGTGGCGAGCTGAAGATCGGTACTACCGGTCGCGGTATCGGCCCGGCCTACGAAGACAAGGTTGCACGTCGTGGCCTGCGTGTGGGCGACCTGCTCAACATGCCGCGCTTTGAAGACAAGCTGCGTGAACTGGTGGATTACCACAACTTCATGCTGGTGGGTTACTACAAAGAGCCGGCCATCGAGTTTGAAAAGACCCTGGCTGAGTGCAAGGAATACGCTGAGCTGCTCAAGCCGCTGATGCTGGACGTGACTGCCGAGCTGCACGACCTGCGTCGCGCTGGCAAAGACATCATGTTCGAAGGCGCCCAGGGTTCGTTGCTGGACATCGACCACGGCACCTACCCGTACGTCACCAGCTCCAACACCACCGCTGGCGGCGTTGCGACCGGTTCGGGCGTTGGTCCGATGTTCCTGGATTACATCCTCGGCATCACTAAGGCGTACACCACGCGTGTGGGTTCGGGTCCGTTCCCGACTGAACTGTTCGACGACGTTGGTGCGCACTTGGCCAAACAAGGTCACGAGTTCGGCGCAACTACTGGCCGTGCTCGTCGTTGTGGCTGGTTCGACGCCGTTATCCTGCGTCGCGCTATCGATGTGAACAGCATCTCGGGCATCTGCCTGACCAAGCTGGACGTACTCGACGGCCTGGAAACCATCAACATCTGCATCGGCTACAAAGATGCGCAAGGCAACGACGTTGCCCCAACCGACGCTGACAGCTACGTAGGCCTGCAGCCTGTGTACGAAGAAGTGCCGGGCTGGACCGAATCGACCGTGGGCGCCAAGACCCTGGAAGAACTACCAGCGAACGCTCGCGCTTACATCAAGCGCGTTGAAGAGCTGATCGGTGCGCCAATCGACATTATTTCGACGGGCCCGGACCGCAACGAGACCATCGTTCTGCGTCACCCGTTCGCTTAATAAGCTGTTGATGTAAAAAGCAAAGGGCTCCTTCGGGAGCCCTTTGTCGTTTCCGCCTGGTAAACGGCACGGCCCTTGCTATGGTTCTTTCTTTCGCGGTGCTATCAAATTAATGGCACCCGTGGTGGAGGGATTCCCAGTGTCTGCCGTTCTCTCATTGTTACAAAGCCGACTGTTGCGGCCGGTGTTCGTTACCCTAGGTATCGCTCTTTTGGTGCAAGTGCTGGTGGCTGTCGCTCTGACCCGGAGCACGGTCACGGCCCTGGAAGCCGATTTAGACAACCGGCTGGGTGTCGACAGCCAAAAGCTTTCCGGTGAACTGGCCCAGGCCGGCAAGGAAGTCACCTCGAGTCTGGACAGTCTGTCTTCCAGCACTCGCCAGCGTCTCACCGCGGGGCTTTCCACACGCCTGCAGGACGAGCAGAAGCAACTGCGTGCGACCCTGGAAAAAGACCTGAAGGACTCCGCCAACGATATGGCGCAACTGCTGGCCTCGGTGGCGCCCCGCGCCATGTGGGACAGTGACGTGCCGACGCTGTCGGAATTTGCTCGGCGTGCCCAGCGCAATCCCAATGTGTTGTTCGTGGTCTACGACGATGCCACCGGCCAGCACCTGACGCGCTACCTGAACCGGGATAACCCGATTAACGCTGCGCTGCTCGAGAAAGGGCAGGGCGAGCGTGCCCTGGATAAGGTGTTGGATGCGGCGAAAAACGATCCGGCGGTCTACTACCTCGAGGCGTCCATCAGCCCCAATGGCGTGGAAATCGGCAAGGTCATCATGGGGGTTTCGACCGCTTCGGTGGACGTTGATCTGGCGGCGCTGGATAAGCGCTTCGCCGCGCTGATTGCCAGCAGTGATCAACTGGTGGGTGACAGCCTCAAAGGTGCCGCCGCTGACAGTGCTGCCGCCATGGGCGCGCGTTTGCAGTCGGCACAAGCAACCGCCACCCAGATGACCGCCAATACCACCAATGCCGTGCAAGAGGCGGCAGGTACCTTGCGCTGGCGCATCGGCATGGGCCTGGCGGTTGTAGGCTTTGGCGTGCTGTTGCTGATTGCCGTGGTGCTCGGGCGTCGGGTGGTCAATCGCCTGAAGCTGCTGATTGCAGCGATGGACGATCTGGCGGCAGGCGAGGGCGACCTGACCAAGCGCGTGCAGATCAACAGCCGTGATGAAATCGGCGACATGGCCTCAGCGGTCAATCGCTTTGTGGATAAGTTGCAGCCCATCGTGCGTGAAGCGGGTGATGTGGCCCAGCGTACCGGCGTGGAAATCGGCGCGATGACCCTGCGTAATGCCGGTGCCGATGCCGCCGCCGGCCTGCAGCGTGATGAGGTTGCCGAAAGCCTGCGGGCGCTGTCGCAAATGGCCGACGAGGCGCAGGCGGAAAGTCATGCGATGCAGGCGGCGTTGCAGCAGGTGGTGGATATTCGCCAGGCCACTGATGAAAACTCGCGTACGTCAGCCGAAGTCGGCAGCCTGATCGAGGCGTTGGCGGGGCAGGTGCAGGCCGGGTCCAAGGTGATCGAGCGTCTGGCGCAGCAGAGCGAGCAGATTGAGGTGGTATTGACGGTGATCCACGGGATTGCCGAGCAAACCAACCTGCTGGCACTCAACGCAGCGATTGAAGCGGCGAGAGCCGGCGAGACCGGGCGCGGTTTTGCAGTGGTGGCGGACGAGGTCCGAGCCCTGGCCAGTAAAACCCAGAGTTCTACCGGTGATATCCAGGCGCACATCGTGGCCTTGCAGCAAGGCGCCCGTGAGGCGGTAGAGACCATCGGCAAGGCCGGGCGCCAGGCCAGCGAAGGTCTGTTGGTATTGCGCGATAGCGTGCGCCTGCAGCAGTCGGTGCAGGCCTCGGTGGAGCAGGTGCATGCAGCGATTGGTCTGGCGACGCGTGCGGCTGAGCATCAGGCGCAAGGCGCGCATGCGGTGCGTGGGCGGGTGGAGATCATTCATGCCCAGGCCGAGCGCGCGGCTCAGGCAGTGGTGGAGACTACCGCCAGTGGCAAGGTGCTGGATGGGTTGGCGGCGCAGTTGAAGGCGAGCCTGGGGC
Source organism: Pseudomonas sp. ATCC PTA-122608 (assembly GCF_001952855.1). Lineage (GTDB taxonomy): Bacteria > Pseudomonadota > Gammaproteobacteria > Pseudomonadales > Pseudomonadaceae > Aquipseudomonas. The sequence continues at coordinate 175,553 of NZ_LPNO01000054.1, read as the reverse complement.
AGTTCCGGGCTTGATGTCGCCTGGTGCGGCCCTTTCGCGAGTAAGCCCGCTCCCACATTCGACCGAGTTCCACTTCTGGAATGCGAGTAAATGTGGGAGCGGGCTTGCTCGCGAAAGCTATTTCAGCGGCTCAGATACGTCCGCGTCGTAAGCAGATACACCGGTAACCCCGACACCAGAATCAACAGCGCCGCGTACGGCGCGGCAGCCGCGAATTCCACATTCGAGGTATGCGCCCATACGGCAGTCGCCAGTGTGTTCAACCCAGTAGGGCTAAGCAGCAGCGTCGCCGTCAATTCCTTCATCGCATCCAGAAACACCAGCGCAAACGCCGCGCCCAATGCCGGGAAAATAATCGGCAACGTCACCCGGCAAAACGCACTGAACGACGACGCCCCCAGTGTTCTCGCGGCCTCTTCCAGCTGGGGTGCCGCCTTGTTCAGTGCCGTACGGATCGGCGCCTGGGCCAGCGGCAAAAACAGCAATGCATAAGCGATCAGCAACAACGCGGACGTCTGATACAGCGCCGGCACGTAATGCAGCGCGAAGTACACCAGCGTCAGCGCAATCACCAGGCCGGGCAGTGCGTGCAGCAGGTATGGCAAGCGTTCTGCCCACAGCGCGAGCTGACCCTTGTAGCGCACCACCAGCAAGCCCACCGGCACTGCAAACAACAGGCACAGTGCTGCGCCGCCCAGCGATAGCGCCAGGGAAGAAAGCAGCGCCTCGCTGATCTCGGCGACCGGAAACGCCGCCGAACTGCCCACTGCCAGCCAGTAACCGAGCATGCCCAATGGAATGCCGCTGCCAATGATTGCTAGAAGCAGGCAATACAACTGCCCCAGCGGTGCCCGTTTGCCGAGTCGAACCTGTTCGGCGTGTCGCGCGGCGCCCTGGCCGGTGCGCACATGCCGGCCTTTGCCGCGCACTCGCAGCTCCAGCCAGAGCAGCGTGAGGCACATCACCAGCAGCACTGCCGAGAGCATCGCTGCATTGGCATTACTGAATTCCAGCTCGAATTGCTGATAGATCGCGGTGGTAAACGTCTGCAGGCCAATGATCGACAGCGCGCCGAACTCCACCAGCATATGCAGGGCAATCAACAGCGCCCCGGCCAGTAGCGATGGCCACAACAACGGCAAAGTGATGCGAAAGAACACGCCCCAGCGATTCAGGCCGAGGGTGCGGGCCGATTCTTCCAGGGATGGATCAAGATTGCGCAGGGTCGCCGCCACCGGCAGAAACACCAGCGGGTATTTGGACAGGGTCATCACCAGGATTGCCCCGCCCAGCCCCTCGAAATTGGCGCTCAACGAAACCCAGGTAAAGCTGCTGACAAACGCCGGCACTGCAAACGGCAGGCACAGGATCACCCCCCAAATACGCCGCCCCGGCAAGTTGCTGCGTTCCAGCAGCCAGGCCAGCGACAGGCCAATCACGCCGCAGGCCACGGTCACACCGACCATCAGCGCCAGGGTGTTGCGCAGCAGCCCGAACACATAAGGCCGCCACAGCAAATGCACCGCCTCGGCCCAACCCGCTTGCCAGGCCTTGAGGCCGACATACGCCAGCGGCAACAGGCTCAGGCCTACCAGCAGCAGGACCGGCAATAACAACCAGATCGAAGGGCGTTTGCGTCTCGGCGTAAAACCCCCGCGCAAGGCGGGGGCGGGGAGCGATGGGTTCATCAGTTCAAGCCAACGTCACGTTCCAGTTCCAGGGCTTCTTCGGCGTTGCCCAGGTCGGCAGGGGTGACTTTCGGCGGTTGCAGCTCGCTGAAAGGCTTGAGGCCGCGGTTGGATTCCATGCCCTTGCGCAACGGGTATTCGGCAGAGGTGTTGGTGATCACCCGCTGGCCTTCCTCGCTGGCCATGAAGGCCAACAGTTGCTGGGCTTCCTTTGGATGCTTGCTGGATTTCAATGCTGCTGCGGCAGACACGGTGATCAGGCCGCCGGCATCACCGTCGGTGAAGTAGTGCAGCTGCGAATCCAGGTTGGTTTTTTCTTTCTTCAGGGCGAACCAGTAGTAGTTGTTCACCAGGACGGTGGCGACTTCGCCATTTTCTACGGCTTTGAGCGCAACCATGTTGTTGCTGTAGACCTTGCCGAAGGCGCGCAGGCCGGTCAGCCACTCTTCAGCTGCTTCGCGACCGTGCAGCTTGATGATCGCCACGGCCTGTTCCTGGAAGGCGCCGCTGGTGGGTACGAAACCGACCTTGCCTTGCCATTCGGGGCCGGCGAAATCCCGCACCGATTTGGGCAGGTCTTTCTCAGCGATCAGTTTCGGGTTGAACGCCACGACGCGGGTGCGTGCGGTCACGCCCATCCAGGCGCCGTTGGCGGCCACGTATTCCTTGGGTAGAACGTCGAGGGTGCTGGCGTCGATGGTCGCCAGCAGGCCTTGCTCGCCGAGTTTATTCAGCGGCGGTGATTCTTCGGTGTAGATCACGTCGGCAGGGGAGCGGTCGCCTTCTTCGACGACCTGGCTGGCCAACTGGTTGCTGCTGCCCTTGCGCACATTGACGTGGATGCCGGTCTTGGCTTCGAAGGCCTTGGCAAGTTCATCGCCGACCTCCTTGTGTTGGCCGTTGTACAAGGTCAGTGCAACCTTGTCGGCAGAATAAGCAGCGGGCGAGAGCAGGGTCAGGCCGAGCAGAGTGATGGTCAGGCCACGCAGAAGGGATGTCTTGAGACGGGTATCGCGGATCATCATCCGGGGTGTTCCTCACTTGAGTGCAACAAATCGTTGCTAGGATAAACGATAAAGTTTCTCAGGTGCGGTCATGAGGCAAATCGGCCTGGAAGTTTTCAAACCCCGGAAACGCAAAAACCCGCTTTCGCGGGTTTTTGTGAAACTCAAGGTTAAAACCTCAAGTTTGGAATTGGTGCCCAGAAGAAGACTCGAACTTCCACGACCTTGCGGTCACCAGCACCTGAAGCTGGCGTGTCTACCAATTTCACCATCTGGGCAGCATCAGCAACGTTGCCGCTGTTGATGGAGCGAACTATACGGAGGGCTTTTTGATCTGTAAACCCCTGATTTGAATTTATAAATCAACTTTATGGTTAAAAATCAAAGGCTTGAAACGCAAAAACCCGCTTTCGCGGGTTTTTGTGAGACTCAAGGTTAAAACCTCAAGTTTAGAATTGGTGCCCAGAAGAAGACTCGAACTTCCACGACCTTGCGGTCACCAGCACCTGAAGCTGGCGTGTCTACCAATTTCACCATCTGGGCAGTATCGTCAACGTTGCCGTCGTCGATGGCGCGCACTATACGGAGCACTTTTTGCGCTGTAAAGCCCCGTTATCAAAAAAGCCTGGAAAATTTCGCGGGCGGTCGCGCAAGGTGCATTTCGAGGGCTACAAAGTGCTTTTACGGGCTTGTCGACACCTGAAATTTCCCGTTTCAATACGCGTATGCCAAACTAACCCGCATATAGACAAGGTGAAAACTCTCTAATGGCCGATTGGCAGTCCCTCGATCCCGAGGCCGCTCGTGAAGCGGAAAAATATGAAAACCCTATTCCTAGCCGCGAACTGATCCTGGCGCATCTCGCCGATCGGGGTTCGCCTGCTAGCCGCGAGCAGCTGGTTGAAGAATTCGGTCTGACCACCGAAGACCAACTCGAAGCCCTGCGCCGCCGCCTGCGCGCCATGGAGCGCGATGCCCAGTTGATCTACACCCGCCGGGGCACCTACGCGCCTGTGGACAAGCTTGACCTGATCCTCGGTCGCATTGCCGGCCACCGTGACGGTTTCGGCTTCCTGATTCCGGACGACGGCAGCGACGACCTGTTCATGAGCCCGGCGCAAATGCGCCTGGTGTTCGATGGCGACCGTGCCCTGGCGCGCGTTTCCGGCCTCGACCGTCGCGGCCGCCGCGAAGGCGTGATCGTCGAAGTCGTGTCCCGTGCCCACGAGTCCATCGTTGGTCGCTACTTCGAAGAAGGCGGCATCGGTTTTGTCGTGCCGGATAACCCGAAGGTCCAGCAGGAAGTGCTGATCACCCCGGGCCGCAATGGCGCCGCAAAAGTCGGTCAGTTCGTCGAGGTGAAAATCACCCACTGGCCAACTGCGCGCTTCCAGCCACAGGGCGATATCGTTGAAGTGGTCGGCAACTACATGGCGCCGGGCATGGAAATCGATGTTGCGCTGCGCACCTACGATATCCCTCACGTCTGGCCTGAGGCTGTGCTCAAAGAAGCCGCCAAGCTCAAGCCGGAAGTTGAAGACAAAGACAAAGAGAAGCGCATCGACTTGCGTCATCTGCCGTTCGTCACCATTGACGGCGAAGATGCCCGCGACTTCGACGATGCGGTCTACTGCGAAGCCAAGCCTGGCAAGCTGCGCCTGTTCTCCGGCGGCTGGAAGTTGTTCGTCGCGATTGCCGACGTGTCCAGCTACGTGAAGATCGGTTCGGCCCTGGACAACGAAGCCCAGGTGCGCGGCAACTCGGTGTATTTCCCTGAGCGCGTAATCCCGATGCTGCCTGAGCAGCTGTCCAACGGCCTGTGCTCCCTGAACCCGAAAGTCGACCGTTTGGCCATGGTGTGCGAGATGACCATCTCGAAAACCGGCGAAATGACCGATTACCAGTTCTACGAAGCAGTGATCCACTCCCAGGCCCGCCTGACCTACAACAAGGTCAGCACCATCCTGGAACAGCCGAAAACCAGCGAGGCGAAAGCTCTGCGCGGTGAGTACGGCCACGTCGTGCCGCACCTCAAGCAGCTTTATGCGCTGTACAAAGTGCTGCTGGGTGCTCGTCACGTGCGTGGCGCGATCGACTTTGAAACTCAGGAAACCCGGATTGTCTTCGGTTCCGAGCGCAAGATCGCCGCAATCACCCCGACCACACGTAACGATGCCCACAAGCTGATCGAGGAATGCATGCTGGCGGCCAACGTGGCCACCGCAGAGTTCCTGAAAAAGCACGAGATTCCTGCGTTGTACCGGGTGCACGACGGCCCGCCGCCGGAGCGTCTGGAGAAGCTGCGCGCGTTCCTCGGTGAGCTCGGCCTGTCGCTGCACAAAGGCAAGGACGGCCCGACGCCGAAGGACTACCAGGCTCTGCTCGCGAGCATCAAGGACCGTCCGGATTACCATGTGATCCAGACCGTCATGCTGCGCTCCCTGAGCCAGGCGGTGTACAGCGCTGATAACCAGGGCCACTTCGGCCTGAATTACGAGGCGTACACCCACTTCACCTCGCCGATTCGCCGTTACCCGGACTTGCTCACGCACCGGGCGATCCGCAGCGTGATCCATTCCAAGCAGAATACCCCGCACGTCCAGCGCGCCGGTGCCATGACCATTCCGAAAGCACGGATCTATCCGTACGACGAAGCGGCCCTGGAACAGCTGGGCGAGCAGTGCTCCATGAGCGAGCGCCGCGCTGACGAAGCGACCCGCGACGTAGTGAACTGGCTCAAGTGCGAGTTCATGAAAGACCGCGTGGGCGAGTCGTTCCCGGGTGTGATTACCGCCGTGACCGGTTTTGGCCTGTTCGTCGAGTTGACCGACATCTACGTCGAGGGCCTGGTGCACGTCACCGCCTTGCCGGGTGACTACTATCACTTCGACCCTGTGCATCACCGCCTGGCGGGCGAGCGCACCGGTCGTAGCTTCCGTCTGGGCGACACCGTGGAAGTGCAGGTTATGCGCGTCGACCTCGACGAACGCAAGATCGACTTCGGTATGCCCGACAAGCCGGCCGAGCCGACTGGCCGTAAAAAACGTGGCGGCGAAACGACTGCGCCGGCCAGCAAAGGCAAAGGTACTCCTGCGAAAGCAGCGGTCGCCGAACCTGCGCCAGCCAAGCCTGCTCGTCGTTCGTCTGCCAAGGACAAGGCCCCAGAGGCTTATCGTCCAAGCGATGCCGCGGCGAAAAACGCCGAGCTGCGCAAGAGCCGCGAGTTGAAGCAGCAGTTGCTCAACGAAGCCAAAAGCGGTGGTAAAGCGGCGTCTGGGGGAAAGTCCCGCGAGGCGGAAAAACCGTCGAGCAAGCCGAGTAAACACCGTAAAGGCCCGCCAAAAGCGGGTTCGGCCCCCGCGAAAAGCGGCGGGTCGCGCAAACCTAAGGCCAAGTCATGAGTCTGGAAAAAATCTACGGCGTACACGCCGTAGAAGCATTGCTGCGTCACCACCCGAAACGCGTCAAGCAGGTGTGGTTGGCAGAAGGCCGCAGTGAGCCGCGCGTTCAAGCGCTGGTCGAACTGGCCAACCAAAATAAAGTCGCCATCGGCCAGGCCGAGCGTCGTGAAATGGACGTTTGGGTCGAAGGCGTTCACCAGGGTGTGGTTGCGGACGTAAGCCCGAGCCAGGTCTGGGGCGAAGCGATGCTCGACGAGCTGCTCGATCGCACCGAAGGCGCACCGCTGTTGCTGGTGCTCGACGGCGTGACCGATCCGCACAACCTCGGCGCCTGCCTGCGTTCGGCGGATGCTGCCGGTGCGCTGGCGGTGATCGTGCCCAAAGACAAGTCGGCAACCTTGACCCCTGTGGTGCGTAAAGTCGCCTGCGGTGCGGCGGAAGTGATTCCGTTGGTAGCCGTGACCAACCTGGCGCGCACCCTGGAGAAACTCCAGCAGCGCGGCCTGTGGGTCGTGGGTACGGCGGGGGAGGCCGAGGTCAGTATTTATGACCAGGACCTCACCGGCCCGACCATTTTGATCATGGGGGCTGAAGGCAAGGGCATGCGTCGCCTGACCCGTGAGCACTGCGACTACCTGGTGCACCTGCCGATGGCCGGTAGCGTCAGCAGCCTCAACGTTTCAGTCGCAACGGGCGTCTGCCTGTTCGAAGCCCGGCGCCAGCGTGGCGCCAAGGCTAAAGCCAAGAAGTAAACAAGTCTGGCGCAGGTCAAAATGTGGGAGGGGGCTTGCTCCCGAATACGGTGTATCAGCCAGTGCATTTGGTGACTGGCACACCGCTTTCGGGAGCAAGCCCCCTCCCACATTTGTTTTTGTGGTGTGTGGGGCTGTTCAAATAATCACCAATCACCTTGCGCCCTTTCTCCCCCTTCTCTACAATTGCGCCCCTTGCCTTCATGGCAGGCACGCATGTGCCTCCCTTCGGCAAGATCCATAAGTGTCATTCACTCCTTGTCTGACCGTTTTTGAGCGGCAGGCTACAACCCGTAAGGAGCATTCATGCGTCATTACGAAATCATCTTTTTGGTCCACCCGGATCAAAGCGAGCAAGTCGGCGGCATGGTAGAGCGTTACACCAAGCTGATCGAAGAAGACGGCGGCAAAATCCACCGTCTGGAAGATTGGGGCCGTCGTCAACTGGCCTACGCAATCAACAATGTTCACAAGGCTCACTACGTGATGCTGAACGTTGAATGCACTGGCAAGGCCCTGGCCGAGCTGGAAGACAACTTCCGCTACAACGATGCAGTGATCCGTAACCTGGTCATCCGTCGCGAAGAAGCCGTTACCGGCCAATCCGAGATGCTCAAGGCTGAAGAAAACCGCAGTGAGCGCCGTGAGCGTCGCGACCGTCCTGAGCACGAAGGCGCTGAAAGCGCTGATAGTGATGACAGCGACAACAGCGATAACGCTGACGAGTAATCCACGGACCTTTTAAGGAGCCTATCAAATGGCACGTTTCTTCCGTCGTCGTAAATTCTGCCGCTTCACCGCTGAAGACGTGAAGGAGATCGATTACAAAGATCTCAACACTCTGAAAGCCTACGTATCCGAGACCGGCAAAATTGTTCCAAGCCGCATCACCGGTACCAAAGCTCGTTATCAGCGTCAGCTGGCCACCGCTATCAAGCGCGCCCGCTTCCTGGCCCTGCTGGCCTACACCGACAGCCACGGCCGCTGAGACCGGGCAGTCGACAAGTAGTAAGGGATTGAATGCATGCGCGCCTTAGCTGAGTTCATCATGCGCGGTCGTGTGCAGGCCACTCTGGTAGTGGCTGGATGTGCAGCGTTGCCGTTGTTGTATTGGTTGGGTGCTGCTGCAGGTTGCCTTGTGCTCCTGCGGCGCGGTTTGAAGGACGCCCTTGGCGTTCTTGCCCTGGGAATGCTGCCGGCCTTGGTCTGGTGGTTGAAATTCGATGATCCACGGGTACTTCTGGTACTGCTCGGTTCATCGGCCCTTGCGTTGGTTTTACGCGCAAGTGAGTCCTGGGTCCGTACGCTGCTGGTCAGCGTGGCATTGGGGTTGGTGTATTCACTGGCGCTTGGCGCGGCTTTCCGCCCGCAAATCGAGGCGCTGGCGCAGGAGATCATAAAGATCCTGCCGCTGGCCCTCGGGGATCTCTACCAGCAGTTATCGGTAGAGGAGCGAGCGCGCTTTGCGTCAGTGGTTGCACCGATGCTTACCGGCCTGATAGCGGCACTGTTGCAGATCGTCAGCGTGCTGAGCCTGATTCTTGGGCGTTATTGGCAGGCGTTGTTGTATAACCCGGGTGGTTTTGGTCGCGAGTTTCGCAGTATCAGAATCCCCGCTGGACCGGCGATGTTGCTGCTGGCGTTCATGGTGGTCGGGCCGACTTTTGGCCTGGCGCTGTTGGTGCCGTTGTGCAGCGTACCGCTGGTATTCGCCGGGCTATCCCTGATTCATGGGCTGGTGGCGCAAAAGCGACTGGGCAGATTCTGGCTGGTGGGGTTGTACGTAACGCTGTTGCTGTTCATGCAGCTGATCTATCCGTTACTCGTGGTCTTGGCCATTGTCGACGGCCTGATTGATTTTCGCGGTCGTCTGGCGCCGAAAGACGCCGATAACGCGAACGGTGAAGGTTAAAAGTTAGAGGATTTTCACATGCAACTGATCCTTCTGGAAAAAGTCGCCAACCTGGGCAACCTGGGCGACAAAGTGAACGTTAAGGCCGGCTACGGTCGTAACTACCTGCTGCCATACGGCAAAGCCACCGCTGCAACCGCTGCCAACCTGGCTGCGTTTGAAGAGCGTCGTGCTGAGCTGGAAAAAGCAGCAGCAGACAAAAAAGCTTCGGCCGAAACTCGCGCTGCCCAACTGGCTGAGCTGGAAGTGACTATCACTGCCACCGCCGGTGACGAAGGCAAGCTGTTCGGTTCGATCGGCACCCACGACATCGCTGATGCACTGACCGCCTCCGGCGTTGAAGTGCAGAAGAGCGAAGTTCGTCTGCCGAACGGCACCATCCGCAACGTTGGCGAATTCGATGTAGCCGTGCACCTGCACGCTGAAGTCGAAGCAACCGTACGCGTTGTTGTGGTAGCAGCTTAAGCAGCACCTAACTGACTGGCACCTCGCGTGCCGGGCGGTTAACATCGGGCACGATCCTGTTTACAGGTCGTGCCTTTTGTTTTTCTGCCTTTTGTTTTCTGTAGCCCCTGATTCTCCAACTATTCCAAGTGGCCATGAACGATATCTCCGCTCCTGAGCAATATGATCTGCAAACCGCTGCCCTGAAGGTGCCGCCGCATTCCATCGAGGCCGAACAGGCCGTGCTCGGTGGTTTGATGCTGGACAACAACGCCTGGGAGCGCGTGCTGGATCAAGTCTCGGACGGCGATTTCTACCGTCATGACCACCGCCTGATCTTCCGCGCCATTGCCAAGCTGGCCGACCAGAACTCACCGATCGACGTGGTGACCCTGGCCGAGCAACTGGACAAGGAAGGCCAGACATCCCAAGTGGGCGGCCTGGGTTACCTGGGCGAGCTGGCGAAAAACACGCCATCGGTCGCCAACATCAAGGCCTATGCGCAGATCGTCCGCGCGCGGGCCACGTTGCGCCAGCTGATCGGCATTGCCACCGAGATCGCCGACAGTGCCTTCAACCCGGAAGGCCGTACCGCTGAAGAGATTCTCGACGAAGCTGAACGCCAGATCTTCCAGATTGCCGAGGCCCGGCCTAAAACCGGCGGCCCGGTCAGCGTCAACGACCTGCTGACCAAGGCCATCGACCGTATCGATACCCTGTTCAACACCGATAACGCCATTACCGGCCTGTCCACCGGCTACACCGACCTCGACGGCATGACCAGCGGCCTGCAGCCGTCTGACCTGATCATCGTCGCCGGCCGTCCATCCATGGGTAAAACCACCTTCGCCATGAACCTGGTGGAGAACGCCGTGTTGCGCAGCGACAAGGCCGTTCTGGTTTACTCCCTGGAGATGCCAGGTGAATCGCTGATCATGCGTATGTTGTCGTCCCTGGGCCGCATCGACCAGACCAAGGTGCGTGCCGGTCGCCTGGAGGACGACGATTGGCCGCGGCTGACCTCGGCGGTCAACCTGCTCAACGACCGCAAGCTGTTTATCGATGACACCGCGGGCATCAGCCCGTCGGAAATGCGCGCGCGTACCCGACGCCTGGTGCGTGAGCATGGCGACATCGCCCTGATCATGATCGACTACCTGCAACTGATGCAGATCCCGGGTTCAAGCGGCGACAGCCGGACCAACGAGATTTCCGAGATTTCCCGCTCGTTGAAAGCCCTGGCCAAGGAATTCAACTGCCCGGTGGTTGCCCTGTCGCAGCTCAACCGATCTCTTGAGCAACGTCCGAACAAGCGCCCAATCAACTCCGACTTGCGGGAATCCGGAGCGATCGAGCAGGATGCTGACGTGATCATGTTCGTGTACCGGGACGAGGTGTACCACCCGGAAACCGAGCATAAAGGCATCGCCGAAATCATCATCGGTAAACAGCGTAACGGGCCAATCGGCACCACGCGCCTGGCCTTTATCGGCAAATACACCCGCTTCGAAAACCTGGCGCCGGGTAGCTATAACTTCGACGACGAGTAAAAAGTCGTCCTGCCAATTCCGACTGCAAAGGTCGGAATTGGTCAAAATTTGTGCTATATTCCGCGCCCGCGATTTTTCATCTCAACACCGGTCACCGTCATGCAAACAGCCAAGCCGTTATTTGACTATCCCAAGTACTGGGCCGAATGTTTCGGTCCTGCGCCATTCCTGCCGATGAGCAGGGAGGAGATGGATCAGCTTGGCTGGGATTCATGCGACATCATCATCGTCACCGGTGACGCGTATGTAGACCATCCGTCGTTCGGCATGGCAATCATCGGCCGGTTGCTGGAGTCCCAGGGCTTCCGCGTCGGGATCATTGCCCAGCCCAACTGGCAGTCCAAAGACGACTTCATGAAGCTCGGCGAGCCGAACCTGTTCTTCGGCGTCGCGGCCGGCAACATGGACTCGATGATCAACCGCTACACCGCCGACAAGAAAATCCGTTCCGATGACGCCTACACCCCCGGTGGCATGGCTGGCAAACGTCCGGACCGCGCGAGCCTGGTCTACAGCCAGCGCTGCAAGGAAGCCTACAAGCACGTGCCAATCGTGCTCGGCGGCATCGAAGCGTCCCTGCGCCGCATTGCCCACTACGACTACTGGCAGGACCGGGTGCGTAACTCGATCCTGATCGACGCCTGCGCCGATATCCTGCTGTACGGCAACGCCGAGCGGGCCATCGTCGAAGTCGCCCAGCGCCTGTCGTGGGGCCACAAGATCGAAGACATCACCGACGTGCGCGGCACCGCGTTCATTCGCCGTGACACGCCTGAAGGCTGGTACGAGGTGGATTCCACCCGTATTGATCGTCCGGGCAAGATCGACAAGATCATCAACCCGTACGTGAATACCCAGGACACCCAGGCCTGCGCCATCGAGCAGGAAAAGGGCCCGACGGACGACCCGGAAGAAGCCAAGGTCGTACAGATTCTGGCCAGCCCTCGCATGACCCGTGACAAGACGGTCATTCGTCTGCCGTCCGTGGAAAAAGTCCGTGGCGACTCGGTGCTGTATGCCCACGCCAACCGCGTGCTCCACCTGGAAACCAACCCGGGCAACGCGCGCGCCCTGGTGCAGAAGCATGGCGAAGTGGACGTGTGGTTCAACCCGCCACCGATTCCCATGACCACCGAAGAAATGGACTACGTGTTCGGCATGCCTTACGCCCGTGTTCCACACCCGGCGTACGGCAAGGAAAAGATCCCGGCCTACGACATGATCCGTTTCTCGGTAAACATCATGCGTGGCTGTTTCGGCGGCTGCACCTTCTGCTCGATCACCGAGCACGAAGGCCGAATCATCCAGAACCGTTCCGAAGAGTCGATCATTCGCGAAATCGAAGAGATCCGCGACAAAGTGCCAGGCTTCACCGGCGTTATCTCCGACCTCGGCGGCCCGACTGCGAACATGTACCGCATCGCCTGCAAGAGCCCGGAAATCGAATCCGCGTGCCGCAAGCCGTCCTGCGTGTTCCCGGGTATCTGCCCGAACCTGAACACTGACCACTCGTCGCTGATCCAGCTGTATCGCAGCGCCCGTGCGTTGCCGGGTGTGAAGAAGATCCTGATCGCTTCCGGCCTGCGCTACGACCTCGCCGTCGAGTCGCCGGAATACGTGAAAGAGCTGGTGACCCACCACGTTGGTGGCTACCTGAAGATCGCCCCGGAACACACCGAGGAAGGTCCGCTCAACCAGATGATGAAACCGGGCATCGGCAGCTATGACAAGTTCAAGCGCATGTTCGAGAAGTACACCAAGGAAGCGGGCAAGGAGCAGTACCTGATTCCTTACTTCATCGCTGCCCACCCGGGCACCACCGATGAAGACATGATGAACCTGGCCCTGTGGCTCAAGGGCAACGGCTTCCGCGCCGACCAGGTGCAGGCGTTCTACCCGTCGCCAATGGCCACCGCCACCGCGATGTACCACTCGGGCAAGAACCCGCTGCGCAAGGTCACCTACAAGAGCGACGCGGTGACCATCGTCAAGAGCGAAGAACAGCGCCGTTTGCACAAGGCCTTCCTGCGCTACCACGACCCGAAAGGCTGGCCGATGCTGCGTGAAGCCTTGACCCGTATGGGCCGTGCCGACCTGATCGGGTCGGGCAAGGAGCAACTGATCCCGTTGCATCAGCCGTCCACCGACAGCTACCAGAGCGCCCGTCGCAAGAACTCGACGCCGGCTGGCAGCCACAAGGTTGCGAAGGAAACCACCACCAGGATCCTCACCCAGCACACCGGCTTGCCGCCCCGTGGCAGTGACGGCAGCAACCCGTGGGACAAGCGTGAGCAAGCCAAGGCCGCGGCCATGGTGCGCAACAAGCAGGCCGCCAAGGAACGCACCGACGCCGCCAAGGGCAAAGGCAAGAAGCCAGCCCGCAAGCCGGTCGTGCCGCGTTGATCGCAGCCTGAAACGCAAAACGCCAGCCTCGTGCTGGCGTTTTGCTTTCTAGCGGGTGGGTAGCCTGTTTGTTAAGGTGGCGTCCATTAAATCGCCTTCGCGAGCAAGCCCGCTCCCACACTTGACCAGGTTCCAGCATGAGAATGCGGTCGAATGTGGGAGCGGGCTTGCTCGCGAAAGCGCCAGTTCAGACACCACCCATTTCAAGGAAGAGCACCCCCATGAGCAGCCCCCTGCTTGGCATCGGCATGGACTCCAACCGCTCCCAGTTCATGGCGCGCCAGCGCATCGAAAGCCAGATCAATCTGCCACGCCTGTTTGCCGCCATCGACGCCGACCCCGGCATTGTGGGGGCGGGTGTGGTGTATATCGATGCTGACTTCAACATCGTGACCCTGCGTGAATTCAAACCCCTCTGCAGCATTACGCCCAAGCGCGTGATTCTGCGGGAGGCGCAGAAGTACATTGCCCCCACGCAATTTGCTGAACATGTTGTGAGTAATCCGCGCGAATCCCGCCTGATTGGTGAGGCGGTGAATACCGGCATTTCTTGTTTTGGCGCCGTCATCAGTTGGGCGGCTATTGCCAGCGGAACCATTTTGGTTCCATTCAGCGCCGGCGCAAGTTCCGTCATCGTCGTGGTCGGATACGCGGCTGCTGGTGCAAGCGCACTCCAGTGTTTCAATGGCATTACTCGAACGGTACTCGAGGTGGCAAGGCCAGAGGGAAATGATTGGCTCGACAGCGAGGCGTGGTATCAGAACACCTCAACGGTTTTGGACGCAGTATCGTTAGCTGGAGTGGGTGCCTCCGCGCTGACGACAATAAAACTTGTCAATGTCGCGAAGGCGGCCACAGGCAAGACGTTGCGCGAAGTGCTTCGTGGCTTGAATCGACAAGAAAGAGCGAAGCTCACAAAAGAACTGCTGACCATCAATGACCCTCGCCTCACATCGAAGATGCTCAAGCTCAAGCAGTTGTCGGGCGAACTGCCCAAGCGTTTTACCCCGACCCAACTTAAACACAGCACCAAAACCCAGATTAAAGACGCCTTAGGCGCAACGGCGGGCCTTATAGGGAGTGCTTACACGGGCAACGTAAAAACCATCGCATTGGGGTTGTATGAGGAGGTCGGAGAATGAGCGAGCTGATGACGCTTCGTGATTTTTTCAGGGATTACTTCCTTACTTTTATCGGTGGTGTATTTGCGGCCTATTTTTCTTTGGGCTTCGCTACAGCGCTTTCCTTTGCGACCTATTTTCGTGATTCACCTCTCGCTGGCGGTTTGGGCTTTTCGATCATGCTCGTCGGAGCATTGCTGATCCTGTTAACGGTCCATAGCAATTTCATGATTTTGCGCGGGCGCCCGTCGTGGGTGTGGGTAATGGTGGGTATTTACTTCGCCTGCTTTCTGTTTGTGCTTCCCATGATTCAGTACACGCCGCACGCCGTTCTTTATGGCCTGGCGTTGGTTTTTCCGCTGTTTGGCCTCTTGATACTCAACAGCTCTGTTCAGCGAGATATGCGCATTAAACTCGTGGGAATTCGCCACATTCGGCAGTCATTGAAGACCAAGAGCCGAACCCGATAGGTATCAGGGCATCACTCCTGTCGATTTTGATAAGGGAATCGAGCAATGAATCAAGCACCGAGCATTCGCGGTTTTCTGTCCCGGTATTTTCCTGTTTTCATGGGGGTGATATTGGCATCGGTATTTTCCCTGGCCTTTGCGGTGCCATTGTTTTTTGAAAGCTATTTCCGGGACCTTTCTGTGGCCGATACCGCCAAGTACTCCTTTATCGGCGGAATCGCTTTAACGATGGTCATCGTGCACTGCAACTTCATGATTGCGCGCGGGCGCCCGCAATGGGTCTGGCCACTGGTGGTGTTACTGGGGCTTTGTTTTGCGTGTGTGCTGCCCACTATCGTGTATCAGCCGCATGCGTTCATTTATGGTGTGAGCGTGCTTTTACCCTTGCTTGCGCTGCTATTGCTCAACAGCAAGCGCCACCGCGAAATGCGCCAGAAGCTGATCGAAGTGCGTCACCTGCGCGAAGCCATGATCGGCAGGCACACAGCCCGGTGACTGGGTAGATTCACCACCCACCCTCACACTCCCGCCACAAAAATGTGCAACCCTCGCACCACGACGGCAGCCATCGCGCCGTTTTGGTGCTGTACTGCACCGGGTCCCACGATAAAGCGCAATGACTGCTGCTCTGGCATAAGTCTTGCGCGCTTTGTTTTCATGCCCTGGCTCGCAGGAGGCCGCCGTGTCGATTCATGTCGCGTTGCACCACGTTACGCATTACCGCTACGACCGCGCGGTCGAACTCGGCCCACAGATTGTCCGTCTGCGTCCGGCGGCCCATAGCCGCACGCGGATTCTGTCCTACGCGTTGAAGGTGTTGCCGGAACAGCACTTCATCAATTGGCAGCAAGACCCCCAGGGCAATTACCTGGCACGTCTGGTGTTCCCGGAAAAAACTGACGAGTTGCGCATTGAGGTCGATCTGGTCGCCGAGATGGCGGTGTTCAACCCTTTCGACTTTTTCCTGGAACCCTACGCCGAAAAAATCCCGTTCAGCTACGCCGCCGATGAGCAGCGCGAGCTGGCGCCGTACCTGGAAACATTGCCGCTGACCCCGCGATTCGCCGCCTACCTGGCGGGTATCGACCGCACGCCGTTGCCGGCCGTGGATTTCCTGGTAGGCCTCAACCAGCGTCTGGCCGCCGACATCGGCTACCTGATCCGCATGGAGCCGGGCGTACAGACCCCGGAATTCACCCTCGAAAACGCCTCCGGTTCCTGCCGGGATTCAGCGTGGTTGCTGGTGCAACTGCTGCGCAATCTCGGGTTGGCGGCGCGGTTTGTGTCCGGTTATCTGATCCAGCTGACCGCTGACGTCAAAGCCCTGGACGGCCCGTCCGGCACCGAAGTGGATTTCACCGACCTGCATGCCTGGTGCGAAGTGTATTTGCCCGGCGCCGGTTGGATCGGTCTAGATGCCACTTCCGGCTTGTTCGCCGGTGAAGGGCATATCCCGTTGGCTTGTAGTCCTGATCCTTCCTCAGCAGCGCCCATCAGTGGCTTGGTGGAACCCTGCGAGTGCGAATTTACCCACGAGATGTCCGTAGAGCGGATTTGGGAAGCCCCACGGGTTACCAAGCCCTACACCGAAGAGCAGTGGCTGGCGATCCAGGCCCTGGGCCGGCAGATCGACGGTGACCTGCTCAAGGACGACGTGCGCCTGACCATGGGTGGCGAGCCGACCTTCGTCTCCATCGACGACCCCGACGGTGCGGAATGGAACACCGCCGCTCTCGGTCCGGACAAACGCCGCCTGTCTGCCGAGCTGTTCCAGCGCATGCGCAAGCACTACGCGCCCAAGGGCCTGGTGCACTTTGGCCAGGGCAAGTGGTACCCCGGCGAGCAACTGCCGCGCTGGTCCCTCAACTGCTACTGGCGCCGCGACGGCGTGCCGATCTGGCACAACAGCGCGCTGATCGCCGATGAGCAGGAAAGCTATGGCGCCGACGGCGTGATGGCCGGGCGTTTTCTGGCCAGCGTCGCCGAGCGCCTGAAACTGCCTACGCATTTTGTATTCCCGGCCTACGAAGACAATTTCTATTACCTGTGGCGTGAAGGCGCCTTGCCGCAAAACGTCAGCGCCGAAGATCCGCGCCTGGAGGACAAGCTCGAGCGCGAACGCCTGCGCAAAGTCTTCAGCCAGGGCCTGGATAAAGTCATCGGCCAGGTGCTGCCGCTGGCGCGCACGGCGGCCAATGACCGCTGGCAGAGCGGCCGCTGGTACCTGCGGGACAACCATTGCCGCCTGGTGCCGGGTGATTCACCACTGGGTTATCGCCTGCCACTGGCCTCGCAGCCGTGGGTGACGGCGGCGGACTATCCGTTCGTGCACCCCACCGATCCCAACCAGGATCTGGCAGACCTGCCGACCCCCTCACAGTTGCAAAGCCACGGCGAGGCGGCCGAGAGCAAAGAGCGCACTCCGAAGATCGACGAATCCGCCGACTGGCTGACCCGCACCGCCCTGTGTGCCGAAGCGCGGGAAGGCCGGCTGTACCTGTTCATGCCGCCGCTGGAGCGGGTCGAGGATTATCTGGAGTTGGTGGCGGCCATCGAAGCCACTGCCGAAGAACTGCATTGCCCGGTGCTGCTGGAAGGTTATGAGCCGCCGAGTGATCCGCGCCTGAGCAACTTCCGGGTGACACCGGACCCGGGCGTGATCGAGGTCAACGTGCAGCCGTCCGCCACCTGGGACGAGTTGGTGGAGCGCACTGAGTTTCTCTACGAGGAAGCCCGGCAAACCCGCCTCACCACAGAAAAATTCATGATCGACGGCCGCCACACCGGCACCGGCGGCGGTAACCATTTTGTGCTCGGTGGCGCCACGCCGAAGGATTCGCCGTTCCTGCGGCGTCCCGATCTGCTGCGCAGCTTGATCAGCTATTGGCATAACCACCCGTCGTTGTCCTACCTGTTTTCCGGCTTGTTCATCGGCCCGACTTCCCAGGCGCCACGGGTCGACGAAGCGCGTAACGATGCGTTGTACGAGTTGGAAATCGCCTTCGCGCAGATGCCCGAAGTGGGTGAAGAATGCCCGCCCTGGTTGGTGGACCGCCTGCTGCGCAACCTGCTGATCGACGTCACCGGCAACACCCACCGCGCCGAGTTCTGCATCGACAAGCTCTACTCGCCGGACGGTGCCACCGGCCGCCTGGGCTTGCTGGAATTGCGCGCCTTTGAAATGCCGCCCCATGCACGCATGAGCCTGACCCAACAACTGCTGCTGCGGGCGCTGGTCGCGCGCTTCTGGCGTGAGCCCTATGCGCCGCCGAAGCTGGCGCGCTGGGGCACGGAACTGCACGACCGCTTCCTGCTGCCGCACTTCATCGAGCAGGATTTTGCCGACGTGATTGTCGAGCTGAACGCTGCCGGTTATCCGCTGCGGGCCGAATGGTTTGCTGCGCACTTGGAATTCCGTTTTCCCAAGGTCGGCGACTATGCGGTCAGCGGCATCGAACTGGAACTGCGCCAGGCCCTTGAACCCTGGCATGTGCTGGGCGAGGAGGGCGCGGTGGGCGGCACGGTGCGTTACGTGGACTCGTCCTTGGAGCGCTTGCAGGTCAAGTTGAGCGGCCTGCCACCCCAGCGTTACCTGCTGACCTGCAACGGCATTCCGGTGCCGTTGCAACCCACCGGGCGTGTCGGCGAGTTTGTGGCTGGCGTGCGCTATCGCGCGTGGCAGCCGGCCAACTGTTTGCAGCCGACCATCCCGGTGCATGCGCCGCTGGTGTTTGATCTTTTGGACACGTGGATGCAGCGCTCGCTGGGTGGTTGCCAGTACCATGTCGCCCATCCGGGCGGGCGCAATTACGACAGCCTGCCGGTGAATGCCAATGAAGCTGAAAGCCGGCGAATGGCGCGGTTTTTCCGTCTGGGACACAGCCCTGGAAAATTGCCGGTGCCGAGTGTGGTGATCAACGATGAGTTGCCGATGACCCTGGATTTACGACGTTTCCCCAATAAGAATGACTAAACGCAATTCAAAATGTGGGAGCGGGCTTGCTCGCGAATACGGTGTATCAGAAACACATTAAGTGACTGACACTCCGCTTTCGCGAGCAAGCCCGCTCCCACACAAGCCCGCTCCCACAGTTGGATCGCGTGGTTTGTGAGTTAACCTGACTTCCCTTGCCCCTGCCGAGCGTTCCATGCCCGACTTGCTCGACCGTTACCCGCTGACCGCGGGCACTTATCACGAACTGCTGGACGACAGCGGCGCGGTTCGTGCCCATTGGCAGCGCCTGCTCGATCACCTGCAACGCAGCACCCCGGCGCAACTCGCCCAGCGCCAGGCCTTGCTGACCCGGCAGATCCAGGAAAACGGTGTGACCTACAACGTCTACGCCGACCCCAAGGGCGCCGATCGGCCCTGGGAACTGGACCTGTTGCCCCACGTGCTGGCGGCCGATGAATGGAAGCAACTTTCCGCCGGTATCGCCCAACGTGCGCGCCTGCTGAATGCGGTACTGGCGGACCTCTACGGCCCGCAACGCTTGATCGCCGAAGGTTTGCTGCCGGCAGAACTGGTATTCGGCCACAACAATTTCCTGTGGCCGTGCCAGGGCATCCAACCGCCCGACGGCGCCTTTCTGCACCTGTACGCCGTGGACCTGGCGCGCACGCCGGATGGCCGCTGGTGGGTCACCGCCGACCGTACCCAGGCCCCGTCCGGCGCCGGTTATGCCCTGGAAAACCGCACCATCGTGTCTCGCGCCTTCCCGGACCTGTACCGTGACTTGCAGGTGCAGCACCTCACCGGGTTTTTCCGCACCTTGCAGGAAACCCTGGCCCGCCAGGCGCCGAGCGACGACCAGCCACCGCTGATCGTGTTGCTGACCCCGGGCCGTTTCAACGAAAGCTATTTCGAGCATTTGTACCTCGCCCGCCAGCTTGGCTACCCGCTGGTGGAAGGCGGCGACCTGACCGTGCGCGACGCCACGGTGTACCTCAAGACCCTCAGCGGCCTGCGCCGGGTGCACGCGATCATGCGCCGCCTGGACGACGACTTCTGCGACCCGCTGGAGCTGCGCACCGACTCGGCCCTCGGCGTGCCCGGCCTGTTGGACGCTGTGCGCCAAGGCAATGTGCTGGTGGCCAACGCCTTGGGCAGTGGTGTGCTGGAATCCCCCGGCCTGCTGGGCTTCCTGCCGAAGATCAATCAATTCCTGTTTGGCGAAGAACTGATCCTGCCGTCCATCGCCACCTGGTGGTGCGGTGAGGCGCCGGTGCTGGCCGAAGCCCTGGAAAAACTGCCGGAACTGCTGATCAAGCCGGCGTTCCCGTCGCAAAGTTTCGCCCCGGTGTTTGGTCGCGACTTGAACGACGAACAACGCGAGGCCCTGGCCGAACGCATGCGCGCGCGGCCTTACGCCTACGTCGCCCAAGAACTGGCGCAGCTGTCACAGGCGCCGGTCTGGCACACCGTCGACGATCACCTGCAACACCGCGCCATCGGCATGCGTGTCTACGCCGTGGCCAGTGCCGACGGTTACCGGGTACTGCCCGGTGGCCTGACTCGTGTGGCCGCCGAAGCCGATGCCGAAGTGGTGTCGATGCAGCGCGGCGGTGCGAGCAAGGACACCTGGGTGCTTGGCGAACGCGCCCTCGGCACCGAGCAATGGCGCGCCCAGCGGGCCATCGGCGCACATGACCTGGTGCGGCGCGATCCGTACCTGCCGTCGCGGGTGGTGGAAAACCTGTTCTGGTTTGGCCGCTATTGCGAGCGCTGTGATGACAGTGCGCGCTGGCTGCGCATCGTCCTCGCCCGCTATGTCGACGGAGACGACCCGCTGGCGCTGCAGGCGGCGGTTGAGCTGGGTGAGAATCTGCGACTGTTGCCGGAGGAGGGCGAATTGCCTGAGCGGCTTCAGGCGGCGTTGCTCGGTGATGACTGGCCGTCGAGCCTGCGGGCCAACTTGCAGCGTTTGCAGTGGGCGGCGTCCCAGGTGCGCGGCAAGCTGTCCCGGGAAAACTGGCAGGCGCTGGTGGAATTGCAGCGCGAAGCCCTGGAGCTGGAAAGCGAAGAGCCGGACTTCGGCGAACTGCTGGATTTCCTCAACCGCCTGGTGATGTCCCTGGCGGCGCTGTCGGGCTTTGCCCTCGACGACATGACCCGCGACGAAGGCTGGCGTTTCTTGATGATGGGCCGGCGCATCGAGCGCCTGCAGTTTCTCAGCAGCAGCCTGGCAGCCTTCCTGCGTGGCGTGGCGGTGTTCGATCAGGCCGGGCTGGAATGGTTGCTGGAACTGGGCAACAGCAGCATCACCTATCGTTCGCGCTACCTCGCGGTGCCGCAATTGATTCCGGTGCTGGACCTGTTGCTTTTGGACGAGCAGAACCCCCACGCGGTGCTGTTCCAGCTGAAACTGGTGAGCCGCACCTTGCGCCGCCTGAATGACGATTTCGGCGTGCCCCGGGAAACCGGGTTGGCGCCGTTGGTGGAGCGCCTGGCGCGCTTTGACCTGGGCTGCCTGGAGAACCCGCTGTTCGGCGAGTCCAGCGTGCGCGCTGCGCTGGATGGCCTGGCCGACCTGCTGCAAGCGGTGGCCGATGAAAGCGGGCAAGTCTCCGACCGCCTGGCCTTGCGCCATTTTGCCCATGTGGACGATGTCAGCCAGCAAACGGTGTCTGTGTGATGAGTGCCCGCTACCAGATTTTCCACGATACCCATTACCACTACGACAGCCCGGTGTCCCTGGCCCAGCAGCTGGCGCACCTGTGGCCGCGGCCTTGCGCCTGGCAGCGCTGCAGCTCGCAGCAACTGGAGATCAGCCCCGAGCCGACCTCGCGCCGGGATGAGCTGGACGTGTTTGGCAATCCGATCACCCGGCTGGCGTTCGAGCGGCCCCACGATGAGCTATTGGTCAACGCCGGGCTGACGGTGGAAGTGCTGGCGCGTCCGGTGCTGGATTTCAGCCTGTCGCCGGCCTGGGACCAGACCCGCAACGGCCTGACCTACAGCAGCCAGCCGATGTCGGCCGAGGTGATCGAGGCCTGCCGCTATCGGTTCGAATCACCCTACGTGCATTTGAAGAAAAGCTTCGTCGAGTTCTCCCAAGACTGTTTCCCGGCGGGTCGTCCGTTGCTGCTGGGTGTGCAGGCGTTGATGGAAAAGATCTTCAGCGAGTTCACCTTCGACGCCGAAGCCACCCAGGTCGCCACGCCGCTGGTGGAAGTGCTGGAGCGCCGGCGCGGCGTGTGCCAGGACTTCGCCCACCTGATGCTCGCGTGCCTGCGTTCCCGAGGCCTGGCGGCGCGGTATATCAGTGGTTACCTGCTGACCCAGCCACCGCCCGGCCAGCCACGGTTGATCGGCGCGGATGCGTCCCACGCGTGGGTGTCAGTGTTTTGCCCGGTGTCGGGTTGGGTGGATTTTGATCCGACCAACAATGTGCAGCCGGCACTGGAACACATCACCCTGGCCTGGGGCCGGGATTTCTCCGATGTTTCGCCGTTGCGGGGGGTGATTCTGGGGGGAGGGAGCCATGACCCGGAAGTGCGGGTGACGGTGATGCCGCTGGAGTAATGCGCAAGATCGTTCCCACGCTCCGCGTGGGAATGCCTGCCGTGACGCTCTGCGTCACCCTGCACATATCTCAAATCGGGACGCGGAGCGCCCCAGGATGCATTCCCACGCGGAGCGTGGGAACGATCACCTATTCAGCGTCTTTCGGTGCTTCGGTTTCGTCTGTAGCCACTGTACCTTCAGCATCCGGGTTCAGTGCACCGGCTTCTTCGTCGGCTGCAGTTTTCTTGCGCTGCAGCTTTTCCTCTTTCTTCTGCTCTTTGGCCAAGTCTCTCTGACGTTTGGCGAAGGAGTAATTAGGTTTTGCCATGGGCGATCCTCTGGGGTCGAAGGTGAGGTTGAGCGGCGCGTATTCTGCCTTTAATCGCGTCCCAAGGGTTAATCGGGTTTTTGGTCCACCCATTTGGGCAAGACCAGCGGTTGCCAGGCATCCAGTACGTCAAGCAGCTCAGCCGGCGATTCGCTCATTTGCAGCATGGCACGATGCGGTGCACGGACGAAACCTTCGCCGACGATATGATCAAGAAAATCGGTCAACTTGCGGTAAAAACCATTCACTTCGAGCAAACCCAGCGGTTTTCCGTGGTAACCGAGCTGGCCCCAGGTCCAGACTTCGAACAGTTCTTCCAGGGTGCCCAGGCCGCCTGGCAGCGCAATAAAGGCGTCGCTCAGTTCGGCCATGCGGGCCTTGCGGGCGTGCATGCCGTCGACCACTTCCAGGCGGGTCAGGCCTTTGTGGCCGATTTCCAGGACTTTCAGGCTTTCGGGAATAATCCCGATCACTTCACCGCCGGCTTCCAGGGCGGCATCGGCGACGATGCCCATCAGGCCCACGGCGCCACCGCCGTACACCAGGGTCAGCTTGCGTTCGGCCAGCGCGCGCCCGAGGGCCACGGCTGCTTCACGGTAGGCCGGGTTGGTGCCGCTGCTGGCACCGCAAAACACACAGACAGACTTCAAGGACATACCTGACTCCACTCAGTTGTGGCTAAAGAGTAAAGGCTGGCCTGCGTCTCTCAAAGGATTAAACCTCGCGTTGAGGCGTTTCACAGGTGCCGCTGGCGCCACAGGCATAGGCGGCAAGCAGGCTGCGGAACAGGCTATTGAGGTGCATGGCTCGGACTCCGGAAGGGTGATGAGCCGATCATAGGCCGGCATCAGTACTTTGGCCGGTAGATTGTGTCGATGAGTCTGATAGCCTAAAGTTGTATACAATCTGTTGACTCAGATCATAAGAATTCCCGCCTGCCTCAGGCACCCTTGTCGCAATACGCGTTTTTTAAACCCTGCCCTGGAGATTCACATGTTTGCCAAACTCGTTGCTGTTTCCCTGCTGACTCTGGCTAGCGGCCAGTTGCTTGCTGCAGAGTGCAAGGTCACTGTCGACTCCACTGACCAGATGTCCTTCAACACCAAGGCCATCGAAATCGACAAGAGCTGCAAGACGTTCACCGTTGAGTTGACCCACTCCGGCAGCTTGCCGAAAAACGTCATGGGCCATAACTGGGTGCTGAGTTCCGCCGCCGACATGCCTGGCATCGCCAGCGACGGCATGGCCGCCGGCATCGACAAGAACTACCTGAAAGACGGCGACACCCGCATCATCGCCCACACCAAGATCATCGGTGCTGGCGAGAAAGACTCCGTGACCTTCGATGTGTCGAAGCTGGCGGCAGGTACTGATTACGCATTCTTCTGCTCGTTCCCAGGCCACATCTCGATGATGAAAGGCACTGTGACCCTGAAGTAATCACCCTTGTAGGAGCGAGCTTGCTCGCGAAAACCTCAAAGGCACCGCGCTCATCCAGGATGGGCGCGTTTTCGTTGACGATCTTCGCGAGCAAGCTCGCTCCTACAGTGCTCAGGGTGCAAACGGCATTACCCGCTTGTGCTCGGTCTTGCGATAGGTGTCGCAGATGATCTTGAAGGCTTCCTCGCGCACCGGCTCGCCGTGCAGGAACGCATCGATCTCGGCATAGGTCACGCCATGGGACGCTTCATCCGGCTTGCCCGGCGAGAGGTCTTCCAGGTCGGCCGTCGGGATTTTCTCCACCAACGATTCCGGTGCACCAAAGTGCCGGGCAATCGCGCGCACCTGGTTCTTCACCAGCCCGCTCAGCGGCGCCAGGTCGCAGGCGCCATCACCGAACTTGGTGAAAAAGCCCATCACCGCTTCCGCCGCATGGTCGGTACCGATCACCAAACCACTGGCCGCGCCGGCGATGGTGTACTGCGCCACCATGCGCATGCGCGCCTTGGTGTTGCCCAGCACGAAGTCCCGGGAGACCGCGGCCTTGCCTTCAAACGCAGCCACTTCATTGGCCAGGGATTTCACCGCCGGGCCGATGTTCACCGTGTGGCGCTCGTCGGGTTCGATAAAGTCCACGGACGCTTGGGCATCGTGTTCGTCGAACTGGGTTTCGTAGGGCAGGCGCACCGCGATAAAGCGGTAAGCGTCGTCGCCCTTGGCGGCCCGTAACTCTTCCATCGCACGCTGGGCCAGCAGGCCGGCGGTCAGCGAGTCGACGCCGCCGCTGATGCCCAGCACCAACGTCTTGAGGCCTGAATTGAGCAGGCAGTCCTGGATAAAGGTAACGCGCCGGGCGACCTCCGCCTCAAGGGCGGCCTGGTCCTTGAACGGTGGTTGGACCTTGAGCTGTTCAGCAATCTCGCGCTGTACGGCTTGCATGATTCACTCCTTGCTGGGTAGGGCAGGTACTTTGAAAACGTGGCGCAAATAAGCGACGAAGTTCGGATCGGTGCAGTGGGTCTTGCCCGCTTCATCAGAGATCTTTGCGACGGGCTGGCCATTACAGGCGGTCATTTTAAGCACGATGCTCATCGGTTCCACACCTGGAATGTCACAGGTCAGGTTGGTGCCGATGCCGAAGCTCACATTGATCCGACCACGCAGCGCGCGGAAAATCTCCAGCGCCTTGGGCAGCGACAGGCTGTCGGAGAACACCAGGGTCTTGCTCATCGGCTCGATCCCCAGCTTGTGATAGTGGGCGATTGCCTTTTCGGCCCATTGCACCGGGTCACCGGAGTCGTGGCGCAGGCCGTCGAAGAGTTTGGCGAAGTACAGGTCGAAATCGCCGAGGAACGCATCGGTGGTGATGCAATCGGTCAGGGCGATGCCCAGCAGGCCACGGTATTCCCGCACCCAGCAATCGAGGGCGGCGATCTGGCTGTCGATCAGGCGCGGGCCGAGTTGTTGGTGGGCCATGATCCATTCGTGGGCCATGGTGCCCAGCGGCTTCATATCAAACTCACGGGCCAGGTGCACGTTGCTGGTGCCGACAAAACGCCCGGGGAAGTCGTGCTTGAGCACGCTCACCACTTCTTCCTGCACGCGGTAGGAGAAGCGTCGGCGCGTGCCGAAATCCGCCACCTGCAATTCGGAGAGCTCTTCGACGCTGGCATTCGCCGTCAGCCAGTCGAACTTGCGATACAGCTGCTCGCGGGCCTGTTCGAGGATCACGGTCTGGTAGCGATAGCGGTTACGCACTTCGCTGACGATGGCCAGCATCGGCACTTCAAACAGGATCACATGCAGCCACGGCCCGCGCAGGCGGATAAACAGCTCGCCGTTTTCGATGCCGGTCTGGACGTAGCGCAGGTTGAAGCGAAACAGCCCGAGGAAGCGCAGGAAATCCGGCTTCATGAAGCTGATGCGTTCCAGGAAGCCCAGTTGGTCGGGGCTCAGGCTCAGCTCGGCGAGGCGCTCGATCTGGTAGCGGATCTCCGCCAGGTACGGGCGCAGGTCTTCACTGTTACGGCAACGAAACTCCCATTCAACTTCCACGTTCGGGTAGTTGTGCAGCACCGCCTGCATCATGGTCAGCTTGTAGAAGTCGGTGTCGAGCAGGTTCTGCACGATGCGATCGGCAAACACACTCTCGCTCATAACGGGAATCTCCAGACGGGTCGGCGATGGGCGCCGACCTTTACGCACAATTAAGGAATGGCGCTAGTGGCGCATAGACCTGTGTTGTTTTGCCAGTGTTTTTTCAGCTGAGCACTGTTGTTTGGCCCCTGACGCCTTCGCGAGCAAGCCCGCTCCCACATTTGGAATGCGTTCCAAATGTGGGAGCGGGCTTGCTCGCGAGGGCGGTATTGCAGGCGACGCGCCTCAATCAGACTCAACCTGCTCCATCATCCACTTCACAAAATCCCGCACCTTGGGCACTTCCGCCGAGTGCTCGGGGTAGGCCAGGTAATAGGCATCCTGGCTCGGCATCGCGTGCTGCCAGGGGATCACTAGCTTGCCTTCGGCCAACTCTTCTTCCACCAGGAACCTGGGCAATAGCGCCACGCCGCAGCCGACTTGTGCGGCGCGGATGCACATATAAAAGGTTTCGAAGCGCGGCCCGTGGTAGCTGTGTTCGGTGTGATGGCCCTGTGCAGCGAACCAGTCGTGCCAGCCCTGGGGGCGCGAGGCGTTTTGCAGCAGCACCAGTTCGCTGAGTTGCGTGGGGTCGGTAAACGGCTGGGAGGGCAGGCTGTCGGGCGAGCACACGGGCACCAGTTCTTCGCTGAACAGCTTGAGGCTCTCGGTGCCGGGCCGTGAGCCCTGGCCGAAGTAGAAGGCCAGGTCGGCCTTGCCTTGCAGCAGCTCGTCGGGCTCCTGTTCGTTGCACAGGTCCAGGTGAATCTGCGGATGCCGCAGTCGCCAGCCCTTGAGGCGCGGCACCAGCCAGCGGGCGCCGAAGGTGTAGGGCGTGGACACCCGCAGCACTTCAGTCTCGCCGCCGTAGGAACGCAGGTAGTGGGTGGACATCTCCACCTGGGTGAGGATCTTGCGCACTTCCACCAGGTACAGATCGCCTGCCGGGGTCATTTGCAAGCGGCGGCGCACCCGGCGAAACAGCAGGTGCTGCAGCAGTTCTTCCAGCTGCGCGACCTGTTTGCTGACAGCGCTCTGGGTGAGGTTCAGCTCCTCGGCGGCGCGGGTAAAACTCAGGTGGCGGGTGACCGCTTCGAAACACTGCAAGGCGGTGATCGAGGGCAAATGTCTT
The DNA here is from genome assembly GCF_001952855.1 of Pseudomonas sp. ATCC PTA-122608. Classification (GTDB taxonomy): domain Bacteria; phylum Pseudomonadota; class Gammaproteobacteria; order Pseudomonadales; family Pseudomonadaceae; genus Aquipseudomonas. The sequence goes on along the minus strand of NZ_LPNO01000054.1, from coordinate 148,265 downwards.
TTATTCAGCACGGCACGCCTCTTTTTGTTCTTAGCATGAATAAACGGAATGATATCTCGCCTAATCGTCGTTTGTTGGCAAGTCTTGGGCCAGCTACAAATAAGGTCTGGATCGCCGTGTGAACTGGCGGCGCATATTTCTGTTTGTGGATTGAAGGAGTGACCCATGGTTGCCGCATTGCTTGATCGTCTCGGGGTAAACCCGGCGCTGTACCAGTCGGGTAAACAACCCGTGCATTCGCCGATTGATGGCAGCCGGATTGCCAGTGTGCACTGGGAAGGCGCCGCCGAGGTGGAGCAGCAGGTCAGTCGCGCCGAGCATGCATTCGACGCCTGGCGCAAGGTGCCGGCACCCCGTCGTGGTGAGCTGGTGCGCCAGTTCGGCGACGTGTTGCGCGAGTACAAGGCCGACCTCGGTGAGTTGGTGTCGTGGGAAGCCGGCAAGATCACCCAGGAAGGTTTGGGTGAAGTGCAGGAAATGATCGACATCTGCGACTTCGCCGTCGGCCTGTCGCGCCAACTGTACGGCTTGACCATCGCCTCTGAGCGCCCGGGCCACCACATGCGTGAAACCTGGCACCCGCTGGGCGTGGTCGGCGTAATCAGCGCCTTCAACTTCCCGGTCGCCGTATGGGCGTGGAACACCGCGCTGGCGCTGGTATGCGGCAACGCGGTGATCTGGAAACCCTCGGAAAAGACCCCGCTCACTGCCCTGGCCTGCCAGGCGCTCTTCGAGCGCGTGTTGAAGAACTTCAGCGATGCGCCGCCGTACCTCAGCCAAGTGATCATCGGTGGCCGCGATGCCGGCGCCGCGTTGGTGGATGACCCGCGCGTTGCGCTGATCAGCGCCACCGGCAGCACCCGCATGGGCCGCGAAGTGGCACCGAAAGTCGCCGCACGTTTTGCCCGCAGCATTCTCGAACTGGGCGGCAACAACGCGATGATCCTCGGCCCAAGCGCCGACCTGGACATGGCCGTGCGCGCCATCCTGTTCAGCGCCGTCGGTACCGCCGGGCAGCGCTGCACCAGCCTGCGCCGCTTGATCGCCCATGAGTCGGTGAAAGATGAGATCGTCACCCGCCTCAAGGCCGCGTATTCCAAAGTGCGCATCGGTCATCCGCTGGAAGGCAACCTGATCGGCCCGCTGATCGACAAACACAGCTTCGAAAACATGCAGGATGCCCTGGAACAAGCCTTGAGCGAAGGCGGTCGGGTGTTTGGTGGCAAGCGTCAGTTGGAAGATAAATTCCCCAACGCTTACTACGTGTCGCCGGCGATTGTGGAAATGCCGGAACAGAGTGATGTGGTGTGCACCGAGACGTTTGCGCCGATTCTGTACGTGGTCGGCTACACCGATTTTGCTGAGGCGCTGCGCCTGAACAATGCGGTGCCACAAGGCCTGTCTTCATGCATCTTTACCACTGACGTGCGTGAAGCTGAGCAGTTCATGTCGGCGGTAGGCAGTGATTGCGGGATCGCCAACGTCAACATCGGCCCAAGCGGCGCGGAGATTGGTGGCGCGTTTGGCGGTGAGAAAGAGACCGGTGGTGGGCGTGAGTCGGGTTCGGATGCATGGCGCGGGTACATGCGTCGCCAGACCAACACCGTGAACTACTCGCTGGAATTGCCGCTGGCCCAGGGCATTACTTTCGACTAAGTCTCTGCTCGGAGTGCGGTCCATGTGGGAGCGGGCTTGCTCGCGAAAGCGGTGTGTCAGTCAACGAATACTTATCTGACCCACCGCTTTCGCGAGCAAGCCCTCTCCCACATTTGACCGTATTTACAATTCGGAAAAGTGGTTTGTTAGGTCTCATCGGAGTCTGGCAATGGCATTACGCGAAGCGTGTTTGTGGGAGCAACTCACCCCTGGCCGGCCGGATCGCGCCGCGCTCAAGGGCGAGGTCAAGGTGGATGTGTGCGTGATCGGCGCCGGGATCACCGGTTTGTCGGCGGCCATTCATTTGCTGGAACAAGGTAAAAGCGTCGCTGTACTCGAAGCCCATCGCACCGGCCACGGTGGTTCGGGGCGCAACGTGGGGCTGGTCAACGCCGGGATGTGGATTCCCCCGGACGAGATCGAAGCCGGTTTCGGCGAAGCGGTAGGCAGCCAGCTCAACCGCATGCTCGGCGCGGCACCGTCCCTGGTGTTCAGCCTGATCGACAAATACAACATCGATTGCCAACTGCGCCGCGAGGGCACGTTGCACATGGCGCATAACGCCCGTGGCGAGGCGGACCTGCGCAGTCGTGAAGAACAATGGAAGCGTCGCGGCGCACCGGTGGAACTATTGACCGGCGCGGCCTGCGAGCAAGCCACCGGTACTAAAAAAATCGCCGCCGCCTTGCTGGATCGGCGTGCAGGCACCTTGAACCCGATGGCCTACACCAGCGGTTTGGCCAATGCCGCAGTCGGCCTGGGCGGGCAGTTGTTTGACCATTCCCCGGTCACCCAACTGGAACGCCAGGGCCAGCACTGGTCTGTGCAAACTGCCCAGGGCTCGGTGCAGGCTGAACAGGTGGTGATCGCTTCCAATGCCTACACCGAAGGCGAGTGGACCGAGCTGCGCCGCAACTTCTTCCCCGGTTATTACTATCAGGTGGCGTCGGCCCCGCTGACCGACGCAGCCGCACAACAAATCCTCCCCGGCGGACAAGGCTCCTGGGACACCCGTCAGGTACTCAGCAGCATCCGCCGCGACGCCGAAGGCCGGCTGCTACTCGGCAGCCTGGGCAATGGCAACCAGAAACCCGCGTGGTTTCTCAAGGCCTGGGCCGATCGGGTGCAGCAGCACTATTTCCCGTACCTCAAACCGGTGCAGTGGGAATGCACCTGGACCGGCTGCATTGCCTTCACTCCGGACCACCTGATGCGCCTGTTCGAGCCGGCGCCCGGGCTGGTGGCCGTCACCGGTTACAACGGGCGTGGAGTGACGACCGGCAGTGTCGTGGGTAAAGCCTTTGCGGATTACCTGTGTCACCAGGATCCACAGGCGTTGCCAATCCCCTTTGCACCCATGCAGCCGCTGGCCGGTGTGGGCCTGCGTAGCTGTCTATATGAGGCGGGATTCTCGCTGTATCACGCGGGCCAATGTCTGCGGATCGTGATCTGATCAACGAAATACCGCTCAGAAGCCTGCATTTTCTTAGCAGGCTACTAATCTGTATTGGTGCGAGTCGTAGCAGTAACGCACTGTAAATGTGCACTTCCGTTACGCACGCTGTTACAGGTTCAAGGGTGGCCGTTTAATGGCCGGGTTGCAGTGCTTGATTGGTCGGGTTGCACTTTATGGGTCCAATGGTTGCACCCGGTTGAGATAGACGGTTGCACGTCCAATCAAAAGGCGCCCAAAAACCTGTAATAACAATGACACCGTGTCTTTTTGAATAATAAAAACGTAATGGCACGCCGCTTGCTCTGGGCTTTCCGAAAGCTTTTGAAGTGAAGCCGGCTGTTATTAAAAGAATGCCAATTCAACAAAAACCTCGGAGCACCACTCATGTCCCAGACGTTTTACAAGAAAGGTTTTCTAGCCCTCGCCGTTGCTGCGGCGCTGGGTGTTTCTGCGTTTGCTCAAGCTGATGTGAAGATTGGCGTAGCGGGGCCGATGACCGGCGCCAACGCGGCATTTGGTGAGCAGTACATGAAAGGTGCCCAGGCGGCAGCCGATGTCATCAACAAGGCCGGCGGTATCAACGGCGAGCAGGTCAAGCTGGTGGCCGGTGATGACGCCTGCGAACCCAAGCAGGCCGTGGCCGTGGCCAACCGCCTGGTTGACCAGGACAAAGTGATTGGCGTGGTCGGGCACTTCTGCTCGTCCAACACCATTCCAGCCTCCGAGGTGTATGCCGATGCGGGCGTGATCATGATCACCCCGGGCTCCACCAACCCACAGGTGACCGAGCGCGGCCTGTCGGCTGTGTTCCGCATGTGTGGCCGTGACGACCAGCAAGGCATCGTGGCCGGCGACTACATCGTCGACGTGCTCAAGGGCAAGAAAGTCGCGGTTATCAACGACAAGGACACCTACGGCAAAGGCCTGGCTGACGCCACTGCGGCTCAGCTGACCAAGCGTGGCGTCAAGCCGGTGCTGGAAGAAGGCCTGACCCGTGGCGAGAAAGACTTCAGCGCGCTGGTCACCAAGATCCGCTCCACCGGTGCTGACGTCGTGTACTTCGGCGGCCTGCACCCGGAAGCCGGTCCACTGGTTCGCCAGATTCGTGAAGCCGGCCTGAAAGACGTCAAGTTCATGTCCGATGACGGCGTGGTCACCGACGAACTGGTGGCGACCGCCGGTGGTGCGCAGTACGTGGATGGTGTGTACATGACCTTCGGCGCCGACCCGCGCCTGCTGCCAGACAGCAAGACCGTCGTGGAAGAGTTCCGCAAAAATGGCACCGAGCCTGAAGGCTACACCCTGTACGCCTACGCGTCGGTCCAGGCCCTGGCGGCTGCTTTCAACGGCGCCAAGTCCGACAAGGGCGAAGACGCTGCCAAGTGGCTGAAGGCCCACCCGGTCAAAACCGTTATGGGCGAGAAGAACTGGGACACCAAGGGCGACCTGAAAATCTCTGACTACGTGGTTTACCAGTGGGACAAGGACGGCAAGTATCACCAGCTGGAAAAGCAGAAGTAATCCGAACTGACTGCATGACCTCTCTGTAGGAGCGAGCGTGCTCGCGAAGAACGTCAACGATGACGCGGGCATCCTGGATGCATGCGTCGCTCTCGGGTTTTTCGCGAGCAAGCTCGCTCCTGCAGTGGGCGAGTGCCGAGCCTCTGTTTTCCTCCTAGAAGATCCGCACACCCACCCGTGTGCAGGCTCTCACTGCGTGAGATTGCGTTATGGATGGTATTTTCCTGCAGCAACTGGTCAATGGGCTGACCCTCGGGTCGGTCTATGGCTTGATCGCCATCGGCTACACAATGGTCTATGGCATCATTGGCATGATCAACTTCGCCCATGGCGAGGTTTATATGATTTCCGCTTACCTCGCGGCGATCAGTCTGGCACTGCTGGCTTACTTCGGCATCGAATCCTTCCCGCTGCTCATTCTTGGCACTCTGATCTTCACCGTCGTCGTCACCGGCGTTTACGGCTGGGTTATCGAGCGTGTCGCCTACAAACCGCTGCGTAACTCCACCCGACTGGCACCGCTGATCAGCGCCATCGGTATTTCGCTGATCCTGCAGAACTACGCGCAGATCGCCCAGGGCGCCAAGCAACAAGGCATCCCGACGCTGCTGGCCGGCGCCTGGAGAGTCGATATCGGCACCGGCTTCGTGCAGTTGACCTACACCAAGGTGTTCATCCTGGTGGCCGCGTTTGTCGGCATGGGCCTGCTGACCTACATCATCAAGTACACCAAGCTCGGCCGCATGTGCCGCGCTACCCAGCAAGACCGCAAGATGGCGTCGATCCTCGGCATCAACACCGACCGGGTCATCTCCTACGTATTCGTGATTGGTGCCGCCATGGCCGCCTTGGCCGGTGTGCTGATCACCTTGAACTACGGCACGTTCGACTTCTATGCCGGCTTCATCATCGGCATCAAGGCATTTACCGCGGCGGTACTCGGCGGCATCGGTTCCCTGCCTGGGGCCATGCTGGGCGGGATCATCCTGGGTATTTCCGAGTCGCTGTTCTCGGGGTTGATCAACTCTGACTACAAAGACGTGTTCAGTTTCTCCCTGCTGGTGGTGATCCTGATTTTCCGTCCCCAGGGCCTGCTCGGTCGCCCACTCGTGGCGAAGGTGTAACTATGTCTGCTGCCTACTCTATCGATATCAAGAAAAGTGTCGTCGATGCGGTACTCGCCGGGCTGATTTCGCTGATCGTGTTCGGTCCGATCGTCGGCGTGGTCCTCGACGGCTACAGCTTCAACCTGCAACCGGCGCGCGTCGGCATCCTGGTGGCCATCGTGATGATCGGCCGGTTCGCCATGAGCCTGTTCCTGCAAACCCCCAAGGGCCTGCGGATTCTGCAGGGTTTTGAAAGCACCGGCTCCGGTGTGCATGTGCTCAAGCCGGACTACAAATCGCGCCTGCGCTGGATCATCCCGGCGTTGATCGTGATTGCCATTGTGTTCCCGTTTTTTGCCAACAAATACCTGCTGACCGTGGTGATCCTCGGGTTGATCTACGTGTTGTTGGGCCTGGGCCTGAACATCGTGGTGGGCCTGGCCGGGCTGCTCGACCTCGGTTACGTGGCGTTCTACGCCATCGGCGCCTATGGCCTGGCGCTGGGTTATCAATACCTCGGTTTGGGCTTCTGGACGGTGCTGCCGCTGGCGGCGATCTGCGCGGCGTTGGCGGGGTGCATACTCGGGTTCCCGGTGTTGCGAATGCACGGGGATTACCTGGCGATCGTGACCCTGGGCTTCGGTGAGATCATCCGCCTGGTGCTGAACAACTGGCTGTCGTTTACCGGTGGTCCGAACGGCATGCCGGTGCCGTCGCCAACCTTTTTCGGCCTGGAGTTCGTGCGTAAGGCGAAGGACGGCGGGGTGCCGTTCCACGAGTTCTTCGGCATCGACTACAACCCCAACTTCAAATTCCTGTTTATCTACATCGTGCTGTTCCTGGTGGTGCTGCTGGTGCTGTACATCAAGCACCGCCTGACCCGCATGCCGGTGGGCCGCGCCTGGGAAGCCTTGCGCGAAGATGAAATCGCCTGCCGTTCCATGGGCCTCAACCACGTGCTGGTGAAGCTCTCGGCGTTCACCATCGGCGCGTCCACTGCCGGTCTGGCCGGGGTGTTTTTCGCCAGCTACCAGGGCTTCGTCAACCCGTCGTCGTTCACCTTCTTCGAGTCGGCGCTGATCCTGGCCATCGTGGTGTTGGGCGGCATGGGCTCGACCGTCGGCGTAGTGATTGCCGCGTTCGTACTGACCGTGGCGCCGGAACTGCTGCGCAGCTTCTCCGAGTACCGCGTGCTGTTGTTTGGCGTGTTGATGGTGGTGATGATGATCTGGCGACCACGAGGCCTGATTCGTATCAGCCGTACCGGTGTAGTCCCACGTAAAGGAGTGGCGCCATGAGCAAGGAAGTCGTCCTCTCCGTGGAACACCTGATGATGCACTTCGGTGGCATCAAGGCCTTGAGTGATGTGAGCCTGCAGGTCAAACGCAACTCGATCTTCGCCCTGATCGGCCCCAACGGCGCTGGCAAGACCACGGTGTTCAACTGCCTGACCGGTTTCTACAAAGCCTCCGGCGGCAAGATCGAACTCAATGTGCGCGGCAAGCAGACCAACGTGATCCAACTGCTGGGCGAGCGCTTCAAGGTCACCGACTTTGTTTCACCGAAAAGCTTCTTCAGCCGGGTGTTCTACAAGATGTTCGGCGGCACCCACCTGGTGAACCGTGCCGGTTTGGCGCGCACCTTCCAGAACATTCGCCTGTTCAAGGAAATGTCGGTGGTGGAGAACCTGCTGGTGGCCCAACACATGTGGGTCAACCGCAACATGCTCGCGGGCATCCTCAACACCAAGGGTTACCGCAAGGCTGAAAGCGATGCCCTCGACCATGCGTTTTACTGGCTGGAAGTGGTGGACCTGGTGGACTGCGCCAACCGCCTCGCCGGCGAGCTGTCCTACGGCCAACAACGCCGCCTGGAAATCGCCCGCGCCATGTGCACCCGGCCGCAGATCATCTGCCTCGACGAACCGGCTGCCGGCCTCAACCCCCAGGAAACCGAAGCCCTCAGCGCGATGATTCGTCTGCTGCGGGACGAACACGACCTGACGGTGGTGCTGATCGAACACGACATGGGCATGGTAATGAGTATTTCCGACCACATCGTGGTGCTGGACCACGGCAACGTGATTGCTGAAGGCGGCCCGGAAGCGATCCGCAACGATCCTAAAGTGATCGCGGCTTACCTGGGCGCAGATGAAGAGGAGCTGGTATGAGTGAGCCAATCCTCGAACTGAAAGACCTGGACGTGTTCTACGGCCCGATCCAGGCCTTGAAGAAAGTCTCGCTGCACATCAACGAAGGCGAAACCGTCAGCCTGATCGGCTCCAACGGCGCGGGTAAATCCACGCTGCTGATGTCGATCTTTGGCCAGCCACGGGCCGAGTCCGGGCAGATCATCTACCGCGGCGTCGACATTACCCACAAGTCGTCCCACTACATCGCCTCCAACGGCATTGCGCAGTCGCCGGAAGGGCGGCGGGTGTTCCCCGACATGACCGTCGAGGAAAACCTGCTGATGGGCACCATCCCGATTGGCGACAAGTTCGCCGCCGAGGACATGCAGCGGATGTTCGAGCTGTTTCCGCGGCTCAAGGAGCGGCGTAACCAGCGGGCGATGACCATGTCCGGTGGTGAGCAGCAGATGCTCGCGATCGCCCGCGCGCTGATGAGCCGGCCCAAGCTGTTGCTGCTGGACGAGCCGAGCCTGGGGCTGGCGCCGATTGTGGTGAAGCAGATCTTCGCCACGCTGCGGGAGCTGGCGTCTACCGGCATGACCATCTTCCTGGTGGAGCAGAACGCCAACCATGCGCTGCGCTTGTCGGACCGGGCGTACGTGATGGTCAACGGCGAGATTCGCCTTACAGGCACCGGCAAGGAGCTGCTGGTGAATGAGGAGGTGCGTAACGCCTACCTCGGCGGGCACTGATCCCCAGTTGGACCCTCTGTAGGAGCGAGCTTGCTCGCGAAGAACCTGAGGGCGCCGCGTTCATTCTGAATGCCCGCGTCATCGTTAACGCTCTTCGCGAGCACGCTCGCTCCTACAGTTTTTTGCGCTTGCAGCAAATTGTGGACAACAAATCCAGCCACCTGCCAAAGCGCGACATATAGCCGCCGCAAATCCCTGTTTTGTCACAGTTTTGACTTGTCCCCAGCCACTGTGGAACCGGCTGTGGGTAACGTGGGAGTAGCTGGCTGGAGGCCTTTGTTTTCGTGGCTTGTAGCGTGGTGGTTGTTTATTGAACAGTGAGTTTTTCGCGACCACCCGAGGATTTTGTCAACCTGTTTAAAGACACAGGTATATGACCGGAATATGTCACTCCGGCCTGTGGATAAGTCTGTGACTAAACTCTGGAAAGAGTGCCGCAGAGGCCGGAATGACTGGCCTGGAGCCATCGTTCTAGTTGCACTGTTTTGAACCGGGCTACATATGGCTTGGTCCAGGTCAAGCAAAAAACTTTTTGAATCGTGCTGAAAGCCTTGTACACCGCGGCTTTCAGCTTTTGCACTTGCCCCCAAAGACTGTGGACGGGGCTGTGGATAAGGTGCGCGCACATGGCTGCACGCCACGGCCTGTATGGCTCCCGGGCGATTGGTTGAATTTCGTACAGTATGAGCCGCGTTCACCTGTGTCCACAGCGTGTATCAGTTGCCGCCAGCCCGGCAGCCGGGCATTCTGCTGGCTGATTTTTTACCTCGTAGCCCTGCAAGGAGAACACCATGTCCAATACGCTGTTTATTACTGGCGCGACCTCCGGTTTCGGCGAAGCCTGTGCCCGCCGTTTTGCCGAAGCCGGCTGGAAACTGGTGCTCACCGGCCGTCGCGCAGAGCGTCTGAACGCCCTGTGCGCCGAGCTCTCCAAGCAGACCGAAGTACTCGGCCTGGTGGTGGACGTACGTGACCGCAAGGCCATGGAAGAGGCGATCGCCAACCTGCCGCCGTCCTTCGCCACGCTGCGCGGGCTGATCAACAACGCCGGCCTGGCGGTGGGCACCGACCCTGCGCCCAAGTGCAGCCTCGACGATTGGGAAACCATGGTCGACACCAACATCAAGGGCCTGCTGACCACCACCAGCCTGCTGTTGCCGCGCCTGATCGCCCACGGCCGTGGCGCCGGCATCATCAACCTTGGTTCCATCGCTGGCAGCTACCCGTACCCGGGCAGCCACGTGTATGGCGGCACCAAGGCCTTCGTCAAACAGTTCTCGCTGAACCTGCGGTGTGACTTGCAAGGCACCGGCGTGCGCGTGACCAACATTGAGCCCGGCCTGTGCGAAAGCGAGTTCTCCCTGGTGCGGTTTGCCGGTGACCAGTCGCGTTATGACGCGACTTATGCCGGTGCCGAGCCGATCCAGCCACAGGACATTGCGGACACGATCTTCTGGGTGCTGAACACCCCGGCGCACGTGAACATCAACCGTCTGGAACTGATGCCGGTCAGCCAGACCTGGGCCGGGTTTGCGATTGAGCGTGGCGCCAAGGGCTAATTTCGTCGAGCTGTTGTGGCGAGGGAGCTTGCTCCCGCTGGGCTGCGAAGCGGCCCCAAAAAAGCTAGGGCCGCTCCGCGCCCCAGCGGGAGCAAGCTCCCTCGCCACAGGTTTTTGTCAGCCTTGAATATGCGGCAAATCGGCCAAAACAGGACATAAGGTACACTCCACCCCTGAAAACCCCGCCGCGTTGTGCGGTTCAAAGGTTTTGACAGGAGGATATGTGAGTAACCGAGGTGAGCAGTCGCTGCTCAAACAATCGACCATCCTGATGTTCGCCGTAGCGATCGCCGGGATTGTCACGGGTGTGGTGTCGGGCGCCCAATCGATTTTATTCGACGGCTTTTTCTCGCTGATCGCCACGGCCATCAAGGTGCTGATGCTGATCACGGCCAAGCTGATCGCCAAGAAAAGCAACGAACGTTTCCAGTTCGGCTACTGGCACCTGGAGCCGATGGTGCTGTTGATCGAGGGCAGTTTCCTGCTGTTGATCGCCATCTATGCGTTTCTCAACGGTGTGTTCGGCATTATCAATGGCGGGCGCGATATCGAGTTGGGCCTGGTGATCATCTACGCGGCGGTGTTTACCGTCGTCGAGTTCGCCTATTTCTTTTATGTGCGTTATCGCAATCGCACGCTCAAGTCGTCGCTGATCCAGTTCGACAACATCAGCTGGCTGGTGGACGCGATGCTGTCGGTGGGGCTGCTGGTGAGCTTCCTGGCGGCGCTGTTGCTCAAGTCCCAGGGCTATGGGCAGTGGGCGGTGTATGTCGACCCGTTGATCCTGATCCTGCTGGCGTTGAGCATGCTGGCGCCGGCCTTCAAGATCCTGCGCCCGGCGCTACGGGATGTGCTGGGGATTGTGCCGGACCAACTGGACGGCAAAGTGCGCGAAGTGATGGATGCGGCCCAGGCCAGGCATGGTTTCGACGACTACGTGTCCTACGTGCAGAAGCACGGGCGGGCGCGGTTTATCGAGATTCATGTGGTGCTGCCGGCGGATTACCCGGTGGATAACGTCGCCACCCTGGACGGGCTGCGCGAAGAAATATCCACAGGACTCGGCAAGCCGGACGCGGCGCGCTGGCTGACGATCAGTTTTACCGGGGATCGCAAATGGATTGCGTAAGGCCCAGGTAACACGTCGCCAAGTGGTACGGCGTGGTCGACGGCATGTCCCGTCGGCTCACGTGCCCCTTGGCATCCAGGCACTCATTCCAGCCTTTGTCGTGCAGGAAGCGCTGCTGCAACGCCAGCAATTGGCGTTGCAGCACGGCTTCACTGTTGGGCCGCAAGGTCAGCGCCCGCAGGTATTCGGCCTGGGCCCAGATACGCTGGGTGCCGTCGCGTACGCTGCCGTCCAGGGCCAGCATTCCGCTGACCGCGCCAGTCACTTTATCCACACCCTTTTGCTCGGCATAGGTGAACGCTTTGTTCAACGATGCGTGCAGCGGCGTGCCCCGCAACAAGTCCGAAGATTCCAGCAGGAAGAACCATTCGAACTGGTGCCCCGGCTCAAACCAGTTATCCACAGCGCCCAGCGGTTTTTCCATCATTACGCCCTGTTGGCGGTCGATGAAGCGCTTCTGCATGGCGTTGGCCAGGTCCACCAGTGCGTCTTGGGTTACGGCGTCTTCACGCACGGCCAGCGTGGCGAGGAAGCCTTCGGCGAGGTGCATCAACGGGTTTTGCAGAGGGCCGGACTTGAGGGATGACCAGTTACGTTCCAGCACCGCTTCGTACAGGCCGTCGCCGGTGGCGAAGCGTTCGGCAACCACTTCCAGGGCGGCATCGAGTACCGACTCCGCCAGCGATTCACGCACCTTGGCCCAATAGTGGGCGCAGGCAAAGATGATGAAGGCGTGGGTGTAGAGGTCTTTGCGTTTATCCAGCGGCTTGCCGTGGGCGTCGATGCTGTAGAACCAGCCGCCGTGCTCCGCGTCGTGGAAGTGCCGTTGCAGGGAGCGGAACAGTGCGGCGGCGCGCTCCTCGGCAAAGGCTGCGCCGGGCTCTCCTATCAGGCTGGCGAACAGGTACAACTGCCGTGCGCAGGCCATGGCGCGGTAGCGTTGCGGGGGCAAAGGCCGATGATCGGCGTCCAGGGCCTCATAGGGCAGCGCCAGGTCGGCATTCCAGCCCGGGCCATGCCAGAGCGGCACGATCAGGTCGTGGAAGTGCGTCAACACAGCGGTCAATTGAGGCTTGAGGGCGGAGCTTGGAGCGATGGGCATCGGCTGGCGTCGTCACGGCAGGGGTGTTTGCGCGACATGGTATCAGGCTTGGGATCGGTGTTGTCTTTACTGCCGCCTTCGCGAGCAAGCCCGCTCCCACATTCGATCGAGTTCCATTGTTGGAATGCAGTCGAATGTGGGAGCGGGCTTGCTCGCGAAGAGGCCCTCAGGAGCACCGAAAATCAGGCAGCGAGCAACCAAACCCCAGTCGCCGCCGACGCCGCACCAGCCACCCGCACCAACGGTGCTGCCGCTGCTGGCAGGAAACGCACCACGGCATAGCCCGCCGCATGCAGAACCGCCGTCGCACCCACAAACCCTATGGCATACGCCCAAGGGCTGGACATGTCCGGCAGCTCCAAGCCATGCGCCACGCCATGGAACAGCGCAAACAGTGCAGTCGCCGCCACCGCCACGAACAACGGCGGACGCACTGCCAGCGCAACCGCCAGGCCCAGCGCCAGCACCGACGCGGCAATCCCGCTTTCCAGCGCCGGCAGTTCCAGCCCTTCAAAGCCCAGCATCCCGCCGATCAGCATGGTGCCGACAAAGGTGCACGGCAGCGCCCAGCGTGCGGCGCCTTTTTGTTGAGCGGCCCACAGGCCCACGGCGACCATCGCCAGCAAGTGGTCGATGCCGCCCAGCGGGTGACTGATGCCGGCCACCAGGCCGTTGTCGCCATGGCCGGGGTGGGCGAAGGCGAGGGCGGGAGTGAGCAGCAACGCTGCGGCGGCGAGAAGTGTATTGAGGCGCATGGACAGGCTCCTTGTTGGGGTTGATCAGGCTGCGGTCAGCAAGCCCTGGCGTTCGATGAAGGCGACGATTTCTTCCAGGCCGACGCCGGTTTTCTGATTGCTGAAGACGAAAGGTTTACCGCCGCGCATACGCTGGGTGTCGCTGTTCATCAGCTCCAGGGACGCGCCCACCAGCGGCGCCAGGTCGATCTTGTTGATCACCAGCAGGTCGGATTTGCAGATCCCCGGCCCGCCTTTGCGCGGCAGTTTGTCGCCGGCCGACACATCGATCACGTAGATGGTCAGGTCTGACAGTTCCGGGCTGAAGGTGGCCGACAGGTTGTCGCCGCCGGATTCCACCAGGATCAGGTCCAGGCCGGGAAAGCGCCGGTTCAACTGGTCCACCGCTTCGAGGTTGATCGAGGCGTCTTCGCGAATCGCGGTGTGGGGGCAGCCGCCGGTTTCCACGCCGATGATGCGCTCGGGTGCCAGCGCCTGGTTGCGCACCAGGAAGTCGGCGTCTTCGCGGGTGTAGATATCGTTGGTCACCACCGCCAGGTTGTAGCGGTCGCGCAGGGCCAGGCACAGGGCCAGGGTCAGGGCGGTCTTGCCGGAGCCGACCGGGCCGCCGATGCCGACGCGCAGGGGTTGGGTGTTCATGTGATTCTCCAAGATAAAGTGCCCTAGGAACGGAACAGGCGGCTGTACTGGCGCTCATGGGCCATGCACGCCAGGGACAGGCCAAAGGCGGCGCTGCCGTAATGATTGGGGTCGAGTTGGCTGGCGCTTTGCTGGGCTTGTTGCAGCAGCGGCAGCAGTTCACTGGTCAGGCGTTGAGCGGCTTGCTGGCCCAGTGGCAGAGTCTTCATCAGCACCGCCAGCTGGTTTTCCAGCCAGCTCCACAACCAGGCAGCCAGGGCGTCATCGGGGCTGATCTGCCAGGCGCGGGCGGCCAGCGCCCAGCCCAGGGCCAGGTGCGGTTCGGGTCGCAGCGCGAGAAACGCCCGCGCGTCATCATCCAGCTCCGGCAAACCGTTGAGCAGTTGATGCAGCGAATAACCCATCTGCCGGCTTTCCTGGTACAGCTCGCGGGTCTCGCGGCTGGCGCGGTGTTCTTCACACAACTGCGCGAGGCGCGGCCAATCCTGTTCAGCAGCGGCCTCGCAGTGGGCGAGCAGCAGCGGCGCTTCGAAGCGCGCCAGGTTGAGCAACAGTTGATCGCTGATCCAGCGCCCGGCACTCGCCGGGTCGGTCACGCGAGCTTGCTCCACGGCCATTTCCAGACCCTGGGAATAGCTATAGCCACCAATCGGCAGCTGCGGACTGGCCAGACGCAACAGCGCCCAGGCTGGGTTCATAGACGTACGCCGAACTGGTGCAGCTTGGGCGGGTAGTTGAAGTCTTCGTCGCCATGGCGGGAATGGTGGTGGCCACCGCCATAGGCACCGTGTTCCGGCTGGAAGGGGGCCTCGATGGTCTCGGTTGTCGCGCCCAACTGATCGAGCATGGCCTTGAGCACGTAGTCATCCAGCAGGCGCAGCCAGCCGTCACCCACTTGCAGCGCCACGTGGCGATTGCCCAGGTGATAGGCCGCGCGGGTCAGTTCAAAGGCACTGCTGCAGGTGACGTGCAACAGTTGTTCAGGGCGGGCACATACGCGTACGACACGTCCGTCTTCGGCCTGTAGGAATTCGCCATCGTGCAGCGGCGATTGGCCGCGCTCCAGGAACAGGCCGACGTCTTCTCCGTCGGCACTGAAACAGCGCAGGCGGCTTTTGCTGCGGGCTTCGAAGTTCAGCAGCAACTCGGCGGCCCAGACGGGTTCGGGGGCGATTCGGCGGTGGATCACCAACATCAGAAAGCTTCCAGCTATGAGCGATAAGCAAGCTAGAGCAAGGGTCTTGCCAACCACGCGAAGAGTAGGAATTCCCTGTAGGCAGGCGGCATGTGCCACCTGATGGCGCAGGAAATTATTCCAAAATGTTTCATTTTGGTGCGTGAGTGGATTTATAGCACCGGATTCGGGCGCTCAGCGTTGAATTCCATGGCTCGCTGCATGAAATTTCTTTCATCTTTGGGGGGGTGATGAGTTGTTTCGGATTTTTCCCACGCAGTTACAGGATTAGGCGGTCATCGGGTTACGCGCTGTTTCATTAGGATTCCGCTCCGTGTTTAATTCTCAGCGGTTCCATCATGTACAAGTCATTTTTCTGTTTAATCATTGTCAGCCTGTCGCTCGCCCTTTCATCCGCTTCGGCCAATCTCCAGCGGGCCCCGGCATTTGCCCCGCGGCCCTCTATCGACAACGTGATCGATCGTGCCCATGCACTGCTGGGCACGCCCTACAAGTGGGGCGGCACCTCGGTACGGCAGGGGTTCGATTGCAGCAGCTTCCTGGTGTACCTGTTCAAGACTGAAGCCAACATTCATCTGCCCCGCACGACTTCCGAAATGCATCGCTCAACTGCGGCCACGGTCAAGCGCGATGCATTGCAACCGGGTGATGCGGTATTTTTCAGGGGCAATGGGCGCGGCCAGGTCAGCCACGTTGGTCTCTATATAGGTGAGGGCAAATTCATTCACTCGCCCCGCACCGGCAAAAGCGTGCGCATCGATTCACTGGCCAACAGTTACTGGAACAAGAACTACACCACCGCCAAGCGATTCCACGCCGTGCGCTGATTTATTCAGTGCTGCCCAGGCCTTGCCAATGCTTGAGGCCAATGAAGATAAAGCGCAGTTGCTGGGTGATCTTGGCTTGAGGCGTGAGGTGCGCAGGCAGCGCTTCGGCGGGTGGGTCGATGATATCGGGCAGGGTGGCGAACACGCTCTTGACGATCAGGTCGGCCATTACGTGTAAACCGTCGGCATCCAGGTGCTGGAGCTTGGGCATCAGGGTCAGGTCGGCGGCGAGGTCGCTGGTGATGTCTTCGCGCAGGGCACCAATGGCTTGGCGCACGGCGAGGCTGCCACCGTATTGCTCGCGGGCCAGGAACAGGAATTGCGAACGGTTGGCGGTGACCACATCCAGGAAAATCCGTACCGAGGCATCAATGATGCCGCCCATTACGAATTCGTTGTGGCGCACCAGGCGAATCGTCGCGCGAAAGGTCTGGCCGACTTCACTGACCAATACCAGGCCCAACTGATCCATATCGGCAAAGTGACGGTAGAAACCGGTGGGCACGATGCCGGCGGTCTTGGCCACTTCACGCAGGCTCAGGCTGCCGAACCCACGGCCACACTCCATCAGATGGCGGGCTGCGTCCATCAGGGCGAGTCGGGTCTGTTGCTTCTGTTCGGCACGGGGCAGCATTGGCAGGCGGGCTTTGTGGACAAGGACAGCGACGCACTCTAGCAAATCAGCTTTGCCAGCGTCGAACTTCAAAAGGGAGAAGGGCGTTGCGGTTCACACAAAGTCAAAGCCCGATCGGGTGATCGGGCTTTTTTCCAGGGCCAGCACGGGCTTAGCTCTGTGCTTGATGCAGTTCTTGCAGACGGTCAGCACCGCCTTCAGCTACAGAACCGGCGTAGGCACGTTCGTTGGCTTGCTCAGCACCGCCTTCAACCAGACCTTTCTGTTCCAGGCGATCACGGCCACCTTCGGCAACAGCGTTGCGTTCCATCAGGCGATCAGCGCCACCTTCAACCAGGCCTTTCTGTTCCAGACGATTACGGCCGTTTTCTACAACACCTTCGGTGTAAGCGCGTTTGTTGGCGTTGTCCGAACCGTTTTCAGTGATGCTGCCGTTGTAGTCGGTGTTGTTCTTGTCCGAAGCACCGCTGCGCGCCAGGGTTTGGCTAACGTGGGAAGCATCGGCTTTTACTTGTGGGGTGGCCTGTTCAGCAGCTGGCAGGGCAAATGCGCTGGTGGCCAGGACGGAAAGTACAAAGCTTGCGAGTAATTGGCGTTTCATGATGGGTTGCTCCTTGGGAGGGCGATAAATTGGGTACAGGGCTAATGCTACTCTTGATAAGTCGATATAAAAGTTCATAAACACAATGGTAATAATCAACAGAATTGATTGTTCTCGCCGAGGGCTCTATCTCGCAGGTCTCAAGCCCGCGCTTTTGCACCGTGGTGGGTATTTTCGACACGACCGTGGGTAACAACGGTGCGTGATTGATGATTGAAACTGTCTGATTGGTCAGGAAAGGCGGTTTTGAGGGCTAATTCATCAATGGGGTTAAACCCCAGCGCCGTTTGTCAGTCGTAGCCATATAAGCTGTAGTCAAAACGCGCGCCGCAATGCGCCCGCTCAGTCGTAACCTGGAGTCCTGTGCAATGACGCGCACTCGTAAAATTCTCGCCTGGAGCTGCGCCAGCTTCGTTCTGTTAATCGCCATTGTGGTGTTGGTCCTGGTGTTCTTTGACTGGAACCGGATCAAGCCGCCGCTCAACGCCAAGGTCTCCGAAGAGCTGCATCGACCGTTTGCCATCAATGGCAACCTGGCAGTGGTGTGGCAGCGCGAGCCCGATGAAGGCGGCTGGCGCGCCTGGATTCCGTGGCCCCATGTGATTGCCGAAGACCTGACCCTGGGCAACCCCGACTGGTCGAAAACCCCGCAGATGGTCACCCTCAAACGCGTGGAGTTGCGCATCTCGCCCCTGGCGTTGCTGGCCCAGCGCGTGGTGATCCCGCGTATCGACCTTACCGAACCGAGTGCGCAGTTGCAGCGCCTGGCCGACGGCCGCGCCAACTGGACTTTCAAGTTCGACCCCAAGGACCCGAACGCTGAACCCTCCAACTGGGTGGTGGACATCGGCGCGATTGGTTTCGACAAAGGCCACGTGACCCTCGACGACCAAACCCTCAAGACCCAACTCGACGTAGTGATTGATTTGCTCGGCAAGCCAATTCCCTTCGGTGAGATCGTCGGTGATGCCGACGCCAAGAAAGCCCTGGAAAAAGGCTCGGCGCCGCAGGATTACGCGTTCGCCCTCAAGGTCAAAGGCCAGTACCACGGCCAGAAGCTCGATGGCAGCGGCAAGATCGGTGGCCTGCTGGCATTGCAGGACGCGGCCAAGCCGTTTCCGCTGCAAGCCCAGGCCAGGATCGGCGACACCAGCATCGCGCTGGCCGGCACCCTCACCGACCCAATGAACCTTGGCGCACTCGACCTGCGCCTCAAGCTCTCCGGCAGCAGCCTGGGCAACCTGTACCCGCTCACCGGCGTGACCTTGCCGGATTCTCCGGCCTATTCCACCGACGGCCACTTGATCGCCAAATTGCATGAGGCCAGCGGTGCGTCGTTCCAGTATGAAAACTTCAACGGCAAGATCGGCAATAGCGACATCCACGGCAACCTTGGCTACGTCGCCAGCCAGCCACGGCCCAAGCTCACGGGCGCGCTGGTTTCCAACCAACTGTTGATGGCCGACCTGGCGCCGCTGATTGGTGCCGACTCCAACGCCAAGCAAAAAGCCCGTGGCGGCGAAAGCAAGCAGCCGGCGACCAAGGTGCTGCCGGTGGAAGAGTTCCGCACGGAGCGCTGGCGCGACATGGATGCCGACGTCGAATTCACCGGCAAGCGCATCGTCCACAGTGCCGAACTGCCGTTCACCGACCTCTACACCCACCTGGTGTTGAACGATGGCCAGTTGAGCCTCGAGCCCCTGCGTTTCGGCGTAGCCGGTGGCAAGCTCGACGCGCAGATTCGCCTCAATGGGCGCACCACGCCGATGGAAGGCCAGGCCAAACTCACCGCACGTAACTTCAAGCTCAAGCAGCTGTTCCCGACCTTTGAACCGATGAAAACCAGCTTCGGTGAACTCAACGGTGACGCCGACATTTCCGGGCGCGGCAACTCCGTCGCGGCGCTGTTGGGCACGTCGAATGGCGATCTGAAGATGTTGATCAACGACGGCGCCATCAGCCGTGGCCTGATGGAAATCGCTGGGCTCAACGTCGGTAACTACGTGGTCGGCCGCCTGTTTGGCGACAAGGAAGTGAAGATCAACTGCGCGGCGGCAGACTTTGGCATCAAGTCCGGCCTGGCGACGACTCGTCTGTTTGTGTTCGATACCGAGAACGCGATCATCTACATCGATGGCACTGCGAACATGGCCAGTGAGCAGCTTGATCTGACGATCACGCCAGAGTCGAAAGGCTTCCGCCTGTTCTCCCTGCGCTCGCCGTTGTACGTCAACGGGCCGTTTATCAAGCCGAATGCTGGCGTGAAGGCGGTGCCGCTGATGCTGCGTGGCGCGGGAATGGTTGCACTGGGTGTGATTGCCGGCCCGGCAGCAGGCTTGCTGGCGCTGGTGGCACCGAGCGGCGATGAGCCGAACCAATGTGCGCCGTTGCTGCAACAGATGAAGGAAGGCAAGGCGCCTAAAACAGTGAAGGGCTAGCTGACAAAACCGGGAACCAAATGTGGGAGCGGGCTTGCTCGCGAAGGCGGTGGATCAGTCAATAATGTGCCGACTGGTCCACCGCCTTCGCGAGCAAGCCCGCTCCCACATGGGTTTTGCGGTGTTAGCTGTGTTAGTTACAGGTCCTTCAGAATATCCGCCATATCATCGGCGTGTTCTTCTTCCTGGGCCAGGATCTCTTCGAAGATCCGGCGAGTGGTCGGGTCTTTATCGCCGATGTACTGGATGATCTCGCGATAGCTGTCCACCGCGATACGCTCGGCCACCAGGTCTTCGTAGACCATTTCCTTCAGCGTATTACCGGCCACGTACTGCGCGTGGGAGTTCTTCGACAGCAGGTCGGGGTTGAACTCCGGCTCGCCGCCCAACTGCACGATGCGTTCGGCCAGTTTGTCGGCGTGTTCGGCTTCCTGGGTGGCGTGCTCGAGGAATTCCTCGGCGGCGACATGCGCCTTGACGCCATTGGCCATGAAATAGTGGCGCTTGTAGCGCAGCACGCACACCAGTTCGGTGGCCAGCGATTCGTTGAGCAGACGCAGGATTTCCTGGCGGTCGGCGTCATAGCCTTCAGTCACGGCACCGTTTTCGACGTTCTTGCGGGCGCGCTCACGTAAGGTGGCTACGTCAGACAAATGTGAGTCAGTCATCTCATTCTCCTGGTACTAATCCGGTTTTGCGCCACGCTCTGCCGGCGTGATCGCTCATTGGTTGTGAGTCCCAGGCAACCCGAAAAGTTTTATCGGATTTTACAGCGCGTGTCCCGATAGCCGCGCTTCCTCCTGCAACCATTCAAAAAACGCCCGGACCGGCGGGTGTCGTTCACGGCCCGGCACGCACAGGGCGCTGTAACCGGCGCCGTCGACATGGACCTGTGGCCGGTAAGGCACCAGTAAACCGCTGGCGACGCTTTCCGAAACCAGGATGTTGCTCGCCAACACCAGACCCTGGCCGGCAATCGCTGCTTGCAAGGCGTAGTGCTCTTCGTCGTATTCGCGCAGTGGCGAGGCGGATTGCAGCCAGTCTTCCCCGGCCTTTTCGCACCAGGCCTGCCAGCCCAGAGCGTACAGCTTGGAGTTGTGCCAGCGCACGCTGATCAGGGTCGGGGTACGTTCGCTCGCCAAAGCGACTTGTTCGGGGGAGCCGTACACGGCGAAACATTCGTCGAACAGGCACAAACCGTACAGGTTCGTGTAGTCGTCGATGCTGTAGCGGATCACCAGGTCGACGCTGGCGTCCTGCTGCAAATCGACCACGGCGCAGTTGGTGTCCAGGCGCAGGCTGATGTCCGGATGAGCGGCATAGAAGCGGCCGAGTCGCGGCACCAGCCACAGAGCGGCAAACGCCGGGGTGGTGGAGAGCGTGAGATTGCCGGCGCTGCGCTGCGGGCGCAGGGTGTCGACACTTTGCGCGACGTCCAGCAGCGCCCCATGCAGGCTGTGGAACAGGCGCTCGCCGCGTTCTGTAAGTCGCACCTGGCGCGGCAGGCGCTCGAACAGTGGCACGCCGAGCCAGGTTTCCAGGGCGCGAATCTGGTGGGACACGGCCGTTGGCGTTACCGACAGCTCCTGGGCGGCGGCCTTGAAGCTCAGCAGGCGCGACGCCGATTCAAAGGCACGCAGGGCGGTCAGGGGCAGCGAGGCAAACATATGAAGCTCCATGGATGAATTCAAATCATCCAGAACAACTATTGCTCATTTGTGAGGTAAGCCAGGCATCTCTAGATTTGTGGGCAAGAGAGGCGGCCAGTCAGGTTGCCTGAGTCTAGCGCGTGAAGGCCTACAGATGAAAAAAATGCTTGCGATCCATTCCAGCCCCCGTGGCGAACGTTCTCACTCCCGGCGCCTGGCCGAGGTGTTCCTGGGCGCATGGCACGCCACCAACCCTGACGCGCAACTGAGCCGCCGCGAAGTCGGCCGTGCATCGATTCCCCATGTCAGCGAAGCCTTTATTGCCGCCAGTTTTCACCCCGAGCCGCAGTCGATGCCCTTGTCCATGCACGCCGACTTGCAACTGAGCAATGAACTGGTGGCCGAGCTGGTCGAGCACGAACTGCTGGTGATTTCCGTGCCGATGTACAACTTCGGGATTCCCAGCGGCCTCAAGGCCTGGATCGACCAGATCGTGCGCATGGGCCACACCGTGGACATCACCCAGGACAGCCAGGGCATCGCCCAGTACCAGCCGTTGCTGTTGGGTAAAAAGGCGCTGATCATCACCAGCCGCGGCGGCAGTGGCTTTGGCCCGGGCGGGGAAAACGAGGCGATGAACCACGCCGATCCGCACTTGCGCACCGCGTTGGGGTTCATCGGCATTGAAGACGTCACGGTGATTGCAGCAGAAGGTGAAGAGTCCGACCCGAGCGTGTTCCGCCGCTCCTGCGATGCGGTCGAAGGGCAACTGCGCGATCTGGCCGGGAGCTTCTGAGGTGTCCTGGCTCTTCCTGCTGATCGCTGCCGGGTTTGAGGTGACCTTCGCCATGGGCATGAAGTACGCCGACGGCTTCACCCGGCTGTGGCCATCGCTTATCACCGTCATTGCAGCGGTGGGCGGGATCTATTTTCTGACCCTGGCCATGCGTGAGTTGCCGGTGAGCGTGGCTTACCCGATCTGGACTGCCATTGGTTCACTGGGTACGGTGTTTCTCGGGTTTGCGCTGCTGGGGGAGAGCCTGACGATGATCAAGCTGGTGTCGGTGGGCTTGATCGTCGCCGGCGTGGTCGGCCTTAAGTAGCTTCAGGCGCGCTGACATTGCTGCGAACCGGAGTCGTCCAGCGCTCCGACAAAATCACCCCGCCCAGGGTCAGCAAGCCGCCCACCAGGTGATACATCGCCAGTTGCTCCTTCAACACCACTGAGGCAATCAACGCGGTGATCAGCGGCAGCAGATTGAAAAACAGCGTGGTGCGGCTCGGGCCGAGGGTCTTCACCGAATGCATCCACGCCAACGGCGCGAGCATCGAGGCCAGCAGGCAGGCATACAGCACCAGCGGGATATTCGACCAGCCAAGGCCGGCCTTGTCGGAGAACAGGAACAGCGGAAACAGCACCACCACCGCCACCAGCACCTGCAAATACAGCAATACCAGCGGCGGCAACCGCAGCTGCCATTTTTTCAGCAGGGTGCTGTAGACCGCGTAGGCGAGGGTGGCCACCAGCATCATCGCATCACCCATATTCAGCCCGTGTTGCAGCAGGGCGCTGAGACTGCCGGCGGACACTACCACCACCACGCCAGCGAACGACAGCACGGCACCGGTCAGGGCGCCGAAGGTCAGGCGTTGGCCAAGGCTGATGATTGCGGCGGTGAGGGCCATCAGCGGCATCAGCGAGAGGATGATGCCCATGTTGGTGGCCGAGGTCAGGTTGGCGGCGTAATACGCCAGGCTTTGATACACCGCCATGCCCAGCACGCCGAGGATAAAGATCTTGCCCAGGTTGGGACGAATCAGCGACCAATTGGCGATGACAGGTTTGAGCATGAACGGGGTAAACAGCACGCCGGCCAGCAGCCAGCGATAAAAGCCGATCTCGGCAGGGAAAATTGTCCCCACCGCGAGTTTGTTGACCACGGTATTGCCGGCCCAGATAAAAATGGCCAGTAACGGATAAGCGTATTGCATCTAAAGGAACCTGTTACGTCTATGAGCGGCGATTATCCTTTGTCTGGATCGAAGCCTATACTTCGATCCAGCCATCCGACCTTTGTATCCAGACAATATGCTCAAGAAGTACATCAACCTTCCCGATTTCGACCAGTTGCCGTCCCCGGTGTACTTCCGTTATTCGGAGTTCGAGGCCGACACCCATGCCAGTGCGCACCAGCATGCCTGGGGCTCCCTGGACTACTCGGCCCGAGGCGTGATGCGTTTTGAAGTCGCCGGCAGCCGCTTCATGTCGCCGCCGCAATACGCGGTGTGGATCCCGCCGAATACCCAGCACAGTTCCTACAATGCCCAGGCGGTTGTCTATCGCTCGGTGTACCTGGCGCCCACGCTGTGCGATCACTTGCCGGCGCAGCCGTGCACCCTGACCATCAGCGATATCCTCAAGGCGATCCTCAGCGATTTCGCCGAGCGTGACGTCAACATTCCAGAGAATGAAGCTGATGTGCGCCTGGCCCAAGTGCTGGTCGACCAGCTCCGGCAGGCCCCGGTGCACGATTGTTTCCTGCCGTACGCCAGCCATCCCGGGTTGCTCAGCGTACTGGAAGGCATGCAGGCCGACCCAGGTGATAACCGCGCGCTGGCCCAGTGGGCGGAGCAGGCACATGTCAGCGAGCGCACCCTGGCCCGGCAATTTGCTCGTGAACTGGGGATGAGTTTCGGCGAATGGCGCCAACGCCTGCGCTTCCTCGCGTCCATCGAAGCCTTGGATAGCCCGCGCAGCATCCAGGAAGTGGCGTTTGACCTGGGCTACAGCACCGCCTCGGCGTTTATCGCGATGTTTCAGCGCCAGGCCGGCTGCACCCCGGAGCAGTACCGACGGACGAATATTCGTAGCAGGTGAACGTGTAACAGGGTTTGACTACACTGCTGGGGAGGCCGTGCCCCTCGGCACGGTAACAGGGAGAAAACTCCATGAAGATGCTGCGTATTCCGCTGTTGATGATGGGCTTGCTGTTGTGTTCCCAAGGCTTTGCCGCGACTGCCGCACAGACGGCTCAGCAACAAAAAATGACCACTTGCAACGCCGAAGCCAAGACCAGTGGCAAAACCGGTGATGATCGCAAGGCATTCATGAGCACCTGCCTCAAGGCCGCCCCGGCCGCCAACGACGCCAAGACCCTCACGCCACAGCAGCAGAAGATGAAAGACTGCAACGCCACGGCGAAAACCCAGGCGCTGACCGGCGATGCACGTAAAACGTTTATGAGCACCTGCCTGAAGAAATAATAGCCGGGTGCCATAGAAGGCTGCGACACTCGCACACAGCCCTCTGTTGTCTTGTAGGAGCGAGCTTGCTCGCGAAGAACGTCAACGAAAACGCGTTCATCCTGAATAAACGTGGCTTCCTTGCGTTTTTCGCGAGCAAGCTCGCTCCTACAAATAACAGCATCTTTTAACGCCGTTCGTTTTGAGGCTGTATGCCAACGTTTTCTCAGCGTCACGTGTTGTTGTTGGTTAGTTGCGTGCTGATTTTTGGCGGGCTGCTGCTGGTTTTGCCGTTGAAGTTGCTGCCGAGCCTGCTGGCCGGGCTGCTGGTGTACGAGCTGGTCAACATGCTCACCCCGCAGTTGCAGCGGCTGATCGAAGGCCGGCGTGCGCGCTGGTTGGCGGTGGCGTTGCTGGGGACTTTGATCGTCAGCATCCTGACCCTGATCTTCGCCGGGGCCATCAGCTTCCTGCTGCACGAAGCGGAAAATCCGGGGGCTTCCCTCGACAAATTCATGGGCGTGGTTGACCGTGCGCGCGGCCAACTGCCGCCGTTCCTCGACGCCTACCTGCCGGCCAGCGCCGCCGAGTTTCGCGTGGCCATCGGCGAATGGCTGAGCAAACACCTCAGCGAATTGCAGTTGGTGGGCAAAGACGCTGCGCACATGTTCGTGACCTTGCTGATCGGCATGGTGCTGGGCGCGATCATCGCCCTGCAGCGGGTGCCGGACGTCACCAAGCGTAAACCCTTGGCTGCTGCGCTGTTCGATCGCTTGCATTTGCTGGTCCAGGCCTTTCGCAACATTGTCTTCGCCCAGATCAAGATCGCCGCGTTGAACACGGCGTTCACCGCGATCTTCCTCGCGGTGGTGCTGCCGCTGTGCGGGATTCACCTGCCGCTGACCAAGACCCTGATCGTGCTGACATTCCTGCTGGGCCTGCTGCCGGTGATCGGTAACCTCATGTCCAACACCCTGATCACCATCGTGGCCTTGTCGCTGTCGATTTGGGTGGCGGTGGCGGCGTTGGGCTACCTGATCGTGATCCACAAGGTCGAGTACTTCCTCAACGCGCGGATCGTCGGCGGGCAGATCAGTGCCAAGTCGTGGGAATTGTTGTTGGCGATGCTGGTGTTCGAAGCCGCCTTCGGCCTGCCGGGGGTGGTGGCGGGGCCGATTTATTATGCGTACTTGAAGAGTGAGTTGAAGCTGGCGGGGATGGTTTAGGCATTGATGTTGCCTGGACTGGCCCCTTCGCGAGCAAGCCCGCTCCCACATTCGGCTGCATTCCAAAGTTGGAACTCGGTCGAATGTGGGAGCGGGCTTGCTCGCGAAGGGCGCGCCACGGTTTCAGCTAAAACTCAGTAGCCGTACCGCTTGCTGGCCTCAATCGCCAGACCACTGCCAATACTGCCAAAGATATTCCCTTCCACATGCTGCGCATTCGGCAGCATCGCCGAGATGCTGTGGCGCAGCGCCGGAATCCCGCTGGAACCCCCGGTAAAGAACACCGTGTCCACCTGGGCCACGTCCACCGAGGCGTCGTTGAGCAACTGGGTCACGCTGTTGCGCACCCGCTCCAGCAAGCCATCGATGGCCGACTCGAACAATGCCCGACTCAACTCCACGCTCAACCCTGGCTCGACCCGGTCCAGCAGCACATGGCGGCTGTCCTGCTGCGTCAGCTGGATCTTGGTTTCTTCCACTTCCATCGCCAGCCAGTGCCCGGCGCGCTGTTCGATCAGGTTGAACAGGCGGTCGATGCCGCCGGTGTCCTCGATGTCGTAGCGCATGCTGCCCAGCGCCAGCTTGGATTTCTGTGAGTACACCGAGTTGATGGTGTGCCAGGTCGCCAGGTTCATGTGGTGGCTGGTGGGCATGTAGGCGCCGCTTTTCATGCGGCTGCCGTAGCCGAACAGCGGCATCATGCCGGCCAGCGAGAGCTGCTTGTCGAAGTCGGTCCCGCCGATGTGCACACCGCCGGTGGCGAGGATGTCGTCGTGGCGGTTGTCGATCTGGCGACGCTCGGGCGACAGGCGCACCAGGGAGAAGTCGGAGGTACCACCGCCGATGTCGACGATCAGCACCAGCTCTTCTTTCTCGATGGTGGACTCGTAGTCGAAAGCCGCGGCAATCGGTTCGTACTGGAACGAGATGTCCTTGAAGCCGATCTTGCGGGCTACGTCCACCAGGGTGTTCTCGGCTTCCTGATCGGCCATAGGGTCGTCGTCGACGAAGAACACCGGGCGGCCCAGCACCACTTCTTCAAACTCACGCCCGGCGGTGGTCTCGGCACGGCTCTTGAGTTGGCCGATAAACAGCGCCAGCAGGTCGGTGAACGGCATGGCCGTGCCCAATACGCTGGTGTCGTGCTTGATCAACTTGGAACCCAGCAGGCTCTTGAGCGAGCGCATCAGCCGGCCTTCGTAGTTTTCCAGGTACTCGTGCAGGGCCAGGCGACCGTACACCGGGCGGCGTTCTTCGAAGTTGAAGAACACCACCGACGGCAGCGTGATCTTGTCGTCCTCCAGCGCGATAAGCGTTTCCATGCCGGGACGAATCCAGCCGACGGTGGAGTTGGACGTGCCGAAGTCGATACCGCAGGCACGGGCTGGGGATGGGTTTTTCATGTCAATCGGGTTCCGGTTGAAAAACGGCCGCGCAGTGTATGCCACCCGCGCGCAGATGCGTAGGCCGACTATCCGCTAAATACAGCGGACTTGTTACCTTGAAAGCCCGGTGTTTGCCCCCAAATCCTCCCCATACGGTTGGTAGCTGCACGATTCTGCCCGCAGCGCCGATAAACTTCTGACGCACCCTTCGGTCACAAGATTGAGATCGGTCAATCCAGACGCCGCAAACAGGCGCATGCTGTGACGCTGGCAGTGCGATATCGATAATGGATGGTGATGCCCCCGATGGACTTCAAAGACTATTACAAGATTCTCGGTGTAGAACCCACCGCTGACGACAAGGCGATCAAGGCCGCCTATCGCAAGCTGGCGCGCAAATATCACCCGGACGTGAGCAAGGAAAAGGACGCGGAAGCCAAGTTCAAGGACGCGTCCGAAGCCTATGAAGCGCTGAAAAGCGCCGACAAGCGCGCCGAATACGACGATTTGCGCAAATACGGCCAGCATGGCCAGCCGTTCCAGGGCCCGCCAGGCTGGCAGAGCCGTGGCGGCTACGGTGGCGGTGGCCAAGACACCGGCGACTTTTCGGACTTCTTCAGCTCGATCTTCGGTTCGCGCGGCAATGGTTTTGGTGGTGCCCAGGGCCGCAGTGCCGGGCGCCGAGGGCAAGATGTGGAAATGGAACTGCCGGTCTTCCTCGAAGAGACCCTGTCCAACGAATCCAAGCAGGTCAACTTCCAGGTGCCGCAATACAACGCGGCCGGCCAGCACGTCAGCAACACCACCAAGAGCCTGAACGTGAAGATCCCAGCCGGTGTGGCCGACGGCGAGCGCATTCGCCTCAAGGGCCAGGGCGCTCCGGGGATTGGCGGGGGTGCCGCAGGTGATCTGTACTTGATCATCAAGTTCGCGCCCCACCCTAAATTCGATGTGGAAGGCGAAGACCTGATCATCACCCTGCCACTGGCTCCATGGGAGCTGGCGCTGGGCACGGAAGTGGCGGTGCCGACCCTCACCGGCAAGATCAACCTCAAGGTGCCGGCCGGCAGCCAGAACGGCCAGCGCATGCGCGCCAAGGGCCACGGCTTGTTGAACAAGGCCGGGCAGCGCGGTTACCTGTTTGTGCAACTCAAGGCGGTGATGCCGAAAAACACCGACGAAGAGGTCAAGGCGTTGTGGCAGGAACTGGCACAAAAAGCCGCCTTCGATCCAAGAGAATCATGGAGTAACTAACGATGAGCAGTCCCCGTTTGGTTCAAGTGAACATGGCAGAATTCTGTGAGGCCACCGACCTGTCGGTGGCCTACGTGATCGAAATCGTCGAGCACGGCATTGTTGAACCGGTGGGGACGAGTCCCGAATCCTGGCGCTTTACCGATTACGAACTGGCCCTGGCCAAGCGTGCCTCGGCGCTGCAAAAGGACCTGGAGCTGGAATGGGAAGGCGTCGCCCTGGCGCTCGACCTGCTGGAGGAAGTCCAGCAACTGCGGGCCGAGAACCAGATGCTCAAGCAGCGTTTGGGGCGGTTGGTGCAGACACCCTGAATCCATCAGGCAATGCTGCAGTGCTCCTTGCACGACACCCAGTCACGCAGGGTTAGCGACTGAATCAGCTGCGCGTCCTTCACGGCCAGTTGCAGTTGCACATCTTCAGCCTGAGTCGCGTAGTCCGCATCACTCAGGGTGCCTGAATCGTGTTCCTCCGACAGCCTGTTCAAGTGCATGTCATGGGGTGTTCTCAGTGCGCTGAACTCATCGGCATACTGATTGCGGATAAATACCTGCCAGAACTCGCGGCCCAACAGTGACTGTACGAACAACTTGGAGTTGTCCAATCGCTCGATTCGGCGTGCAGCGTTTTTCAGCAATTGCGGAGTCACCTGGCCCGTTGCAAGGTAGCGGGCCTCGCCGGGTTGGCCAGGCAGGCCAAGACGTTGTTGTAACCCCATACGATAGGCCAGGCGGATTTCAACGTCTTCCAGGTTTGCCAGGGCGGTGGCTTTTTGTTCCGGGGTCATGCCCGACATGCGAATCGCGCCTTCTCGAACACGAATATCTCCGCTTGCCGATTGTTCCACCTCGTCCAGGCGAAACAGGCCCTTTGCCAGGTCCAGCAGTGCCGGCCCTGCTTCGTCGTCGCTGGCCCCATACGTGGCATCCCACGTCAGCTTCTTGATTTCCATATCACTGAACACCAGCGCTGCCCGGTCACCACAGCGTGGGTCACTCGCAATGTTGAATAGCTCTTCACGCAAGCCATCGTGCCGGGCAGCGTCGAGCAGATCCCACAGGCGCGATTGCAGGTCGATATAGCCGCTACGGTACTCCGCAGAGGCTTCGAGGCTGTTGAGGATGTTGAAGAAGGCTTGCGAGCCAGGTTTCTCGGCAATCGACTCCCATGCGATGCGTCTTTGGGCTATCTGCATGGGGGACAACCCACTCATCCAGTGATGGAATGCCGGCTCCGGCGTGTCGTCCACCGCCGGCACTTGTGCCGCGCCGGCCACTTCTGCCGGCGGGCGTGGCGCCTGGTAGCGCATGGCGCCGAGGAGCCGCCCCGTCTCTGCCTCGGGGTGACGCGAGGCAACATTGAGCCAGTATTCAGCCAGTTGCCCCCGGGCTTCTGCGGTCAGGGGGTTTCCTCCGATAAACGTGACGTTATTGGTGCGGACGGTAGACACGGCCTGCCCGGACGGCGGGTTGACCTGGGACGCAGGCAATTGCGTGATGCGATTGTCGCTGAGGTCGATGATATCCAATGTCTGATGAGCCCCCAGGCCCTGCGGCCATTCGGTGATCCCGGTGTTTCTCAACCACACCCCGCGCAGGTTCCGCAGGCTGCTGAAGTTCGGGGTGCGCAACAGCGGGTTGTTGTCCAGCTTGATTATTTTGAGTGAGGTGAGCCCCTCCAGCACATTCACGTCGGCCTCGGTCATGGACAGCAGGTTGCCTCTGAGGTCCAGGCGGGTTAGCTGATTCATCCGCGCAACGCTGGGTGGGATTGAACCCAACTCGCTGTTCGAGAGTTCGAGCCAGCGGGTGTGGCTGAAGTGGCCGAGAAACTCATCCAGGCCGTACAGGGAATGCATGCCCTGCAATTTGATTGACCCAACGTGGCTGAAATCCGCTTCCAGCCTGGGCAGGTCACCGACGCTTACGCCGAGTGCTTCAAGTGTGTAGCCGATGGGCAAGCCATCGCGAGCCAGGGCTTTGGGGGTCAGGCGACGCCAGCACTGTTTGAGGCTGCGGGCGAATTGCTGGCGGTGGCCGGCGTCCCCTAAGCGAAGGTTTGCGTCGTCGGCGGCTATCAGAAACCGTTGCGCGGCCCAGGCGTCCAGTTGGGCGTTCAAGTCTTGCCATTGGCCTTCCAGGCGCGTCAGCTCGGCCGGCGCCCCGTCGCCTGCATTCAGCACAAATTGCTCATTTTCTCCCTCGCTGAAACCGGGAAACAGCTCTCGTACCCGCAGCATTTCTTCGGTGTGGCTCAAGGGCACTTCGAATGCACCAGGCTGCCCACCGTTGCGCCAGCCCGGTCGAGTCTGCGACAGGCGCGTGATGTACGCACGCATCTGCTGATTGGCTTGCGGGGTGAACGGGTTGTTGTGCAGACGTGTCATGCGGTTGAGACGAATACTGGCCTCCACACTTTCGGGTGCAGGGTTGAGCAGGCTGTCGGGCACTGCGCTGAGCTGATTGCTGGACAGGTCGAGTTCCCTGAGTTCCGGCAACTCGAGCAGGCCCGTGGGCCACTGGTTGATCCGTGTGTTGCGCAGTTCCAGCTTGCGCAGCCGGAGCAGGGTGCTGAAATCGGGCAGGGTACCCACGGGGTTGTCATTCAGGGACAGTTCTTCCAGGCGGCTCAAGCCAGCCAGTTGGCCTGCGCTGGTTTCGCTCAGGCGGATGGCATTGCCGGACACGTCCAGATGCGTCAGCTCCTTCATCGCGGTGACCGCTGCGGGCCATTCGGTCAGCGTCTGGCGACCCAGGCCTCCGATTTGCTTGAGGGTCAAACGTTTCAGATTGGGGAAGCGGCCAAGGAACTGCCCGGGACTGTCGGTAAAACCCACAGAGTCGAGAACCAACTCTTCCACATGGCCAAAGTCAGTGGTCACGTCCGGCAGGGTCACCTGTGTGCTGATTTCCAGGCGGCGCCCGGTATTTGCTCCGGCGCTGTCCACCGTCTGCCGGCGCCAGCAGTTTCTCAACGCATCGGCCGCCGCCCGCTCCCGGCCACCCGGGTTCACTTCAAATGGTCGCTGGCTAGCCTCTTCACGGGCACTTCGTTTAACCCAGTCTTTGAGCTCGCGTTTGAGGGCGGCATACTGTGCTTCCCTGCGCGTCAGTTCACTGCGTACATCACTCCCGTGGGCCTCGATGAAGGCGTTGACGTGCTCCTCGCGGAAGTCCGGATACAGCTTGCACAATCGCGCTGAGTGGCTGCGCAGTCGATTGAATTTGAGTAACGGGGAACCGCCCGGCAAGCGCAGGTTTCCCGCCAGCGGTTTACGCCATGCAGGAAATTCCAGCAGCACCGGGCGCAGCTCGTCCCGGGCCAACGGCGTTTGCCGCACCCTCTGCTTCAAGGTGCCGGCGTCGCGTGCTGCCTCGCCGAGTGCTCGACGTGGGCCTTGTTCGAGTTTTCCCAGGACGGCGCCATACAGATCGGTAGCGCCGAATGATCCGTCTTCACCCATCGCCAGCACCAGTGGCGGTGTGTCGGACGGTGGGCCGATGGCGTCGAACAGCGGCCCCTGTTCGCTGCCCCCGCGGATTTCGATTCGCAGGTTCGGGTCCCAGCCCGGAAGGGTTGGCAGGGTATGCAGGGCCAGTCGTCGACTGTCCGGGCTCTCCATTGCGTCCACGTACAAGCCTTCGTAGGCGCGTGCCATCCGCACCTGATGTTGGCTTTCGCGGGCCTGGGTCATAAGCCTTGGCGACAGCTTCTGATGTTTACTGAGCGCCGTCAGGTCCGCGTCTGTGGCCGTTTCCAGCAGTTGCGTCGCAACGTCGGCTGGCAGGCCGGCAAACCGGTCCATGAGCTGTTGGACGTGAGGCGAGCGGGTCACATTGTGGGCGCGGTAATCTGTGTCGAACAGTGAGGCCCGGCTGTCCCTGGCTGCTTGGGCGACTTCTCGGCGCCACTGTATGGTCTGTTCATCCAGCGCCTGTGGAGTAGGGTTGAGGACCGCAGGATAGGTCAGGCCTTGTTGCGCAACCACGCGGTCGGTCATGGCCTGGTCGGCCAGGGCATAGTCCAGGGGATCATCGCTGCCCATTTTCTCGATAAACGTATCGATCCGCTGATGGATGCCAAAGCGCTCGAGGCTGTCGGCCAACAGCGCTGGCGGCGGCAGGAGGTCTACATGCAGTTGGCGCAGTTGATCAGGCGTGACGCCACTGGCCAGGCGCACCTGTTCCAGCTGCGCGTCGCTCAAGCCCTGGGTGCGATAACCCAGGCGGCGCATTAACATTGAGCCCTCCCAGGTCAGTGGTTCTTCTCCTTCATGGAGCCATGCGCCCGCACCGTTATGCGCCACTTTCGGGGCATAAGCGTCGGAGCGTGTCGGATGTTGTATGCGATAGTTATCACTGTCGGGCTCGGGTTCGAGCGCATACAGTTGATCGTCGAGGCGTAGCAGCGGCTGTTGGTCGTGGCTGTGCAGGCCCAAGTCATCAAAGGCGGCGTCTTTGGGCAACACGACTGCGCTGCGATAGGCGGTCAGGTCCGGTTTCCATAACCGTTGCTCTGCACCTGGCAGACGCACTGGCTTGAGCTCCTGTACCAATGCAGGTGCTGGCGGTACAGCCACTTTTTGCAGGCCTTTTCCGGCACCGGCCAACAGGGCCATGGCTGCCAGGTTTTGGGCGACGCTGAACCAGTGCTCCTTGGCCGTATCCCGGTCGCCTTCGCTCCAGTCGATCACACCTTCGAAGGTTTCATACAGCAACTGGCCTGCCATGGCGGCCATCATGATTTCGCTGAGCACCGGGACGAACGCCAGCGCCAAACCGAGCGCGGCAGCGCCGACCTCCAGCCAGTGGGCGATTTTTTGCGCACGCACCCGTGCGTCGACATCGGCGGTGGGCACTGCCTGGTAGCGCGCATCCTTGAGGAGCTTGTCGCGTCCATGCTCAAACAGGCTAACCCACAGGTCGACGTTTTCTGCCCACAGGCCGCGTCTCGATACAACCAGCAGGTACAGGTCGGGAGTGTTCGCCGTCACTGTCCTGCAGCCTGATTTCGGTGGAGGAAGCTTTTGCGGCATGACCGTCGCAGCCAATACCGGGAAGGCTATCTGCAGCATGGTTTGGGTCACAGGCGAGCGAGCAATCGCATCGGCGCTGGAGGTGGAGTTCGGAGCGGGTTCAGTAAACCGGGTGAAGAACGCCGGCTTGTCGCTTTCATTGAGAAACTGGCTGAAAAAACGCTGGTAGCGAGTAGGCTCCGGACGGCCTTTACTGCCCGGGTCGCTCGGCTCTTTATCGCGCGTCACCAACTGGCGGTTCAGCTCGGCTTTCAGTTCCTCAAACGTGTTGTAGCGCTTGAGCGGTTGCTCCGGGTCGTGGGGCAGATAGACGATGAAATCGCTGGCATAGTGATATTTCTCCACCGGTGTAAACACCACGCTCCCCGTCAGCGCACGGCCTGTCACGCTCAGGCAGCTGAACCACACGGGCTTGCCGCCCAACGTCGGGTTGCGTTCGCCGTTGACAACCTCAAGCACCATGATGAAATCGTCGGGCCGAATATCTTGCTTGAGCAGCGCCAGGTATGCCGCTGCTCTGAGAGCGTCTTTTTGGCTGGTGATCACGGCGTCGCGCAAGCGGGTGTCGGCTGCGTCGTCGGTGGGCAGCAATGTTTCCTTCAGATGAGTCTGGTAGCGGGCACCTATGTCCAGCGTGCGGCACAGCGTTATAAACCCAGGCACGGTCAGTGTCTGGCCAACGCTGGGAGAGGCGCCTTCCCGATCGGGATGTTGGGTGAACCCGGAGGAGGGATCAAAGGCTGCGTCTTCGCTTTCGTGGGCTTCAAAGTTATGCAGGGCCGCCTGTAACAGCGAAACTTCCAGTACTTTGTATTTACCGGCCTTGACCCCCAGAACGCCCAGTGTCAGTGGCTCATACAAACGAAGGTAAGTGCCTTCGACGTCCACAGTGATATTGAACTGTTCTTTCAGCGCATGGTTGAGTAGCTCAATGGCGAACGGTTCGAGCTTCTGGACGTGTTCCAGGTGTTTATCCACAACGTGCTGAGATTTGAAACTGGTTTCATTGAACGCTTTCAGCGTTCTTCGCTGCAGCGGTGACAAGCTGTCCATCCACTGCGCTTGCTCGAGGTCTACCTGTTTCAACGCGTTGATTCGGTGGGGCGGGGCGTGTACCAGCCAGTCCGGAATGGCCTGGCGAATAAAGTCACTGTTGTCGTCAACCGACACGTCGGTGGTGACGGATGGGGCATCCTGCATGGGGCATTCCTTTGGGCTGGCAAAAGAAAAGCCTACTGAAAACATCATCGGATTAATAAGTCGAAAAACCGCTGGGTCAGCTGCAATAGTTAACGCAGCAACCTGAAATTACGCATGGGTCGAGTACCGGGTTACCGCCCCGGCAGGCCCCTTTTGCACAAGGTATCGTTACACCGGGGATGTCGCGTTTCTGAGAAATCTGGTGTGCGTCGTACATCCGTTCAAATGGCTAGCGCCGAGTACCGGGTGCGACTGACTAAGGTCATCACCTTTATCCCCTTCGACGACGCGTCGTTTGCCAGCATCGACAGCGAGCTCACGACGTTGGGCCGGACACTGACCGATCAGGCGATCAGTGCCATTCTCGGGGCCTAGAACAGGAAGTAACGCTGGGCCATCGGCAGTACATCCGCCGGTTCACACCACAGCAACACGCCGTCGGCCTTGACCTGATACGTCTGCGGGTCAACCTCGATATCCGGCAGGTAATCGTTGTGGATCAAGTCGGTTTTCTGCACTGAGCGGCAACCCTTGACCACGGCGATCTGCTTCTTCAAGCCCAACTGCTCGGGCAAACCCGCCGCCAACGCCGCCTGGCTGATAAAGGTCAGGCTGGTGGCGTGCAGCGAGCTGCCGAAGCTGGCGAACATCGGACGGTAGTGCACCGGCTGCGGCGTGGGAATCGAAGCGTTAGCGTCGCCCATCAGGCTTGAGGCAATCGCGCCGCCCTTGAGGATCAGCGTCGGCTTGATCCCGAAAAACGCCGGGCGCCACAGCACCAGGTCGGCCCACTTGCCCACTTCGATGGAACCTACTTCATGGCTGATGCCGTGGGTGATCGCCGGGTTGATCGTGTACTTGGCGATGTAGCGTTTGGCGCGAAAGTTGTCGTTGCCTTCGCCGTCTCCCGGCAGCGGGCCGCGCTGTTTTTTCATCTTGTCGGCGGTCTGCCAAGTGCGCGTGATCACTTCACCGACGCGGCCCATGGCCTGGCTGTCGGAGCTGATCATCGAGAACGCGCCGAGGTCGTGCAGGATGTCTTCGGCAGCAATCGTCTCGCGGCGGATGCGGCTTTCGGCGAAGGCCACGTCTTCGGCAATGCTCGGGTCCAGGTGATGGCAGACCATCAACATGTCCAGGTGTTCGTCGATGGTGTTGCGGGTGAACGGCCGGGTCGGGTTGGTGGAGCTGGGCAGCACGTTGGGGAAGCCGCAGGCCTTGATGATGTCGGGCGCGTGGCCGCCACCGGCACCTTCGGTGTGATAGGTGTGGATGGTGCGGCCCTTGAAGGCGGCGAGGGTGGTTTCGACAAAGCCGGATTCGTTGAGGGTGTCGCTGTGGATCGCCACCTGCACGTCGTACTCGTCGGCGACGCTCAGGCAGTTGTCGATGCTCGCCGGCGTGGTGCCCCAGTCTTCATGGAGCTTCAAGCCAATGGCGCCGGCCTTCACTTGTTCGATCAACGGCTCCGGCAGGCTGGCGTTGCCCTTGCCGGTGAAACCGATGTTCATCGGGAACGAGTCGGAGGCCTGGAGCATGCGCGCCAGGTGCCACGGGCCGGAGGTGCAGGTGGTGGCGTTGGTGCCGGTGGCCGGGCCCGTGCCGCCGCCGATCATGGTGGTGACGCCGCTGGTCAGCGCTTCTTCGATTTGCTGTGGGCAGATGAAGTGGATGTGGGTGTCGATGCCGCCGGCGGTGAGGATCATGCCTTCACCGGCAATCACTTCGGTGCTGGCGCCGACGCAGATGGTCACGCCGGGCTGGATGTCCGGGTTGCCGGCTTTGCCGATCGCGAAGATGCGGCCGTTCTTCAGGCCGACGTCGGCCTTGACGATGCCCCAGTGGTCGATGATCAGCGCGTTGGTGATCAGGGTGTCGACCACCTCATGGGCGAGCAGTTGGCTCTGGCCCTGGCCGTCACGGATCACCTTGCCGCCGCCGAATTTCACTTCTTCGCCGTAGACGGTGAAATCCTGTTCGACTTCGACGAACAGCTCGGTGTCGGCCAGGCGGACCTTGTCACCCACGGTGGGGCCGTACATGTCGGCGTAGGCTTGTCTGGAAATCTTCATGTGTTTGGTCCCTTGATCGTTCCCGATAGGTGGCGAGGGAGCTTGCTCCCGCTGGGCTGCGCAGCAACCCCAAAAGCCAGGCACCGGGGTGAGTCAGAAAAATTGAGTCAGTTCTTTAGCGGCCGCTGCGCGCCCGAGCGGGAGCAAGCTCCCTCGCCACAGGTCAGTCCAGGTCACCCATGATTTTCCCGGCAAACCCGAACACCCGGCGCTTGCCGCTCAATTCCACCAGTTCCACGTCGCGACTCTGCCCCGGCTCAAAGCGCACGGCGGTGCCGGCCGGAATGTTCAGGCGCATGCCACGGCTGGCGGGACGGTCGAAGGTCAATGCGTCGTTGGTTTCGAAAAAGTGATAGTGAGAGCCGACCTGGATCGGCCGGTCGCCGCTGTTGGCTACGCTCAAGGTGGCGGTTCGACGGCCTACGTTGAGTTCGATGTCGCCAGGCTGGATCTGAAATTCGCCAGGAATCATGCGGGTTGTCCCAGGGTCTTGAAGTAGATGGCGGTCGGGGTGTAGCGCCCGTCCGGGCTTTGGCAGTAGTCGGGCAATTCACCGATCTTGGTGTAGCGCAGCGACTGGTAGAACGCTTCGGCACCGGAGCCGGCTTCGGTGTCCAAGTACAGCAACCCCCGTTTGTACTGGCGGGCACTCAGTTCCAGGGCGCTCATCAGTTGCTGGCCGAGGCCGCGGCGCCGGGCCTCGCTGTGCACCAGCAGCTTCTGCACTTCGGCGCGGTTCAGGCCGTTGGCCTTCAGGCACAGGGCCAACTGCACGCTGGCAACGACCTGCTCATCACGCACCACCACCCACAGCAGCAGGCTGCCGTCGGTGATACTGGCCTGCACACCGCGCAGATAAGCGCTGGCCTGGGCTTCATCGAAGTCGGCCATGAAACCCACTGATGCGCCATGCTTCACGGCGTCCAACAACAGCTCAATCAAACCCGGGCGGTAATGGGCAAAACTTTCGGCATTGACTCGACGCAGTTGGGCGGCGTTCATCGGTATCACTCCTTGGGCGGCACAGCGCCTGGGTTGAGCGTCAGTTGCATGAAGGTCAGGTCCAGCCAGCGGCCGAACTTGGTGCCGACCTGGGGCATCTGCCCGGTGGTGATGAAACCCAGGCGCTCATGCAAGCGGATAGAGGACTGGTTGCCGCTCTCGATAGCGGCGACCATCACGTGTTTGTCGCAGGTTTTCGCCCGCTCGATCAGCGCCTGCATCAGATGAGGCCCGAGGCCTTTGCCGCGCTGGTCGCTGCGCACGTATACCGAGTGCTCGACGGTGTGGCGAAAGCCTTCGAAGGGCCGCCAGTCGCCGAACGAGGCATAGCCGATGACCTGCTCGTCTTCGACGGCCACCAGGATCGGATAAAACTGCGCCTGGCGCGCGCTGAACCAGGCCTGGCGGTTGCCCAGGTCTACCGGTTGTTCGTTCCAGATCGCCGTGGTGTTGAGCACCGCGTCGTTGTAGATATCGCGAATCCCTGGCAAATCGGCGTGCACCGCATCACGAATCAGAAAGGACATGGCCGGGCCTCAGGCGATAGGTTGGTGGACGGTGACCAGCTTGGTGCCGTCGGGGAAGGTGGCTTCCACCTGGATGTCCGGGATCATTTCCGGGATGCCTTCCATCACCTGTTCGCGGGTGAGCAGGGTGGTGCCGAAGTGCATCAGCTCGGCGACGGTGCGGCCATCGCGGGCGCCTTCCATCAGCGCGGCGGAAATGTAGGCGATGGTTTCCGGGTAGTTGAGCTTCACACCGCGCGCCAACCGCCGCTCGGCCACCAGGCCGGCGGTGAAGATCAGCAGTTTGTCTTTTTCCCGTGGGGTCAGGTCCATCGTTCAAAGTCCACTATGAAATACATTCGTAAAAACACCGGAGATCCAATGTGGGAGCGGGCTTGCTCGCGAATGCGGTGTGTCAGTGAATGCATCTTTGCCTGACCCACTGCATTCGCGAGCAAGCCCGCTCCCACATTTTTAATCTTCATGTGCTCCAGATTCTCGGTGATACAGCCTCTCGGCCCAGCACCGCCGGGCGCAGCAGGCGCCACAGCGCGATCAGCCAACCTCGCGCCAGCAGCGCTTCACTGGCCAGGCAGCGGGCTACCAGCAGGCCGGGCAATTGGGTCAGGTCGCCGCGTACTGCGTGGGGCAGGGAGCGGCATTGTTCGAGCAGGTCAGGGTCGATTTCGCCGGTCACCAGCAAGGTGGCGAACACCGGTTGCCCGTCCAGCCCGATGGGTGAGTCGAGCAAACCGTCGGCGCCCACAATGCGCTGGCGCTCATGCCAAATCAACTGGCCGTCGCGGCGGATATCCAGGTGCGACTGGAAGTGCCCGAGGTCGAAACGCTCGCCACTGGCGGGGCGCCCGAGGGCGACCACGTCCCAGTAAAACAGCCGGGCATCGCCTTGCAGCTCAATGCGCGTGGTGAGTTCGGCCTGGGCGGCGCTGAACACGATGGTCTCCTGCGGCAGCCATTCCAGCGTCGCACCAGCCTCCACCGTCAGCTCCAGTTTTTGATAGGCCGGCCCGCCGGCGCGATACCACTTGGCCGCGCCGGGGCTGGTCAATTGCGCCCAGGCTCCTTCGGCGACATGGGCCGTGATGTCGAGGCGATCACCGCCGGCAATTCCGCCTGGCGGGTGCACGATGATGTGCTGGCACACCTCGGGGCCTTCGGCGTACAGGTGCTTTTGCACCCGCAGCGGGCCGAGGTGGCGGCGCATTACCGGGCGCGTGGTGTCGCCGAAACGCGCGTAGCCGAGCTCCAGCTCGGCGTGCCAGCTGGGGGTGAACAGCGCGGTGGGGGCAGGTAGAGTCATGGTCAGTGCTTATCGTTAGGACGCTACAGATTAGATCGTAACGAGCCCGCGCACACCCTCGCTTTCCATATTTTCTCCACGCCCCTGCTGGACGATTTCGCCCCGGGACATCACCAGGTACTGGTCGGCCAGTTCAGCAGCAAAATCGTAGAACTGTTCCACCAGCAGAATCGCCATGTCGCCGCGTGCCGCGAGCTTCTTGATCACCGCGCCGATCTCCTTGATCACCGACGGCTGGATGCCTTCGGTGGGTTCATCGAGGATCAATAGGCGCGGGCGGCTGGCCAGGGCGCGGCCGATTGCCAGTTGCTGTTGCTGGCCGCCGGACAGGTCGCCGCCCCGGCGTTGCTTCATTTGCAGCAGCACCGGAAACAGCTCGTAGATGAAGGCCGGCACTTCCTTGGCTTCGGAGCCGGGGAAGCGCGACAGGCCCATCAGCAGGTTTTCTTCCACTGTCAGGCGGCCAAAAATCTCCCGGCCCTGGGGCACATAAGCGATACCGGCGTGCACCCGCTGGTGCGGCTTGAAGCCGGTAATGGCCTTGCCTTCCCAGTTCACCGCGCCTTCCTTGGCCGGTAGCAAACCCATCAGGCACTTGAGCAAGGTGGTCTTGCCCACGCCGTTGCGGCCCAGCAAACAGGTGACTTCGCCGACTTTTACCTCAAAGGAAAGCCCGCGCAGGATGTGGCTACCGCCGTAGTACTGGTGCAGCTTGTCGACTTGCAGCATGTTCAAATTCTCCTCAATGATCGTTCCCACGCTCTGCGTGGGAATGCCGCAATGGACGCTCCGCGTCCGCCGTGTGACGCAGAGCGTCACCGGATGCATTCCCACGCGGAGCGTGGGAACGATCAGGTTCAGCGGCCGAGGTAAACCTCGATCACCCGCTCATTTTCCTGCACCTGTTCCAGCGACCCTTCGGCCAGCACGCTGCCCTGGTGCAACACTGTCACGTGGTCGGCAATCGAGCCGACAAAGCCCATGTCGTGCTCCACCACCATCAGCGAATGCTTGCCCGCCAGGCGCTTGAACAGCTCGGCGGTGAACTCGGTTTCGGCGTCGGTCATGCCCGCCACCGGTTCGTCCAGCAGCAACAGTTGCGGGTCTTGCATCAGCAGCATGCCGATTTCCAGAAACTGTTTCTGGCCGTGGGACAGCAAACCCGCGGGGCGGTTGACCGAGGCGGTGAGGCGGATGGTGTCGAGGACTTCGCTGATGCGGTCTTTCTGCTCGCCGCTCAAGCGCGCCCGCAGGCTGGCCCACACCGACTTGTCGGTCTT
The DNA here is from genome assembly GCF_001952855.1 of Pseudomonas sp. ATCC PTA-122608. Taxonomy (GTDB): domain Bacteria; phylum Pseudomonadota; class Gammaproteobacteria; order Pseudomonadales; family Pseudomonadaceae; genus Aquipseudomonas. Next base: position 107,594 of record NZ_LPNO01000054.1, on the reverse strand, counting down.
CTGCGCCAGCTCGAGGTTTTCGAACACACTCAGGGCTTCGAATACCGTGGGCTTCTGGAACTTGCGACCGATGCCGGCCTGGGCGATCTGCACTTCGCTCATGCTCGTCAGGTCGAGGGTTTCGCCGAACCAGGCCTTGCCGTGGCTGGGCCGGGTCTTGCCGGTGATCACGTCCATCAGCGTGGTCTTGCCCGCGCCGTTGGGGCCGATGATGCAGCGCAATTCGCCGACGCCGATGTACAGGTTCAAGTCGTTCAATGCCTTGAAACCGTCGAAGCTGACGCTGATGTCTTCCAGGGTCAGGATCGTGCCGTGGCGGGTGTTCAGGCCTTTGCCAGCCGCCTGGCCGAGGCCGATGGCATCGCGGGCGCTGCCCTGGTCTTTGTTCGGTTCAAGAATGGGTTCGAGCATAAATTCGGCCGTCGCTGTGATCCTCATTGGTCGCCCCTTTTCTTCAGCAGGCCAATCACACCCTTGGGCAAATACAGGGTGACGATGATGAACAGCGCACCGAGGAAGAACAGCCAATACTCAGGAAACGCCACGGTGAACCAGCTCTTCATACCATTGACCACGCCAGCGCCCAGCAACGGACCGATCAAGGTTCCACGTCCGCCGAGGGCCACCCACACAGCGGCCTCGATGGAGTTGGTCGGCGACATTTCGCTGGGGTTGATGATGCCCACTTGCGGCACATACAACGCGCCCGCCAAACCACACAGCACCGCGCTCAACACCCACACGAACAGCTTGAAGCCACGTGGGTCGTAGCCGCAGAACATCAGGCGGTTTTCCGCATCCCGCAGTGCCGTCAATACCCGACCAAACTTGCTCTGGGCCAGGCGCCAGCCGATGTACAGACTCGCCACCAATAACGCCACGGTGGCCACAAACAGCACCGCCCGCGTGCCCGGTTCGGTGATGCCAAACCCAAGGATGCTGCGGAAATTGGTAAAGCCGTTATTGCCGCCAAACCCGGTCTCGTTGCGGAAGAACAGCAGCATCCCGGCGAAGGTCAGGGCCTGGGTCATGATCGAGAAATACACGCCCTTGATCCGCGAGCGGAAGGCGAAGAACCCGAACACCAGCGCCAGTAAACCTGGCGCCAACACCACCAGGCACATGGCCCAGAGGAAGTGGCTGGTACCGGTCCAGTACCACGGCAACTCGGTCCACGACAAGAAGGTCATGAACGCCGGCAGCTCATCGCCGGACGCCTGGCGCATCAGGTACATGCCCATGGCATAACCGCCCAGCGCAAAGAACAAGCCGTGGCCGAGGGACAACATCCCGGCGTAACCCCACACCAAATCCAGGGCCAGGGCGACAATGGCGTAGCACAGAATCTTGCCCACCAACGTCAGCGTGTAGGCGGAAACGTGCAGCGGGTTTTCCGGTGACAACAGCGAGAACAACGGCAGCGCCAGCAGCAGGATCAGGATCACTGCACCGACCGCAACGGTCACCTTGGGGCCGGCCTTTTGCGCGGCCGTGAGCATCAATGGCTGGTTCATCAGTCGATCACCCGTCCTTTCAGTGCGAAGAGTCCCTGCGGGCGTTTCTGGATGAACAGAATGATCAGCGCGAGGATCAGGATCTTGCCGAGTACGGCGCCGATCTGCGGTTCGAGAATCTTGTTGGCTATCCCTAAGCCAAAGGCGGCCATGACGCTACCGGCCAGTTGGCCGACGCCACCGAGCACCACCACCAGGAACGAGTCGATGATGTAGCTCTGGCCGAGGTCCGGGCCGACGTTGCCGATCTGGCTCAAGGCAACACCGCCGAGGCCGGCGATGCCGGAACCGAGGCCAAAGGCGAGCATGTCCACGCGCCCGGTGGGCACGCCGCAGCAGGCGGCCATGTTGCGGTTCTGGGTCACGGCGCGCACGTTGAGGCCCAGGCGCGTCTTGTTCAGCAGCAACCAGGTCAGCACCACCACGAACAGCGCGAAGGCGATGATCACGATGCGGTTGTAGGGCAGCACCAGGTTGGGCAGCACCTGAATCCCGCCGGACAGCCATTCGGGGTTGGCCACTTCAACGTTCTGCGCACCGAACACCAGGCGCACCAGTTGGATCAGCATCAGGCTGATGCCCCAGGTAGCGAGCAGGGTTTCCAGCGGGCGGCCATAAAGGTGACGAATCACCGTGCGTTCCAGGGCCATGCCGATGGCGGCGGTGACAAAAAACGCCACCGGCAGCGCGATCAGTGGGTAGAACTCGATGGCCTGGGGCACGTAGCGCTGCATCAGCAACTGCACCACATAGGTGGAGTAGGCGCCGAGCATCAGCATCTCGCCGTGAGCCATGTTGATCACCCCGAGCAAGCCGAAGGTGATCGCCAGGCCGAGCGCTGCCAGCAGCAGGATCGAACCCAGGGACATGCCGCTGAAGGCCTGGCCGAGAATCTCGCCCACCATCAGTTTGCGTTTGACCTGGGCCAGGCTGGTTTCGGCAGCGGTGTGCACGGTGGCGTCGGCTTCGACACCAGGCGCGAGCAGGGCTTCCAGGCGAGTACGGGCCAGCGGGTCACCGGTGCCGCCGAGCAAGCGCACGGCGGCCAGGCGCACAGCCGGGTCGGGGTCCACCAGTTGCAGGTTGGCCAGGGCGAGGCTGAGGGCTGTGTGTACGTCGTCGTTGGTTTCACCGGCGAGTTGCTGGTCGAGGAATTTCAGCTGCGCAGGTTGTGCGCTTTTTTGCAGGGTAAGCGCTGCGGCAAGGCGCACCTTGGGATCGGCTGCGAGCAATTCCTGGCTGGCTTGCACGTTGTCAATCAGGCCGCGCAGGCGGTTGTTCAGGCGCACGGTTTTGGTTTCACCGTTGACGCTGATCTGGCCTTGTTGCAGGGCGTTCACCAACTCGATGCGCGCCGGGTCGGGCTGGGCGGCCCAGTCCTGGAGCAGCTTGGCTTGTTGCATCGGGTTGGCGTTGATGAAGTCTTCGGCGTCGCTGGCGTGTGCGGCGAAGGGCAGCAACAGCAACAACGTCATGAGATAGCGTTTGAGGGCAGTGGGCATAAACAAATGTCCTGATCATGCGCGGTCAAAATGTGGGAGCGGGCTTGCTCGCGAATGCGGTGTGTCAGTCACTGCATCCCTTACTGATCCACCGCTTTCGCGAGCAAGCCCGCTCCCACATTTGACCTGTGGTGTGGCTTAGTTGCTCTTCACGGCGTAATCCGGCTTCTTGTCATTCCCCGGGATATACGGGCTCCACGGCTGCGCACGAATCGGCTCCTCCGTCTGCCACACCACCGAGAACTGCCCGTCGGACTGGATCTCACCGATCATCACCGGCTTGTGCAGGTGGTGATTGGTCTTGTCCATGGTCAGGGTGAAGCCCGACGGCGCGGCAAAGGTCTGCCCGGCCATGGCTTCACGCACTTTGTCGACGTCAGTGGACTTGGCTTTCTCCACCGCCTGCGCCCACATATGGATGCCCACGTAGGTGGCTTCCATCGGGTCGTTGGTCACGGCTTTGTCCGCGCCCGGCAGGTTGTGGGCCTTGGCGTAGGCTTTCCAGTCGGCGACGAATTTCTTGTTCACCGGGTTCTCCACCGACTGGAAGTAGTTCCAGGCCGCGAGGTTGCCCACCAGCGGCTTGGTGTCGATGCCGCGCAGTTCTTCTTCACCCACGGAGAAGGCGACTACCGGTACGTCGGTGGCCTTCAGGCCCTGGTTGGCCAGCTCTTTGTAGAACGGCACGTTGGAGTCGCCATTCACGGTGGAGATCACGGCGGTCTTGCCACCGGCCGAGAATTTTTTGATGTTGGCCACGATGGTCTGGTAATCGGCATGGCCAAACGGGGTGTAGACCTCTTCGATGTCTTTATCCGCTACGCCTTTGGAGTGCAGGAACGAGCGCAGGATCTTGTTGGTGGTGCGCGGGTACACATAGTCGGTGCCCAGCAGGAAGAAGCGCTTGGCGCCGCCGCCTTCTTCGCTCATCAGGTATTCCACCGCCGGGATCGCCTGCTGGTTCGGCGCCGCACCGGTATAGAACACGTTCGGCGACATCTCTTCGCCCTCGTATTGCACCGGGTAGAACAGCAGGCCGTTGAGTTCTTCGAACACCGGCAATACCGATTTGCGCGACACCGAGGTCCAGCAGCCGAACACCACGGCGACCTTGTCCTGGGTCAGCAACTGGCGGCCTTTTTCAGCGAACAACGGCCAGTTGGAGGCCGGGTCTACTACGACGGGTTCGAGCATCTTGCCGTTCACACCGCCCTTGGCGTTGATCTCGTCGATGGTCATCAGCGCCATGTCTTTCAGCGAGGTCTCGGAGATGGCCATGGTCCCGGACAGCGAGTGCAGGATGCCGACCTTGATGGTCTCGGCGGCCTGTACGGTCCAGGTCATGCCCATGGCGGCGATGGACGCCGACAGTGTGAAAGCCTTGATCAAGCTGCGACGCTTCATTGTGCAATCTCCATGACTCAATGATGTGATGAGGGAGTGATTGCAAAGGCTGTGCCGAGGCGCGCAATCGTGGTGCACCAGAGCTTTGCTTGGACTATGCGCGTGGGCGACGCACCAATGCGGCGCCAATCGCGGCGGCCTGTGCACGCAGGTGCACCCGGATGGTGCCGGGCTACTTACCTACCGCTTGAACGCTGAGTGGGCCGCCGAGAATGGACGCTGACGATTACTTGAAAGGAGTTCCCATGGCGATCCGATTAGACCGCGAGCGACGTGCCGCCAGCACCAACCGAGGCGCTGCACGCTTGCCACCGTTAAGCCCGGCTTTTTTGCATGAGGCGGATGCTGCCTACTGGGCGCACCGCAAAATCGGCGAGCGACGCGACCGCGAGTACGGCGGTGTGATTATGAAGAACCCTGCCGGGCGGTACTTTGCAACCGAGCCCGTGCCCGGTGATGCGATAGAATTCAACCTGCTCAAAGTTCTCGCCCTCAGCCCCGAAGGCTACTACCAGCAACCCCGGGGCTACACCTGTGTGGCGACCTATCACTCCCACCCTGCCCGGCATGCGTTGATTCAGCAGCGCAACCGCTCGTTTGACGCAAGGATGGTCAAGGCTTTCCTCGGGTTCTTTTCCGGCTCGGACTTTACCCATGATGTCGATGACCGGGAGTTTTTCCCGGCCGCGTATCTCTCCGGGCCGGATGGTTCACTGATTCGCTACGCCCCCAGCGGCTCGGCTGCGGAGCGCAGCTTTGCCTTGTGGATCAAGGCGGGCAAACCGACGGGCAATCGTGTCGGTGTGTATGGCCCGTTCAGTGAGTTTGTGAAGAAAATCTCTACCTTGGGCGAGTTGAGCCTGATCGTGCCCACCTCATTATGGGGTGGCTCCATCGGGAAGGTACCGGCGGACTGGGTGGTGTTTGAACCCTTTACATCAAAGGCCGTGACCAGCCAGCCACTGTTGACCCCGGTCTTTGCGCGTGCCGAAGACGCAGTGGGGGCGGCACTTGCGTCATCGATGGTGATACCTGGCCGGCGCACCTGCGGGTTTGTGCTCAAGCACTCGGATGCTGACCGCTATGTGGCGACCTTTGCCCTGGAGGAAGACCTGCCGCTATTTTCTCCCCAGGGTCGTTTTCCACCCATGACGCGCAGCGGTTGGGCGCTGCCCGCCCAGTATCGACTCGAGGCGATCTACTTTCGCTCATCGCCCTCGGCTGCCGACATGCCTGCCCGGGAGTCCTGGCTGTATGACGCTTTCTTCACGCCGGGCGAAGTGCAGGCGGCCATCACTCAGGCCAATGCAACCCTGGCATTGCAGCACGAGCGTCGTGGGTTGCAGCTGTACATGCAGGCGTCGGATGGTGCGTTGCTCAAGCTCAAGGTGCCGCAGACCCAAAACGCGATCCATGCGGGTGTGCTTGAGGACACGGGCACTCAGGCGGCGCTGGCAGACGGCAGCCTGAGCCCTCGCGACTATGTGCGGCGGGTGATGGCTGCCACCGAATTGTCGGTCGTGAAGGCTGGGCAGTTGTGGCGCGATGTCGGTCCCGTGACTGCTCGTTCTGCGGTGGTGGCGGTGTCAGAGGCGATCATCCTGAAGGCCTCGTTTCTCTCGGCCAACGATGCGGCATTGCACGCGCATGAGGTGGTCGGCAATCGGCGGGCTCACTACTACGGCGGCTATGTATTGAAGGGCGTGGACGGGGGCTTTTTTATCTCCGAACCTCGGGAAAGTTCCGTCAATGCCTTTGACGGCCGGTTGTTCTTTCCCCTGGGCGGGGCGGGGCCGCTGATTCCGCCGGAGCGCTATGAAGTGCACGGTCGCTACGGCTCGCACCCGGCGCTGTCGATGATTGATCGGGGCTGGGTCGATAAGCGTCGATGGACGCAGGACGAGGCGCTGACCAACCTGCAGGCGTTTTCGCCAGAGCAGATACGCTCGATCATTCTGTCGCGGCAGGTGGGGTACTTGTCCGGCGCTAAGGACTGTCTGCTTGCGTATACACCTACCGACACGTCAGCCGCGCCTGTCTTTGATAATGCAACGGGCAAGCCCGCCGAGTGGGTCCGCCAGTTGGCGGCAAGCGGCAACCTGAGGGTCATAGAGGGCAACCCGTTGTGGGGGCCGCGCTCGGTCATTGGCAGTAGTTGGACGCCCCATTCCAAGTATGAGCCCAGGGTTGGGCCGCCGGTCTACGCGACCTATGGCGCGGTGTTTGCCACGGCCGACCAGGCCGCCCGCGACCTGCATGCCCGCGTGCACGGTCGCAATCTGGAGACTCAAGACTGTTTTGCGTTTGTCCTCAAGCACCAGGACAAGGCGCAGTACATTGCCAGCGAGGTGGTCTGTGTCGACCGCGCCAATGTGCTTTTCAAGCTCAACAGCCTGTTTGCAGTGGCGGAAACGAATGAATACGTGTTTCCCAAGGGCTTCGTGCTGCACGCGCTGTTTCGATCCCAGCAATGGGCGCCGACCGGGCTTAACTCCTCGATGGGCTGGCTGACGAAGAACTTTGTAACGCCTGCGGTGATGTATATCGCGCTCTACGACTCGGTTCGCAGGGGGAGGGATTACAACAAGGGCAACAACCTGCCGATTTATTTCTCGCTCCTTGAGGGCGCGCTACTCCGATACGTGCCTGCACCCATTCAGATAGGGCATGGCGGGCAGGTGGAGAGCGAGCTTGAGCAAACCACCCAGGAGTTGACCAGCGGCCAGAAACAGGCGCGGGACTTCGTGCAGATCTGGGCGAAACGCGGGCGACTGAGCGTGGTACGCACCAGCCCGCGTTGGGACACTTTGGGCCCGGTGAGCGAAACTTGGTCTGGTTACGAGCACATCACACGGCGACGATTGAGCCCGGCCTTCGCCAACGCCGATGATGCGGCGCGGTATGTGGCGCAGATGGTGGGGCAGGGCCGCAAGCGCGCTTATGGCGGGGTGATCCTGCGGCTTGCCAATGGTTTGTTTGCAGCGACCGAGCCGTTGGCCGTGCCGCCTCGCGGGTTCACACTTGATTGGATTTACCCCGACCAAATCCTTGCCAAAGGGCTGTACACGGTGGGCAGCACAATCGTTGCGCGCTATTCATCGGTGGTGGAGCAAGAGGTCCCGATTTTATTGACAGCGACCCAAAAGGCTATCTACACCAGCATGATACCCAGCGCAGTTTTGTCGAGCCTAATGCTGCGAGAGGCGCACCTCAAGCGTGAATACGTCATCGGACCACGTGGTTCGGTACTCAGCTATCACCTGTCGGACTCTGCCGCAGAGAACCAACTGAAAAACCAGCTGACGCCGCGCAATCTGGTCAGGGGAGACAATGCCGACACTGTGATCGAGCAGCAATTGCGCACGGGCACCTTGTTGCCGAGTGACTTTGTCAGCCAGGTCGCACGTGCCGGAACCCTGCGGGTTATCGAGGGCAGTGAAGTCTGGGGCCCTTCCCGACAGATCACCGCAGAGTTCATTGCGAACGTCGAGCGCCCGGCTGCCCTGTTGATTCGGGCGTCCCTCGCCGACCCGGCCTGCAGCCCGATATTTACCCGGCCCTACGATGCGGTGCGCCATGCCCAGCAGGGATATACGGTAGGTGCTCAACCAGCGTTCGGCTTCCTGCTCAAGGCCCTCAACAAGGCACAGTACATGGTCACCCTGCCGCTGGTGAGGGCGCATTACGCCGACTTGAAGCAAGTCTTCCCTAACGGCCAATTGCCCCAGGGCTATGCGCTGGAGGGCTTGTACTTGTGCGCCAGCAACGAGGCGATCGCCGAGCCGGGCGATGATATGGTCTATAGCTTCCAGGGCCCCCAGGCTATTGCCAACGGGCTGAATTTCGTCAACAAACCCGTCAATGGGCGAGTGTTGCCGCTCTACCTGATCTGCGCTGACGGAGCGCTGCTGCGGTATCGGCTGACGGCGCCGAATGTGCTGTATGAGTTGATGAGACGTGCCCCCCGGGACGCGACGCAACTGCTGGAAGGCTCGCAGCGCGTGAGTGAGTACGTGCTGTCACTGGTAGCGAGTGGCGAGTTGGATGTTCGTATCCCTAGCCGCATCTGGGGGCGCTCCGGACGGGTCACTGCGCAATGGCATTCCCAGCAAAGCCCGCATGGCTTCAGCAGCAATCCCTATTTCCACTCGTTCTGCGGCCCGTTGTTTGCCGATGCCGATGATGCGGCGCGGTTTGCACAGAAGCAGTTGGGCCCGTTCGCCGGCAAGGAGTATCTGGGCGCGGTACTGGTGCCGCCGCACACACCTGGATTTGTGGCGATAGAGCCGGTGGAGGATGTGGATGGGGCGCAGGGTGAACAAAGCAGCCTGGAGTTGTTTTTCTGGCCGAATCACAGTGGGTTCGATTTGCCGCCCTCTCACGAACTTTACTTCTACACCATCGCGGCAGTGCAGGCGTTCTACAAGGCGATACCCTCGACATCAAGCAAGGTGCCCCTGGACATCCACCTCTTGGCTAACTTCGTTGCTGTTCAGGATTTGCGAAGCTACGTGGAAGTGTTGCAGCGTAATTTACCCGCGGCGAAGAGTTGCTATCTGGCCTGCCGGGGAGGTGCCCTGTTGAAATACATGCCCGGTTTTAACAGCCAGGAAACCGCACTGCTCAACCCCAGCCTGCCGTCTACTCCCAGCCAGTTGGTTAGCCAGTTGAGGCGGTTCGGCACGTTGTCTGTACTGGACAGCGACAGCTTCTGGACACGACGAGGACTGCTGAGCGAAAAGTGGCAATTCGTCGTTGTACCAGCTGAGCCGGATGAAGACCAAGTCGACTTTGGCCGGGACAAAGATGAACTGTAGGCCGCCCGTTAACTATCTAACGCCTTTGCCTGGCCAATTCATTGGAAGTTAAGCCTGCCTGGCGTGCCCCGGATTTCGAGGGTGACGCCAGGCTTTCTCATTTCAATCAGGTGGCAATGGACATGGACAGCACTGAAACTCAACACGAGCAGCCTGCCAGGGCGGTGGCGCAGCTTCCCCCTCTGGGGCCGGCATTTATCACCGGTAACGATGCGGCCTTTTGGGCACATATGCAGGTCAGCAACAAGCGCGAGCGGGTCTATGGCGGGGTGATCCTCAAGCGCGCGGATGGCCGCTACCTGCCGACGGTACCGGCATCTGGCGATGCCCGCGGGTTCAACTTCGAGGCTATTCTCAAGACCGACGCCAAGGGCGATTTCATTCACCCTGAAGACTTCAGTGTCTACGCTTTTTACAGTTCGCGCGCCGACGACAGCGACGTATTGAAGAAAGAGTTGGCGCACTGGAGTCCGGCACAGCGGCGGCTGGATGCCAGCTTTTTTTCAATGAAGGGCCTGATATTTATCATTGGGCAGCGCGAGTTCTGCCCGATTTACTATTTGTCGGGGCTTCACGATTCGTTGATCAAATATGAAAGCAGCGGCTCTATAACCGAAACAGGTTTTTTACGCACACTGGAAACGACCCGCCCACCCACGGACTTTGACGACTTTATCTTCCTGATCAACCTCACGGCGAGATCCGGTGTCTTGCGTGTGGTGGTGGCCAACAAGGAATTGGGCGGCAAAGCAGGACAGATTGTTGAGCCCTGGACCCTCAACCAAACCGTGGCACAGCTCGCCCAGTCCCGGCAATCGCTGCCGGGTACCCAGGTTTTTCGCCGCTGGCAGGACGCGGTCCGTTCGGCGTTGCCGCCCCTGGATGCGCGGACGCCGGAAAGCTACTTTGGCTATTTGCTCAAGGACGACGCCGGGGATTACGTGGCGATGCTGCCCGATGCCGCGTTGAAGAAGATATTTGCGGCCGCCCCCAATGCGTTGGCGTTGCCCAAGGGCCGGCCAAAGCTGCCAAGCGGCTTCTATCTCCATGGTATCTACTGCTCGCTGGCGGCGAAGGCCGGACCCACCGTGGCCAGGGAGTCGTGGCTGGCCGAGAGTTTTTTCACGGCGTCGGTCCTGGCGACAGGCGTTACCGCGGCCGCCTCCGATGACATGGATATAAACCTGTATTTGCGGGCCAACGATGGAGCCCTGCTGGTGTACAACTGCACGGGGTCCGAGGCGCAAAAACAGCTGCTCGCCGATCAAGGCAAGCCGATCGACAAACGCCTGAAAGCTGGCACCTTGAGTCCTTCCGAACTTGTTCGGCAAGTAGCCGCAGTGGGCACGCTGACAGTGGTAGCGACCGGGCAGGTTTTTACCCGGGTCGGGGTGGTCGATCAACAGTGGCGAGCCTTCGAGAGCATCCATCAATCCCTGAGCCCGGCTTTCGTGAAGGCCGATGATGCGGCGCGCTACGTGCATTATCAGGCGGGCAGGCAGCGTGATGCTCTATTCATCAGTTTTATTCTGCAACGCGCCGATGGCCGGTTTGTCGCGACGCAGCTGCTGCGTTCCGATGAGTGCGACGCCGTATGGGGAGTACCGTCGCCCACCGGTGAGTACTTGACTCGTGTCGAGCTTGAGGGGTATCGCATCGTTGCCCAGTTCAATCGGGCTGAAGCCGACATGGACGAGCTCAGCCGCCAGTTTTCTCGACGCAGCCCCCGGCAACTGGCTTTCATGATCAGCGCGCCGAATGCTCATTCGGTTTATCTGAGCATACATTTTGCCGACTTGATAAAGACGCTTTACACCAGCGGGCCGAACGGTACGCTGCTCAAATACGTCTCCAGTGGTTCACGTGCTGAGCGTGAGTTTGCCGATTATCTGCGCGTTACCCTTCAAACCGGGGTACTGAGAAAGCGTGCACAAGGCTACGACGGAACGCCTGAGGGGCTGATCAAGGAGCTGGTAAAACTCAGCGAACTGACGGTGCTGCTGGCCGATGACAGTTGGTACAACATTCAGGGACGGGTGCCCGCAACCTGGGCTCCAGAGACCCCGTTCGCCGCGGCAGCGGCGATTGATGCGCCGTTGAGCTGGGTCTTTACGGACCTGCCAAGCGCTGTGTCCTACGCCCATAATCGTATGCAGGCGCATGCTGGCGGGCGGCGTATCGGTTGTATTCTCAAGCACCAGACTGAATTGGAATACGTGGTCAGCGAGCCTGGCGATAGCGTGCCGTCCGGTGATACGCATGGGCTCTTCGCACTTTCACGGTTGTTCCCCTTTGATGGCGACGGTCAGCCACGCTTGCCATCTGGCTTCGCATTGCGAGGCTGGTACTGTCAGAGCGAACCTGACAGCACCGGCGTGGCCAGCGAGCCCTGGGTTTACGAGTCGTTTTTCCCCACCTCGGATTTCGCCCAGGCCGTTGCGGCCTTTCGCACCAGCCCTGGCAACAACCTGGCGCTGTACCTCAGCACCAGCGATGGCGCGCAACTGGGCTATGAGGCGTCCCATTCAGCTGAAGAAAGCCAGCTTTACACGGTATTGCCCGATGGCAGTGTCACCGACAACGGCCTGGAAGACGAGTTGCGGGCCGGCACGCTGACTCCCCGCGAACTGATCCTGAAAGTCGCCGAAGCCGGGTCATTGGCGGTACTTCAGACGGGCAAGCTGTGGGATGTGTCCGGGCTGGTCAGCGAAACCTGGCGGCCCTATGCATTGGCCGCGCGGCCTCAACTGAGCCCCGCCTTTGTAAAAATAGAAGACGCGGCGCGTTATGCTCACGGACAGATCGGCAGTCAACGTGAGCGCGAATACTGCGGCTATATTCTGCAACGCCCGGATGGTTTGTACGTGGCGACTGAGCCGTTGTATGCCAGCGACTCCGGGCGTTTTGCCCTGGGGTTTGTGTACCCCCAGGACACCAAGGGACGTTCGCTGCTGCCTGTGAAACATGGGCTGAAAGCGCTTTACGCATCCTGTCGCGGCATGTCACTGATCGAGCCCGAGCGTATGTTGCGCACAGGCTGGTCAAGGGATGATATTTACCTGGCCGCGCAGATGTTCAGTCCCGACGACCTCTACACGCTGATCCAGAACCGCCGGCAAGTGCCAGTCGCCTACCTGTCAGCCGACGAGGACAGTTTGCTGGTGTATGACCTGGTCGACTCCTCTGGGCTGGCGAAACTGCTCAATGACGTCACCCCCTCGACACAACAAAGCCCGGCGGCGCTTAACCTCGCCAATGGAACGCTGACGGCCCAGGAGTGGGTCAGGCAAGTGGCGAGCGCCGGCAGTGTGCGTGTGGTGCAGTCCAGCCCGCTTTGGGGGGCGCCGGGGCTGATCACCGAGCACTGGCGCCCGCGTTTGCCAATCCCCCGCAGTCAACGCCCGCAGCAGGTTGCCTTCGGCCAAGTGTGTGCCAGTGCCGATGAATCCGCCCAAGCGTTGCACGCGAAGTTACACCGTGGCGGGCCGACGCAAACCGGATTTGCGTTCATCCTCAAACATCGGGACAGGAATGCGTTTGTCAGCAGCGAGGTCGTGCCCTCGTGGAGCAGAGCTGAGTTGTTCGCCTTGAACGACTTGTTTGATGTGGATGCGCAGGGCAAGGTTATTTACCCCGAGGGTTACCAGTTGCATGCCTTGTTCTACGCACGACACTGGATGCCGCAGGGGCTTGGCAGTCCCGAACGCTGGCTGGCGCAGCACTTCCTGTCAGCGGAGGATTTGGCCGGCGCTACGGTTGAAGCCAAGCGCCAGCGCGAGCCGGGAGCCTTGAGCGGTTTGCCGGTGTTTATCTCGACCCTCGACCGTGCACTGTTACGTGTTCAAGCGCCGGTCTCCTCAACTTTGTTCGACCCGCTCCGCCAGGCGTCGGGTAATTTCGAGGATGTTCAGACCTTGTTGGCCAGCGGCCAGTTATCGGCGGTGGGGTTCGTCAACCAAGTGGCGAAGTTGAGCTGGCTGAGTGTGCTTGTGCCGAGTGAGTGCTGGGCGCTGACGGGCAAGCTGGACGTCAGCCAGGCACCCTGGGTCGCCTTTGGCGGCTTCATGCGTCGAGGCTTGAGCCCGCTGTTCAGTAATCAGGCGGATGCCGTACGTTACGTCCATCAGCAATTAGGTCCACATCGCGACACGCTATACGGTGGCCTGGTGCTGCAACGCAATGGCAAGTTCGTCGCTACCCTGGGCATCCAGGTGTTGAGTGAAGACTTTGACCCGAACGTGATCCTGCCCGTCATGGACGTCAGCCAGGCGCTGCTGACACCCGGTTGGAAAGTGGTCGGGCGTTACCGCTCGCGGGCTGCCCGGGTGCTGCCGTTCTGGCTGGGGACTCAGGAAAACGCGACGTATCAAAACCTGTTCTCCACCAAGACCCTGGAGACCGCGCTGAAGTCCGGCCACCTGTGGACCCACGAATACCTGCTGACGCCGGACGGTTCACTGATCGGTTTCAGTACCCGGGACGCCGAGCGCAACCTGATGAGCAACGCCCAGCGAGACGAAGCGACGCAGTTGCTCAACCAGTTGGAAACTTCCCTCGCGCCCAACAGCCTGGCACCCCAGGATCCCGACAGTAACGCCATTGAACAGCAGCTGCGCGCGGGCCGTAAAACCCCGACCGAACTGGTCAACCAACTGGCACGGGTGGGCACCTTGCAAGTGCTCGAGGGCGGCCCGTTGTGGGGGATTGCCAAGCGCGTACTGCCGGGCTGGATGCCGGCCCTGGCGTATATTGCGCCTGAGGCGGCCCTGCATGCCGTGGCAGATCGAGCCATGGGGCCCGTGTTCAAGCATGCCGACGATGCTGCTCGCGACGGGCATCAAGGCACCACCGGGCGTGGCGTGCTGACCTTTGGCCTGATCCTCAAGTCTTCCGACAACGGGCATTTTGTCGCGAGTGCACCGGTCAAGGGCGATGACTTGCAGTTCCGCTACGACCGCGTATTCCTGCGTGGCAACCTGCCCGGCGGCTATAGCCTGCACGGCCTGTATCTGCAGCTACCCGAGAAGGCCACCGCCGGGTTCCCTCAGGCACAGGGCTATGAGCAACTGCTGGCCCCGGCGGTGGTGCGTGCGGTACTGAGTTTTCTGCAGGTGCTGAATCAGCGTGTCGAGCGCTTCCTGCCGCTGTATGTGTCCTGTGCCGACGGTTCGCTGTACCGTTATCAGGCCGTCCAGATAGACCCTGACTGGGATTCCAGCCACCGACAGGAGGGGTATCTGCGCCGCCTCGAGAGCCGTGGCAGCAATGACAGCCATGTGCTGAAACTGGCTGAGTCCGGTGAAGTCCGCGTGCTCGACAGCAGCCCATTCTGGGATGCCCTGCTACCGCGAGTAAAACGCCTGGCTACGACGCTGACAGTTTTGGATACGCGCCTGGCGCTGGGGCCATTGTGCGGCCACCCGGATGATGCCGCGCGCCTGGTGTGGCAACGTTTCAAAAACCAGCCAAACCCGCCACGGCTGGGGGCGATCCTTGGTAATGGCGACAGCGACACCTTTATCGCGGTGCATCCCGTGGCGGATCCGGGCCCGTCGGTGGCGGTGGGAATGCGGATGGACACACCGGCCTACAAGGCATTGTTCAGCATGATGAACTTGCGCTACCCCAACCCTTCGATTCAATACCCGGCAGGCTTCAAGGTGATGGGTGTGCAGCAGTTGTTCAAAATTCACAGCGCACGCCAACGCATGGCTGATCGTTACGAGGAAGCCTTAGCCCACAACTTCATTGCCCAGTACGAAATTCGCGGACTCATTGAGATGCTGCGCAATGAACCGGTGGCCGGACCGCGTTACTACTTCACTCCGGTGCAAGGCGCGCTGATTGTCTATGAGCCCAGCTATCATTCGGACGAAAGCCAGTTGCTGCGCGATGATTGGATTGACGAAAACACGGGCGTGGTGAAGGTCAAGCCCAGCGAGGTGATCCGCCGGCTGGCCACCTTGGGCAAACTGACCATCCTGGAAGCCGACCATTTTTGGCAACCTCGCAGCCAGGTCGGGCGGCGGCTGCTGCATGAACTCAAGGAGGCCGACCAGGGCGTTTAACGCCGGCGCATCAACCCGATAAAAAACAGACCGCCAATGGCTGCTGTGGCCACACCGATGGGCAGGTCCTCCGGGGCGATCAGGGTGCGTGCGGCCACATCGACCCACACCAGGAACACACTGCCCAGCAGCACACACACGGGCAGTAAACGGCGATGCTCGGCGCCTACAAGGCGCCGGGCAATGTGCGGCACCATCAGCCCGACAAAGCCGATGGAGCCGCTGATGGACACCAGCACGCCGGTCATCAGCGAGGCGATCAGGAACACCTTGAGCCGCACATTGCGTGCGTTCAGGCCCAGGGTCACGGCGGTCTGTTCGCCAGCCATCAACGCGTTCAACGGGCGCGCCATCCCCAGCAGTAACACCAGCCCCAGCAACACCGTGGCGAAGGGAATCGCCAGCAGTTCCCAGCGCGCCAACCCGAGTCCGCCGAGCATCCAGAACATCACCGCCGAGGCCGCGCGGTGATCACCCATGAACAGCAGCAAATTCGCCACCGCCATCATCACGAATGACACCGCCACCCCGCACAACAGCAGGCGGTCACTCTCCAGCCGACCGTTGCGACTGGCCACCGCCAGCACCACGATCATGCTCAGCAACGCGCCGATGAACGCCGCGATGGGCAGGGTCAGCAGGCCGATCACTTCACCCACATGCAACACCACGATCACCGCGCCGAGGGTGGCGCCGGAGGTCACGCCCAGCAGGTGCGGATCCGCCAGCGGGTTACGTGTGACGGCCTGCAACACCGCACCGATCAACGCCAGCCCGGCGCCCACCAACGCGCCGAGCAGCATGCGCGGCACGCGGATCAGCCACACGATGTGTTCCTGCCCCGCGCTCCAGTCCACCTCGCCAACGCCGAAGGCTTTATGCAGCAGGATCCGCCACACCACGTCCACCGGCACCCGCGCCGAGCCGAACCCCAGCGAGACCACGCAAGAGATCAGCAACAACGCGCCAAGAGCACTCAGCAGCAGGGCATAGCGACGGGTAATCATTCGCCGTGGAACCCCTTGGCCAGGGTTTCAACCGCCAGCACGTTGTCGATGCCCGGCGTGGCTTGCACATAGGGGATCACGATAAAGCGCTGGTTCTTGATGGCGTCCACCGATTGCAGCGCCGGGTTGTTCAGCAGGAACTGCTCTTTTTGATCAGCGGTGATTTCGCTGTAGTCGACGATCACGATGACTTGCGGGTTGCGTTCCACCACGGTTTCCCAGTTGACCCGGGTCCAGCTGGCGTCCACGTCATCCAGAATGTTGCGCCCGCCGGCGGCGTCGATCAGTGCCTGGGGCATGCCCAGGCGGCCGGAAGTCATGGCGCGGTCTTCGCCGCTGTCGTAGAGGAATACGCGGGGTTTGTCGGCCGGCAGGTTTTTCTGCACTTCGGCGACCTGTGCCTGCATCTGTGCGATCAAGGCATTCGCGCGGTCCTGCACGTCGAAAATTTTGCCCAGGTTGCGCAGATCGTTATAGGTGTCTTCCAGGGTGGCTGCCGGGCGCTTCATCACGAAGGCGCAGGACTCGGTCAGCTCATAGACGTTGATGCCCAACGGTTGCAGGGTTTGCGGGGTGAGATCGCCGCCCACGCGCATGCCGTAGTCCCAGCCGGCGAAGAAGAAGTCGACGTTGGCGTTGAGCAGGGTTTCCACCGACGGGTATTTGCTCGCCAGTTCCGGCAGGCCGTCGAGGATCTGCGCCATTTCCGGCGTCACGGACTTCCAGCCGGTCACGCCGCTGTAGCCGGCCATGTGCGACTTGAGGCCCAGGGCGAGCATCATCTGAGTCATGTTGATGTCGTGGCTGACCGCGTGTTTCGGGGCCTCGGCGAAGGTCACTTCGCGGTTGCAGCTTTTGATTTTCAACGGGTAATGAGTCGCTTCGGCGAACGCTTGAGCAGTGCCGAGCAGCAACGCGATAGACAGCAGGGAGCGCAGGATCATGGTTGGGTTATCCAGGTAATTCGGGGGTAGCCGGACAAGGGGTGAGTGTCGATCAATGCTTCAACGCCGAACACTTCGCGCAGTAATTCGGCGGTCAGCACCTCGTGAGGTGTGCCGTTGGCGACGATGCGCCCGTGGTTGATCACGTACAGCCGATCACAGAACGCGGCGGCCAGGTTCAGGTCATGAATGCTGGCCAGGGTGCCGATGTTCAGGCGCTTGACCAGTTGCAGCAATTGCAGCTGGTAGCGCGGGTCGAGGTGGTTGGTCGGTTCGTCGAGGATCAACAGTTGCGGTTGTTGGGCCAGGGCGCGGGCCAGGATCACCCGCTGTTTTTCACCGCCCGAAAGCGTCGCGAAGGCGTGGTCTTCAAAGCCCAGCAGGCCGACGGATTCGAGGGCCTGGCGGATCAGGTTGCGGTCTTCAAGGGTGTCGCTGTCGAACAGCCCCTTGTGAGGCGTGCGGCCCATGGCGACCACTTCATCCACTCGCAGGCCGAACGCATCGGGAAACTCCTGGAGCACCACGGCGATACGTTGCGCGCACCACTTCGAGGATTGCTTCCAGACGTTCTGGTGTTCCAGCAGCACCTCACCCGCCGCCGGTTTGCTGAACCGATAGGCGCACCGCAGCAGGCTGGTCTTGCCGCTGCCGTTGGGGCCGATCAGCCCGACAAACTCACCGGCACTCACCCGCAGGCTGGCGTCACGCAGTTGGAACTGGTGATGACAGTGCTCGTGGCCGGGTGGGGCCCAGGCGAGGTCGGTGAGGTTGAGTGAGGTCATCTTTACTCTCAGGTCCAACACAGGACAAATGTGGGAGCGGGCTTGCTCGCGAAAGCGGTGGATCAGTAACAGATACAGTGCCTGACACACCGCATTCGCGAGCAAGCCCGCTCCCACATTTGGACAGTGTCGCATTCAGTTAAAAGGTGTAGTCCGCCGTCACAAAGAACGACCTGGGTTCACCCAGGATCCATTGCTGGCCGTCATTGTATTGGCTGACGGCGTAGGTACGGTCAAACAGGTTATTCAATTGCAGGCCCAATGTCGTGTTACGCATGGCTTTCCACGACACGGTGGCATCGACCACGGTGTAGCTCGGCACTTCGCTGGTGTTGGCGGCGTTGGCGAAACGCGAGTCTACATAACGCACCCCGGCAGCGGCGCGAACGTCGTCAGTGATGGCCTTGCTCAGCCACAGGTTGGCGGTGCGGCGCGGTACGTCGGTGGGGCGGTTGCCGTTGCGAGACACTGCCTGGCCGTTGACCACTTCAGAGAAGTCGTCGTACTGCGCACGCACGATGGCTGCATTGGCTTGCAACTGCCAGGCGTTCGGCAGTTGCAGGTCGAGGCTGGCTTCCAGGCCGTTGGAGGATTGCTGGCCGACTTGTTCCTTGAGGGTGGTGCCTGGGATGCTCACCAACAGCTTCTTTTTGACGATGTGGTAGGCCGCCAGCGTCCATTCACCCCGCGAGTCCCAGAACGCCTGCTTGAGGCCGATCTCGGTTTGCCTGGCGGTGGACAGGCCGAACTGCTGCTGGCTCGGGCTCAGGGTAATCAGGCTGCCGACGCCGTCGGTGCTGGTGGCGTACTGGCCGTATACCGAGGTGTCCGGGGTGATCGCGTAGACCAGGCCGGCTTTCCAGTTGTTGCCGGTAAAGGTCTTGTTGGCGTCGCTGCCATCCACCAGGGAGCCACTGTCGATGTGCACGTAGTCGCGGCGCACGCCGGTGATCAGTGACAGTTGATCAGTCAGTTGCAGGCGGTTTTCGGCGAACGCAGCCAGCTGTTTGGTGGTGCTGACGGACTGCGGAACGAAGGGGCTGGCGCTTTCAAACGGTTGCGGTACCGGGTGGTTGATGTCCACCGGTTGGCCGGCGTTCGTCAGGTCATCGAACGGCGAGTTGCTGGCCAGGCGAAAGCGAATGCGGTTGTACTCGACGCCGGTCACCGTCTGGCTTTCGAGGCCGAACAGGGTGTGTTTGAAGGTAAAGGTCTGGCGGTCGCCGACCTGTTCCTGGTTGTGCTTGATGCCCAGGTAGCTCTGGCGCACCAGGCCGCCGTCGACATAGTTGTAGCTCTCGGCGTTCTGCCAGCGGCGCTGGTTTTTCAGGTACGACAGTTCATTGGTGGCGGTGACGTTGTCGTTGATCTGCCACTCGCTGGTCAGGCGTGTCCACTGGTCGTTGTAGTGCTGGATATCGTTGCTGACGTTGTAGTTGTTGTCCCGCAGGCCCTTGTGCAACTGGCCGTTGATCAGCGGCGTGCCGTAGTCGTTTTGCGGGGTCTGGTCGCCGTAGTCGGACGCCAGGGTGAAGCTCAGGTTGTCCGCCGGCTGCCAGCGCAGGGCGCCGCTGACGAAGTCGCTGCCGGACTCGCCACGGTCGATAAAGCCGTTGCTGCGCAGGCGGTTGATGTTCAGGCGATAGCTCAGGGTGTCGGTCAGCGAGCCGCCACTGTCGAGGGCTTGCTGCTGGCGGTCATAGGAACCGTAGCCCAGGCGGATATGGTTTTCGATCTCGCCTTCGAAGGGTTTCTTCGGGATGGTGTTGATCACCGCGCCGGTGGCGCCCTGGCCATACATCACCGAGGCCGGCCCGCGCAGTACGTCCACCCGCTCCACAGACCAGGTGTCTACCGGGAAGGTGGAAGTGCCCGCGCCATCGAACATGCGGGCGCCGTCGTACAGTTGTAGCACCGAACTCTGGCCAGTGAAACCGCGTGCCGACAACGAGGTGCCGCCGTCGCCCGGTGTGCCGGTACGGCTGATGCCGGTGGCCCGGGAAATGGCGTCCTGCACCGTGGCATCGCCCCGTGCGCGAATCTGCTTGCCGGTCTGGCTTTCAACGCTGCCCGGGGTTTGCAGGGCAGTGAGGTTCAAGCGCGAACCTGCGGTGGTCGGGGTTTGCAGGTCGACGCGCTCATCGTCGACGGCGGGGGCGGAGACGGCACTGGCGGGAAGCGTCAGGGCCTGGGCACTGTTTTGCAGGGCGAGCAGGCACAGGCCGGACGCAAGGTACTTGTTCATCGGACGATAAATCGCTTCTTCGAGGCGGTACTCGCCGCTGGGCGCGGCGAGTGGAGGAACGCATTAGGTGTTACAACATAACACTTTGTGCGACGTGGGCGAAAGCCCGCGTAAGACTACATAACGCCTCTAGGTAGGGCATCTCGTCTGTTTCACGCTGAACCTGAAGCGGATTCACGTTGGCCAAACAGACGTGAAAGCACCAGGCGATCCAACGCCCAGACCACGATCAATGAGGCGCCCACCAGCGGAAAGACAATCGCCAGCCCCAGCATGATCACCATCGCGGTTTTCCATTTCGGCAGGTCATGGCGCAACGGTGGAACCCCCAGGCTGCCCTGTGGCCGACGCTTCCACCAGATCACCAGGCCGCTGTCGGCACTGAGCAGGATCATCAGGCAAATCAGCAGCACGATGATCTGATTGACCACGCCAAACATCTTGCCTTCGTGCAGCATCACGCCGGATTCGGTCACCCGTGCCACGCTGTTGTAGTGCTCCCAGCGCACATCGGCCAGCACCTTGCCGGAGTATTGATCCACATGCAGGGTCGCGTCGTTGCGCGGGTCGTTGGCAAACACCGCGATAGTGAACACGCCTTCGGCGGTGGTGGGGAAGGTGATGCTGTAGCCGGGCTCGACCTTGCGTGAGTTGGCGAGGTCTACCACCTGTTGCAGGCGGATACTCGGGGCTGCCGGGCCCTGGCTCATGCCGGCGTGCTTCATGTGCTCGGCATGCTCGCCGGACATCGGCATCGGCGTGTTTTCCATGGCCCACGGCACGGTCTGTTGGCTCGCGGTGTTGAGGCTGCGGGCCTGCTGGTCGGACTGCGGTACGTTGTTCCACATCGCCGCCGGGAATTTATTCCACAGTTCGGCATATTGCTTGCCCCAGAAGCCGGTCCAGGTCATACCGCTGAGCAGCATCACCAGCAGGAAAGCCGCGCCCCAGAAGCCGGCGACCGCGTGCAAATCCCGCCAGAACAAGCGGCCGCGACTGCCCAGTCGTGGCCACAGAATGCCGGCCGCCGACTTGCCACGCGGCCACCACAGATACAGGCCCGAAATCACCAGCATCACGCCCCAGCCGGCGGCCAGTTCCACCAGGCGATCGCCGATGGTGCCGATCATCAACTCACCATGCAGCGCACGAGCGATGGCTTGCAGGTTGTATTTGGAATCCTGTTCACCGAGCACGGTGCCGCGATACGGGTCGACGAATACCGTCGCTTCGTGCCCGTCGTTGCGCATCACGAATTGCGCGCTGCTGGTGGCGTCGGCAGGTGGCAGGTATTTGCTGATCTTGCCTTGGGGATAGGCGGCCTGGGCGCGTTGCAGTTGTTCGTCGGCACTCAGTGCGTGTTCGGCGCTTTGCACCGTCAGCAGGTTGCCGTACATCAGCGGGTCGAGTTGGGGCTTGAACAGGTAGATGATGCCGGTCAGGGCCAGCAACACCATGAACGGCGCGACAAACAGCCCGGCGTAGAAATGCCAACGCCAGGCCAGGTTGTAGAAGGAAATCTTGGGTGTACTCATCAGGGGCTGCTCCGCAAAGGCATTTTGGTTATTCGTTGATGAACGCAATCCCGTAGGAGCGAGCTTGCTCGCGAAGAACCTGAGGACGCCGCGGTCATACAGAAGCCCCGCGTTATCGTTGGCGATTTTCGCGAGCAAGCTCGCTCCTACACTGGGCATTAGAAACTCATGTCCACCTTGGTCCAGAGCGTGCGCCCCGGTTCCTTGATGGCTTGCGGGTCATTGGCCGGGTAGCCGAACCCGGCGTTGCCGGCCAGGTTCAGGTGCTCGGCGTATGCCTTGCCGAACAGGTTGTCGACGCCGGTGCTGACCTTGAAATTCTTGTTGATGCGATACGCCGCGTTCAGCGAGAACACGCCAAACCCCGAGCTCTTGTCGAAGTCCTTGCCGACCACGTTGCCCTTGTTCTGGTCGATGCGGTTTTGCGCCGCGACCACCCGCCACAAGGCGCCGGCGCTCCAGTCGTCCTGGCTGTAGGTCAGCCCGAAGCGCGCATCCAGCGGCGGGATTTGCGGCAGCGGTTTGCCGTCGCTGCTGTTCTTGCCCCAGGCGTAGGCGAAGGTGGCATCGGCTTTCCAGTTGTCGGTCAGCTTGTATGCCGCGCCCAATTCACCGCCCATGATTCGCGCATCCACATTGCGCGCCTGGGAAGTGGTGCCCATCATGCCCGGCTGGTAATCGAACAGGATGAAGTCGCGCACCTGGCCAACGTAGCCCGAGGCCCAGGCGTCCAGGTCTGCGGATTTGTATTGCAGCCCGAAATCCAGTTGGGTGGTTTTCTCAGGCTTCACGCCATCGAAGGCATTCACTGAACCGACCGCCCCGGTGTTGGGGGAAAACAGCTCCCAGTAATCCGGGAAACGTTCGGAGTGCCCTAGGCCGGCGTACAGGGTGGTCGGGCTGTCGGCCAGGTCGTGCTCGTAGCGCACAAAGCCCGACGGCAAGGTATCGGCGCGGGTGTTGCCGGCAGTGGGGTTGGGCCTGCTCATCATCCCGGAGCTAATGGTTTGCCGGAAATCCTTGGCCGAGGCGCGGTCCACACGAGCGCCGGTGATCACGCGGTCGCGGTCGGCGGCATACCAGGTCAGTTCGCCAAATACCCCGTAGTTGTGGAAGTTGGCGTCCTTGCTGCGGGGCAGGTCCTTGTAGGTGTCGACGCCCATGGCGCTGCGTTGGCGATGCTCGTTGGTTTGTGCATCAAGGCCGCTGATCAACTGCACATCGGCCCAACGCCAGGTGGCCTTGATGCGTGCGCCGAGGGTGCGGCGGTCGACGTTGGACGCCATGGGGCCGGCCATCATCCCGGTGCCCGACGGGACGCGCAGGGTGTAGTTGTCCATCACATGGTCGGCGTAGTTGTAGTAGACCTGCGCTTCGATCTTATCCAGCACCTCGCCGATATTCGACTTCTCGAATCGAAATCCGAGGCTCTCGCGCAAAAACTGCGAGCCATCCATGCCGCGCCCGGCGTAACGGGCTTCGCCATCGCCACGGCCAGCGGTGAGCTCCAGCAGGGTGTCGGCGTCCGGGGTCCAGCCCACGGCCACGTCGCCGTTCCACTTGTCGTAGCGCGAGGCGACGGTGTCGTTGTTGCCGTCCTTGTAGTCATCGGCGTGGGCCTGGTTGCCGATCACCCGCACATACCCCAGCGGCCCGCCCGCCGCCGCATCGACGACTTTGTCGAAGCGCCCGTTGGAGCCTGCCAGGATGCTGGCGTTGACCCGCGTGCCCAGCTCGCCGAACTGCTCGGGCTCGCGCTCGAACAGGATCGTGCCGGCTGAAGCACCAGGGCCCCAGAGTACGGTTTGCGGGCCCTTGATCACCGTCAGCTTGTCGTAGGTTTCCGGCGAGATATAGGAGGTGGGCGCGTCCATCCGACCGGGGCAGGCACCGAGCATCATGCTGCCGTTGGTGAGGATGTTCAGGCGCGAACCGAACATGCCGCGCAGCACCGGGTCGCCGTTGGTGCCGCCGTTGCGCACCAGGGCGAAGCCGGGGATGGTCTTGAGGTAGTCGCCGCCATCGCTGGCGGGCACTGGCTGGCGCGGGTCTTTCGGGTTGGTGACGACGGTCAGCGGCGAGCTGGGGGCGATCGCCGTGATCACCGTCGGGCTCAGTTCATTGTGGTCGGCGTGCTCGTCGGCGTGGGCCTGTGGAACCAGCAGCGCGCCACACAAAACGGCGAACACGGGAGTACGTCCCAAACGGGTGTCAGCAGAAAACCTGGACATGAAAAATTCCATCAATCATTCGTAAACAACACGGCCAGCAGCCTGCGGCTGTCTGTCTAAAGTCGGCCGGGGTGAAGTAACGGTGTGAAGTGCTTACGCGATGATGGGCGGGGCGCGGCTGCGGGCGCCGGGGAAGACGGTTTGCCGGGCATGGCCCAGGCGTGGAGCGGGGGGCAGGGCGTTGGCGGGCGGCGGGCTGCCGAGGGTGACGAACGACACGCTGCCAGGCAGCGCGGGGCAACTGAAGAGCAGGCTGCAATAGCCGCACTTTTCCCAGAGCACGTGATGCTCGTCGGGGGCCTTGCTGTGTTCGGCTGGGGGCTTTGCGTCGCCATGGCAACTCGGGCCGTCCATGGGCATTTCCATGGACATACCGGCGTGATGATCCATCGGCATCGCTTGGGAAATCAGCGGACCGATAAAGATCATCAGCATGGCGAACAGGCTGATCCAGCTGCCGCGCATGAGGCCTACAGGCTTACGGCGGTGCGGGGACAACCTGGCGCGTGGGGCGCCCATCAAGAATGATCTATTGGGCGTGCATATGCTCGTGGCCGGCCATGGGCGGTTGCTTCTGCACCGACACTTCCACCTTTACAGGCCCGGCTTTCTCGAAATTCAGGGTCAGCGGGAAATGCTGGCCATCGCGCAAGACGCTGCGGTCCTTCAGGTCCAGCAGCATCACGTGGTAGGCCATGGGGGCGAACGTCAGGTCACCTTTGGCCGGCACCGCGACGCTGGTCACCTGCTGCATCTTCATCAGGTCGCCCTGCATCACATGCTCATGCAGCTCGGCCTTGGCGGCCACGGGCGTGTCGACGCTGAGCAGGCGATCCGCATGCTCGCCCTGGTTATGAATCACGAAATACGCCGCGACGGTCGGCGCGTTGGGCGGCAGTTCCTGGGACCAGGGTTCGCTGACCACCAGTTCGCCGACCTTGAAGTCTTCGGCATTGGCAGCAGCACACACCGGCAGCAACAACGCAGCCAGAAGCAGGGAAGATTTGAGCATGGCAGTTCTCCAGAACGGTTCTAAACGCAGTTCACTTGCGAAGAAATCAGACCGTTGGAGAGGCGCGGGGGTTAAGGCTCGGCCATTGCTGGCGCGGGGTAGGGGATTGCAATGACGGCGGCGGCAGGTCTTGCACCGCGTCGAATCTTGCGAAATACAGTGTTGGTGAGTGCCCCGGCAACGCCACTAATGGCGCCGAGCCCGAGCAGCACCAGCAATGCTGCATGGTGGAGTGATCGTCTTGCTGCGGCGCCGGTATCTCCAGCTTGCCCAGGGCAATGGCCGTCAGTTTCGTGCCGTTGGAGGAGCAGAAACTGCCCCACAGCAATTGCTTGACCGGGTCATCCGCCTGCTGCATCGCACTCGCCAGCGGCATGGCAAACGCATTGAACAGCACTGCAAGGCAGGCTATCCAGGCAATTGCAAAGCGTTGACGGGCCATGGCGGACAATCCGTAGGGTTAAACGATCAGGTGGGTATTTAGCCTGATCGGGGGGGATAAGTAAAAAGGCGCGGTGTGGTTTGGTGTCGCAGTGCTGGGTTTGAGGATAGACGGGAACTGAGGGATTGTGGATCAACCAGGCGATGCGGTTCAAATGTTGGAGCGGCCCCTCCTTCCTACTAGAGAAATTTCCGACAGCGATTTGAGGTTGTCCCTAGGAAACTCAATCTCTAGTCTCCGTACACCACTGCAAACTCAGTGGTCGGGCGTCGCGGCCCGGATTTCTTCAGACGCAAAAGCGTCATCGTGTCCTTTCAGTTGGCGCTTTTTTATCGTCTACTGTGCGGCGCTATGGTGGCTGTGCGCGGGATACCTTCGGGTATGCCGGTGTTCTGGAGAGCCGGTCCGCGAACCCGCGTTCAGCTACCACCCCCATCGCATCGCGGCGATCAGTGGTAGCTCCTTTGTCCTTCTCCGGAGCTTCACAATGATTAAACCTACCCCCAATCCCCCCGTCCGACTATTCACCGTGGCCGATGGGATCAGCACCGAAGACCTGTTGGTCAACCTCATTGAAACACTCGCCTCGGCCAACGCGCTGAGTTGCGACTTAGCGTTTAGCCTGGAAGGATCGAAGCGAGAGGAGTTGTTGGGCGTCGCTCAGTTGATCGAACTGGCGGAGTTACTGGCTGATCGGGTGCACGAAAGTGCCGGACAACGCATTTAACACTTCGATGATCGATCGTTCCTGCGCTGATGTGTGGGAATGATCCTGTGAGACGCCTTTAAACGTCCCAGCTTGCTTCCCGTATGTGATTGAAGTTCACGACATCTACGCTGTGCTGATGAGCAAATCCAGCGACTCTTAGGTCATCTGTCAAAACCAGATAATTATCTTTGGCTGCACAGATAATGCCGACGTCGGTAAGGCCATAGGGCGACAACTCATAATCGCAACTTATATCAAGAGCGGGGCAGTGAATCTCAATGACTGTCGATAATGATTTTTTTAATGTTGCGTAGAAATCGTGTAGCTTGCTCCCATAAAGCCCATTTGTAAGGTTGCTGACTTCCGCAAGTATATGAGGGGTTGAAATAAGCTTTTCGAATTGATCAATGACATTCAGCAGAAGCTTGTAATCTTTGGCGGTGTATCCGCTTGTTCTTTTGAAGCCTGCGATACTGGGTGTGCCTCCGATCAGTGCTAAGAGCAGCAGGTTAGTGTCGACTATGATTCCTTTTCTTCGATATTGCCGGATATACGTTTCGATCATACTTCGCGAATCTTCATGGAGCGGAACTCGCCAGTCTCCGAGTCAATGAAGAATGTTTTATATTTTCTTGCGTACATTTGTCCCGCTAAAGATGCGCCTAGCCGTTCATATTTATCAGGGGCTGGAACATTGAAGCCAAGTGTTATTGCCCATGTTTTGTCGCCTGGGTTTAACTCGACTTCCTCAAGCATCAAGTCCTGAAGCACTGTTTCCTGGCCGAGAAAATCATTGGCTGCTGCCTTGGCAACTTGCACGGCTTCTTTGACGTCTATCATGTCAGCTCCTGAATAGAATTGAGTCTGGCTTGAACTGTTTCTGGAGTGTAGCACTTCATGTTGTGGATTCATCGCCGTCCCTTTAGTCACAAATAGAGTTGATAGAGGTGGGCGATGATCCTGATCTATCGAATGAAATCTGCCAATAACTCGATTGTTTCTGCGGGCGACAAAAGCTCCTGATCTACTGCCGCCAACACCGGCCGCTTCAACACCAACACTGGCACCCCGCGCTCCCGTGCCACTTCCAGCTTCGGCTCGGTAGCCGTACTGCCGCTGTTCTTGCTGATCAGCACATCAATCTGCCGCCGCTCAAACAACGCCCGCTCATCCTCGATCAAAAACGGCCCACGGGCGCCGATCACTTCGCAGCGTTCATTGCCGGGGTACACATCCAGTGCGCGCAACGTCCAGAACTGCTCGGCGGGGATTTCGTCGAGGTGCTGCAACGGTTCGCGACCCAGCGTGAACAGTGGTCGCTTGAATGGCTTGAGGGCTTCAATCAACTCCGCCCAGTCACTGACTTCGCGCCAGTCATCACCGGCCTGTGGCTGCCACGCCGGGCGGCGCAGGGCCCAGCAGGGAATGCCACACACACACGCGGCACGGGCGGCGTTGGCGCTGATCTGTGCGGCATACGGATGGGTCGCGTCCAGCACCAGCTCGATACCTTCATCGCGAATGAACTGCGCCAAACCTTCCGCGCCGCCATAGCCACCGACGCGCACCTGGCACGTAAGGTCGGTGGGGACGCGGCCAACACCCGCCAGGCTGTAGATATGCTCGGGGCCCAGTGTGCGGGCAATGGCCAGGGCTTCCGTCACACCGCCCAGCAGCAGGATGCGTTTCATAGCGGCTTGATCACTTCCAGCAGGGTGATCGGCAGCGCCTGGCGCCAGGTATCAAAGTCTCCCAGTGGTTGGGCCTGGGCCACATGAATGCGGGTCAGCTCGCCGCCGTGTTGTTCGCGCCAGGCCATCAGGGTCATTTCGCTTTGCAGGGTCACGGCGTTGGCCACCAGCCGGCCACCGGGGCGCAGGTGTTGCCAGCAGGTGTCGAGGACGCCGTCGCGGGTTACGCCGCCGCCGATAAAGATGGCGTCGGGTGCTTCCAGGCCAGCGAGTGCGTGGGGCGCGGTGCCGCGAATCAGTTGCAGGCCGGGGACGCCAAGGGCGTCACGGTTGTGTTCGATCAACAGTTGCCGACCTTCATCGGCTTCGATCGCCAGCGCGCGGCAACTGGGGTGAGCACGCATCCATTCGATCCCGATGGAGCCGCTGCCCGCGCCCACGTCCCACAGCAGTTCGCCGGGCATCGGCGCGAGGCGGGCGAGGGTCATGGCGCGTACGTCGCGTTTGGTCAGTTGGCCGTCGTGCTTGAAGGCCGAGTCCGGCAGCCCCGCCAGGCGTGACAGGCGCGCGGTGTTAGCGTCGGCCACGCAGTCGATGGCCACCAGGTTCAAGGCAGCAATCGGTTCACCTGGCCAATCCCGGGCGATGCCGTCGATGCGCCGCTCATCCGGGCTGCCGAGGTGTTCAAACACGCTCAGGCGACTTGCGCCAAACCCGCGCTCAGCCAACTGCGCCGCCATCGCCGCCGGGCTCTGGCCGTCATTGCTCAACACCAGCAAACGCACGCCGCTGGCCAGGTGCGCATTCAGCGCTGCCAACGGTCGGGCAACCACCGACAGCGTCACCACGTCCTGCAATGGCCAGCCCAAACGTGCCGCCGCCAATGACACGGAAGAGGGCGCCGGCAAAATCAGCAGCTCATCGGCGGGCACCTGCCGCGCCAGGCTCGCGCCTACGCCATAGAACATCGGGTCGCCGCTGGCCAGCACGCACACCGCTTCACCACGCTTGGCCAGCACCGGTTCCAGGGAAAACGGGCTGGGCCACAACTGGCGTTCGCCGCGGATACACACCGGCAACAAGTCCAGCTGGCGTTGGCCGCCAACAATGCGCGAGGCGCGTAACAAGGCGTGCCGGGCGTTTCTGCCCAGGCCCTTGAAGCCGTCTTCACCGATGCCTACTACCGTCAGCCAGGGCGACATATGAATTCCTTGAACGACATCCGACGGGCAGGCTTTTCATGCCGCCGGACAAAGCAGGCATAATACCGCGCCTTTACCCGTGAACCGGTAGCCCTGTGAAACCAACACCACTGTCCAATACCTTGCGCCCCTCGGCCTGTCCGGGGTTGCTGCGTATTGTCCAGGCGTTGGACGGCGGGATTTGCCGGATCAAGCTGGCCGGTGGTTCGATCCGCGCCGAGCAGGCATTTGCCGTGGCTGATGCGGCCCAGGCCCATGCCGGCGGTGTGATCGAGGCAACCAACCGCGCCAACCTGCAAATTCGCGGAATAGGCGCCGGGCACGACGCATTGATCGTCGCCTTGCTGGCGGCTGACCTGGGCCCCAGGAGCGCCGCCGGTGACGATGTGCGCAATCTGATGCTCAGCCCCAGCGCCGGGATTGACCGCGAGATGTTGTTCGACACACGGCCGCTGGCCGACGAAATCCTTACCACCCTGGAAACCCACCCGCGATTCCATGAACTGTCGGCCAAGTTCGCCGTACAACTGGACGGCGGTGAAGCGCTGGCAATGCTCGAACATCATCACGACCTGTGGCTGTCGGCATTCGACGCCAACGGCGAGACGCTGTTGGCGTTCGGCCTGGCAGGCTGCCCGGCGCAGGACTCGCCGTTGGCCGCCGTGCCTTTGGCGCAAGGGCATGCACTGGTGGTGGCGGTTCTGGAGCTGTTCCTTGAACTGGCCCGGCCCGATCAAACCCGGATGCGCCACCTGCTGGCCGAAACCGCTGTGGATAACTTTATCGAGCGACTAAACCTGCCCTTGCAGCCGGTTGAAGGCTTTTCAAGGCGCCCCAACTCCGCGCCGCTGCACCTGGGAAGTTATCCACAGCGCCAAAAAAACCAGGTCTACGTCGCCGCCGTCGCACCCTTGGGCCGCCTGGATTCGGCGATGCTCAGGGGCGCCGCGCAACTGGCCGTCGACCATGGAGACGCCACCCTGCGTGTCACGCCATGGCAGGGCCTGCTGCTGCCCAATATCCGTGACGCGGCGGCGGTCATTGAGCGCCTCGAACGGCTTGGCTTTTTGTGCTCGGTGGACCAACCCCTGGCGCGCCTGATCGCCTGCACCGGCTCCAGTGGGTGCGCCAAAGGCCTGGCCGACACCAAGACCGACGCCCTGCAATTGGCAACGCTCGCGCCCGGCCACAGCGTGCACCTGTCCGGCTGCCCGCGGTCCTGCGCGGCCGCACACACCGCGCCCGTCACCTTGCTGGCCGTGAGCCCAGGCCACTACGACCTCTATTTTCGCGACGCAGGCCAGCCCGGTTTTGGCCGCCTGCACGCGCGTACTCTTTCTATTGAAGCGGCGGGCGCCTTATTKCGCGCCCACCCACGGAGCAACACCGATGATTGATTACATCCGCGACGGTCAGGAGATCTATCGCAACTCCTTCGCGATCATTCGCGCAGAAGCCAAGCTGGATCGCATTCCTGCCGACCTGGAAAAGCTCGCCGTGCGGGTGATTCATGCTTGCGGCATGGTCGACGCCATCGACGGCCTGCAATTTTCCGAAGGTGCCGGCAAGGCCGGGCGTGAAGCCCTGGCCGCCGGTGCGCCGATCCTGTGTGATGCGCGGATGGTTTCCGAAGGCGTGACCCGCACCCGCTTGCCGGCCAATAACCAGGTGATCTGCACCCTGCGCGATGACAGCGTGCCGGAGTTGGCCCGCGAGCTGGGCAACACCCGTTCCGCCGCCGCCTTGGAGCTGTGGCGCCCGCACCTGGAAGGCAGCGTGGTGGTGATCGGCAATGCGCCGACAGCGCTGTTCTACCTGCTGGAAATGCTCGACGCCGGCGCGCCAAAACCTGCACTGATCCTCGGTTTCCCGGTGGGCTTTGTCGGCGCCGCCGAATCCAAGGCGATGCTGGCGGCAGACAGCCGCGGCGTACCGTTCGTGATCATGCAAGGCCGCCTGGGCGGCAGTGCGATGGCCGCCGCCGCGGTCAACGCCTTGGCCACGGAGGTCGAATAATGCCGGCACGCGGACGTTTGATTGGCCTGGGCGTAGGCCCCGGTGACCCGGAACTCATCACCCTCAAGGCCCTGCGCCTGCTGCGCGAATCGCCGGTGGTGGCGTACTTCGTGGCCAAGGGCAAGAAGGGCAACGCTTTCGGCATTATTGAAGACCATTTGGTGCCACAGCAAACCCTGATGCCGCTGGTGTACCCGGTGACCACTGAAGTGTTGCCGGCGCCGCTGTCGTACGAGCAAGTGATCAGCGATTTCTATGACACCGCCAGTGTCGACGTGGCCGCACACCTGGACGCCGGGCGCGATGTGGCAGTGATCTGCGAAGGCGACCCGTTCTTCTACGGCTCCTACATGTATTTGCATGACCGCCTGGCCGAGCGCTATGAAGCCCAGGTGATCCCGGGCGTGTGCTCGATGCTCGGCGGCGCGTCCGTGCTGGGTGCGCCGCTGGTGTATCGCAACCAGAGCCTGTCGGTGCTTTCCGGCGTATCGCCCCATGACGAACTCAAGCGTCGCCTGGCGGATGCCGATGCGGCGGTGATCATGAAGCTGGGGCGCAACTTCACCAAGGTGCGTCAGGTGCTTGAAGAATTGGGGCTGGCGAGCCGGGCTTTGTACGTCGAGCGCGCGACCATGGCCAATCAGAAAATCGTCGCCCTGAGCGACGTCGATCCAACCTCTTCGCCGTACTTCTCGCTGATCATCGTTCCCGGCGAAAGGTGGCAAGGCTGATGACGGCTCCCGCGATTGTCATTCTGGGGCAGGGCAGTCTCGCCACTGCCCGGGCTATCCAGCAGGTGTATCCCGATGCGCTGATCCACGGCTTGGCCGGTCGGGTCGAGGGCGCAGATCAGGCCTATAACGAATTTGGCGCCACCGTGCGCCAGTTGTATCAACAGGGCACGCCGATCATCGCGTTGTGCGCTGCCGGGATTGTGATCCGCACCCTGGCGCCGCTGCTGCTGGAGAAGGGCGTCGAGCCTGCCGTGCTGGCGGTTGCCGAAGACGGTAGCGCCGTAGTGCCGCTGCTTGGTGGCCTGGGTGGCGTGAACGTAATGGCGCGGGAAATCGCCGCCACCTTGGGCGTGGCCGCCGCGATCACCACCAGTGGCGAACTGCGTTTCGGCACCTGCCTACTCAACCCGCCCAGCGGTTATCAGCTCGGTGATCTGGAGCTGGGCAAGCGCTTTGTTTCCGACTTGCTGGCTGGCGAATCGGTACGCATCGAAGGCGCGGCGCCATGGCTGGATCAGGCCAACTTGCTGCAGGATCAGCAGGCCCATCTGACGATTCACGTCGGCAGTGCCGAGCGCACGCCTGCAGCCAATGAGTTGCTGATTTATCCGAAGAACGTGTTGGTCACCTGCCAGCCGGGGCCGCAATTGGCCGCGCGCATTCGTGCGGCGTTGCAGGATGCGGGGCTCGCCGTGCAGTCCCTGGCGGTTTTGCTGGCGGCTGAAACCGAGATGGCCAATTCGTCGTTGCATGAAGCTTCAGTCGAGTTGGGCGTGCCGTTGCGCTTCGCCGGTCTGCCGACCCAAGCGGACATCGCAATCACGGTGGCCGATGCACCTCTGGACCTGTCCCAGGTCGGACGTCCCCGTGGCCGCCTGGCGGTCATCGGTTTGGGCCCTGGCGCTGCCGAACTGATGGTGCCGGCGGTAAAGGCCGAACTGGCCCGTTGCACCGATGTGCTGGGTTACGAAACCTACGTACGCATGGCCGGGCCGTTCCGCCCGGATCAAATCCAGCACTGCACCGACAACCGCGAAGAAATGCAGCGCGCCCGTCACGCCTTTGAGCTGGCGGCGCAGGGGCGTTCGGTGGTGGTGGTGTCCTCGGGTGACCCTGGCGTATTCGCCATGGCGGCTGCGGTGATCGAGGCCCTGCACGAGTCCGGCGACCCGGCCTGGCATCAGGTCGACCTGGAGATTCTGCCGGGTGTTTCGGCATCCCTCGCCACGGCGGCACAGGCGGGGGCGCCGCTGGGGCATGACTTCTGCGTGATGTCGCTGTCGGACAACCTCAAGCCCTGGTCGATCATCGAGAAGCGTCTGGACCTGGCTTCCCAGGCCGACCTGGCGTTGGCGTTCTACAACCCGATTTCCCGTGCTCGGCCCTGGCAGTTGGGGCGCGCCCTGGAGATCGTCGCGCAGCATCGCACGGCCGAAACGCCGGTGGTGCTGGGCCGTGATATCGGTCGCCCGGGCCAGACCTTGCGCGTCACAACGCTGGGGCAACTGACACCGGACCAGGTGGACATGCGCACCATGGTGCTGATCGGTTCGTCCACCACCTGCGTATTTCCCCGGGCCGGTGGTGGCGAGTGGGTGTACACGCCACGTTGGTATGGCGATAAGCCGGCCTCCTGAAAAAGGGTGGCCCTGCAACGGGGCTGCCTTGAAAAAGTCATCAGGTGATGGAAGAAAGGTCTGCTTGCCGAGTGCTTTTTGCGTCGGGACGGGTCATACCTTTCTCTACTGATTGAAGAAAAATACGACGCCTTTGCGCACCACCGGTTCATCCCCAACGTTTACTCACCTGCGCCGCCTGCAGTGATTTTTTCCTGCGTGTCGCCGCGCGTTCTGTGGTCAATTTCCAGCAGCTCAAAATCCCCGGCAACTCGACTAGTGTTGGCGTTGAGCCCCATGTTGGGGGTTATGGAGAAATGGATATGGAGCGAAACAACAGACGGATCAACAGCGCAAAAAGGAGGAGGCTGATTGCCACTTACCGGCTTCCGGACGCGTCCAGCCTGCCGTCGGGTTTGAGCCCGGCGGTGCAGCCCGAAGGGGATGAGGAGATGAACGCGGCGGTGGTGAACAACAGCGTCATGTCGTTCGTGGAGGGCATGACGAGTCTCAACAAGGAGTACACCCGCAAAAGCTATTTGCTGGCGAGCAGCTACGTCAGCGATGTGTTGCGGATCGCCCGGGGCACGGAGGCCTGGTACAACGAATTCATCAACGTGATGAGCAGCCTTGGGTGGATGCCGGTCAGGAGCAGTTTCGAGCGGGTCTACACGACTCGCAAGGGGTTGTCGGTGCAGTTGGCGGCGCTGAACCTGGTGGCGGCCACGGTAGCCTCGACGTTCCTGTCGGGACCATTGATCAGCGCTCTGCCCAAACGGGTGGGGGAGGCTATCGAAGCCTTGAAGCAACTCCCGGCCTCATTTGAGTTATTCAAACGAAA
The DNA here is from genome assembly GCF_001952855.1 of Pseudomonas sp. ATCC PTA-122608. Classification (GTDB taxonomy): domain Bacteria; phylum Pseudomonadota; class Gammaproteobacteria; order Pseudomonadales; family Pseudomonadaceae; genus Aquipseudomonas. The sequence goes on along the minus strand of NZ_LPNO01000054.1, from coordinate 73,279 downwards.
TATCACGACCCATGAGGGCGGTGATTTCGGCTTGGCGTCGTGTTCGGAAACGGCGGGGGAAGTGTCGATGGTGCTGGTGACTTACAGTTCCCACGGCGTCAGCAAGCAGTTGGGCATGCCGTTTCTGGAGTGGGACAGTGCGTCCGTTGAAGCCTTCAGTGGCCGCACCTGCCTGGTGCTGAACAGCTCGGTGGTCAACGAAGCCACGATTCAACTGCTGCGCGACAGCGCAGGGGACAAGGTCCGCCAGGCTATCGCCCAATACAGGATCTGACCTACGGCACCAGGTAGCCGCGTACACCGGTGAAGATGATTTGTGCGGCCAGGGCGCACACAAACAACCCCATCAATCGGCTGACAATCTGCAAGCCCTGGTCGCCGAGGATGCGTTCGATACGGTTGGACAGGTACAGCACCACGCCCACCGTAAGGCTGGCCAGGGCAATGCTGAGGATTGCGGTGATCTTGTCGTCCCAGTGCGGCTGGCTGACGCCCATCACCAGCAGTGCACCGATGGTGCCGGGGCCGACGGTCAGGGGGATGGTCAGCGGGACGATGGTCACGTCCTGCTGCACGTTGTCGGTCTGCACCGCCGACTTGCCCTGGGCCATGCCCAGCGCGGAGATAAACAGCACACTGCCGGCGCCGATGCGGAAGGCGTCGACGGTGATGCCGAACACACTGAAAATCACCCGGCCGAACAGGTAGAGCAACACGCTCGATACCAGGGTGGCGAGGGCCACTTTCCAGGCCAGGCGCCGCCGCTCCTTGCTGGAGTAACCGCGGGTCAGGCTGATAAAGCAGGAAAGCACGAAGAAGGGGCTGTAGAGCACCAGCATCTTCAGGTAAACGCTGAACAACACGTGGAGCATGGTGGGAGCTCACAGCGAAGGAGGGCGAGCGGGAGTTTATCAGGCCTGTGACGAACGGGCTGCACTGATCCCCTGTAGGAGCGAGCTTGCTCGCGAAGGTCGTTAACGATAACGCGGGCTTTCTGGTTTAACGCGGCGCTCTCAGGTTCTTCGCGAGCAAGCTCGCTCCTACAGGTGGGGCGTGTCAGGAAGTCGGGGCGTGCTCGGGGCGTTGTGCCCGCTGTGCTACCCAATACTCCACCAGCTCGCGCAACTGTGACAACTCCACCGGCTTGGCCATGTGCCCATCCATCCCGGCCTGGCGTGCACGCTCTTTGTGTTCCGAAAGAATGTGCGCCGTCAGCGCCACGATCGGCGTACGAATGCGCTGGTTGCTGACTTCCCACGCCCGCAGTTGCTGGGTGGCGGAGAAACCGTCGAGGATCGGCATTTCACAGTCCATCAACACCAGGTCATACCGCTGGGTTTTCATCGCTTGCAGGGCTTCTTCGCCATTGCTCGCGGTGTCCGGCTGCAGGTTGAGCTTGCCGAGCATGCCGCGAATGACCTTGGTGGAGATGCTGTTGTCTTCAGCCACCAGGATCCGGAAATCACTCGGCACCGTCACAGGCGCTGGCGCGCTGATCGCCGGCTGGCGTGGTTGCACGGTGCCTTTGCTGCGTTGGGTCAACTCGTCGGCCAGTGTGGTCTTGAGGGTGTAGCCGGCCACCGGTTTGGCGAGGATGCGTTTGATCCCGCAGTTGCGCGCGATGATCTTGCTCGGCGCATTGCTGATGCCGGTGAGCATGATCAGCAAGATGTCGTGGTTCAGGCTCGGGTCTTCCTTGATCTTCGCCGCCAGTTGCATGCCGGTCATGCCGGGCATGTTCTGGTCCAGCAGCACCACGTCGAAATAGTCTCGCAGGTGCGCCTTGGTGCGCAGCAGCGCCAGGGCTTCCTTGCCCGAAGGCACGGCACTCACGTTCAGGCCCCAGGCCGTGCATTGCTGCACCAGCACTTTGCGGCAGGTGTCGTTGTCGTCCACCACCAGCACGCGCGCGCCCTTGAGCGGGCCGTCGAGGTCGGAGGTGGGATGTTCGAGACGTTCCGGGTCCAGTGGCAAGGTCAGCCACAGGGTGCTGCCTTGTTGGCTGCCACTCTTGATGCCGAACTCGCCGTTCATCAACAGGATCAACTGGCGAGCAATGACCAGGCCCAGATGGCCGCTCAAGCGTGTAGCAGACAGGAAATTCTTGCTGTGCAATTCGCTGTGCAGCAGGGCGTCGCGCTCGGCGGGCTCCATTGGCAGGCCGCTGTCTTGCACCGCAATGCGCAGGCGCGGTTTGCTGCTGCGCTCATCCAGCGCCACCACGATCAGCACTTCGCCTTCATCGGTTTTTTGCAGGGCGTTTTCCAGCAGGCTCAACAGCGCCTGGCGCAGGCGCGTCGGGTCGCCGCTGATCACCCGTGGCACCTGGGGCTGGATAAAGCTGATCAGCTCGACGTTTTGCTGCTCGGCCTTGGCGCGGAAAATACTCAGGCAGTCTTCGATCAACGCGTTGAGGTCGAACTGCACGTCGTCCAGTTCGATCTGCCCGGACTCAAGCTTGGAGATATCGAGAATCTCGTTGATCAGGGTGAGCAATTCGTTGCCGGCACTGTGGATGGTTTGCACGTAGTCGCGCTGCTTGACCGACAGCGGCGTGCCCAGCAGCAGTTCGGTCATGCCCAGCACGCCGTTCATGGGCGTACGGATTTCGTGGCTGATCTTCGCCAGGAACTCGGCCTTGGCGGCGATCTCGGCATTGCTGGCGGCCAGGTCGCGGCTGAGGCTGAAGTTATCTTCGGTGATGGCGCGCTGGCGTTCGCCCAAGGCCAGGCTCATCAACAGGCCGCTGAGGCAGATAAAACCGAGCAGGGTAACGATCAAGCCTTGGGGCGCTACCAATGTCAGGCCCAGCAAGGCCGGCAGGATAATCAGCGTGCCGATGTTGAAAATCACCATCGCCACCATGAACAGGCGCGCCGGGCGATACCCTTTTTGCCAGTGATAGGCCGAGACGAACAGCATGCTCAGGCCGGCCAGCGCCACCAACGCGTAGGTGATGATGTTCAGCGGCAGCGTATTGACGAACAGCAGCAACAGCCCGCTCAAGACGATCAGCAGAATGTCGGCCATCAGCAGCTTGTTCAGCGGATGCGGGCCCAGCGGCGCAAAGAAGCGATAGGCGAACATCAGCCCGCACGGCGCCGTCAGCAGCAGGGCGAGGTACGCACCGGGGGTCTGTACCGCGTGCCAGTTCGGCAGCCACGGCCCGACCAGGTTGAGCAGCAGCGCCAGGCTGAGCAGCAACAACACTTCGCAGGCGGCGAGCCACAGGCTGCTGCGGGAGCGATGGTAGGCGTAGCGGGTCAGGTTGTGCAGGATCAGCATCACCAGGCAACCGAACAGCAACCCGTAGATCAGCGTCTGGTTCTGGTTGGCCGCCGCGAGTACGGCGGGCTCCAGGGTGATGTACGGGCGCAGCTCGTGTTCCGAGACCATGCGCAGGTACACGTCCAGCGGCTTCTGGCTCTGGGGCATCGGCAGCATGAAGTCGCTGCTGGGCAGCGGGCGCTCGGCCTGGGGCTGGCGGGTGCCGGTGGCTTGCTGCTCCACCAGGGTGTCGCCGTCGAGCACGTACAGGTTCAGGTGTGCCAGGTCCGGGGCGAATACCCGTAGCACCTGCTCGTGCTTGCCGGGTTGCAGCCTGAAGCGCACCCACAACGCACCGTCCGGTTGCGCGGCGGTAATCCGGTCCAGTTCGATGGGGCTGAATTGATTGATGTAGCGGGGCGAGCGGATGTCGCTCAGTTGCAGATCGGCCTGTTCATCAAGCAATACCGCCCAGCCACTGCCTTGTGCCGCAGCCTGGGCTGGAAACAAGCAGAGCAAGGTCAGCAGACTGACAGTGAAACCTATGGCGATCCTGAGCCAGCGCACGGCGAAATCCCTTCGTAGGTTGATGCATGGGTATAACTATGCGCGGGGCCACAAGCGTAGGGCAAGGGCCAAGGGCCCCTGCCTAACCGAACGGATAGCTGTTTACTGACTTTCGCCACGCTCACGGGCAATGGCGCGGTAGCCAATGTCGGTGCGGTAGAAGCAGCCTTTCCAGTCGATCTTCGCCGCCAGCTTGTAAGCCTGTTGTTGGGCGGCGTCTACGCTGCTGCCCATGGCGGTTGCGCACAATACGCGACCACCGGCGGTGACAACCTTGCCATCCTTGAGCGCGGTGCCCGCGTGGAACACCTTGCCTTCCAGCGTAGCAGCCGCATCCAGACCTTCAATCACATCGCCCTTGGCGTAGTCGGCCGGGTAGCCGCCGGCGGCCAGCACGATGCCAACGCTTGGGCGCGGGTCCCACTGGGCTTCGACCTTGTCGAGGGCCTGGGCCAGCGCCGCTTCCACCAGCAGTACCAGGCTCGATTGCAGGCGCAGCATCACCGGTTGGGTTTCCGGATCGCCGAAGCGGCAGTTGAACTCGATGACTTTCGGGTTACCGGCTTTATCGATCATCAAGCCGGCATACAGGAAACCGGTGTACACGTTGCCTTCATCGGCCATGCCACGCACGGTTGGCCAGATCACCAGGTCCATCACGCGCTTGTGCACTTCGGCAGTCACTACCGGAGCAGGGGAGTAAGCGCCCATGCCGCCGGTGTTCGGGCCGCTGTCGCCGTCGCCTACACGTTTGTGGTCCTGGCTGGTGGCCATCGGCAGCACGTTCTTGCCGTCGACCATTACGATGAAGCTGGCTTCTTCGCCGTCGAGGAACTCTTCGATCACCACGCGCGAACCGGCTTCACCGAAAGCGTTGCCGGCGAGCATGTCGCGCACGGCGTCTTCGGCTTCGGCCAGGGTCATCGCGACGATCACGCCTTTGCCGGCGGCCAGGCCGTCGGCCTTGATCACGATCGGTGCACCGACCTCACGCAGGTAAGCCAGGGCCGGCTCGATCTCGGTGAAGTTCTGGTAGTCGGCCGTCGGGATCTTGTGGCGAGCCAGGAAATCCTTGGTGAAGGCTTTCGAACCTTCCAGTTGGGCGGCACCGGCGGTTGGGCCGAAGCAGTCCAGGCCACGGCTGCGGAACAGGTCCACAACGCCGGCTACCAATGGCACTTCCGGACCGACGATGGTCAGGGAAACGTTTTTCTCTGCAAAGTCCGCCAGCTGCTCAAGGGCCAGCACGTCGATGGCGACGTTTTCGCACTTGGCTTCAATGGCGGTGCCGGCGTTGCCAGGCGCGACGAAAACTTTCTGGACGCGTGGGTCCTGGGCAACTTTCCAGGCCAGGGCGTGTTCACGGCCACCGCTGCCAATGATCAAAACATTCATTTCAAAAACCTCAAATTCTGTAAGGCGCCGCTGGAGCGCTTTATGTGGGAGCGGGCTTGCTCGCGAAAGCGGTGTGTCAGTCGCAGGATATGTAGCTGATACACCGTATTCGCGAGCAAGCCCGCTCCCACATTTCGATCAAGTTGGATCAGTGGCGGAAGTGGCGCATGCCGGTAAACACCATGGCGATGCCGGCTTCATCCGCCGCTGCAATCACTTCTGCATCACGCATCGAGCCGCCCGGTTGGATCACGGCGGTCACACCGGCTTTCGCGGCGTTGTCGAGGCCGTCGCGGAACGGGAAGAATGCGTCGGACGCCATCACCGAACCCTGTACCTGCAAGCCGGCATGCTCAGCCTTGATGGCAGCGATACGTGCCGAGTTCACACGGCTCATCTGGCCAGCGCCGACACCAATGGTCTGGCGATTCTTGGCGTAGACGATGGCGTTGGATTTAACGTACTTGGCGACTTTCCAGGCGAAGATCAGGTCGTTGATTTCCTGCTCGGTCGGGGCGCGCTTGGTCACCACTTTCAGGTCTTCGCTGCCGATCATGCCGATGTCGCGGCTCTGTACCAGCAAGCCGCCGTTGACGCGCTTGTAGTCCCAGGCAGCGGCACGCTCAGCCGACCACTCGCCGCAGGCCAGCAGGCGCACATTGGCCTTGGCAGCAACGATGGCGCGGGCTTCTTCACTGACGGATGGGGCAATGATCACTTCAACGAACTGACGCTCGACGATCGCCTTGGCGGTCTCGGCGTCCAGCTCACGGTTGAAGGCAATGATGCCGCCGAAGGCCGACTCGGTGTCGGTGGCGTAGGCCAGTTCGTACGCCTGGCGGATACCGCCTTCAGCGTCCGGGCTCACGGCCACGCCGCACGGGTTGGCGTGCTTGACGATCACGCAGGCTGGCTTGACGAAGCTCTTCACACATTCCAGCGCGGCGTCGGTGTCGGCCACGTTGTTGTAGGACAGCTCTTTGCCTTGCAGTTGGGTCGCGGTGGCGATGCCGACTTCAGCAGGCTTGGCCTCAACGTAGAACGCCGCGCTCTGGTGCGGGTTCTCGCCGTAGCGCATTTCCTGGGCCTTGATGAACTGGCTGTTGAAGGTGCGCGGGAACTGGCTGCGACCTTCAGTGCTCAGGGTTTCAGCCGCCTGGTTCACGGTGCCCAGGTAGTTGGCGATCATGCCGTCGTAGGCGGCGGTGTGTTCGAAGGCCTTGAGCATCAGGTCGAAGCGCTGGGCGTAGGTCAGGCCGCCGGCTTTCAGGCTTTCCAGTACGTTGGCGTAATCGCTGGCGTTAACCACGATGGCCACGTCTTTGTGGTTTTTGGCAGCCGAGCGAACCATGGTCGGGCCGCCGATATCGATGTTCTCGATGGCGGTCGGCAGGTCGCAGCCTGGCTTGTTGATGGTGGCTTCGAACGGGTACAGGTTAACGGCCACCAGGTCGATCGGCTTGATGCCGTGCTCGCTCATGATGGCGTCGTCGATACCGCGACGACCGAGGATCCCGCCGTGGATTTTCGGGTGCAGGGTCTTGACCCGACCGTCCATCATTTCTGCGAAACCGGTGTAGTCCGCCACTTCCACTGCGGCCACGCCGTTGTCCTGCAGCAGTTTGAAGGTCCCGCCGGTGGAGAGAATCTCCACGCCCAGGGCTTCCAGCTCCCGGGCAAATTCGAGGATCCCGGTCTTGTCGGAGACACTGATCAAGGCACGGCGGATCGGCAGGCGGGTAGTCTGGTCGGTCATTTCAATTTCCATCAAAAGCAAAGGAGTCAGCAAAAAAGGCGTCCGTTTTTACGCGGGCGCCTTTCTGGTTTGATTGAATGCTTACAGCAAATCGTACTGCTTGAGTTTCTTGCGCAGCGTGCCACGGTTCAGACCGAGCAGCTCACTGGCCTTGGTCTGGTTGCCCTTGACGTAGTTCATTACGCTTTCGAGCAACGGCGCTTCGACTTCGGAGAGCACCAGGTTGTACACGTCCGTGACGGCAGCGCCCTCAAGGTGGGCGAAATAATTGTGCAGCGCCTTCTCGACACTGCCGCGAAGGGTCTGGCCTTCTTCGCTCGGCGTGTTGAGGTGCTGTTTCAAATTGACGTTGTCGCTCACGGGTGTTGTTCCACTCACTAAAGTCTCGGTCATCATCGTCATGCGGCCACCCCTTCTCCGTCCCCTGTCACCAGGCTCTTGTAACGTTCGCTGAAGAACTCACGAACGTTGGCGCACTGTGCTTCCGTATCATCCAAACGATTGAAGTGGGCGCGAAACTCCTTGGCGCCCGGCAAGGTTGCGAGATACCAGCCCACATGCTTGCGAGCAATGCGTACGCCCATCACGTCTCCATAGAAGGCGTGCAGGGCGGCCAGATGCTCTAGCAGAATACGTTCCACCTCGATCAGCTCCGGTGCCGGCAAGGTTTCACCGGTACGCAGAAAATGCTCGATCTCACGAAAAATCCACGGCCGCCCCTGGGCAGCCCGGCCAATCAACAAGCCATCGGCGCCGGTCGCGTGCAGCACGCGCCGGGCTTTCTCGGCTGAATCGATGTCGCCGTTGGCAAAGACGGGAATCGACACCGCCTGCTTGATCGCGGCAATGGTGTCGTACTCGGCTTCACCGGTGTAAAGGTCGGCGCGGGTGCGGCCATGCACCGCCAGCGCTGTAATGCCCGCCTGCTCGGCGATCTTCGCCACCGTCAGGCCATTCTTGTTGTCCCGGTCCCAGCCGGTGCGGATCTTCAGGGTGACCGGCACATCCACTGCAGCGACAACGGCATGCAGGATCTCGCTCACCAACTGCTCATCCTTCAACAGGGCCGACCCGGCGGCCTTGTTGCAGACCTTCTTGGCCGGGCAACCCATGTTGATATCAATAATCTGCGCCCCCAACTCCACGTTGGCCCGGGCTGCATCCGCCAGCATTTGCGCATCTCCGCCGGCGATCTGTACCGAGCGGGGCTCGGGATCACCTTCGTGGATCATGCGCATCCGCGATTTGCGGGTGTTCCACAAGCTCATGTCGCTGGTGACCATTTCCGAGACTACAAGCCCTGCGCCCAAACGCTTGCAAAGCTGACGAAAGGGCTGGTCGGTGACGCCCGCCATAGGGGCGAGGATCAAGCCGTTGTGCAATGTGTATGGGCCGATGCGTACCGCCGACATAGGACTTCCCTGTTGTGGGGCCGGATCATTAGAGTTCGAAAAAGGGTTGGCATGATACCCGCTCTCGATGACTGGATAAAGGCTGAATTGGATAAAATCTGAACAGTTATTTTCTTATCGCCGCTGGTTTGGTCAACGGCGGAGCAGTCAAGAATCCGCCGTCAAACCTTACTCCTTGGGCCGGATCACTCGGGAGAGTGGAAGCTCAGGCTGTAATTCACCGCTTTGTTGCCCGGGTCGAGGATGTCCAGGGCAATGTGGATCGGCGTCTGGGAGGGCATCTCGGTTACGCCTGCCAACTCGCCGCTGAGGTATTCGGCGGGTTTGAAGCGACGACTGGCGATCATATTCCCGTTCATGTCGGCAAAGCGTAGCTCCAACAGCGGGAACGGTTGGGAGAATGTCGCGCGGTTATAGATGATCGCGTCCACCACCAGGGCGCCAGCGAACTCCGGGTGGCTGCGCACCACCAGGTTGCTGCTCTTGATGTGGGCGATATCGACGCGTGATGGCACGGTGCAGCCCAGTTTCGGGCACAGTTCCTGGAACCACGGGCGGTAGGCGTCCTGGCGTGCAAGTTCGTCGAATTGGTAGGCGACGTATTGTCCCGCCAGGCCGGCGGCGGCCAGCAACACCAGCAAGCCCCAGAACAGACGGCGGCCCCAGCCGGAGGCGCGTTTCTGGGAATACAGGTGCAGCGGGTCGTCTTCCAGGTCCGAAAGCAGGTCGTCGTGGGCGCCGGCCTCGGGGCGAGGGCGCTTGCGTTTGGGCTGCGGGCGTTCCGGTTGTTCGGGTTCTGCCTCGTCTGTTACCGCGGTTACCGGTGGATCGAGTTCGTCATCGGTGGCGTTGGCGTGCAGCGCTGGTTCTTCGTCGGGCTCGACCGCTTCAAACGACATCGAGGGTTCGGTGCGCTTGGATTTGGCGAGACTTGCCTTAGCCGGCTGCGGCTCGTCATCGGTCGGTTGTGGGGCTTGTGCCCGTTCATCCCGAGGCTCGCTGAACAGGCTGGCGGCCCATTGCTCTTCCTCGGCCTTGGCCGTGTCGCGGCTGGCGCTGAGGGAGTCTTCTTTTTGCCGACGGTCGGCGCCGGGTTGGCGACGATCTGCACCTACGGGCTGGGTGTGCTGAATCTCGCGACGTTCCAGCTTGGCCAGCTCTTCGTCGAGGTCCAGGTTATCCAGGTCAAGCTCTTCGGCGTTCCATTGCTTCTGGCTGATGGCCCGCGGTGCTTCGGGTGGCGGTTCTGCTGCTGGCGCAGGCTCTGCCGCTGCTGGTGCCGCTGCTGGTGCCTCGGGCACGGGCGCACTGGCGCGCTGCTCCAGCAGTTGGCGGGCGGCATTGAACACTTGCAGGCATGAGCCACAGCGCACCACGCCACGGGCCACGCTCAATTGAGCGTGGTTGACGCGAAAGCGTGCTTGGCAATGTGGGCACTGGGTGACGAAACTGTCGGTCATGCGGCCATCCGATTCATGCAGGCGCTCATTCTAGCGCCGACGACCACTGATGCGTACCCAGCCATCGCGGTTGGCGATCGGATCCAGCTCGAAATCCTGGGCGTAGGCAGCGGCAACGTCTTCGCCCTGTTCGGCGAGGATGCCCGACAGCGCCAGGCGGCCGCCCGGCTTGACCAGGCTCGACAGCTGCGGCGCCAAAGCAACCAGCGGCCCGGCGAGGATGTTGGCCACCAGTACGTCGGCTTGCACCTGGGGCAATTGCTCCGGCAGGTACAGCGGGAATTTCTCTTCAGCGATGTTATTGCGCCCGGCGTTATCGCGGGAGGCTTCCAGGGCTTGCACGTCGATATCGGTACCGACGGCTTCCTTTGCGCCCAGCAGCAGGGCGGCGATGGCCAGGATCCCCGAGCCGCAGCCGAAGTCCAGCACGTTGCAGTCTTTCAGGTCCTGGCCGTCGAGCCATTCCAGGCACAGGGCGGTGGTGGGGTGAGTGCCGGTGCCAAACGCCAGACCCGGGTCCAGCAGCAGGTTGACGGCGTCAGGCTCGGGAGCGGCGTGCCAGCTCGGCACGATCCACAGGCGCTGGCCAAAGCGCATCGGCTGGAAGTTGTCCATCCAGCTGCGTTCCCAGTCCTGGTCTTCGATAATTTCGCTGTGGTGCTCCGGCAGTGGGCCGCCGGTCAGCAGTTCCATATGGGCCAGCACACTGGCGGCCTCGGTGCCGTCTTCGAACAGGGCCAGCAGATGGGTGTGGGACCACAGCGGGGTGGTGTTGAGCTCGGGCTCGAAGATCGGCTGGTCTTCGGCGTCCATGAAGGTCACCGACACGGCGCCCACTTCGAGGAACGCGTCTTCGTAGGTTTCGGCTTGTTCTGGGCTGATGGCGAGACGGACTTGCAGCCAAGGCATGGCGGGCACCTTTGAAAAATGAGTGTGCAGCGGGGTAGGGCTGCGAAAGACGCGCAAGTTTACGCGAGCGAACAGCAGAAGACGACTGTACTGCTGGTGTACACAGAACAAAATGTGGGAGCGAGCAAGCCCGCTCCCACAAGGGGAATGTATCCATCCAGAAAAGACGGGTGGGCAGAAACAACAAAGCCGCCCGAAGGCGGCTTTGTTGGGTGGATCACTTCGCTTACTGATTAGCCAGCTTGTGTTCCAGGTAGTGAATGTTCACACCACCTTCGCAGAAGCCTTCATCGCGAACCAGATCCCGATGCAGCGGGATGTTGGTCTTGATGCCGTCTACCACGATTTCGTCCAGGGCGTTACGCATACGGGCCATGGCCTCGTCGCGGGTGGCGCCCCAGGTGATCAGCTTGCCGATCAGCGAGTCGTAGTTGGACGGAACCTTGTAGCCGCTGTACAGGTGCGAATCCACACGTACGCCGTTGCCGCCGGGCGCGTGGAAATGCTTGACCAGGCCAGGGCTTGGGATAAAGGTTTTCGGGTCTTCGGCGTTGATCCGGCACTCCAGGGAGTGGCCGTGGATCTTCACATCATCCTGGGTAAACGACAGCTTGTTGCCAGCGGCGATGCTCAGCATCTCCTTGACGATGTCGATACCGGTGACCATTTCCGAAACCGGATGCTCTACCTGCACACGAGTGTTCATCTCGATGAAGTAGAAGCGGCCGTTCTCGTACAGGAACTCGAAAGTGCCCGCGCCACGGTAGTTGATGTCGATGCACGCCTTGACGCAGCGAGCCAGTACTTCCTGGCGAGCGGTTTCATCCAGGCCCGGTGCCGGAGCTTCTTCCAGTACCTTCTGGTGACGACGTTGCAGCGAGCAATCGCGGTCGCCCAAGTGGATGGCGTGGCCCTGGCCGTCGGACAATACCTGCACTTCCACGTGACGTGGGTTGGTCAGGTACTTTTCCAGGTAGACCATCGGGTTGCCGAACCAGGCGGCCGCTTCGGAGCGAGTCTGCTTGGCGGCTTCGATCAGGTCTTCTTCCTTGTGTACCACGCGCATGCCGCGACCACCGCCGCCGCCGGCGGCCTTGATGATCACCGGGTAACCGACTTCGCGACCAATGCGCAGCGCGGTTGCCTCGTCTTCAGGCAGCGGGCCGTCGGAACCTGGAACGGTTGGCACGCCGGCTGCGATCATGGCGTCCTTGGCCGATACCTTGTCGCCCATCAGGCGAATGGTTTCGGCTTTCGGGCCGATGAAGGCAAACCCGGATTTCTCTACCTGTTCGGCGAAATCGGCGTTTTCGGCGAGGAAGCCGTAGCCCGGGTGAATACCATCGGCGCCAGTGACTTCAGCGGCGGCGATGATGTTCGAGACTTTCAGGTACGAGTTCGTGGCCAGTGGCGGGCCGATGCAGATGCTTTCGTCCGCCAGTTTCACGTGCATCAATTCGGTATCGGCCGTCGAGTAAACAGCGACGGTCTTGATGCCCTCTTCCTTACAGGCGCGCAGGATACGCAGCGCGATCTCGCCGCGGTTGGCGATCAGGACTTTTTGCAGTTTCTTCGCAGGTTTCAACATCGAAGGCGCTCCGCGGTTCAAACGATGGTGAACAGCGGCTGGTCGTACTCAACCGGCTGACCGTTTTCTACCAGGATGGATTCGATGACGCCGGCTTTTTCAGCCGTGATGTGGTTCATCATCTTCATCGCTTCAACGATGCAGATGGTGTCGCCCACTTTCACGGTTGCGCCGACTTCAACGAAGGCTGGCGAGGTCGGTGCCGGGGTGCGGTAGAAGGTACCGACCATTGGCGACTTGACCACGAAACCGTTCAGTTTAGGTGCAGCAGGGGCTTCGGCAGCAGCAACCGGAGCAGCCACTGGCGCAGCGGCCGGAGCCGGCGCTTGCATCTGAGGTGCGTAGAACTGTTGGGCCGGGGTCTTGCTGTGACGGCTGATCCGTACGGATTCCTCGCCTTCCTTGATCTCCAGCTCGTCGATACCGGATTCTTCCAGCAGTTCGATCAGTTTCTTAACTTTACGGATATCCATGAATCATCAACTCCCAAAGGGTCGGTCAGGGGCGCTTGGCCGTGTCTTCAAGCTGTTCCAGGGCGGCCTCCAGGGCCAGTCGGTAACCGCTGGCGCCAAGGCCGCAGATCACTCCTACCGCAACGTCGGAGAAGTAAGAGTGATGGCGGAAAGGTTCGCGTTTGTGCACGTTCGATAAATGCACTTCGATGAATGGGATGCTCACCGCCAGCAGCGCGTCACGTAATGCAACGCTTGTGTGCGTAAAAGCGGCGGGATTGATCAGGATAAAGTCCACGCCTTCGCTGCGCGCGGCATGGATACGATCAATCAGTTCGTACTCGGCATTGCTTTGCAGGTAGAGCAGATGGTGGCCGGCATCACGTGCCCGTCGTTCCAGATCGAGGTTGATCTGTTCGAGGGTCACTGACCCGTAGACGCCCGGTTCGCGGGTGCCGAGCAGGTTCAGGTTGGGTCCGTGAAGAACCAGTAAGGTCGCCATCGGCTGTTCCTTGTTATTGATGTGGGCACGGTAGAACCCGGCGACTATGCCGCAAAGGCTTTGTGACTGTCCAGTTCTATGCAGTAGGCAGCACGATTAGCGAGGATTGCGCAAAATATGTGACCGCAAGCCTGAATCCGGTCAGTGTGGGAGCGGGCTTGCTCGCGAAGGCGGTGGTTCAGCCGCCACATGCGTTGGCCGGTGCACCGCCTTCGCGAGCAAGCCCGCTCCCACATTTTGATCTTCACAAGGCGGGAGAGCCGGTTAGACGCGGAATGCCTGTACGGCAGTGTTGAGTTGCCCGCCAAGTACCAGCAAGTGTTCTCCCTGGCTGCGTCCCTGGCCAATTCGCAGCAAGTTGTCCTCACCCAGTTGGTGAATTCGCTCACTGTTGTCGCGGATTTCGCTCACGGCGCCACTTTGCTGGGCGGTGACATCGGCAATCCGTACCGCAGTGTCGGAAATGGTCTGGATCGCGCCGACGATTTCATCCAGCGCGCCGTCAGCCGCCTGGGCTTGCTCGGCGGTGGCTTCTGCGTGTTCGACCTGGGCGCGCATGCCTTCCACCGATTGCCGGGCGGCGGTTTGCAGGCCGGCGATCAGGTGCTGGATTTCAGCGGTGGCGCCGGCGGTGCGCTGGGCCAGGGAGCGCACTTCATCGGCCACCACGGCGAACCCGCGCCCGGCTTCACCGGCCCGCGCGGCCTCGATGGCGGCGTTCAGCGCCAGCAGGTTGGTCTGGTCGGCAATTGAGCGAATCACCGTGAGTACGCCGCCGATGGTTGCGGACTCCTCGGCGAGTTTCTCGATCATCTGCGCATTTATCTGCACTTCGCCGACCAATGCGTGCAACCCGGTGAGGCTCAGGCCGATCACCCGTTGGCCCTGTTCCACGGCTTGGCCTGCGCTGCGGCTGGCCTCGGCGGCCTGGCTGGCGTCGCCAGCAACCTGCTGGATAGTGGCTTCGAGTTCACCCAGGGAATCGCGAATCTGCGCGGTGTCACCGGCCTGGCGCTCGGCGCCGTCGTGCATGCCATTGCTCAATTCCGCCAGGGCGCTGCTGCTGCCGGCCACTTGCTCGGCGTTGCCGCGAATGGTGCCCACTAGGTCCACCAGATAAGCGCGCAGGCGGTTCAGGGACTCCTCGATATCGTGAAGTTCGCGGTTGGTCTTGCCCAAGGCAATGGGCTGGCTGAAGTTGCCTTCGGCCCACGTGGACAAGGCCGGCGCCAGGTTGGTCAGCACCCGAGCCAGGCGCCGTTGCAAGGTGTCGATCAACAGCGCGATCAGCAAGATCAGGCCGATCATGACGCCTTGCATCAACCGCACTTCGCCCTGGATCTGCGCATGCTGGGCCCGCACCACCGGCTCCAGCCCGGCGATGGCTTGCTGCACGGCGTTGATTTTCAGGTGGGTGCTGGTGGCCAGTTCGGTACGTTGCTGGATTTGCTCGCGGGTGCGTTTCAGCTCGGCGGGGTAGCGGGTCAGCAGGCTGTTAAGTTCGCGCTTGAGGTCGACGCCGGTGTCCTGGGCTACGGTTTTTTCAGCGTTTTCCAGGCCCATCATGGCCGAGAAGTCGTCGGTATTGGACTCGCTGCTGGCGGTCACCCCCAGTAATGGCAGTTGCCCCAGCACGTCAGCCTGGCTGCGGATATTGCTGACTTCGCGCTCCACGTCGTCGGCCAGTTCGCTGCGCCCGCTGCTCACCAGCTTGTCCCGGGCCAGGGAGAGTTTGGCCAGGTGCTGGGACGCCGCGAGCAACGGCGGCAGATAACGCGCGGCGTCGGGGGAGGTGACGCCGCTGGCGTACTGGTTCAGTTGCTCCAGATTGGCGCCGAGTTCGCGTTCGGCTTGCAGCAGCAAGGCTTGCGGGTCGCCCGCCAGCTTGCCGGCGGCCAGCAGGTCGGTCTTGCTGAAGGTATCCAGGTCTACCAGGCTGGGGCGCAGGTTTTGCGCCAGGTCTGCCGGCAGTTCATCCAGATGCTGCAACAGATTTTCCAGGCTCTGGCTGGCGCTGCTCAGGCGCAGGGCGTCGCCGCTGGCGAGGTAATCGTCGATATTGCGCGCGGCCTGGTTTTGAAAGGTCTGCGACAGGCCCAGGTAGCGCTCCATCAACAGGTAAGGCCGTTCCAGGGCGCGTTGCGACCACCAGAGCGTCGCGCCCAAGGCCAGGCAAACGGCGACCAGAAGGAGGGTGTTCAGATTCGTCAGCAGCTTCAGGCGCATGCGTGGTTTCAACCGACAACAGAAGTAAGTGCCTGAAGTTATTGCGTTTCCATTACAGAGTTATGACGGATTCGGTGGATTCTGGTGAAAAGGTGGCACTTTGCTTTGATGCGCGCGCCGACATCACCCGGTTACGCCCTGCATCCTTGGCGCGGTACAGCGCCTCGTCGGCCTGGGCTGCCATCATCAGGCTGTCGGAGCCATCACACAGCTCCACCACGCCGGCGCTGAAGGTGCACCACAAATCCTGCGGCTGGGCGGGGTAGTGAATCTCGGCAAAGCGCCCACGGATTTCGTCGAGCACTTTGCAGGCCGAGTCGAGATCGGTGTCGGGCATCACGATGGCAAATTCTTCACCGCCGTAACGGCCTATATAGTCGGTCTTGCGCAGGCGCTGCTTGAGAAACAGCGCGAGGCTCTTGATTACCCGGTCGCCCATGGGGTGCCCGTGGCTGTCGTTGACCCGCTTGAAGTGGTCGATGTCGAGCATCGCAAAGCTCAGCGGTTTGCTCTCGCGCCGCGCACGGAAGCTGCAGTCTTCGAGCAATTGCAGGATGTGGGTGTGGTTGTACAGCCCGGTGAGGCTGTCGCGCACCATCCGCGCCTTGAGGTTGCGCGCCCGCGCCGCACGGTTGCGCACGGTGGTGATCAGGTGTCGGGGCTTGATCGGCTTGGTGAGGAAGTCGTCGCCGCCTTCGCTCATGGCGTCCAGTTGCTTGTCCAGGTCGTCTTCGGCCGAGAGGTAGATGATCGGCACGCTGACGTAGCGGTCGTTGTGGCGGATCACCTTGGCCAGTTCGGTACCGGTGCAGGCCGGCATATACATGTCGAGGATGATCAGGTCCGGCTGGAAATCCGCCAGCTCGGCCATGGCCTGGATCGGTTCGATCAGCGTGCGGGTGACGATGCCGGCGCTGTTGAGCAGGCGCTCGGTGTGCATCGCCTGGGCCCGCGAGTCGTCGATGATCAGCACTTTATAAGGTTCGTACTGGGCGACGCAGGTCAGCACTTCGATTTTTTCCAGCAGGCTCGAGGCCTCCAGGGTTCCGGTGAGGAACTCCTGGCCGCCGGCGCGCACGGCGGCCAGGCGAGTGGGTGTATCGGTTTCGTGCAGGCTGAAAAACAGCAGCGGCAGTTTTTGCTCCAGGCCTTCCTGGGCTTCGGCCGCAAGCTTCAGGCCCAGGCCGGTGCCGCAGAAATCCACATCCATCACGATGGCTGCCGGCAAGCGCTCGGCCATCGATGAGCGAAATGCTGCAACGCTGTCGAGGGACTGCGCGCTCAAGCCGAAAAATTCCAACTGCTTGGCCAGGCGCTCGGCGCGATCGTGATCGGCGAGCATCACGTAGATCGGCTTGCGCATCGGTGGCAGGAGGGTTTGCTCCAACTGATCGCCCTGGCGCAGGCCAGTGCGCGACAGGCGCTGCATCAGACGGTTGAGTTCGGTGATCAGATGGCTGCTCAGGCGGCCGCGGTTATCGTCCACCGCCTTGAGTGAAGCGCCGATCTGGTGTGCCAACTGGCCATGTTCCGGCTGCTCGAAGCGTTCGGCAAAACGCAGCAGGCGCAGGTTGGCCTCGCCGAGTTCGGTCAAGTCGGCGGTCGACCATTCGCTGCGTTGCAGGCGCTGCCAGATCTCAAGAATTTGACGTGCCTGATGAATTACACGCTGGGCAAAATGGTGCTTGAGACGCTCACGGCTGGGGTCTTCTGGCTCGGTCATATCCTGACTACTAGTTAGGCTGCATGCTGAGGTCGAACTGATGGCTCTATGCTAGCACCTCTTTTCCGTTGCACGAGTGTCATACGTCAATTAACTGCGAGGTCTTGGATATTCATTTACCGACCCTGCAGTCGCGCGGGCGTAAACAGCGTGCATCCTTTATAGTCGAGCCGCGCACAAGCGCCACCCTGACTAAAAGCGCCGCACGGCTCGGCACGATGGGGTAGGGTTGTGGTCGTAGCTATTGAACTCAAGTGATTGAAAGGATATCGCCATGCTGGACTGGAAAAACCGCGCAGGCAGTGCAAAGGGCCCGGCCCCTGAAACCAAGTCGGCCCCCCGCAGCTATTTCCGTAACATGCTGATGAGCCGTGCGTTGCTCTCGCTGGTTGCGTTGTATCTGTTGGTCACCGGTGCCCTGGGGTGGTACTGGAGCGAAGAGCCTGCATTGTTCCCGGTTCAGCAGAACGCGCAGATTGCCGCCGAGAAGGAAGGCAAGCAGATGGTGGTGGGCTTCACCACCGTCGAAACCCTCAAGACCGTGGTGGGCACTTTGCTGAATAAGCCGGGTGGCTACATTTCCAACGACCGTTTCCCGCCGGGCCTGTGGATGGACAACATGCCGAGCTGGGAATACGGCGTGCTGGTGCAGGTGCGTGACCTGACCCGTGCCTTGCGCAAAGACTTCGCCCGTTCCCAGTCGCAGTCGGCGGAAGACGCGGACCTGGCCAAGGCCGAACCGCGTTTCAACTTCGACAACAAGAGCTGGGTGCTGCCGTCCAGCGAGTCGGAATACCAGGAAGGCATCAATTCCCTGAGCCGCTACGAAGCGCGTTTGTCCGACCCGAATCAGCGCGGCGCGCTGTTCTATGCGCGTGCCGACAACCTGAACAACTGGCTGGGTGATGTGGCGACCCGTTTGGGTTCGCTGTCGCAACGGCTGTCGGCCAGCGTGGGCCGGGTCAAGCTCAACACCGCGCTGAAAACCGAAGCGCTGGCGCCGGGTGAAGTGCCGCAGGTCGACGAAGAAGTGGTGGAAACCCCATGGATGCAGATCGACAACGTGTTCTACGAAGCCCGCGGCCAGGCCTGGGCCTTGTCCCACCTGCTGCGTGCCATCGAAGTCGACTTCGCCGACGTGCTGGCCAAGAAGAACGCCACCGTCAGCGTGCGCCAGATCATTCGTGAGCTGGAAGCCTCGCAGGAGCCGGTATGGAGCCCGATGATTCTCAACGGCAGTGGCTTTGGCGTCCTCGCCAACCATTCGCTGGTCATGGCCAACTACATTTCCCGGGCCAACGCTGCAGTGATCGACTTGCGTCAGCTGCTTAACCAAGGTTGATGATGGACGCTTCCACCCGGGAGGCTGCGCACCGCGCGGCCTCCGACGCCGAACTGATTGCCTGGGTCGACGAGCAGGACAACCTGCTCGGCAGCCTGGTGCGTTCCGACCTGCGCCAGCGCGGGCTGATCGGGCGCTGCACCTTTATCTTCCTGTTCAACTCTGCCGGTGAGCTGTGTGTGCACCGGCGCACCCTGAGCAAAGCCATGTACCCGGGGTTCTGGGACACGGCGGCGGGCGGCATGGTGGCGGCCCACGAGTCCTACGCCGAGTCGGCGGCTCGGGAGCTGGAAGAGGAATTGGGAGTAAGCGGCGTCGAATTGACCCCGCACGACCACTTCTACTTCGAAGACGGCGACAGCCGGCTCTGGTGCACCTCGTTCTCGGCCGTGTGGGACGGGCCGTTGCGGATCCAGCCGGAAGAAGTCATGGAAGCGCGCTTTCTGCCACTGGCGACGGTGTTGCAAGAGGCCGAACAAAAGCCCTATTGCCCGGATGCACAGGAAGGGCTACGTCGTTATTTGGCCCTGCGTCGCTAAAGTTGCATAAATTGGCGCCATTTGGCTCTTAGCAAGGGGCCTTTTTGCCGTTACACTGCGCGACTTTTCAGGCTGAACCGCTGTTGTTCCACCCTGTAGGAGCGAGCTTGCTCGCGAAAAACGTAAGCACGACGCGTGCTGTCTGAATGCCCGCGTAATCGTTGACGACCTTCGCGAGCAAGCTCGCTCCTACAGTGGTTTGAATATCTGCGGCTCAGTAGCGCTGCCCCTGCCTGAGTGGGGCTTCGCGGTCGATGATCCCATCGATCAGTCTTTGTCCTCCCAAGAGGATTGCCGGTGGCCAAAAAAGCCGCATCCTTCGCTGCCCTTGGTGGCCTGGTATTTTCCACCGACGCAGGTCGACACTGCCCGGACTGTCGCCAGCCCGTGGACGCGTGTACCTGCAAAACAACCCTGATTCCCGAAGGCGATGGTATTGCCCGCGTCCGTCGCGAGAGCAAGGGCCGTGGCGGCAAGACGGTGACCACCATCACCGGCGTGCCCCTGGCCGAAGAAGCTCTGAAGGAGTTGGCCACGACGCTGAAAAAGCGCTGTGGCACCGGTGGCGCCTTGAAAGACGGCATCATCGAGATTCAGGGCGACCACGTCGAGTTGCTGTTGGCCGAGCTGATCAAGCTGGGTTACAAGGCGAAGAAATCCGGCGGTTAGCAGCCTCTGTGAAAACCACCCCGATGACCCGCTTGCTGAACGCAAACTGTCGTCTCCATGGTTTTCACAGAGCCTGTTCCTGACCGGTGTCTAAACTCTGTCCTGCAAGTGGGGTCTACCCCTCTCACAGGCAAATCGTCATTTTCATTCTTTAGACTGCGCCAGCCTCTGATCAGGCCGGTGCACTTCGACTTCATTTATAGGGGACTTCGATGTCCGTACGACGCACACGCAAAGACGATGGCAGCCAATGGACAGTTGCGGACAGCCGCAGTGTTTACGGGATTCGCCATTGGGGGGCCGGGTATTTCGCGATCAATGATGCCGGTCGCGTTGAAGTCCGTCCGAACGGTCCGAACAGCACGCCTGTCGACCTGTACGAGCAAGTAGACCAGCTGCGTAAAAGCGGCCTGTCCCTGCCGTTGCTGGTGCGCTTCCCCGACATCCTGCAAGACCGCGTGCGCCAACTGACCGGTGCCTTCGACGCGAATATCGAGCGCCTGGAATACCAGAGCAAATACACCGCGCTGTACCCGATCAAGGTGAACCAGCAGGAAGCGGTGATCGAGAACATCATTGCCACCCAGGATGTGTCCATTGGCCTGGAAGCCGGCTCCAAGCCGGAGCTGCTGGCCGTGCTTGCCCTGGCGCCGAAAGGCGGCACCATCGTCTGCAACGGTTACAAAGACCGTGAGTTCATCCGCCTTGCGCTGATGGGCCAGAAGCTTGGCCACAACGTATTTATCGTGATCGAGAAAGAATCCGAAGTCGGCCTGGTGATCGAAGAAGCCGCCAACCTCAAGGTCAAGCCACAGGTGGGCCTGCGAGTTCGCCTGTCGTCCCTGGCGTCGAGCAAGTGGGCGGACACCGGCGGCGAGAAATCCAAATTCGGTTTGTCGGCGGCGCAACTGTTGTCTGTGGTCGAGCGCTTCCGCGCGGCGGGCCTGGACCAGGGCATCCGCCTACTGCACTTCCACATGGGTTCGCAGATCGCCAACCTGGCCGACTACCAGCACGGGTTCAAGGAAGCCATTCGTTACTACGGCGAACTGCGCAACCTCGGCCTGCCGGTGGACCACATCGACGTGGGCGGCGGCCTGGGTGTGGACTACGACGGTACCCACTCGCGTAACGCCAGTTCCATCAACTACGACATGGACGACTACGCCGGCGTGGTCGTGGGCATGCTCAAGGAATTCTGCGACGCGCAGAGCCTGCCGCACCCGAACATCTTCTCCGAGAGCGGCCGTTCCCTGACCGCCCACCACGCCATGCTGGTGGTGCAAGTGACCGACGTCGAGAAACACAACGACGACGTGCCGGTGATCGAAAACAAGGAAAGCCTGCCGGAAACCGTGCAATGGCTGGTGGACCTGCTGGGCCCGACCGACATTGAAATGGTCACCGAAACCTACTGGCGCGCCACGCACTACATGAGCGATGTGGCCACCCAGTACGCTGACGGCAAAATGACCCTCGCCGAAAAGGCCCTGGCCGAGCAGTGCTACTTCGCCGTGTGCCGCCGCCTGCACAACTCGTTGAAGGCGCGCCAGCGCTCCCATCGCCAGGTGCTGGACGAACTCAACGACAAGCTGGCCGACAAGTACATCTGCAACTTCTCGGTATTCCAGAGCCTGCCGGACACCTGGGCCATCGGCCAGGTACTGCCGATCCTGCCGCTGCATCGCCTCGACGAAGAGCCGCTGCGCCGTGCCGTGCTGCAAGACCTGACCTGCGACTCCGACGGCAAGATCAAGCAGTACGTGGATGAGCAAAGCATCGAGACCAGCCTGCCGGTGCACGCGGTGAACGAGGGTGAAGATTACTTGCTGGGCATCTTCCTGGTGGGTGCCTACCAGGAAATTTTGGGCGACATGCACAACCTGTTCGGTGACACCGACTCGGTGAACATCTACCAGCGTGAAGACGGTTCGGTGTACAGCGCCGGGATCGAGACCCACGACACCATCGAAGACATGCTGCGCTACGTGCACTTGTCGCCGGAAGAGTTGATGACTCACTACCGTGACAAGTGCGCCAGCGCGAAGATCACGGCGGCGGAGCGGACTCAGTTCCTGGATGCGTTGCGATTGGGCCTGACTCGTTCGTCGTACCTGTCCTCGTAAGTACACCGCTCCCAGGCTGACAAAGATCTCAAAGTGACAGAGATCCAGTGTGGGAGCGGGCTTGCTCGCGAAGGCGGTGTATCAGTTTGCCCATGTATTGACTGACACGCCGCCTTCGCGAGCAAGCCCGCTCCCACATTTGGATCGCCGCAAGTCCTGCAGTTTTTATAGGGCCTGAATAATGTCGAGAAAGCTCTTGCAAGCGCTCACCCTGGCCATAGCCGCGCTTCTTGCGGCTTGTTCGCCCATCAAAGTGCTCAACGCACTCACCCCCACCAGCACCTTCACCAAAACCTCCTCCATCGCCTACGGCGACGACCCCCGCCAGAAACTCGATATCTACCGTCCCGTCACCGCCTTGCCCAACGCGCCCGTCGTGGTGTTTTTCTATGGCGGCAGCTGGAACAGCGGCTCAAAGGATGACTACGGTTTTGTAGGCGAGGCCCTGGCTTCGCGTGGAATCGTGGTGGTGATTGCCGATTACCGGCTTTATCCCCAAGTGCGCTACCCGGCGTTTTTGCAGGATGGTGCAAAAGCCGTGTCCTGGACCCATCAACACATCGCCGAGTACGGCGCCGACCCCAAGCAGCTTTACCTGATGGGCCACAGCTCCGGCGCTTATAACGCGGCCATGCTGGCGCTGGATCCACGATTACTGGCGGCGGTGGGCCTGTCGCCGTCCATGCTCAAGGGCTGGATCGGCCTCGCCGGGCCGTATGATTTCCTGCCGATTGAAAACCGTGATGTGCGCCCGGTGTTCTTTTACCCGGATTCGCCGCCCGATTCCCAACCCATCAATCACGTCAGCCATGACGCACCGCCGAGCCTGTTGATTGCATCGGTGGACGACAACCTGGTCAACCCCAAGCGCAACACCGGCGGCTTGGCGAACAAACTGCGGGCGGCGGGCGTGCCGGTGGAGGAGTTCTACTTCGCCAAGACCAGCCATGCCACGTTGGTGGCGTCGATGTCCCGGCCACTGCGCTGGCTGGCGCCAGTGCTCGACCGGGTCACGGCGTTTATCACCTTCACGCCGGGCCAGTGAGCCAGCGGTCCTGCTTGTTCAGGCGCCAGGCAATCGCCCACAGCGTGAGGCTGCGCAGGGCCATGAACAGCAGGAAGGTTATCCACAAGCCGTGGTTGCCAAGGCTCTGCAATGCCCAGGCGAAGGGCAGCACAATCACCACCGTCAGCAGCATGCCATTGCGCATTTCCCGGGCGCGGGTAGCGCCGATAAACAGGCCGTCCAGCAGGTAGCTCCACACGGCAATCAACGGCAGTACGGCGAGGTAGGGCAGGTAGATGTCGGCGGTTTCGCGCACGCTCGGGATGTCGGTTTGCATCGCGATAAACAAGTGGCCGAACACGGCGAACAGGATCGCGAAACCGACGCTGGCCAGTAGCGACCAACCACAGGCCACCACCAGCGAGCGGCGCAAGGCCTGGCGGTCGTGGGCGCCGATGGCGTGGCCGCATAACGCCTCCACGGCGTGGGCCAATCCGTCCAGGGCATGAGCCGTCAGCAGTAATCCGTTAAGCAGCAGCGCATTCGCCGCCACGGTGGCATCCCCCAGACGCGCGCCTTGGACGGTAATCATGAAAAACACCGATTGCAGGGCCAGGCTGCGGATGAAGATATCGCGGTTCACCGCCAGCAGCGGGCGCCAGCTTTGCCACAGCTTGAGTGCCGCCCAGGCGATGTGGCCGGGATAGGCGCGCAGGGCTTTTTGGGTGAGGGCCAGGCCGAGCAGGGCGCCGGTCCATTCGGCGATCACCGATGCGCGGGCCGAGCCGACCACACCCCAATCCAGACCCAGGACGAACCACAGGTTGAGGGCGATGTTGACGAGGTTGGTGGTCAGCAGAATCGCCAGCGGTGCGCGGGCGTTCTGGGTGCCGAGGAACCAGCCCACCAGCGCGTAGCTGGCCAGTGCGGCGGGCAGGCCGAAGAGGCGGGTATGGAAGAATTCGCGGGTCAGCTGGTTCAGCTCGGGGGACGGCTGCATCCACTCCAGCACCAAACCGCTTAAGGGAATGCCGATGCTGCCGAGCAACATCGCGAGGCCCAGCGCCAGCAGCAGCCCCTGCAACAGAATCTGCCTCAGCGCCGCGCCGTCACCGCGCCCGGCGGCCTGGGCGGCAAAACCGGTGGAGCCCATGCGCAGGAAGCCCATGGCCCAGGCGAGGAAGGTGTACAGGCTGGCCCCGACGGCCACGGCTCCGAGTTGATGGGCGTGGGGCAGGTGGCCGATGACCATGCTGTCTACCAGCGCTACCAGCGGCACGGAGATGTTCGACAGGATCATCGGCGCGGCGAGGGCCCACACGCGGCGGTGGGTGGGGCGGTCGCGCCAGTCGGTTAGCAGGGAAGTCATGCGGGCTCCTTTGGGGAGCGGTAGTGTAACTGTCCATTAGCTGCGCCGCAGATCCAATGTGGGAGCGGGCTTGCTCGCGAAAGCGGTGTGTCAGTCGCCGGATGTATTGGCTGATCCACCGCCTTCGCGAGCAAGCCCGCTCCCACAGTTTTGACCGCGTAGTGTCAGGTTTTGCGGGGGTGCAGGCATTCGATGGAGCGGTCGACGGTGGTCTTGGCAATTTCCAGCAAGTGCCAAACGGCCAGGATCTTCGCCCGCTGTGGGCTCTCCAGCAGCTCACTGCAATCAAGCGCAGTGGCCGAGGCGCTGCTCAGCAGGCTGGCGGTGTAGAGCAGGGAGTCTTCGAAGCTCAGGTCTTCGTTGATGGTGTGGAAACCCTGCGATGGCAGGTAATGTTCGAGGGCGCGATTGAAAGCGGCGCGGTCGCTGAGGAGGTCGTTTGGCGGATCGGGGACAACCTTATTCATCGTGTAGCTCCTGTCTGCAGAAGGAACCGGCCCTGTCGCGACTAAACGAAGGGTGGCGGCTATACGCAGGTTAGTCGACCGGTCAGACAGGAAAACTCCGGCGCACCCGAAGGTGCCCTGCGCACAGCCACCATAAAACCTCATGGGAGACATGCGCCTGTCTGAACTCGGGCGACTAAACCCGATCACTGATATGCAGTGAAGGAGCGAAGACTAGCCACCGGTCCTGGCAGGCACAAGGCTGAAAGATTGTCTCGGAAACGTCCGTCAAATTAAAGGGATTTACCCTGCTGGCCCTTTATTAACGCACCACCCAGCTCAACAGCCACAATCCCAGCATCAACCAGATAATCCCCATGATGATCGACGCCCGCATAAATGCGCGCACCGCCGAGTACAGCAGCATCAGGCCGATGATCAGGGTAAGGATGCTGATGATCGAGGTGTCCATGCCCAGCGTGCGTGACAGCCCATCGATAAAATTCCCGCCCGCGTGGGTCAGCGCATTGAACAACCCACTGAGCCCGTCGACGATAAAGCGGATGACGGAACCGAGCGCCTGGCCCAGCCATTCGAAAAAGCTTTCTACCTGCATGTGTGTGTCCTGATGAAAAGGTGGGCGTAGCTGAGGCTTTGGTCGTTATTACCTGACCCTAGTTCCCTTCTAGCATAGAGGTTTACGCGTTACAGGGATTCACTTGCCTTCGCGCGGCTTGCGCCCGAAGCTATACACCTTCAGGAGCGCCCCATGAATCTCGACCACCTCACCGAACGCCTGCACCGCATCCGCGATACCAACGACTGGAAGCAGTTCCACAGCCCCAAGAACCTGGCGATGGCCGCCAGCGTCGAAATGGCCGAGCTGGTGGAGATTTTCCAATGGTTGAGCGAAGACCAGTCGCGCCAGTTACCCGCCGACAAACTCGCCCACGCCGGCCAGGAAGTGGGTGACATTGTGCTGTATCTGCTGCTGTTGTGCAGCGAATTGGGGTTGGACATGGATCAGGTTGTACAGGCCAAACTGGCTGACAGCGAACGGCGGTTTGCCAAATGAGCGACCGTCATTTCGACCAGCTTGCTACCCGTTTCGCCGAGAAGATCTACGGCGGTGCCAAGGGCGCGATTCGCCTGGCGGTGCTGCAAGCCGATTTGATCGAAGCGCTGCCGGACCGCCCGCTGCGGGTACTGGATATCGGCGCAGGGCTGGGCCATATGTCGCTGTGGCTGGCCGAGCGCGGCCACGACGTGACCCTGGCCGAGCCCGCCGAGCCGATGCTCGAAGGCGCGCGCCAGCGTTTCGCCGAAGCCGGGCAAACGGCCACCTTCATTCAAGCGCCCTGGCAGGACCTGCTCGGCCAGCTCACCGAACCCTACGACCTGGTGCTGTGCCACGCCGTGCTGGAATGGCTGGCCGAACCCCACGCGATCCTGCCGGTGCTGCACCAGTTGACCGCGCCCGGCGGCTGGCTGTCCCTGGCCTTCTACAACCGCGACGCCTTGATTTACCGCAACCTGCTCAAAGGCCACTTCCGCAAAATGCGCAAGAACGACATGGCCGGCGAAAAGCAGAGCCTCACGCCACAACAACCCCTCGATCCACGGGAATTGGCGACGCAACTAGAGGGCCTGTGGCAGGTCGAAACCCAGAGTGGCGTGCGGGTGTTCCACGACTATATGCCGGTGGAATTCCAGGCCCGCGCCGAGTTGCAGGATTTGTTGGAGATGGAGCTCGCACACCGTCGTCACCCAAGCTTTGCCGGACTTGGGCGTTATTTGCACTGGATCTGCCGTCCGGTTTAAGCGGCCCAGTCTGCGGAGGTCGAAATGAAGCGCTGTCTTGGACTGATCCTGCTGGGCCTGGGCCTGGCGGGTTGCCAGAGCAACAACCCGTATGTGGCGGCGTCCGCCCCGATGCCGCCGGCGCCTGCCCAGGCGGCCAACACCTTTGATGCCAGCGCCTACCCGGCGCCGGTGCGCGACTATGGCGCCTACCGCAGTTGGGCCTGGCTCAACAACCAACTACCGGCGGGCTCGGCCTGGGCCGATTCGGCGCAGATTGCCGAGGCCGTCAGCGGCGCCCTCGACCAGCGCGGCCTGCGCCCCTTGCATGACAACCGCACCCCCGACCTGCTGGTGAGCGCCGATGTGCGCCTGGAAAAACGCCTGCGCCAGGTCCAGGACGACTATGGCTACGGTTACGGCGGCTATAACCGCTACGGCAACGGCAACGGCTACGGCATGTACAACACGGTGCCGGTGGTACGCACCTATGAAGTGACGGTGGCCGTGGCGCGCATCAGCCTGTTCGACGCGCGCACCCGCCAGCCGGTATGGAGCACCAGCGCCGAAACCACGAGCCAGGGCAGCCTCAGCGAACGCGGCGATTCCCTGCGTGAGGCGATGCAAAAGGCAATGACTGCCTACCCACCCAGTTAGCAGCTATTCTCATTTCAGGCTCAGTTCGTCTTTTGGAGAAAAACCATGCTTCGTCGTATCGCTGCACTTGCTGTTGTTGTGTTGCTGAGCGGTTGCCAGACCAGCCAGGTCAACCATGATTTCGACGCCAGCCGGGACTTTGGCGCGTACCGCAGCTGGAGCTGGAAAGAGCCGGCGTTGCAATACCGCCCGGATGACCCGCGGATCAAGAGTGACCTCACCGAACAGCGCATCCGCCAGGCCGTGGGCGAGCAGCTCGACCAGCGTGGCCTGCGCCCTGCGGCGCCGGGCACCAAGGCTGACCTGAATGTGCAGACTTACCTGATCGTCGAGGACCGTCAGCAACAAGTCACCACCAACTACGGCGGCGCCTGGGGCGGCCCGTGGAATGGCTACTGGGGCGCGCCGATGTACAACGAAACCCGCAACATCACCTACAAGGTGGCCACCATCCAGATTGATTTGCTCGACGGCAAGGACGGCAAACTGGTGTGGCGCGGCAGCGATGAGCAAATCCTCGCCAGTACCCCCGAGCCACAGGACCGCAACGCGGCTATTCGTGCGACGGTGACCAAGGTGCTTTCCAACTACCCGCCGCATTGATTTCCTGATCAGCCCTCCGCCAGTCGCCTGCCCATGGCGACTGGCCTGCAGCCCCTCAGCCCTTGTCTACACTCTTCTACAACACAGGAGAGGAAGCAGGAGTGCTCGATGTCTCCCCTATTTCGTGACGGCCAGCGTGGTGCAATAGGCTTGATAGCGGTCGGTACTTTGGCGCTGGCGCTGGTGTGCACGTTGCTGGTGGTCGACAGCGGGCGTTTGTACTTGGAAAAGCGCAAATTGCAGGGCGTGGCCGATACGGCGGCGCTGGAGGCGGTGGGCCGCAAAGGTACTTGCCTGCCGGGTTTGACGGCGGCGGCCTATGCCGGGCAGAGCGTGGCGCGCAATAATTTTGTGGTGGGCAATGGCAATACCCTCGTGACCACCTGCGGCTCGTTGACCACCGCCGCGACGGGCATGCGTACGTTCACCGCCAACCCGGCGCAGTCGACAGCGGTGCAGGTGGTGGTCACCAAGCCGGTGACCACCAGCATCGCCGGTGGCATTTGGGCGCTGGTCTCCGGGGCGCCGCTGAGTCTCAACACGGCCTTGTCGGCGACGGCGGTCGCGGCTTCGCCCATGCCGACCGTGGCTCAATTGAGCATCAACAGTACCGTCGCTAATATCAATCTGTTGAACCCGCTGTTCACCGGTTTTCTCGGCGGTAGCGTCACCGTCTCGGTGGCCGGCTGGAATGGGCTGCTCGGTGCCAACATCAACCTGTTGAGCTACCTCGACCAGTTGGCGATAAATCTGGGCGTGTCTGCCGGTAATTACACTCAACTGCTCGCGACCAACGTGACAGCGTCCCAGTTGATTCAAGCCGCGATCAACGTAATGACGCTCAACGGCGCGACCGCTGATGTGTTGACCGCCTTGGGCAACCTGAAAGTCGCCGCGATCAATCAGGCACCACTGAGTATCGGCCAGATCCTGCAATTGCAGACGGGCACCACGGCTGCGGCCTTGAATGCCAACGTGCAGCTTTTTCAGCTGATCCAGGGCGTGGTGCAGCTGTCCAGCAGCAAAAGTGCGGTGGCGGCCACCTTGCCGGTCAGTGTGCTGGGGTTGGCCAATGTCACGACGCAGATCAAAGTCATCGAGCCGCCCCAGGTGTCGGCGGTAGGCAATCCGGTGTTGGCGGCGGCCAACCCGCTGGGGCCCAATGGGATTATCGTGCGTACCGCCCAGGTGCGTACCCAGGTAACGGTCAGCTTGCCGATATTGTCTTCTCTGTCGGGGCTGACCACGGCGGTGAGTAACCTAGTGGGGCCGCTGACCCCGGTGATCAATGGCCTGTTGAGCCTTAACCTGGTGACCACCATTAATTCGGCCCTTTGCCTGCTGGGCGCCGGTTGCCAGCAGTTGGATGTGCTGGCACTGCCCGGCGCGTTGCCGCTCAATATCGTGCTGGATGCCGGCGGTGCCCAAAGCTATGTGACCGGCTATACCTGCCCTACAGGTACCACCGGTATCAAGAGCGTAACGGCTTACACCAGCACCTCGTTGGCCTCGCTGAACGTGGGCAGTATCACCAATGCGTTCTCCTCCACCTTGCCGATGGTGGTTTCGCCACTGCCGCTGATTGATATCGGTACCAAGACTTGCCACAAGATCCTGGGGATCGGCACCTGTGACCCCCGCGTGCCGTTTGCGGGTGGCGGGATAGGCATCAAAGTGCAAAGCCCGATTGGTGCAACCAATCAGAGCCTGGTGTTTTCCAGCACCACGCCGTTTCCTGCTCCGCCCAATGTGAACCTGCCAACCATCTATCAAGCGGTCGCACCGTCGACCAATGTGGTCAGTAGCCTGTCAACCACGCTCAATGGTGTTGGCATCACGGCCTATCAACCGGTCGGCAACAGCCCGCTGGGCACAGTGATGTCGGGCGCGGTGGCGGCGATCAGTGGCGTTGGGGCGATCGTGACGCCCGTGGTGGACAACCTGCTGGGGCCGCTGCTGGACCCGATTCTGAACAGGCTGCTGAATACCCTGGGAATCAGCCTGGTAAACGTAAACGTTGGCGCCAACCTGACCTGCGGCCAAAAGGGCGGAGCTTACCTGGTGATTTAAGCCCCGATGACGATCGGCAGCTCCACACAAAACCGTGCACCCTGGTCGCTGTTGCTGACGCTTAGTCGCCCGCCCATGTTTTCCACGATGCCGTAGCTGACTGACAGGCCCAGACCGGTGCCCACGCCGATCGGCTTGGTGGTGAAAAACGGCTCGAAAATCCGCTCCAGCAGGCGCGGGTCGATGCCGCCGCCGTTGTCCTCTACCCATATCCGCACGTGGCGATTGTCGTGTTCGCTGTGCACCGAGATCCATGGCTGGAAGCCTTGCTGGTTTTGGCGTTTGCTCAGCAACGCATCGCGCGCATTCACCAGCAAGTTGATCAACACCTGCTCCAACTGGTCGGCATAACCCACCACCTGCACGCTGAAGTCCGGTGCCATGACCCGCAGTTCGACCCCTTTACCGCGCAGTCCTTCATTGAGCAACGACAGCGTGCCTTCCAGTGCCTGCGCCGGGTCGAACGGTTGTTGCTCGACTTCGGAGCGCCTGCCGAACACCCGCATATGGTCCACCACCCGCGCCGCCCGCTGGACCTGTGCGTCAATGCGCTGGAGTTTTTCCGTCAGGTAGTCGATCTGTGCGTCGCCGTTACTCAAGCGCTTGAGCACATTGACGATGGCCATGCGCATCACGTTCAGCGGCTGGTTGATCTCATGCGCCAGGCCCGTAGCCATTTCTCCCAGGGTGGCCATTTTCGCGCTCTGGGTCAGTTG
The DNA here is from genome assembly GCF_001952855.1 of Pseudomonas sp. ATCC PTA-122608. Classification (GTDB taxonomy): domain Bacteria; phylum Pseudomonadota; class Gammaproteobacteria; order Pseudomonadales; family Pseudomonadaceae; genus Aquipseudomonas. The sequence goes on along the minus strand of NZ_LPNO01000054.1, from coordinate 42,679 downwards.
CTGCTGCGAGCGGCGCACTTCGGTGTTGTCGCGCCCCACGGCCTGGATTTCCTGCAACTGGCCGTGCTCGTCGAACACACCCCGGTCCGACCACACCCACCAGGCATGCTCACGCCCTGGCAATTGCAGGCTGATTTCGGCGGTGCTCACCGGAAACTCCGGGGTCAGTTGGCTGATTCGCTGCACAAAGGCGTTGTGTTGCTCGGCTGACAGCCATTGGCTGAGGTTGATCCCGGGTAACTGGGCTGGCGTGCATTCCAGGTAGTTGGCCAGTGGCGTATTGCCGAAGGTCAGGGTCAGGTCCGGGCGGTAGCGGCAGATCATCGCCGGCGAGTCTTCCACGAGGATGCGGTAGCGTTCCTCGCTGTCCTTGACCTGTTGCGCCGCCAGGGTCGCCTCGGTCACGTCGAGCCACAGGCCGACGGCTTCCACCGGCAGGCCAAGGTCGTCGCGCAGCAACTTGGCCTCGTCGAGCAACCAGTGGTAGTTGCCTTGTTTGTCACGCACGCGGTAGCGACTGCGCACGCTGCCTTCACGCAGCAGATGACGTGTGCGCTCGAAGTAGAGGTCGCGGTCTTCGGGGTGGATCAGCGAGGCCAGGGTCTCGTGGGTGCATTCGGCGAGGGTCCAGCCCAGTAATGGCAGCAGACTGCTGCTGAAAAATGCCGGGTGCAGGGCTCCGTTGACGTAGCGCTGTACGTAGATCACCGCAGGTGAGCTGGCAATCAAATTATCCAGGCGGGCATGGGCGGCAGAGGCTTCCAATTGCTGGTTCTTGATGTCGCTGATATCGAGCATGAAGCCGATCCAGCGCCGGTTTTCCCCCACCCCCAGCACCTGGCCCTGCACGCGGTACCAGATCGGTTGGGCGGCTTCTCCACGGCTGAGGCGCACGCTGGTGAGCAAGGGTTTGCCCAAGGCCTGCAAATCCCCCAGGCGGCTGTTGAGTTCCTGGCGGTCGGCGGGGTGGATCAGGTTCAGCCAAGTGCCCAGGGCTTGCTGGGTCGGGCCGTCTTCCAGGCTCAGGCTGAGGATTAATTGCGGCGCCAACTGGATCTCGCCGCTGGCGGGCAACAGCTCCCACCAACCGGTACCGAGCAGGCCTTGCAGTGCGTCCTGGCGTTCCAGTTGCTGGTGGTGATGTTGCTCACGCAGACGGCTGAGCAGTGGGGCAGCGAGGGCGGCGCAAAGGTTCAGCCAGTCTCGCTCGCTGTTCTGCTGGTGGCCGTTGTAGCAGCCACACAGCAGCCATGCGGTAATGCCCTGGCCATCGCGATACGGCACCAGGAAGCCGTCGGTGTTACCGAATACGCTGACGAGGCGCGGGTATTCATTGCGCCCGTGGGAAATGTCCAGGTTCAGCGGGGCATTACCATTGGCGCTGTCCAGGCTGGTGCCCAGCCGTTGCCCGTTTTGCCATAGCGTGGGGGCGTCATGGGCGGTGTACTGGCTGTAAATCATCCAGCCCTGTTCCTGCTGATCGAGCAGGGCCAGGGCCACACAAGGGACACGCCAGCGCTGGGCGACGCTACGCAGTTGTTCGTTGAGCACCTCCGGCAACCGGGAGAGGCTACACACGCGCAACTGCTCGCTCATCTGGCTGATCAGTAGATGGTTCTGTTCACGCTGCTGGAACAGTTGGCGGCTGTCGAGCAGGTCGCTGATGTCTAGCGCGCGCAGCAGCCATCCGTGGTCATGGGCCTCAATCGTGCCTCGGGTATGCAGCACTTGCCCGGCGATGCCGATGAAGTCCAGGTCCAGGCTGTGGCGCTTCCAGTCTGCCGGCACGCCTTCAATCACCAGCGCGCTATGAACACACAACAGGTCTCGCAGCAACGGTGGGTCATCGTGCTGGGCCAACTGCTGGCGCAGCGAACCGCTGATCTCGAGCACAACACCTTGATCGTCCAGTTGCAGTTGTAATCCTGTAATGACTGCGCCAGCGGCCGGCGCGATGGGCAGTGCGCTGCTTCGGCCGAGCAGGCGCCCGAAGAGTTTGTCGCCAGGGGTCAAAATTGCAGGCTCGACTGGGCTTGCAGCAGGGTCGGCAAGCGCGGCACCGTGCCCAGTCCTGGCAGCACGATAAAGGGCATCACCGCTTGAAGATTGGCCGAGGGGTAGTTGACCTGTACGGTCAGAACGCTATTGCCGTCGAAGGTCGCTGAGACTTGCGCCGCGGTGAACCCGAAGGTGTTCGGGATCCATCGCAGGCGCGTAACCACTGTGTTTTTGGCAGTGGTGATGACCGCGTTCTGGTAGCCCGCCATAGTGGGGTCCAGGCCCACACTCAGGCGCACGGCTTCGGCGGTGGCTTGATTGAACGACTGCAACAACAGCAACGGCAGGCTATAGCTGATCATCCCGTAGAACACGGCGAAAAAAATCACGAAGACCGCGGCGAACTCGATCGCCACGGCACCTTTCTGCTTTCTAGGGAGGCTTGTTCTCATCACCGCGACTACCCTGACGGCTACTACTTGATATCAGCATAGAATCAATCGACGAAAAGGGATGTTTTTTACGTGATCCAAGGCCTGGTGGTGATGCTCTGGTTGGTGCTGTGTGCGGTGCAGGATATTCGACGGCGTCAAATCGCCAATCGGCTGACGTTGGGGGCGGCGCTGCTGGCGCTGATCTATTTGCTTTGGACCGGCACCACTTGGCTGGGGGCGCCAGGCAGCTATGGGCTGGGGGCGTTTTTTCTGGCGCTGCTGTTGACCCTGCCGGGTTACGCCCTCGGCCGCCTGGGTGCAGGGGATGTGAAGCTCCTGGCCGCCCTGGGCCTGGGGTCGGATATGAACTACCTGCTGTGGTCGTTCATCGGTGCCACGGTGGCCAATGTGCTGTGGTTGCTGGTGGCGCCCAGGCTATGGCCGCTTATGAGTCAAGGGCTTAGAAACGCCCTCGGCTATCTCGCTCCGGGACCGTCAACTAAACTGCCATTTGCGCCGTTTCTATTGGTGGGTTTTGGCCTGTTCTGGTTTTGGATCCATTAGTCGCAAGCCGCTCTATTGCTATGGAAATAGTCGGAAAGTAGGTCTACGTTTATGAAGTAGTTGTATAGGAATATTTGTCGTAAGGGATGGGTCAATCTTTTGGCTGCCAGGCATGGAGTAGCGTGTGAACAAAGTGAAGTCTGCGATAAAAGTGCTCGTGGTCGACGATCAGCCCCTGATCGTGGAAGAGCTCTGCGAATTTCTCGAAAGCAGTGGTTATCGCTGTGTCCCTTGTGAGTCGAGCCAGGAGGCTTTGCAACGTTTTACCGAAGACGCCGACATCGGCCTGGTGTTGTGCGACCTGCACATGCCGGAGATGGATGGCATCGAGTTGGTGCAGGCCCTGCAACGGGTAGCCGGCAAAAAGCGCGCCTTCGAGGCAATCATGTTGACCGGGCGTGCCGACAAGCAGGATGTGATCAAGGCCCTACGCGCCGGGATTGCCGATTACTATCAAAAGCCGATCAACCTTGAGGAACTGCTTGAGGGCCTGGAGCGTCAGGAAGCGGCGCTGGAAGATCGGCGCAAGGACCTGCACCTGGGGAACCTGAACCAGAAGCTGCAATACCTTTCCGAGTCTATCGACGACCTTTACCACGACCTCGATAAGGCGCGTCGCACCCCGCGTGAGCCAGAAGGCGAAGAACTGTCCGGCGAGGAATCCGGGCCGGTGGAAATCCCGGCGATCTTCAACCAGCTGTCGCCCCGGCAGTTGGACGTCGCTCGGCTGGTAGGCAAGGGCCAGACTAACTATCAAATCGCCTGCGAGCTGGGTATCACTGAAAACACCGTGAAGCTGTATGTGTCCCAGGTATTGCGCCTGACGCACATGCATAACCGCACCCAGTTGGCCCTCGCGCTGTCGCCCAACAATTCGGCGATGCGCCAGCGGGTAACGGCGCATTGATATCTGCCCAGTTGGGGCGAGCTTGCTCGCGAAGGGGCGATAACGATAACGCTGGGTGCCTGACACCCAGCGGCGCAGTTTTTTTGGCGAGCAAGCTCGTTCCTACAGGGTTTTTTAATTGCTGCCCTGGGTTTGCCCACCGACCTTCTGATCAAAATACTCCGGGATCGGATGCTTGAAGCTGTCCAGCCAGCGCTGGGTGGCCAAGTCGCGTTCGGCGGCGCTGGCCTTCTGCTGTGCCGGTGACGCCACTTGTCCGCTCGACTGCAACGTCAGCCAGGTTTCGGTTTGTTTCTGCTGCGGTGAAGACGGGCCCGGCTCGACGGCCACTACGGTGAGGGGGAGTGTCAGCAAGGCAAGGCTGGCGAGGTAATGAGCTTTCATTGTGAAATCCTCGGATTATTTGGGGCTGGGTGACGGTAAGTCACTCACCGTTGCTATCTGGTCGTTGGCCTTGGCCACAGGCGCGCTTGAACCCTTGAGTTTCTCTGCACGGGCCTGGGCTTCGGTCACCTGTTCAGGGCTCAGGCCCAGTTGACTCACCAGTTGCGCCGCTTGTTTCCAGTTGTCTTGGTAGATCAGCAAGGTCACCAGGTTGATGGCTGCAAGTTGGTCAGTCTGCTTGAGTTCCATGGCGGTCATGAACTCAAAACGTGCGTCTTCGATACGCAGTTGGTTGAGGTACACCACGCCCAGGTCATTGCGGATTTTCTCGTCGGTGGGCGCCAGTCGTGCGGCACGCTGCAAGTGCGCCATGGCTTGCCCGTTGTCGCCCTTAGCCGAGGCCAATTGCCCCAGGCCGTGCTCGCCTTCGGCCGCCATGCAGGTGCCCAGCAGGCTTCGGTACAACGGCTCGGCCTCACTGCGCCCGAGCAAACGATAAGCCTTGGCTTTGCGCAGGCGTACCTGGGGCAGGTTGTCGGGCAGGTTTTGCAGGTTGGCCAGGCTGGCGTGCAGCTTGCCGTCGTTGGCCATCTCATCGGCCAGGTTCAGCGACAGCTCCTGGTCGGCGCCGGGTTTTGGACAACTGGCATTGGACATCAGGGCGCTCCAGGGGGCCTGGCCATTGCTGGCGCACCCGCCGAGCAACAACAGGCTCAAACCGGCTATCAACGCTTTCATCGGGCGCTCCTCATAAGTTAGTCAGGGCGCGGGTGATACCAATGAACGCCGGCCCCCCGAGCACGATCAGCAAGGCGGGAAACAAGAACACCATCATCACGACTGACATCTTTGCCGACATCTTTGAAATGAATTCCTGCAGGCGAGTCAGGCGTCGGTCATCCAGCAGTTGTTTGAGCGCCAGCAACGACTTCATCGCGCCGCCGCCCTGTTGCACCAACTGCTGGAGGATGACGCAGGTGTCGGTAAATTCATCCACGGCCAACAGCTTGGCGGTCTTGCCCAGCTCCTCGCTCAGTTCCAGGCCGGAGTCGACGCGCGTCAGGATCAGGCGCAGCTCATGGGTCAGCGCCGGCAGCAGGCGCTGCGCTTCAACGCTCAGGACCCGCAGCGCCTGTTCGACGGCCATGCCCGATTCGAACAGGATGCGCAGCAGTGGAATGAAGGTAGAAACCTCGCGGGAGATACGCTCCTGGCGGGATTTGGCGATGGCCGCGAGAAAACGCTTGGGCAGCAGATAGCCGATGCCGAGGGACATCAGGGGGGCGAGCCAGGGGGAGGCGACCTTGGGAAACAACAATTCCTGAAGCAGGATGCAAAGTCCCAGCATCACTACGGGCACGCCAATCTGGCAGGCGGCAAACATCGAGCGCTGGCTGGACTTTCTCCAGCCCATGCGGTTGAGCAGAATTTGCGTTTCGTTGTCCAGGCTCACCGAGCGCTGGGCGAGCTGGCTGTTACCCAGTTGGCGCATCATAGTGCCAAGCCGGTTTTCGCGGCCCATCTGGCCCTGCAAGCGCTGGGCAATCAGACGCTGGCCGCGCCGCTGTTTCATCAGGTTGAGCAATACCAACGCCAAGGCGGCCAAGAACATTACGGCGCTGATCAGCAGTGAAGTCCCCATCTCATACGCTCCGTAGCATGCGCCATAGGGCCACGCAACCGAGTACCTGCATGCCCAGTGCGACAAACAGCAGGATGCGTCCGGTGGTGTCATTCCACATGGTCATCAGGTAGCCCGGGTTGATCACCATGAAATACCCCACCATCGCGATCGGCAGGCCCGCCAGCACAAAGGCGGTGACGCGGGTTTCGCCGGTCATGGCCCGCAGTTGCCGGGCGGCTTGCTCGCGCTCGCGAATCATCTTGATCAGGTTCTCCAGGAGTTCGCTGGCATTGCCGCCATAACGGTGGTTAACCTTCAAACCAAGGGCGAACAGACGGAACTCGTCCTGCTCGTAGAACTCGGCGAAGTCGTGGGCGGATTCCGGCAGGCTGACGCCCAACTGCACGTTGCGCTGGATACGCCCCATGGCTCTTTTGAGCGGGTCGTCGGCGGCTTCGATACCACCGAGCACTGCGTCGGCCAGGGTGCGGCCCGCCTTGAGACTGCGCACGGTGTGATCCAGCAACTGCGGCAATTGCTCGATCATGCGCTTGAGTCGACGCTGGTAGCGCCAGGCGATGTACACGCGCAACGCCAGCGGCGGCAATACCAGCATCGTCAGCAGGCCGATCCAACTGGCGACCATCAGCCCCAGCAGCGCGCTCAGGGCCCAGGCGGTCAGCCACAGGCCGAGGCTGTCGGTGGGTTTGCCCAAACCGGCGCGTTGAAACATGCGCTCCAGGCCGCTCCACTGGTTAGTCGCTTCGACGAGTTGCGGCTGGCCCTCGGCAAGCCGGTCCAATACCCGCTCGGTTTCGGCCCGGCGTATGCCGTTTTGAAATAGCCGGATCGACAGGCCGATCAGGATCACGCAGATAAGTATCAGAATAGGCCCGGTCATACTCACATCCCTATAAAGGCAATGCCGGCTCGCGGCGCAGTTTGTCGCCGGCAGGGTTGACCGCCTCGCGCAGGAAGCCGAAACCGGTGCGCCGGTCATAGCGAAACAGCGTATTGGTCACATACACGTCTTCACGTACGCCCACCACCTCCACCACTTCACTGACGCAGCGCCGACCGTCTGGCAGGCGCGTCAGTTGAATCACCACATCGAGGGCCGCGCAGATCATTTGGCGCAGGGTTTTTTCCGCGACCACCCGGCCGGTCAAGCCCACCAGGGTTTCCAGGCGCAGCAGGGCGTCCTGGGCATTGTTCGCGTGCAAGGTACTCATGGAACCGTCGTGGCCGGTGTTCATCGCGGTGAGTACGTCGAGTACTTCCACACCCCGGATCTCGCCGAGGATGATCCGGTCCGGGCGCATCCGCAGCGCGTTGCGGATCAGGTCGCTAGCCTTTACCTCACCGTGACCCTCGGCATTCGGCGGGCGTGTTTCCAGGCGTACCACGTGGGGATGGCCCAGTTGCAGTTCGGCCACGTCTTCGATGGTGACCAGCCGCTCCTGGGGGTTGATCAATTGGCTGAGAATGTTCAACAGCGTGGTTTTACCGGTGCCCGTGCCGCCGCTGATCAGGATATTGCAGCGCTTGCCCACTGCTTCCTGGAAGAACTCGAAAATGTGTTGGTCGATGGTTTGCATCGCTACCAGGTCGCTGCTCTTGAGCATGTCCTTGCGAAATTTTCGGATCGACAGGCAGGGACCGTCGAGGGCAATCGGCGGGATGATTGCGTTGACCCGGCTGCCGTCGGGCAGACGCGCATCGACCATCGGCGACGACTCATCGAGGCGTCGGCCCAGGGGCGCAAGGATGCGTTGCATGACGCGCTCTACGTGATGCGCATCGATGAAACGCAGGTCGCTCTGGTGCAGCAGGCCGTCGCGTTCGATAAACACCCGGTGCGGGCCGTTGACCAGAATTTCGGTCACGGACGGGTCGCGCAGAAGCACTTCCAGCGGGCCGAATCCGGTGAGTTCGTCGACGATTTCTTCCGCCAGGCGCTCCATTTCATAACGGGAGATCGCCAGGTGCATGCGGTTGATGTATTCGGCCACCTTGTCGATGACAAATTGCGCCAGGACCTGGCGCGAGCCTTCCAACAGATTTTTTCCCGACTCTTCGATGGCATCGATGATGTAGCGGTGCAGCACCAGTTTGAGACCATCGTGGTCCGTGTTGCCAGCGCTGCCGCGGGCGGGGGAGCCGAACAACTTTTCACCGTTCATTTGCCGGTACCCAGCAATCGGTCAAGCCAGCGGTTCGAGGGCTTGGCCAGGCCTTCGGAGCGTTTTGCCAGGCGTTCACCAAGGCTTTTCAGGCCTTGGGTAAGGCCCTCCCGGGGCGACAAGGCGAACAAGGTCTGGCCCTGGTTTTTCGCGTTCAGGCGAACCTCCGGGCTCAACGGCAGCACCGCGATCACCTCCAGCCCGAAACTCTTGCCCAGGGCTTCGGAGTCCGGCGCGCAGCTTTTCACGTAGCGGTCTACCAGCAGCTTGGCATGCTCCAGCTTCATGCCCTTTTCCCGCCACTGATTCAGTACGGCGAGGTTGCGACGGCAGTCGAGTACGTTCTGGTCGGTGCACCACAGCAGCTTGTCGCAATGGCTGACAAAGGTGCGCAGGGCTTCACTATCCGGCTGGCCGGTGAGGTTCACCACGATGTGATGGAAGTGTTGGCGCAAGGCACTGAGCAGCATGTACAGCTCGGCGGCGCTGGTCAGTTCCATGGGCTCGTCACTGGCGGTATAGGCCAGGATGCGCAAGCCTTCTTCGGTGGCGGTGAAGGCACTGTTGATCAGGGTAGTGTCGAGGCGCCTGAGGTGGCGCAGGGCGTCACCGAAATTGAATGAGCTTTCCAGCCCCAGCAGCGCCAGGCTGTCGCCCCTGGGCAGGCCCAGGTCCAGCAGCAGGGTTTGCTGCCCGCTCTTTTGCACTACCAGCGCCAGGTGGCTGGCGAGCAGTGCGCCGTCGGCATTGCCCTGGGTGCCATAGAGGACGGTCAGGCCGCCGAGGAGGGCATTGGATGTCACGGGAGGCAGGCGTTTGCTCAGGCGACGCACCAGCCCGGCGACTTCGCTGGAGCGCGAACCGTAGGCGACGAAATCCCGCGCGCCGGCACGCATCGCATTCAGTACCAACTGGTTGTCCATGCCGTCGCCGAGGGCGACGATGGCGAGCATCGGTTTGGCTTCCAGAGCGCCTTCGATGAGTGCGCTCTGGGCCACCACGTGCTCACGGTCGAGACCAACGAACACCAGGTTGGCGAAGGTCACGTCCACCAGGGCGAGCAATTCGTCGAGGCTGCCGCCACCGGCACTCACCACTTGGCCAAGGGGGGCGAGTGCGCCCTGCAGCCATTCCAGGTCGGTGGTATTGCGGGTAATTGCCAGGAAAGTCTGGCTCAGGCTATCGCTCATTGGGACAGCCCATTGCTACGGTCGAAGTTACCGTTTTCCAGGAAGTACAGGCGATACCAGTTCGGGTCGTAGTTGCGTAGGTTCTCGCCAGGTAATGAGGGCAATTGGGCGTTGGCAGCCAAGGGTTGGACCAGGTGCGGGGTGACGATCATCAGCAGCTCCTTTTCCTGGCGGTTGATCGAGGAATCACGAAAGAACGCCCCCAGGATCGGGATGTCACCCAGGCCCGGAAATTTACTGATGGAGGTGGTGTTGTTGCTGCTGATCAGGCCGCTGATGACGAAGCTTTCACCGTCGGCCAGGGACACACTGGTGTCGGTTCGGCGAATGGTCAGGGCCGGCACTGAGATGCCCTGGATGGTCACGGCGTTTGTGTAGTCCAGCTCGCTGACCTCCGGGGCGACCTTGAGGGAAATCCGGTTATGGTCGATGACGGTTGGCGTCAGCGTCAGACGAATCCCAAACTCCTTGTATTCGATCGAGATGGTGTTGCTGGCGGCACTGGGCACCGGGATCGGCACTTCACCGCCAGCCAGGAATGTTGCGCTTTGACCGCTCAGAGCTACCAGGCTCGGGCGCGCAAGCGTATATGCAAAGCCGCTGCTTTCCAGGGCATTGATCATGGCCGAGATCTTGCCTCCGCCGAAGCCGATGTTGAAGGTACCGTTATTGACCGCTTGCCCGCGGAAGCTGTTGGTGGGCGGCGCTGGCGCCGTCCCATTGCCGGGGCTGCCAAACAGGAAGTTGCCGCCTTGGCCGAAGAGCGAGGTACTGGCCTCCTTAAGCTTGGTTCGCGTCACTTCGACGAAGCGAATATCGGTCTGTACCTGGCTCGGCAGCGTGGGGTCGTCCGAGGGTGAAAGTGACAGGCTGGTTAGCGCGGAAGTGGCCTTGCCCTTGACGAACACCATGCTCTGGCGAGGTGCGCTGGCGCAAGCCGTCCATACCATCAGGCTGGTGGTGCCGGAGCCGACGCCGGTCAGCAGGAAACCACGGTCGCCATTGAGGTGTACGTCGGCGACTTTCGGGTCACCGATCGCCAGGCGGGTAATGGCCACGGGCGATTGCAATTCCTGTTGCAAACCTTCGCCCACCGAGAGGGTGGCGGGCAATTGTCCCAGGCTGCTGCAGTTGCCCGGGGCTGCGAAGGCAATACCCGCGGGCAGGCTCGACAGCAGCAGGGCACAGGCCAATCGCGTGAACACCGGTGCGTAACGACGGGTCATTCAAGGCATCCTTGTTCAGTCAGGGCGTTTTTTGGTTCGTTTGATTGCCGCGGATGATCTCAATCTCGGCGCGCGGCTGGCTTCCCTGGGCGACTTTTTTCGGCGCTTGGGCGAAGGCCAGTTGGGTGAATTGATAAAGGTCGCGGTTGGCGCTTTGCACGTTGCCGGGCGAAGTGCTTTCACCGGCCCAGTACTGGCTCAGCAGGTGCTCGTCGGCGCTGCGCACGGCCAGGCGCAAGGTGCCGGCCTGGGAAGCCAGCATCAGACGGCTCAGCAGTTGTTCGGGCACTGCGAGCACCACGGTGCGGGCGGCGTTGCCGCGTTGGGCCTGTTGTTTTTTCTCTTCAGCGGTAAGTGGCTGCGAGGCTGGGGAGCCATCGTTGGCCAGGCCCAGCTGGTCACCGACACTGAGAAGGCGCATGGCCGGAATCACCACTTGTGCCGACTGTTCCAGGTTGGTGGTGTCCTGGCGCAGGTACAGCAGCACGTCCACATAGTCGCCGGGACTCAATTGGCCGGCCACGCCGATGACCTCATCAACGGCCACGGCAAGGGCGCGTTCATCCGGGCGAATCATCCGCGCCAGCGGGCCACCGGGTGTGAAGCTTTCCTCGTTCAACCAGGTGCCGGCGTGCAGGGTTCTCCAAGGGATACGGCCGATGGCCTGGTCGACGCTGGTCAAGCTGCCGGCGGGTACCGTGCGCAGTTTTTCCACGGTCAGGTCGGCAGCATTGAGGGCGACAAAGGGCGGTACATCGTGTGCCAGCACTACCACCGGCTGGCGGGTCTGGTCTTCAACTACCGCGACGGCGGGTTGCGCCGGCGTGGCCTGTGGGGGCGGCTGGACTACGGGCGCTGGTGCGCGACTTAAGACCAGGCCCCAGTAACCGGCAAACAGCGCGCCAACCAAGAGCACTCCGGCCAGTATCATGCTGATACGAGTGTTCATGACGGCTCTCCTTTTCACTGTTGCACTGCAACCTGCCTATCCGGACAGGCTAATGACGCAACCTGGCTGCTGTGAACATTTAACTAACTATTTCGCTATTTGAAGGTAGTTCAGCTAGGACGAAATGCCATTACTGACAGCAAGATTTCTTAATGGATACAAATGTAGCCCTGAAAACCACGGTTTCAAGGCGTCAGAAAAACCACCACTACTTTGTGATTAATCATTTCTTACAGTTGTGAGGGTGAGGTTTGTTGACAATGCTGAGGTGGCACATCGCAATTATTGTGCGGCATCGTGATAGGGCGCTTGGTCGCCAGAGGAGAAGTCTTATGTTCCTTGATCTTTTGATGAAACTTCACGTTCAACTCCACTTGCTTTTTCATCGCAAAGACGGCGCTACGGCGATCGAGTACATTATTCTTGTAGCGGTCGTAGCACTGGTTGTGCTGGCTGCTGGGAATTTGCTTGGGCCGCAGATCACTGCCATGTTTGCCAGGATCCAGGCGGCAATTACTCCCGCTACTCCTTGACCTTCAAGCAGTAGCCTATGAGCACACCCGTCAGCACTTGGCCAAGTTAGGTATTGCTCATGAACACGGCTGCACATGCCCGCCAGCAGATTCTGTTGGTGGACGACGAAGAAGATGCCCTCATTGAACTGGCGGAGTCGCTGGAGAATGAGGGCTTTGTCTGTTTTACCGCCACCTCGGTTACCTTCGCTTTGCAAGAGCTGACCCTGCACCCCGATATCGCCCTCGTCATCACCGACCTGCGCATGCCCGAGGAAAGTGGTATTTCCTTGATCAAGCGCCTGCGCGAACACACCGCTCGCCAGCACCTGCCGGTGATCGTCATGTCTGGCCATGCCGAGATGGATGATGTCAGCGATATGCTGCGTTTGCAGGTACTGGACCTGTTTCGTAAGCCGATCTATTTGGTGCGCTTGATCGACACCCTCAACAACCTTTTCCCCATCCCCAAAATCAGGCTGATGTAGCAGCGAGCTTGTGTGGGAACGGGCTTGTGTGGGAGCGGGCTTGCTCGCGAAAAACGTCAACGATAACGCGGGCAGTCTGGTTTCCCGCGTTGTCTGGACATTCTTCGCGAGCAAGCTCGCTCCTACAGTAGAGGGCGGAGTTGGCAGCAGGGGTCAGAGTTGGTAGCTGAAACTCAGCGTGTACCGCGGCCGGCGATTGAAGCTGTCTAGGGCAATGTCCGACATTGGCTTGGCCGCTTCCAGCGCGATGTTGTAGTACTTGTTGTCACCGAAACGCAGGCCCACCGCTGCCGATGACATGTTGTTGGCCTTGACCGGCAACTCGTTGAACCAGGTCTTGGCCTTATCCAATACCACATACGGCTGCAGGATTTTTACCCATTCGCCGCTGCGGTTGAAGCTGTAGTTGACCTCATACGCCACGCCCCAACCCTTGTCGCCCGAGCCCTGGTCGTCGGGGTAGCCACGCCCGAAATTCTGCCCGCCGAACGTCGCGCGTTCGCTGTCGGGCAGGGTGTCGTTGCTCCAGTAAACGGCCGCCGAGGCGACCCCTTGCCAGTTATCGAAGAACTTGTCGCTCTGCACGCCCGAGAGGCGCAGGCGGAAGAAGTCGATGTCGGGTTTTATGCCTTCGAAGTCGCTGCGAGTCTTGGCGCCCAGGCCGTCGATGCCCTGGTACAGGCCGGCGCTGAGGATGCGCAGTTGGCGCGTGTCGGACTTGCGCCAGTCGCCTTCAAAAGCCAGGGCGCGCAGGTTGGTTTCCAGGTCGAAACGTTGAGGGAATCCCACCAGTTGATAGCGGGTGGTTTGGTCTACGGCATAGAGCCGTGTGCCCAGGGTCAGCGACTCGGTGGGGGAGGCGATCAGCGGATGGCTGAGGCCAACGGAGTAGCGGTCGATTTCCTGGTGTGGCTTGAGTTCAAAACCGCCGTCCAGTTGCACGTTACTGCGCGGGTCGGCGCGGTAACGTTCGGCGTTCACCACCAGTTGGGTGCCCTCGGCGTTGACGAATTGGCTGTAGCCCAGGCGGTAGTAGTGCTCCTTGTCTTCGCCAGGCGGGAACAGGCCGCTGAGGCTCAGTTGCTCACCCATGGAGGTCTGGGAATTGCTGGTACCGGTGATCAGGGCTTGCAGGCCACCACGGCTGTCGTCGGTCATGCTCATGCTGCTGGTGAAGGGTTTGCGCGAGGCCTGGATCTGCATGTGTGTGCCGCCATCGGTAGTGCCCGGCGGCGGTACTTGCGCCTGCAGCGTCACACCCGGAATACGCCCCATCAGCGTGGTGTAGCGTTCGAAGGTCTTGCGGGTCAGTGGGCGCTCGCCCAGCAGCTTGGCCGCCAATTTGTCGACGTAGGCCGAGACTGAGCCGATGTCGCCCTGCACGTTGTAATCCTTGATGTAGCCCTCCACCAGTACCACGTGCACCAGGCCGTTTTCGAAGCGCTGATCAGGCAGGTAGGCGTAGGACAGCAGATAGCCGTCCTGCTGGTAGCGGCGGGTGATGCCGCGGGTGGCTTCGATCAGTTGTGAGACGGTGGTTTCATGACCGATCAGCGGCTCGAAAACCTGGGCCACGTCCTTGAGCGGGTAGATCGTTCCGCCGTCGATTTGCAGCTTGCGGATGGTCACTTTGGTGTCCATCAACAGTGGCTGATTCTGGGTAGCGGCCGGCTCGGGCAACTGGGTCTGCGGCGTGACCGGACGATAGGCGTCGGCGGGTAGATTGGGCACCGGCAGGTTGCGAATGGTGTCGTTGCTGTTGAGGAAGCTGGGCAGGGTCTCGGCGTGGACACTGGCAGCAATCAGGGTGAGTAGAAACAACGGCGTCGAGGCGCGCATAGGACACTCCATGGTCAAACTGCAGCAGCGTTTCGCGGATTCCCGCCGGGCTCTGGGGCGCGGTTCGGGAGGGCCTTTCACTGGCCAATAAAAAAGACGAGAGACTCATTGGAATCTCTCGTCTCAACCAAGCGTAGGCGCTGGAGGGGAGGCCGTCTAATGGCCAGGTGCAATTCTATTTTTTGCCGGTCAGCCCGCCGAGCAAGCCGCCCAGGCCACCACCGGTGTTTGTGTTTGCAGTGCCTCCGGCGGGAGTGCCACCACCTACATTCAAGCCGCCGAGCAGGCCACCACCGCTACCGCTGGTGCCGCCGGTGACCAAGCCACCCACCGAGCCGACCGTATTGCCGACTGCATTCAGCGTACCGCCTACGGCGTTGGTGATCGGGTTGGCGTTGGCTGCCGTCAGGTTGGTACCCAGGCCGCTGACTGCGCCGCCGACTTGGGTGACCAGACCGTTCACCGGTGCACCGATGCCGGTAGTGGTACCGATGTTTTGGGTCAGCCCGGCAACACCCGAAGTCACTGGGTTGAGTGCGGCGCCGACATTGGTCGTCAGAGCAGCGACTGGAGCGGTGGCGCCGGTGTTGGCTACACCGTTGCCGCCAATCAGAGTGCCGAGGGACGCGACGGTGTTGCCCACCGCGCCGCCGGTGATGCCTGCCGCACTGACAGCACCATTGGTGTTGCCGATATTCAGGCCGTTGCCCACGTTGGCGACGAGGCCACCGACCAGTTCAGGCAGACCCGATTGCGGGGTAGTGGTTGCCGGATTGACGTAGCCACTCGACTTATCAAGGGTGTTGCCAACACCGGTCAGCGCGCCGCCTACGATAGTCCCGAGAGGGTTGCCTGCACCGCCCGCGCTGGCCACTTGGCCACCGAGACCTTTGACCGTGGCCCCGACTTTGTCCAGTACGCCACCGACAGGATTGCCCAGGCCGGTTTTATTACCCAGGTTGCCGGTGGTGTTTTCCACCAGGGAGACGACGGGTACCAGTACGCTTTTGCCGACCGTATTGGTCAAACCGCCCAGTGGTCCGGTGGTGCTGGCCGTGCTCAAGGTGTCGCCGAGCATGGTCACGGTTTGGCCGACCTTATCGACCAGGCCGCCTGCTGTGCCACCCACGCCCCCGGTTAAACCACCGACCACGGGAATGCCACCCAATGTAGTGCCCAGGGATTTACCGGTGTTGGAAACGCCGGTACCCAAGTCGGCCACGCCGTTGGCGACGCCGGCAACAGTGATGCCCAGGGAATTGCTATTGGTACCCAGTGTGCCCAGACCGTCGGTCAGGCCGGTGCCGATGCTGTTGACGGCAGTGCCTGTCGCGGTGACGAGCCCGCCAGCAGTGGTGCCGACAATGGGGACAGTGGTGAGGGTTGAACCCAGGTCGCCCACCGCGGTGCCGACGTTGCCGACGACACCGCCAACAGCGCCCACTACCTGGCCGGTGACCAGCGGAGTGGTCGAACCTGTACCGCCACCAGTGCCGCCACCTGTGCCACCACCGGTACCGCCGCCAGTGCCGCCACCTGTACCACCACCGGTACCGCCGCCAGTGCCGCCACCTGTACCACCACCGGTACCGCCGCCAGTGCCGCCACCTGTACCACCACCTGTACCACCACCTGTACCTCCGCCAGTACCACCACCAGTACCGCCACCAGTACCGCCATCAGTGCCGCCGCCGGTACCACCGCCAGTGCCTCCATCTGTTCCGCCGCCAGTGCCACCACCTGATCCGGCGCCGGCATCCGGAGAAGACGCGGCGACGCTACTGTGATGACCACCACCACCGCTGCTGCAGCCTCCGAGGCTTACTGCCAGAATCAGGGCCAGCGCGGTACTTGCTTTCCACAACACGACTTGAGTTTTCATGATTGAGTTCCTTGCACCTGGTACAGCCTTTGTTGTTATCGAAGTTCGCTGTTTCTAAGGGCAGCGATACATTCGTCCGTTATGGCTATAACAGACCCGGGCACTTCTTCTCGCAATGCTCAACTTGGTATTAACGATTTATATACAGGCAGGATGGGTCCGCTTAGTGACTAATACCAAGGGTATATGGGCGGGAGGGTTGCAAAGCAGGATGGGTTTAAAATCATGGGGTTAATAAACTTAGCGGGCTATCGATAGCCCGCTATAACTTAAGGTGTATATATACAATTAATCAGGCGATAGGCCGCCAACGTCCCGTCATATGCTCAATGTCCCCGGCCCCCTTTAGTTGCAACTCACCGCTTGAGCCGGCGGCGCTCGCCCATAAGGTCACTTCACTGGGCAAGCGCACCGGCTTTTTAAACTCGACGTCTATCTCAATATTGGCTGCGGGTAAGTGTTCACCCATTTCGGCCAGTGTGCGTGCCGTGTTCCATAGTCCATGGGCAATTGCCTGGGGGAAGCCAAACAACTTGGCGGTGATCGCACTCAAGTGAATCGGGTTGTAGTCGCCGGACACCCGAGCGTAACGGCGTCCGATATCGGCGGGGGCTTTCCATCGGGTCAACTCGCTGACGCTGACGGGGGCTTGCAACGCGTTATCCGCCGCAACGCCATCGAGTTTCACGCCTCGACAGAGCATCCGGCTTTCGGCTTCCCACAGCAGCCCCAATGAATCCTCGACCGTGGTCACGATATCGAAAGTCGCGCCCTTGGCATGGGGTTGCAAGTTCTGCGCGTAGACACCAACCGTCAGGTCGCTCACACCCCCCAAGGGGCGCAGGATGCGGATCCGGTTGCTCAGGTGAATCAACCCCAGCAATGGGAATGGAAACGCCTTGTCGGTGAGCAACTGCATCTGCAGGCCGAACGCCAGGATGTGTGGATAAGTGGCCGGCAGCACCGGGCTCTCGGCAAACCCGCAGACCTTGCGATAGGCGGCCACCTCCTTGGGGTTGACGCTGACCCGGCAGCGCAACCCTTGTTCGGGTAACGTGGTGCCGGTGATCTTGCGCTTGAGCGCCGCACGCCAATACAGCGGCGGCAGAAACGGGGTGCTGCCTAATGTTTGCCACTCCATGCTTACGCTCCCAATAGACTTTGCCCACACACTCGCAACGCTTGCCCGCTGACCGCGCCCGAACCCGGTTGACCGAGCCAGGCAACCGCTTCGGCGACGTCCTGGGGCAAGCCGCCCTGGCCCAGCGAACTCATACGGCGCCCGGCCTCACGCAAAGCGAAGGGAATGTGCGCGGTCATTTGGGTTTCAATGAACCCTGGGGCCACGGCATTGATGCTGATCCCGCGTTCCCCCAGCAACGGCGCCCACGCCTGGGCCAGGCCGATCAGCCCGGCCTTGCTCGCGGCGTAATTGGTTTGCCCGCGATTGCCGGCGATGCCGCTGATGGACGCCAGCAGCACTACGCGGCCGTTGTCGTGCAGGGTGCCGTTATCCAGCAGTGCCTTGGTCAGCACTTGCGGCGCGTTGAGGTTGACCGCCAACACCGCGTCCCAGTATTCCGGGGTCATGTTGGCCAGGGTTTTATCGCGGGTGATGCCGGCGTTGTGCACCACAATGTCGATGCCGTCCGGCAGGTGTTCGATCAACTGCGTGGCGGCGTCTTCGGCGCAGATATCCAGGGCGACGCTGCGGGCACCCAGGCGCGCAGCCAGTGCGTCGAGGTCGGCCTTGGCTTGTGGCACGTCCAGCAGAATCACTTCGGCGCCATCACGGGCCAGGGTTTCGGCGATTGAGGCGCCGATGCCGCGTGCGGCGCCGGTCACCAGCGCCTTGCGCCCGGCGAGTGGTCGGGTCCAATCCTCGACCTGGGTCGGGCAGGCATTTAAACGAATCACTTGGCCGGAGATGTAGGCGCTTTTAGGTGAGAGGAAGAACCGCAGTGCACCTTCCAGCTGGTCTTCGGCGCCGTCGCCCACATACAGCAATTGCAGGACGCCGCCGCTGCGCAGCTCTTTCGCCAACGACCGGCTGAAGCCTTCAAGGGCGCGCTGGGCGCTGGCGGCAAACGGGTCGCTGAGGCTTTCCGGAGCGCGGCCGAGGATCACCAGATGTGCGCTGTGATCGAGGTTCTTCATCAACGGCTGGAAGAATTCCCGCAGCTGCTTGAGTTGATCGGTGTGCTGCAGTTGGCTGGCATCGAACACCACGGCCTTGAGCTTGGGCCCGTGGCCGGGAATCCAGGTGGTTGCCGTCGACGGTTCGGTGCCGTAGCTATAGATAGCGTCGGTCAGCTTATTGGCGAACGGCAGGATTTTTGTTGCCAGCGGGCCGCCGCCGATCAGCAGCTCACCCTCCACCGGGCGCAGGCGTCCGGCCTGCCAGCGTTCCAGGCGCACCGGTGACGGCAGGCCAATGGCAGCGACCAGGCGATGGCCGAGGCTTGAGTTGGCGAAGTCGATATAACGGTCAGACATGGAACGCTCTCCGAGTGCTGGGGTTCAAACGGTGGACCATCAATAGGTGAAAGTCGTTCGATTGAGCCTAGGCTAGTCTCAAAGACTCACCCCACAACCTTCAGGGAGCTTTCCATGACTCAATTGCGCCGTGTAGCGATCATTGGCGGTAACCGCATTCCCTTCGCCCGTTCCAATGGCCCTTACGCCACGGCGAGCAACCAGGCGATGCTGACCGCGGCCCTGGAAGGCCTGATCGAACGCTACAACCTGCACGGCCTGCGTATTGGCGAGGTGGCCGCCGGGGCGGTGCTCAAGCATTCCCGGGACTTCAACCTGACCCGCGAGTGTGTGCTGGGCTCGCGCCTGTCGCCGCAGACCCCGGCCTACGATATTCAGCAGGCCTGTGGCACGGGGCTGGAAGCCGCGTTGCTGGTGGCGAACAAGATCGCGCTGGGGCAGATCGAGTGCGGGATTGCTGGCGGCGTCGACACCACGTCTGACGCGCCGATCGGGGTGAATGAGGGACTGCGCAAAATCCTGCTGCAAGCCAATCGCAGCAAATCCATGGCGGATAAATTAAAAGTCCTGTTACAACTTCGTCCCCATCACCTCAAGCCGGAGTTGCCGCGTAACGGCGAACCGCGCACCGGGTTGTCCATGGGCCAGCATTGCGAATTGATGGCGCAGACCTGGCAGATTCCCCGCGCCGAGCAGGATCAACTGGCGTTGGAAAGCCACCAGAAAATGGCCGCGTCTTACGCCGAGGGCTGGCACAACGATCTACTCACGCCCTTTCTCGGCCTGACCCGCGACAACAACCTGCGCCCCGACCTGACCCTTGAAAAGCTCGCCAGCCTCAAGCCCGCCTTCGAGCGAAGCGAAAAGGGCACCCTTACCGCTGGCAATTCGACGCCGCTGACCGACGGCGCCTCGTTGGTGCTTCTGGGCAGTGAAGCCTGGGCCAAGGAGCGTGGCTTGCCGATCCTTGCCTATCTGCGTGATGGCGAGGCGGCGGCGGTGGATTTCGTCAACGGTGCCGAAGGCCTGCTGATGGCGCCGGTGTACGCCGTGCCGCGCTTGCTGGCCAGGAATGGCCTGACGCTGCAGGACTTCGATTACTACGAGATCCACGAAGCCTTCGCTGCCCAAGTGTTGTGCACGCTGAAGGCCTGGGAAGATCCGGAGTATTGCAAGACCCGCCTGGGGCTGGACGCACCGCTGGGTTCCATCGACCGCAGCCGGTTGAACGTCAAGGGCAGCTCATTGGCCGCTGGCCATCCGTTTGCCGCCACTGGCGGGCGTATCGTCGCCAACCTGGCCAAGCTGTTGGACGCGGCCGGCAAGGGCCGGGGTCTGATCTCGATCTGCGCCGCCGGGGGGCAGGGCGTCACCGCGATTATTGAGCGCTGAATGACACTATGGATGAACAGCCACCCCTTGTAGGAGCGAGCTTGCTCGCGAAGGTCGTTAACGAAGACGCTGGCGCCCTGAATCAACGCGGCGCCCTCAGGTTTTTCGCGAGCAAGCTCGCTCCTACAGGGGATCGCAGATTAATTTGGCATATTGGATGCATTCTTAAGCGGTCAAAGGTCGGTACCCTCTCCCCGCGGCGAGAGGATTGCCGTATAACGAGTGCCATACGCGTGTTTGGTAATAAAGGACCCACAATAAAAGCTGATGAAGACTCCTAAACGCATTGAACCCCTGATCGAGGACGGTCTGGTCGACGAGGTGCTGCGCCCACTCATGAGTGGTAAAGAAGCAGCTGTTTATGTGGTGCGCTGTGGCAACGAGTTACGTTGCGCCAAGGTCTACAAGGAGGCGAATAAACGAAGTTTTCGTCAGGCGTCCGAATACCAGGAAGGCCGCAAGGTCCGCAACAGCCGTCAGGCCCGGGCCATGGCCAAGGGCTCCAAGTTCGGCAAGAAAGAAACCGAAGACGCTTGGCAGAACGCTGAGGTAGCGGCGCTTTTCCGTCTGGCAGGTGCGGGCGTTCGCGTGCCCAAGCCGTACGACTTCCTTGAAGGCGTGCTGCTGATGGAGCTGGTGGCCGATGAATACGGCGACGCCGCGCCGCGTCTGAACGACGTGACGCTGGAGCCGGACCAGGCGCGTGAATACCACGCCTTCCTGATTAGCCAGATCGTGCTGATGTTGTGTACCGGCCTGGTGCACGGTGACCTCTCCGAGTTCAACGTGCTGCTGACGCCGACGGGCCCGGTGATCATCGACCTGCCCCAGGCGGTGGATGCGGCGGGCAACAACCACGCGTTCACCATGCTGGAACGGGATGTGGGCAACATGGCTTCCTATTTCGGGCGCTTTGCCCCGGAATTGAAGAAGACCAAGTACGCCAAGGAGATGTGGGCGCTTTACGAAGCCGGCACTCTGCACCCGGCCAGCGTCTTGACTGGCGAGTTCGACGAGCCGGAAGAGTTGGCTGACGTGGGCGGTGTTATCCGCGAGATCGAAGCGGCGCGGCTCGATGAAGAGCGTCGCCAGGCGATCCGTGCGGCAGACGATGCGCCACCGAGCAAGGCGTCGGAAGAGCCTCCACCGCCGCCTTGGATGCAGTGATCCAACGGCGAGTGGATATCCAAATGTGGGAGCGGGCTTGCTCGCGAATGCGTAGTGTCAGTCAATACATCAGTTGACTGATCCACCGCTTTCGCGAGCAAGCCCGCTCCCACATTTGCTTTGTGCAGTCAGTTAAATCTCGTCAGGCGCAACAACTGCCCGACGCCAGTTCCTTGAGAATCGGGCAATCCGGCCGATGATCACCCTGGCAGTGTTCCACCAGGTCCTGCAACGTATCGCGCAACTGCCCCAACTCGCGGATCTTCTGGTTCAGCTCATCGATATGCTGGCGGGCCAGCGCCTTCACGTCGGCACTCGCACGGCCCCGGTCCTGCCAGAGGGTCAGCAACTTGCCAACCTCCTCAAGGGAAAATCCCAAATCCCGCGAACGCTTGATAAACGCCAGGGTGTGCAAGTCATCGGCACCATAAATGCGGTAGCCGCTGTCGGTGCGATGGGCGGCTTTCAACAAGCCGATGGACTCGTAATAACGAATCATCTTGGCGCTCAGGCCACTTTGGCGTGCTGCTTGGCCAATGTTCATGGACGTTCGTCCTCCAGATCCTTGGGTTTCCAGGTTTTCAACAGCAGCGCATTACTCACCACGCTGACGCTGGACAGGGCCATGGCCGCGCCGGCCATTACCGGGTTGAGCAGGCCGAACGCGGCCAGCGGGATGCCGATCAAGTTATACACAAAGGCCCAGAACAGGTTCTGTCGAATTTTCGCATAGGTCTTGCGGCTGATTTCCAGCGCGGCGGGCACCAGGCGTGGGTCGCCGCGCATCAGGGTGATCCCGGCGGCGTGCATGGCCACGTCGGTGCCGCCACCCATCGCGATGCCGATGTCGGCCGCGGCCAGGGCCGGTGCGTCGTTGATGCCGTCACCGACCATCGCGACCACGCCGGTCTTCTTCAACTCGGCGACGGTAGCCGCCTTGTCCGCAGGCAACACCTCGGCGTGCACGTCGTCGATGCCCAAGGCTTCGGCGACCACGCGGGCGCTGCCACGGTTGTCGCCGGTCAGCAGGTGGCTGCTGATATGCCGCGCCTTGAGTGCTTGTATCGCTTGCAGCGCCCCCGGCTTGAGCGTGTCGCCGAAGGCAAACAAACCCAGCACGCGGGGCTGCGGGCTTTGCTCGATCAGCCAGGACAAGGTGCGGCCCTCCGCCTCCCAGGCGCTGGCCGAGTCGGCGAGGTCGCCCGTGCTCAAGCCGGTCTCTTCCAGCAGGCGACGGTTGCCCAATGCCAGTTGCCGCCCGTCGAGAGTGCCTGCGATGCCGCGCCCGGTAAGGGATTGGCTGGCGCTGACATCGGCCACGTTCAGGCCCTGTTCGGCACAGGCGTCCAGCACCGCCTTGGCCAGCGGATGTTCACTGCCGCGTTGCAGCGCCCCGGCCTGTTGCAGCAGGGCCGCTTCATTGCCATCGACGGCGGCCAAGTGCGCAATTTTCGGTGCGCCGGAGGTCAGGGTGCCGGTCTTGTCGAATACTACGGCGCTGACTTCATGGGCGCGCTCCAGGGCTTCGGCATCCTTGATCAGGATGCCGTGGCGGGCGGCGACGCCGGTGCCGGCCATGATGGCGGTGGGTGTGGCGAGACCAAGGGCGCAAGGGCAAGCGATGACTAACACGGTCACGGCATTGATCAGCGCAACTTCCAACGGAGCGCCATACAGCCACCAGCCGGTCAGCGTGGCCAAGGCCAGCACCAGCACCACCGGCACGAACACCTGGCTGACCTTATCCACCAGTTTCTGGATCGGAGCCTTAGCGGCCTGGGCGTCTTCCACCAGGCGGATGATCCTTGCCAATACGCTCTCTGCGCCAAGGGCCAGGGTGCGCACCAGCAGCCTGCCTTCGCCGTTGATGGCGCCGCC
Organism: Pseudomonas sp. ATCC PTA-122608; assembly: GCF_001952855.1. Lineage (GTDB taxonomy): Bacteria > Pseudomonadota > Gammaproteobacteria > Pseudomonadales > Pseudomonadaceae > Aquipseudomonas. The sequence goes on along the minus strand of NZ_LPNO01000054.1, from coordinate 19,566 downwards.
AGTGACTGCATCGCCAGGCTGCTTCGGCACCGGCAGGCTTTCACCGCTGATCAACGCTTCGTCGGCATGGCTTTGGCCTTCAACCACTTCGCCGTCCACCGGGAAGCGCTCGCCGGGTTTGACCAGCACCAGGTCATTCAGTTTGAGGGCGGTGATGGCAACGTCTTGCTCGCGACCGTCGATCACTTGAATCGCTCGCTCCGGGCGCAAGGCTTCCAGGGCGCGGATGGCACTGGCGGTCTGGCGCTTGGCGCGGCTTTCCAGGTATTTGCCCAGCAGCACCAGGGCGATCACCACCGCTGAGGCTTCGAAATACAGGTGGGGCATCGTGCCCGCGGACGCCGTGAGCCATTCATAGATACTCAGGCCGTAACCGGCGCTGGTGCCGATGGCTACCAGCAGGTCCATATTGCCGGCTCCGGCGCGTACGGCTTTCCAGGCGGCGATATAGAAGCGCGCGCCGAAGATGAATTGCACCGGGGTGGCCAGGGCAAATTGAACCCAGGCGGGGAGCATCCAGTGCAGGCCGAACGGTTGCACCAGCATCGGCAGCACCAACGGCGCGGCGAGCAGGATCGCCAACAGCAGCGACCAGCGTTCGTGGGTCAGGCGTTGTTCCTGGCTGGCCTGGGTGGCGGTTTCGCTTTGGGGCAGGGTGGCCGTGTAGCCGGCCTTGTCGACGGCGGCGATCAGGACGCTGGGGTCCATTTGGCCGAGCACTTCGATGTGGGCGCGTTCGTTGGCCAGGTTGACGCTGACGCTTTGCACCCCGGGCACTTTGCCCAGTGCCCGTTCAACCCGCCCGGCGCAACTGGCGCAGGTCATGCCGCTGATCGGCAGGTCGAAGGTGGTGGATCCGTTCATGGGCAATACTCCAAGAGAGATTGCCCATAGGATCAACCTTGACCTGCGGGGAAGGTCAAGGCGCTTTTTACTGTAGGAGCGAGCTTGCTCGCGAAAAGCTTGAGGGCGCCGCGTTCATTCAGGATAGGCGCGTTATCGTTCACGACCTTCGCGAGCAAGCTCGCTCCTACAGGTTTTCGGGGCTTAGTATTCCAGTGCGGCCGGCTTCAGGTACATGCCGTCCGGACCTTGCGCGATACGCAGCTTGCGCACGTCGCCCGCCTTCAACGTGATGTTTTGCGCCGGTGGTGCGAGCATGCCCGGCAAGCAGCCCTGGGATTGCCCCGGCAACAATTTCAGGCGTAGCGACACATTCCCGGCCGGCAAGTTGAAGGAGGTGGCCTGCTCCTGAAACAGCCGCCCGGCCAACTGGTCTTGAATGTACAAACCAATCTCGCAGTTGGTCGGCACTTCGAGGCGCTCCCGGGAAATGATCAGCACCGCATAATCTTCATCTGCGCTGGCCGGTGGCACAGCAGCAAACAAGCCCATCAGGCTGACAAGGCCAAAAAATGACCAGCGCATGGCGAATTCTCCGAGGTTCACATCGTGGATAGGTGCAGCTTGGCCGAGGGCGCGAATGAATGCCAGCCCGGCCGATGTTTTCAGAACTTGACCTTGCCATCGTGGCAAGGTCAAAACTGCGGGCAACCTCATCAAAGGAGTCATGTCATGCAAGTATTCAGCGTTGAAGGAATGACCTGTGGCCACTGCGTTCGCTCGGTCACCCAGGCGGTGCAGGATAAGGACCCGGCGGCCAGCGTGCGCGTCGACCTCGCGGCAAAGGAAGTTGGCGTGGAAAGCAGCGTGCTGTCGTCGGCGGAGGTGATCAACCTGATCAGCGAAGAAGGCTACAGCGTCAAGCTCGCCTGACTTTCTGATAGTTAGCGAGCTAACTTAATGTTCAAGGCACCCATGCCCGGCTAGACTGTCGAGCTGCCGACTCACCTGGGTGCCTGATGAACCTTCGTATAATCCTGATTTTGGGGGCCCTGAGCGCGTTCGCGCCATTGGCCATCGACTTCTACCTGCCGGGTTTCCCGGCCATGGCCGTGGCATTCGGCACTGACGAAAAACATATTCAACTGACCTTGGCCGTGTACTTCACGGGCCTGGCGATCGGCCAGTTGATCTATGGGCCGCTGGCGGACCGTTTTGGCCGACGCGGGCCGCTGCTCAGCGGCGTCACCCTGTTTACCCTGGCGTCGTTCGCGTGTGCGTACGCGCCTTCTCTGGAATGGCTGATCGGCGCGCGCTTCGTCCAGGCTTTGGGCGGTTGCGCGGGCATGGTGATCTCCCGGGCGGTGGTCAGCGATAAATGCGACGCGGTGGGCTCGGCCAAGGTGTTTTCGCAGCTGATGCTGGTCACCGGGCTGGCCCCGATCCTCGCGCCGCTGGCGGGCGGGGTGATGGTCGGTATCTGGGGCTGGCAGTCGATCTTCCTGGCGCTGACGGCATTCAGTGTGATGGCGGCCATCGCGGTAGCGGTCGGGCTGCCGGAAAGTTTCCCCGCCCATCAACCGCGCCAGCCGCTGTCGGGCGCGCTGCGCCAGTACGGCCGGTTGTTGTCGGACCGGGTGTACCTGGGCTATGCCTTGACCGGTGGTATCTCGATTGCCGGCATGTTTGCCTACATCGCGGGCTCGCCTTTCGTCTTTATCAAACTCTATGGCGTTCCCGCCGAGCACTATGGCTGGGTCTTCGGCTCCAACGCCGCCGGCTTTATTCTGGTGGCACAGGTCAATGCGCGCTTGCTGGCCTCACGCGGCCCGGCGTTTTTGCTGTCGCGCACGGTGTGGGTCTACCTGGCGGCGGGCCTGTCGTTGCTGGCAATTGCTGCCCTGCGCACTGACGCCTTGTGGCCTTTGCTGGTGCCGCTGTTTATCTGCATCGCCAGCCTGGGCTGCATTTTGCCCAACACCTCGGCCTGCGCCATGAGCGGGCAGGGCGCGCGGGCGGGCAGCGCGTCGGCGTTGCTCGGTTGCATTCAGTTCAGTGTGGCAGCTGGCGCGGCGTCGTTGGTCGGCGTGTTGCACGATGGCACGGCGATGCCGATGGCAATGGTCATCAGCTTGTGTGGCGTGCTTGCGGTGACGTTCGCGATGCTGACCCAGCGCCTGCAGCGCCAACGGGCACTGCAAGCGGCGGACTGAGCGGGTCAGCCAGCAGAACGCTGCTGGCTTTCGGGGAATCGGTGAGGGGCCTGGATACGGGTTTGCAGGGTGTCGGCAAACGCGCGGGCTTCGGCCTCACTGCGGAAGGTAAAGGCGTTCTGGTCGAGACGGACCTGCCATTTGTTGCCTTCGGATCTTGCTAGCGCTTTTATCAGGATCTTCATTGCTGACTTCCTCACGTAAATTGCGTGGCAAAGGCGGCCAATATAAACCCGAATACGCTCACAAATATGACAAGGATCAAGTCTCTGACTAGCGGTGTCGTCCATTACTCACATGAATAACAGACGACACTGACAGAACCTTTCGTTAGAACCCTTCCAGCACGATCTTGCCCTTGGCCTTGCCGCTTTCCAGCAGTTCGTGGGCGCGGCGCAGGTTGGCCGCGTTGATCACGCCAAAGTGCTCGCCCACCGTGGTTTTCAGGGTGCCGGCGTCGATCAGTTCGGCCACGCGATTGAGCAGGTTGTGCTGCTCGATCATGTCGCTGGTCTCGAACATCGAGCGGGTGTACATGAACTCCCAATGCAGGGACAGGCTCTTGCGCTTGAGCTTGCTGATATCCAGCGCCTTGGGATCGTCGATCAGCGCCAGTTTGCCTTGTGGAATCAGCGCTTCCACCAGTTGGTCCAGGTGCTGGTCGGTCTGGGTCAGGCTGGCGACGTAGTTCACCTGCGGATGGCCAGCGTTTTTCAATTCTTCGCTCAACGGTTTGCTGTGGTCGATCACCAGGTCGGCGCCCAGGTCCTTGGCCCAGGCTTGGGTTTCAGGCCGGGAGGCAGTGCCGATGACTTTCAGGCCGGTAAGCTGTTTCGCCAATTGGGTCAGGATAGATCCCACACCACCCGACGCACCGACGATCAGCAGGCTCTGGCCTTCATCGGTCTTGCCTTCGCGCACTTGCAGGCGTTCGAACAGCAACTCCCAGGCGGTGATGGCGGTCAGCGGCAGAGCGGCCGCGTCGGCGAAACCCAGGGTTTTCGGCATGTGGCCGACGATGCGCTCATCCACGGTGTGCAGTTCGCTGTTGCCACCGGGACGTACCAGGGAGCCGGCGTAGAACACCTTGTCACCGACCTTGAACAAGCTCACTTCACTGCCCACGGCCTTGACCACACCTGCCACGTCCCAGCCCAGCACTTTGGCGGCACCGTTTTCCGGGGCGACGTTCTGGCGCACCTTGGTGTCCACCGGGTTCACCGAGATGGCTTTGACTTCCACCAGCAGGTCGCGGGGGCCGGCGACCGGTTCTGGCAGTTCGATGTCTTGCAGGGATTTTGGATCGTTGATGGGCAATGCGGCGTAGTAGGCGATGGCTTTCATGATGGTTTCCAAAAAGGGGCCGGTTGATCAGGCAAGAAACTTCAGGCGCTTGAGTTCGAAATGCTCGAGCACGTCGGCAGCCTTGGCGCGGAAATTCTGGATATGGGCGCTCTGGTCGTGGTCGGCCAGCGCGGCGTCGTCGCTCCAGCGTTCGAGCATGTAGAAGGTCTCGGGGTGTTGCAGGTCCTGGTGCAGGTCGTACTGCTGGCAGCCAGCCTCGACGCGGGTCGGTTCCAGCAGCTCGCGCAGCAGGGTTTCCAGGGTGGCATGTTGGCCGGGTTTGGCGATCAGCGTGGCGATGACGTTAAAGGCAGCAGACATATTCGACTCCAGATACGTGATGAACGGGATGGACAGATGATTGGCTATTTCTCTCGAAGATAAAACCCGCTAAAAGAGCAGTCTCTTTCAACATTTTTTTGATAATGGGCGGTCAGCGTGCTGCGTTTTGATGACTTGCAGTTGTTTGTGCGTGCGGCAGACCTGGGCAGCCTTTCGGCGGCGGCGCGGGTCATGGACATGTCGGCGGCGGTGGCCAGCGCGGCGTTGAAGCGTATCGAACAGCAACTGGGCGCACGTTTGCTGGCGCGCTCCACCCGCAGCCTGCGCCTGACCGCCGAGGGTGAGGGCTTTCTGGAGTACGCCCGTGCCGCCTTGAGCAGCCTGGATGAAGGCCGGCGCTTATTGGCCAGTGGCCAGGACCAAGTCAGCGGGGTGCTGCAACTGTCGGCGCCGTCGGACTTTGGGCGTAACCAGCTGTTGCCCTGGCTGGATGAGTTCCAGCGCGAATACCCCGACCTGAGCGTACGCCTGCTGTTGGGCGACCGGATTGCCGACCTGTTCCGCCAGCCGGTGGACATCGCCCTGCGCTACGGCGAGCCGGAAGATTCCAGCCTGATTGCGCTGCCCATCGCCCCGGACAACTACCGCGTGCTCTGCGCCGCCCCCAGCTATCTGGCGCGGCATGGCGAACCGCGCCATCTGGAACAGCTCACCCAACACAATTGCCTGCTGTATATGCTCGGCAGCCGGGTGCATGACCATTGGGGTTTCAACGATGGCAAGCGCGACATCAGCCTGACCGTGACCGGCGACCGATTCAGTGACGATGCCGATGTGGTGCGGCGCTGGGCGGTGGCCGGGGTGGGTATCGCCTACAAGTCCTGGCTGGATGTCAGCTCTGATGTACTGGCCGGCCGCTTGCGCCTGATCCTGCCGGAGCTGCGAGGCGAGCGTACGCCGCTCAACCTGCTGTGCGCCCATCGCGCGCAACTGAGCAAGCCGATCAATCTTCTGCGGGAAATGCTCGTTGCTCGTTGTGCGACATTGACTGCGCAGTTGCCGGAGCGGTCCGCCCCTACACCCTAACTCCGGGAATATCGGGAAATTTCCTTCAGCCTCTGTCCTTGGTTGCGCTGTAAGACGGCACGGAACCCGGCGTTTTCACGCTTATACTTTTCCGCGAACTGCAGCAGACGAATGATTCAACAGGGAGTGAATGAGCACATGGAACAGGCACCTTGCATCAGTCAGATCGCCAACCTGCTGGCCGACCCGAAACGCACCGCGATGGTCTGGGCGTTGATGGACGGCTCGGCTAAACCTTGCGATGAATTGGCTACGTTGGCGGGGCTGTCGTCGGCCTCGGCGAATGCTCATCTGACACGTTTGACGGCCGGCGGGCTGTTGCGCGTCGAGGCCCGTAGCGGCAAACGCTTTTTCCGTATGGCCGCCGCCGACGTGGGCGCCGCCGTGGATGCCCTGGCCTGCACCACCATGGCCAGCGTTGCACGCAGTACGCCCACCCATTCCCAGTCACTGATTGCGCCTCTCGCTTTGCGGCGGGCCAGGCTCTGCCATGGCCACCTGGGCGGCGAACTGGCGGCGGGTTTGTATCAACGGATGATGGCAGCAGGGTGGATCGAACGTGCGGAGCAGCGCACTGAAGTGACACCGCTGGGGGCGCGCAAACTCGCTGCGCTGGGGATTTTTACCCAGGCACTGGTTCAGCCGGTCGTGTGTGATTGTTTTGATTGGAGCGAACAGCAGCCGCACCTGGGCGGTGCGTTGGGGGTCGCGCTATTGCAACTGTGTTTGCAGTCGAACTGGGTCAGTGTGATCAATGAGTCTCAGGTGCTGCAGGTCAGTGAAGCCGGGCAAATGGAAATTGCCCGGCTCGCCAGACCGGTCGTTGGTTAAGGCTTGACCAACCGTGCATCCAGGCTGTTTTGCGCCAGGCGCTTGGCCTGATCCTGGGTCATGCCCAGGGAGGTGTACAGCGCATGGAAGTTCTCGGTGACATAACCGCCGAAGTACGCCGGGTCATCCGAGTTCACCGTGACCTTCACCCCACGCTCAAGCATGTCGAGGATGTTGTGCTGGGACATGTCGTCAAACACGCAGAGCTTGGTGTTGGACAGCGGGCACACCGTCAGCGGGATCTGCTCGTCGATGATCCGCTGCATCAGGCGTTCGTCTTCAATGGCGCGTACACCATGGTCGATACGCTGGATTTTCAGCAGGTCGATGGCTTCCCAGATGTACTCCGGCGGGCCTTCTTCACCGGCGTGGGCGACGGTCAGGAAACCTTCGTGACGGGCACGGTCGAACACGCGCTGGAACTTGCTCGGCGGGTGACCCATTTCCGAACTGTCCAAGCCCACGGCAACAAACGCATCACGGAATGGCAGCGCCTGGTCGAGGGTTTTTTCGGCTTCTTCTTCGCTCAGGTGGCGCAGGAAGCTGAGGATCAAACCACTGGTGATACCCAGTTGCTGCTCGCCGTCTTTCAACGCGGCGGCGATGCCATTGAGCACCACTTCGAACGGCACGCCACGGTCGGTGTGGGTCTGCGGGTCGAAGAACGGCTCGGTGTGGATCACGTTCTGCGCCTTGCAGCGCAGCAGGTAGGCCCAGGTCAGGTCGTAGAAGTCCTGGGAGGTGCGCAATACATCGGCGCCTTTGTAGTAGAGGTCGAGAAACTCCTGCAGGTTGTTGAAGGCGTAGGCCTTGCGCAGGGTTTCGACGTCGTTCCACGGCAGCGCGATTTTGTTGCGTTCGGCCAGGGCGAACAGCAGCTCAGGCTCCAGCGAGCCTTCCAGGTGCAGGTGCAATTCAGCCTTGGGCAGGGCGTTGAGCCAATCGTACATTTATAAATTCTCATCAGGTGCAATGGCGGCATTCTACAGGCGCACGCCGAAATAATCGGCAAAACCTGACCAAGCGGTAAGCATCCGCGAACGTCGTGCAAGCGATGCGTGAACTAAGGTGTAACGAAACGTTAGCGGCGCGGTGCAGTCTGTACCCCATCAATGACGGATTCGCCGCGTTCAAAAGGCCTGCAATGCTCACATCTATCAAGCAAGAAAAATTCATGCTGTTGGCGCTGATTGCCGCCATCGCCGCTTATCCGCTGGAGCACTGGATGCTGCACAGCGGGCAGATAGTGGCGCTGCTCGGCGGCATAGCGCTGATCGGTTTTATCGTCGTAGCCTCGATGCGCGTGGCGCATCACGCCGAGCAACTGGCGGAAAAGGTTGGCGATCCCTACGGCACCATGATCCTGACCCTTGCCGCCGTGTTGGTGGAAGTGGTGATCCTGGCGATCATGATGAGTAACGAGCCGTCGCCGACCCTGGTGCGCGACACCATTTATTCGGCAGTGATGCTCGACATCAACGGCATCCTCGGCCTGGCGGCGCTGATGGGCGGGATCAAGCATGGCGAGCAGTCCTATAACGACGATTCGGCGCGGACCTACAGTGTGATGATCCTTACCGCCATGGGTGTGTCGATGGTGGTGCCGGAATTTATCCCCGAAGCCGACTGGAAAATTTACTCGGCCTTCACCATTGGCGCGATGGTGGTGCTGTACACGTTGTTCCTGCGGATGCAGGTGGGGCCTCACAGTTATTTCTTCAGCTACAGCTACCCGGAAAAACGCCGCAGGAAACAGCCGGAAGAAGAGTCGCCGCCGATTAACCTGGCGTTCTCTGTCGGGACTTTGGTGTTTGGCGTGATCGTGATTGGTGCGTTGGCCGAGGTGATGTCCAAGACCCTCGACCTGGGCCTGGAAGGAACCGGTGCCCCGCCGGTGATCACGGCGATCATCGTGGCCGCGATTTCCGCTGCGCCGGAGATTTTGACCGCGTTGCGCGCAGCACTGGCCAACCGCATGCAGTCGGTGGTGAACATCGCGCTGGGTGCGTCGCTGTCGACAGTGATCCTGACGGTGCCGGTGATGGAAGCGATGGCCCTTTACACCGGCCAGCCGTTTCAGATGGCGATGACGCCGGTGCAGACGGTGATGGTGTTTATCACGCTGATTGTCAGTGCGATCAACCTCAACGATGGCGAAACCAACGCCATCGAAGGGATGACCCATTTTGTGTTGTTTGCGACGTTTATCATGTTGTCGCTGTTGGGGTTGTAACCGATCCTCAAAACACCGCAGAAATAATTGTGGGAACCGGGCTTGTGTGGGAGCGGGCTTGCTCGCGAATACGGAGTGTCAGTCGCCAGATATATTGACTGACCCAACGCTTTCGCGAGCAAGCCCGCTCCCACATTTTGAGGGTGTTTCTTCAGTTAAGTCCGGTTGATCAGTTCCCGTGCCGCCTGGCTGTGATCGGCAATCAAACCTTTCAGATCCAGGCCCTCAACCTGCCCGTCGATCACCCGCCATTTGCCCCCGACCATCACCCGGTCCGCCCGGTCGGCGCCGCACAGCAGCAGTGCCGAAATCGGGTCATGGCTGCCGGAAAAGCGCAGTTCATCCAGTTTGAACAACGCCAGGTCGGCCTGTTTGCCTACGGCCAGTTCGCCGATATCGCTGCGGCCGAGTAACTGTGCCGAGCCTTTCGTTGCCCAACCCAGCACCAGCTCCGGGGTGATTTTCTCCGCCCCGTATCGCAGGCGCTGGATGTACAGGGCCTGGCGCGTTTCCAGGATCATGTTCGACGCATCATTGGACGCCGAACCGTCCACGCCCAGGCCAATCGGTGCGCCGGCGGCGAGCAGGTCGAGGGTCGGACAAATCCCGGATGCCAGGCGCATGTTGGAACTCGGGCAATGGCAGATCCCCGTTCCGGCCGCACCGAGGCGTGCGATTTCTTCCGGGTTGAAGTGAATCCCATGGGCCAGCCACGTACGCGGGCCGAGCCAGCCGACGCTGTCGAGGTAATCCACAGTGCGCAGGCCGAAACGCTGCAGGCAGAAGTCTTCTTCATCGAGGGTTTCTGCAAGGTGCGTGTGCAGGCGCACGTCGAGGTTGTTGGCCAGTTCGGCGCTGGCTTCCATGATTTCCGGGGTGACGGAAAACGGCGAGCAGGGCGCCAGGGCGATCTGGATTTGCGCGCCGTCGCCGCGCTCGTGGTACTGGCGGATCAGACGGCGGCTGTCTTCCAGAATCACTTCGCCCTGTTGCACGGTTTGCTGCGGTGGCAGCCCGCCGTCGGCCTCGCCCAGGCTCATTGAGCCGCGGGTGAGCATGGCGCGCATGCCCAGTTCACGCACGCTGTCGACTTGTATGTCGATCGCGTTTTCAAGGCCTTCCGGGAACAGGTAGTGGTGGTCTGCCGCCGTGGTGCAGCCGGAGAGCAGCAGTTCAGCCAAAGCCACTTTGCTCGCCAGGGCGAGTTTTTCCGGGGTGAGTCGGGCCCAGACCGGGTACAGGGTTTTTAACCAGGGAAAGAGCGGCTGGTTAACCACCGGTGCCCAGGCACGGGTCAGGGTTTGATAGAAGTGATGGTGGGTGTTGATCAGCCCCGGAAGGACGACATGCTCACGGGCATCGAAGACTTGTCCGCAGGGCACGGCGGGCTCTTGTCCCCAGCCCAGCACTTCGGTGATCACACCGTCTTGCAGCACCAGGCCACCACGGGCGTCGAGGCCATTGGCAGTGAAAATCGCGAGGGGGTTTTTTAACCAGATACGGGTCGCAGGCATTGGCCGGCTCCTCTGAATGATGGGTTCAGGTTTGCCAGCTCAGTGTTGCCCTGTCTGCTGATCCAGGGTCGCCGGGAAGGGCGAGGTGCGCAGTTTACGTGTGGATCGTTATCGGCGGCAATCGGCCGATAACGATCGCGGTTTTTTACCAGGCGATGGTCTCGCCTTTGTAGTCCACAAAGTGATGGCCGCCCTTGCCGCTGTAGGCATTTACCTGATCGATCAGGCCGCGCACGCTGGTGGGCACGTCGATGTGCGCGTTTTCGCCGCCCATGTCGGTTTTCACCCAGCCTGGGTGCAAGGAAAGCACGGTCAATTTCTGATCACCCAACTGGGTAACGAAACTGTTGGTCATGGAGTTGAGAGCGGCCTTGCTGGCCTTGTACAGGGCCAGGTCCGAGCCGTCGGGGATGGTCACGCTGCCGAGGATCGAACTCATGAAGGCCAGCACGCCAGTATCCGGGCGGATCTGCCCGACAAAACGCTGGGCCAGGTTGATCGGCGCCACGGCATTGGTGAAGAACAGTTGGCCGACCTCAGCCAGGGTAGCGTGGCCCGGTTCCTGATTGGCCGGGCCTTTGACGCCGGCGTTGACGAACAGCAGGTCGAAGGTTTTTGCCTTGAGGCGCTGGCTCAGGGCGATCACGGCCTGTTGGTCATCCATGTCGAGCTTTTCGATCTGCACCGGGCCAAGGGCTTTCAAGGCATCGGCCTTTTGCGGATCGCGCACGGTGGCGGTCACGTCCCAGCCGTCCGCCAGCAGTTGCTTGGCCAGGCCAAGGCCCAGGCCCCGGGAGGCGCCGATAATCAGTGCGGTTTTTGAAGTGGACATGAATGGCTTCCTTTGACGGTGGAGGTTCACGGGTTCAGTGGACAACGCTGGCCGAGCCTTTGCTGCAACTCCTGGCGCAGTTGGTCGAGTTCGGCGATGCGGGTTTCGATCAGGTTGAGCTTGTCTTGCAACAGTTGAGTGACGGCGCTGTCGGGATCTGGAGCTTGCCATAGTGCGCCGACGCTGTTGCCGATTTCAGCCAGGCTGAAGCCCAGGCGCTGGGCGGTCTTGATGTACAGCACCAACTGCACCATGTCGGCGGGATAGTCGCGGTAGCCGTTGGCACTGCGTTGCGCGGCAATCAACCCGCGTTGCTCGTAGAAGCGCAGGGTGTCGCGGCTGACCTGGCTGGCCTGGGCTAATTCGCCGATACGCATGCGGAGGGCTCGAAGGGGCTTGACCCTGGAGCATACTCCAGGCTTTAGCGTGCTGGCTTCTTGAATTGAAGGAGCTTGCTGCTATGTGGACTGCACACCAATACCGTCAACTGGTTCGGGCCAGCGGTTGGTACGATTTGATCGTCACCGCGGCGCTGGTCACCCCCTGGACCTTTGTTCTGCTGCATAACGCTTTGGTGGCGTTGAATCTGCCCGGCGAACTGCCGCCGTTCGCGCCTGTGCATATGTTGATGGCCAACCTGATGGGCTCGATTGTGTGCGTGTGGTCGGTGCTGCGAATCCGTGATCCCCAAGCGATATTCGGCCGCTATGACGCCGCCGGCCGGGTGTTATTTGCGACTTGGCAGATTTACGCGCTGGCCCACGGCGCAAGTGTGGTGTTGGTAATTGTCGTGGTGTTTGAAGTGCTGTGGGCGGTGGCGCAGTTGATGCCGGTACGCCAGGCAGAAAATTGATCAAAAAACGCTCAGTTGCGCCGGGGCGTTGCGGGCTCTGCTGCCGGCTCACTCTTGCACGGGTTATCCACAGGTTGCTCCACAGTAATTGTTCGCAAGCGTGATCGGTGGATATAAGCGCTGCGACCCTTTGTTCTAAAGGACATAACCCGCCTAACTGACTGTTTTTGAGCCGGATTAATACTTTAGTGTGACGGGCTGAGCAAAAACTGAACAACCGGCTGAAAGCCTTGTGACAGAAGGGTTACAGGCGAGTGTGCTCAGGTTATCCACAGGCGGGTGCACAGTAGATGTGGGCAGTTTCAGCGCTCCAGTAGAATGCGCCCGCGGCTCAGGTCGGCGAGCTGGGTTTGCAGGGTGTCAATATGGGCTTCGCCGAGGGCCAGTTGCAGGTCGACGCCATTGGCGGTGAAGACTTCTTCAACCACCAGCCCGCCCAGTTCGGCCACTCGCAGTTTCACCAACTGCAGCTCGGCAAAACCACAGGAGCAACTCAGCGGCACACGTTTGATCAACTCGACGCGTTCGGCGGCTTGCAGGCATTTGTTGGCGCCGCCGCCATAGGCCCGGGCCAGGCCGCCGGTGCCCAACTGGATGCCGCCGTACCAACGGATCACCAGCACTACGACTTGGTCGCAATCCTGCGCTTCGATCGCGGCCAGGATCGGGCGCCCGGCCGTGCCGCCGGGCTCGCCGTCATCGTTACTGCGGTATTGATCGCCGAGTTTCCAGGCCCAGCAGTTGTGCGTAGCGTTCAGGTCGCTGTGCTGGTCGATGAAGGCCTGGGCGTCCTGGGGGCTGCTGATGGGGGCGGCGAGGGTAATGAAGCGGCTTTTGCGAATTTCTTCGCGAAACTCGCAAAAGCCGGTAAGCGTGAAAGGCATGGGTAACTTCGTTTAGAGGGCCGGCTTGATGCCACAGCCTTTGAGAATGATGTGGATAAGGTTGGTGCCGGCGTCTTCCATGTCCTGCTTGGTCAGCTTGGTGCGCCCGGTCACGCGGCAGATCTGCGTGGCGAAGTCGGCATAATGCTGGGTGCTGCCCCACAGCAGGAAGATCAGGTGCACGGGGTCGATGGGGTCCATCTTGCCTGCGTCGATCCAGGCCTGGAACACCGCCGCACGGCCGCTGAACCAGGCGCGGTAGTCCTGGCTGAAATATTCGGTCAGGCATTCGCCGCCACTGATGATCTCCATCGCAAAGATCCGCGAGGCTTGTGGCTGGCGCCGGGAGAATTCCATCTTGGTGCGGATGTAGCGGGTCAGGGCCGCGGCCGGGTCATCCTCGGCGGTCAGGGTGTTGAAGGTGCTGTCCCAGAGTTCGAGGATGTTGCTGAGCACGGCAATGTACAGGCCCAGCTTGTTGGTGAAGTAGTAGTGCAAGTTGGCTTTCGGCAACCCGGCACTCGCCGCGATGGTGTTCATGCTGGTGCCTTTGTAGCCATGACGGGCGAACTCGTCTTCGGCGGCCTGCAGAATCGCTTGTTCGTTCTTTTGCCGAATGCGGCTTGCAGGTTTTCCGGCGTGGTTGCTGTGGGCAGGAACTTCGAGGCTCATGGAGGTTTCCGTGCAGATCGATGAATACGACGTGTGCACAGATAACCCACCCTCAAGCCCCAGACAAGTCCCGATACGATAAAACCGTCAAAGCGGCTCCAGAGTGTCGCTTTCCAGGGCCTGGTTTGCGGCATTCGCGGTGGCCTTGGGTTCGGGCAACAACAGGCACAACACAATGGCGGTCAGGCCGCCGCTGGTGATGGCGGAGTCGAACAGGTTTTGCACCAGCGTTGGCATCAGGTGCAGCAGGTTTGGCTGGGCGGCGATCCCCAGGCCGACGCCGAACGAGGTGGCGATGATCAGCATGCTGCGTCGGTCCAGCGGTGCCTGGGCGAGGATGCGCACCCCGGCGGCGGCGACGCTGCCGAACATCACCAGGGTTGCCCCGCCGAGTACCGGTTTGGGGATTTGTTGCAGCACCGCGCCAATCAGCGGAAACAGCCCGAGACAAAACAGCACGACGCCGATGTACAGGCCAACGTAACGGCTGGCGACGCCGGTCAGTTGGATCACGCCGTTGTTCTGGGCGAAGGTCGTGTTGGGAAAGGCGCTGAAGGTAGCGGCGATCATGCAACTGATACCGTCCCCCAGCACGCCGCCCTTGAGCCTGCTTATATAGGAAGGGCCGCTGATGGGTTGGCGGGCGATCATGCAATTGGCGGTGAGGTCGCCGACGGTTTCGATGGTGCTGATCAGATAAATCAGCGCCACCGGTAGGAAAGCGCTCCAGTCGAAGTTGAAACCGAAATGGAACGGTGTAGGCAGGCTAATCAATGGCAGGTCAGGCAGGGCCTGCGGCACCAGTTTGCCGCTGAACCAGGCGGCGAGGCTGCCCAAAGCCAGGCCGATGATGATGGCGCTGAGGCGTACCCATGGGGTGTTCGAGCGGTTGAGCAGGATGATGGTCATTACCACGAACACACCGAGTGCCAGGTTGGTCGGGGCGCCGAAGTCCGGGGCGTTGAAGCCGCCGCCCAAGTCGGTGATGCCGACCTTGATCAGGCTGATGCCAATCAGGGTGATGACAATGCCGGTGACCAAGGGCGTGATCACTCTTCTCAGTTGGCCGATAAAGCGGCTCAACACCACCTGCACTGCCGCGCCGAAGAAGCACACGCCAAAGATCATCGCCAGGATGTCTTCCGGGCTTCCGCCGCGTTGTTTGACCAGGAAACCTGCCGACAACACCGCACCGAGAAACGCGAAGCTGGTGCCTTGCAGGCAGATCATCCCGGCGCCAATCCCAAATGGCCTACGCGCCTGGATGAATGTGCCTACACCAGAAACCATCAACGCCATGCTGATCAGGTAGGGCAGGTGGGCGGTGAGACCGAGGGTGGAACCGATGATCAGCGGTGGAGTAATGATGCCGACAAAGGCGGCTAATACATGCTGCAACGCGGCAAGCAATGCAGGCAAAGGTTTGGGCCGATCGTTGAGGCCGTAGATCAGGTCGCTGGGGTTTTCGGATTCTGGCGGCATGGTGGGGAGCTCATGGCTGATGGTTCGAGATCCCCTTGCCTTGCAAAAAGCTGTCCAGTTGCTCAGGTTTTTCTGTAAGGCCCGTGTTAGCGCGTTGCGGCCAGACTTTCGAGAAAACTTTCCAGCACCAAATGAGGGCGACGGCCCTTGCGCGTGACCGAAGCGAGGCTCAAATCGTAAAAACGTGTAGCCGGTTTCAGCGCACGCAGTCGGCCTTGTTGTACCCACAGGCTGGCGTAGTGGTCGGGCAGGTAGCCGATGTAGCGGCCGGTCAGGATCAGGAAGGCCATGCCTTCGCGGTCCGAGGCGCTGGCGGTGCAATTGAGTGCCTGGTAGTGCGCCTGGATATCGGCGGGCAGGCGGAAGGTCGGGGCGATGGCGTCCTGGCTGTTGATGCGTTCGTCGTCCAGTTGCTTGTCGTCGGCGTAAAACAGCGGGTGGCCGACTGCGCAGTAGAGCAGCGAGCGTTCGCTGTACAGCGGCTGGTATTCAAGCCCCGACAGGGCGCTGGCCTGGGGGACTACGCCGACGTGCAGGCGACCGTCGAGCACCCCTTGTTCGACTTCATTGGGGGCGATCATGCGGATCTGGATCTGTACGTCCGGGCCGCGCTCCTTCAACTGTGCCAAGGCGTGGGTGATGCGCATGTGGGGCAGGGTGACCAGATTGTCGGTCAGGCCGATGATCAGTTCGCCACGCAAGTGTTGGTGCAGGCCGTTGACCTCGGTGCGGAAACTTTCCAGGGCGCTGAGCAGTTGCAACGCCGACTGGTATACCTCGCGTCCTTCTTCGGTCAGGGAAAAACCCGCACGCCCGCGTTGGCACAAGCGTAGGCCAAGGCGCTGTTCAAGATCACTCATTTGCTGGCTGATGGCCGAGCGACCAATCCCCAGAACGGTTTCCGCCGCCGAGAAGCCACCGCACTCCACCACGCTGCGAAAGATGCGCAACAGGCGGATATCGAAGTCGCTGACTTGGGCCAGAGGGTCGGGTCGACGGCTGCTCATAGTTTAGTGAAGGCCTGACTGAAGGTTAGAAGAGTTGGGTTTCACAGACTTTATCCCCGTGGCAATTTAGCTGCAACAACGCTTTTCAAATCCCGACGCTGCCTTATGCCTTGCGAGGTTTTGCTCATGAACATGCCCGAAAACGCTCCGTCCACCCTGGCCAGCCAACTGAAGCTGGACGCGCACTGGATGCCGTACACCGCCAACCGCAACTTCCATCGTGACCCGCGCCTGATTGTGGCGGCCGAAGGCAGCTGGTTGACCGATGACAAGGGGCGCAAGGTGTATGACTCGCTGTCGGGTCTGTGGACCTGCGGCGCCGGGCACACTCGCAAGGAAATCCAGGAAGCGGTCTCCAAGCAGTTGGGGACGTTGGACTACTCGCCGGGCTTCCAATACGGTCATCCGTTGTCGTTCCAACTGGCAGAAAAGATTACCGACCTTACCCCGGGCAACCTGAACCACGTGTTCTTCACCGACTCCGGCTCCGAGTGTGCCGATACCGCCGTGAAGATGGTGCGTGCGTACTGGCGCCTGAAGGGCCAGGCGACCAAGACCAAGATGATCGGCCGTGCCCGTGGTTATCACGGTGTGAACATCGCCGGTACCAGCCTGGGCGGCGTGAACGGCAACCGTAAGATTTTTGGTCAGGGCCTGATGGATGTTGACCATCTGCCTCACACCCTGTTGGCGAGCAATGCGTTCTCCCGTGGCATGCCGGAGTTGGGCGGTATTGCCTTGGCGGATGAGCTGCTCAAGCTGATCGAGTTGCACGATGCGTCGAACATCGCCGCGGTATTTGTTGAACCGATGGCGGGTTCCGCTGGCGTGCTGGTTCCGCCGCAGGGTTACCTGAAGCGTCTGCGCGAGATCTGCGATCAACACAACATCCTGTTGGTGTTCGACGAAGTGATCACCGGCTTCGGTCGTACCGGTTCGATGTTTGGTGCCGACAGTTTCGGTGTGACCCCGGACCTGATGTGCATTGCCAAGCAAGTCACCAACGGCGCGATCCCGATGGGCGCTGTGATTGCCAGCACCGAGATTTATCAGACGTTCATGAATCAGGCGACGCCTGAGTACGCGGTGGAATTCCCACACGGCTACACCTACTCGGCTCACCCGGTGGCGTGCGCGGCCGGCCTGGCGGCACTCGACCTGCTGCAGAAGGAAAACCTGGTGCAGAGCGTGGCCGAAGTCGCACCGCATTTCGAAAATGCATTGCACGGCCTGAAGGGCAGCAAGAACGTGATCGACATTCGTAACTACGGCCTGGCCGGTGCGATCCAGATTGCGCCGCGTGACGGTGATGCGATTGTGCGTCCATTCGAGGCCGGCATGGCCTTGTGGAAAGCCGGCTTCTACGTGCGCTTTGGCGGCGACACCTTGCAGTTCGGGCCAACCTTCAACAGCAAGCCGCAGGACCTGGATCGCTTGTTCGATGCGGTCGGCGAAGTGCTGAACAAGATCGACTGATTTCTCCTTCTATATAGAACAACTTTTCAGGAGCCCTGCATGAGCCTCATCCAGCATTTGATCAACGGCCAACTGGTGACCGAGAACGGTCGCACGGCTGACGTGTACAACCCGTCGACTGGCCAGGTGATTCACCAGGTGCCATTGGCCAGCCGCGAAACCATTCAAACTGCCATCGACTCGGCCAAGGCTGCGTTCCCGGCCTGGCGCAACACGCCACCGGCCAAGCGTGCCCAGGTGATGTTCCGTTTCAAGCAGTTGCTGGAGCAGAACGAAGCGCGCATCTCCCAGTTGATCAGCGAAGAGCATGGCAAGACTCTGGAGGATGCGGCGGGCGAACTGAAGCGCGGGATCGAGAACGTGGAGTACGCATGCTCGGCGCCGGAGATCCTCAAGGGTGAGTACAGCCGTAACGTTGGCCCGAACATTGACGCATGGTCTGACTTCCAGCCGTTGGGTGTGGTGGCCGGTATCACGCCGTTCAACTTTCCGGCGATGGTGCCGTTGTGGATGTATCCGCTGGCGATCGTCTGCGGTAACTGCTTCATCCTCAAGCCGTCGGAGCGTGATCCAAGCTCGACGCTGCTGATTGCACAACTGTTGCAGGAAGCGGGCTTGCCTAAAGGCGTGCTGAGTGTGGTACACGGCGACAAAGGCGCGGTGGATGCGCTGATTGAAGCGCCGGAAGTCAAAGCATTGAGCTTTGTGGGTTCGACACCGATTGCCGAGTACATCTATTCCGAAGCGACCAAGCGCGGCAAGCGTGTGCAGGCGTTGGGCGGGGCGAAGAACCATGCGGTGCTGATGCCGGATGCGGATCTGGACAACGCGGTCAGTGCCTTGATGGGCGCGGCGTATGGTTCGTGCGGTGAGCGTTGCATGGCGATCTCTGTTGCCGTGTGTGTTGGCGACCAGGTAGCGGATGCGTTGATTGCCAAGTTGGTGCCGCAGATCAAGGCGCTGAAGATCGGTGCGGGCACTACCTGTGGCTTGGACATGGGGCCGCTGGTTTCCGGTCAGGCGCGGGAAAAGGTCAGCGGCTATATAGAAGACGGCGTTTCTTCGGGGGCCGAACTGGTAGTCGATGGTCGTGGCTTGAGTGTTGCCGGTCATGAAGACGGCTTCTTCCTGGGTGGCTGCCTGTTTGATCGCGTGACGCCTGAGATGCGCATCTATAAAGAAGAAATCTTCGGGCCGGTGTTGTGCGTTGTTCGGGTGAATAGCCTGGAAGCGGCCATGCAGCTGATCAACGATCACGAGTACGGCAACGGTACCTGCATCTTCACCCGTGACGGTGAAGCGGCGCGGTTGTTCTGTGACGAGATTGAAGTAGGCATGGTTGGCGTCAACGTGCCGCTGCCAGTGCCGGTGGCGTATCACAGCTTTGGTGGCTGGAAGCGTTCGCTGTTTGGCGACTTGCATGCTTATGGGCCGGATGGGGTGCGTTTCTACACCCGTCGCAAGGCGATTACCCAGCGCTGGCCGCAACGGGCCAGTCATGAAGCGTCGCAGTTTGCCTTTCCTAGCTTGTAGGTTCGGTAATTAGAAGGCCGGCCCCTTGGGGCCGGCCTTTGCTTTTCAGGGCTTTTTTGACCGATATGACAGTATTGTGAAAAAAGGTGTTGACGGCAGATTCTGGAAGTCTATAATTCGCCCCACTTCCGGCGCAGTCGAAACGGAAAACTCCTTGGTAAACAAAGAGTTATGTAGGTTTCGACAGCGAGCTGCTTCAGATCATCGAAGCCCAGAAGGAGTTAGTAAGGCGGTGTTGTTTGGCCCTATTAACGGTTCGATCTTCTCGGTCGAAAGCGGAGAAAAAGAGGTGTTGACAGCAGCGTGTAACGCTGTAGAATTCGCCTCCCGCTAACGAGAGATCGGAAGCGCAAGTGGTTGAAGTTACAAAGGAAACTTTGAAAGCTTCTTAAAAAAACCGCTTGACAGCAACAGAGGCTGCTGTAGAATGCGCGCCTCGGTTGAGACGAAAGATCTTAACCAACCGCTCTTTAACAACTGA
>NZ_LPNO01000053.1 GCF_001952855.1 Pseudomonas sp. ATCC PTA-122608 | reverse complement strand
GAACGTTATCCCCCACTACCAGGCAGATTCCTAGGCATTACTCACCCGTCCGCCGCTCTCAAGAGAAGCAAGCTTCTCTCTACCGCTCGACTTGCATGTGTTAGGCCTGCCGCCAGCGTTCAATCTGAGCCATGATCAAACTCTTCAGTTCAAACATCTTTGGGTTTTTAAGAAACCCTAAACTTGGCTCAGCAATCGTTGGTTACATCTTTGATTTCTCGCGGAGTAACTTGTGATGCTGATAATCTTRTTGACTATCAGTCTGACTCCACAAGCACCCACACGAATTGCTTGATTCRGTTGTTAAAGAGCGGTTGGTTAAGATCTTTCGTCTCAACCGAGGCGCGCATTCTACAGCAGCCTCCGTTGCTGTCAAGCAGTTTTTTTAAGAAGTTTTCAAAGTTTCCTTTGTAACTTCAACCACTTGCGCTTCCGATCCCTCGTTAGCGGGAGGCGAATTCTACAGCGTTACACGCTGCTGTCAACACCTCTTTTTCTCCGCTTTCGACCGAGAAGATCGAACCGTTAATAGGGCCAAACAACACCGCCTTACTAACTCCTTCTGGGCTTCGATGATCTGAAGCAGCTCGCTGTCGAAACCTACATAACTCTTTGTTTACCAAGGAGTTTTCCGTTTCGACTGCGCCGGAAGTGGGGCGAATTATAGACAGATATAAATCGCCGTCAACAGTTAATTTCAGGTTTATTCGGATTTAAGCGTAATACGCGCAAATGCCTTCTTGCCGGCCTGGCATACGTGCGTCGCGCCCAGCTCGTATATAAAGGTGCGATCAACAACCTCACCATCTATACGTACACCGCCGGAACCCAGAAGGTCGCGCGCCACTGCCGCGTTCTTCACCAGGCCTGCCTTATTAAGGACAGCAGCAATCGGCATCGCCTCGGCAGCAGTCAATTCAACCTCAGGCAGATCATCCGGCAGCTCGCCATCCTTCATGCGGTTACCCGCGGCACGGTGAGCGCTGGCAGCAGCCTCTTCACCATGGAAGCGCGCAACAATCTCTTCCGCCAGCTTGATCTTCACGTCCCGCGGATTCGCGCCAGCTTCCACTTCGGCACGCAATGCATTGATCTCATCCATCGAGCGGAAGCTCAGCAGCTCGAAGTAACGCCACATCAGCGCATCCGGAATCGAAACCAGCTTGCCGTACATCACACCCGGCGCCTCCTGGATACCAACGTAGTTACCCAAGGACTTGGACATCTTCTTGACGCCATCCAACCCCTCCAGCAAAGGCATGGTCAGAATGCACTGAGCCTCTTGCCCATACGCACGCTGCAGCTCGCGCCCCATCAGCAGGTTGAACTTCTGATCGGTCCCGCCCAACTCGACATCGGCACGCAATGCCACCGAGTCATACCCTTGGACCAACGGGTACAGGAACTCGTGGATCGCGATCGGCTGATTGGTGGAGTAGCGCTTATCGAAGTCATCGCGCTCGAGCATGCGAGCAACGGTGTATTGGGACGTCAGACGAATGAAGTCCGCCGGCCCCATCTGATCCATCCAGGTGGAGTTGAACGCCACCTCGGTCTTGGCCGGATCGAGAATCTTGAAGACTTGGGTTTTGTAGGTCTCGGCATTATCGAGAACCTGCTCACGGGTCAGCGGCGGACGCGTAGCGCTCTTGCCGCTCGGATCGCCGATCATCCCGGTGAAGTCACCTATAAGGAAGATCACCTGATGCCCCAACTCCTGGAACTGGCGCAGCTTATTAATAAGCACCGTATGCCCAAGGTGCAGATCCGGCGCTGTCGGATCAAAGCCGGCCTTAATACGCAGGGGTTGGCCACGCTTGAGCTTTTCGATCAGCTCAGCTTCGACCAACAGTTCTTCCGCACCACGTTTGATCAGCGCTAGCTGCTCTTCAACCGACTTCATAACAGACCCGCAAGGCTCAGATTCAAAAGGGAACCAACCATACAAGATCAGGGACTAATTACAAGTTTTGCCCTGCGCACGGACACCGTTCAGCAAGCCCAGCGTTCGCAAGCTTGCGCCACAGATGATTTGGTTATATTTTATACAGTTATTTCATCTTCATCATGTCATTCATCTTTTCCAATTCATCTTTTCAAAGTCAAAATTACTTATGACCACAGAACCGTCTAAGGCGCCGCCGCTTTACCCGAAGACCCACCTGCTCGCCGCAAGTGGGATCGCCGCCCTTCTGAGCCTGGCACTCCTGGTATTTCCTTCCAGCGATGTAGAAGCCAAACGAACGACACTGAGCCTTGACCTGGAAAGTCCGGTTGAGCAACTGACACAAGATCAAGACGCTTCCGACGCACTGCAAGCCACAAATGGCGCAGCAGAATCGCCGTTTGCCCAGATCGAAGACAGCGCTGAAGACACTAAAGAGACCGCACAGGCTAAGCCTGCGGTAGAAGCCCCCAAGAATCCGCTACACCGGGAAGTCATTGTTGCCAAGGGCGACACCCTTTCGACCCTGTTCGAAAAGGTCGGCCTCCCAGCCGCGACGGTCAACGATGTGCTGGCAAGCGACAAGCAGGCCAAGCAGTTCACCCAGCTCAAGCATGGCCAGAAGCTCGAATTTGAACTGGCGCCCGATGGCCAGCTGAACAACCTGCACAGCAATGTCAGCGACCTGGAAAGCATCACGCTGACCAAGGGCGCCAAGGGCTTTGCGTTCAATCGCATCACCACCAAGCCAGTGATGCGCTCCGCCTATGTACACGGCGTGATCAATAGCTCGTTGTCGCAATCCGCCGCCCGCGCCGGCTTGTCCCACAGCATGACCATGGACATGGCCAGCGTGTTTGGCTACGACATCGACTTCGCCCAGGACATTCGCCAGGGCGACGAATTCGACGTGATCTACGAGCAAAAGGTCGCCAACGGCAAGGTCGTCGGCACCGGCAATATCCTTTCTGCGCGGTTCACCAACCGTGGCAAGACCTACACCGCCGTGCGCTACACCAACAAACAAGGCAACAGCAGCTACTACACCGCCGACGGCAACAGCATGCGCAAGGCTTTCATCCGTACTCCGGTTGACTTCGCCCGTATTAGCTCGCGTTTCTCGATGGGTCGCAAGCATCCAATTCTGAACAAAATTCGCGCTCACAAAGGCGTCGACTACGCAGCTCCACGCGGCACGCCGATCAAGGCTGCTGGTGACGGCAAGGTATTGCTGGCAGGTCGCCGTGGCGGCTACGGCAACACCGTGATCATCCAGCACGGCAACACCTACCGAACGCTGTATGGCCACATGCAAGGTTTTGCCAAAGGCATCCAGACTGGCGGCAACGTCAAGCAAGGCCAGGTGATTGGCTATATCGGCACCACCGGCCTGTCCACCGGCCCGCACCTGCACTACGAGTTCCAGGTCAACGGTGTGCACGTCGACCCACTGGGTCAAAAGCTGCCGATGGCTGATCCAATCGCCAAGGCCGAGCGCGCCCGCTTCCTGCAGCAGAGCCAGCCACTCATGGCCCGCATGGACCAGGAGCGCTCTACCCTCCTGGCCTCGGCGAAACGCTAAGCCATGTCGCTCTATATAGGCGTGATGTCCGGGACCAGCCTTGACGGCCTGGACATCGCGCTGATCGAGTTGAAGCCGGCGATCAAGCTGATCGCCACTCACTACATCCCCATGCCTGAGTCCCTGCGTTCCGAGCTGCTCGGCCTTTGCGCCAGCGGCCCGGACGAGATTGCCCGCTCGGCGATCGCCCAGCACAACTGGGTGACACTTGCCGCCCAAGGCATTCACGCCCTGCTGGATCAGCAGAAACTCAAAGCCCAAGACATTCGAGCGATTGGCAGCCACGGCCAAACCATTCGCCACGAACCGGCCCGTGGCTTTACCGTGCAGATCGGCAACCCGGCGCTGCTCACCGAGTTGACCGGAATCACCGTCGTCAGTGATTTCCGCAGCCGTGATGTCGCCGCAGGTGGCCAAGGCGCGCCGCTGGTCCCCGCCTTTCATGAGGCATTGTTTGGTGAGCGGGCGGGCAACCGCGCCGTGCTGAATGTCGGCGGTTTCAGCAATCTCAGCTTGATCGAGGCTGGCAAGCCGGTCTCTGGCTTTGACTGCGGCCCGGGCAACGTCCTGCTTGATGCCTGGATTCACCAGCAGCGCGGCGAGAACTTTGACCGCGATGGCCAGTGGGCTGCCAGCGGGAAAGTTGAACCCCAACTCCTCAAGGCGTTACTCAGCGATCCGTTCTTCGTGACCAAAGGGCCAAAAAGCACTGGCCGCGAGGTCTTCAACCTGGGATGGCTCGAGCATCACCTGGGACGGTTACCGCCATTCGCTGCCCAAGACGTGCAAGCCACGCTGCTTGAACTGACCGCCCTGACCATCGTCGAATCCCTGCAAACCGCACAACCACAGACCGAAACCCTGCTGGTCTGCGGCGGCGGCGCCCACAACGCAACCTTGATGAGCCGCCTCAGCGCACTTCTCCCGGCCACCCAAGTCAGCAGCACCGCCACTTACGGCGTGGACCCCGACTGGGTCGAGGCCATGGCCTTCGCTTGGCTGGCCCATTGCTGCCTCGAAGGCATCGCCGCCAATCGCCCCAGCGTGACCGGCGCCCGCGGCCTTCGCGTACTCGGCGCGATCTACCCGGCCTGAATCCCACACAGCAAAACGCCGCTTGACCCTATCAAGGCCAAGCGGCGTTTTTACATCCGCTTTCGATCAGATCGAGAACGAAGACCCGCAACCACAGGTAGTAGTGGCATTCGGGTTTTTGATCACGAAGCGCGAACCTTCCAGACCTTCCTGATAGTCCACCTCGGCTCCTGCCAGGTACTGGAAGCTCATCGGATCGACGACCAGGCTTACGCCCTCGCGCTCAACGATGGTGTCGTCATCGGCCACGTCTTCATCGAAGGTGAAACCGTACTGAAACCCTGAACAACCGCCGCCCGTAACAAATACGCGCAGCTTCAAGCGATCATTACCCTCTTCATCGACCAGGCTCTTCACCTTGTGCGCAGCACCGTGGGTGAATTGCAAAGCCGTGGGGGTGAAGGATTCAACGCTCATGCTGATAATCTCCCGGCGTAGCGCCGCCATATGCGTGATGGCGGGCATTATCCGCTTCTCCTAGAAAAGCGGTCAACTATTGTTACGGTATATCAATCTGCGCAGCGGCCATTAAAAACACGAAAGGCCCGATCAACGGGCCTTTGCGCGACAGCAGAAAACTTACGGCAGCATGCCCGCGTGGGACAGGCCCAGCTTCTCATCCAGGCCAAACAGGATGTTCATGTTCTGCACAGCCTGGCCCGAAGCCCCCTTGACCAGGTTATCGATCACCGACAACACCACCACCAGATCGCCATCCTGTGGACGGTGCACCGCGATACGGCACACGTTGGCGCCACGTACGCTGCGGGTTTCCGGGTGGCTGCCCGCCGGCATCACATCGACGAACGGCTCATTGGCATAACGCTTTTCAAACAGCGCCTGCAGGTCCACCGAACGATCGACGACTGTCGCATACAACGTGGAGTGGATCCCGCGGATCATCGGCGTCAGGTGTGGCACAAACGTCAGGCCGACATCTTTACCTGCAGCGCGACGCAGCCCTTGGCGAATTTCCGGCAAGTGACGATGACCTTTTACCGCATAGGCTTTCATGCTTTCCGACGTCTCGGAGTAAAGCGAGCCTACAGCAGCCCCACGGCCAGCACCGCTGACGCCCGACTTGCAGTCAGCAATCAGCCGCGACGCGTCCGCCAACCCGGCTTCCAGCAATGGCAGGAAACCCAACTGCGTAGCGGTTGGATAGCAACCCGGTACCGCGATCAGGCGCGCTTGCTTGATCTGCTCGCGATTGACTTCCGGCAAGCCATACACCGCTTCTTCCAGCAACTCCGGCGCACCGTGAGGCTGGCCGTACCACTTGGCCCACTCATCGGCGTCCTGCAGGCGGAAGTCGGCCGACAAGTCGATCACCTTAGTGCCCGCCGCCAGCAACTCGCCCGCCAGGGCATGGGCAACACCGTGGGGCGTGGCGAAGAACACCACATCACAGGCACCCAGGGTCTTGATGTCCGGCACGCTGAACGCCAGGCCGTCGTAGTGGCCTCGCAGGTTCGGATACATGTCGGCCACAGCAAGGCCGGCCTCGGATCGGGAGGTGATCACCACCACCTCAGCTTGCGGATGCTGAGCCAACAGACGCAGCAATTCGACACCGGTGTAACCCGTGCCGCCGACGATACCGACCTTGACCATAAACCTGCCCTCAACGAACCCACTGGAAAGCCGTCGATAATAGGGTCCGTATCGTCCTGCGACAACCGTCAACGTGACGTGTATACGCTTGAGCCACTACTATCTTCAGCTACCGTGAACCTGGGAATAACTAAAAATGCTTTATCTATGGGTAAAAGCCTTCCATATCGTCAGCATCGTTTGCTGGTTTGCCGCGCTGTTCTACCTTCCGCGCCTGTTCGTCTACCACGCCCAAAGCGAGGACACCGTCAGCAAGGAACGCTTCAGCGTAATGGAGCGCAAGCTCTACCGCGGCATCATGGGGCCGGCGATGATTGCCAGCCTGGTGTTCGGCGGCTGGCTGATCTACCTCAATCCCGCCATCTTTCAATCCGGTGCGTGGATTCACGCCAAGTTGACTCTGGTAGTACTGCTGATTGGCTACCACCACATGTGCGGCGCGCAGGTAAAACGTTTTGCCCGTGGCGAAAACACCCGCAGCCATGTCTTTTATCGCTGGTTCAATGAAGTGCCAGTTCTGATATTGCTGGCTATCGTAATTTTGGTCGTGGTTAAACCGTTCTAGTCTCTATTACTCGGGGTACTTCCAATGTCGCTGCCCGCTTCGCTCGAACACAGTCTGCGCCTGCCTGTAGTGGCTGCGCCGATGTTTCTGATTTCCAACCCGCAACTGGTTCTGGCCTGCTGCCGTAACGGAATCGTCGGCAGCTTCCCTGCCCTCAACCAACGGGAAAGCAGCGGTTTCAAGGCATGGCTGGAAGAGATCGAAGCGGGCCTGGCGCTGCTGGACAACCCGGCGCCCTATGCGGTCAACCTGATCGTGCACAACAGCAATCCGCGCGTGGAAGCTGACCTGGCGATCTGCGTCGAGCACAAAGTGCCGATCGTCATCACCAGCCTGGGCGCGGTAAAAGAATTGGTGGACGCCGTACACAGCTACGGCGGCCTGGTATTCCACGATGTCACCACCCGGCGCCATGCAGAGAAAGCCGCTGAGGCTGGCGTCGACGGTTTGATCGCCGTTGCAGCCGGCGCCGGTGGTCACGCCGGCACTTGGAGCCCGTTCTCGCTGATTGCAGAAATCCGTCAGTTCTTCGACAAGACCCTGCTACTCGCTGGTTGCCTCAACCACGGCCACGAGATCCTCGCGGCGCAGTTGCTCGGTGCCGACTTGGCCTATTTCGGCACCCGCTTTATCGGCACCACCGAAAGCCACGCCCCGGATGCTTATAAAGAGATGCTGCTCACATCGCGCGCCGCCGACATCGTGCACACTCCAGCCGTCTCCGGTGTACCCGCAAGCTTCATGCGCCAAAGCCTGGAAAACGCCGGTTTCGACCTTGCCGCGCTGCAAGGCAAGGGCGAAGTCAATTTCGGCTCCAAGCTCAAGCCACTCAACGACGAAGCCAAAGCCTGGAAGACCGTGTGGTCCGCCGGCCAGGGTGTCGGTGAGATTGATGATTTGCCCAGCGTCGATGAACTCGTGGCCCGCCTGGATGCCGAATACCGCAAGGCGCTCGAGCACGCGGCACAACTGCCGGCACGCTGGCCACGCTGACCCGCGATGTAACGCCTGCTGATCAAAGCAGGCTTCCCCCATTCAAGTGACAAGGATGCCCGCATGAGCGACAACCGTTTCAAGATTGTGTTTGATGGCGCATTGCTCCCGGGTGTCGAGAGCACCACCGCCAAGCTGAATCTCGCCGAACTGTTCAAAAGCGACGTTGAAGCGATCGAAAAACTCTTTACCGGCCGCCCGGTCGCCCTGAAGCGTGACCTTTCTCGCGCCGATGCAGAGACCTATCTGCAAGCGCTGAAAAACGCCGGGGTCGATGCGCGCATAGAAGAAGAGCAGCCCGTCGCCTTCAGCCTTGCCGAAACACACGAAACGGACTCCGGCAGCTCCATTGATTACACCCGCCCCGCCGCTTCGCCTTACGCCCCGCCCCGGGCAGCCGTCGGCGAGAACCTGCCGGAGTTTTCCACCCTTAAAGTGTTCACCGTCAACGGGCGTATCGGACGCCTGCGCTTCCTGGCGTGGACGCTGGTGTTGAGCGTGGTGATGCTCCTTATCTCAGGCGCGTTCTTCACTGTCGGGCTGGGCATCGCCGCGGTGTCTCCGACGATTGCCATGGTCATTGGCTTCCTGGTGGGGATTGCGCTGCTCGTGGCCGCTGTGTGGGTCAGCGTGCAGATCACCGTGCAGCGCCTGCATGACCTGGGCTGGTCCGGCTGGCTGTGGTTCCTGCACTTGGTGCCCTTCGTAGGCAGCATCTTCCCGATTCTGCTGATGGTTCTCCCAGGCAACACCGGCGCCAACCAGTACGGCGCGCCACCACCGCGCAACTCTACCGCGGTAAAAATCCTGTCCGCCCTGTGGCTGGCATTCATTCCTTTGGTCTTTGCCGGCGCAGTGCTAGTGGGCATGAGCGGCTACCTGGACCAACTGGAAAGCGACGTAGGCGGCAGCTACGAAAGCAGCTCCATCAACTCCGATGACGACAGCGACCAGGCCACCACCGTCGATGAAGTCGACGTGCAAAGTGCTGACGACACAGCCGAACCTGTAGACTCTACGCAACAGTGAAAAACGCCCGACGCCTGTGACGCCTCTGTCACAGGCCCGGTAGCGTTGCGATGGAGAAACGCATGACCCGTTACGCTCTGATCACCGGTGCCTCCAGCGGCATCGGCCTGGCCTTGGCCGAAGCACTGGCCCGTCGCGGCCGCAGCTTGATTCTGGTGGCCCGCCAGCGTGATCAGTTGGAAAGCATTGCAATCGAATTGACTCAACGCTTCGGCGTCGAAGTGCTGTTCCGTGCCTGCGACCTCGGTGAACCCTTGCGGCTGTCGGGGTTCCTGCTGGAGCTTGAGGAAGGCGAGCGGCAGATCGACCTGCTGGTCAATTGCGCCGGCATCGGCACCAGCGGCCCGTTCCTGGCACAGGACTGGATGACCGAACAGGACCTGATGGAAGTCAACATCCTGGCCCTGACCCGCATGTGCCATGCACTCGGCAATGCCATGGCCCTGCACGGCGGCGGGCAGATTCTCAACGTCGCGTCGGTGGCGGCCTTCCAGCCAGGGCCGTGGATGAGCACGTACTACGCCAGCAAGGCCTACGTGCTGCACTTCTCCGAAGGCTTGCGCGAGGAACTGAAGACCTGCGGCATCAAGGTTTCCGTGCTCTGCCCGGGCCCGACCCGCACCGCATTCTTCGGCACCGCGCAAATGGACACCGCCAAGCTGGACCGCAGCCAACAGCTGATGAGCCCGGAAGAAGTCGCGCTTTACACCGTGCGCGCCCTGGCCAAGAACAAAGCCATCATCATTCCGGGCCGGCGTAATCGCTGGCTGGCGTTCAGCCCGCGCCTGAGCCCGCGCTGGCTGACCCGCAAAATCGCCGGTGCGATCAACAAGGCCTATTGCCCGCGCTGATCGCCTGAGTACACTCACCCTGCACTTTCACAATGGAGAAACAGCTGTGGATACTCTGTTCACCAAGATCATCAACAGAGAAATACCCGCGAAGATCATCTACGAGGATGACCAGGTCCTGGCGTTCCACGACATCGCGCCAATGGCTCCGGTGCATTTCCTGGTGATCCCGAAAAAGCCGATCCGCACCCTTAACGACCTCACCGAGGAAGACAAGGCACTGGCCGGGCATATCCTGTTCACCGCCCAACGCCTGGCGGTTGAGCAAGGCTGCGAAAAGGGCTTCCGTGTGGTGATGAACTGCAATGAAGACGGCGGGCAAACCGTTTATCACATCCATATGCACGTGCTGGGTCAGCGCCAGATGAACTGGCCGCCGGGCTGAGCACTACCTGTGGCGAGGGAGCTTGCTCCCGCTCGGTCGCGTAGCGGCCGCACAAAACCGGGAGCGCTGCGTGCTCCAGCGGGAGCAAGCTCCCTCGCCACACAAGCAATTTGACCCAGCGCAAACGCTTCCCCCTCTCTTGCGGTAAACTGGCCGCCGAGATTCTTCCCGGAGGTCAGCATGACTACCCAACGTCACTACTCGCCGATTGATCGCCTGTTGCTGCAAGCCGACACGGCCATGCGCACGCTGTTGCCATTCAGTGGTCAACCGCACCGTCCGTCGCCCGCCATCGTGCAGCCCGAAGCGCAGATGAGCGAGACCGACACCCGCCACGTCGCTGGCCTGATGCGCATCAACCATACCGGTGAAGTCTGTGCCCAGGCGCTGTACCAAGGCCAGGCCCTGACCGCCAAGCTGCCGCAAGTGCGCGCCGCGATGGAACACGCCGCCGAAGAAGAAATCGACCACCTGGCCTGGTGCGAGCAACGCATCCGCCAGTTGAACAGCCACCCAAGCGTGCTGAATCCGCTGTTCTACGGCTTATCGTTTGGTATCGGCGCGGTAGCCGGGCTGATCAGCGACAAAGTCAGCCTGGGTTTTGTGGCTGCCACCGAGCATCAGGTGTGCAAGCACCTCAATGAACACCTTGAGCAACTGCCGGCTGAAGACGAAAAGTCCCGGGCGATTCTTGAGCAGATGCGCATTGATGAAGAACATCACGCCGAAAGCGCGCTGGACGCGGGCGGCTTCCGCTTCCCGGCTCCGGTGAAGTTTGGCATGAGCCTGTTGGCCAAGGTCATGACCAAGAGCACTTACCGCATCTGACAGTCCCGCATGGCGCAAAAAAAAGGGCGCTTTTAAAGCGCCCTTTCTTTTTGCCTGCCAATCAACGATCAGCCCAACTCAATGATCTCGTAGTCATGAGTGATGACAACACCCGCAGCGCCCAGCATGATCGAGGCCGAGCAATACTTCTCAGCCGACAGCTCGATGGCACGCTTGACCTGGGCTTCTTTCAGCGCCCGGCCCTTGACGACAAAGTGCATGTGGATCTTGGTAAACACCTTCGGGTCTTCGGTCGCACGCTCAGCTTCCAGGAACGCTTCGCAGCTTTCCACCGCCTGGCGGGATTTCTTCAGGATGCTGACCACGTCGAAATTGCTGCAACCGCCTACACCGAGCAGGAGCATTTCCATCGGGCGTACGCCCAGGTTGCGGCCACCGGCCTCCGGCGGGCCGTCCATGACCACAACATGGCCACTGCCCGACTCACCGAGGAACATGGCTTCGCCCGCCCATTGGATGCGTGCCTTCATCGCCCAGACTCCACTGCTAAAAAAGGGTCGCCAGCTTAGCACAGGGCCTTGGGACCTCAGCGTTTCCCATGAAAGCGATCATCAGCAGCGATTACGGGGTAAATTCCCTAATGGAGTCAGAATGTGTCTGTTAAGCTGGCGCCAAATCAATGGCGCATTGCCATCCATTGGGTGACATAACTCAACCGTTGATCGCGCTGACCAAAAAAACAAGCTCAACAACACCGTGCAGTCTTTTCGGGATACAACCATGGTTGCTATTACTCCCACACCCAAAATCAAGAACCTCGACAAACTGTTGATGCATTGTCAGCGCCGGCGTCATCCGGCCAAGCACAACATCATCTGCGCGGGCGAGCGTTCGGAAACCCTGTTCTTCATTATCAAAGGCTCAGTCACCATCCTGATCGAGGATGACGATGGCCGCGAAATGATCATCGCCTACCTCAATACCGGAGATTTCTTCGGCGAGCTCGGACTTTTCGAGCAAGCGGGCAAGGAACAGGAGCGCAGCGCCTGGGTGCGGGCCAAGGTCGAGTGCGAAGTTGCCGAGATCAGCTATGCGAAGTTTCGCGAACTGGCCCAGCAGGATCCCGACATCCTGTACGCCTTGAGCGGCCAGATCGCCCAGCGCCTGAGAGACACCACGCGCAAAGTCGGCGACCTGGCTTTTTTCGACGTCACCGGCCGGGTTGCCCGCTGCCTGCTGGAACTGTGCAAGCAGCCGGATGCCATGACCCATCCCGACGGGATGCAGATCAAGATCACCCGTCAGGAGATCGGGCGTATCGTCGGTTGCTCGAGGGAAATGGTTGGCCGGGTGCTGAAGGACCTGGAAGAACGCAACCTGGTGCATGTCAAAGGCAAGACCATGGTGGTCTTCGGTACCCGTTAAACCGGGAGGAAGCTCGCGAGCATCTGGCGGTATAACGTATCGAGCCGGGCAATCGCGTCTGGCGCAGCAAAGGCTTCATGCAGGGCGATGTGGCTTTCGGCGCGCACCCGTTGTTCCAGACCACACGCTTCATTGAAGCGATTGACCGCGGCGATCAACTCGACGCGATCATCATCCAGCAACAACGCACCATGCACCAACCCCACCGGGCGCCCGCCACTCTGGCGCCAGCGCTGGGCAGTGCCGACCATTTTGCGGCCATCCAGGTTGACGTTGTAGCGACCGTCGCAAAAGGCTCCGTCAATCTCGCCCACCGATGCATTGCCACCCAGTTCGATAAGCAGGTCGCAAATCGGCTGGCACAAACGCTGGTAGCCGGTTTCGATGCGGCCCTGGTCACCTTCACTGCGCGGTGGCGCGTAGACCAGCGCGATATTGACCGTAGCTGCCGATTGCGGAACCGGCTCACCGCCGGTTTCCCGCAGCAGCACCGGCCAACCGGCATCTGCCGACACCTGACTGGCGGTCTCGAATGCCGGAAGGCGGCTCAAACGACGGGGCATCACCAACGCTTGATCGCTGGGCTGCCAGAACAGCAGACCGAACGACTGCTCACCCGCGCAGACAGCGGCGAGCAAATCCTGCTCGGCCTTAAGGCCTGCCTCGACCGTCATCGCCACCGGCTGGGTCATCATCAATCCAGGGTCGAACCGCTGACGGCGACGCCACGCTCCGGGAAGAACAGGCGCTGCAATTCAGCCCCCGGGTTCTCGGCACGCATGAAGGTTTCGCCGACGAGGAACGAGTACACGCCGCTGATTTCCATCAGTTCAACATCGGCACGATTGACGATGCCACTTTCGGTAATCACCAACCGGTCACGCGGGATACGCGGCAACAGGTCGAGGGTGTTTTCCAGGCTGACTTCAAAAGTGTGCAGGTTGCGGTTGTTGACGCCCACCAACGGTGTGTCGAGGGTTTTCAACGCACGTTCCAGTTCATCACCGTCGTGCACTTCCACCAGCACGTCGAGGCCAACACTTTTGGCCACGGCCGCCAGCTCGGCCATCTTCACGTCATCCAGCGCGGAGACGATCAACAGCACGCAATCGGCGCCCAACGCACGGGCTTCGACGATCTGGTAGGGGTCGACCATGAAGTCCTTGCGGATCACCGGCAGCGAGCACGCGGCACGCGCTTGCTGCAGGTACAGGTCGGAGCCCTGGAAGAAGTCGATATCGGTCAACACCGAGAGGCACGTCGCGCCGCCCTTCTCGTAGCTTTTGGCAATGTCTTCAGGGATGAAGATCTCGCGAATCACGCCCTTGCTCGGCGAAGCCTTTTTGATTTCAGCAATAACGGCCGGCTGCTTTTCCTTGGCCTGCTTGATCAGCGCATTGGCAAACCCGCGCGGTGCATCAGCGGTTTTCGCCAGGCCTTCCAGCTCAGCCAGGCTGATCCGGGCGCGGCGCTCAGCGACTTCTTGCGCCTTGCGGGCCAGGATTTTCTCCAGAACGGTCGGAACACTCATCCTTCATTCTCCACTTTGAACACCGCAGTAAACGCACCCAGTTCTTCGAGCTTTTCGCGCGCCAGCCCGGTATGCAATGCATCATGAGCGAGGGCAACACCCTCTTTAAGACTGTAGGCGTGATCCGCGGCATACAGCGCCGCACCGGCATTGAGCACAATCATTTCTGCGGCTTTCTGGCCGTTTTCGGTCTTGCGACGCCCCAGGGCATCGCGAATCAATTCAAGGGAGGCCGCCGGGCTTTCCACCGCCAGGCCGTGCAGGCTCTGGCTTTTCATGCCGAGGTCTTCAGGCTCGACCCAATATTCGGTGACCTGGTCGTCCTTCAGCTCCGCCACGAAGGTCGGTGCGGCCAGGCTGAACTCGTCCAGGCCATCCTTGGAGTGCACCACCAGCACGTGCTTGCTGCCCAGGCGCTGCAAGACTTCGGCCAATGGCCGGCACAGCGCCTGGCTGAACACGCCCACCACCTGGTGCTTCACACCGGCCGGATTCGTAAGCGGGCCGAGCATGTTGAACAGGGTACGCAGGCCCAAGTCCTTGCGCGGGCCGGCGGCGTGCTTCATTGCGCCGTGATGGGACTGGGCGAACATGAAGCCGATGCCGACGTTATCGATGCAACGCGCCACTTGTACCGGGGTCAGGTTGAGGTAGATACCTGCGGCCTCCAGCAAATCGGCACTGCCGCTTTTACCCGACACCGCGCGGTTACCGTGTTTGGCCACCGTGCAGCCAGCAGCTGCCACTACAAAGGATGCCGCCGTCGACACGTTGAAAATGTTCGCACCATCGCCGCCGGTGCCGACCACGTCGACCACACCATCGAGGGTCTTGAGTTCGACCTTGTCGGCCAGCTCACGCATCACCGACACGGCGCCGACGATTTCGTCGATGCTCTCGCTCTTCATGCGCATTGCCATCATGAACGCGCCAATCTGTGCGTCGGTGCATTGACCGGTCATGATCTCGCGCATCACATCGCTCATTTCAGCGGTGCTCAGGTCCAGATGGCCGACGATACGGCTCAGGGCAGTCTTGATATCCATGAAAAGTCCTTAGCGCGTGCCGCCGCTCTGCTTGAGAAAGTTAGCGAACAGCTCGTAGCCCTGCTCGGTCAAAATCGATTCCGGGTGAAATTGCACCCCTTCGACGTTCAGTGTTTTGTGACGCAGGCCCATGATCTCGTCGACGGAGCCGTCTTCCAGTTGGGTCCAGGCCGTCAGCTCAAGGCATTCGGGCAGGGTTTCACGCTTGACCACCAGCGAGTGGTAGCGGGTTACCGTCACCGGCAGGTTCAAACCGTGGAATACGCCCTGGTCCTTGTGGAACACCGGGCTGGTCTTGCCGTGCATCACCTGGCGGGCGCGAACTACGTCGCCGCCGAAGGCCTGGCCGATGGACTGATGGCCCAGGCAAACGCCCAGGATCGGTAGCTTGCCGGCGAAATATTTGATGGCTTCGAGGGAGATGCCGGCTTCGGTCGGCGTGCACGGGCCTGGGGAAACGACGATGCGTTCAGGGTTCAACGCGGCTATTTGCGCCACGCTCAATTCGTCGTTGCGCACTACCTTGACCTCGGCGCCGAGCTCGCCCAGGTACTGCACAACGTTGTAGGTAAAGGAGTCGTAGTTATCAATCATCAGCAACATGTGGGTTAAAACCTCT
The DNA here is from genome assembly GCF_001952855.1 of Pseudomonas sp. ATCC PTA-122608. Classification (GTDB taxonomy): domain Bacteria; phylum Pseudomonadota; class Gammaproteobacteria; order Pseudomonadales; family Pseudomonadaceae; genus Aquipseudomonas. Next base: position 239,398 of record NZ_LPNO01000053.1, on the reverse strand, counting down.
TGAATTCACTGACTTCTAATGACGGCCTTCCAAGGGAGTGACCCGCTGCCAGACGCACTTTCCGGTTGCCGGGGTTGGCCGGCAAGGGGCGTCGAACAAAGGGTGAAGAAGGCAAATCGGTACAGGTCCGGCGTGGCCGGTAGAGAAAAGTTAGGCGCGCCAACGCCAACGGGCGTGTGCCTTGACTACTCGCATCAAGAGTTTGCTGATGATCAACACGGGGAGGGTCTCATTCATACGTCCAAGCACAGTAACGTAGCCTCGCCAGCGGTGCAATATGGCGCCGCAAATACGGGCGTAAGTGCCCGACCGATAATTGGCGTCAATTTTTTCAGAACCCTTGGAAGGTCGCTACAGTCACAGTGCTGATAAAAAAACAAAAGCATGGACGGACTCATGACCAAGACCCCTTGTTTCGCTCCACTCGTCGGCTGCCTGCTAACCCTGGCTTGCTCCCAAGCGTTCGCCGCGCCGTCGCCCTACTCGACCATGATCGTATTCGGCGACAGCCTGGCCGATGCCGGGACATTCGCCGACCCTGGGGCACCGGGCTCAACCTATCGCTTCACCAACCGCACCGGCCCGCAGTACTTCGACGGCAGCGGCGAAAGCACTTCGCTGATTTCCTCGACATTATTGGGCGGCAAGCTGGGAGTGGCGGCAGCCGACCTGAACGCATCCACCTCGCCGGAGCGCGCCGCGCAAGGCCAGGCAGACGGCAACAACTGGGCCGTCGGCGGCTACACCACCCAGCAGATCTCCGATGCCATCACCGGCAACTCCACCGTCACCGATAGCGACACCGGGCAGGTGTTGCGTACGCGCCCCGGATACCTGGCATCCACGGGCGGCCGAGCCGACCCCAACGCGTTGTACTTTCTCTCCGGCGGCGGGAATGACTTCCTCGACGGCCTGGTCCTCAGCCCCGGTCAAGCCTCGGCCGCAGCCGGTCGCCTGGCCAACAGCGCCGAGGCTCTGCAACAGGCTGGCGCCCGATATGTAATGGTGTGGATGCTGCCGGACCTGGGCCTGACACCTGCCGTCAATGGCACGCCGCTCCAAGGGACGGTCAGCGCGTTGGCCGGCGTGTTCAACCAGACTCTGGTGCAGCGTCTGTCGCAAATCGATGCGCAAATCATCCCGCTGAACATTCCGTTGCTGCTCAAGGAAACCTTCGCCGACCCCGGGCGCTTTGGCTTTGCCACCAACCAGAACCTCAACCAGACCTGCTTCAGCGGCACCACCTGCCGGAACCCCGTGTATGGCGTCGGCGGTACCAACCCAGACCCTACCAAGCTGATTTACAACGACACCGTCCACCCGACCGAGGCCGGCCAGCAACTGATCGCCGACTACGCCTACTCGCTGCTCGCCGCCCCTTGGGAAATAACCCTGCTCCCGGAAATGGCCCAGGGCACCTTGCGCGCCCATCAGGATGAATTGCGTAACCAATGGCAAGCCGACTCGGGTAACTGGCAGGCCGTGGGCCAATGGCGAGCGATCGTCGCCGCCGGCGGCCAGCACCTGGACTTCGATGATCAAAGCAGTTCAGCCAGCGGTGACGGCAGCGGCTACAACCTGAACATAGGCGGCAGCTACCGACTCAACGAGGCCTGGCGCGTGGGTGTGGCAGCAGGCTTCTATCGCCAGAGCCTTGAGGCCGGCGCCAGCGATTCGGACTACAAGCTCAACAGCTACCTGGGCACCGTGTTCGCCCAGTATCAGGAAGATCACTGGTGGGCCGACGCCGCGTTGACCGGCGGCAAACTGGACTTCGACAACCTCAAGCGCAAGTTCGCCCTGGGAATCAGCGAAGGCACCGAGAAAGGCGACACTGACGGCTGGCTATGGGCCTTGAGCGCGCGCGTGGGGTATGACATCGCCGAGCCGAATAGCGAATGGCACTTCTCGCCCTTCATCAGCGCCGATTACTCTCGGGTCGAGGTGAATGGTTATTCGGAGAAAGATGCCCGTTCCACCGCGCTGACCTTTGATGACCAACAGCGCGACTCCAAGCGCCTGGGAATCGGATTACAAGCCAACTACCGCTTCACTCCGCAAACCCTGGTGTTTGGCGAAGTGGCCCATGAGCACGAGTTTGAAAACGATACGCAGCGGGTGGGCATGTCACTCAACAGCGTGCCGGGGATCGATTTCAAACTGGACGGCTACACGCCACGCAGTAATTCGGATCGCTTGAACCTGGGGATTAGCCACAAGGTGACCAAGGACCTGGCGCTGAATGCGGCCTATAACGTGAGGAAGGATGACAACTTTACCCAGCAGGGGGTGAGTGTCGGGGTGAGCGTGGATTTCTGATTACGCAAAAAATAACTGTAGGAGCGAGCTTGCTCGCGAAGGTCGTTAACGATGACGCGCCCATCCTGAATGCGCGCGGCGCCTATGAGTCCTTCGCGAGCAAGCTCGCTCCTACAAGGTTCGCGGTATTTAGCCCTGCGGGGTCTGCTCAGCCAACGCCACCGCACGGAACATCGCGCGGCGCTTGTTCAGCGTCTCTTCCCACTCCAGCGCCGGCACCGAGTCGGCCACGATCCCGCCGCCTGCCTGCACATGCAGTTCGCCGTCCTTGATCACCGCCGTACGGATCGCGATCGCGGTGTCCATATTGCCGTTCCAGGCGAAATACCCCACCGCACCGCCATACACACCCCGCTTGACCGGCTCCAGCTCGTCGATGATTTCCATCGCACGAATCTTCGGCGCACCCGACAAGGTGCCCGCCGGCAGGATCGCCCGCAGTGCATCCATCGCGGTCAATCCGGCCTTCAGCTCGCCGGTGACGTTGGACACGATGTGCATCACGTTGGAATAACGCTCGATCACCATCTTCTCGGTGAGCTTCACCGAACCGATTTCCGACACACGCCCGGTGTCGTTGCGGCCCAGGTCGATCAGCATCAAGTGCTCGGCGATTTCCTTGTCGTCGCTCAGCAGGTCCAGCTCAAGAGCCAGGTCCGCTTCTTCGGTGGCACCACGCGGGCGCGTGCCGGCAATCGGGCGCACGGTGATCAGGTTGTCTTCGACCCGCACCAGCACTTCCGGCGAACTGCCCACCACGTGGAAGTCGCCAAAGTTGAAGAAGTACATGTACGGCGTCGGGTTGAAACAGCGCAGCGCCCGGTACAGATCGATGGGTGCGGCCTTGAAGTCGATGGACATGCGTTGCGACGGCACCACCTGCATGCAGTCACCGGCAAGGATGTATTCCTTGATGGTATCGACGGCACGCTCGTAGTCATCCTGGGTAAAGCTGGAACGGAATACCGGGTCAGCCGCCGGTGGACGGCTAAGGTCCAGGCCACGGCGCGGGGTGATCGGCTGGCGCAGTTTTTCCAGCAGCGCTTCGAGGCTGGCCTGGCCTTGCTCGAACGCGTCGGCCTGGGAAGGGTCGGCCAACACAATCGCGTGCATCTTGCCCGCGAGGTTATCGAACACCACCACCGCGTCGGAAACCATCAGCAGAATGTCCGGCACGCCCAATGGATCAGGGTTCGGGGATTTGCCCAGGCGTTTTTCCACGTAGCGCACGCAGTCGTAGCCGAAGTAACCCACCAGGCCGCCGTTGAAACGCGGCAGCCCCGCGATGGTTGGCACGTTGTAGCGCGCCTTGAATGCTTCGACGAAGGCCAGCGGGTCTTCAACGTCGTGGCTTTCGATCTCGACGCTGTCCAGGGTGATGCTCACATGGTGGTCATGTACACGCAGCACCGTACGGCACGGCAGGCCAATGATCGAATAACGGCCCCATTTCTCGCCGCCCTGCACCGACTCCAGCAGATAGGAGTTGGGCTCGTCGGCCAGCTTCAGGTAGATCGACAGCGGGGTGTCGAAGTCGGCCAGGGTTTCGCAGGCCATGGGAATACGGTTGTAGCCGGCAGCGGCCAAACGCAGGAATTCTTCGCGGATCATGAGGTGCCTCGTGGCTTGAGGGTCTAACGGTCAGGTGTGCAAACGTGCCGCAGCGCGGCGAGGATCAGTCAGGCGCGCCAACGCCAGCGGGCCAGGGCCTTGATGACTTTCATCCAGAGTTTGCGAGTGACCACCACGATGGGATTTCCAGAAGGGGATGGAACAGCGTCGGGCAACGTTATCTCAGCGCCCGCTCCCAAGCAACCGGGGATTAACAGGCGCAGGTCATCAATCACCAGCGCCGGGGATTCTTCGGCAATCGGCCGGCCATGGTTATAGCCGTAACTCAAGGCCACGCACTTGACTCCCGCCGCTTTCGCCGCCAGCACATCACTGCGCGAATCGCCGACGAACAGCGATTGAGAGGCCGGGATATTGGCCATTTTCATCACGAAAAACAGCGCCGCCGGGTCGGGTTTCTTCTGCGGCAAGGTATCGCCGCCGATGATCCAGCGGAAATACCGGCCGATCTTCATCTGGTCCAACAGCGGCGCGACGAAGCGCTCCGGCTTGTTGGTGATCAGGGCCATTTCCACGCCCTGCTTGTGCAGCCATTTCAGGGTGTCGCGCACACCGGGATAAACCACGGTCAGCTCGTGGCCGTTTTCATAGGCCACGTTGAACAACTCAAGCGCATGCTCGGCTTCCACATCGTCGACACCCTCGGCCTCGATGTTGTTGGCCAAGGCCCGGCGCACCAGCATCTGCGCGCCGTTGCCAACCCACTCGCGCACCGACTCGATGCCCGCCGGCTTGCGACCGAGCTTGAGCAGCATGTCGTCCACGGCGGCCGCCAGGTCCGGCACCGAATCGATCAACGTACCGTCCAGATCGAACATCACCAGCCGTGGCAGTTTGCCGGGGAACAGCTGCTCAAAGCCGCTCATGGGCGCGCCAGCGCCAGTTCTGCACGCATCTTGGCGATCACTTCCTGATAGTCCGGGGCATTGAAGATCGCCGAGCCGGCCACAAAGGTGTCGGCACCGGCCGCAGCGATTTCGCGGATGTTGTTGACGTTGACGCCACCGTCGATCTCCAGGCGGATATCACGGCCCGAGGCGTCGATCAGCGCCCGCGCTTCGCGCAGCTTGTTGAGGGTACCGGGGATGAACTTCTGCCCGCCGAAGCCCGGGTTGACGCTCATCAACAGGACCATGTCGACCTTGTCCATCACGTACTCAAGCACGCTTAGCGGAGTGGCCGGGTTGAACACCAGGCCTGCCTTGCAACCGCCCTCGCGGATCAGTTGCAGGGTGCGGTCAACGTGCAGCGTGGCTTCCGGGTGGAAGGTGATGTAGGTCGCACCGGCTTCGATGAAGTCACCGACAATGCGGTCCACCGGGCTGACCATCAAGTGCGCGTCGATGGGTGCGGTCACGCCGTATTTACGCAGGGCGGCGCAGACCATCGGACCAATGGTCAGGTTCGGCACATAGTGGTTGTCCATGACATCGAAGTGAACGAAGTCGGCACCGGCGGCCAACACGTTGTCCACTTCCTCGCCCAGGCGGGCGAAGTCGGCGGAGAGAATCGATGGAGCAATGACGAAGGGCTGCATGACGCACCTTTTTTGAGCTAAATCACGATGGCGCGCATTGTATACCTCATGCTTTGCCGCGCGCACCGTGACCTCGCTCAATGGTTAGTAAGCGGCCCGGTAGATTTTCTCGATATCCGCGGCACTGAGCTTGCGCGGATTGTTGCGCATCAGGCGCTCGATCCCCGCGGCTTCTACCGCCATGGCCGGAATCGCGTCTTCAGGCACACCGAAGCTGCGCAGGCCGGACGGGATCTCCACTGCGGCACACAGTCGCGTCATCGCCTCGACGGCCTGGTCCGCCGCATCCACGGCGCTCAGCCCCGTGACATTCACGCCCATGGCCTCGGCAATCTCCTGCATGCGTTCCACACACGCCAGCTTGTTCCAGTGCATCACGTAGGGCAGCAGCAAGGCATTGCTCACGCCGTGGGCGATGTTGAAGCGCCCGCCCAGTGGATAGGCCAACGCATGCACCGCGCCCACGCCGGCATTCCCGAACGCCATCCCGGCCATCAGGCTGGCGGTGGCCATTTCGTCACGGGCTTGCAGGTTGAGCGGATTGGCGTAGGCCTTGGGCAACGCCTTGGCGATCAGCTTGATCGCACCGATGGCCAGCGCATCGGTGATCGGCGAGGCATTCAGCGATAAGTAGGACTCGATGGCGTGCACCAGCGCGTCCACACCACTGGCGGCAGTGACGCTGCGGGGGCAGGTCAGGGTCATTTGCGGGCTGATCAGGGCTACGTCCGGCAGCAAGTAATCGCTGACGATGCCTTTTTTCAGTTGCGCGACCTTGTCCGACAGAATCGCCACATTGGTCACCTCCGAACCGGTGCCGGCGGTGGTGGGAATCGCGATCAGCGGCGGGCCTTTGCGGGGCACCTGGTCCACGCCGAACAGGTCGGCCAGGGCGCCGTGGTAACCGGCGTAGGCCGCTACGCTCTTGGCGATGTCGATGGCACTGCCGCCGCCGACGCCGATCAGGCCGTCATGCCCGCCTTCGCGGTAAACGCGCATGCAGTCTTCGACGATGGCGATTTCCGGGTCGGGCAGCACGCGGTCGAAAATTTCATAGGCCCGATCGCCCAGGTGCGCCAGTGCCAGGGCTACGGTGCCGGATTTGACCAGCGCCGCATCGGTGACAATCAGCGGGTTGTCGACATCCAGCCGCGTCAGCTCGGCGGCCAGTTGCTCGATGGCGCCTGGGCCGGTGAGCAGTTTGTGGGCGATCTTGAATGAGGAAGTACTCATGTGCGCGGCCTCTTATCAGTTATGGGCTGGCACAAGAGTAGCTGACTTAGGCTGGTTGTCTTGCATTCAGCAACTGAATAGGCACAGCTCCCACATTTTGATCTCTATCTGGCTTTAGACTTGGGCGGTGCGCAGTTTTTCACTGCGCCCGCGCAGCCATTCCAGGGTCAGCAACAGCACCACCGAGAAGGCGATCAACAAGGTCGCCGCTGCGGCAATGGTAGGGCTGAGGTTTTCGCGGATGCCGCTGAACATCTGGCGGGGCAAGGTCGCCTGCTCGGGCCCGGCGAGGAACAGCGTCACCACCACTTCATCAAACGAGGTGGCAAAGGCAAACAGCGCCCCGGAAATCACCCCCGGCGCAATCAGCGGCAAGGTCACCCGGCGAAACGCCGTCAGCGGCGACGCCCCCAGACTGGCCGCCGCCCGCACCAGGTTATGGTTGAACCCTTGCAAGGTCGCCGACACCGTGATGATCACAAACGGCACGCCCAGCACCGCGTGCACCACGATCAGCGAAAAGAAGCTGTTGCCCAGGCCCAGCGGCGCGAAGAACAGGTAACTCGCCACGCCGATAATCACCACCGGCACCACCATCGGCGAAATCACCAGGGCCATTACCAGCGCCTTGCCCGGGAAATTCCCGCGCGTCAGGCCAATCGCCGCCAGCGTGCCGAATACCATCGCCAGCACCGTGGCCGCCGGGGCGACGATGATGCTGTTCTTCAAGGCGCGCATCCATTCCGCCGAGCCGAAGAAGTCCTGGTACCAGTGCAGCGAGAAACCTTGCAGCGGGTAAACCAGGAAGCTTCCGCTGTTGAAGGACAGCGGGATGATCACCAGCACCGGCAAGATCAGGAACAACAGGATCATGCCGCAGAGAATCCGCAAACTGTAGAACCAGACCCGTTCCACGGGTGACATATAAGGGCTCAGCATCGCAACGGTCTCCTTAGCTCAGGCGCAGGCGGCTGGCGCCCACCAGCCAGTTGTAGATCAGGTACAGCACCACGGTGGCCAGCAGCAACAAGCCGCCCAAGGCCGTGGCCATGCCCCAGTTGATGCTGGTGTTGGTGTAGAAAGCCACGAAGTAACTGACCATCTGGTCGTTCGGGCTGCCCAGCAACGCCGGGGTGATGTAGTAGCCGATCGCCAAAATGAACACCAACAGGCAGCCGGCGCCAACGCCGGCGTAGGTCTGCGGGAAGTACACGCGCCAGAAGCTGGCGAACGGGTGACAACCCAGGGAAATCGCCGCCCGCATGTAGGTGGGCGAGATGCCTTTCATCACGCTGTAGATCGGCAGAATCATGAACGGCAGCAGGATGTGCACCATGGAGATGTAGACGCCGAGCCGGTTGAACACCAGTTCCACCGGTTTATCGATCAGGCCCATGCCCATCAGCGCGCTGTTGATCAAACCACCGGACTGCAGCAGCACGATCCAGGCCGCCACTCGCACCAGCACCGAGGTCCAGAACGGCAGCAGCACCAGGATCATCAGCAGGTTGCTTTGCCGCGCCGGCAAGTTGGCCAGCAGGTAAGCCAGCGGATAGGCCAGCAGCAGGCAGCACACAGTGATGACCAGGCCCATCCAGAACGTACGGGCGAAGATATCGAGGTAGATCGCCTGGTCCGGCGTGGCCGGGGCGATTTCGCCGAGGTCGTCGATGCGGTGATCGACGGCGGCCAGCAGGTAGTAAGGCGTGAGGCTGCTGGTGTTGCGCCGGATGGCCTGCCAGTACGCCGGGTCGCCCCAGCGTTCGTCGAGGTTTTCCAGCGCTTCTTTATAGGAGGCAGGCGCTTCGGTGAACGGCAGCGCCCGCGCGGTTTTCGTCAGCAGGCTGCGATAGCCGGCCAGTTCCATGTTCAAGCGTTTTGAGAGGTCGCCCAGGGTCGAGTTTTTCCGGGCTTCGCCCAGGTCTTCGCTGATGGCCTGGTACACCGGCTCGCCCGGTAGGCCACGACCGTCCCAAGCGGTTACCGCTACCACCGTGCGCGGCAGGCCGCCCACCACTTCCGGGTTGCCGACGCTTTTGTAGAGCAGCGCCACAATCGGCACCAGGAACACCAGCAGCAAAAACACCACCAGCGGCGCGATCAAGGCCTGGGCCTTCCAGCGGTTGAGCCGCTCGGCCCGCGCCAGGCGCTGTTTCAGGGTGGGGCTGGGAATGGCGATGGCCATGGCGAACTCCGGATTCTTAAACATAAATGCAAAACGTGGGTGTAGCGCTTGTCCTGTGGCGAGGGAGCTTGCTCCCGCTGGGGTGCGAAGCGGCCCCAAATGATGGGACTGCTGCGCAGTCCAGCGGGAGCAAGCTCCCTCGCCACAAGGTGGGTGTCACATCAGCGACCGGGTTACTTGGCAGCCCAGGAATTGAAGCGCTGCTCCAGTTGCTCACCGTTATCCGCCCAGAAGCTCACGTCGATCTGCACCTGGTTGGCGATGTTTTCCGGGGTAGTCGGCATGTCCTTCAGGATGTCCTTCGCCAGCAACGGCACCGCCTGGATGTTGGCCGGGCCGTAGGCGATGTTTTCCGAGTAGGTCTTCTGCTGCTGCGGCTGCACCGAGAAGGCGATGAATTTCTTCGCCGCCTCAGCACGGTCCTTGGCCAGGCCTTTCGGAATGGCCCAGGCGTCGAAGTCGTAGATCCCGCCGTTCCACACCACTTTCAGGTTGCTTTCTTTCTGCACGGCGGCGATCCGGCCGTTGTAGGCAGAACTCATCACTACGTCGCCAGAAGCGAGGTACTGCGGCGGTTGGGCGCCCGCTTCCCACCACTGGATGTACGGTTTGAGTTCATCAAGTTTCTTGAACGCGCGGTCCTGGCCATCTTTGCCGGCCAGCACTTTGTACACATCCTTCGGCGCCACACCGTCAGCCATCAAGGCGAATTCCAGGGTGTACTTCGCGCCCTTGCGCAGGCCGCGCTTGCCCGGGAATTTCTTGGTGTCCCAGAAATCTGCCCAGCCGCCTGGTGCTGCTTTGAGTTTGTCGGCGTTGTAGGCCAGCACGGTGGACCACACGAAGAAGCCCACGCCGCAGGGCTGGATCGCGCCCTTCACGTAGTCGCCCGGGTTGCCGAACAGTTTCGGGTCCAGGGGTTCGAACATGTCTTCGTCACAACCACGGGACAGTTCCGGCGACTCTACTTCCACCAGGTCCCAGGACACGCTCTTGGTGTCGACCATGGCCTTGACCTTGGCCATTTCACCGTTGTACTCGCCGGCGACGATCTTGCCGTTGCCCGCACTTTCCCACGGTGCGTAGAAGGCCTTGACCTGCGCCGCCTTGTTCGCGCCGCCGAAGGACACGACCGTCAAATCAGGGCCCGCCATGGCCTGTGTCGCGCCCATCAAGCTTAAAGCCAAGGCGGAATATTTCAGGGATCTCAACATTGTTGTGCTCTCCACGTGCGAGGTTGGTGAAGCAAGGGGGCGATCAATTCGCCTCTAGAAGTGGGTCGAGCGCGCGAACGTGCTCGACTTGCCAGCCAATCGGTACCACGTCGCCGACCGCCAGGGCTGTGTCCAGCTCGGCGATCGGTTGTTTCACAAAAAAATCGGTCTTGCCGCAGACTTCCAGGCGCACCCGCACGTGGTCGCCCAGGTAGATGAATTCGGCCACGCGCCCGGAGAAACGGTTGACGCAGCTTTCGCTGGAACCGTTAAGGCTCACGCGCTCCGGGCGTACCGACAGGGTCACCGGACCGCCGACCTGGCCGACGTTCACCGCCAGCGCCTCGACCTTTTCGCCGCGCGCAAGCTCAACCACGCAACGGTCGCCGGTATGGCTGTGCAGGCGGCCATTGAGGCGATTGTTCTCGCCGATGAAGTTAGCGACGAAGGTGTTTTTCGGCTCTTCGTACAACGTACGCGGCGCGGCGATCTGCTGGATTTCGCCCTGGTGGAATACCGCCACCCGGTCGGACATGGTCAGCGCTTCGCCCTGGTCGTGGGTCACGTACACCACGGTCACGCCGAGGCGCTGGTGCAGGTGCTTGATCTCCATCTGCATGTGTTCGCGCAGTTGCTTGTCGAGGGCGCCGAGGGGTTCGTCCATCAGCACCAGCTGCGGCTCGAACACCAGCGCCCGGGCCAGGGCCACCCGCTGTTGCTGGCCGCCGGAGAGTTGCGCCGGGTAGCGCTGGGCGAAGGCATCGAGCTGGACCATGCTCAGTACACGCTTGACCCTCTCGCTGATGTCGGTCTTGCTCAGGCCGCGTACAGAGAGCGGAAATGCCAGGTTCTCGGAGACGGTCATGTGCGGGAACAGCGCGTAGTTCTGGAACACCATGCCGATGTCGCGCTTGTGAGGCGGCACGTTGTTGATCGAGCGGCCGGCCAGTTGGATCTCGCCGGCGGTGGGGGTTTCGAAGCCGGCGAGCATCATCAGGCTGGTGGTCTTGCCCGACCCGGACGGCCCGAGCAGGGTCAGGAATTCGCCCTTGCGAATCTCCAGGTTGAGGTCTTTGACGATCAGGTTCTCGCCGTCGTAGCTCTTTTGCACGCCACGAAAGCTGACCAGCACATCATTTGAATCCACCTCGCTCATACCCGCACCTTTTTGTTTTGGACTGCCATGGAGCAAGCGTAGTCCAGCCGCAAGCCCGCGGAAATCGGGGGGCCGGAGAGATTGGCATCAGCAGGATGGAAGGTTTGGGGTAGGGATTGCCCTACACGGATGGCGGGCACAGGACAGTGCGACAGCTACAGGTGGCGGGAACGGGTCTGCCGAGGCCTGGGAGTGGTCGCAAATAGATATGCGGTTATAGAAGCTTGTGCTCCATGGCGTACTTCACCAGTTCCGCCAGGGAGGTGATGTTGAGCTTTTGCATCAGGCGCGCCTTGTGGGTGCTGATGGTTTTGCTGCTCAAGGCCAATTGCAGGGCGATGTCGTTGACGTTGGCGCCTTGGGCCAGGCGCTCGAATACCGAGAACTCGCGCTCCGACAGCAATGAATGCAACGGGCGCGAATCGGTCAGGCCGACTTCGAAGACCATGCGGTCTGCCAGGTCCGGGTCGATATACCGTCCGCCCGCCGCGACCTTGCGAATCGCCGTCAGCAGCAGCGCCGGATCGCTGTCCTTGGTGGCGTAGCCAGCGGCGCCGACCTTCAGCGCACGGGCGGCCATTTGCGCTTCGTCGTGCATCGACAGCACCAGGATCGCCGGAGGATTGTTCAACGCGCGAATCCGCGGGATGGCTTCCAGGCCGTTGACGCCAGGCATCGAGATGTCCAGCAAGACCACCTCGCAGGGCACGTGGCGCAGGGTCTCCAGCAACTGCTCGCCATTGCTCGCCTCGCCCACCACCAGCAGGTCCTTGGCCAGGCCGATCAGTTGCTTGATGCCTTCGCGAACGATGGTGTGGTCTTCAGCTACCAGTACACGGATCACTGTGGATGTCCTCTTCTTTTGGTTATCAATCCAGCGGCACCGTCACGCTCAGGGTAGTGCCTTCGCCCAACTCACTGTCCAGGCTCAGTTGCCCGCCCATGATCAACACCCGTTCGCGCATGCCCACCAGGCCAAACGACACTGGTCGACCGGGGGCCTGGACGAAACCAATGCCATCGTCGCTGATGGTCAGCCGCAAGTGCGCGCCCTCCACCACCAGCGTCAGTTCGACAGTATGCGCCTGGGCATGGCGCATCACATTGGTCAGTGCCTCCTGCAGGATACGGAACAGGCCGATAGCCTGGGCGTCGCTCAGTAACGGCAGGTTATCCGGCACCTGCACCAGGCAGGGAATCTGCGTCCGGGCTTCGAAACGCCGGGCCTGCCATTCGATCGCCGAGGCAATCCCGGCATCGAGAATCGGCGGACGCAAGGCGGTGGCCACATCGCGTACCAGTTGGAACAGTTGGGCGATCAGGCGCTTCATGCTGTTCAGCCGCTCATGCAGGCCGGGATCCAGTTGCGCGTAGGTCAGCTCGCACATCGAGGTTTCCAGCTTGAGCACGGTGAGCATCTGCCCCAGTTCATCGTGCACTTCCCGGGCGATACGGGCCTTCTCTTCCTCGCGCACGGTTTCCAGGTGCGCCGACAATTCCCGCAGTTGCGCGCGGGAGGCGTCCAACTCCAGCTCGATGCGTTTGCTCTCGCTGATGTCCCAGACAATTCCGTCCCAGACTACGGCGCCGTCTTCCAGGCGCCGGGTAACAGCCTTGATATCGGCCCAGCGCTGCTCGCCCAGGCGGGTCAGGATGCGGCCCTGCCAGGCCCAATTGCTCTCGGTCTCGATGGCCTGGTCCTGGGTGCGGTGATAACTGGCGCGGTCGTCGGGATGCACCAGGCTGCGAATGCCCATGGCCGGATGGCTGAGCACTTCGGGTGCGTACCCGACCAAGCCCTCGCTGCCCTGGCTGATGTAGGCGAACTCGATCGCCTCGCTGTGCGGCAAACGCTCCAGGCGAAACACCAGCCCCGGCACATTGGCGGCAATCCCTTGCAGGCGCGCTTCACTTTCCTGCAAGGCCGCGAGGGCCCGGCGACGCTCGGTGACGTCGTTGAGGTAGACCACGAGGTACTCGCCATCGGCAAAGCGCAGGAAACTCAGGGACACATCCGCCGGCAATACGCTGCCATCGGCGCGCAGGCAATTGGTCGCAAAACTCTGCGGCCCGTCTTCGCTGGCCCGCGCGCGTTTCCACAGGTTGAGCCAGCGGTCCATGGTCAGCGTCGGATCGAATTCGATCAGCGGTCGCTCGATCAGGGCGCCGGGAACGTAGCCGAGCATGGTTTCCGCCGCCTGGTTGGCGTAGCGCACATGGCTGTCCCAATTGACCCAGAGGATGCCGACGGTACTTTGATCGATGGAGAACTGAGTCAGGCGCAAGGCTTCGGCGCCGGCCGCGCGGGCGGCGCTTTCTTCCCGGGCGGCCAGCAGGTTGTGTTCCAGGCCGCGTTGCTGGCGGCGCTGCCAGAACACCACGGCCAGGCTGGCGAGCAATAAGAGCCCCAACAACAGAGTGAGGTTTTGCCAGAAACCGGGCGACTCGGTCACCCGCGGATATTTGGGCTGCAGCCAGCGTGTGTGCAACTGGTCCAGATCGCGGGCGGGAATAGAACGCAGGGCGCTTTGCATGATCTCAGCCAGTTCTGGCCAGTCGCGCCGAGTCGCTACCCGCAACAATTGCGGCAGGCCGATATCGCCCACCACGGCAAGACCGGCGAACTCGGTTTCCCCAGACAACCGGCTCAATTGCGCCTCATCCACTACTGCATACCGGGCTTGCTGGCTCACCAGCAATTGCAGGGCCTGGCGCTCCATGGGCACGCCTTGCAGGTTGAGGCTCGGGTAGGTGCTGCGCAGGTAATCCGCCACAGCGCTGGGCATGCGCACGGCGACGCGGGATTGGTCATCGAGTTTCTCCAGGTCTACCGATGTGCCGCCGTCGCGGATCCCGACGATGTGCTGGGGCACGCGCATATACGGATCAGAGAACAACCATAAACGCAGACCGGCCGGGGTTTGCAGTAGGCCGGGGGCGAGGTCGACCTCACCTTCACGCACCGCCGCCTCCAACTGCTCCTGATTGGGAAAGTTGCGCCAGGTCAGCTCGATGTTCAGCGCCTTGGCCAGCCACTGCATCAATTCGACGTTGGCTCCGGACAGCCGCTGCAAGCGCCGATCGTATTGGGCATAAGGCGCCTGCAATACCAGGCCGACCCGCAGGTCCGGATGGTGGTCGAGCCATTCACGCTGGCCGGCATCGAGCTGCGCCTGGTGAGTGGCAGGCGCAGGCACGGCGCCCGCAATCAAGGGAAAGCATAAACAGCCGATAACCAGCAGGTAGCGAAAACCCATGATCCACGTCTCATATCACTGACAAATACTGACCAACCCATTAGGCTGCCGGAATCACTTCTGGCCGGAATTCAACGATGCCACTTTCCCACCGTTCGGCACTGCCAGCATTGTGCCTGTCGCTGCTGTTTACCAGCGCCTTTTGTGTCGAGGCTGCCGACACTCCCGCTCCCGCCCCGGAAAAACCGGTGGTACGCCAGCCCTTGCCGGAGCGCAGCCAGGAAGAAGCCAACGCCCTGGAGCGACAAATCCCGCAGCAGGAACAGCAACAGTTGCAGGCGGGAAGCGATTCTTTCCTGGCCCTGTGGAAGCCGGCCAACACCGGCGAGCCTGAAGGCGTGGTGATTATCGTCCCGGGCAACGGCGAAAGTGCTGACTGGCCTCAAGCAATCGGTCCGTTGCGCAAGAAATTGCCGGACGCTGCCTGGGGCACCCTGAGCTTGTCGCTGCCGGACCTGACTCTGGACACGCTGCCACCCCGGGTCATCGAATCGCCCAAGGCGGCCGTGGACACCAGCAGCAAAGACGCCAGCACCGTCGCCAAACCCGTGGAGCAAGCCGCCAGCGCCGAAGCTGAAGGCACCGACCCGGCCGTGGTTCCGGGCAACGATGAACAAGACAAGACCGACGCCACGCGAATCTTCGCGCGCATCGACGCCGCCCTCGCCTTCGCCCAGACCCAGAATGCCCGCAGCATTGTGCTGCTGGGCCATGGCACCGGCGCTTGGTGGGCAGCACGCTACCTGAGTGAAAAACAACCGGCGCAGGTGCAGAAATTTGTGATGGTGGCCGGACAAACCCCGGTGGGCCGTGCCCCGGACCTGCAACAACTGGCACCGAAACTGAAGGTGGCCACGGCAGACTTTTTCTACCAGGACAACGCCCTGGTACGCAAAGCGGCCCAGGAACGTTCCCAGGCCAGCAAGCGTTTGAAGAATGACAGCTACAAGCAGGTGTCGTTGAAGGCCTTCCCCGATAACAGCCAGGCCGGGCAAGAACAACTGTACCGCCGGATTCGCGGCTGGCTGAGCCCGCAAAATCCCGGGGACTGATCGTAAATCTCAAAAACACTGGAGAGTAAAATGTGGGAGCGGGCTTGCTCGCGAATGCGGTGAGTCAGTCACTGTACCTGTTACTGATCCACCGCATTCGCGAGCAAGCCCGCTCCCACAATTGATCCGGTTTACACCATAAAAAACAGCGGCTCCTGCTTCTGCTAGCGAAAGTCTCGTCTTTCGCGAATCAGCGCATAGGCGTTATGCAGCTCGCGGGTACGTTCGGTCGCCTCGCGCACCTGGGCGGGACTGGCGCCACTGCCAGCAATCTTGTCCGGGTGGTGCCGGCTGAGCAGGCGCCGGTAGGCGCGTTTGATCACCGATGGTTCAGTGGTCGAGGTCACCCCCAGAATCCGCAGCGCCTCCTGATAGGCCCTGCCACGATTGGCCAACGGTTTGCGCTCTGGCTCGTAGTCAGCCGCCAATGCCCGGATCTGCTGCACGGTCCAACCCAGCCATTTGCCCCATTGCTCAATCAACTCGCGCTCGGCGCTACTGGCCTTGCCGTCCGCCCAGGCCATGCGCCAACAGGCACGCAGCACACCTTCCGCCGCGTGAGGCTGAGCCTTGAGCACGCCCAAATAACTGCGCACCCGGTCCGAGCCGGACTTGCCGCGATTGAACGCGGCAATCGCACGGCGCTGGGCCGGCTCGGACATATCCAGCGAGCGCATTTCCTGGCGAGCCTGCTGGATATGCCCGTCCACTACCCGGCCATTACTCTTGGCCAGGCGGCCGAGCAACACGAACAGCAATTCGTCATTGCGCAGCGCCGGCCGACCGCCGAGGCGCTCGCGTAACTGAGCCCAGCTTTGCAGCTCCAGGCGCCGGTCCAGCGCCTGGCCCAGCAACGCGCCCAACATGGCCCCCGGAATGCTGGCAATGGCAAAGCCTGCCCCGGCTCCGATCAGAGTCCCTGGCCACAACACCCTAGTGCCCCGCTGCCAGCAGAGTTTCGACTTGCGCCAGGCGCTCCAGCGTCCCGACATCGATCCAGCGTCCGTTCATGTGTTCCCCCGTCACCAACCCTTTCGCCATGGCGTCACGCAACAGCGGCGCCAGTTTGAAAGCACCCGCACTGCAACCCGCGAACAGCTCGGGATGGAGTACGGAAATGCCACTGAAGGTCAGGTTATCGGCACCGGGGGCGGCATCATGAAGCGCGCCGTCCTTTATGTAGAAGTCACCGCCGGACGGGTGATGGGGCGGGTTGTCGACCATTACCAGGTGGGCCAGGCCATTCAACGGTTGGTTCAGGCTGGCGAAGTCGTAATCGGTCCAGATGTCGCCATTGACCACCAGGAACGGTTCGTCCCCCAGCAGCGGCAAGGCCTTGAAAATGCCGCCGCCGGTTTCCAGCGGCTCGCCCTCAGCCGAGTACTGGATACGTACGCCGTACTGCGCGCCGTCACCCAGATAGCCTTCGATCTGCTGGCCGAGCCAGGCATGGTTGATGACGATATCGGTGAAGCCCGCTTTCGCCAGCGCCTCGAGGTGATACTCGATCAGGCGCTTGCCGCCGGCCTGGATCAGCGGCTTGGGCGTGTGCAGGGTGAGCGGACGCATCCGCTCACCTTTGCCGGCGGCCAGGATCATGGCCTTCATACCGCCGCCTCGACGCGCAGGCTCGCCAGCAACTCACCCAGTTCGCTCAACTCTGGCCGGTCTGCGAGCACCGCCTCTATATAAGCAAAGAAGCGCGGCACGTCCGCCAGGTAGCGTGGCTTACCATCGCGATGGCAAATGCGCGCGAAGATGCCGATCACCTTCAGGTGACGCTGCACGCCCATCAGGTCGCTGGCTCGCAGGAACTCTTCGAAGTCCGACTGCACCGGGATGCCCAGCGCGCCGGCGCGCTGCCAATAACCGCGCTGCCATTCCCGTACGCGGGCTTTCGGCCAACTGAGGAACGCATCCTTGAACAGGCACGTGATGTCGTAGGTCACCGGGCCGTAGACCGCATCCTGGAAGTCCAGCACGCCGGGATTCGGCTCGCTGATCATCAGGTTGCGCGGCATGTAGTCGCGGTGCACCAGTACCTTGGGCTGGGCCAGGGCGCTGTCGATCAGGTGTTCGCTGACGCGCTGCCACAGGGCAAGTTGCCGCGCGTCGAACTCGATGCCCAACTCCCGGCGAACGTACCATTCAGGAAACAATTCCAGCTCCCGACGTAACAGAGCAACGTCATAGCTTGGCAATGGCGTCTCCATCGGCAATTGCTGGAAAGCGAGCAACGCATCGATGGCATCGGCGAACAATTGATCGGCATTTTGCTCGTCAATCACGTCCAGATAGGTTTTTTTCCCCAGGTCGTTAAGCAAAAGAAAGCCGCGAATCAGATCTTGCGCAAAAATTTTCGGAACATTTATTCCCGATTGACCGAGAAAATGCGCGATATCGACGAAAGGTTTGCAGTTTTCCTGGGGGGGTGGAGCGTCCATTACGACAAAACTGCGACCTCCTCCGTCCCACCGGAAGTAACGCCTGAAACTCGCGTCACTGCTGGCCGCAGTCAACGTGGCCGGGGGTACGAGACCCCAGCCTTGGGCGGTAAAAAGGCGAGGCAATTGCTCATCAAGCCAGACTTTCAGCTGTTGCAAACGTAGATCTTGGTCGGGCATTACAAGGGTCTCCGACGGCGCTAGCCGTCAAGCGGGTCATGCTTTATTATCACGCATCTTTTTCAGACCATCGAGAGGCGTGCGGCCCACACCGCGGGCAGATGGCACGCAGGAAGCCCGGACTAATAAGATGGCATTGAAATCCCCCGCGTTTCGTAGAAAATTTCCGTTGCTGGTAACCGGCAGTCTGCTGGCCATGCAACCTTTCGCCACCTCATTCGTGGTCGCCGCGGAACAGTATGACTGCTCAGTCTCTGCTTCGGGTGCCTGGGATTGCGCGCCGAAGACGGCCGCAGCCCCGCTGCCACCGCGCCCGGTGCATGACGGCAGTGCCGTCAGCTCCGCCAATGGCACGCCGCAAGGCGAGTCTGCTGGCACTGCCGAGGCCGTGCCGCAGACCACATTGGTCACCGAAGCCAAGGGCCGCGGCCTGCGTTCGCGCAGCGCCGACTACAGCCATCTGGACTGGGTCCCTCGCGAGAAGCTCACCGCTGCGCAACTGGCCGAAACCGGCCCGTACTGCTCCGGCGCGTACATCGAGCCGATCCGTCCTGGCATGAACGACAAGACGAACAAGAGCGACGCACCGACTTTCATCGGCGCCAAGGTCTCTCGTTACGAGCAGGAACAGCAAGTTGCCTCCCTTGCCGGTGACGTCGTCATGCGCCAGGGCAGCATGCAGGTCGAGGCCGACGAGGCCAACCTCTACCAGGCCGAGAACCGTGGCGAGCTGAACGGCAATGTCCGTCTGCGCGACAACGGCGCCCTGCTGGTGGGCGACCACGCTGAAGTCCAACTGGACACCGGCGCGGCCAAGGTCGACAACGCCGAATACGTGATGCACAAATCGCGCATCCGCGGCAACGCGCTGTACGCCAAGCGTGCCGAGAACGCGATCATCCGTCTCAAGGACGGTACGTACACCACCTGTGAGCCGAACAGCAACGCCTGGCAGCTCAAGGGCAACAACATCACGCTCAACCCGGCGACCGGTTTCGGTACGGCGACCAACGTGACGTTGCGGGTCAAGGACATTCCGATCCTTTACACGCCGTACATCTACTTCCCGATCGACAACCGTCGTCAATCCGGCTTCCTGCCGCCGAGCTTCAGCACCGGCAGCGAGACTGGCTTCACGCTGGTTACGCCGTACTACTTCAACCTGGCGCCGAACTACGATGCCACGTTGTACCCGCAATACATGACCAAGCGCGGCATGTTGATGGAAGGCGAATTCCGCTACCTCACCAAGTCCAGCGAAGGGCAGTTTGGCGGCGCGTACCTGAACGATGATAACGACGAGCGCAAAAACCAGACCGACTACGAAAAAACCCGCTACATGCTCAACTGGCAGCACAAGGGCGGTCTGGATTCACGCCTGCTGACACAGGTCGACTACACCAAGATCAGCGACCCGTATTACTTCCAGGACCTGAAGTCGTACCAGATTGGCGTTCAGAGCCAGGAATACGTCAACCAACAGGGTTCCGTAAGCTATCGCGGCGACAGCTATACGGCGCGATTGAACGTCCAGGCTTATCAGTTGGCGACTATCTCCAATATTACGCCTTACAACAGGCTGCCCCAGCTCACGTTCAACGGCACGCTGCCATATCATCCAGCCGGTCTGGAGTTTGCCTACGAGACTGAGGCAGTCAGGTTCGAACGAGACCTTGAGAACGGCACGTTTACCGACGAGGACGGCCTTACATCTGACCGACTCGATAAAAACGTAGCCGGCCTGAACCGTGCGAACGGTAACCGCCTGAACCTGGCACCTAGCGTCTCGCTGCCACTGAACTGGACCTACGGTTTCATCACGCCGAAATTGAAGTACGTTTACACCAAGTACGATCTGGACTTGGACAGCATCGGCAAGAATGACCTGGTCACCAATCGCCTTGGTTCCTCCTCGCTTGGCGAGAGCTTCAAAAGCTCTGAGGACCGTGCAGTACCGATTGCCAGTATCGATAGCGGCCTTTACTTTGACCGCAATACCCAATGGTTCGGCGACAACTATCGCCAAACCCTGGAACCACGCTTGTTCTACCTCTATGTACCTGAGAAAGATCAAACCGACATTCCGGTATTCGACACCAGCGAGACAACGTTTAACTACTCATCGCTGTTCCGCGACAACCGCTTCGTCGGAAGCGACCGTATCGGCGACGAGAACAAACTGTCCCTCGGCGTGACCAGCCGCTGGATTCAGGACAACGGCTTCGAGCGTCAACGCGTCTCCATCGGCCAGGCCCTGTACTTCAAGGACCGCGAAGTCCAGTTGCCAGGTATTGATGCCAAGACCCGCGACGATGCGCATTCGAACGTCTCGCCTATCGCACTGGATTACGAGTTCCGCTTCAACCGCGACTGGCGCGCTACTGCAGACTATAACTGGGACACCGACAGCCACAGCCCACGCTCCGGCAGCGCGATGTTCCACTATCAGCCGGAAGACAACCCGAACAAGGTTATCAACGTCGGCTACCGCTATCGCAATGACCAGGTCGTCTACAACCAGTCGACCGGCAAGTGGCAGTTCGGCGGCGACTATGGCACTCCGGGCACCGACAACTTCGTGAAGGATTACTACAAAATCCAGCAACACGACTTCTCGATGATGTGGCCGATCATTCCGCAGTGGAACCTGATCACCCGCTGGCAGTATGACTATGCCCGCAACCGCACCCTGGAAGCCTTTGGTGGTTTCGAGTACGACAACTGCTGTTGGAAATTGCGTGTGATCAACCGTTACTGGGTCTCCAACGACGAATACACCCAGGCTGCCCCGCTGAACGAAAAGGGTGACCACGGGCTCTTCTTCCAAGTTGTCCTCAAAGGACTCGGCGGCCTGACCGGCGCCAAGGTAGAGAGCTTCCTCGACAAAGGCATTGAAGGTTATCGTGAACGTGAAGACCAAGCTTTCTGATTGTCTGCGCCCGCTGATGCTGGGCGCGCTGTTCCTGGGTACTGCCGCAGCTCACGCTGCGGTTCAACCGCTGGATAAGGTAGTGGCCATCGTCGATAACGACGTGATCATGCAGAGCCAACTGGACCAACGGGTCAAGGAAGTTCAGCAAACTATCGCCAAGCGTGGCGGCGGCGTACCGCCGACCAGCGTGCTGGACCAGCAGGTGCTTGAGCGCCTGATCGTTGAAAACCTGCAATTGCAGATCGGCGATCGCTCCGGCATCCGTATCAGCGACGAAGAATTGAACCAGGCTGTCGGCACCATCGCCCAGCGCAACAACATGAGTGTTGATCAGTTCCGCGCCGCCCTGGCTCACGATGGCCTGTCCTATGAGGACGCCCGTGACCAGATTCGCCGTGAAATGATCATCAGCCGTGTGCGTCAGCGCCGTGTGGCCGAGCGGGTTCAGGTGTCCGAGCAGGAAGTGAAGAACTTCCTGGCCTCTGACCTTGGCAAGATGCAGCTTTCCGAAGAACTGCACCTGGCCAACATCCTGGTTCCTACCCCAGACAGCGCCAACGCTGAACAGCTCAATGCTGCCGCAGCGAAAACCCAGGCTATCTATGACCGGCTCAAGCAAGGCGCTGACTTTGCTCAGATGGCCATTGCCCAGTCCGGCAGCGACAACGCCCTTGAAGGCGGTGACATGGGCTGGCGTAAAGCCGCTCAACTGCCACCACCGTTCGACCGCGAGCTGAGCGCCATGGAAGTCGGTGGCATCACCCAGCCTGCCCGTACGCCAGGCGGTTTCATCATCCTCAAGTTGCTCGGCAAGCGCGGTGGCGAAGAAGCCCAGATGAAGGACGAAGTTCACGTTCGTCACATCCTGGTCAAGCCAAGCGAGATCCGTACCGAAGCCCAAACCAAGGAACTGGCCCAGAAGCTCTATGACCGCATCGAAGCGGGCGAAGACTTCGGCGAACTGGCGAAGAGCTATTCCGAAGACCCGGGTTCGGCGCTTAACGGCGGCGACCTGAACTGGATCGACCCGAAAGCACTGGTGCCTGAGTTCCAGGACGTGATGGCCAAGACTCCGCAAGGCGTCCTGTCCAAGCCGTTCAAGACCCAATATGGCTGGCATGTGCTGGAAGTCCTTGGCCGTCGCGCCACTGACAACACCGCCCAGGCCCGCGAGCAACAAGCCCTGACCGTACTGCGTAACCGCAAATACGACGAAGAGCTGCAAACGTGGTTGCGTCAGATCCGTGACGAAGCCTACGTAGAGAACAAGCTTCCTGGCGCCGACCAAACAGGCACCGACCAGGCAGCCCAGTGAAACCCAAGCGTTTCGCATTGACACCCGGCGAGCCGGCCGGCATTGGTCCTGACCTGTGCCTGCTGCTCGCCTCGCACACCCAGCCACATCCCCTGATTGCCATTACCAGCCGCGACCTGCTCCTTGAGCGGGCCGCGCAGTTGGGCGTGGCCGTCGATCTGCTGTCGGTCGGCCCGGGCAACTGGCCTGATCTGCCGGCGCCAGCCAACAGCCTGTACGTATGGGATACCCCGCTACAGGCCAAGGTCGTCGCCGGGCAACTGAACAAGGCCAACGCTGCCTTTGTCCTGGAAACCCTGACACGGGCCGGCCAAGGCTGCATCAACGGGGATTTCGCGGGAATGATCACCGCCCCGGTGCACAAGGGTGTGATCAACGAGTCCGGGATCGCCTTTTCGGGCCATACCGAATTCCTCGCTGAGCTGACCCATACCGAACAAGTGGTGATGATGCTGGCAACCGGTGACCTGCGGGTGGCGCTGGTGACCACTCACCTGCCCCTGCGCGAGATTGCCGACGCCATTACCCCCGAGCGACTGGAGCGTGTGACACGCATCCTGCACGCCGACCTGCAACAGAAATTCGGCATCGCCCAACCACGCATCCTGGTCTGTGGGCTCAACCCCCACGCCGGTGAAGGTGGCCACTTGGGCCATGAAGAAATCGACATCATCGAACCAACCCTGGAGCGTCTGCGCCTTGAGGGCATGGACCTGCGCGGCCCATTGCCTGCCGACACTCTGTTTACCCCCAAATATCTGGAGCACTGCGACGCAGTGCTGGCGATGTACCATGACCAGGGGCTGCCCGTGCTGAAGTACAAAGGCTTCGGCGCCGCCGTCAACGTGACACTGGGCCTGCCGATCATCCGCACCTCCGTCGACCATGGCACCGCCCTGGACCTCGCCGGCAGCGGCAAGATCGATACCGGCAGCCTGCACGTGGCCCTGGAAACCGCCTATCAGATGGCCGAGACCCGTATATGACTGAGCATTACCAACACCGGGCGCGCAAGCGCTTCGGGCAAAACTTCCTGCACGACGCTGGCGTGATTGATCGCATCCTGCGCTCCATCCATGCCAAGCCCGAAGACCGCCTGCTGGAAATCGGCCCGGGCCAGGGCGCCCTGACCCAAGGCCTGCTGAAGAGCGGCGGCCAGTTGGACGTGGTTGAGTTGGACAAGGACCTGATCCCGATCCTCAACCAGCAGTTCGCCGGCATGCCCAATTTCAACCTGCACCAAGGCGATGCGCTGAAGTTCGACTTCACCAGCCTCAATGCGGCGCCCAACAGCCTGCGGGTGGTCGGCAACCTGCCGTACAACATATCCACCCCGCTGATTTTTCACCTGCTGAACAACGCCGGCATCATCCGCGACATGCATTTCATGCTGCAAAAGGAAGTGGTTGAGCGTCTGGCCGCGGGTCCTGGCGGTGGTGATTGGGGTCGCCTGTCGATCATGGTTCAGTACCATTGCCGCGTAGAGCACCTGTTCAACGTCGGCCCGGGGGCGTTCAACCCACCGCCGAAGGTCGACTCCGCCATCGTGCGCCTGGTGCCTCACGCGGTACTGCCGCACCCGGCCAAAGATCATAAATTGCTGGAACGCGTGGTGCGCGAAGCGTTCAACCAACGCCGCAAGACCTTGCGCAATACGTTGAAGGCTTTGCTCAGCAACGCTGAAATCGAAGCCGCCGGCGTCGACGGCAGCCTGCGCCCCGAGCAGCTGGACCTGGCCGCCTTCGTGCGCCTGGCTGACCAACTCGCCATTCAGCCTGCGCCAGCGGCCGAATAAAGTAGAGTCGGGCACGGCCAGACAGCATGTCTGGCCTAGTGCCCACCACTTGGCCTAGACTGATCGGCATCCGCTGTTCCCCCGCTTTTGCTTTTAAGGCCTCTTGCATGTCCGATCCTCGTTATCAGATCGACGTCAGCGTCGTCACCCGCTTTCTGGCGGAACAATCGCAACCCGAGCAGAACCGCTTTGCGTTCGCCTACACCATTACCGTGCAAAACAATGGCGAGCTGCCTGCCAAGCTGCTGTCGCGCCATTGGGTCATCACCGACGGTGACGGCCAGGTCGAGGAAGTCCGCGGCGCCGGCGTGGTCGGCCAACAACCGCTGATCGCCCCCGGCAAGAGCCACACCTACAGCAGCGGCACGGTCATGACCTCCCGCGTCGGCAACATGCAAGGCAGCTACCAGATGCTCGCCGAGGACGGCAAACACTTCGACGCCGTCATCGCCCCGTTCCGCCTCGCGGTCCCCGGAGCCCTGCACTGATGGCGACGTATGCCGTCGGTGACCTGCAAGGCTGCCTGGAACCGCTCAAGTGCCTGCTCGACCGCGTGGCCTTCGATCCAGCCAAGGATCGCCTGTGGCTGGTAGGCGACTTGGTCAATCGTGGCCCGCAATCCCTGGAAACCCTGCGCTTCCTTTATGGCATGCGCGACTCCCTGGTGTGTGTGCTGGGCAACCATGACCTGCACCTGCTGGCGGCCGGCAATAACATCGAACGCCTGAAAAAGGGCGATACCCTGCGGGAAATCCTCGAGGCTCCGGATCGCGTCGAGCTGCTTGACTGGCTGCGCCGGCAAAAAATCATGCACTACGACGAGAGCCGTGACATGGCCTTGGTGCATGCCGGCATTCCACCCCAGTGGACGCTGAAGAAAGCCCTCAAGTGTGCCGGCGAAGTCGAAGCCGCCCTGGCCGATGACAACCTGTACACGGCTTACCTGGATGGCATGTACGGCAACGATCCGGTGAAGTGGGACAACGAACTCACCGGCGTCGCCCGCCTGCGGGTGATCACCAACTACTTCACGCGCATGCGCTTCTGCACCGCCGAAGGCAAACTGGACCTCAAGAGCAAGGAAGGCGCCGACACCGCGCTGCCCGGCTACAAGCCCTGGTTCGCCCACAAGGAACGCAAGACCCGTGAAACGAAGATCATCTTCGGCCACTGGGCAGCTCTGGAAGGCAAATGTGATGAACCAGGCGTATTCGCCCTCGACACCGGCTGTGTGTGGGGCGGCGCGATGACCCTGATGAACATCGACACCGGCGAGCGCGTGAGCTGCCAGTGCGAAGCCCCCATTCCCGAACAACAGCAGGCCACGGCAAAGCGCTGAGCTGCGCTTTCATACAGGCCAAAGGATCCCGCCATGACTGAATTCAAACGCATCCCTCCCGAGCAAGCCCAGGCCCTGCGCGAGCAAGGCGCGGTGGTTGTCGACATCCGCGACCAGCCCACCTACATCGCCGGCCACATCAGTGGCGCCCAGCATCTGGACAACCACAACATCGCCGACTTCATCCGTGCCGCCGACCTCGACGCGCCAGTGATTGTGGCGTGCTACCACGGCAACTCCAGCCAAAGCGCGGCGGCCTATCTGGTGAGCCAGGGTTTCTCCGACGTGTATAGCCTCGACGGTGGCTTTGAGCTATGGCGTGCGACCTATCCTGCAGAAATTGCCGCAGGCGACGCGCAATAATTTTTTTCAAACCCCGCTACCCCGCGTGACGCTTGGCCTCGCGCCGTTTCTGACGAACGGCGCGGCCAAACTAATTTCGTATCGCGCCTTGACCTCCCTGATTCCGAACTATCCTTAAGCGCAGGCCATCCAAAACAGGGGAGAGCCGGTACACCGGCGTGCGGGTCATCGGTAGCGTTTCAGGGTGTTCTGGGGGGAAAACGGCCATTGGTGTCCACCAATGGCTGCCAGCATCGACTGATTGATCCGGCGTCGGCTCCACGTATCGAGCGAGGTGACGACGTCATGAGTATTTTTAGCCACTTCCAACAACGCTTCGAGTCCACCCGCCAGGAAGAGCTCTCGCTTCAGGAGTATCTCGAACTGTGCAAAAAGGACCGCAGCGCCTACGCGTCTGCCGCTGAACGCCTGCTGCTGGCGATCGGCGAGCCGGAGCTGGTGGACACCGCAGCCAATTCGCGACTGTCGCGAATTTTCTCGAACAAGGTGATCCGTCGCTACCCGGCCTTTGAAGACTTCCATGGCATGGAAGAATGCATTGATCAGATCGTCTCGTATTTCCGCCATGCCGCCCAAGGCCTGGAAGAGAAGAAACAGATCCTTTACCTGCTCGGCCCCGTCGGCGGCGGTAAGTCGTCCCTGGCCGAGAAGCTCAAACAACTGATCGAGAAGGTGCCGTTCTACGCCATCAAGGGCTCGCCGGTGTTCGAGTCGCCCCTGGGGCTGTTCAACGCCACGGAAGATGGCGCGATCCTCGAAGAAGACTTCGGTATTCCACGGCGCTACCTCAATACCATCATGTCGCCGTGGGCGACCAAGCGCTTGGCCGAGTTCGGCGGCGACATCAGCCAGTTCCGGGTGGTGAAGCTCTATCCATCGATCCTCAACCAGATCGCCGTGGCCAAGACCGAACCCGGTGACGAGAACAACCAAGACATCTCGGCGCTGGTGGGTAAGGTCGATATCCGCAAACTCGAAGAATTCCCGCAGAACGATGCCGATGCCTACAGCTACTCGGGCGCACTATGCCGGGCCAACCAGGGCCTGATGGAGTTCGTGGAGATGTTCAAGGCACCGATCAAGGTGCTTCACCCACTGCTCACCGCGACACAGGAAGGTAACTACAACAGTACCGAAGGCCTGGGGGCGATTCCGTTTACCGGGATCCTGCTGGCCCACTCCAACGAATCGGAATGGCACACCTTCCGCAACAACAAGAACAACGAAGCCTTCATCGACCGGATCTACATCGTCAAGGTGCCGTACTGCCTGCGGGTCAGCGATGAAATCAAGATTTACGACAAGCTGCTGTTCAACAGCTCCCTGGCCAAGGCCCATTGCGCGCCTGACACCCTGAAGATGCTCGCCCAGTTCACCGTGCTGTCGCGCCTCAAGGAGCCGGAAAACTCCAACATCTACTCGAAGATGCGGGTGTATGACGGCGAAAACCTCAAGGACACCGATCCGAAGGCCAAGTCGATCCAGGAATACCGCGACACAGCGGGTGTGGACGAGGGCATGAACGGCCTGTCGACACGCTTTGCGTTCAAGATCCTGTCCAAGGTCTTCAACTTCGACCCGCACGAAATCGCCGCCAACCCGGTACACCTGCTCTACGTGCTGGAACAGCAGATCGAACAGGAACAGTTCCAGGCTGAAACCCGCGAGCGCTATCTGCGCTTCCTCAAGGAATACCTGGCACCGCGCTACATCGAGTTCATCGGCAAGGAAATCCAGACCGCGTACCTGGAGTCCTACAGCGAATACGGCCAGAACATCTTCGACCGCTACGTGCTGTACGCAGACTTCTGGATTCAGGACCAGGAATACCGCGACCCGGAAACCGGCGAGATCCTCAACCGCGTAGCCCTCAACGAGGAACTGGAAAAGATCGAAAAACCCGCCGGCATCAGCAATCCGAAAGATTTCCGCAACGAAATCGTCAACTTCGTGCTGCGCGCCCGGGCCAACAACAACGGCAAGAACCCTACCTGGCTCAGCTACGAGAAGCTGCGGGTGGTCATCGAGAAGAAAATGTTCTCCAACACCGAGGATCTGCTGCCGGTCATCAGCTTCAACGCCAAGGCCAGCAAGGAGGATCAGCAAAAACACAACGACTTCGTCACTCGCATGGTCGAGCGTGGCTACACCGACAAACAGGTACGACTGCTCTCCGAGTGGTACTTGCGGGTCCGCAAATCGCAGTAAGGCAGCGACAAGCGTGCAATGCCAGGCTCCCGGTACGCCGGACAGCCTGGCAATCGACCGCTTGTCTTTAAGCTTCCAGCTTGCCGCTTGAAGCTTGTAACTTGAAGCTGCCCGGAGGGCTCCTACATGAGCTATGTGATCGACCGACGTCTCAATGGCAAGAACAAGAGCACGGTAAACCGCCAGCGGTTCCTGCGGCGTTACCGTGACCACATCAAAAAGGCCGTCGAAGAGGCCGTCAGCCGCCGCTCCATCACCGACATGGAGCATGGCGAACAGATCAGCATTCCCGGACGCGACATTGATGAACCGGTGCTGCACCACGGCCGGGGCGGCAAACAAACTGTCGTGCATCCCGGCAACAAGGAGTTCACCAGCGGCGAACATATCCAGCGGCCTCAAGGCGGCGCGGGCGGCAAAGGCCCAGGCAAGGCCGGCAACTCTGGCGAAGGCATGGATGAGTTCGTGTTCCAGATCACCCAGGAAGAATTCCTGGAGTTCATGTTCGAAGACCTGGAACTGCCCAACCTGGTCAAACGCAACCTGACCGGTACCGACACCTTCAAGACCGTGCGCGCCGGGATCAGCAACGAAGGCAATCCGTCGCGGATCAACATCATCCGCACCCTGCGTTCAGCCCATGCGCGACGTATCGCCTTGTCTGGCAGCAGCCGCGCGAAACTGCGGGATGCCAAGGCAGAACTGGAGCGCCTGAAACGCGAAGAGCCAGACAACTTCGGCGATATTCAGGAAATCGAAGCTGAAATTGCCAAACTCAGCGCGCGAATCCACCGCGTGCCGTTTCTCGACACCTTCGACTTGAAGTACAACCTGCTGGTCAAGCAACCCAATCCCAGCTCCAAGGCAGTGATGTTCTGCCTGATGGACGTGTCCGGCTCCATGACCCAGGCGACCAAGGACATCGCCAAGCGCTTCTTCATCCTGCTGTACCTGTTCCTCAAGCGTAACTACGACAAGATCGATGTGGTGTTCATCCGCCATCACACCAGCGCCCGGGAAGTCGACGAAGAGGAGTTCTTCTACTCGCGGGAAACCGGCGGCACCATTGTTTCCAGCGCCTTGAAGCTGATGCAGGAAATCATGGCTGAACGCTATCCGGCCAACGAGTGGAACATCTACGCCGCCCAGGCCTCCGACGGCGACAACTGGAACGACGACTCACCCATTTGCCGCGACATCCTGATCAACCAGATCATGCCGTTCGTGCAGTACTACACCTACGTCGAAATCACCCCGCGCGAACACCAGGCGCTGTGGTTCGAATACGAGCGCATCAGCGAAGCCTTCGCTGACACCTTCGCCCAGCAACAATTGGTCTCGGCCGGCGATATCTATCCGGTCTTCCGTGAACTCTTCCAGCGCAGGTTAGTGACATGACCGCCAAAGAGCATAAGCGCCAACCCATATCCACGGGGTCCGAATGGACCTTCGAGCTGATCCAGGCCTATGACAAGGAAATCAGCCGCATCGCGGCGGGTTATGCCCTGGACACCTACCCCAACCAGATCGAAGTGATCACCGCCGAACAGATGATGGACGCCTACGCTTCCGTGGGCATGCCCTTGGGTTATCACCACTGGTCCTACGGCAAACACTTCCTCAGCACCGAAAAGTCCTACACTCGCGGCCAGATGGGCCTGGCCTACGAAATCGTCATCAACTCCGACCCGTGCATTGCCTACCTGATGGAAGAAAACACCATCTGCATGCAGGCACTGGTGGTAGCCCATGCGTGCTACGGGCATAACAGCTTTTTCAAGGGCAACTACCTGTTCCGCACCTGGACCGATGCCAGCTCGATCATCGACTATCTGGTGTTCGCCAAGCAGTACATCATGCAGTGCGAGGAGCGCCACGGCATCGATGCAGTGGAAGACTTGCTTGATTCTTGCCATGCGCTGATGAACTACGGTGTCGATCGCTACAAACGCCCGTACCCGATTTCCGCCGAAGAAGAACGGCTGCGCCAGAAGGACCGTGAAGAGCATCTGCAAAAGCAGATCAACGACCTGTGGCGCACCATACCCAAACGCGCCGGCAAGAACAGCGACAAGGACAATGCGCGCTTCCCCGCCGAACCTCAGGAAAACATTCTGTACTTCATCGAAAAGCACGCGCCGTTGCTGGAGCCCTGGCAGCGGGAAATCGTGCGGATCGTGCGCAAGATTGCCCAGTACTTCTACCCACAACGCCAGACCCAGGTGATGAACGAAGGCTGGGCCACGTTCTGGCACTACACCTTGATGAACGACCTGTACGACGAAGGCCTGGTGACCGACGGCTTCATGATGGAGTTCCTGACGTCCCATACCAGCGTGGTCTATCAACCGGGCTTCGACAGCCCTTATTACAGCGGCATCAACCCGTATGCGCTGGGCTTTGCCATGTACCGCGACATCCGGCGCATGTGCGAACACCCCACCGAAGAAGACCGCCGCTGGTTCCCGGAGATTGCCGGCAGCGATTGGTTGTCGACCATCAAGTTCGCCATGAGCAGCTTTAAGGATGAAAGCTTCATCCTGCAGTACCTGTCACCTCAGGTGATTCGTGACCTCAAGCTGTTCAGCATCATGGATGACGACCTCAAGGACGACCTGCTGGTGCCGGCGATCCATGATGAGCCGGGTTACCGCACCATCCGCGAAACCCTGGCCGCGCAGTACAACCTGGGCAACCGCGAACCCAACGTGCAGATCTACAGCATCGACGTACGTGGCGATCGCTCGCTGACCCTGCGCCATCAGCAGCACGACCGCAAACCGCTGGGAGAGTCCACTGAAGAGGTCCTCAAGCACCTGCACCGGCTGTGGGGGTTCGATATCCACCTGGAAACGCTGCAAGGCGACCAGGTTATGAAAACCCACCATGTTCCGCCCCGCAACGAACACAGCGACAACGATTACGGCCGCCTGGACCTGGCCGTCGTGCATCTGTGAAACGGCAAAGCCTCCATTGGCGGGCCGCAGGCGTTATCCTGTGCCGCTAATGGAGGCTTTTTCATGCAAATCTACAAAGTCGGCGGTGCAGTGCGTGATCGCCTGCTGGGCATCCCCGTTACCGATGTCGACCGTGTCGTAGTCGGCGCTACCACTGAAGAAATGCTCGCCCTGGGCTACAAGCCCGTGGGCGCGGATTTCCCCGTCTTCCTTGACCCGAAAAACGGCGACGAGTACGCCCTCGCCCGCACAGAGCGCAAGAGCGGCCGGGGTTATGGTGGCTTTGTGTTTCACGCGAGCCCCGAAGTTACCCTGGAAGAAGACCTGATCCGCCGCGACCTGACCATCAATGCAATGGCAGAAGATGACGACGGCAACCTGACTGATCCGTACAACGGTCAGCGCGATCTGAAAGAGCGTATTCTTCGCCACGTTTCCCCCGCATTCGCCGAAGATCCTCTCCGAGTCCTGCGCGTTGCCCGTTTTGCTGCGCGCTACGCAGGCCTGGGTTTTACCGTCGCGCCAGAAACCCTGGAGCTCATGCGCGAACTCAGCGATTCAGGCGAGCTGGAAGCCCTGACGCCTGAGCGCAGCTGGAAAGAAATTTCCCGCGCCCTGATGGAAAATCAGCCACAGGTATTTATCCAGGTGCTACGCGATTGCGGCGCGCTGAAAACCCTGATGCCTGAAATCGACGCGCTGTTCGGCGTGCCACAACCAGAAGCCCATCACCCCGAGATCGATACCGGCATCCACACGCTGAGCGTGCTGGAGCAGGCGGCCATCCATGCCCAACCGCTGACCGTGCGCTGGGCCTGCCTGCTGCACGACCTGGGCAAAGGCCTCACGCCTGTGGATAAGTTGCCGCAGCACATTGCTCATGAGCATCGCGGCCTGCAGTTGATCAAGGCGGTGAATGAGCGCTTCAAGGTACCAAGGGATTGCCAGGAACTGGCGCTGCTGGTGGGCGAATACCACACCCACGGCCATCGCGCGCTGGAGCTGAGGCCTGCAACTTTGTTGGAGTTGCTGCAAAGCTTTGACGTTTACCGTCGCCCGCAGCGCTTTGAGGAGTTTGTGGTGGCGTGCGAGATGGATGCCCGCGGCCGCAAAGGCCTCGAGCAGAGAAGTTATCCACAAGCGGATTATTTGCGCGGCGCGGCGCTCGCCGCACGGGGTGTCGCGGTCGCACCGCTACTGGAACAAGGATTCAAAGGTCCCGAGCTGGGTGAAGCACTGAAACGCGAACGGCTCAAGGCGCTGAAAGCCTACAAGAGCACATCCGGCGTTAACGGCTGATTCCGCCACTCGAAAGCGACCGGCGCCAGTACCTGATCGATTTGTGCATCCTGCCAAAGCGCGGCAAATGTCTTGCCCGCCTCAGGGTGCACACGCTCCGGCGCCATCAGCGACAGCGGCCACAGCACAAACGCGTTCTTCAGGATTTCGGCCCGGGGCAGAATCAGGCCATCGAAGTTACCGACCAAGTCGCCGTACAGCAGCACGTCGATATCCAGCGGCAGGCCCTTGCGATCCGGGGCATAGCGGCCATTGTCGGCCTCGATAAACTTCAGTCGACGGTCCAGCTCCATCAGCGGCAGGTCGGTATACGCCGACACCACCAGATTGAAGAACGGCCCGCTCTTGATGCCCACCGGCTGGCTTTCAAACACCGCCGAACAGCGCAGGTCCGTCAGGAAAGCCGCCAGCGCATCGAGGCCAGCGCGTAAATGGGCCTCACGCTCGATATTGCTGCCAAGACCAAGGTAAACCTGAGTTAGCGACATCCGCGCTCGATCTCCACGCCCACGCCCTTGGCTGCCGGAACGGCGCCGGGCTTGGTCAGTTTGAGGTGCAGCCAGGGAATCTGGAACTCACTCATCAAGACTTCGGCCAGGCGCTCGGCAAAGGTTTCCACCAGCTGGAACTGCGCCTGCTCGGCAAAGGCCTGGATACGCGCGGACACGCTGGCGTAATCCAGCGCCAGGGTCAGGTCATCACCGGCAGCGGCCGGGCGGTTATCCCAGGCGAAGCTCAGGTCCAGACGCAGGCATTGCCGGATACCGCGCTCCCAGTCGTAGGCACCGATCACGGTGTCAACTTCCAGGCCTTCGATAAACACTCTGTCCAAGCACTCTTCTCCGCTGCACGACAAGGGCGCGATGCCCCGTTAGAATCAGGGCGTCCTCGCCCGGAATAGTTAGCATGTTTTGGTTACTGGCGACTCTCGCCTACCTGCTCGGCTCGCTGTCCTTCGCCATTTTGCTCAGCCGCCTGACGGGAAACCCCGACCCGCGAATGAGTGGCTCAGGCAATGCCGGCGCCACCAATATGTTGCGCCTGGCCGGCAAGAAACTCGCCGTACTGACGTTGTTCGGCGACGTCTGCAAGGGCCTGCTGCCGGTGGTGATCGCCGATCTCGCCGGGCTTTCGCTGCAACAGCAAGCCTGGATCGGCGTCTGCGCGGTGCTCGGCCACCTGTTCCCGCTGTACTTCCGCTTTCGCGGCGGCAAAGGCGTCGCTACGGCGGCCGGCATGCTGCTGGGCATCTACCCACCGGCGGCGCTGCTGGCCATCCTGGCCTGGCTGCTGACGTTCTACCTGACCCGTACCAGCTCGCTGGCCGCATTGATCGCCACACCGCTGACGTTGCCATTGCTTGCCTGGCAGGAACCGGCGGCGCTGGTGCCAATGAGCGTGCTCACGCTGCTGATCGTCTGGCGCCACCGGGGCAATTTACGCGACCTGTTTGCCGGGCGCGAACGGCATTTTTAAATACGTCCGGTGAACCGGGTTCACGTTCGCCGGTTACAGCGGCGGCAGTTGCTCCATCGGCCAGCGTGCCTGCACGCTGATTGCCAGGCTTTCATGCTGCCCGGCCTGCAAACGCTGGCAACCGGCATAAGCGATCATCGCGCCGTTATCGGTACAGAATTCGGGGCGGGCGTAAAACACGTCGCCCTTCATGTCGCCGAGCATTTTCTCCAGGGAGCTGCGCAACGCCTTGTTCGCGCTGACGCCGCCTGCGATCACCAGGCGCTTCATGCCCGCCAGCTTCAGGGCCCGCTTGCACTTGATGGTCAAAGTCTCCACCACGGCCTGCTGGAACGCCAGCGAGATGTCGCAACGGGCTTGTTCACTGTCGTCTCCGGCGCTGACGCTCTGCTGCCAGGTATTCAGGGCAGAGGTTTTCAAGCCGCTGAAGCTGAACATCAGGCCAGGGCGATCGCACATCGGACGCGGGAAGGTGTAGCGCCCTGCCACGCCTTTTTCCGCCAGCCGCGCAATTTCCGGACCGCCGGGATAATTGAGCCCCATCATCTTCGCGGTCTTGTCGAAAGCTTCGCCGGCAGCGTCGTCCAGGCTTTCGCCCAGAAGCGTGTATTGACCGATTCCGTCGACCTGAACCAGCTGCGTATGGCCACCTGAAACCAACAAAGCGACGAACGGGAACTCTGGCGGATTTTCTTCCAGCATCGGTGCCAGTAAATGGCCTTCCATGTGGTGCACACCGAGGGCCGGAATGCCCCAGGCAAATGCCAGCGCCTGGGCGCAAGAGGCCCCAACCAGCAGGGCTCCGACCAATCCCGGGCCTGCGGTATAGGCAATGGCGTCGATCTCGGTCGGCACGCAGCCGGCCTCGTCCAATACCTGGCGAATCAATGGCAGCATGCGTTTCACATGATCACGGCTGGCCAGCTCCGGCACCACGCCACCATAGGCGCGATGCAGGTCGATCTGACTGAACAGTGCGTCGGCCAAAAGCCCGCGTTCACTGTCGTAAAGTGCGACACCGGTTTCGTCGCACGAGGTTTCTAATCCCAGAACTAGCATGGGTTTGCGCCTTGTAGAGGCTGAATTCGAAGGCGCGCATAATAGTCGCCGCTCCCCCTCCCGACTAGTGGTTTTCGATCAGAGGCTTTGCATTCCGGGCAATGAGGGGTTAACATCCGCAACCCTTAAAAACCGACGACCTCAGCCGCGAATTTTTTGCGACGAGAACGTTGATTCCCGGTAATGAAAGAAGGTAGCTCTGGATGCCAGCCGTCAAAGTAAAAGAGAACGAACCCTTCGACGTAGCTCTGCGTCGTTTCAAGCGCTCCTGCGAAAAAGCCGGTGTTCTGGCTGAAGTTCGTAGCCGCGAATTTTACGAGAAGCCAACTTCTGAGCGTAAGCGTAAAGCAGCAGCCGCTGTTAAGCGTCACGCCAAGAAAGTTCAGCGCGAGCAGCGCCGCGCCGTTCGTCTGTACTAATACACAGACGTTCGTAGCAAGCTTCTGCCAAGCCCGGCCCTCAGCCGGGCTGTTGGCATTTGCGGATATCGCTTGATGCTTCACCGTTGAGGCCGCACACGCGACTGAAACGAACTGCTTCACACGTCAGGACTGGCTCTTTTGCCAGCGGTGCACGTCTCTTCTGACGAGCCTAACAAGGCTACTGACGAGCACACTTATTTTTTAACAGGCGATCAACAGGTCGACTGCGCCCACCGATGAGCTTCCGAGGCCCGCACATGGCCAAGACCGGACTCCCGGGCAACATTTCTACGCCGGGCACTGATCGGAACTAACGTCAGTGAATGTTCGGCAGATACACTTCCTGACAGACCAAGCAGACGACAGTTGATCGAGCCGCACAATACGCGCGCCTTGAGCACTTTGCGGGCCCTCTTTTACACGCAGTGATGACGAGAACGCCATGGCCGGGCTAATTCCCCAGAGCTTTATTGACGACCTTCTGAACCGCACCGACATCGTCGATGTTGTCAGCTCGCGCCTGCAAATGAAAAAGGCCGGCAAGAACTACACCGCCTGCTGCCCGTTCCACAAAGAAAAGACGCCGTCGTTCAGCGTCAGCCCCGACAAGCAGTTCTACTACTGCTTCGGCTGCGGCGCCGGCGGCAACGCCCTCGGCTTTATCATGGACCACGACAACCTGGACTTCCCCCAGGCCGTCGAGGAACTGGCGAAAGCCGCCGGCATGGAAATCCCCCGCGAAGAAAGTGGCCGCCCGCACAAACCGCGGCAACCCACAGATTCGCCGCTGTACCCGTTGCTCACCGCTGCTGCCGACTTTTACCGCCAGGCACTGAAAAGCCACCCGCAGCGCAAAG
The DNA here is from genome assembly GCF_001952855.1 of Pseudomonas sp. ATCC PTA-122608. Taxonomy (GTDB): domain Bacteria; phylum Pseudomonadota; class Gammaproteobacteria; order Pseudomonadales; family Pseudomonadaceae; genus Aquipseudomonas. The sequence goes on along the minus strand of NZ_LPNO01000053.1, from coordinate 203,167 downwards.
CCGCCGTCGATTACCTCAAGGGCCGCGGCCTGACCGGTGAAATCGCCCGCGACTTCGGCCTCGGTTTCGCCCCGCCCGGCTGGGACAATCTGTACAAGCACCTGAGCAGCGACACCCTGCAGCAAAAAGCCATGATCGACGCCGGCCTGCTGGTGGAAAACGCCGAGACTGGCAAGCGCTATGACCGTTTCCGCGATCGCGTGATGTTTCCGATCCGCGACAGTCGCGGCCGCATTATCGCGTTCGGCGGCCGGGTACTGGGGGACGACAAGCCTAAATACCTGAACTCACCGGAAACCCCGGTGTTCCATAAAGGCCAGGAACTCTACGGCCTGTTTGAAGCGCGCAAAAACAATCGCAACCTCGATGAAATCATCGTGGTTGAAGGCTATATGGACGTGATCGCCCTGGCCCAGCAAGGCTTGCGCAATGCCGTGGCCACCCTGGGCACCGCGACCAGCGAAGAGCACTTGAAGCGTCTGTTCCGCGTGGTGCCCAACGTGCTGTTCTGCTTCGACGGCGACCAGGCCGGCCGCAATGCCGCCTGGCGCGCCCTTGAGTCAACGCTTTCAAGCCTGCAGGACGGACGTCGCGCACGCTTCCTGTTCCTGCCCGAAGGCGAAGACCCGGACACCCTGGTCCGCTCGGAAGGCACCGACGCGTTCCGCGCACGCATCAACCAGCACGCACAACCGCTGGCCGATTATTTTTTCCAGCAACTGACCGAAGAGTCCGACCCGCGCTCCCTCGAAGGCAAGGCCCATATGGTCACCCTCGCGGCACCGCTGATCGACAAAGTTCCGGGCGCCAACCTGCGGACCCTGATGCGCCAGCGACTGCTGGAAATTACCGGATTGAGTGGCGAGGCCGTCAGCCAGCTGGCGCGCAGCGCGCCGCAAGAAGCACCGCCGGCCTACGACCCGGGCATGGATTACGACGCCATGCCGGACTATTCCGACTTCCACCAACCGCAGGAGGCCTACACGCCCCAGCAGGAGTGGACACCGAAGAAACCCGGCGCCGGCGGCAAGAAATGGGACAAGAAACCCTGGGACAAAAACGGCAAACGTGGCGGTGACCGTGACGAACCGCGCGGCCCGCGCGTCCCAGCAGCAGTAGAGCCGCCCACCATGGCAGCCCTGCGCACACTTTTGCATCACCCGCAGCTGGCACAAAAAGTCGAAGACGCGGGGCACTTTGCGGCCGAAGACCACACCAATACACAACTGTTGGTGGCCCTGCTCGAGGCCGTACAGAAGAATCCTAAGCTAAACTCATTCCAGCTGATTGCACGCTGGCACGGCACTGAACAGGGCCGCTTGCTAAAGGCGTTGGCAGAAAAGGAATGGCTGATTGATGGCGATAACCTTGAACAACAGTTTTTCGACACCATTACTAGCTTGGTAGCTCGTCAACGCGAGCGAAACCTGGAACAACTTCTTCGAAAAGCGCGTCAGAGTGAATTGACCGCCGAAGAGAAAAATCAACTGCGCGACCTTTTAAGTCGCAATGTTTCCGCATCAAACCCGACCTCAGCTGGCGTGTGAGGTCATAGCTCGGGTATAATCCTCGGCTTGTTTTTTGCCCGCCAAGACCTTCAGTGGATAGGGTGTTATGTCCGGAAAAGCGCAACAGCAGTCTCGTATCAAAGAGTTGATCACCCTTGGTCGTGAGCAGAAGTATCTGACTTACGCAGAGGTCAACGACCACCTGCCTGAGGATATTTCAGATCCAGAGCAGGTGGAAGACATCATCCGCATGATTAATGACATGGGGATCCCCGTACACGAGAGTGCTCCGGATGCGGACGCCCTTATGTTGGCCGACGCCGATACCGACGAGGCAGCCGCTGAAGAAGCAGCCGCCGCGTTGGCAGCGGTCGAGACCGACATCGGTCGCACGACTGACCCTGTGCGCATGTATATGCGCGAAATGGGAACGGTAGAGCTGCTGACACGTGAAGGCGAAATCGAAATCGCCAAGCGTATCGAAGAGGGCATTCGTGAAGTGATGGGCGCAATCGCGCACTTCCCAGGCACGGTTGACCACATTCTCTCCGAGTACACTCGCGTCACCACCGAAGGTGGCCGCCTGTCCGACGTCCTGAGCGGTTATATCGACCCGGACGACGGCATTGCGCCACCTGCGGCTGAAGTTCCTCCGCCGATCGATGCCAAGGCTGCCAAAGCAGACGACGACACCGACGAAGAAGAAGCTGAAGCCAGCACCGATGACGAAGAAGAAGTCGAAAGCGGTCCGGATCCGATCATCGCAGCCCAGCGCTTTGGCGCGGTCTCCGATCAGATGGAACTGGCTCGCAAGGCCCTGAAGAAGCACGGTCGCGGCAGCAAGCAGGCAACTGCTGAATTGTTGGCCCTGGCTGAACTCTTCATGCCGATCAAACTGGTACCGAAGCAATTCGAAGGCCTGGTTGAGCGGGTTCGTAGCGCCCTTGAGCGTCTGCGTGCACAAGAGCGTGCGATCATGCAGCTCTGTGTCCGTGATGCGCGCATGCCGCGTGCCGATTTCCTGCGCCAGTTCCCGGGCAACGAAGTCGACGAAAGCTGGACCGACGCGCTGGCCAAAGGCAAAAGCAAATACGCTGAAGCCATTGGTCGCTTCCAGGCCGACATCGTTCGTTGCCAGCAGAAGCTGACTGCATTGCAGACCGAAACCGGTCTGACGATTGCCGAGATCAAGGACATCAACCGTCGCATGTCGATCGGTGAGGCCAAGGCCCGCCGCGCGAAGAAAGAGATGGTTGAAGCGAACTTGCGTCTGGTGATCTCCATCGCCAAGAAGTACACCAACCGTGGCCTGCAATTCCTCGATCTGATCCAGGAAGGCAACATCGGCTTGATGAAAGCGGTGGATAAGTTCGAATACCGTCGCGGCTACAAATTCTCGACTTATGCCACCTGGTGGATCCGTCAGGCGATCACTCGCTCGATCGCCGACCAGGCCCGCACCATCCGTATTCCGGTGCACATGATCGAGACGATCAACAAGCTCAACCGTATTTCCCGGCAGATGTTGCAGGAAATGGGTCGCGAACCGACCCCGGAAGAGCTGGGCGAACGCATGGAAATGCCTGAGGATAAAATCCGCAAGGTATTGAAGATCGCTAAAGAGCCGATCTCCATGGAAACCCCGATCGGTGATGACGAAGACTCCCACCTGGGTGACTTCATCGAAGACTCGACCATGCAGTCGCCAATCGATGTTGCCACCGTTGAGAGCCTGAAAGAAGCGACTCGCGACGTACTGTCCGGCCTCACTGCCCGTGAAGCCAAGGTACTGCGTATGCGCTTCGGCATCGACATGAATACCGACCACACCCTTGAGGAAGTCGGTAAGCAGTTCGACGTTACCCGTGAGCGGATTCGTCAGATCGAAGCCAAGGCGTTGCGCAAGCTGCGCCACCCGACGAGAAGCGAGCATTTGCGCTCCTTCCTCGACGAGTGATCACAAAAACCCCGGCCCAGGCCGGGGTTTTTGCTTCTACAGATTAAATCCTCGCCGCCTCCCCTCCCCCGCAATGCCCGTCTACACTCGAAACATTCCCCGTGCCATAACGAGACCGTTATGCCCAGATTGCCGACCGTGTTACTGCTGTCGCTGCTGACCTGGACCGCAACGGCTGGCGCGTTGACTCTCACCGATGAAGAGCGTGGCTGGCTGGCGGACCACCAAGAGTTGCGCCTGGGCGTCGATGCCTCTTGGCCCCCCTTTGAATACCGCGATGAAGACGGTCGCTACCAGGGCCTGGCCGCCGATTACGTGCGGCTGATGCAGGATCGCCTTGGGGTCCGGCTAAAGCTGATCGAGCCGGTAAACTGGAATGCGGTGCTGGAGCAGGCTCGCAACAACCAACTCGACCTGCTTCCGGGCATCATGTCCACCCCGGAACGCCAAGGCTTCCTGTCGTTCACCCGACCCTATCTCGACTTTCCCATCGTCATCCTCGCCCATGAAGGCGGGCCGCAACCGCGCAACCTCAAGGACCTCTATGGGCTGAAGATCGCCGTGGTAGAGAACTATGCCCCCCACGAACTGCTACGCACTCACCATCCCGACCTCAACCTCGTGGCCATGCCCAACGTCAGTTCGGCGCTGCAGGCCCTGGCCACCGACAAGGTTGATGCCGTGGTCGGCGATCTGGCGTCCAGCGTGTGGAGCCTGCGCCAACTGAAGCTGGAAGGCCTGTACGTCAGTGGCGAAACGCCCTATCGCTATCAATTGGCCATGGGCGTACCCAGCGCCGACAAGATGCTAGTGGGCATCCTCGACAAGGTCCTGGCGGATATCAGCCCGGCCGAAACCGAGGCCATCCAGCAACGCTGGGTCGGCAATGTCATCGACCACCGCACCCTCTGGACGGATGTACTGCTCTACGGGCTGCCGGCCGTATTGTTATTGAGCATCGTGCTGGCGGTGGTCATCCGGATCAATCGCCGGCTCAGTTCGGAGATCTCCCGCCGTGTCGCCCTCGAACAGGAACTGCGCAGCAGCGAATACCACTATCGCGGCCTGGTCGAGAGCCTTTCCGCGATTGCCTGGGAAGCCAGCATCAGCGATTTCACCTACAGCTACGTGTCGCCCCATGCCGAGGAGCTGCTCGGCTACCCGCGCGCCCATTGGCTGATCCCGGGCTTCTGGCGCAACATCATCCACCCGGCCGACCTGACCCGCACCGAATCCTATTGCTACGCAGAAACCCGAGCCAACCGTGACCACAGCGTCGACTACCGCGTGATCACCGCTGATGGCCGCTGCCTGTGGGTGCGGGACATCGTCAGCCTGATCGAGCACGGCCACGAGCCAGTGCTACGTGGCCTGATGATCGACATCAGCGAAGCCAAGCGCACCGAGGAAGCATTGCAGCTTTCGGAACAGAAGTTTGCCTCGGTGTTCCAGCAATGCCCCGACATCCTGGTGATCGCTCGTCTGTCCGACGGCTGCCTGATGGAGGTCAATAAGGCATTCGAAGACCAGATCGGGCTGAGCGCCGAAGACGTCGTGGGAAAAACCGCCACCGAACTGAATATCTGGGGCATTCAGGGCGTAGGCCCCGGCCTGCTGCAACGGGTACAGACCACCAGCATCCGCAACCTGGAAATGCCCTTCCGGCGCAATAACGGCCAGGCCTTCACCGGGCTGATCTCCGCCGAACCCTTTCAACTCGATACCACCGAAGCCTTGGTGGTCGTGGTGCGTGACATCACCCAACTGAAAGAAACCCAGCAGCGCCTGCAAACCTCAGAAGAGAAATTCGCCAAGGCCTTCCACGCTTCTCCTGACGGCCTGCTATTGAGCCGTCAAAGCGACGGTTTGCTGATTGAAGTCAACGAAGGATTCAGCCGCATAACCGGCTTCAACAGCGTGATGTCACTCGACCAGTCAACCCTGGACCTGGGCATCTGGGTCGACCTGAACGAACGCAAACACATGCTGGAGCTACTGCAACGGGACGGATTTGTCCGCGACTTTGTTTGCCACATCCGCCGCAACGACGGCGAGATTCGCCTCTGCGAGGTCTCCAGCCGCCCGCTGCCCATCGGCGACGACGACTGCATGCTCACCATCGCCCGGGACATCACCGAACGCCAACTGATGCAGGAAAAGCTGCAACAGGCCGCCACCGTGTTCGAGAGCACGGCTGAAGGCGTACTGATCACCGACACCCGGCAAAATATCAGCGCTGTGAACCGCGCCTTCAGCGAGATCACCGGCTACAGCGAAGCCGAGGCCCTCGGTCAAACCCCGCGCCTGCTCGCCTCCGGCCTGCACGACAGCGCCTTCTACGCGGCCATGTGGCACCAACTGACGGCCCACGGCCATTGGCAAGGCGAGATCTCGAACCGGCGCAAGAACGGCGAGCTGTACCCCAGCTGGCTGACCATCAGCGCCGTGCGCAACCACGACCAATCGATCACCCACTTTGTCGCGGTGTTCGCCGACATCTCCAGCCTCAAGCACGCCCAGGCGCGCCTCGATTACCAGGCCCACCACGACCCGCTGACCGGCCTGCCCAACCGCACCCTGTTCGAAAGCCGCCTGCAGGCCGCCCTCAACAATCAACAGGAAAACGGCAGCCAGGGCGCCGTGCTGTTCCTCGACCTCGACCGCTTCAAACACATCAACGACAGCCTCGGCCACCCGATTGGCGACCTGCTGCTCAAAGACATCGCCGTGCGTCTCAAGGACCAACTGCGGGACGTCGACACCGTCGCGCGCCTGGGTGGCGACGAATTCATCATCCTCCTGCCCGGCCTGCAACAAGCCAGCGACGCCGAACACCTGGCCAATAAACTGCTGGCCTGCTTCACCCCGCCGTTCCAGGCGGGCGAGCATGAGTTCTTTATCAGCGCCAGCATCGGCACCAGCCTGTACCCACGGGACGGCGTCGACGTCGCCACCCTGGTGAAAAACGCCGACGCCGCCATGTACCGCTCCAAGGCCAAAGGCCGCAACCGCGTCGAAAGCTACACCCAGGACCTCACCGCCCAGGCCAATGAACGCGTGGCGCTTGAGCACGAACTTCGTCGGGCGATCGAACGCGACGAATTTTCTCTCTATTACCAGCCGAAGCTGAGCCTCGACACCCAACAACTGATCGGCGCCGAAGCGCTGATTCGCTGGCGCCATCCCACCTTCGGCGAAGTGCCACCCGAGCACTTCATCGCCCTGGCCGAAGAGAACGGCATGATCCTGCAGATTGGCGACTGGGTACTGGAACAGGCTTGCCGACAAATGCACCATTGGAGAGAGTCCTATGACGAATTCGGCACGCTGTCCGTCAACCTCGCCGGCGCGCAACTGCGCCACCCCAACCTGCTGGCGCGCATCGAACAATTGCTGCGGGACAACCGGCTGGAGCCCGGCTGCCTGCAACTGGAGATCACCGAAAACTTCATCATGAGCCAGGCCGAAGAAGCGCTGGAGGTGCTCCATCAACTCAAGCGTCTGGGCGTGCAACTGGCCATTGATGATTTCGGCACCGGCTATTCGTCCCTCAGCTATTTGAAGCGCCTGCCGCTGGACTTCCTGAAGATCGACCAATCCTTCGTGCGCGGTCTGCCCGATGACCCACACGATGCGGCGATCGTACGCGCCATTATTGCCCTGGGGCACAGCATGCAATTCACTATCATCGCTGAGGGTGTGGAAACGCCTGCACAGCAAGCGTTTCTGGCGGCTGAAGGCTGTGAGCAGATGCAAGGCTACATCGTCAGTCTGCCGCTGCCGCCAGACCTTTTCGCCGCGACTTTTCTTCGTATGAGTGTTTCGGACTTTTCGGATGGCACAGCGAAGAAACCATCGTTATAATCCGCGGCCTACTGAGGGCCTATAGCTCAGTTGGTTAGAGCAGAGGACTCATAATCCTTTGGTCGTAGGTTCGAGTCCTACTGGGCCCACCATACTCAAAGCCGCGCACTGCGCGGCTTTCGTGTTTTTGGGCAGCTCGTCCTCCGGCTTGTTTCTCGTTTGAAAAAGCAAAAGTGTCCACAAAGTGTCCACTTTCATTTTGGATTGGACGACGCTGCTTCTTTGAGCCGATGGTCAGCATTGAAATTCGTGAACGTTCGAGCCATGCCCAACGCCACATGTGCTGACAATTTTGGTAGTTTTCGTTGATTGTCGCCTACGGCGCATAACGTTAGTCTCTTCGCGTCGCTGTTCATCAGCGACCGGGCCTGGAAACCCGATAAGAAGACGCTACAGCGTCGTCAAACAATCAGCGGGCGCTTTTTTAGGCCCGCCGTTTGTGCTTTATGGCGGCTGTGCGTGGGAGACACTCGTGTCTGCCGAGTCGCTTCTTCTCGGTTTCCAGCCTGCGTACAGCTGCCACCTTTCGCCTGGAAACGTTAGTGGCAGCTATTTGGGTTGTACCAAAGGAGCAAGCTAATGTCTTACGAAAATACCTCAATTCCCGCGCCTCAAGACATTCATTGCTCTTCGACATCAGGAGACTTGCAATGAGTGCCTCATCCTCAGTAGCCACCATTGGCGTTGTGACCTTCGCGGACTGCGGAGAGAAAAAGCACGATATGAAAGTGCTGCGTGTTAATGCCGGCGTCCCGCTTCGGGAAGCGCTGGAACATGCCTCTCACCTGCTCTACTACGCCAAAGTTCTTTCACTTGAGGCCGCCATGGATACTGGCGGAGAGCACTACGCTTTTGCCTCGCATTACCTTGGCGAAATGGGCAAGGCGATTGTTGATGACATCAACCAAGCCTTGCTGCCCGACGGGCCTGATTCACAGTAAATAACAGAACCTTGCAGGTGCTCGATTAGCTTATCGAGCGCCTGTTCTATGAGAATTCTTTATCCGTCACTTACAATAAATCAGTCCCTTCTACTCCGCTCGCGTTTTAGAAAACGGATTGCCCTTATTCAATGATGTCGCCTTTGAGGCAACCCCAGCCAGTCAGATTAGATCCTGGGGTACCAGGTACTCCACGCAGCGGCACAAAAGCAAGAGCGCTATCGGCGCGAATCAAAGCGCAGTCTGGACATTGCTCTTGAAATTGTACTGAAACCGGTCACCGTAAATGGATTTCACAATTAGGGTAAAATCCAGGTGCTGCTGGATTTTGGCCCCAAGCACCAACTTCGTAAGCGCACACGCACTGGGAGCATTTTTGCTGATCTCAATTAGTCCAATTTCCTCACCCAGTTTCAGAGAGTCATTCGGGCGAGGACCGCCTACAATGAGACAATCGGTACCAAGGCGCATTGATTGAACGGCACCACCGAATCGGCCATAACTATTGTCCGTAACCGGCTTCCCAGCGACCGTTACTTCAAGGCTCTCAACATAGGCAGGGCCTAAGCCATTATTGAAAACGTACAGGCCGTTTTGATCCGTTTTGCCGTCGAGCTTGAAATAGGCGTTGATCCTTGGCTCAACAGCAACATGGTTTTGCACTCTTTGCTGATACCCCTGCCATAGCGAAAGGCCCAATGCACAGACTGCAATCGCCAAGCTCAATTTATCAATGTGCGACTTCTTCAATGCTCTGCCTTTTCTTTCGGATTGTGTGGAGATGAAATTTTTAGCAGAGAGCTGCCCGGCGATAGAAAGCCCTTGAAGGGCTTCACGCAAACAGTTCTTTTCCGGATTCGTGTTGTAAGCCAGTTTAGGCGACAAGTCGCATAGAACAAACTTGGCATTAGCCAAACCTGCAACGCCTCAAGTGTCACGACAGGAGGGAAACGCACGCCCGTTCTGATCAACGATATTCAAGTGACGTCGCTTCTGCCACTGCAGGCCCGGAACACGCGGGTTTCCCATTGACTGCCGTCTAAATGTGAACACCAGTCAGTCGTCATACCAGCTCGAATAGGCTTGAAGCGCCTTGCCGTCTCTCACCAGCTCCACCGTCATCTTGTTCCTGTCCAGCTTGTTCTGAAACGGTGAACTGGTGTCCCAGGATTTCACTACTAGCGTTACAGTACCGCCGGTTGCATCCGAGTATTCATACGTGAACCCAAGAGTCATCACGCTTGGATCTTTCCGGCCACCAGTCATGCCAGCATTTTCGGCCGCCTCATTTACAATTCCGAAGCTTTCTCCCGCTACCGACCGGTCGACCGCTTCTTTCAGTTGTTCAAAAAGATTTTCTGCTGACAAGCTCATCATTTATCCCTTTTTTTTGGTCTTGTTAATGAAACGCTACCAGCTAGCCGGACTGTATGTCTGTTTTCTGCGCTTCCAGGATTAGATTTGAACGTCAATCCACGTAACGTCATCTTCAACAGCGATAAAGTCGCTATCTGGCGCTACCAGCAAGCTGCTTTGCTGCGATTCCGTTAACTCAGCCCAGAAGCCATCGGTTACGAACACCAGTCGTTCACCGACGGCCAATTGATGAAAAACAAAATCTGGATCCGGAGCACGATTAGCCTTCAAGCATCGAGTTATCCGGTTTCGAGCCGGATCTTGCGCCAGCTCACGGTGTGAGCGGTCGCGCTTCCAATTGGCCTTGCAGTGGGGCGGAGTAATCCACTCGATCGTGCCTGCCGGTGTCACCACTCCACACGAACAGTCACCCTCATACGCAAGCGTGAGCTTCCCATGGGCAACTACACCGACCAGGTAACACGTCGTCCCTGTCTGGTCCGCAAACAAAGTGGGGTGAAGCTCGTTCAGCACTGAACAAAGTACCTGCTCCACTGCACCATGCTCAGTAATATCGTCCCCCTGATCTAAGTGTTTCTGGTAGGCCGCTAAAACACCTTTTACGAAGTGTTCAGCCAATTGGCCACTACCGGTCTTCGACGTACCGTCCGTGATAACGAACAGCCCTCTTTCGCCATCGCAGAGAGCTCCAGCACGGTCATGATTGCCTTTCCTGGTCCTTCCTATTACTGATCTGGTGTCGTATCTCATGCGTTGCCCAGGTCCTTCATGCGCATGTGGATGATTCGGCCTCTACCCGGATTGGCCTGCACCGAGCCCGAACTTTCAATCACGTAGTCGATACCACTGAGCGCCGTGAGGTCTCGAATTCCAGCAGTGATGAATTCCTTGAGCTCAGACTCTGCTTGACGAACCTCCTCCAAAAGCTCTGTACGACCATCAATCAAGATGATGATGTCTTCGACGTCCTTGTGGTAGGGGTCGCCCTCACCGCGGCCGCTAAAGGCCTCTAGTTTCGTCGCAAGAAAGTAGGTCGGTTTAAATATCTGGATTACGATACCGCTGGGCAACGTAAATTTATCGGCCCTCGCCAGCCCCTCCACGAACCAACGGTTGGCATATCCGAGAACAGCGGGGTCAGAAGGCATCACGTCGACGACGACGTCGTTGAAGCGGAAACGACAGTTGACCTCATCTTCACCTGTGATCTTGAAGTTCTTAGCCGCCAGGCGTTGTGTGAGGTGTTGCCAAGCGCTAATGCCTGCTAGCTCGATCACCAGGTCAACATCATCGGTGAAACGAATGTCGTCCAGCACAGCAGCATCAGTCACCAGCATGGCCGTGGTGCAACCACCGACAAAGGCAACCTCAGCGAGAAAAGCCTCCCCCAAGCCGTCTGCAACAAACTCTATGAGCTCATAGTTGTGATCCGCGTTTGATGACATGTTATTTCAGCCCCATCCCTGCTTTTAGAATGTTAACTGCCACACCACACTCTCGCGGGCCGCCAAGACGGATCGCATCAGCAAGCGCAAGATAGTGATAAAGGGTTCTGTCCTTCTTTACCGCTTCCGGCACCGTTTTGTAGAGCGGCTCTATCGCCTGACCACGCTCAGTTCCGAGAGCATCAGGCCAAACCGGAATCAGACCGCCAGCGCTCTTGATGCTTTTGGAGAGCGCAGGCGCTGCGAAGCCTGTTGGAATACCGCGAACCATTGCGCCCGGCTTCACGGGGAAAAAGTACTTCAGAGCATGCTCGGTGATTTTCAGCAGCTCTCGCCGATTAACTTTAGGAAGCCCCGTGTCGTAATCATTGGTGAGCATTCCGGACTCGCGACACCTAGCTATGGAGTTTGAAACCTCGCTTTTGCTTAGCCCAAGAGACGCGGACAGCGCACGCAACGAGTAGCCTTCACTCCAGCTCGCCAGCGGCGGAGAAGGTACGGGGTCCGACCAACCTTCCCACCCATCCTCGTCGTCCAAGGGCGAGTCGAACTCCTGGCGGTGGAATACAGTTTCTTCATCGTCAGCGGGGTAGGTGACTAGCGGCTGCCCCACTCGCCCTCCTGCCGTCATTCGATGTATCTGCTGCGGCTTTAACAAACTCTCAACCGTGTTCGAATTCGACTCAGATTCCATCACCCCATAAAGATTTTCTTCTTGGGCGTGCAGACTGGCCATCTTGAACAAAAGCAAAATATCTTGACTCTTCATAAATTCAAAAACCTCAAGCGTCCACATTCCATAAACCGTGGACACTTGTCTCATTGTAAATATTAAGCCGTCAAGACCTTTCTAGATTTAATCTGAGCTTCGCTAATAACAGGAAAGAAGAGCACCAAGGCGACGCTGGCAAAAAGCACTCTATGCGCGACTGGAAGGAAGGATCCATCAGTGCCTGCGCGTTTTCTTTGAACTCAATTCAGCGGGCTGATCTCGTAGGTTCGAGTCCTACTGGGCCCACCATCTTGAAAGCCGCGCATTGCGCGGATTTGTCGTTTCTGGCGTGCAGCAATGAAAGATTAGTTAGTTGTCCCGAACGGCGACGGCGAAGACCATGATTCCCAATCAACGCCACTCCAGCACGAGGGAAACTTGTTCCATGCCTCAGAAGAAACGTTCGCCGCACAACGCAATCCACCGCCTGGGCCTACGTGCCGCTGCCGCCGTCGCAATCACCCTCGCCACCTTGAGCGGAGCACAAGCCGCCACCGCAGCCCCTGACACCATCAAGGCTTTCAAGCTGTGCACCGGCGCCGACAACGCCTCCCACGTACTGGTAGGCACCATCGACCAGAGCATGCGCAACGACGTGGCCGCCATCCACTTCAAGCAAACCCCGGCGCACTCCTCGTATGGCTGGCATAACGACCCGGAGCCCCAGTACGTCATGACGCTGTCCGGTACCCTGGCATTCGTGACTCGCGGTGGTGAGAAGTTCACGCTGCATCCGGGTGAAGTGCTGATTGCCGCAGACAATACCGGCACAGGGCACCGCTGGAATCTGGTGGACGATCAACCGTGGCGGCGCGGGTACGTGGTGCTGAAGCCAGGCGCGCCGGATTCATTTATCCCGAACGATCCTGCGGCTGCGAAGGTGTGCAAGGGGTCGTAATCTCGCTGATCACGCCAACGCATCAACTATGACCTGCGCCGCGCTCAGCAACGGCGCATCCCCTCTGAACGCCCCAATCACCTGCAACCCCACCGGCAACTCCCCGTCACCACGCGCCACCGGCACATTCACCTGCGGCAATCCAAACGCGCCCCAGAACTTGATGAAGTCCGACGGCCCCGTGGTCTCCAACCCCACCGGCGCCAACATCCCGCAGGAAACACTCAACATCGCATCAAACGGCTGGCAGATTTGCGCAAGCTGCGGGGCCAGTTGCGCCAAGCGTGCCTTGGCTGCCGACTCCTGCTCCCAACTCGTCGCCTGGGCGCGCTCGATCATGGCCAACGTCGAGTCGCTGAGTAGGTCGGGATGAGACTGAAACTCCTTGGCCAACGAACGGGCACCCTCGCAATCGTTGATCAACTGGTGATCGTCGAATACTCCGTCGAACGCCTCGGGCAACACGACTTCACTGACAAGAGGCCCCAACCTCGCTATCGCCAGCTCAATCGCCTGGGCCACGGACGGCTGCACATCCGACCAGCGACAGGTACGGCAGAAGCCAAGCCGCAAAGGCCGGCGCCCTGCCTCAACAGCCGGAAACCCCGGGATCAACACCCGCGCCACTCGCTCAAGATCACGCACCGAACGCCCATACCAACCCACCGTATCGAAGCTAGGCGCCAGGGGTTTCACGCCTTCCAGCGAGACCAGTCCAAACGATGGCTTGAAGGCATACAACCCACAATAAGCGGCTGGCTTGAGCAGCGACCCAGCCGTCTGGGTCCCCAACGCCAACGGGAAGAACCCGGCCGCCATCCCCGCCGCAGAACCCGCACTGGAGCTACCCGGCGTGCGGGACAGATCGAGCGAATTACGCGTCGGCCCCGTGTGCATGTAGGCAAATTCAGTGGTGTGGGTCTTGCCCATGATGATCGCGCCCGCCTGGCGCAATAGCGTTACCACATGGGCATCTCGCGATGGACGATTGCCTTGGTAAATCGGCGAATAGAATTCCGTTGGATGGTCGGCAGTATCGAAGATGTCCTTGACCCCTACGGGCACGCCGTCGAGCAGACCGGCGCAGAGCCCACGGGCTTGATTTCTCACAGACTCAGCATCGAAGGATGCAAACGCCTGGATATCTGGCTCGTCGACACCTATCCGCTCAAGAAAGTGTTCAGCAACCAAAGCAGGCGTAATTGCACCAGAGCCCACCGCGTCGGCAATGTCCGTCGCATCAAGGTCATTCATCGACGCGCCCTCACTTGGCAAACAACTGCCCAATATCCTTGAATGCCTTGAACTCCAACGCGTTGCCGCACGGATCAAACAGAAACAACGTCGCCTGCTCACCCACCTGACCTTTGAAACGAATGTGCGGCTCAAGCACAAATCGCGTATTCCGCGCCTGCAATCGCTCCGCCAGCGCATGCCAATCATCCCAGCTCAGCACCACGCCAAAATGCGGCACCGGCACGTCGTGGCCGTCTACCGCATTGGTGTGCGCAGCTTCCTGAGAAGCGGTTTTCGGGTGTTCATGGATGACCAGTTGATGCCCGAAGAAGTCGAAGTCGACCCAATGATCACTGGCACGTCCCTCCTCCAACCCAAACACCTCACCATAAAACTGCCGCGCAGCCGCCAAGTCGAATACCGGAATCGCCAGGTGAAAAGGAGCCAGTGCCATCAGGTCTAACCTCTGTGGGTATTAAGTCCTTCCGAGTCTAGCCTTGCCGTCATCGATGGAAAGACGATAGTTTTCGCATCGAGCTCAAATTATTTTGATCAATCGAGACGCCCATGCTGCGGGAACTGAAAACCTTTATCGCCGTTACCCGCCATGGCACGTTCGCTGCGGCGGGCATGCATATCGGGCTGACGCAGTCGGCGGTGAGTGCGCAGATTCGCCAGTTGGAGCAGGTACTCGGCGTGCAGTTGTTCGACCGCACCGGGCGCCAGGCCACACTGAATGCGGCGGGCATCCGCGCGCTGCCGCTGGCCAGGGAGATTCTCGAGACGTTCAACCGCATGGCCGTGCCGGTGGATGCCAACGAATACCGTGGCGAATTGAAAGTCGGCGCGATCACCACCGCCCAAACCGGGCTGCTGCCCCAAGCCCTCGTGCGCTTGCGCCAGGCTGCGCCGACGGTCGAATGCAAATTAGTGCCAGGGGTTTCCCTGGAGTTGCTCAGCCAGGTCGACGCAGGCGAGTTGGATTCGGCGATCATCATTCGCCCGCCCTTTGACTTGCCCAAGGAACTGCACGTGCAGGTGCTGCGCAAGGAGCCGTTTGTGTTGATCGTGCCGCACACGGTCAAGGGTGATGACCCACTGCAACTGCTCGCCGCTCATCCTCATGTGCGCTACGACCGCGCTTCGTTTGGCGGCCGGCTGGTCAGTCGTTTTCTGCGGGAGCAGCGGCTGGATGTGCAAGTGGCGCTGGAACTGGACGAGATCGAGGCACTGGTCAAAATGGTCGAATGCGGCCTGGGTGTGTCACTGGTTCCCCATGCCGGGCTATGGCTGGATCGCACGCCACAGGTGCGCGTCATCCCGCTGGGCGAACTGACCTTTCACCGTGAAATCATCCTGCTCAGCCGCTACAGCCAGCGCAACCTTCCGGTGCCACAACTCTTCGCCCGATGCCTGCTGGCTGACGTGATCTGAAACGCAAAAAAAAGCCGCACATCCGTGCGGCTTTTTCAGGCTCTATTTCTTGGGCAGCGCATAGGCAATCACATAATCCCCACGGTCCGGCGACTGGCGCGCACCACCGGCGGTGAGCACGATGTACTGGGTGCCAGTCTTGGGCGACACGTAGGTCATCGGCCCCGATTGGCTACCCACTGGCAGGCGGGATTTCCAGATCTCATTGCCGTTGCCGGTATCGAAGGCGCGCAGGTAGAAGTCCTGAGTGCCGGCGAAGAACAACAGACCAGACTGGGTCGCCAGCGATGCGCCAAGAGTCGGCATGCCAATCGGAATCGGCATGTGCATGCGGATACCCAGCGGCCCGGTGTCTTCAACCGTGCCCACCGGTACTTGCCACACAAGCTTGTGGGTTTTCAGGTCGATGGCAGATATGGTGCCGAACGGCGGCTTCTGACAGGGAATGCCCGCCGCCGAGAGGAAGCGCTCGCGCATCGCACCGAACGGTGTACCGTCTTGCGGCACCACGCCCATTTCGATGCCACTGGCACCGGCGGCGATCTTGTCTCGCGGAATCATGTAGTTGGCCAAACCCAGGCGCATGTCGTTGACGAACATGTAGTGGGTGTTCGGGTCCACCGACACGCTGCCCCAGTTCATACCCCCCAGCGAACCCGGGAATTGCAGCGCCCGGTCCAGGCCTGGCGGCGTATAGACGCCCTGGTGACGCATGCCCTTGAACTGGATGCGGCACATCAATTGGTCAAACGGCGTGGCGCCCCACATGTCGGATTCGGTCAGTTGCTGATTGCCGATCGAAGGCATGTCCACCGAGAACGGCTGGGTCAGCGAATAACGCTCGCCGGGCACATTGCCCTGAGGCACCGGACGCTCTTCGACCCGGGCGATGGGCACGCCGGTTTCGCGGTTGAGCAGGAAGATCTCACCCTGCTTGGTGACTTGGGCCAGCGCAGGCTGTACGCCACCGTTGCCGTCCGGAATGTCGTAGAGCAGCGGTTGCGCCGGCAGGTCAAAGTCCCACAGGTCGTGGTGAGTGGTCTGGAAGTGCCAGCGCACCTGGCCGGTCTTCACGTCGATGGCGACGATGGAGGAGCTCCACTTGTCGTCATAGGCGGTACGTTCACCGGCGAAGAAATCCGGGGTGGCGTTACCGGTTGGCAGGTAGACCAGACCGAGCTTGGCGTCGTAGGACATGGCCGACCACACGTTCGGCGTGCCACGGGTGTAGGTCTCGCCCGCAGGCGGGCGTTTGGTGGTGTTCGGGTTGCCCGGATCCCAGGCCCACACCAGTTCGCCGCTGTGCACGTCAAAGGCGCGCACCACGCCTGGCGGTTCGCCGGTGGAGAAGTTGTCTGCCACACGCCCGCCAACGATCACCACATTGCCCGCCACCAGTGGCGTCGAGGTTTGCTGGTAATAACCGGGTTTTACTTCGCCCATGTCGGTTTTCAGGTCGACGGTGCCGTGGTCGCCGAAGTCGTCGCAGGGCGCGCCGGTTTCAGCATTGATCGCAATCAACCGGGCATCGCCGGTCGGCAGAAACAGACGTTTCACACAGGCTTTGGCGCTGGCAGGTTGCTCACTCGCGCTGCTGTCGAAATAGCCCAGGCCACGGCAACGCTGCCAGTTGGGACCGCTGCCCTGGGGGTCGAATTTCCAGCGCTGGGCGCCGGTGTCGGCATCCAGGGAAAACACTTTGCCATAGGCGGTGCACACGTAAACGCTGTCACCGATCTGCAGCGGGGTGTTCTGGTCTTCGGCGCCGGCGCCATTGCTCTCGGGGATGTCGCCGGTGTGGAAGGTCCAGGCCACCTGCAACTTGTCGATGTTGCCTTTGTTGATCTGGTCCAGCGCGGCAAATCGGTTGCCAGCGGTGGTATTGCCCCAGTGGGCCCAGTCTTTTTGCTCGGTGCCCGGTGTCACCGGCGTCACCGCCGGCTCACTGCTGGCCTTGACCACATGGGTCGGCACAAACATGTACGCCAGGGTGGCGACCACGCCCAGGCCCAGCAGCCCGGCAACGCCATAGGCGCCGCGCCCGGGTGTCGATCCCGAGGCGCGGGCGAGCTGTGGATAAATCAGCGCGACTACCAGGCCGATGACGGCAAAGGTCAACACTCGCGAAACAAGCGGCCAGTATTCCAGGCCGGTGTCCCACACCGCCCAGATCGCGGTCAGTACCAATGCCACGGCGTACAGCCATGCGCCCTGAGGCCTGCGCTTGGCGATCAGTACACCGGAGACCAGCATCGCCAGGCCCATCAGCAGGAAATACCAACTGCCGCCCAACGCTACGAGGTAACCGCCACCGCCTGCCAAACCCAGGCCGATCAATGCTATCAGCAGGCCCAGCCCAACCAGCAACACTCTGCTGCCGGTGGCAGCCCCAAAGTTATTCATCGCGCAAACGTCCTTCCTGTATACCCAACTGGAAATAATGTACCAAATGGTTACTTTTAACAATCTGGCACAAATCAATGTGTGCGATCAGCGGCGAAAATAAATTCCGGGGCTTACTTGAAGTGGAATTTTATTTCCAATAGTGTCTACTTCAGAATCTTTGTCGCGCCAAAACAATAAGAAGGAATCTCCCATGAAGCGCCTGCTTGGCTGTGCCTGTGCCCTGCTGTTGTCCACCGCCGCCCACGCTGAATTGCGCATCGGGGTATCCGTCGGACAATTCGATAACTACGTTTCCTACCTGGTGCAGGCCATGCAGGACCGCGCCAAGGCCTCGCCTGATGGAGTCAAGTTGCAGGTGGAAGACTCCGCAAGCGACGTGGTCCGCCAGTTGAACCAGGTGGAAAGCTTCATCAGCCAGAAAGTCGACGCGATCATCGTCAACCCGGCCGACACCGCGGCTACCCGCAAGATCACCGAGAAAGCCAACGCCGCCGGTATCCCGCTGGTGTACATGAACAGCCGTCCCGAGGTCGAAACCTTCCCGCCGGGCGTGGTCTTCGTCGGCACCGACGAGCGCGCCATCGGCCGGATGCAGATGGAATACCTGGCCGAGAAGATGGGCGGCAAAGGTAACCTGGCGATCATTCTCGGCCGTCTCGCCCACAGTGATACCGGCAAACGCACCAATGGGGTCAAGGACGTGCTGGCCAAGTACCCCGAGATCAAAGTCGTCGAAGAACAGTCCGGCGACTGGCAGCGGGAAAAAGGCATGGACCTGATGAATGATTGGCTGACCAAGGGCCAAACCATCAACGCCGTGGCCTCCAACAATGACGAGATGGGCATCGGTGCCGCCATGGCCCTGCGCCAGACCGGGCGCCAGGACATTCTGGTGGGCGGCATCGACGGTACGCCGGATGGTTTGCAGGCGCTGAAAAAGGGCCAACTGGCAGTGACCGTGTTCCGCGACCCGGTGGCCATCGGTGCTGGCTCGGTGGACGCCGCGCTGATGCTGATCAAGCATGCCGCCCTGCAAGGCGATGTATGGATTCCTACGCAACTGGTCACCCCGGAAAACTACCAGCAGTTCCTGCGCAACTGAGCCAAATCCCGCCGCGAGCATCAAGGGGACCGAGCCTGTAACATGCTCGCCCATTGATGCCAGCGCCGGAGAACACCTTGCCCGCCTCTCACCCTCCCGTCCTCGATGAAATCGATCGCCAGTTGATCGCCGCGTTGCAGATCAACGCCCGCGAAAGCGTGGCCATGCTCGCCCGGCAACTGGGCATCGCCCGCACCACCGTCACCTCGCGCTTGGCACGCCTGGAAAAAACCCAAGTGATTACCGGCTATGGCGTGCGCCTGAGCCAGCGCGTGGTAAATGGCGGTTTGCAGGCCTACGTGGGGATTACCGTGCAACCGCGTTCCGGCAAGGAAGTGCTGCGTCGGATCAGCGCCATGGCGCAGGTTCAGCAACTGTGTGCGGTCAGCGGTGAGTTCGATTACGTGGCCTGGCTGCGCACCGATTCGCCGGAACAGCTGGATCAACTGCTGGACCAGATCGGCAGCGTCGATGGCGTGGAGAAGACCACCACCTCGATCATCCTCAGTAACAAACTGGATCGTGGCCAACCAATCTGACCAGAAGATTCGTCACTCTGACTAAAAACAATTCATTCCGACGACACATTGCGTCTTATTAACGAACGCTACGCTCCCTAGAATGGCTGCCATCTTTTCCTATACTCAGCGGGTCGCGCCCCGCCGAGTCGCCAGCAAGGTCAGCCATGAGCATTCCTTCCAGCACCATCAGCAAGCCCAACCGCCACCCTGCTACCGGTAAAAAGCCGATCACCATCTTTGGCCCGGACTTCCCGTTCGCCTTCGATGACTGGATCGAACACCCGGCGGGCCTGGGCAGCATTCCGGCGGCCAACCACGGCGCCGAAGTGGCGATCGTCGGGGCCGGGATTGCCGGGCTGGTGGCCGCCTACGAGCTGATGAAGCTGGGCCTGAAACCCGTGGTGTATGAAGCCTCGAAAATGGGTGGCCGCTTACGCTCCCAGGCGTTTGAAGGCGCCGAAGGCATCATCGCGGAACTGGGCGGCATGCGCTTCCCGGTGTCCTCCACTGCGTTCTATCACTATGTGGACAAGCTCGGGCTTGAGACCAAACCCTTCCCCAACCCACTGACTCCAGCCTCCGGCAGCACGGTCATCGACCTCGAAGGCCAGACGCACTACGCACAGAAACTCGCCGACCTTCCTGCACTGTTCCAGGAAGTGGCTGACGCCTGGGCCGACGCCCTGGAAGCCGGCTCGCAGTTCAGCGATATCCAGCAAGCCATCCGCGACCGTGACGTACCGCGTCTGAAAGAGCTGTGGAATACGCTGGTTCCGTTGTGGGACGACCGCACCTTCTACGACTTCGTAGCGACCTCCAAAGCGTTCGCCAAGTTGTCCTTCCATCACCGTGAAGTGTTCGGCCAGGTTGGCTTCGGCACCGGTGGCTGGGACTCGGACTTCCCCAACTCGATGCTGGAAATCTTCCGCGTGGTGATGACCAACTGCGACGATCACCAGCACCTGGTGGTCGGCGGCGTCGCCCAAGTACCCATGGGTATCTGGCGCCATGTGCCGGAGCGTTGCGCCCACTGGCCCGAAGGCACCAGCCTGAGTTCGCTGCACAACGGCGCGCCACGGGCCGGGGTCAAGCGCATTGCCCACGCGCCGGACGGCCGTTTCGCCGTCACCGACAACTACGGCGACACCCGTGAATACGCCGCCGTGCTGACCACCTGCCAGAGCTGGCTGCTGACCACCCAGATCGAGTGCGACGAAACCCTGTTCTCGCAAAAGATGTGGATGGCCCTCGACCGCACCCGCTATATGCAGTCGTCGAAGACCTTCGTGATGGTCGACCGGCCATTCTGGAAGGACAAGGATCCAGAGACAGGCCGTGACTTGATGAGCATGACGCTGACGGATCGCCTGACCCGTGGCACCTACCTGTTCGACAACGGCGACGATAAGCCAGGGGTGATTTGCCTGTCCTATTCCTGGATGAGCGACGCCCTGAAAATGCTCCCGCAGCCCATCGAGAAGCGGGTGAAACTGGCCCTCGACGCGTTGAAAAAGATCTACCCGAAAGTCGACATCGCCGCGCGGATCATCGGCGATCCGATCACCGTATCGTGGGAAGCCGACCCGCACTTCCTCGGGGCTTTCAAGGGGGCGCTGCCGGGCCACTATCGCTACAACCAACGGATGTACGCGCACTTCATGCAGAAAGATATGCCGGCGGAGCAACGCGGTATTTTCATCGCCGGCGACGACGTATCGTGGACACCTGCGTGGGTCGAAGGCGCCGTGCAAACCTCGCTGAATGCGGTGTGGGGCATCATGACTCACTTCGGCGGCAGCACTCACCCGCAGAACCCGGGCCCGGGCGATGTGTTCGACGAGATCGGGCCAATCGCTCTGCCCGAATAAGGAGTTGCCCATGCGTGTCGCCCTGTATCAATGCCCGCCTCTGCCGCTGGACGTGGCCGGCAATCTCAAGCGCCTGCATCAGTTGGCGCAAGAGGCCACCGACGCCGACCTGCTGGTACTGCCGGAGATGTTTCTCACCGGCTATAACATCGGCGTGGAAGCGGTCGGCGCCCTGGCTGAAGCGCAGGACGGCCCGTCTGCGCAGTCCATCGCCGCGCTGGCGAAAAATTCGGGCGTGGCGATTCTGTATGGCTATCCGGAACGCGGTGCAGATGGGCAGATCTACAACGCCGTGCAGTTGATCGACGCCAATGGGCAACGTCTCTGCAACTACCGCAAGACGCACCTGTTTGGCGATCTCGACAACTCAATGTTCAGCGCCGGCGACGATGATTTCCCGCTGGTGGAATTGAACGGGTGGAAGCTGGGTTTCCTGATTTGTTATGACCTGGAATTCCCGGAGAACACCCGGCGCCTGGCGCTGGCCGGGGCGGAGTTGATCCTGGTACCGACGGCCAATATGGTGCCCTTCGATTTCGTCGCCGATGTGACCGTGCGGGCGCGGGCGTTTGAAAACCAGTGTTATGTGGCCTACGCCAATTACTGCGGGCAGGAAGGCGAGATCCAGTATTGCGGGCAAAGCAGCATCGCCGCGCCGGATGGCCAGCGCATTGCCCAGGCGGGTCTCGATGAGGCGTTGATTGTCGGCACTCTGGATCGGCAGTTGATGGTCGACTCACGCGCGGCCAATCGCTACCTGCTGGACCGGCGTCCCGAGCTTTATGGTGCGTTGCACAAGCACTGACCCGGCAGGTTTGCGCTAGCATAGGCACTTCCTACGTTTCGGAAATGCTCATGCCTGCGCCGGCCCACCCTCATCACCTTCAATTGACCCTGGCCAACGGCCTGCGGGTTTCCTTGCGTCATGCACCGCGTTTGAAGCGCTGCGCGGCGGCCTTGCGCGTTGCGGCGGGCAGTCACGATGTGCCCTTGGCATGGCCGGGACTGGCGCATTTTCTTGAGCATTTGTTGTTCCTGGGCACCGAGCGTTTTCCTGCGAACGAAGGGCTGATGGCCTACGTGCAGCGTCAGGGCGGGCAGGTCAATGCCAGCACCCGCGAACGCACTACCGACTTTTTCTTTGAGGTGCCTGTTTCGGCATTTGAGGCAGCATTGGCGCGTCTGGGGGATATGCTCGCCCATCCGCGCCTGGCCGTCGAAGACCAACTGCGCGAGCGAGAAGTGCTGCACGCGGAATTTGTCGCCTGGTCGCAAGATGCCACGGCGCAACGGCAACAAGCGTTGCTGGAAGGCTTTGCGGCGGATCATCCGTTGCGGGCGTTTCATGCGGGCAATCGGGATAGCTTGCCGCTAGAGCGTGAGGATTTTCAGCAGGCGTTGCGGGACTTTTATGAAGGCTTCTATCAGACCGGGCAGATGACCTTGAGCCTTGCGGGCCCTCAGTCGCTGGCGGAGCTAGAGGCATTGGCGCAACAGTTTGGCGCTGCATTGAAGACTGCACCGCTGTTGCCACAGAAGCCTGCGCCCGCGTTGCTGGCCGGCAATCAACGTACTTATCAACACACCGATGAGCATTACTGGCATCAGGTTGTGGTAAGCGAGGCATCCCCTGACGCGTTGGACTTCCTCTGCCTGTGGCTGAACGCTTCGGCGCCAGGCGGATTGCTCGCCGAGTTGCAGACGCAACAGCTGGTCAGCGCCGTTAACGCAACTGTCCTGTATCAGTTCGCCGGCCAGGCTGTATTGGATATCAAGTTCACTCTGGACACTCACGGAGCATCACAGACGATCCTGATCGAAGAACTGCTGCACGACTGGCTGAGCTTTTTCGCCCACAGTGACTGGACCCTGTTGCGGGAAGAGTACGCGCTGCTGCTCGCTCGCAAACTACAGGCCAGCGGTGCCCTGGCATTGGCCCGACAGAATCACGAGCCCATCCTGTCAGAACATGGCGCCGCGTCCCTCAAAGTCCTGTTGGACTCGCTGCAATTGCCGCCGTCCCGGCACGCCTGGCAACTGCCGCCCCCCAATCCGTTCCTGCGCCCGGCGGTCAAGGAAGAGCGCCCGGGGTTGATTCGAGGCCAAACCAGCGCCCATCGCGGTTTGCGCACGTTCGCCCAAGATCGCTCCCGTGGCCGAAAGGACCTTTCGGCGTTGACCTTCAGCCAAGCACTGCCAAACGACACAGATGAAGGCGCGCTTTACCTGCGCTGGCATCTGGATTCGCCGCTGCATGCAGAGCTTTTCCCACGGTTGCGCGAGAACGCCAGCCAGGCTGGCGTCCAGCTGTCTTTCGAGACAATTGGCGGTTACTGGCAGTTGAAGATGGTCGGGCTGCACGAACCCATGCCCGCGATATTGGAGGAAGTGGCACGCGGTCTTGCCCATCTGGATGAAAGGACTGTGACCCATCCCGCCGCAGCACAGACCATGGCGATCCGGCAGTTGCTCAAGACATTGCCCGGCTATTGCGCCGGCATCACACCTGCAGACCAGATGGCCGGCCAAGATCGATGGTCGACCGCCCGCTGGCAAGGACTTGCCGTCGGACTGCCAGCCGCCTGCGAAATGGCGATAAAGAGCGCAGCAGGGAAACTGCCGGGGCAACCGGAAGCGGCTATCGGCAAGCTTCCATCAATCAGCGGCCAGCAGGTTTGGCATGAAGTAAGCACCGACTCCAGCGACAGCGCGCTGCTGCTGTTCTGTCCTACACCGACCCAGTCCCTGGCCGACGAGGCATGCTGGCGTTTGCTCGCACATCTACTGCAGACCCCTTTCTACCAACGCCTGCGGGTCGAACTGCAACTGGGCTACGCGGTATTCAGCGGTATCCGACAATTCAACGGACAAACCGGCCTGCTGTTCGGGGTGCAATCCCCGAACGTTTCCGTCGCGCAAATCCTCGATCACCTGCACGCGTTCCTGAAACAGCTGCCCGCGCTGATCAACGCCGGCGAACTGCCAAACGATCTGGCCCAGCAATTTTCCCTCGACGCCCTACCCACCGCCCAAGCCACCGAACTGCTCTGGCACGCGCATTTGGCAGGCCACCCGTCGGATTACATCCAACAGCTGCGAGATTTCATCCAGACCCGCACCCGCCAGGATTTAATGGAAGCGGCACAGCATCTCAATGCTGCTGCAGGCGGCTGGCGCTGCGTGGCTAACAGCGAGTGCCTGCCGGCCCCCTGGCAATTATCTGGCTGATCATTGCCGCTTCGGTAAAAGGCTTTTTCCCACAGGACAGCGCTATCTTCACAAGAAGTACGTAACATTCACATGCACACCTCTGAACATCTCCGCTTGGAGGTGGACTATATGTATTGGTAGTAAATGTCCCATCCATCCGTAGGAGTAAGAACATGACCTGGTCCAAACCTGCTTACACTGATCTGCGTATCGGCTTTGAAGTCACCATGTACTTTGCCAGCCGCTGATTGGCTTTGTATCGCAATGCAACGCCTCGGCTCGCCCGGGGCGTTTTTATTTTTGAGTTATGTGTAGTGGAGCGGCCATGTTTGTCCAGATTCTAGGTTCCGCCGCGGGCGGTGGTTTCCCGCAATGGAACTGCAACTGCGTGAACTGCGCAGGTTTTCGCGACGGTAGCCTGCGGGCCGAGGCGCGTACCCAGTCGTCCATCGCGATTTCCGATGACGGCGTGAACTGGGTGCTGTGCAACGCTTCGCCAGACATCCGCGCCCAACTTCAAGGGTTCGCCCCGATGCAACCCGGTCGCGCCCTGCGGGACACCGGTATCAGCGCGATCATCCTGATGGACAGCCAGATCGACCACACCACCGGCCTGCTCAGCCTGCGCGAAGGCTGCCCGCACCAGGTGTGGTGCACCGACATGGTCCATGAGGACCTGAGCACCGGCTTCCCGCTGTTCACCATGCTGACCCACTGGAATGGCGGCCTTGCCTGGAACCGCATCGAGCTGGACGCCAGCTTCACCATTCCCGCCTGCCCTAACCTGCGTTTCACACCGCTACCCCTGCGCAGCGCGGCGCCGCCCTACTCGCCTCACCGATTCGACCCACACCCGGGCGACAACATCGGCCTGATCGTCGAAGACCTGCGCACCGGCGGCAAGCTGTTCTATGCGCCGGGCCTGGGCAAGGTCGACGGGCCGTTGCTGGAGATCATGGCCGGCAGCGATTGCCTGCTGGTGGACGGCACGATGTGGGATGACGACGAAATGCAGCGCCGTGGCGTCGGCACCCGTACCGGTCGCGAGATGGGCCACCTTGCGCAAAACGGCCCCGGCGGCATGCTGGAAGTGCTGGAGCAGTTGCCCAAGCAGCGCAAGGTGCTTATCCACATCAACAACACCAACCCGATCCTGGATGAGGACTCGCCCGAGCGAGCCGAACTGCTGCGACGCAATGTGGAAGTGGCGTACGACGGCATGAGCATTGAATTGTAGGAGTGAGCCAAATGACTGACACACCGCTGACCACTGCCGAGTTTGAACAGGCCCTGAGGGCCAAGGGCGCGTTCTACCATATTCATCACCCGTATCACGTGGCGATGTATGAAGGCCGCGCCACCCGCGAGCAGATCCAGGGTTGGGTCGCCAACCGTTTTTATTATCAGGTGAACATTCCCCTCAAGGACGCCGCGATCCTGGCCAACTGCCCGGACCGGGAGATTCGTCGTGAGTGGATCCAGCGCCTGCTGGATCACGACGGCGCCCCCGGCGAAGACGGCGGCATTGAAGCCTGGCTGCGCCTGGGCCAGGCAGTCGGCCTGGACCCGGATCAACTGCGCTCCCAGGAATTGGTACTGCCCGGCGTACGATTTGCGGTAGACGCCTACGTCAACTTCGCCCGTCGCGCCAGTTGGCAAGAAGCTGCCAGCAGTTCCCTGACCGAATTGTTCGCCCCACAGATCCACCAGTCGCGCCTCGACAGCTGGCCCCAGCACTACCCGTGGATCGACCCGGCAGGCTACGAGTATTTCCGCACCCGTCTGGGCCAGGCTCGCCGGGATGTGGAGCACGGTCTGGCAATCACCTTGCAGCACTACACCACCCGCGAAGGCCAGGAGCGCATGCTGGAAATTCTCCAGTTCAAACTGGACATTCTCTGGAGCATGCTTGATGCCATGAGCATGGCTTACGAACTGAAACGCCCGCCGTATCACAGCGTGACTGATCAGCGTGTATGGCATAAGGGGATCACCCTATGAGCTTCGATCGCAGCAAAAAACCGACCTGGCGCCAGGGCTATCGCTTCCAGTACGAACCGGCGCAAAAAGGCCATGTGTTGCTGTACCCGGAAGGCATGATCAAGCTAAACGACAGCGCCGCGCTGATCGGTGGCTTGATCGATGGCGAGCGCGATGTAAGCGCGATCATTGCCGAGCTGGACAAGCAATTCCCTGGCGTGCCCGAGCTCGGTGAAGACATCGAGCAATTCATGGAGGTTGCCCGTGCTCAGCACTGGATCGAACTTGCCTGACCTGCCACCGAAACCGGAGATCGGCCTGCCGCTATGGTTGCTGGCCGAGCTGACGTATCGCTGCCCGCTGCAATGCCCGTATTGCTCCAATCCGCTGGATTTCGCCGAGCAGGGCAAGGAGCTGAGCACCGAACAGTGGATCAAGGTATTTCGCGAAGCCCGGGAAATGGGCGCCGCGCAACTGGGTTTTTCCGGTGGTGAACCGCTGGTGCGCCAGGACCTCGCCGAACTGATCGCCGAGGCGCGCAAGTTGGGCTTCTACACCAACCTGATCACTTCAGGCATCGGCCTCACCGAGCAGAAGATCAGCGACTTCAAGAAGGCTGGCCTGGACCATATCCAGATCAGCTTCCAAGCCAGCGACGAGCAAGTGAACAACCTGCTGGCCGGCTCGAAAAAAGCCTTCGCGCAAAAACTGGAAATGGCCCGGGCGGTGAAAGCCCACGGCTACCCGATGGTGCTGAACTTCGTCACCCATCGGCACAATATCGACAAGATCGACCGCATCATTGAGCTGTGCATTGCGCTGGAGGCGGACTTTGTCGAGCTTGCCACCTGCCAGTTCTATGGCTGGGCCCAGCTCAATCGGGTCGGCCTGTTGCCGACCCAGGAACAGCTGGTGCGCGCCGAACGCATCACCAACGAATACCGCGCCAAACTCGAAGCCGAAGGCCACCCGTGCAAGCTGATCTTCGTCACGCCGGATTACTACGAGGAACGCCCGAAAGCCTGCATGAATGGCTGGGGCAGCATCTTTCTGACGGTAACGCCGGACGGTACTGCACTGCCGTGCCACGGAGCCCGACAAATGCCGGTGCAATTTCCCAACGTGCGCGACCACAGCATGCAACACATCTGGTACGACTCGTTCGGCTTCAACCGCTTCCGCGGCTACGACTGGATGCCCGATCCGTGCCGTTCATGCGATGAGAAGGAAAAGGACTTCGGCGGCTGCCGCTGCCAGGCGTTCATGCTGACCGGGGATGCCAGCAATGCGGACCCTGTGTGCAGCAAATCGGAGCACCACGGGCTGATCCTTCAGGCCCGTGAAGAAGCGGAGCACGCCATCCAGACCATCGAGCAACTGGCCTTTCGCAATGAGCGCAATTCACGGCTGATCGCGAAAGGCTGAGGCCCGTTAACGTTTGGCGATGATATACACCGCGTGCACGATGCCAGGGATGTAGCCGCACAAGGTCAGCAGGATGTTCAGCCAGAACGCGCCGGCGAAACCTACTTGCAGGAACACACCCAGTGGCGGCAACAGAATGGCGATGATGATGCGAATGATATCCATGGGTTCAGCTCCAGAAAATCGGCTCGTGTGAGCCGTACAAGCTAATCGACCTTGGCCGTTGGTAAGGGTTCAGTGGGATCTGGCACCGGGCCATCTTCAGGCCAGAATTTCCAAACCATGCTTCTGCACGATGCTCAACAGCTTGAGCGCCATGCCGCTGGGCCGCTTCTCACCTGACTCCCATTGCTTCACCGTGGAGGCGCTGGTGTTCAAGTAACGGGCAAATACAGGTTGGCTGACGTGGCTTCGCTCGCGTAGTTGTTTGATTTGCTCGGCCTGAATTTGCGCTGGGACCGAAGCAAGACATGCCTCATCGAACTCACGTAGAGTGGTTTTGCTGATGGCACCTATTGCATATAGCGCTTGAGCAGATTGGTGGATGGACTCAAGCACTTCCGTTTCATATTTTTTGGTCATGATGTATCTCCACAAACTCCCTGACATCCAGAAGGTGTTGAACCTGTGCTTCGTTTAATTCTTCGTAGACTTTGGCCAGCAGCCGCAAATTGACGAGTTCCTTCTGGCTGATATTGCTTTGTTTCTGCTTGTCAAAAAGAGAATGATAAACCCAGTAATGCCTGCCCTTGGCCAGGACAATGGAGCGATGCCTGTTTTGGTTCAGGCGTTTTTTCCAAACACCTCCTCCGAGATTATCCGCTTGCCCTCTGAGCAACTCGCCAAACGCCTCCTTCAGCTCCGAATCGCAAATCCAGGCCTTGCTAGCCGAATTCGCAAAATACCGGGTTTTGAACAACCTTAGCCTCATGGATATCCATCTCCATAAACATAC
Organism: Pseudomonas sp. ATCC PTA-122608; assembly: GCF_001952855.1. GTDB lineage: Bacteria > Pseudomonadota > Gammaproteobacteria > Pseudomonadales > Pseudomonadaceae > Aquipseudomonas. The sequence continues at coordinate 174,268 of NZ_LPNO01000053.1, read as the reverse complement.
CACCCAGTGGTATAGATTAAAAATGGGACGTAAAGAAAAACTCCACGCCCAATCGGCAGTCCTTGCCGACGTCCGCTAAAAGGCCATTTTTCCCAACGATGCTCAAGCACCCTTTTCAATCCAAAAATTACGCAGAAAAAAAACGCCCCCAGCCAAAAGAATCAGGCTGGAGGCGCCGCGTATACCGCGAGACGGTTCAGGAAATAAGGGGTTAAACGGCAATGCCCTTGCGGCATTGCAGCTGTGCGGTACGCACTCGGGAGAACGCTCGCGCCAGGCGCAGGAGCATTTCGTCGGTGTTGCTTTTGCTCAAGGTGAGCGCCGGAGTGAAGCGCAGGCAGTCGGGTTGCGGCGCGCTCAGGATCAGTCCTTCACTCAGCGCTGCCTTTACCACCGCATCTGCCGAATCTTCCGACAGGCTCAGGCCCCAAAGCAGGCCCTGGCCACGTAGCTCGCCCTGACCATAACGATGAGCCAGGCGGGCCAATCCATCGCCCATGTACGCGCCGACCTCGCAGATGTGTTCAAGAAATCCGTGGTTCAACACCGTATCGAGCACCGCTACGCCAGCAGATGCCATCAGCGCATTGCCGTGGTGGGTGCCTTCTAGCTCACCGAGTTCGAAACAGCACGCCTTGCCCCGCGCAAGCAACGCCGCCAGCGGCACACCTCCACCCAAGCCCTTGCCCAGGCAGATAATGTCGGCGCGTACGCCATAGTGCTGTTCGGCGAGCAAGGTGCCACAGCGCCCAGTGCCGGTTTGCACTTCGTCGAGGATCAACAGGATGCCCAGCTCGCGGCACAGGCGTTCGACACCCTTGAGATAGTGCTCGGTCGCAGGGATGACACCCGCATCGTTCTGGATCGGTTCCAGCATGATTGCCACGGTCTGTGCGTCGACGGCTGCATGTAATGCAGGCAGGTCGTTGAACGGCACATGACTGAATCCCGGCAATTGCGGCTCAAAACGGTTTTCACTGGCAGCGGCCGATGCCGACATCGCCGCAAAGCTGCGGCCATGGCAACCGTTGCTGGCGGTGATGATGCGATAGGCGCCACCGCGGTGCAGTTGGCCCCATTTGCGCGCCAGCTTGATCGCCGCTTCGCAGGCTTCAGCGCCGCTGTTGAGCAGGTACGCCTGGTCGCTGCCGGTGCGGTGGCATAGGCGATCGGCGAGGTTCAGTTGAACGCGGTTGTGCAGGCCGTGGCCGGGGTTGATCAGTGATTGGGCCTGATCGGCCAACGCCTGGGTCAGTACCTGCGGGCTATGGCCCAAGCTGTTGGCGCCGCCACCCTGGCTGAAGTCGAGATAGGCGCGGTCTTCGCTGTCCCATAGCCAGGAACCCTGGCCGCGTACAAACACCTGGGGCGGACGCGTCACGCTGGGCATCAGGCAGTTGCTGGAAAGGTCGTCTCGCAGTGTCGGAGTTTTCGCATCGAAGATCAGATCATCAAGGCTGGGGACCGGGCGACGCAGGTTGAACAGGTTCATGGATAAACCCCGCTGGCAATCGCACCTTGGTCGGTATTACCGATCAACCCACGGCTGAGGTTTTTTGCCCTGCCTATGCAAACACCGTCAACATAAACACTACTCATCGCACTTTCCGGCCCTGTAAGCCCTGTGAATAGGCGCTAGACTAGGCGTCTCGGGGGCACTCGGCCATTTCGATTTTCCAGCATTTTCGATAAGCGTTACTTATGGATTTCAAGCAACTGCGTTATTTCGTCGCGGTGTATGAAGAAGGCCACGTGGGCCGGGCTGCAGAGCGCCTGTCGATCTCCCAGCCCGCCTTGTCGCAGCAGATTCGCCAGCTCGAACAGAACCTCGATGTGAGCCTATTCGAACGCAGCAGCAAGCGCCTGCTGCCAACCCTCGCCGCGCACACCTTGTACAACCACGCCCTGCCCTTACTCGACGGCATGCAGCAAGCCGTGGAAGCCCTGCGCAACTTCAAGGGCCAGGCGTTGCGTACCCTGGCGATCGGCGTGCTGCAAACCGTGCACACTAGCCTGGTGCCGCAAATGCTCGAACGGGTGCGCAAGGCCCAGCCGCACTTGGTGGTACAGATCTACGAACTGACCGGTATGGAAATCGAACGCCGGCTGCTCAACGGCTCGCTCGACATCGGCATCAGTTACCTGCCGCCGCGCCAGCCGGGGTTGCACGGTGTGCTGCTGTATGAAGATGAACTCAAGGTGGTCATCCCGTCTGACCACCCGCTGCGGGAATTCAAGAAAGTCTCCTTGAAGCAGGCCGCGGAGTTACCGATGTTGCTGCTGGGGGAAGAGTTTCAGGTACGGCAGATCTGGCAGGGCCAACTGGCCAACCTGGGCCGTCGTCCGCAAGTGCAGGCAGAGTTGAATACGATGGTGGGGATTCTCGACAGCCTGCCCTACACCAAGCTGGCGACAGTACTGCCCGGGCGCTCCCAGGACGAACACAACAGCAAGGCGTTGCTGTGGAAACCCCTGAGCGAACCACGGGTGCCGCTGAAAGTAGGATTGGTGTGCCGGGATGTGCAGCGTCAGCAAGCAACGTTGGAATTGTTGCGCACGCTGCTGGAAGACGTGATGAACGCGCCTGTCTGACTTTTTCGCAGGCAAAAGAAAACCCCGCCGAAGCGGGGCTTTGCAGACTGTTTCCCTGACATCCATTTCACTCCGCCTTCCTGGCAGAATCCTACGTGTCCATGTTGTTGCTTTGCGCTTCCTGCGCGACGTCCATGTGAAGTAGATTATCCGTGGATCCAATATGGCGATAGAGGACGAATAGCAGCACGTCATGTAAGAGAATGCTTACACGCCCTCCAAACCCTTAGAACAGTGCTTCATCCAGCAAAAACAGCGATTCGCTACCGGCTTTTACCGAAGCACTGAGGGACGCGATCCTCGGCAGCAAGCGGGCAAAGTAGAAACGCGCGGTGCCCAGTTTGCTGGCGTAGAAATCTTCCTGAGCCTCTTTGCCCAAGGCCGCCTTGGCCATCAGGGCCCACATGTAGGCATAGGCCATGTAGCCGAACGCGTGCAGGTATTCCACCGACGCCGCACCGATTTCATTCGGGTTGGACTTGGCGCGATCCAGCAGCCAGGCGGTCAGATCGTCCAGATCATCCACCGCCGCGTTCAGCGGCTTGGTGAACTCGGCCAGTTCAGCGCCTGCAGTGGCGGTGAAATGGCGGATCTCGTCGGCGAACAACTTATAGAACGCCCCGCCGCTGCCGACGATCTTGCGTCCCACCAGGTCCAGGGCTTGAATGCCGTTGGTGCCTTCGTAGATCTGGGTGATGCGCACATCACGCACCAGTTGCTCCTGGCCCCATTCGCGAATGTAGCCGTGGCCGCCGAAAATCTGCTGGCCATGCACGGTGGTTTCCAGGCCCAGGTCAGTCAGAAATGCCTTGGCAACCGGGGTCAGCAAGGCAACCAGGTCGTCCGCACGTTTGCGGGTGGTGGCGTCTTCGCTGAACTTCGCGGTGTCGAGTTGCATCGCCACGTAGGTGGAGAATGCGCGGCCACCTTCGTTCGAGGCTTTCATGGTCAGCAGCATGCGCCGCACGTCCGGGTGGACGATGATCGGGTCGGCAGCCTTATCCTTGGCTTTTGGACCGGTTGGCGAACGGCTTTGCAGGCGGTCGCGGGCGTATTCGATAGCGTTCTGATAAGAGCGCTCGCCGGAAGCCAGGCCTTGGATGCCGACACCCAGACGCTCGTAATTCATCATGGTGAACATCGCCGCCAGGCCACGGTTCGGTTCGCCCACCAGGTAGCCCACGGCTTCGTCGAAGTTCATTACGCACGTCGCGGAAGCCTGGATGCCCATCTTGTGTTCGATGGAGCCACAGGTCACCGGGTTGCGCGCGCCCAGGCTGCCGTCGGCATTCACCATGAACTTGGGCACCAGGAACAGCGAGATGCCCTTGGGACCGGCGGGTGCGTCCGGCAGCTTGGCCAGCACCAGGTGGATGATGTTGTCGGTGAGGTCGTGCTCGCCACCGGTGATGAAGATCTTGGTGCCGCTGACCTTGTAGGAACCGTCTGCCTGAGGCTCGGCCTTGGTCCGAATAATCCCGAGGTCGGTGCCCGCATGAGGCTCGGTCAGGCACATGGAGCCGGCCCACACGCCCGAATACATATTCGGCAGGTAGGTGGCCTTGAGTTCTTCGCTGGCGTGGGTGTTGATCGACACGCAGGCGCCGGACGTCAGCATCGGGTACAGGCCAAAGGCCAGGCCCGAGGAGTTGATCATCTCTTCAACCTGGGCCGATACCGCCTTGGGCATGCCCATGCCGCCGTAGGTCGGGTCACCACCGACGCCTACCCAACCGCCTTCGGCGTATGTCTTGTAGGCGTCCTTGAAGCCGGCCGGGGTGAAGACCGCGCCATTCTCCCAGCGGCAGCCTTCTTCGTCGCCGCCACGGCTGAGCGGGGCGACGGTCTTGGAGGTGACTTTGCCGGCTTCTTCGAGGATTGCCTCAACGGTCTCGGCGTCGACGGTCTCCGCCAGCGCAGGCAGTTGGGCCCAGAGTTTGGCGACCTCGAAAACTTCGTTGAGGACGAAGCGCATATCGCGCAGCGGCGCTTTGTAGTCAGCCATGGCAAACCTCGTGAGAACTAAAACGTTATTCGGGTGGGGTCAGTTTTACAGACCCCGAGTGTAACCGAACAACTTTTGTGACACATAGGGTCTAATCATGACCAACAAGTACTTTACGGTCACTAAAGCGCGAACAGCTCCGCGGGCAGACTCATCAGGCACTCGCTGCCCGCCTCCACTGCCGCCCGGTGGGCTGCCGTGCGCGGTAGCAGGCGCTTGAAGTAGAACTCGCATGTCGCCAGCTTGCCTCGAGCGTAATCGGCATCACCGCTGCCGCTGTCCAACTGCTCCTGTGCCACCAACGCCATGCGCAGCCACAGATAGGCGAGGATGATGTAGCCGCTGTACATGAGGTAATCCAGGGCCGCCGCGCCGACTTCATCCGGATTCTTCATGGCGGCCATGCCGACCTTGACCGTCAGTTCGCCCCATTGCTGATTCAACTCATTGAGCTGCGCCACATGGGCCTTGAGTTGCGGATGCTCGGCGTTTGCCGCGCAGAACTTGTGGACGATCCTGGTAAAGCCACGCAGCAGCTTGCCCTGGCTGCCGAGCACCTTGCGCCCGAGCAAATCCAGCGCCTGGATGCCATTGGTGCCTTCATAGATCGGCGCAATCCGGCAGTCCCGCACCAACTGCTCCATGCCCCACTCACGAATGTAGCCATGGCCGCCGAATACTTGCATGCCGTGGTTGGTCACCTCCAGCCCGGTTTCGGTCATGAAGGCTTTACAGATCGGCGTAAGGAAGGCCAACAGGTCTTCAGCCTCCTGACGCTGACCTTCTTCGCCGCTCAAGTGCGCGGTATCGAGTAACTGCGCGCAGAAGTAGGTCAGCGCCCGGTTGCCTTCGTTGAAAGCTTTCATGGTCAGCAACATGCGCCGCACATCCGGGTGGACGATGATCGGGTCGGCGGCTTTTTCCGGAGCCTTGGCACCGGTCAGCGAACGCATCTGCAAGCGGTCGTTGGCGTACTTGATCGCACCCTGGAAGCTCGCTTCACCCAGGCAAAGGCCCTGCATGCCGGTGCCCAACCGCGCGTGGTTCATCATGGTGAACATGCAGTTCAGGCCCTTGTTCGCCTCACCGATCAGGAAGCCGCGGGCGCCATCGAAGTTCAGCACACAGGTGGCCGAAGCCTTGATGCCCATCTTGTGTTCGATCGAGCCGCACGCCATCGCGTTGCGTTCACCCGAGTCGGCGTGGAATTTAGGCACGATAAACAGCGAAATACCCTTGGTCCCCGCCGGCGCGTCCGGCAGCTTGGCCAGCACCAGGTGGATGATGTTTTCACTCATGTCGTGCTCGCCGGCCGAGATGAAAATCTTGCTGCCGGTGACCGCGTAGCTGCCGTCTGCCTGAGGCACGGCGCGGGTCTTGATAAGCCCAAGGTCGGTGCCGCAATGGGCTTCGGTCAGGCACATAGTGCCCGTCCACTGGCCGGCGGTGAGTTTGCTCAGGTAGGTGTTTTTCTGTTCTTCAGTGCCATGGGCCCGGATCGCCGACATCGCACCGTGGGTCAGGCCGGGGTACATGCCCCAGGACGTGTTGCTGGAGGAGATCATCTCCGCGAGCACCAGGCCCAGGGACATTGGCAAGCCCTGCCCACCGTAGGCCGGGTCTGCAGCCAAACCGTGCCAGCCGCCTTCCACGTACTGGGCGAAGGCTTCCTTGAAGCCCTTTGGCGTGGTCACCACGCCGTTGTCGAAATGGCAGCCTTCTTCGTCGCCGGAACGGTTCAACGGCGAGAGAACGTTTTCGCAGAACTTCGCGCCTTCTTCGAGGATCGCGCCGACCATGTCCGGGCTCGCGTCAGTTGCCCCCAGCGCCGCGTAGTGGCCGTGGAAGTCAAAAACGTGATCGATCAGAAAGCGCATGTCGCGCAGGGGAGCTTTATAGTCAGGCATGGCAATGTCTCCGGCAGCAGATGCCTTCAACCTACTGCCGCACGGCCCACCGGACAATCACAGTAGGGCCGCTGAATACACCACCATCACTCAACCGGCAGCGCTGTCCATGCGCACCGCGCCGCGGCGGGTCTGCCCCGAAGCGACCACGCAGTTACGCCCCGCGCCCTTGGCGTTGTACAGCGCCTGGTCGGCGGATTTGAGCACTTCTTCAGGGCTGCGCTGCTCGGCCTGGCGCTCGGCGACGCCGATGCTGACGGTCACCGACACGCTTGACGCACCACTGCCTGCACGACGTTGTCGGCCCTGTTGATCATCGTTGGGACGATCGGGGTTACGCAGCTTGATGTCGTAGTTGGCGATGATTTCGCGGATTTCTTCGAGGTGCGGCAGGCATTCATCCAGGGTCTTGCCGGCGAACACCACGGCAAACTCTTCACCGCCATACCGATAAGCCCGGCCGCCGCCGTTGACCTTGGACAGCTTGCTGGCCACCAGGCGCAGTACCTGGTCGCCAACATCGTGGCCATGGGTGTCGTTGAAGCGCTTGAAATGATCAACGTCGCCCATGGCCAGCACATAGTTGCGCCCCAGGCGCTGCATGCGTTCGTTGAGTGCGCGGCGGCCCGGCAGGCCGGTCAGTTCGTCACGGAAGGCCATTTGATAAGCCTCGTGGGCCACGCCGGCGGCAATCATCAGCATCACCTGGCTGCACATGATGTTCAGGGTGAACGGCAGGATGAAAGTCTGCGGCAACATCCAGAACAAACCCAGCAAACCCACCAGTTGCGCGGCGTGCAACGGTCTTGGCTGGTACCAGTACTGCGCGGCCAAGGTCACAAAGCCAATCAGGAACATCGGGTACGACAACTGGATCAGGCTCATCCAGCGGCCATGCAAGGCGGGCCAGCGAATCTCGGCCAACCAGCTCAACAGCGCCTGGGGGAAACTTTGCTCAAGGGCCAGCGCCACGCTGCCGACCGCAAACAGCACCGCGCACCGTGCGACGAAGTCGCGAAACAGGTGGGTTTTTTCCTGCCAGACCGCGTAGATGCCGAACAGCAGCGGCAACAACAGGCAGCACAGATGGAAGACCACGGCCGCGTCCTCTCGAACACGGCCGTGGTCGCGGTAGTAATCGGTCTGGGTGTCCAGCAGGAAATAGACCACGTACACCGTGAGCATCAGGAACAGTTCGCGCTGGCGACGGTAAACCGCGCAGTACGAACCGCCTAGCAGCAGTACGAGGGTCGGCAGCACATTGAACAGTGAGGTGAAGAACACATTGAGGTCCTTCACGTACGCAGCCGAGAGCCCCGCCAGCAGCAACAGCAGTGAAGGTAAAAAATGACTGAAACGTAAAGCAGACACGCGTGGCAAGGGTAAAGCTCCGACCCACTAAAAAGATGGCACAGTGCCTTCACTGATCACAGTTAAGCACATTCGATGTGATGCGTATCACATTGCCATCACTTTAACGGCCGAGCGGCGCAATCCCTGAGTGCTGCGCTGTGGTTTTTTATTGAGTGGCATGGAGCGGGACGCAGAGCATCCCAGGCTGCATTCCCACACCGAGCATGGGAAAGATAAAAAAAGCCGCCGCTCCCGAGGGAAGCGGCGGCTTTTGAAATGAACCCGTCGAGGCTTAGTAGCCCAGGTCGAAGTTCTCTTCTTTCATGTCCATCAGGTTGTTGGCGCCCGACAGCATGGTTGCAACGTGGGTGCGGGTACGCGGCAGGATGCGCTGGAAGTAGAAGCGCGCAGTCTGCAGCTTGGCGGTGTAGAAACCTTCTTCGGTGGTGCCGGCAGCCAGTTTCTCGGCGGCCAGGCGGGCCATGTCGGCCCAGAAGTAGGCCAGGCAGGCGTAGCCGGAGTACATCAGGTAATCCACCGAGGCGGCGCCGACTTCTTCACGGTCCTTCATGGCTGCCATGCCGACCTTCATGGTCAACTCGCCCCACTCTTTGTTCAGTGCCGCCAGCGGTGCAACGAATTCTTGTACCGCTTCGTTGCCTTCGTTGGCCTGGCAGAACTTGTGGACGATCTTGGTGAAGCCCTTCAGCGCTTCGCCTTGGGTCATCAGCACTTTACGGCCCAGCAGGTCGAGGGCCTGGATACCGGTGGTGCCTTCGTACAGCATCGAAATGCGGCTGTCGCGAACGTTCTGCTCCATGCCCCACTCGGCGATGAAGCCGTGGCCGCCGTAGATTTGCACGCCGTGGTTGGCGGCTTCAAAACCGACTTCGGTCATGAACGCCTTGGCAATCGGGGTCATGAACGCCAGCAGTGCGTCAGCCTGTTTCTTGGCTTCGTCGTCGGTGCCGTACTTGACCACGTCAACCTGCTTGGCGGTGAAGTACACCATCGCGCGGTTGCCTTCGGCGAAGGCTTTCATGGTCAGCAGCATGCGGCGCACGTCAGGGTGCACGATGATCGGGTCGGCCGCCTTGTCCGGCGCTTTCGGGCCAGTCAGGGAGCGCATTTGCAGGCGGTCACGAGCGTATTTCAGGCCGCCCTGGAAGCCGATTTCAGCGTGGGACAGGCCTTGCAGCGCGGTACCCAGGCGAGCGGTGTTCATAAAGGTGAACATGCAGTTCAGGCCTTTGTTCGGCGGGCCGATCAGGAAACCAGTGGCCGCGTCGAAGTTCATCACGCAGGTGGCGTTACCGTGGATGCCCATCTTGTGTTCCAGGGAGCCACAGGACACCGCGTTGCGCTCGCCAATCGAACCGTCGGCGTTCGGTACGAACTTGGGAACGATGAACAGCGAAATGCCTTTGGTGCCAGCCGGTGCGTCCGGCAGGCGGGCCAGCACGATGTGGACGATGTTGTCGGCCATGTCGTGTTCACCGGCCGAGATGAAGATCTTGGTGCCGGAAACCTTGTAGGAACCATCGGCCTGAGGCTCGGCCTTGGTGCGCAGCATGCCGAGGTCGGTGCCGCAGTGGGGCTCGGTCAGGCACATGGTGCCAGTCCACTCACCCGACACCAGTTTGGTCAGGTAAGCCTCTTGCTGCTCGGGGGTGCCGTGCTCGGAGATGGTGTTCATCGCGCCGTGCGACAAGCCCGGGTACATGCCCCACGACCAGTTGGCTTCGCCGACCATTTCGCTGACTGCCAGGCCCAGGGACTCCGGCAGGCCTTGGCCACCGTGCGCCACGTCGTGGGCCAGGCTTGGCCAGCCGCCTTCGACGAATTGTTTGTAGGCTTCTTTGAAACCGGTAGGGGTCTTAACGCCTGACTCGCTCCAGGTGCAACCTTCGATGTCACCCACGCGGTTCAGCGGTGCCAGTACCTGCTCACAGAACTTGGCGCCTTCTTCGAGAATGGCGTCAACCATGTCCGGGGTAGCGTCCTGGCAAGCCGGCAGGCTCTGATAATGCGCTTCATAGCCGAGCAGTTCGTCACGAACGAAGCGAATATCACGCAAGGGGGCCTTGTAGTCAGGCATAGCGATAAACCTCTGCTGATGTATCTGGGATGAACAACCGCGTGGATTGTTGTAGCGGTCAAACAGTTGTTTGAAACATACGTTTACGACCTATCCTTGTCAAGCGTCGTGCAAATGCCGTTTGTCATGACGCAGGTCAACGTCAGGCACGGCAAGGCCTGCAGCGAAATGCCGCATGGAGTTCCAAGGGTTTAGAAGGAATCGAGGGTGACGGGGATCAGGGTGGGAGCTGGCTTGCCTGCGATGCAGGCGCCACGGTGCTTCAGGAGGATTGGGGCGACATTATCGCAGGCAAGCCAGCTCCCACAGAGAACCTGGAGAGCGCAATATTCAAGCGTAGGTATCGATCAACGTGCCGAGCATTTCGTCGGAAGCCTTGGCCACTTTGGCGCCCAGTTCTACCTGGAACTTGCCTTGGGCCATCTCGACCATATTGCTTGCCGAGTTGCTTGCCTGATTGGCGTCTACCGAACGCAAACGATCATTTTGCGCGTCCGAAGGCTGGGTAGTAGCGGCGCTGGCGATCTTGCCGGCGGCCTGGTCGACACGGTTCTGCCCGGTCTGAATCGCGCTCAGCCCCGAGTAAAACGCACTGCTGCCAGAGATTTCCATGGCGTGAACCTGCCTGAAAGAGAATCGTGAAATCTTATTGAAGCAGACATACCGGCAAAAGGCCCGTTAAAAACACTAATGGCATAATGCCTTATTGATAGGCAAAACTAGTCAAGCAGGTCCAGTTGCAAGTACCCGGCGACCGCCTCGGCGCTGGGATGCTTGAGCTTGGGCACCCTTCCCAGGCATGGCGCGGGAAGTCGTTCAGCCAGGGTCGCGAGGTTTTCTTCCAGACGAGAGGTCTTCGGATCGATGATATTCGCTACCCAGCCCGCCAGCGGCAAACCGTCCCGGGCGATGGCTTCGGCGGTCAGCAACGCATGGCTGATGCAACCCAGCCGCACGCCCACTACCAGAATCACCGGCAGCTTCAATGCCTGCGCCAGGTCCGACAGATTGTCCTGATCCGCCAAGGGCACACGCCAACCGCCCGCGCCCTCAATCAGGGTGAAGTCGGCCTGCTTGGCGAGGATATGCTGCATGGGCTTCAACAACGACTGCACCGTCAGTGCCACACCGGCTTCGCGGGCCGCCAGATGCGGCGCGATGGCCGGCTCGAACGCCACCGGATTGACCTCGGCATAGGTCAAAGGCAGCGAGCATTCAGCCAGCAACGCCAGGGCATCCGAATTGCGCAGGCCCTTGGGCGTCAGTTGGCAGCCCGAGGCCACCGGCTTGCCCGCCGCAGTGCTTTTGCCGGCTTGCCGCGCGGCATGCAGCAGGCCGGCGGCGATGGTGGTCTTGCCGACATCGGTGTCGGTCCCCGTGATGAAGTAAGCGGCATTCATAGAGGTTTCTCCAGGACGGCGTACACCACTTGATAAGTCGCCGGCAGGCCCTGGGCCTGGCGGAACTGCTCGTAGGCTTGCACCAGTGCAACAATCCGCGCCCGGCCCGTCAAGCCTCCGGGGCGCCCCGGGTTCAGATTGTGCGCACCCAATGCTTTCAGTTCGTGGGTCAGGCTGCGCACGTCGGGGTAGTGCAGCACATGGGGACACTGCTCCAGGCTGCGCACCCGCAAGCCACTGGCTGCGCACAGTTGCTCATAAGCACTGAACGGCCGGAAGCGGTTCACGTGAACCATGCCATCCGCCGCGCGCCAGCTTTCGCGCAACTCATCCAGCGTACCCACGCACAGGCTGGCAAACGCCAGCACGCCGCCGGGCTGCAACACGCGACGCGCTTCGCTGAGTACTGCGGCAAAATCCGAACACCACTGCACGGCAAGGCTCGAATAGATCAGCCCGCAACTGGAATCCTGCAACGGCAAACGCTCGGCATCCCCAGCGATAAAATGTTGCGCGCCGCCCAAGGGCCGGGCGTGGTTGAGCATGCCCTCGGCGATATCCAGGGCCAAACCCTGGCTATCCGGAAATGACTGGCCCAGCACGCGACTGAAATAACCCGTACCGCAGCCCAGATCCAGCCAGCGTTGCGGCGAAATACCATCGGGCAAACGCCGCAGCAGCTCGCTGCCCACCGCACGCTGCAACTCGGCAACACTGTCGTAACTGGCGGCTGCGCGGGAAAAGGAGGCCGCTACCTGGCGCTTGTCTGGCAAGCCGCCGGGCAACACATGGGACAAATCAGTCATCACCGCACTCATGCAAGAAAGCCTGGATGGCCCCCGCTACACCGTGGGGGTCCTCCAGTAGAAAAGCGTGACCGGCCTGTTCAATCAGGCCGATTTCAACATCGGGTAACAACGTCAGCAGATCACTGGCCGCCTCGGCGGGCACCAGGCCGTCCATGCCGGCAAACAGGTGCAACTGCGGGCCGCGAAAGGCCAGCAACGCCTCACGTGTATCCATCTGAGCGAGTAACTCAAGGCCGGTCATCAAGACCGGAGAAGGCGTATTCGGCGCCCCGCTGACCAACAAGCGCGCCAACCCGCGAGGATCTTCCGCGCCCTTGGCGCACAACAAACCAAAGCGCTTGAGCGTGACTTGAGAATCGGCATTGCAACCCGCGAGAAACGCATCGAAGGTTTCGCCGGGCATTGCGCTCGGCCAGCCGTCATGGGCGACAAAACACGGGTTACTGGCCAGAGTCACCAGGCCGCAGCAACGATCACCGCGGCGCGCTGCAAGCTCCGAAGCCAACATCCCGCCGAGGGACCAGCCGCCCAGCCAAGCATTGTCCGGCAGGCTGGCGTCCAGTTCGTCGAGCCATTCGTCGAGGTCACTGGAAGCCAGCACCGGCAACGGTTCGATCTGCACCTGCAAGTGTTCATCCAGCCCCTGCAACGCCGCCGCCAGCGGTTCCAGCGGCGAAATGCCGAGCCCCCAGCCAGGCAGCAATATCAGTCGATCACGCATGGTCGGGCTCCTGGCCTAACAAGCGGAAACACTCTTCCAATGCGTTTAACAATAGCTGCACCTGGGCTTCACTGTGGGCCGCCGTCAGGGTCACCCGCAGACGGGCGCTACCGGCAGGCACGGTCGGTGGTCGGATCGCGGTCACCATCAGCCCGCGCTCACGCAGCATCTGCGACAAACGCATCGCACGGGCACTGTCGCCAATCATGATCGGCTGGATCGGCGTGAAACTGTCCATCAGCTCCAGGCCAATCTGCTCGGCGCCCTGGCGGAATTGGCGGATCAGCCCATTGAGATGCTCACGGCGCCAATGCTCGGTGCGCAGCAGTTCCAGGCTTTTCAGCGTGGCGCGGGCCAGTGCCGGCGGTTGGCTGGTGGTGTAGATATACGGGCGGGCGAACTGGATCAGGCTTTCGATCAGCTCTTCGCTGCCCGCGACAAACGCGCCGGCAGTACCGAAGGCCTTGCCGAGGGTGCCGACCAGCACCGGCACATCTTCCTGGCTCAAGCCAAAATGCTCGACGATCCCACCACCGTTGGCGCCCAAAGGCCCGAAGCCATGGGCGTCATCCACCATCAGCCATGCGCCCTTGGCACGGGCTTCACGGGCCAGCGCCGGCAGGTCGGCCAGGTCGCCGTCCATGCTGAACACGCCGTCGGTGACCACCAGTGTATTGCCGGTGGCTTTCTCCAGGCGCTTGGCCAGGCTGACGGCGTCGTTGTGCAGATAACGGTTGAAGCGCGCGCCGGAGAGCAAACCGGCATCCAGCAATGAGGCATGGTTGAGACGGTCTTCCAGCACCGTATCGCCCTGCCCCACCAGCGCCGTGACGGCTCCGAGGTTGGCCATGTAACCGGTGGTGAACAACAGCGCTCGCGGGCGACCGGTCAGGTCTGCGAGGGCCTCTTCCAGTTCATGGTGCGGCGTGCTGTGGCCAATCACCAGATGCGAAGCGCCGCCACCGACACCCCAACGCGCTGCGCCCGCGCGCCAGGCTTCAATCACTTGCGGGTGATTGGCCAGGCCCAGGTAATCGTTGTTGCAGAACGCCAGCAACGGCTGGCCATCGACCACCACGTCAGGGCCTTGCGGGCTCTGCAGCAGTGGACGTTGGCGGTACAGGTGTTCGGCACGACGAGCCGCAAGACGCGCGGCGAGATCGAAAGACATGCAGACCTCGGTAGATCAGGTTGAACGCGGTCAAACATGTGGGAGCGGGCTTGCTCGCGAAAGCAGTGGCTCAGTCAGCTTATGTATTGGCTGACACACCGCCTTCGCGAGCAAGCCCGCTCCCACATTTGGATGGCATTCCAAAGTGGACTTATCAAACAGCCGCGTTATAGAACTGCTCGCTGCTCTTCTGCTCCACCAGCGCCTGCTCGATCGCCGCCTGGTGCACTTCATCGGCGTGCTCTTCGCGGGCTTCCGGCAAGATGCCCAGGCGCGAGAACAGTTGCATGTCCTTGTCCGCCTGCGGGTTGGCGGTGGTCAGCAGTTTGTCGCCGTAGAAAATCGAGTTGGCACCGGCAAAAAACGCCAGGGCCTGCATCTGCTCGTTCATCGCCTCACGCCCGGCCGACAGCCGCACATGGGACTGCGGCATCAGGATGCGCGCCACCGCCAGCATGCGGATGAAGTCGAACGGGTCGATGTCGTCGGCGTTTTCCAGCGGCGTACCGGCGACTTTCACCAGCATGTTGATCGGCACCGACTCCGGATGCTCCGGCAGGTTGGCCAGTTGGATCAGCAGGTTGGCGCGGTCGTCCAGCGACTCGCCCATGCCGAGGATGCCGCCCGAGCAGATCTTCATCCCCGAATCACGCACGTACGCCAGGGTTTGCAGGCGCTCACCGTAGGTACGAGTAGTGATGATTGAGCCGTAGAACTCCGGCGAGGTGTCGAGGTTGTGGTTGTAGTAGTCGAGGCCGGCCTGGGCCAGGGCTTCGGTCTGGTCCTGGTCGAGGCGGCCGAGGGTCATGCAGGTTTCCAGGCCCATGGCTTTCACGCCTTTGACCATTTCCAGCACGTAGGGCATGTCTTTGGCCGACGGATGCTTCCAGGCGGCGCCCATGCAGAAGCGGGTCGAACCGATGGCCTTGGCGCGGGCGGCCTCTTTGAGGACCTTCTGCACTTCCATCAGCTTCTCTTTTTCCAGGCCCGTGTTGTAGTGGCCCGACTGCGGACAATATTTGCAATCTTCCGGGCAGGCGCCGGTTTTGATCGACAGCAGCGTGGAAACCTGGACGCGGTTGGCGTCGAAATGCGCGCGGTGCACGGTCTGCGCCTGGAACAACAGGTCGTTGAAGGGCTGCACGAACAGCGCTTTGACTTCGGCTAAAGACCAATCGTGACGCAGGTTGGCAGTGATGCTGGCGCTCATGGGCGATTCCTTGATTATGCTTTGGCAAGCCCTGCGGGAAGTAATACCCACAGGCACGACACGGATGCTCGGCATATTTAAGGAAGATTCATGCACTGTCAACTTGAGAACAAACATGAGGTTTACATCTGGTTAAAAAACAACCAAATCTGTTTGATCTGCGATGAAAGCAGTGAAACAGCCCATTCCATCTGCAACGCCTGCGAAACCGAACTGCCTTGGTTGATGGATCATTGCGAGGTGTGTGCGCTGCCGTTGCCCATGATAGGCCTGATATGCGGCCAATGCCTGAAGCGGCCACCGGCGTTTAAACAGGTGGTTGCACCCTGGACCTACAGCTTTCCCGTCGACAGCCTGATCAGCCGTTTCAAGCACCAGGCCCGATGGCCCCTCGGCCATTTGCTCGCGCACCTGCTGGGGCAGTTTCTGCAACACCGTTATGACGATGCCGAACTGACGCGCCCCGACTGCCTGCTGCCCGTGCCCTTGGCTCGCAAACGCCTGCGGGAACGGGGTTACAACCAGTCAGCCATGCTCGCGCGCTGGCTGAGCAAGGACCTGAATATCCCCTACGATGAGCACCTGCTGTTACGGCCTCATGAAACGGTGGCGCAACAGGACCTGGACGCCAAGACCCGCCAGCGCAACCTGCTCCAGGCCTTTGCCTTGGCGGACGGTGCGCAAATCAAAGGCCGGCACCTGGCGCTGATCGACGACGTACTGACTACCGGCGCCACCGCCAACAGCCTGGCCCGTCTTTTGATGGACGCCGGCGCCAAACAGGTGGATGTGTATTGCCTCGCGCGCACGCCCAAGCCCGGCACATGACTTGACTCTCAAGCCCCCTGCCCGCAACGTCTGCCCATTCCATCAAAGCGTGTCCCCATGTCCCTGCCAACCCTTCTGAGCCAACACATCGTCCGCCGCCCCCAGCGCATTGCGCTGCTGCAACACATTGCCGAGCAGGGCTCCATCACCCGTGCGGCAAAGAGTGCCGGCCTGAGTTACAAGGCTGCCTGGGACGCCATCGACGAGCTGAACAACCTGGCGCAAAAGCCCCTGGTGGAACGCAGTGTCGGCGGCAAAGGCGGTGGCGGCGCCACGCTGACGGCAGAGGGCGAACGGGTATTGCGCCTCTACCAGCGCCTGCAAGTGCTGCAAGCCCAGGTGCTGGATTCCGCCGAAGACGCCAGCGACTTCAACCTGCTGGGCCGCCTGATGCTGCGCACCAGCGCGCGCAACCAGTTGCATGGCAAGGTCATTGCCATCGACAGCCATGGCCGCAACGACCTGATTCGCCTGGAACTGGCCGGCGGGCTGAGCCTGGCTGCGCAGATCACCCACGACAGCACCTTGCATCTGGAGCTGGAGACCGGCACCGAAGTGGTGGCTCTGATCAAGGCCGGCTGGCTTGAAGTGCTGGCCGCCTCGCAGTCAGAAACACCTGGACACAATTGCCTGGAAGGAAAAATCGAGGCGATTCTCGACGCCGAAGACGGCCCCAGCGAGGTTCGTATCACCCTGCCCAATGGCCAGGTTTTATGTGCTCTGGCCCGGCCCGACGCGCTTGCGCAGATTAATGCCGCCAAAGGCATGCAGGTGAAGGTGCAGTTCTCCCCCAGCAACGTGCTGCTGGGCACCCCGGTGTAACGCTTCAAACTGCAACAATTTCGTCACGACCGCTCCCTAAGGTGTCTGCAAAAACCCGCAGGGAGCCTGAAATGAGCCTATTAGAAGAAAACCAAGCCACCGACCTGGAACAGATGGTCGGCCTCACCCGTCGGCGTTTTATCGGCGCCGGCGCCCTGTGCGGTGCCGCGATGTTTCTCGGCGGCAACCTGCTGACCCGCAGCGCCCTGGCGGTCAACGCCGCAGCAAACAGCCCACTACTGGGTTTCACCAGCATCGCCGCAGCCACCAGCGACACCATCACCCTGCCGCCCGGCTACAGCGCCTCGGTACTGATCAGCTGGGGCCAGCCGCTGCACAAGAATGCGCCGGCCTTCGACCCCAGCGGTAACGGCACCGCCAAGGCCCAGGAACAACAGTTCGGCGACAACAACGACGGCATGAGCCTGTTCGCCTTCCCCGGTGACGACAACCGCGCGCTGATGGCGATCAACAACGAATACACCAACTACCGCTACCTCTACGCCCACGGCGGCGCGCCGCAATCGGCTGAAGACGTGCGCAAGGCGCTGGCCAGCGAAGGGGTGTCGGTGATCGAAGTGCGGCGCAAAGGCGACACCTGGCAGTTCGTCCAGGACTCGCGCTACAACCGCCGCATCCACGGCAACTCGCCGATCCGCTTCGGTGGCCCGGCGGCGGGCCATGCCTGGCTGAAAACCAGCGCCGATAAAACCGGCAAGAAAGTCCTGGGCACCTTCCAGAACTGCGCCAACGGCAAGACCCCGTGGGGCACCTACCTGACCTGCGAAGAAAACTTCACCGACTGCTTCGGCAGCAGCAACCCGCAACAAACCTTCGACGCCGGGCAGAAACGCTACGGTGTGGTGGCCGCGAGCAAAGACATCAACTGGCACCCCCACGACCCGCGCTTCGACATGGCCAAGAACCCCAACGAACTCAATCGCCATGGCTGGGTGGTGGAAATCGACCCGTTCGACCCGCAATCCACACCGGTCAAACGCACCGCTCTGGGTCGCTTCAAGCACGAAAACGCCGCCCTGGCGGAAACCCGCGACGGCCGCGCCGTGGTGTACATGGGCGACGACGAACGCGGCGAGTTCATCTACAAGTTCATCAGCCGCGACAAGATCAATCACAAGAACCCCAAGGCCAACAAGGACCTGCTGGACCACGGCACCTTGTACGTGGCGATCTTCGACGCGGGCGACGGCAATGCCGACCATCCCAAGGGCCAGGGCCAATGGGTCGAGCTGACCTACGGCAAGAATGGCATCGATGCCAACAGCGGTTTTGCCAGCCAGGCCGAAGTGCTGATCCACGCACGCCTCGCCGCCAGCGTGGTGAAAGCCACCCGCATGGACCGCCCGGAATGGATCGTGGTCAGCCCCACCGACGGCCAGGTGTATTGCACCCTGACCAACAACGCCAAGCGCGGCGAAGACGGCCAGCCCGTCGGCGGCCCGAACCCGCGGGAGAAAAACGTCTACGGGCAGATTCTGCGCTGGAAGGCCAACGCCAACGACCATGGCGCGCCGGACTTCAGCTGGGATTTGTTTGTGGTGGCCGGTAACCCGGCGCTGCATGCCGGGACGCCCAAGGGCGGCTCGTCCAACATCAATCCGCAGAACATGTTCAACAGCCCGGATGGGCTGGGCTTCGACAAGGCCGGGCGGTTGTGGATCCTGACCGATGGCGACTACAGCAACGGCGGCGACTTTGCCGGGATGGGTAACAACCAGATGCTGTGTGCCGACCCGTCGACCGGTGAGATTCGCCGGTTCATGGTGGGGCCGGTGGCCTGTGAAGTGACCGGAATCAGCTTCTCGCCGGACCAGAAAACCCTGTTTGTGGGGATTCAGCATCCGGGGGAAACCGGTGGTTCGACCTGGCCGGAGCACCTGCCGAATGGCAAGCCACGGTCGTCGGTGATGGCGATTCGTCGGGATGATGGCGGGATCGTCGGCGCCTGATAAGGCCCCTTCGCGAGCAAGCCCGCTCCCACATTAAACCGAGTCCTGGCTTTGGAATGCGGTCAAATGTGGGAGCGGGCTTGCTCGCGAAGGCGTCAGAACAGTCACCACCTATCCAACCCTGGGTGCGTTACCATACCCGGCCGGACGCGGCGCCCTGCTGCGCGCAGGAGTTCGCATGGCACACCCGTTTGAAACACTGACCCCTGACCTGGTGCTCGACGCTGTCGAAAGCATCGGTTTCCTCAGCGACGCCCGCATCCTCGCGCTCAACAGCTACGAAAACCGTGTGTACCAGGTCGGCATCGAAGACTCCGAGCCCTTGATCGCCAAGTTCTACCGCCCACAGCGCTGGACCAACGAAGCGATCCTCGAAGAACACAGCTTCACCTTCGAACTGGCCGAGTGCGACGTGCCGGTAGTGGCGCCGATGATTCACAACGGTGAAAGCCTGTTCGAACACGCCGGTTTTCGCTTCACCCTGTTCCCGCGCCGGGGTGGCCGCGCGCCGGAGCCGGGCAACCTCGACCAGTTGTACCGTCTTGGCCAACTGCTCGGGCGTCTGCACGCCGTCGGTTCAACCCGGCCCTTCGAGCACCGCGAAGCCCTGGGCGTGAAGAATTTCGGTCACGACTCCCTGAACACCCTGCTGGAAGGCAACTTCATTCCTCGCAGCCTGCTGCCGGCCTACGAGTCCGTGGCCCGCGACCTGCTCAAGCGTGTGGAAGAGGTCTACAAGGCCACGCCTCACAAGAACATCCGCATGCACGGCGATTGCCACCCCGGCAACATGATGTGCCGCGACGAGATGTTCCACATCGTCGACCTCGACGACTGCCGCATGGGGCCCGCCGTTCAGGACCTGTGGATGATGCTCGCCGGTGACCGTCAGGAATGCCTGGGGCAGCTGTCGGAATTGATGGACGGCTACCAGGAATTCCACGACTTCGACCCACGCGAACTGGCCCTGATCGAACCGCTGCGCGCCCTGCGCCTGATGCACTACAGCGCCTGGCTCGCACGGCGCTGGGACGACCCGGCGTTCCCCCATAGCTTCCCGTGGTTCGGCAGCGAACGTTACTGGGGCGACCAAGTGCTGGCGTTGCGTGAGCAGTTGTCGGCGCTCAACGAAGAACCGTTGAAGCTGTTCTGATCCCTACCGTCTGGGCCCTGACCTTGGGCCCTACACTTTCAACACACATCCCCTGACAAATATCCTTACAATCGCGGCTTTGTTAGCTGCCTAAGCAAGGATTCTGCATGCAAGCCGCCAACCCCCGTCGCGGGTACATATTGGGCCTGAGTGCCTACGTCATCTGGGGCCTGTTCCCGATCTACTTCAAAGCCATCGCCAGCGTTCCCGCCGCAGAAATCATCGTCAATCGCGTGCTGTGGTCGGCGCTGTTCGGCAGTTTGCTGCTGATGGTCTGGAAACACCCGGGCTGGTTTCGCGAACTGCGGGACAATCCCAAGCGCCTGGCGATCCTGGCCCTGAGCGGCACCTTGATCGCAGCCAACTGGCTGACCTATGTGTGGTCGGTGAACAGTGGCCGCATGCTCGAGGCCAGTCTCGGTTACTACATCAACCCGCTGGTGAACGTGCTGCTGGGCATGGTGATCCTGGGTGAGCGCCTGCGCCGCCTGCAATGGGTCGCCGTCGGGCTGGCTGCCGTGGGTGTGGCGCAACAAGTGTGGCAAGTCGGCAGCTTGCCGTGGGTGTCCCTGGTACTGGCAGCCACCTTTGGTTTCTACGGTTTGATCCGCAAGCAGGCGCCGGTCAAGGCACTGCCCGGGCTGGTAGTGGAAACCTGGATGTTGGTGCCGATTGCCATTGCATGGCTGCTGTTCAACCCGTCTGCCCACAGTGCACAGATGGAATTCTGGAGCACCTCCGAGGCGTGGTGGCTGGTGGCCGCTGGCCCGGTGACGCTGATCCCGCTGGTATGTTTCAACGCCGCCGCGCGGCATTTGCCCTACACCGCCCTGGGTTTCCTGCAATACGTGGCACCGACCTTGGTGCTGCTGGAAGCGGTGTTGCTGTTCAATGAACACCTGGCGCCGGCCACGTTGATCGCCTTCTGCTTTATCTGGGCCGGCCTGGTGGTTTACAGCCTCGACGCGTGGCTGACCATGCGGAAAAACTGATCAAATAACGTACAAACCCCTGCAAGCCACAGCCGGCGCGGCTTCCAGGCATTCACCCCAAGGTTATCCACAGCCTGATCCCCGGCGTTTGTGCACAAGCCCTTGAAACTGCTCGTTTTTTGCTCAATCCGCACAGAGCCACGGCCCGCCTGGGCTGGACGCGGGTCTCTACAGGTTATCCACAGGCCCATGCAAGATTTCCATGCATAACCTTGTGGGCAACTATTCCTCGCTGCGCAGTTCCAGCTCCACCATCAGGTCGTCTGCCAGGGTTTCCAATGCTGCCTGCAAGGTCTCCAACGGCAGTGTCAAAGGCACCGCCAACAGGGCTTCGGCGTGGAACAGCGGGTCACTGCTCATGGGTGCCGGGCGCACGTCGGTGATCAGGCGCTCCAGGTTGACGCCCTGCTTGCTGAGCAGCGCTGTGATGTCACGAACAATCCCCGGCCGGTCATTGCCCACCAGTGCCATCGCGATCGGTTGCGACTCACCGGCGGCGACCGAACTGCTTTCGCCCAGCAGCACGCGAATGCCGTGGGTGGACAAGTCTTCCAGCGCACCTATCAAATCCAGACGATTTTCCGCCGGCACGCTCACCCGCAAGATCCCGGCAAACTGCCCGGCCATATGCGCCATTCGGCTTTCCAGCCAGTTACCGCCGTGGGACGCGATGCATTGGGCGATGCGTTCGACCACGCCGGGTTTGTCCGGGGCGATGACAGTCAGTACGAGATGGTCCATGGTGTCGTCCTCTTCTTATGATTCTGTAGGAGCGAGCTTGCTCGCGAAGAACGTGAGAGCACCGTTGGGTGTCAGGCATCCCGCGTTATCGTTAACGATCTTCGCGAGCAAGCTCGCTCCTACAAGGTGGACGCAGGCGCCCGTGAAAACAAATCGTGTACCATTTTTATATTTATCTGGAACAATCCAATAGTTTTTTGAGAACATCCTGTACCCCACTGTGACTGAACGACCAAAGTGGGTCGCTAAACGACGTATTTAGTCTAATTTTCACAACCGCAACTCATCATGTAGTATGCCCAATCGCGCACTACATAACGTTAGGTCGATGTCTGCCAAGGCAACCACGCACCGCGACGCAGCCCGCCCAGCCGCCTTCAACGGCATGTACTGGTGCAGCGTGTTCACGGTTTACATGGCCAGAGGCTTCATTGGTAAATTGAAAAGCTGAAAAGCGCATAAGCTCCGCAGAGTGAGGCAAGCAATGACTGAACACGTTCAAGTCGGTGGCCTGCAGGTCGCCAAAGTCCTGTTCGACTTCGTGAACAACGAAGCCATTCCTGGTACCGGCATTACCGCCGACCAGTTCTGGGCCGGTGCCGACAAGGTCATCCATGACCTGGCGCCGAAGAACAAAGCCCTACTCGCCAAACGCGACGATTTTCAAGTGCGGATCGACACCTGGCACCAGGCACACGCCGGCCAGGCACACGACGCCGTGGCCTACAAAGCCTTCCTTCAAGATATCGGATACCTGCTGCCAGAAGCCGCGGATTTCCAGGCTTCGACCCAAAACGTCGATGAAGAAATTGCCCACATGGCCGGCCCGCAGCTGGTAGTGCCGGTGATGAACGCCCGTTTCGCCCTCAACGCCTCGAATGCGCGCTGGGGTTCGCTGTATGACGCGCTGTATGGCACCGATGCCATCAGCGAAGCCGACGGCGCCGAGAAGGGCAAAGGCTACAACAAGGTGCGTGGCGACAAAGTCATTGCCTTCGCCCGCGCCTTCCTCGACGAAGCCGCGCCACTGACTGCCGGCAGTCATGTGGATTCCACCGGCTACAAGATCGTCGACGGCAAACTCGTGGTCAGCCTCAAGGGCGGCAGCAATAGCGGCCTGCGCAGCGATGCGCAACTGATCGGCTACCAGGGCGACGCTGCCAAGCCGACTGCCATCCTGCTGAAACACAACGGCCTGCACTTCGAAATCCAGATCGACGCCAGCACCCCGGTCGGCCAGACCGACGCCGCCGGCGTGAAAGACGTGCTGATGGAAGCCGCCCTGACCACCATCATGGACTGCGAAGACTCCGTCGCCGCCGTCGATGCCGATGACAAAGTGGTGATCTACCGCAACTGGCTCGGCCTGATGAAGGGCGATCTGTCGGAAGAAGTCGCCAAGGGTGGCAAGACCTTTACCCGCACTATGAACGCCGACCGCGTTTACACCGGTGCTGACGGCAAAGAAGTGACCCTGCACGGGCGTTCGCTGCTGTTCGTGCGTAACGTTGGCCACTTGATGACCATCGACGCAATTCTCGACAAAGACGGCAACGAAGTGCCGGAAGGCATTCTCGACGGCCTGCTTACCAGCCTGTCGGCGATCCACAGCCTCAACGGCAACACCAGCCGCAAGAACAGCCGCACCGGTTCGGTGTACATCGTTAAGCCGAAGATGCACGGCCCGGAAGAAGCTGCGTTCACCAACGAGCTGTTCGGCCGTATCGAAGACGTACTGAAGCTGCCACGCAACACCCTCAAAGTCGGGATCATGGACGAGGAGCGCCGCACCACGGTCAACCTCAAGGCCTGCATCCAGGCGGCCAGCGAGCGCGTGGTGTTTATCAACACCGGCTTCCTCGACCGTACCGGCGACGAAATCCACACCTCCATGGAAGCCGGCGCGATGGTGCGCAAGGCCGCCATGAAGGCCGAGAAGTGGATCGGCGCCTACGAAAACTGGAACGTCGATATCGGCTTGAGCACCGGCCTGCAAGGCCGCGCACAAATCGGTAAAGGCATGTGGGCGATGCCCGACCTGATGGCCGCCATGCTTGAGCAGAAAATTGCTCACCCGCTGGCCGGCGCCAACACGGCGTGGGTTCCTTCGCCAACGGCGGCTGCGCTGCACGCGCTGCACTACCACAAGGTCGACGTATTCGCCCGCCAGGCCGAGCTGGCCAAGCGCGAACGTGCTTCGGTGGACGATATCCTGACCATTCCTCTGGCTCAGAATACCGATTGGTCCGACGAAGAAATCCGCAACGAACTGGACAACAACGCCCAGGGCATCCTCGGTTACGTGGTGCGCTGGATCGACCAGGGCGTAGGTTGTTCGAAAGTGCCGGACATCAACGACGTCGGCCTGATGGAAGACCGCGCCACCCTGCGTATCTCCAGCCAGCACATCGCCAACTGGTTGCGCCATGGCATCGTCAATGAAGCCCAGGTGATGGAAAGCCTCAAGCGCATGGCGCCGGTGGTAGACCGTCAGAACGCCGGTGACGCGTTGTATCGCCCGCTGGCTCCGGATTTCGACAGCAACATCGCGTTCCAGGCGGCGGTGGAGTTGGTGATTGAAGGGACCAAGCAACCGAACGGGTACACCGAGCCGGTATTGCACCGTCGGCGTCGGGAGTTCAAGGCCAAAAATGGCTTGTAACTAATCGCTGGAAACGAAAAAGCCCTGATCGAAAGATCAGGGCTTTTTTTGTGGCGGCGCTTTTACTGCGCCATCCCCAACTCCCGCTTCACCATCTTCGCCAGCTTCACGCTATCAATCGGCTTGAGCAAAAAGTCCACCACGCTCAAATGCATCGCATCGATCACATCCGGCGCTTCGGCGTCCCCCGACATGATGATGATCGGCAGTGCCGCCCGGGTGGACCCGCGCACCTGGCGAATCAATTGCAACCCGTTGCTCGGTGCCATGCGCAGGTCGGTGATCAGCAAGCCAATGGAGCTGGTGGAGCTCAACAAGTCCCATGCCGACTCGCCGCTATCGGCGGTCATGCAGCGAATGCCGTCCAACCCAAGAATTTCTGCCAGCAGTTCACGCGCGTCCTTGTCGTCATCCACGATCAAAACCCGTTGTGGCGGTAAATCAGGCTCCTGCATAACCGCGCTCAGGGCCTCGCGCTCGGCGTCACTCAAAATATCGTGGTCGGACATACGTTTCTCGGCAGTTCTGATCAATCTCCCAGCACAGAAGTCAGACATCACCGGAAGGGCGAACAATGTGCACTTCGTCGGAAAGTTTGCCTAGTGGGCGTTCTACGGGGTTTGGACGATATTCATGTAAGGTTTTTCCCTAGTCAGTGAGGGCGAATCGCTACCTAGACTTACGTCCAATGGGCACCCGCAGCGCAGGAGCCGACCATGAGGCACGATAACGACAAAAAAACTGCGGTCATAGGTATGAGTAAAGCTGATGCTTTCACACAAGCGGGGAAAACCGCTGTGTTGCAGAACATCCACGGCACCCTGCAATTCCTGCAACGCTTCCCACCGTTCAACCAGATGGAAAACACCCACCTGGGATTTCTGGTAGAGCAGTGCCAATTGCGCTTCTACGCCCCCGGCGAAAGTATCCTCAAGCCGTCGGGCGGGCCGGTGGAACACTTCTATATCGTCAAGCAAGGGCGCGTGGTCGGCGAGCGCCCCGACTCGGCCGAAACCACCTTTGAAATCACCACCGGTGAATGTTTTCCGCTGGCGGCGTTGCTCGGAGAACGGGCGACCCGCACCGAGCATAAAGCCGCCGAAGACACCTTCTGCCTGCAACTGAACAAGCCGGCCTTTATCAAGCTGTTCGCCCTTTCCAGCGCCTTCCGCGACTTCGCTTTGCGCGGAGTGAGCAGCCTGCTGGACCAGGTCAACCAGCAAGTCCAGCAGAAGGCCGTGGAAACCCTCGGCACGCAATACTCGCTGAACACCCGCCTGGGCGAATTGGCCATGCGTCACCCGGTGACCTGCAGCCCGCTGACGCCGCTGCGTGAAGCGGTCACGCAAATGCACGAGCAACAAGTGGGCAGCATCGTGATCGTGGATGAACACAAGGCGCCCCTGGGGATTTTCACCCTGCGGGACCTGCGCCAGGTGGTGGCCGACGGCACCAGTGATTTCAACCAGAGCATCAAGCGCCATATGACCCAGGCGCCGTTCTTCCTCACCCCGGACCACAGCGCCTTCGACGCCGCGATCGCGATGACCGAACGGCATATTGCCCACGTGTGCCTGGTCAAGGATCAGCGTCTGTGCGGCGTAGTCTCCGAACGTGATCTGTTTTCCCTGCAACGGGTAGACCTGGTGCACCTCGCGCGCACCATTCGCAATGCGCCCAGGGTCGAAAACCTGGTGGCGATCCGTGGCGAAATCGGCCAGTTGGTGGAGCGCATGCTCGCCCACGGTGCTTCGTCCACGCAGATCACCCACATCATCACCTTGCTCAACGACCACACGGTGTGCCGCGTTATCGAGCTAACCCTGGCTGACAAGGGCGACCCCGGCGTGCCGTTCAGCTGGTTGTGTTTCGGCAGCGAGGGCCGCCGCGAGCAGACGCTGTATACCGACCAGGACAACGGCATTTTGTTCGAAGCCAAGGACGCCGCCGAAGCCGCCGAGATTCGTGGCCGCCTGCTGCCCCTGGCACAGCAGATCAACCAGAGCCTGGCGCTGTGCGGCTTTACCCTGTGCAAGGGCAACATCATGGCCGGCAACCCTGAGCTGTGCCTGTCCCGGGCGGAATGGGCGCGGCGTTTTGCCGGGTTTATTCGCGAGGCAACGCCAGAGAACCTGCTGGGTTCGAGTATCTATTTTGATTTGCGGGTGGTCTGGGGTGATGAGCAAGGGTGCGAGCAATTGCGCCAGGGCATTCTCGATCAGGTGGCAGACAACCGTTTGTTCCAGCGCATGCTGGCGGACAACGCGTTACGCCAGCGCCCGCCGGTGGGGCGTTTCCGGGATTTCGTGCTGACGCGCAAAGGCGCAGACAAGGCGACACTCGACCTCAAGGTGCAAGGCCTCACGCCCTTTGTCGACGGCGCCCGGCTGCTGGCATTGGCCAATGGCATCAGCGCCATCAACACCCTGGAGCGCTTGCGCCAACTGGTGGCCAAGGAAGTCATCGAACGCCTGGACGGTGCGGCCTATGAAGAGGCCTACCACTTCATCCAGCAAACCCGTATGCAGCAGCACCAACTGCAAACCCGCGAGAACCTGCCCTACTCCAACCGGGTTGACCCCGACAGCCTCAACCATCTGGACCGGCGCATCCTGCGCGAATCCCTGCGTCAGGCCCAACGCCTGCAAAGCAGCCTGACCTTGCGGTATCAGCTGTGAACTTGTTGGGTTGGCTGCGTAAAACCAAACCTGGCCTGGACCCGGCGCAACAGCGGCGTGTCGAACAATTGCCCAAGCCACGGGAGCTGGGGGACGGTTCGCTGCGGGACCAGCGCTGGGTAGTGGTGGACCTCGAAACCAGCGGCCTGAACCTTAATCGTGACCAAGTGCTTTCCATCGGCGCGGTGGTGATCGAGGACGGCGCGGTGGATTTCTCCCAACTGTTCGAACGCACCCTGCAACGGGCCGAGGCCAAGATCAGCCCCAGCGTGCTGATCCACGGCCTGGGCCCCAGCGCCATCGCGGCGGGCAGTGACCCGGCAGAAGCGCTGATGGACTTCATGGAGTTTGTCGGTGACAGCCCGCTGCTGGCGTTTCATGCGCCCTTCGATCAACACATGCTGTGCCGGGCGCTCAAGGACAGCCTGGGCTATCGCTTGAACCACCCTTTCCTGGACGTGGCCGACATCGCCCCGCTGCTGTGCCCTGATGCCAATATCCGCGAAGCCGGACTGGATGACTGGATCACGCATTTCAAGCTGCAAGTGGGCGAGCGCCATCATGCCAGTGCGGATGCGTTGGCAACGGCAGAGTTGATGTTGATTTTGTTCAGCCGCGCACGGCAGCAGCAGATCGACAGCCCGCACGCGTTACAACAGCGCCTGGGCCAATGGAAACGCCGCAAGCAAGCGCCCTCATTCTAATTGTGGCGAGGGAGCTTGCTCCCGCCGGGGTGCGAAGCGCCCCCAAAATCAGCCAACCCATTTCCAACTGAATAAATGCACTGCCTGGATTACGACTGCTGCGCAGCCGAGCGGGAGCAAGCTCCCTCGCCACAGTAAGCTGCATCATCATGATAGATATCATTACGCCGCCGCCCGACCAACGCCAATTGCACCCTTCCAACACCTCTGCCACAATCGCGAATAATTCTCGTTAGTTTAAACCTCCCGATCGGTGTCGCCTTGTCGTCAATCCAAAGTCCCCACAGTGAGCTTGTTGGCGCGTTGTACCGCGACCATCGCAGCTGGCTGTTGGCGTGGCTGCGACGCAATATGGCCTGCCCCAGCCGTGCCGAAGACCTGAGCCAGGACACCTTCATGCGCCTGCTGGGCCGTGAAGAACTGCGCGAACCCCGCGAGCCGCGGGCCTTCCTGGTGGCCATCGCCAAGGGCCTGCTGTTCGACTACTTCCGCCGCGCCGCGCTGGAACAGGCTTACCTCACCGAGCTGATGCTGATCCCGGAAAGCGAGCACCCGTCACCGGAAGAGCAGCAACTGATCCTCGAAGACCTCAAGGCCATCGACCGCCTGCTGGGCAAACTCTCGAGCAAAGCCCGCGCGGCCTTCCTCTATAACCGCCTCGATGGCATGGGCCACGCCGAAATCGCCCAGCGCCTCGGGGTTTCCGTGCCTAGGGTGCGGCAATACCTGGCCCAAGGCATTCGCCAGTGCTACATCGCCCTGTATGGCGAGCCGCTGTGAGCCCGGTCAGCTCCAAGCCGGTCTCGGCACGGGTGCTCGACGCCGCCATTGCCTGGCAACTGTCCCTCGATTCGGGCGACGGCAGCGCCGTGGAACAGGAAGAATTCGCCAAATGGCTGGCCAGCAATGAAGAACACGCCCGGGCCTGGCGCCAACTGGGCATGCTCGATCAGCGTTTCAGCGTGGCCTCGGGCCCGGCCCGTGCGGCGTTATTGAGCTCGCGCGAAGGCATTCGTCGCCGCGTGCGCAAGCTCGGCAGCGGCCTGGCCAGCGTGGTGCTGGTGTGCGGCCTGGTGCTCTTCGCCGGCCAGCGCTACATGCCGCTCAACTATTGGCTGGCCGACCAGCGCACCGCCACCGGCGAACAGCGCACGCTGAAGCTGGCGGACGGTACGGTGATCAACCTCAACACCCACAGCGCTATCGACGTGCGCTTCGACGAGAAACGTCGAGTGATCGTGTTGCAGGAAGGCGAGATCCTCGTCGAGACCGGCCACAACGACGCCCGCCCGTTTTTTGTCGAAACCCGCGAAGGCAGCCTGCGCGCCTTGGGCACGCGGTTTATCGTCAAGCGCGAAGAGGAAGGCACGCGCCTCAGCGTGTTGCAGTCGGCCGTCGGCGCGCAGCCTGAGGCGTTGCATCAGGAGCAGGTCTTCAAGGAAGGCCAGCAAGTACTGATGCGCCGCGACGGCCTCGGCCCGATGCTGGCTGTCAGCCCCGGCACCGACGCCTGGACGCGCGGCATGCTGGTGGTAGACAACGCGCGCCTCGGTGATGTGATTGAGGAACTGAGCCGCTACCGCACCGGGTACCTGGGTGTGGATAAACAAGTGGCCGACCTGCGGATCACCGGCAGCTTTCCGCTGCACGACACCAACCTGGCGCTGAATGCACTGCTGCCGACCTTGCCCGTGCAAATCGAGCAGCACACCCCATGGTGGGTCACCGTAAAGGCCAAGCCGCCCACGCAATAGCCGCTATGGAAAATAGCGCCTGGAGCCACCGATGCGGGCCAAATAGAAATTATTTTCATCCGGCCCTATCACTTTCTGCATCTCGTTCGGCACATAGGCAATTGAGAAATATTTCCATTCAGGAGCCGCCCTATGTCCCGCACGCTAGACACCTTGTTGCGCCCCAGCCTGTTAGCCGTGGCCATTGCCCTCAGCGCCCCGCTGGCCAGCACTCAGCTGATCGCCGCCGAACAGGCGTCCAGCGTGCGCGCGTACAACCTGCCGGCAGCGCCGCTGGCCACCACCCTGAACCAGATCGCCAGCCAGGCCGGTTTGGCGCTGACGCTTAATCCAGGGTTGGCGTCGGGCAAGACGTCCGCGCCGGTGAAAGGGCAATTCGATGCACAGGGCGCGTTGCGTGAAGCGTTGCGTGGGACCGGGCTGCAACTGGAGCAAAGCAGTGCGGGCACGTTCAGCCTGGTAGCGATTCCGGATGGGGTTGTGGCGTTGCCGGAGACCAGTATCACCGGGCAGGCGGATGCGGAAAGTGCGTGGGGGCCGGTGGAGGGTTACGTCGCCACACGCACCGCCGCTGGCACCAAGACTGATACCGCCATTGTCGAAGCCCCGCGCTCGATGTCGGTGATCACCCGCGCCCAGATGGAAGACCGCGGCGTGCAAAACCTTGATGACGCCGTACGCTACATGCCGGGTGTGATCGCCAGCAGCTACGGCAGCGATGCACGGGCTGACTGGCTGCGCGTGCGTGGCTTTGAGCCGACCCAGTTCCTCGACGGCCTGCCGCTGCCCAAGGGCTCCTACGCCAACCCGAAACAGGAGACCTGGAACCTCGACCGCATCACCCTGCTGCGCGGCCCGGCCTCCTCGGTCTATGGCCAAACCCCGCCGGGCGGCATGCTCGACATGGTCAGCCGTCGTCCACAAGCCGAGGACAGCCACGCGGTACGCGCCGAAGTCGGCAGCAACAACCGTAAGCAGATCAGCTTCGACAGCACCGGCAAGATCGATGATGAAGGCCAGTTCCTATACCGCGTCGACGGCGTAGTACGTGACAGCGGCACGCCCATCGACCACATCGAAGACAAGCGCTACAACATCGCGCCGAGCCTGACCTGGAACATCAACGACGACACCCACCTGACCCTGCTCTCGCAGTTCACCCGCGACGATACCGGTATCAGCGGCCAGTTCCTGCCCTTGCAAGGCACAAAGCTGCCTTCGCCAGCCGGCAAGATTTCCCACCACAAAAACCTCGGCGAACCGGATCAGGATTACTACGATCGCACCTACTACGCCCTGGGTTATGCCTTTGACCATCGCTTCAACGACGTCTGGCAGTTTAAGCAAAACCTGCGCTACACCAAGAGCGAACTGGCCTTCAACACCACCTATTCCAGCTATGGCGACACCGCTGTCGGCCCGGACGGCATGCTGGCGCGAATCTACGACAAGGTCGATGAAGACATCGCGCAACTGGCCGTGGACAACAACTTCCAGGCTGATTTCCAGACCGGCGCCCTGAGCCACACCCTGTTGCTCGGCCTGGATCATCAGCGCAGCAACACCGATTACCACTGGATCGAAGGCAGCGCCGCGAGCATCAACCCGAACCGTCCGATCTATAACCAACCCCGTCCTGCCGGCGCCCCGTTCACCTTCTACGACTACAACCAGAAGACTGTGCAGACCGGCGTATACGTCCAGGACCAAATTGCCTTGGACAAGTGGCGCCTGACCTTGGGCGGCCGTGAAGACTGGATTCACACCGGCACCACGTTCTTCAACATGAATGACGCCACCAACACCCAGCGCGATAAAGCCTTCAGCGGTAACGCTGGCCTGAGCTACGTGTTTGATTCGGGCATTACCCCGTACATCTCCTACACCGAGTCGTTCCAGCCCACGGCTGGCGCCAGTGCCAGTGCCACCGAGTCGTTCAAACCGACCCAAGGCAAACAAACTGAAGTGGGCGTGAAGTATCAGCCGGTAGGTAGCAAAACCCTGCTGACCGCTGCTGTGTTTGATCTGCGCCAGCAAAACGTTTCTGTCACCCAGAACAACGTCACCAGCCAGATCGGCGAAATCAGCGTGCGCGGCTTGGAGCTGGAAGCGACTTCGGAAGTCACCGACAACCTGAAACTGGTCGGTTCCTACACCTACACCGACACCGAAATCCTCAAAGGTGACGACAAGGGCAACCGCATGAAGCTGGTGCCGCGCAACCAGGCTTCGCTGTGGTCTGATTACACGTGGCACTCGGGTGTTCTGGATGGTTTCGGTGTGGGCGCGGGTGTGCGTTACGTGGGTGACACCTACGGCAACACCGCCAATACTGCCAATGGTCACGTCGGTTCATACACCGTGTACGACGCTGCCGTGCATTACGACCTGAGCCGAATCAATCCGGTGCTGGCGGGTGTTTCGGTGGATGTGACCGCCAAGAACATCTTCAACAAGGACTACCTGTCGACGTGCGACGGTGCCTGGTGCTACTACGGTGATGAGCGCAACGTAGTCGCTGCCGTGAACTACAAGTGGTAACCCGCTAAGGTAGTACCCAAGGGTCACGGTTGTACCGTGGCCCTTCTGCATTTGGATGAACCATGAAAAGCAAAACCATCCGCCGCTGGTCCTTCATCCACACCTGGACCAGTCTCGTCTGCACCGTATTCCTGCTGCTGCTCGCCCTCACCGGCCTGCCATTGATCTTCCACCACGAGATCGATCACCTGCTGGGCAACGAACCCGAACTGGCACACATGCCGGCTGACACCCCACAGCTGAACCTCGAACAACTGGTAGCCAAAGCCCAGGCTTATCGCCCCGGCGAAGCCATGCAATACCTGGCGTGGGACGAAGACGACAAGAACGGCGTGATCGCGATCATGGCCGCCACTGCCGGCACCGAACCCAATTCGTCCCATACCTTCATGCTCGACGCCCGCACCGGTGAAGCGGTGGAAACGCCGTCGGCCAACGGTGGGCTGACGATGTTCCTGCTGCGCCTGCACGTCGATATGTTCGCCGGGTTGCCGGGCAAGTTGCTGTTGGCGTTCATGGGCATTCTGTTTGTGCTGGCGATCATCTCCGGCACGGTGTTGTACCTGCCGTTCATGCGCCGGCTGAAATTCGCCACGGTGCGCCAGGACAAATCCACCCGCCTGCGCAGGCTCGACCTGCACAATCTGATCGGCGTGGTCACCCTGACCTGGGCGCTGGTGGTGGGCGTGACCGGCGTGATCAGCGCCTGCGCCGACCTGATCATCGCCGCCTGGCGTACCGACAGCCTCAGCGCGATGATCGAACCCTACAAAGACGCCCCGCCGCTGACCTTGCGCGCCCCCGCCACCGACCTGCTGACGATCGCCGCCAAGGCCGCGCCGGGCATGGAGCCGGACTTTATCGCGTTCCCCGGCACGCGCTTTTCCAGCGAGCATCACTACGCGGTGTTCATGAAAGGCAGCACTCACCTGACCTCGCACCTGCTGACGCCGGTGTTGATCGACGCCAGCAACCTGCACGTCACCGCCATCGCCGAACGGCCGTGGTACATGGACGCCATGGGCATGTCCCAACCGCTGCACTTCGGTGACTACGGCGGCATGCCGATGAAGATTCTCTGGGCGGTGCTGGATGTGCTGACCATTATCGTTCTGGGCAGTGGCGTGTACCTGTGGCTGGTGCGGCGCAAGGCGGCCAAGTCATGAAGCCGCGGCAGTCGAATTTCTGGAAGGTGTTCGGTATCCCGCTGGCCATTGGGCTGCTGAGTGCCGCCGGGTTGTTTGCGGCGTTGCTGGGGGATGGGTTGTGGGATTCGTTGAGCTGGGTGGGGCTGGGCATTCCGGCTGTAATTGGGGTATGGGCCTTTTGTAGGCGCTAGCTTGCTCGCGAAAAACCTGAGAGCGCCGCGTTAAACCAGACGCGCTGCGTTATCGTTGACGCCTTTCGCGAGCAAGCTCGCTCCTACAGAGGAATGCCCATGTCCACCCCAAGCATGACGTTGTTCCACAACCCTGCCTCGCCGTTTGTTCGCAAAGTACGGGTGCTGCTGCACGAGACCGGCCAACTGGATCGCGTGACCTTGCACGCCTGCGTGCCGACGCCGGTCAAGCCCGATGCCGATGTAATCCTGGACAACGCGCTGGGCAAGATCCCCGCCCTGCGCCTGGCCGATGGCAACGTATTGCATGACAGCCGGGTGATCCTCGATTACTTCGACTATCAACATACCGGGACTCCACTGATCCCCCGTGACGGCCCGGCCCGCTGGCGGCGCCTGACCCTGGCCTCGACCGCCGACGGCATCATGGATGCCGCCGTACTGGTGCGTTATGAAACCGCCATGCGCCCCGAGGAAAAACACTGGGACCTGTGGCTGGAAGGCCAGCGGGACAAGATCCGCCGCGCCCTCGACATGCTGGAACAGGACGCCGTTGCCGAGCTGGCCGGGCCGTTTGATGTGGCGGCGATCAGCGTGGCGTGTGCACTGGCTTACCTGGACTTCCGCCACCCGGACATGCAGTGGCGGTCAAGCCATCCGAAGCTGGCGGCGTGGTATGCCGAGGTGAGTCAGCGGCCTTCGATGCTCCAGACCCAGCCGCCTATTTAAAAGCCAAGCCACCCTTGTAGGAGCGAGCTTGCTCGCGAAAATCGCCAACGATAACGCAGCGCTTCTGGTTTAACGCGGCGCTCTCAGGTTCTTCGCGAGCAAGCTCGCTCCTACAGTGGGCGGCGGAATCGGTGAGAAAGCCGATAATCCTCGCCAGCAACTGCGCGCCCTCTCGCCGATCCTCACGCAAGCCCAGAGATCGACTCATCGCTTGCCCACCCCATACCAATCCAGCTTGCGGGTCAGCACCATCACCGTGCCCAACAACCCGAACAGCAGCAACGAACCCATCAACAACGCGTAATCCTCGGCACTCAGCAACCCGTACAGCAAGCCATACAACGCCGCCAACCCCGCAGAAAATCCCAGGCCATGGGCGACACTGCGCAGCACATGGCAGACGTAAAAACCAATCAGCACCACACAGGCAGTCGCCGATATCAGATACGCCGGGGCAAACCCGATGTGCTCCGACAACGACAACAGCAGCAGGTAGAAAAACGCCAGGGCAACCCCCACCAATGCGTACTGGATCGGGTGCACCGCCAGGCTCTTGAGCACCTCGAACAGAAAGAAACCGGCAAACGTCAGGGCGATAAACAACAGCGCATATTTGATCGCCCGGTCGCTCTTGAGGTACTGGTCCACCGGGTCGATAAAGCTCACGCCGAAGCTGCGGCCGTTGAAGTCGTCACACACCTGGTCCCACGAGCAGCCGCGCATGGTTTCTTCCAGGTTGGTGGAGAAAAATGTGGTCTGCCAATTGGCGGAAAAGCCTTGAGCGGTGACCTCGCGCTGGGACGGCAGGAAGTTGCCAATAAAGCTCGGGTGTGGCCAGTTGGACGCCAGCTTGACCTGGCTGGTCTTGCCCACCGGCACCACTTGCAGTTGCTCGGTGCCTTGCAGGCGCAGGTCAAAGGCGAAGTCAAAAGGCGCCGGCTTTTTGCTGTCCTGCTCGGGCAGCATCACGTGTACGCCCTCCCCCAGCCATGCCACTTGAGTGCCCGGCGAAAACTCCAGTTGCTGACTGCCCAGCTCCAGCTTCAGCGCGTTTTCGATACCGCGAATGTCACTGATACCCACCGCCAGATACGCCGGGTCAAACCGGTAATCGGCAAAATCTTCCTTGATACCCAATTGCTCCGGCAATACAAAGCGCCCGCTGATCCGGCTGTCGGCGTGGAACAGCCGCGCCTGGTAAATGCCCCGGGAGCGCACTTCGGTTTGCACCTGCCCGTCGAGGGCAAATAGCTCCGGCAGGAAATACAGACGACCGCGCACCTCACGGGTTTCTTCGTAGCGTTTATTGAGCTTTTCATTGAGTTTCCACTCCCTGACGGTCTTGCGATAAGGCACCACCATCACCGGGCCGTTGAGGAGCTGGCTGTAGCTGGAGCTGCGGGCGATGTCCTGCAAGACATCGTCACGCATCTGCTGACGGTCGGTAATCACCCCGTGGATCATCAGCAACGGAATCAACAACAGCACCACCAGCAGCGCGATGGTGCCCAGTTTGAAAAGCAGATTGCGGTTCATGAAGCTCTCCCTGTTTTGATGGGGGAGAGTCTGGCGGGCGCTTAAGGGGACTTTATGAAGGGAATGTGGAGACTGTGTGGAGATGCAGTTTCACCTGCACGCCACCCGGTACGTTGCCGATCTGCAGTGAGCCGCCGTGCAGCTTCATCACCTCTTCGACAAAATTGAGCCCGAGGCCGGTGCTCTTGCGCCCGCTGGACGGGCGCGGCAGGGAATAGAAGCGCTCGCTGAGGCGCGGCAAGGCGTATTCGGGAATCGGCTCGGCCTGGTTGAACAGGGTGAATTCGACGCCGTCATTCACAGCCTTGGCGCTGAACCGCAAGGTGCCACCGGGCGGGGTGAAATCCAGGGCGTTTTCCAGCAGATTTCCCAGGGCCTGGCGCAGCAGGAACGGCTCGCCGTACACCTGCACATCCGCCGCAATCGCCTGCTCAACCTGCAACCCGGCACCTTCGATGCGCGCGCATTGAGCCTTGAGCACTTCGCTCACCAGCGCTGCCAGCGACAGGCTGCTCTGGTCTTCAAGGCCCTGGCGCTGCTCCACCTGAGCCAGGTTCAGCAGGCGTTCAATCAACTGCTGCAAGCGCGCACTTTCACTGTCGATATTGCCCACGAAACGCTGCTGCTGATCCCGAGACATGTCGCCCTGCAACAGCTCCGCCGCCCCGCGAATCGCCGCCAGCGGGCTTTTCAGTTCGTGGGTCAGGGTGTGCACATAACGCTCGACGTACGCCTTGCCTTCCAGCTGGGTGCGCATGTGCTCCACCGCAGTAGACAGCTGCTCCAGCTCACCGCCGCGATAGTGCGGCAACTCGGCACGCCGGCCTTCGCTGACTGCCTGGGCATATGCCGTGAGCCGGCGCAGCGCGACACTCAACCACCACGACAACAACGCGCCAAACAACAGGCCGAGGCCAACCAGCCCGGCGCCGTACCACAGCAGCCGGTTTTCGGTGCGGTCCACGTAGGGCTGCAATGAGCTGTTGGGCTTGGCGACGGTGACCACGCCGATGATCTGCCCGTTATCGCGGATCGGCGCGCCGACGTGCATCACCGATGAAGCGGGGTCGTCCAGTTCACTGCGGGTCGAGCGCGCACCGTATTCGCCGCGCAGGGTCAGGTACACATCATTCCACTTCGAGTAATCCTCGCCCACGGCCTCGCCGGTGGAGTCCAGCAGCACGATGCCCTTGGCGTCGGTGACGTAGATGCGGTGGTTGACCTGGTTTTTCGGCAGGCCCCAGATGTTGGCGCCGGGCTGGCGTTCGCCGTAGGCCTTGAGCAGCTCGGGCCAATGGCTCTGGCCGAGGGTGCCGTTCTTCACATCCTCGCGCAGGATTTCCGCCAGCAGGTTGGCGGTGTCCACCAGGGTTTCCTCGGTGGACTGGCGCACACCGGGGCGGATTTCCTTCATCACGGTGCTGAGTACGAAGTAGCCGGTCAGGCCGATAAACAGCGCATAGACCAGGAAGAACCGGATCCCCAGGCGCATCAGCTGTTGCCCGGGCTGTAACTGTAGCCAAGGCCGCGGTGGGTCTGGATCGGTTCAGACTCGGGAGCCACCGTGCGCAATTTGCTGCGAACACTTTTGATATGGCTGTCGATATTGCGCTCGTAGCCTGCATCGGCCGCCACGCCCACCGCATCCAAAAGTTGCTCGCGGCTGAACACCCGCTCGGGTTGCTCCAACAAGCTTTGCAGCAAGCGAAATTCATGGCGCGTAAGGTTAAGCGGCTGCCCGCGATAACTGATCTGCATACGCTCCAGGTCCACCTGGAACACGGCCGGAGCAACACCGGGGCCAACCCGTTTGAGGATCGCCCGAACCCGCGCCGCCACTTCGCGCGGGCTGAACGGCTTGACCACATAATCGTCAGCGCCGATCTCCAGGCCCACCACGCGGTCGATCTCGCCGTCCCGGGCGCTGAGGAACATCACCGGCACTTCGCTGAAGCGCCGCAGTTGTTTGCAGGTTTCAAAGCCGGTGATATCCGGCAGGCCGATGTCGAGGATGATCAGGTCCGCCGGGGTTTGCCGCTGATGGGCCAGCGCCGCCTGGCCGAGGCTCAGCCAGGTGGTGGTGAAGCCCTCGCCTTGCAGGGCAAAAATCAGCGTGTCGGCGATAGCCGCTTCGTCTTCGACAATCAGGATATGCGCCATGGTGGTCCGTCAGCAGTCCGGTTTGTCCGCAGTGTAACGGCGAGCCGGGTTTACCGCAGCGCCGAATTCACGCAGGGCCTTGGCGCCGATCAGCAGCGGATAGTTGAAGCTGCTGCGGTCGGTGAGGTTGACCTCGACGGTGCGCTTGACGTTGCCCAGGCACATTTCCAGGTCGATCACCGGGCGCTTGGCCACGGTGGCTTCGTCCTTGTCGTCATCTTCGTCGGCACGGCTTTTGATTTTGCTGATGCGCGACACCTTGTGCTCGTAGACCTTGTTGGTGGCGTCCTTGCCGCCGAGGCGGAAGCGCACCCAGTCGTCGCCATCACGGGTGAAGGTTTCGATGTCCCGGGCCGACAGCGAGGCGGTCAGCGCGCCGGTGTCCATCTTGGCCTTGAAGGTCTCGCCGATTTCCGGCAGTTGGATGTATTCGTAGCGACCGTAAAGGGTCGGCTCGGCGGCCATGACAGGCAAGGCCACGAGCGCTAGTAGGGCAAGGATGGATTTCACGTAGGAGGTTTCCTTGAAATAGATGGGCCAATTCTAGACTGCAAAAACGCCGCTTAGTTAGATCACAGAGCATACCCAGCCCGCTGTGAAACATTCGTCAGCTTATTTGCGATTTGGCCTCTAGACCCAAGCTGCTTATCATGGCGGGCCAAAATGATTCCAAGAGTTACTTATGCGCCGCCTGCTCACCGGCTGTTTCGTCACATTGCTGCTATTGCTCAACACCTTGGTGCTGTTCGGGCCGTTGATGGTGTTTGCCCTGCTCAAGCTGGTGGCGCCCGGTCGCTTTCGCGACTACGCCTCCTGGGCCGTCATGTGGATCGCCGAGACCTGGGCCGAGATCGACAAGCTGATCTTCGCCCTGTGCATCCCCACCCAATGGGACATTCGCGGCGGCGGCGACCTGCGAAGCGACACGTCCTACCTGGTGATCAGCAACCACCAATCCTGGGTCGACATCCCCGCACTGATCCAGGCCCTCAACCGGCGCACGCCGTTCTTCAAGTTCTTCCTGAAAAAGGAACTGATCTGGGTACCCTTCCTGGGCCTGGCCTGGTGGGCGCTGGATTACCCGTTCATGAAGCGCTACACCAAGGCATTCCTGGCCAAGCACCCGGAGCTGGCAGGCCAGGACCTGAAGATCACCAAGGAGGCCTGTGAGCTGTTCAAGCGCCAGCCGGTCACGGTGGTGAATTACCTGGAAGGCACGCGGTTCACCCCGGCCAAGCGCAAACAGCAGGATTCACCCTTCCAGCGCCTGCTCAAACCCAAGGCGGGTGGCGTGGCGTTCGTGCTCGCGGCGTTGGGTGAACAGCTGGATGCGGTGCTCGACGTCACCGTGGTTTATCCACAGGAAAACATTCCGGGCTTCTGGGACTTGATCAGTGGCGCAGTGCCGAAGGTGATCGTGGATATCCGCACCCGTGAACTGGATCCGGTGTTGTGGCGGGGGGATTACGAAAACGATCCGGCGTTTCGCCAGACCGTCCAGAACTGGGTCAACCAGCTCTGGAAGGAGAAGGATGCGCGCATCGCCCAACTGCGCGCAGAGCGGTCTTAGCCGCCAGTGCCCCAGGCCGAAGCCAGTTTGCCCAGCACCGACTCGCTGGCGCCTTGGCCGCCCAGGTATTTCAGGATAACCGGGGCAAACTGACCAACCATCCCACTGTCCATGCCCAGCGCACTGAACGCGGTGTTCAGGTCGTTGGTGTTCTTCACGTTACCCAGCACGCCGTCCAGACCCGAAGTCTTGCTGCCGCCGCTCTGGCCGAGCATGCCGCTCAGGGCGCCAAGGCTGCCCAGGGAGTTGCTGCCGGAGAGCTTGTCCAGCCCAGGTACGCTCTGGGTCAGTTGCGAGTAATCACCGCCACCCAATTTATTCTTGGCCAGGCCCAGCATCGCGCCGGTACCGCCGACGGCCTGCTCTGGGGTCACGTTCAGTTGCGAGGTCAGGGCGCCCAGCAAGCCGGCGGTCTGTGAGGTCGGCGCAGCCGCTGCTGCCTTGTCGCCACCCTGTGCGCCTGAAACGGCATTGGCTACGTCGCCTAGGCTGAAACCTGCCGCAAACACCGGGCTGGCCGCCACGGTCAACAGGCAGGACAGGGCAAAACCGCGTGAAATCTTCATCAAGACAACCTCTGAAAGTAAGCGCTAAAAGCAGGGGTTTGACTGGGTGTTACGAAAGATTGTTCCCACCTCACAGATTAGTTCAGAAAACCACTGCATCCGAACTGCCCTGCGCTGCGTATATCCACCACGAGTCGCGCGGAGGTAGATGGAATGAATGCCCAAGCTGGACTAACCTCAGCCTGCCCTCTTTACCGTGCGCCGTCACATCGCCCTGATGCAAGCGCCTGGAGAAGCCCCATTTCGACCCTCGATGCAGATCAGTTGCGGCAATTGCTGGCCCAGTGCTCCCTGGGTAACCGCCAGGCGTTCGAAACGCTCTACCGCAGCGTTTCCCCGCGTTTGCACGGTGTCGCCCTGCGGTTCATGGGTCGCCGGGACCTGGCTGAAGAAGTCTTGCAGGAAAGCTTCGTGCGCATCTGGTTCAACGCCTCGCGGTATGAAGCCCACTTGTCGGCGCCGCTGACCTGGATGATCAACATCACCCGCAACCTGGCCATCGACCAGTTACGCAAACACCGCGAACAACCCTTGGGCGACGGCCAGCAAGATGCCATGGCCGACGAAAGCCCCAGCGCTCATGAATTGCTCGACAGCGAGCGCGAAGCCCACGCCCTGAACCGCTGCCTCGACAGCCTCGAAGGCATGCAGCGTCAATCGATCACCGTGGCTTACTTCCAGGGTTTGTCCTGCTCGGAGTTGGCCGACCACTTGGCCGCGCCGCTGGGCTCGGTCAAATCCTGGATTCGCCGCGGCATGGAGCGCTTGCGCAGGTGCCTTGAATCATGAACTACCAGACCACCTCCCTGCGCCGCGCCCTCGCGGCTGACTACGCCATCGGGCTGATGCCTGCCACCGCCCGTCGACGCTTTGAAGCACTGTTGCTGGACGATGCAGCGCTGCGCGTTGAGCTGGGACACTGGCAGGACGCCCTCGCCAGCCTCACCGGGCCGCTGCCTGAACGGCCGGTGCCGGATCACGTGTGGGAAGGCATCAAGGCACGCATTGAACCGCAAGTGCTGCATATGCCAGCGAAGAAGCCGTTCTGGGTGAACCTGCGGTTGCTGGTGGTGGCGTGCGGGGTGGTGATCGCGGTGTTGGTGGGTGTGTTGTACCAGCGCGATCTTGGGGTGGAATACAACGCCACCCTGGTTGCGGCTAACCAGCAGCCTGCGCTGAAGATCCAGGCCTATGCAGACCATCTGCAGGTTGAACCGCTGGCCTTGGCGGCGGTGGAACCCGCTCGGGACCTGGAGCTGTGGGCAATTCCCAAGGGCGGCAAACCGATCTCTCTCGGGCTGGTGCCGGTCTCGGGTAAAGGCCGGATTCAGTTGAGCAAAGAACACCAGGCGCTCCTGACGGCGCCGCTGACGCTGGCAGTGAGCCTTGAGCCCCAAGGTGGTTCGCCGACCGGACAACCCACCGGGCCGGTGCTGTATCAGGGCCAATTGGCATCACTCTGATTCGAGGCCCAAGGCGGCGGTTGAGGAACCGATCGCCGTTACTTGGGTCCATGAAAGACTACAAAACATGTCAGGAAGAGCCAAATGACTGCAATCAACCCCCAAGTGATTGAGCACAAGCCTTCATTTTGGAGCCGCCCGCGCCTGTTCGTCGGCGCTTGTTTGGTGGTAGTCGCCGGTGTCGGCGGCGCGCTTTATACCCAGGACAGCGTCAAGTCTGCCGCACTGCTGGTGAACACCACCCAGCAACCAGCCGCGCAGATCGTGGCCCACAAGGATTACCTCGAAGTGCAGCCAATTGCGGCCACCGCACCGGCCCCGGACCAAAGCCTGGAGCTGTGGGCCGTCCCGGCTGACGGTACGCCGGTGTCACTGGGCCTGTTGCCGGAAGACGGCAAAGGCATTATTGGCATCAACCCGCGCCAGCAGGAGTCGATCAGCAAACCGGTGACGCTGATGGTCAGTTCGGAAACCAAGGGCGGCTCGGTAACCAAGCAGCCGACGGGGCCAACGGTGTATCAGGGGGCTTTGGCGATTCGCTGAGTGACCCATGCAGGCAAAGAAGACGACCCCAGGGTCGCCTTTTTTTTGCCCGGCGCTCTCAGGTTTTTCGCGGGCAAGCCCGCTCCTACAGTTGAACGTCGTTGTGTCGGGAAATGTGTTCGGCATTGCGTCTTGCCTCGGCCAAACAAGGAAGCTTATAGTCCGGCGGTCGTCCACATGGCGATACGGGTTTGGCGACTCGATTGAAATAATGCATGCAAAAGCACCTGTTTCTTTGCAGGTCTTTTTGCACCCGCAAAGCTGTGCTTTATGGCGGCTGTGCGCGGGAGACCTTCGGGTCTGCCGGCTTTGCTTCATTTCACCGGTTCGCCAACCTGCGTACAGCTGCCACCCATTCGTTTGGCGACGGGTGAGTGGTAGCCCCATTATCTGAAATGAGGTTGCACACATGAATCGCTACATGCCCCTAACCGGCCACGATTGCACCGTCCCGTCCTTGCTCATTGACACCCAAACCCCGCTGGGCGTGCTCCACGACGCAGCCGCCTACCGCATCCGCGCGGTGACCCAAGTCCTGGAAAACCTCGCGTTTCGCGACACCCTGATCACCGACACCATCGTCCTCAAGGACTTCGCCCTGCTCTGCGCCATTCCGCTGCGCGACGGTTGCGATTTGATGGACGTGATCGGGCGCAGATTGCAGTCTTTGTCGGACTGAACCACCTCTTACGTAGTCTGTTTCTGAAATATCAATAACTGCCCGTTACTCGTCTTACACCTGCTGTGGCGCCTACTTATAGTCGGGCGCCACAGTCCAAGGAGGTGTAAGAAATGCAGGGACCTTACGCATTTATCAATGATCGATCACAGCCTTATCCGCTACTGAAGCAAAGCCTCTCGCTTAATCCTCACGCTCAAACCAAGTTCGACATCCTTAACCAAAATATCCGCAACACCGTGGTATTACCTGGGCAATTGGTGATTATCGGTGACAGCCGTACAGCTTCTTGTACCGTCGAAGAAGCGCGGCTGATGAGTTCCGCAGAGAACGTGAAACATACCCTGTTGGCACACTCCGCAACTGATCAATTCCTGATCAAAAATTACGATCAGTTGCAGGAGATCATGGCCTACGCTTCTATCGGCGTCGGGAGTGCCACTAGCGCGTGGAGTAAACACCTGGAAGGAATCGAAAAGACCCTTCAGGAAATCGACGGTCTGCATAAGCAGTACTTGAGCAAGGGCACTGTGGCCGCAAGAGATGAGTTCGTGGTTAAACGAAGAACCTTATTCTCCCGGCTCGAGAGTCAACTCCACGGCATGGCACGCTTCGGGAGCGGATTGAGAAATGAAGGATCCATCAAGAAAATGTTGGGTATCTCCAGTAAAAGCTATTGGCATCATGGAGAAATTCGCGGGTATGAGGAGACGGTCAAACGCGTAGCCAAGGCTTCGCAAATGTTGAAGACGGGGACTTACATTGGTATCGCGCTGGATGTTGGGGCAGCGGCGCTGGAGATAACGGAGGCGTGCTCCACGGGGCGCGAGCAAGAGTGTACGCAAGCGAAGTATGTTGAAGGTGGCAAGTTGGTGATTGGAGTGGGTGGAGCGTCTGCGGGTGGGACACTTGGAGCAGTTGGCGGTATCGGCGCCTGCGCGATTGTTTTTGGCATACCTACGGCTGGCGCCGGTGCTTTGGCATGCGCCATCATCGGCGGAGCAGCAGGTGGACTCGCCTTGGGCACGCTTGGAAGCAATGTTGGAGAATGGGTGGGTAAAGTTCTCTATCAGGCAGTGGAGGATTGAATGTACTTGGAATACTTTGCGGTGGGCTCATGCGTCCTCCTGCTACTCAGCTTCCCGATAGTCTTTTCTGCCATGTACAAAAAGCTCGATGCCGCTGAGCGCTATATGCAATACAGCACCTTTATAGTCGGATACAGGCACACGTTTCGTCACACCCTCTTTGAAGGAAGGCCGCAACGCGTATTCGCTATGGCCACCGTTATTCTCATCCCGAGAATAATTCAAAGGAGGGGTATGGTACTGGTTGAGGACGTTGAACAAATACCGCGGCACCTCAAATATTGGATGGTCATACCAACACTCGTTACTTGCTTCTCGCTTCTAGGTATCACTATCACCGGTTTTCTTATAGAAGACTGAATCTTTTATAAAAAGGGCGACCCTTGGGTCGCCCTTATCTTTCGCCTACGCCGCGCTGAACAACTTGTGCGGATCGATCACAAACTTCTTCGGCACACCCGCATCGAACTCGCCGTAGCCACGTGGCGCGTCATCCAGGCTGATGACTTCCACGCCTACAATGTCGGCAATCTTGATGCGGTCCCACATGATCGCCTGCATCAGCTGACGGTTGTACT
Organism: Pseudomonas sp. ATCC PTA-122608; assembly: GCF_001952855.1. Taxonomy (GTDB): domain Bacteria; phylum Pseudomonadota; class Gammaproteobacteria; order Pseudomonadales; family Pseudomonadaceae; genus Aquipseudomonas. Next base: position 129,906 of record NZ_LPNO01000053.1, on the reverse strand, counting down.
TCATCACCGGCGTCTGCCCGGTGTGGAAGCTGTGGGACTTGGCCCAACCCAGGCCAAAGCGGATGCTCAGGCTGCCCATTTTCGCGGCAGCATCCACCGCACCCGGGTCTTCAGTCACATACAGGCCCGGGATGCCGATTTTGCCGGCTACCCGCACCACGCCCATCAATGAGTTGAGCACGGTGGCCGGAGCCTCGTGCTTGACGCCGTCATGCCCGTGGCCCCGTGCTTCAAAGCCCACCGCATCCACCGCGCAATCCACTTCCGGCTCGCCCAGCAGTGCGGCGATTTGTTCGTGCAGTGGGGTGTCGGTGGACAGGTCGGCGATTTCAAAACCCTGGGCCTTGGCGTGGGCCAGGCGGATCGGGTTGACGTCGCCGATGATCACTACCGCAGCGCCCAATAGACGTGCTGAAGCGGCCGCAGCCAGGCCGACCGGGCCGGCACCGGCAATGTAGACCGTGCTGCCTGGACCAACGCCCGCAGTGACCGCACCGTGGTAGCCGGTCGGGAGAATGTCGGAGAGGCACGTCAGGTCACGGATTTTCTCCATGGCCTTGTCGCGGTCCGGCAGTTTCAGCAGGTTGAAATCGGCGTAAGGCACCAACACGTATTCGGCTTGGCCGCCGGTCCAATCGCCCATATCGACGTAGCCATAAGCACCGCCCGGACGGGCCGGGTTGACGCTCAGGCACACACCGGTGTGTTGTTCTTTGCAGGAGCGGCAGAGGCCGCAGGCAACGTTGAACGGTACCGAGACCAGGTCGCCGATTTTCAGGTTTTCGACGCCGCTGCCCTTCTCGATCACTTCACCGGTGATTTCGTGGCCCAGGACCAGGCCGGTCTGGGCAGTGGTACGGCCGCGCACCATGTGTTGGTCGGAGCCGCAGATGTTGGTGGAAACCACGCGCAGGATGACGCCGTGCTCAATCTTCCTGCCACGGGGGTCCTGCATTTTGGGATAGTCGATTTTCTGTACTTCGACCTTGCCGTTGCCGAGATACACGACACCACGATTACCAGACATGCTTTCACCTCGCTGTTGTTTTTATGAAACCGCGTTGCCCAGGCAGGCAGCGCGTTAAAGTGCTCGGGTACAGATGCTGTTTTTGCGTTGTTAGTAAGGGCCTCTTCGCGAGCAAGCCCGCTCCCACATTTGAATGTATTCACACATCAAAATGTGGGAGCGGGCTTGCTCGCGAAGGCGTCCATCAGAGCACCACTGTTCGATTGGCGTTCAGAAACACCCGCCGCTCAATGTGATACCCCACGGCCCGGGCCAGGGTCAGGCCTTCGATATCCCGCCCCTTGGCAATCAAATCTTCCGGATAGTGACTGTGGTCCACCACCTCCACGCCCTGGGCGATGATCGGGCCTTCGTCCAAATCGTTGTTGATGTAATGCGCGGTGGCGCCCACCAGTTTCACGCCCTTGTTGTAGGCCTGGTGATACGGCTTGGCGCCCTTGAAACCGGGCAGCAGGGAGTGGTGGATGTTGATGGCTTTACCATCGAGCTTGCGGCACAACTCCGGCGACAGCACTTGCATGTAGCGCGCAAGGATCACCAGCTCGGCGCCCGACTCTTCGATCACCTGCCACACCTTGCGCTCCTGCGACGGCTTGTCGTTGGGGTCCAGGGGAAAGTGGTAATAGGGAATCTGGTGCCAGTCGGCCAGGGGCTTGAGGTCCGGGTGGTTGGAGACCACGGCGACCACGTCCATCGACAGTTGGCCGATGCGCTGGCGGTAGAGCAAATCGTTGAGGCAGTGATCGGCCTTGGAGACCATGATCACCACTTTCGGCCGGTAGTTCGGCGCGGTCAGTTCGAAGATCATGCCGAACGCTTCACCGCGGGTGGCCAGGCCATCGCGGAAGCCTTGTTCGTCAAAACCGTCGGGCTGGCGAAACTCCACGCGGATGAAGAAACGGCCCGAAAGCCGGTCATCAAACGAGTGGTGTTCTGTGACGTAGCAGCCCTGCTCGAACAGATAGCGGGTCACCGCGTCCACCGTGCCGAGCACGCTGGGGCAGTCGGCGGTCAAAATCCATGTATCGGGTACGCGGCTCATATTCGAATCCTCAGGCCTTTGTGGCGAGGGGGCTTGTCCCCCGTTGGGCTGCGAAGCAGCCCCAAAACCTGCCATTCGGTTGTTTTCAGAAAAAATGCGCTGACCTTATTGGGACCGCTGCGCGCTCCAACGGGGGACAAGCCCCCTCGCCACAACACCGTTCACTCCATCAAGCTTCCACGCTTAAACCATACTCAGCCGCCGCGTCCTGCAACCACAGCCACCAGTAATCCGAGAAGCTGCGACGAATCAACAGCTCCCAGGTGTCTTCAGCAGTATGACGAATCACCAACTGCGACTTGGCGAACACCGTACCCACGGCCTTGCCCACCGGGAAGCTGTCGGGGTGTACGTCGTAGCTGGTGGATTTCATCAGCACGTCACGCACGTTGGGGCCGCTGAGTTCCAGAATCTGCTGGCCGCCGCTGACGTTGACGATCTGGATATGCAAATCCCCCAGTGCCTCACGCAGGCTTTTCTCCGCGGCGAACTCTTCACCGCTCGGCACCACCAGCAGCCACTCATCCGGGCCCAGCCATTGCAGGCTGGTTTCACCCTTGACGATCACTGCCAGGGCGCCGGGCAATTCGATGCCCAGGGCTTTGTGCACGCCGGCGGCGAAGGCGGCGTCATGGCCATCGCCACGAATGGTCAGGTGGCCGAGGAGTTTCTTTTCACGCACGGTCACGCCGGCGTTCTTGCGGCCCTTGCCTACCAGGCTGGCGAGGTCGGCATGGTGCAGCGACGACTCGGCCTTGGCTCCGGAGGTGGGGCGTTGCTGGTAAACATTGGCTGCTGTCATAAAGCACCTTTCTGAATTCTGTGGTGAATCTACTGGCGCCATCGCGGGCAAGCCCGGCTCCCACATTTTTAAATTGCGAATACCTTCAAATGTGGGAGCTGGCTTGCCTGCGATGCAGGCGACTCGGTCTGTCAGATGTTCTGGCGGTCGCCTTTAGGGTCAAAGAACACCGAAGAAACAATCTCCGCCTCGATCACGCTGCCATCCGCCAACGGGGCAAACACCCGCTCGCCGATGCGCTTCAAGCCGCCCTTCACCACGCCCATGGCAAACGAATAGCCGAGGGAGTTGTGGGCATAACTGGAGGTGACGTGGCCGACCATCTTCATCGGGATCGTCTGCTTGGTGTCGAACACCAGTTGCGCGCCTTCCGGCAGCCACACGTTCGGGTCAATCGGCTTGAGTCCGACAAGCTGCTTGCGGTCTTCACGCACGCAATCTTCACGATTCATCCCGCGCCAGCCGAGCCACGAGAACGGTTTGGTGCGGCCTACACACCAGCCCATGTTCAGGTCGTCCGGGGTCATCGAGCCGTCGGTATCCTGGCCAACGATGATGAAACCCTTCTCGGCCCGCAGCACGTGCATGGTTTCGGTGCCATAAGGCGTCAGGTTGTACTTTTTACCAGCCTCGACGATTTTCTCGAGCACGCCCATGGCGTAGTCGGCCTGCACGTTGACTTCGTACGACAGCTCACCGGTAAACGAAATCCGGAACACCCGCGCCGGCACGCCGCCTACCAGGCCTTCTTTCCAGGTCATGAACGGGAAGCCGTCCTTGTCCAGGTCGATGTCGGTGACTTCGCTCAGCAGCTTGCGGCTGTTGGGGCCGGACAAGGTCATGGTTGCCCAGTGGTCGGTGACCGAGGTGAAGTACACCTTGAGGTCCGGCCATTCGGTCTGCTGGTAGATTTCCAGCCACTGCAGCACGCGTGCTGCGCCGCCGGTGGTGGTGGTCATCAGGAAGTGATTGTCGGCGAGGCAGGCGGTGACGCCATCGTCGAAGACCATGCCGTCTTCCTTGCACATCAGGCCGTAGCGGGCCTTGCCCACGTCGAGCTTGGTCCAGGCGTTGCTGTAGATGCGGTTGAGGAACTCGCGGGCATCCGGGCCCTGAATGTCGATCTTGCCGAGGGTGGACGCGTCCAGCAGGCCGACGCTGTCGCGCACGGCCAGGCATTCGCGTTTCACGGCGGCGTGCAGGTCTTCACCGTTGCGCGGGAAATACCACGGGCGCTTCCACTGGCCGACGTCTTCAAACTCGGCGCCGTTTTTCACGTGCCAGGCTTGCAGCGCGGTGTAGCGCACCGGCTCGAAGATGTGCCCACAGTGACGGCCAGCTACTGCGCCGAACGTCACCGGCGTGTAGTTGGGACGGAACATGGTGGTGCCCATCTGCGGGATGGTCACGTTCAGCGAACGGGCCGCGATGGCCAGGCCGTTGACGTTGCCGAGCTTGCCCTGGTCGGTGCCGAAGCCCAATGCGGTGTAGCGTTTGACGTGCTCTACCGACTCGAAACCTTCGCGGGTGGCGAGTTCGATGGCGGCGGCGGTGACGTCGTTTTGCAGGTCGACAAATTGCTTCGGCGCCCGTGCGGTAGCTTTCTCGTGAGGCACCTGGAACAGCGCCAGGGTCGGCTCTTCCAGACGGCTCAAGGCTTTGGGCAGCGTGCCTTCCACCGGCGCGAAACCGGCGTCGCTGGCTGCGCGCACGCCACCTTCAAAACCGTCGGCCAGGGAGTCGCCGAGGCCATAGACGCCATTGATACCACCGACGCACACGCGTTTCTGCGGTGCTTCGCCCGGTACAAAACCGAGGATGTCTTCACGCCAGGTCGGCTTGCCGCCCAAGTGTGAGGCCAGGTGAACCACCGGACTGTAGCCGCCGGAGCTGGCGACCAGGTCGCAGTCCAGCCATTCGCCGGGGCTGGTGACCTTGTGGGCTTTGACATCGATGGCGGCCACGCGGGCGCCAGTGACGTGCTTGCTGCCACGGGCCTCGATCACGGCGCTGCCGGTGAGGATGCGGATGCCTTTGGCACGCGCCTCTTCAACCAGTGCACCGCGCGGGTTGTGGCGCGCATCGGCCACAGCCACCACGGAGAGGCCAGCATCAAACCAGTCCAGTGCAACGCGGTAGGCGTGATCGTTGTTGGTCGACAGCACCAGTTTTTTACCCGGCGCCACGCCGTAGCGGCGCACATAAGTGGAGACCGCACCGGCCAGCATGTTTCCCGGCACGTCGTTGTTGCCGTACACCAGCGGACGTTCACACGCGCCGGTCGCCAGCACCACACGCTTGGCGCGAACCCGGTGAATACGCTGACGCACCTGGCCAATCGGCGCACGGTCACCGAGGTGGTCGGTAAGGCGCTCGTGAATGGTCAGGAAGTTATGGTCGTGGTAACCGTTAACGGTGGCGCGAGGCAGCAGCACCACGTCCGGCAGGGATTTCAGCTCAGCAATAACACTGGCAACCCACTCGGCCGCCGGCTTGCCATCGAGGCTTTCACGGGAGTCCAGCAAGGAACCGCCGAACTCTTCCTGCTCGTCCGCGATGATCACCCGTGCGCCACTGCGGGCAGCGGCCAATGCAGCGGACAGGCCGGCAGGGCCAGCGCCCACAATCAGCACGTCGCAATGACGGTTCATGTAGTCGTAGGTGTCCGGGTCGTTCTCGGTCGGCGAGCGGCCTAAACCTGCAGCCTTACGGATGTACTTCTCGTAAGTCATCCAGAACGATTGCGGGTACATGAAGGTTTTGTAATAGAAACCCGGTGGCATCAGCTTGCCGCCGACCTTGCCGAGAATGCCCATCATGTCGTTGTTCACGCTCGGCCAGCCGTTGGTGCTGGTGGCGACCAAACCCTGGTACAGCGCCTGTTGCGTGGCACGCACGTTAGGGATTTGCGTGGCTTCGGTAGCGCCGATCTGCAACACCGCATTCGGCTCTTCGGCACCGGCGGCAAAGATGCCGCGCGGGCGGGAATACTTGAAGCTGCGACCGATGATGTCGACGCCGTTGGCCAGCAGTGCGGCGGCCAATGTATCGCCTTCAAAGCCTTTGTAGCTCTGGCCGTTGAAGGTAAAGCTCAGGGCTTTGTTACGGTCGATGCGGCCACCGTTGGACAGGCGATTGATCTGGCTCATACCTTCTCTCCAGAAGCCTTGGCGGTGAATTGCGGCTTGCTGCCAATCTTGTAGGTTTCAAGAATTTCGTAGGTCACGGTGTCGCGGGTCGCGTTGAAATACTGGCGGCAACCGGCGGCGTGAATCCACAGTTCGTGGTGCAGACCGCGCGGGTTGTCGCGGAAGAACATGTAGTCGCCCCACTGCTCATCGGTGCAGGTGTTCGGGTCCAGCGGGCGCGGGATGTGCGCTTGGCCGGACGCGTGGAATTCCTCTTCGGAGCGCAGTTCGCCACAGTGAGGACAGAAGATATGCAACATAGGGAATTTCTCCTGTTAGTGGGCGACGGCCGCGGCGCCGTGTTCGTCGATCAACGCACCGTTGTGGAAACGGTCGATGGAGAATGGAGCAGCCAATGGGTGCATTTCACCCTTGGCTAGGCTGGCGGCAAATACGTTGCCTGAGCCTGGAGTGGCCTTGAAGCCACCGGTGCCCCAACCGCAGTTGAAGAACATGTTCGGGACCGGGGTCTTGGAGATGATCGGGCACGCGTCCGGCGTGGTGTCGACGATGCCGCCCCACTGGCGGTTCATGCGCACGCGGGACAGCACCGGGAACATCTCGACGATGGCCTGGATGGTGTGTTCGATCACCGGGTACGAGCCGCGCTGGCCATAGCCGTTGTAGCCGTCGATACCGGCGCCAATCACCAGGTCGCCCTTGTCGGACTGGCTGATGTAGCCGTGCACGGCGTTGGACATGATCACGCTGTCGATGATGGGTTTGATCGGCTCCGACACCAACGCTTGCAGCGGGTGGGATTCGATTGGCAGGCGGAAGCCCGCCAGCGAAGCCATGTGGCCGGAGTTACCGGCCGTCACCACGCCGACGCGCTTGGCGCCGATGAAGCCTTTGTTGGTTTCCACGCCGATGCACACGCCGTTTTCCTTGCGGAAACCGATGACTTCGGTCTGTTGGATCAGGTCTACGCCCAGTGCGTCAGCGGCGCGGGCAAAGCCCCAGGCCACGGCATCGTGACGGGCCACGCCGCCGCGACGTTGCACGGTGGCGCCGAGTACTGGGTAGCGGGTGTTCTTGGAGCAGTCGAGGTACGGAATCTCGTCGGCCACTTGTTTGGCGTTGAGCAGTTCACCGTCGACGCCGTTGAGACGGTTGGCGCTGACGCGACGCTCGGAGTCACGGATGTCTTGCAGGGTGTGGCACAGGTTGTAGACGCCACGCTGGGAGAACATCACGTTGTAGTTCAGGTCCTGAGACAAACCTTCCCAAAGTTTCATCGCGTGTTCGTACAGGTGCGCCGATTCGTCCCACAGGTAGTTGGAACGCACGATGGTGGTGTTGCGCGCGGTGTTACCGCCGCCCAGCCAGCCTTTCTCGACCACGGCCACGTTGGTGATGCCGTGTTCTTTGGCCAGGTAGTAAGCGGTTGCCAGACCATGCCCGCCGCCGCCGACGATGACCACGTCGTAGACCTTTTTAGGGGTGGGCGTGCGCCACATTTTCTGCCAGTTTTCGTGGTGGCTGAGTGAGTGCTTGAAGAGGCCGAAGCCCGAGTAGCGTTGCATAGTCATTACTCCAAAACCGCGCTCAGCGATAAACCGGGAAATCAGCGCACAGGGCGGTCACATGCCTGGCGACGTTGGCCTCTACATCGGCGTCGCCGAGGTTGTCGAGGATGTCGCAGATCCAGCCGGCAAGCGTGAGGCATTGGGTCACTTTGAAGCCACGTGTGGTCACCGCCGGCGTGCCGATGCGCAGGCCCGAAGTCACGAAGGGCGACTGCGGGTCGTTAGGCACGGCGTTCTTGTTGACGGTGATATGGGCGCGACCGAGGGCAGCGTCCGCCTCTTTGCCGGTGAGGCCCTGACGGATCAGGCTGACCAGGAACAAGTGGTTATCGGTGCCGCCGGACACTACATCGTAGCCGCGTTTGATAAACACGCCTGCCATGGCCTGGGCGTTGTCGATCACTTGCTGCTGATAGGCCTTGAAACCCGGCTCCTGGGCTTCCTTGAAGCACACCGCCTTGCCGGCGATCACGTGCATCAGCGGGCCGCCCTGGGCACCCGGGAACACTGCAGAGTTGAGTTTCTTTTCAATTTCTTCGTTGGCACGGGCCAAAATCAACCCGCCACGGGGACCACGCAGGGTCTTGTGGGTCGTGGTGGTGACCACATCGGCGTAGGGCAGCGGGTTCGGGTACAGACCAGCGGCCACCAGGCCGGCGACGTGGGCCATGTCGACGAACAGCAGCGCACCGACCTTGTCGGCAATCTGGCGGAAGCGCGGAAAATCCAGAGTCTTGGAGTAAGCGGAGAAACCGGCCACGACCATCTTCGGCTTGTGCTCCACGGCCAGGCGCTCGACTTCGTCGTAGTCGATCAGGCCGGTGGCGGTGTCGATGCCGTATTGCACCGCGTTGTACAGCTTGCCCGAGGACGACACTTTGGCGCCGTGGGTCAGGTGGCCGCCGTGGGCCAGGCTCATGCCGAGGATGGTGTCACCGGCGTTCAGCAGCGCCAGGTACACCGCGCTGTTGGCGGACGAACCAGAGTGCGGCTGCACGTTGGCGTAATCGGCGCCGAACAGCTGCTTGGCGCGTTCGATCGCCAGCACTTCCACCTTATCGACGTGCTCGCAGCCACCGTAGTAGCGCTTGCCCGGATAACCTTCGGCGTATTTGTTGGTGAGGCCGCTGCCCTGGGCTTCCATCACGCGCTTGCTGGTGTAGTTCTCTGACGCGATCAGCTCGATATGATCTTCCTGGCGCTGCTCCTCGGCATTCATGGCCGCCAGCAGTGCATCGTCATAACCCTGGATCTGGTCTTGCTTGCTGAACATCGCGTCTCTCCCAGCGGCGGCGGTGCGCCAATCGTATTGTTGGGGCCGCTGCACGATGGAGGGGCCCTTTGATGCGATGGTAGGGCTGGCGCAGAGAGGTCAAATGCCTACGGACGCCACGCAAAGGTGCGTTTACGACATGGCCCCCGGCATTTGTAGGAGCGAGCTTGCTCGCGAAAAACCTGTGGGCGCCGCGCGCGTCCAGGCAGCCCTCGTTATCGTTGACGTTTTTCGCGAGCAAGCTCGCTCCTACAGGGACTAGGCGATGAGCTTTCGAAGGAGCAGCAGCAGTAGGAAATGCGCAGGATAAAGCGCATACGCCCAGCGCCGCATGGCCGGCGGCGACACCTGCCTGGCCTGTCGCAACAAGACCAATCCGGCCAGTGGCGCAATCAGGCATGTCGCCAATCCCAGCATCGCCACCGGCGTGCCGCTATTGAGCAGGATCTGCCATTGATTGGCGGCCAGGCACACCACACCCGGCAGCACGCTGAAATACCACGGCCGGCGAAACACCAGCAGCATCGCCAACGGCAGCAGCACGCCAAAAAAGCCGAACATCAACTGCGCCGAAAACAACCCCGCCAAAACCAGCGCGATCAACGCCAATCCTCGATCAATTGCCGCCTTCTGCTGCCATCCCCGGGCAACCAGCAAGCCCAGCGCCAAGGTCGGCAGCACGTTCAGCGTATCGGCGTCGTCAATGAACATCCGGTACGGCACCTCACTGATCACACTGAACAGCAGCAACCAGCCCAGATAGCGCCACTGCCCGGTCACCGGCGCGTCCTTGACCCGATGCAAATTCGCCGCAATCGCCAGGCAAAACCACGGGAACGCCAGGCGGCCCGGCACATACAGCCCGTCCAGACTCAAACCGACATACCGCAGGTGGTCCAGCACCATACTCAGCAGCGCCAGCCACTTGAGCAGGTCCAGGGCGCCATCGCGGACGCGGCTTACAGGAACGCGTTCAGAACCGTGCATAATTCCCCAATGACTTTGCATTAACAGTGCGTGCGCCCGCCCGACAATCTTGGGTAAAGTGCGCACCAACATCGACCACAGGAATGGGCCATGACCGACAAGAGCCAACAATTCGCCAGCGACAACTATTCCGGCATCTGCCCGGAAGCCTGGGCCGCCATGGAACTCGCCAACCAGGGCCATCAACGCGCCTATGGCGATGATGAATGGACCCACCGCGCCGCCGACGGTTTCCGCAAACTGTTCGAAACCGACTGCGAAGTGTTCTTCGCCTTCAACGGTACCGCGGCCAACTCCCTGGCGCTGTCCTCCTTGTGCCAGAGCTACCATAGCGTGATTTGCTCGGAAACCGCCCACGTCGAAACCGACGAATGCGGCGCGCCGGAGTTTTTCTCCAACGGTTCCAAGCTGCTCACCGCCCGCACCGAAAACGGCAAGCTGACCCCGGAGTCGATCCGCGAGATCGCCCTCAAGCGTCAGGACATCCACTACCCGAAACCCCGCGTCGTAACGCTGACCCAGGCCACCGAAGTCGGCAGCGTCTACACCCCGGAAGAAATCCGCGCCATCAGCGTCACCTGCAAGGAACTGGGGCTGAACCTGCACATGGACGGCGCGCGTTTCTCCAACGCTTGCGCATTCCTCGGCTGCTCGCCTGCCGACCTGACCTGGAAAGCCGGCGTCGACGTGCTGTGTTTTGGCGGCACCAAGAACGGCATGGCCGTGGGCGAAGCGATCCTGTTCTTCAACCACAAGCTGGCCGAAGACTTCGACTACCGCTGCAAACAGGCCGGGCAGCTTGCCTCAAAGATGCGCTTCCTCTCCGCCCCGTGGGTGGGCCTGCTGGAAAACGACGCCTGGCTCAAACACGCCCGCCACGCCAACCACTGCGCGCAGTTGCTCAGCAGCCTGGTGGAGGATATTCCGGGGGTGGAGTTGATGTTCCCGGTGCAGGCCAACGGCGTGTTCCTGCAACTGTCGGAACCAGCGATTGCCGCACTGACGGCCAAGGGCTGGCGCTTCTACACCTTCATCGGCAAAGGCGGCGCCCGGTTCATGTGTGCGTGGGATACCGAGGAAGAGCGCGTGCGGGAACTGGCCGCGGATATTCGGGAAGTGATGCAGGGCTGAACATCCTGGGCGCGGCCATACCGGCCGCGCCGTCCGGGGTTACAGCTCTACCGGCTTGAGCACCTCCCACGCATCCACCGGCCCGGGGTTTTCGATAAAGGTGCCACCGCCGAATTTCACGGCCAACTTGTTGACCGCGTTCAATGCGGTGGTCACCGCGCCCTCAGCCCAGCCCCCGGTCCAGGAAACATCATCTCCCGCCAGGATAAACCCGTCCGGGTTACTGTCCCGAATACCGCTCATGAACTGTGAAAACAACCGGCGCTGATACTCGTACTGCCCCGGCAGGTTCATCTTGAACGCGCACAGAAAGAACGGCTCATCCTCCCAGTTGATCTCGACAAACGGGTCCACCCAGCCGAACTCGGCCGCAAGGTTCAGCTGCGAGTCGGCATACACCATGTCCAGCAGGGTCGTGCATAGCTCAACGTGAGTCGGCAGTGGTGCCATGCGATCACCCAGAAACTTCAGGCTGTCGTCGTTCCAGGTGTAGGAGAGGAACACGCCACTGCCTTTGTGCGGCCCTCGGCTGGCGGAATAGTCCAGCAGATAGGTGCCCCGGGTCAGGCGGTCCGACAGGGTCACACTCATCCTGTAGCGATGGTCGGCCCCACGCTCGGTCCAGAACGGACGCTGGGTCGCAGCGAACACTTTGGCTGACTGCATGTAATGCGTGTACATCACCGCTTCCCAGGTGGGTTGCGGCAACAAGCTGTCCATCTGCATGAACCGGTCTTTGCCGTCCATATAGCGGAACTTGTCGAGAATCCGCACGTGCGGCGTGTAGATCACTGCGGGAAAGTTGTAGCGGGTATCCGCCCCCAGATTGCGGTCATGTATATGCACATCGAAGGTGCCGTCCGCGCGCCGCCAGATCTGGCGGACTTCCTGGTTGAACGGCTGCGGGATCACCCGACGGGTGAGCGCTTCCACCGTAATCTCGTCGCTCCAGCCCACCACCACGTCGCCCAAATCCCCCGGCGAACGGCTCCACAAACGCTTGGGCAACTCACTGGAGCCGTCATACATCAGAGAATGGTTGGTATCCAGCCCGGTGTAGAGCACCCGCAAGACCTCGAGGAAGCAATTTGGATAGTCGGTGTTCCAACCTCCAGTGCCAAAACCGATCTGGCCAAACAGGTCGATATCCGCACGACTCCAGCCGGCCTTTTCGACCATGGCCGCGAAGAAACTCAGGTTGTCCCAACCGTCGGCAAGGATCGCATTCCACAGTCGCTTGATCTTGGCCTGGTCCAGGGAGCCTTCAGACATTGCCGTCTCCATCTCGCTGAAATGGATGGGGTCAATCTCAAGGAACACTTCAAAGAACAGGCGCTCGATTTCTGCGTATTTCGCGGGCAAGTCGCTGCCTTCGTAGTAGGTCTGGAGGTTCTGATAGTCGACCACGGTGCTGGCAGTTGCGGCCGAGCCGGGGTTGGGGAAGTCTGCTGAATTGAGGGTCATGCCGACCTTGTCGAAGTAGTGCAGCAGCGCCTTGCCCGACTTGGGAAAACGCATGGCGCCCAACTCGCAAATGACGCTGTTGGCAGGGTCCTCAGGGTCGCCCATGACCCGCGAATACAAGCGCCCGCCGATCCGGTCCGAAGCCTCTACCAGCACAGGATGCAACCCCATGCGCAGCGCCTCATAGGCCGTTACCAGCCCAGCCGCGCCGGCGCCGACGATCAACACCTGGGTCCCATGATGCCGCGTGGCAATCTGGGCCAGCGGTTTGCTATTGGCGGCAGCCTGGGACAGGTACCGACCATAGTGAAAAGGAAAATCCGGAATCAGTGCAGTGACGTCATTGGCCAGCAAGCGCTGAACATTGCGGGTACGCGAGGGGACGGCAGACATGGCGAGCTTCCTTGCAATGAGGGAATGTCCACCCCTGACTACAAGGCTAAAGGTGACAACGACGGGACGTGTGGTCAGCGTAGAAGACCGGGCAAACCCTGGTTATACCGCTTCGAAATAAATCTGATTGGGTTCCATGGCAACTGACGAAAAAGCATTACTTAAGGAAAGTCTGAAGTAATTATTTATATATCCCGATTCAATACGCCCTCCACTTACCAGATGCTCCGGCACTCAAACACTATAAAAACAGACCGTGAACCTATGAACGCGCTTTCCGAAAAAACGGCTCCGCCCGTCACCCCCGGCCTGAAAATCGAAACCCGCTCCATCGATTACGTCCCGCGCAATGAACGCCACGGCAAGGTCTGGCACCAAGGCCCGTTCTGGTTCACCGGCAACTTCGTACTCACCACCATGGTCACCGGTTTCACCGGCGCAGCCCTGGGGCTGAGCCTGGTGTATTCGATCCTGGCGATTGTGATCGGCGTCGGCCTGGGTACCTTTGCCATGGCCTTCCACGCCAATCAGGGCCCGCGCATGGGCTTGCCGCAGATGATTCAGTCCCGGGCGCAGTTCGGTTTGCGCGGGGCGATCGTGCCGTTTATCGCGGTGATCTTCGTGTACATCGGCTTCAACGTGTTCAACGTGATCCTCGCCACTGACGCCATCAACACCGTACTGCCGGGCAGCCGTGCGCCGTGGTACGCGCTGATGATCATCCTGGCGGTGGTGATTGCGGTGATCGGCCACGACCTGCTGCACACCGTGCAACGCTGGCTGACCTACGTGATGATCAGCGTGTTTGCGGTACTGACCGTGGCAGCCCTCATGAGCCTGACCGCCGATGCAGCGGTGGCCAATGCGCATTTCTCTTGGTCGGCATTCCTGATTCAGCTCTCCGCCGCCGCCGGTTATCAGATCAGCTACGCAGTGTACGTATCCGACTACTCGCGCTACCTGCCGCACAAAACTTCATCGCGCAGTGTGATTTTCTGGACCTACCTGGGCGCCGCCGGCTCGGCGTTGTGGCTGATGTCCCTGGGTGCGTTCCTGGCTTCCGCCCTGCCCTCGCCCGACGCTATCGGCAGCGTGCGCGCCGTGGGCAACCAGGTGATTCCCGGGTTCGGCACTTTCACCGTGCTGATCGCCGTGCCCGCGCTGATCGGCATCATGGCGGTCAACTGCTACGGCGCGATGCTCACCGGTATCAGTGCGATTGACGGCTTTGTGAAGATTCAGCCGCGCCTCAAGAGCCGGGTGATGGGTATCGGCCTGGTGGCGGCGGTGATTTTCATGATCACCCTGAGTATTCCCGAGAGCTACCTGGCAAGTTTCAACACCTTTGTGTTGCTGATGTTGTACTTCCTGGTGCCGTGGACAGCGGTGAACCTCGCGGACTTCTACCTGGTGCGCAAGGGCAAATACGCCATCAGCGACATCTTCAACCCGGCCGGCATCTACGGCCAATGGGGCAGCGCCGGCCTGGTTGCGTACTGCCTGGGGCTGGTGTCGATGGTGCCGTTCATGTCGCTGAGTTTCTATGAAGGCCCTGCCGCCGCAGCGCTGGGAGGTGCGGATGTGGCATTCGTTATCGGGCTGGCGGTTTCGGCAGTGATCTACTGTGTGATGAGCCGCAACCTCGACCGCGAGGCAGAGCGTCGTGCCATTGTCGCCAGCGAGGCGGTGCTGGAAGGAGTCCAGCCATGAATCCTGTGCGGGTGATGTGTCATCAACTGTCACCACGGATCGCCGATGTACCTTACAACCGCGCGCTATGCGCCGACGCGATCCGTGGTGCAGCTGCACTGGGCGCACAGGTGGTAGTCCTGCCCGAGCTGATACAAAGCGGCTACGTGTTCAACGACCGGGAAGAAGCCCATGCGGTGTCGGAGACACTGGACGGGCCGACGCTTAGCCAGTGGAAGACCCTGGCTGCCGAGCTGAACATCATCATCATTGCCGGCTTTTGCGAGCGGCTGGCCGCCGGGCGAGTGGCCAACAGTGCGGCACTGGTAGAGCCCGACGGCGGCCTGACGGTGTATCGCAAGGCGCACCTGTGGAATCGCGAGAAGCTGATATTCACCCCCGGCACCGCACCGCCGCCCCTGGTGGAAACCGTCGTGGGCCGGATTGCCGTAATGATTTGTTATGACCTGGAACTGCCCGAATGGGTGCGTCTGGCGGCACTCGCTGGCGCCGACCTGCTGTGCGCCCCGGTGAACTGGCCCGACGGCCCACGCCCCGGCGGTGAACGACCAGGAGAAGTCGTGCGGGTACAAGCCAACGCGGCGGTCAATCGCATGTTTATCGCCGCCTGCGATCGCTACGGCGAAGAACGCGGCGTCAACTGGGTGGGTGGCTCAGTGATCGTCAGCGCCGAAGGTTACCCATTGGCCGGTGGCACCGCCCATCAGAAAGAACTGCGGTTAATCGTTGACCTGCCACTGGCTCAGGCGCGGGACAAATACATCAGCGACTACAACCATGTGCATCAGGACCGTCGACCGGGATTGTACTGAGCCCGACAACGGATGCTGGCGGAGTGCCGAGACTGTTTTTCGATATTTCTGACAGCAACCAACCTGAATTTCTTTGACTAGCCTCTTGGAACCCGAAAGGAAAAGGCCGCCTTTCGGGACTAACCGCCAGCCGAATAATCGGCAGGAAACGGAAATCCAGCAGAGGGCAATACCATGGAAGCACAACGCTACGGCAACAACCTGCAAGGCGAAGGCACTATCAGCACCACCGTCATCGACTGGGACGAATTCAGAAAATCCGCGAAAATCGGTGACACCATCAGCGAACCGACGAGGACATTGCGGATCACTGACAAAGTCTATGAATTGACAGCATCCGGCCAGCACTTCGTCGTGCATATTTATGCCCAATAACCTCTAACTGATCGTTCCCACGCTCTGCGTGGGAATGCAGCCCGTGACGCTCCGCGTCACACAGCAGGACGCGGAGCGTCCAGGGAGGCGTTCCCACGCGGAGCGTGGGAACGATCGAGTGGGGGGTTAGAACTCGATGCGCACATCACCCTTCGGCACGCTGCAGCACGACAGGATGTAACCCTCGGCCTCGTCTTCTTCGGTGATGCCGCCGTTGTGCTCCATCTCGACCTCACCGCCCAGTTTCATCACCTTGCACGTCCCGCAAATCCCCATGCCGCAGGCCTTCGGAATCAGCAGGCCAAGCTTGGCCGCCGCCGCGTGTACGGTCTCGCCCGGTGCCACGCGGATGCTTTTGCCCGAAGCAATGAATTCCACCTGGTGCAGGTCCGCGAGGTCGATTTCCGGCGCATCCGCCGCTTGTTCGGCTTGTTCCACTGCGTCCGCACGGGCTTCCGGTGGCGTCGCGCCGAAAGACTCCTCGTGGTAGCGGCTCATGTCGAAGCCGGCGGCTTCCAGCAGCCGCTTTACCGCGTTCATGTAAGGCGTCGGACCGCAGCAGAAGACTTCCCGCTCCAGGAAGTCCGGCACCATCAGCTCGAGCATCTTGTGGTTCAGGTAGCCGCGATAGCCAGCCCAGGGTTCACCCAAGCCGTGTTTCTCGCAGATCAGGTGCAGGCTGAAGTTATCGATCCGCGACGCCATGTGCTCCAGTTCGCGGTGATAGATGATGTCTTTCGGCGAGCGGGCGCTGTGGATAAATGTCATGTCGACGTTGGCGTTGGTGTCGTAATACCAGCGCGCCATGGACATGACCGGTGTGATACCCACGCCACCGCTCAAGTACAAAACTTTCGGGTTGCTGAAGTCGATGGCGTTGAACAGCCCGACCGGCCCGTGCACCGCCAGCTCCTGGCCTTCGTGAAGCGTGTCGTGCAGCCAGTTGGATACCTTGCCGCCCGGCACACGCTTGATGGTCACCGAAAAGCTGTAAGGCACCGAGGGCGAACTGGAAATAGTGTACGAACGCATGATCGGCTGGCCGTCGATTTCCAGCTCCAGGGTGACGAACTGCCCGGGCTTGAAAAAGAACAGGATCGGCTGGTCGGCCATAAAGCAGAAGGTGCGCACGTCCCAGGTTTCCTGGATGACTTTGACGCAACGGACGATGTGCCGACCATTGGCCCAGGTCTGGGTTGTTACCGGGTTCAGGAAGCTGTTGGACATGCTGTTCTCCATAGCCGTGTGATCGGCCTTATGGTGGCGATTCTGCGTAACGCGCGAACCACCCATTTACCTATCTGCGACATTCACATACTTATCGCGACCAGCCCCCATACCACGGGGGTTACGCGTCGGGAACAGAGTGGGCCATGTCGCTCATGGATAAGGTTCTGGCCTTTGTGGGGCCCACACTCGCTCCCAACAAAGACACTTTCTTTACGCCTTGCATAGCACCAACCGTAGCCACTATTCGCCGGCCACACAGAATGGCCATGAGGACACACACGATGGACGTCACCGCAACCTTAAGCTTGGGCGATCCGCTGGAACCCGCACGCAAGGCCACCGCGCAAATGCTGCAAGAGCGCGAGCGCACCTATTCGCTGCCGCAGCCGTTTTACTCTGATGAGCGGCTGTTCGATATCGACATGCAGGAAATTTTCCAGAAAGAGTGGTTGATCGCCGGCATGACCTGCGAAATTCCCGCCAAAGGCAACTACATCACCCTGCAAGTGGGCAAGAACCCGATCATCGTGATCCGTGGCGCCGACGGCGTGGTGCATGCGTTCCATAACGTGTGCCGCCATCGCGGTTCGCGCTTGTGCACCAGCGACAAGGGCAAGGTCGCCAAGCTGGTCTGCCATTACCACCAGTGGACGTACGAGCTGGACGGTCGCCTGCTGTTCGCCGGCACCGAAATGGGCGCCGACTTCGACATGAAGCAGTACGGCCTCAAACCGGTGAATGTGAAAACCGCAGGTGGCTACATCTTTATCAGCCTGTCGGAGAACCCGCCGGCCATCGACGACTTCCTGTCGACCCTGAGCCATTACATGGAACCCTACGACATGGAGAACACCAAGGTGGCGATCCAGACCACCTTGTTCGAAAAAGCCAACTGGAAGCTGGTGCTGGAAAACAACCGCGAGTGCTACCACTGCAACGCGTCGCACCCGGAACTGTTGAAAACCCTGCTGGAATGGGACGACGTCACCGACCCGCGGGCCGACCAGGCCTTCAAGGACCACGTAGCCGCTTCCGCTGCCGCCTGGGATGCCGAAAAGATCCCTTACGCCCACGCCAGCTTTGGCCTGCGTAACCGTATCGTGCGCATGCCGCTGCTCAAGGGCACCGTGTCGATGACCCTCGACGGCAAGCAAGGCTGCAACAAGCTGATGGGCCGCATCAAGAACCCGGACCTGGGCTCGATGCGCATCCTGCACCTGCCTCACTCGTGGAACCACTGCATGGGCGATCACATCATCGTGTTCACCGTGTGGCCGATCAGCGCCCAGGAAACCATGGTCACCACCAAGTGGATCGTGCACAAGGACGCCGTGGAAGGTGTGGATTACGACGTCGAGCGCATGCGCAAAGTGTGGGACGCCACCAACGACCAGGACCGTCGCCTGGCCGAAGAGAACCAGCGCGGGATCAACTCCACTGCGTACCAGCCAGGGCCGTACTCCAAAACCTATGAGTTTGGTGTGGTCAACTTTGTGGACTGGTACAGCGAGCGGATGCTGAGCAACCTGGGGGCGGCGCCAGCGCCTTATCTGAAAGGCGTCGCCGTACACGAGTAACCGGCTGACACGCCGCCGATCAACATGTGGGAGCCGGGCTTGCCCGCGATAGCGATTTAACATTCAACCCCTCTGTTGGCTGTTACTCCGTCATCGCGGGCAAGCCCGGCTCCCACACTGGTTTGTGACTGTACAAAATTCATCCAACACTCTGACAGACCGCTGCCCGCCTTACTTCCAGCCATTGCCCAACAACTTATCCACAAAGCCACCCACAGCAATTGTGGGCAACTGCGCTTTCCCGTCGAAATAAAACCAAGAAAATCCGTGACTTATTCAAAGGTGCCGGTTTTATCCCACATTGATCGTTTTTTGATCTAAAGCCTGAAAGCCACGGCGGGTATGGGCTACAGAGGAACGCAAACACCTTATCCACAGAAGCGCCAACAGACTTTGGGGGCAACTTTGGGGTGTCTGTGGAAAACCGGCTAAAGCTGAGGGAATTCGCGGCTTTGAGAGCAAAATTAAGCTGAAAGGGTGATATTGATCATATTTTAACCAATAACCTGTAAGGCACGTTTTATATGGCCCACAGCGGATAGCGAACATCTTATCCACAGAAGCACCAACAGACTTTGGGGGCAAGTCCGTGCCGGGCATTTTCCTTATCCACAGAAAAACCCAAGGAAAAACCGTCAGTTAGGTTGGTTGTTTTTCATACAGAGCGCTGGAGGGCTTGATTTGCGTGGGGTGTGGACAGCCGCGAACAGGTTATCCACAGGTGGGTGAACAGGGATTGTGGGAAACCCAACAAGCGCCGCAAACAATGTGGGAGCGGGCTTGCTCGCGAAGGTCGTTAACGGTGACGTGCGCTTTCTGGATGAACGCGGCGCCCTCGGGCTCTTCGCGAGCAAGCTCGCTCCTACAAGGGTTTAGCGCACTACGCCTTCTTCTATGAGCAGCTTGAGAATGGCTTCCGCGCCGTCTTCCGGGCTAACACCCTTGAGCACCTGCCCGCCACCACCGCTGGCCTTGGCCGTGGCGGCCTTCATCCGGTCCGCCCCGCTCTTGGCCTTGATCACCTTGAGACGCTTGGGCCGTGGCTTGGCCGGCTGCAACACAGCACCTGTGAATAACTCATCCTCCAGCCCCTCAACGTCGTGGGCTTCCAGCACCCCGCGCTGAGCCGGGCCGTAGGCACTTTGCCGGGGCTTGGGTGCGGCGTTATCCACCGTGGCCAGAAACGGCAAGCGCACCTTCAGGCGCCGCCGCTGGCCACGTGGCAGCGCTTGCAGCACATGGGCCACGCCACTGTCGATGGATTCCACCTGGGCCAGGCCGACAATCAGCGGCCAACCCAGTTGCTCGGCCAGCAGGAACGGCAACATCCCCGAACCCTCACCGGTTTCCGCCTGGCTGCCGGTCAGCACCACTTGGGCGCCCGCGTCCCGCAGATAGTCACTGAGCACCGGCAAGGCATCCGCCCCCGCTGGTTGCTCCAGCACATGCAACTGCGGCAAGCCCATGCCCAGGTAAGCGCGCAGGGTCGGTTCGGCGATGTCACCCGCGTGCAGCACTTGCAGTTTATCCCCAGCCAGTTGCAGGCCCAGTTCCACAGCGCGCGCATCTTGCTCGGCGCGGCGCGGACGGCCGGAAGTCGGGTGGGCGCCGATGGACACCAGGCTGATTACATTCGTCGTCATGGCCATTTCCTTAAGCCGCATCGCGCTTGGCGCCGTTGCGGTAAACCTCGACCGCAGCGATCAAGGCTTGCAGAATCGCGGCGCTTTCGCCGATCACCGACAAGTCGGCACGCTTGATCATGTCGCAACCCGGGGCGAGGTTGATCGCCACCACCTTGTCGCAGGCACCAATGCCTTGCAGGTGCTGGATCGCCCCGGAAATCCCCACCGCCACATAAACCCGCGCGGTGACCCAGGTACCGCTGGCGCCGACCTGACGATCACGGGCCATGAAGCCGTCGTCCACCGCCACCCGCGAGGCGCCTTCGGTGGCGCCCAACGCGGCAGCAGCCTGGTGGAACAGTGCCCAGTCCTTGACCCCGTTGCCGCCCGAGAAGATGAATTCGGCTTCGGCCATGGGAATCGCTCCCGGGTCGACCGCCACCGCGCCCAAATCCTCAATGCGCGGCAAGCTGCGCGCCAGGCTTGTGGATAACTCCACCGGCAGCGCTTCGTGACGGGTGTCGCTGACGGGCTCGGCGCATTCCACCGCTGCCAGGATCATGCGCGGCAATGGCCGGGCGATATCTTGCTGACCGGCGCCAGCGCGTCCAATACATTCCTCGCCCTTGATCTGCCAGACCCGCGTGGCCGGGCGTTCCTTGAGGCTTGCGGCAAAGCGCCGGCCCAATTCCCCGCCACCGCTGCGACTGTCCGGCAGTAACCAATGGCGCGGGTTGAATTGGTTATCCACAGCCCGCAGGCCCTGGACCCGTTGCTCCGGTGAATAACCGTCGAACTCATGCCCATCCAGCACCAGCAACCGATCCACACCGGCGGTGGCGAAGGTGCTTTCCTTGTGTTCGCCGAACACCACGGCCAGTACCGCACCGTCGGCGCCGGCCAACTGCCGGGCCAGGCCCAGCAAGTCGCGGTCGTGGCTGCTCAGGCGACCGCCGACCATGTCCGGCACCACGTTGATATAGAACGCGGGGGCTGCCACCTGATGCAGCGGCAATTGCACTTCCACCGCTGCCGAGCGCTTTGCCGCGCCGCCCTGCTGGGCACCGCTACGGTCAATACGCTTGATGCCGTTGGGGCCGATAAAGCCGACGCCATGCACGTTCTTGCGGATAACGCCGTTCGGCCCCATCCAGCTGTGTTGCACCGGCTGCATCGCCGCGTGCAGCGGGTGCAGGCGGTTACGGGCGATCCATTCGGCCCGCGGGTCGCGGCGGATAATGTCGCTCATCAATGCACCTCCGCAGGTTCGCGTTTAGGAGTCTTGACCGGTGCGGCGTCTTCGAGCAACGCATCAGCCACCAACTCGGCGATGTCTTTTATCAACGGACGCGGTTCAACCACGCCTTCCAGCATCGCCGTGCACTGTGGACACCCCACGGCCACCAGCTCGGCGCCGGTTTCGCGGATGTCTTCCATGCGCATGTCGGGAATCCGCTGCTTGCCGGGAATGTCGGTGATCGGCGCCCCGCCACCGCCGCCGCAGCAGCGGGAACGGAAACCGGAACGTTGCATTTCCTTGACCTCAATCCCCAGCGCCCGCAGTACTTGGCGCGGAGCTTCGTACTCGCCGTTATAGCGGCCCAGGTAGCACGGGTCGTGATAAGTCACGCTGCTGCCTTTGTGCTGGCCCAGGTTCAGGGCGCCAGCGTCGATCAACTCGGCCATGTAGGTGCTGTGGTGCTGCACCAGGTAGTTGCCGTCGAAGGCGCCGTATTCGTTTTTCAGCACGTGAAAACTGTGAGGATCGCAGGTGACGATGCGCTTGAAGCTGTACTTGGCCAGGGTCTGGATATTGCGCGCGGCCAGCAGCTGGAAGGTGGCTTCATCGCCCAGGCGCCGGGCCACGTCGCCGCTGTCGCGCTCTTCAAGGCCCAATACGGCGAAGTCGACCTTGGCCGCTTTCAGGACTTTGACGAACGAGCGCAGGGTGCGCTGGTTGCGCATGTCGAACGCGCCGTCGCCAACCCAAAAGAGCACGTCGACGGTTTTCTTGTCGCTGAGCAAGGGCAGGTTCAAATCCGCCGCCCAGTTCATCCTCCCGCCCGGTGCAAAGCCGCCCGGGTTGTCGGTGGCGATCAGGTTTTCCAGGACTTCGGCGCCTTTGTTCGGGGTCGCGCCTTTTTCCAGGGTGAGGTGGCGGCGCATGTCGACGATGGCGTCCACGTGTTCGATCATCATCGGGCACTCTTCCACGCAAGCGCGGCAAGTGGTGCACGACCACAGGGTTTCCGCATCCACCAGGCCGTTGACGATCGGCTGGTGCGGATTGCCACCGTGTTCGCCGATGGTTTTACCAGGGTAAGGGCTGCCGGCGAACTTTGCGTCGGTGCCACCGGCCAGGCCGACCACCATGTCCTGAATCAGCTTTTTCGGGTTCAGCGGCTGGCCGGCGGCGAACGCCGGGCACGCGGCTTCGCACTTGCCGCACTGCACGCAGGCGTCGAAACCGAGCAACTGGTTCCAGGTGAAATCCACCGGTTTTTCCACACCCAGGGGCGCGGTTTTATCTGTGAGATCCAGAGGCTTCAAACCGGTGGAACGGCCACCACCGAAACGCTCGGCACGGCGGTGCCAGGCCAGGTGCAGGGCACCGGCGAAGGCGTGTTTCATCGGGCCGCCCCAGGTCATGCCGAAGAACATTTCAGACACGCCCCACAGCACGCCCAGGCTCAACAAGGCGGCGAGCAGCCAGCCGCCGAAGTCCGCCGGCAGAATCCCGGCCACCGGCAGGGTCACCAGGAAGAAGCTCACCGAGAACGCCATCAGGCTTTTCGGCAGGCGCATCCACGGGCCTTTTGACAGGCGCGCAGGCGGGTTACGACGACGCAGGTAGACAAAGGTGGCGCCGACAAACATCAGCACCGAAGCCAGCAGCAAGGCGTAACCGAGGACGCGGTTATGCAGCCCGAAACCGTGTACCAGAATCGCCAGCAACGCCGAGAGCACAAAACCCAGGGCGGTGGCGACGTGGGTGTTGGCGATGTATTTGTCGCGGGCGACTACGTGGTGCAGGTCGACCATGTAGCGCTTGGGCATGGCCAGCAGGCCGCCGATCAGGTCGACTTTGGAGG
This sequence comes from Pseudomonas sp. ATCC PTA-122608, assembly GCF_001952855.1. Classification (GTDB taxonomy): domain Bacteria; phylum Pseudomonadota; class Gammaproteobacteria; order Pseudomonadales; family Pseudomonadaceae; genus Aquipseudomonas. The sequence continues at coordinate 106,649 of NZ_LPNO01000053.1, read as the reverse complement.
AGCGGCCGCGGCGCCACATGTTCACCCGGCGCAGGGCGCCGAGGACGGCAAGGCCCAGGGCGGCGAACAAAAGAACAGGAAGCAAGGTGTTCAACATGGTGAAGCTCCCACAGACCACACAGGTCTAATGTGGGAGCGGGCTTGCTCGCGAAGGCGGTGAATCAGCCACCGGATGCATCGACTGACACATCGCTTTCGCGAGCAAGCCCGCTCCCACATTTTTGACCGAGTCCACATTGGTTCGGTGTTGGGTCAGAAATCCTTGCACAAGCGCAGGGCGTCATAGATGGCAGCGTGGGTATTACGCTGGGCCACACAGTCACCAATGCGGAACAGCAAGTACCCCTCACCCGGCTCGCTCAGGCACGGCTGCGGCTTGATCGCGAACAAGGCTTCGATGTCCATCTGGCCCTTGTTGCGCGAACCTGCCTTGAGCCCGTAGTAGATCTCTTCATCCGGACGCACGCCGTTCTCGACCACCACTTGATCGACCACCCGCTCCTCTTTGGCCCCGGTGTATTCGTTCTCCAGCACCGCCACCAGCTTGTCGCCTTCGCGGTAGACCTTTTCCAGCATCATGTCGCCGGTCATGATCACTTCCTTCGGGTACATGCTGCGGTAGTACGTCGGGAACGACGTACCGCCGACGGCCACGCCCGGCTTGATGTCGTCGGTGACGATCTCGACCTGGCTGCCCTTGTCCGCAAGGAAGTCTGCCACCGACATGCCGGTGAACTCGCAGATGGTGTCGTACACCAGCACGTTCTTGCCCGGCGCCACCTTGCCATCGAGCACGTCCCAGCTGCTGACCACCAGGCCTTCAGCCGCGCCCCAGTGTTCGTTCTGCTCCAGGAACGGATGACCGCCCACCGCCAGCACCACCACATCCGGGCGCAGGTCCAGGATGGTTGCCGCGTCTGCCGCCACGCCCAGGCGCAAGTCGACGTTCAGGCGTGCCAGTTCCAGCTGGAACCAGCGGGTGATCCCCGCAATCTGGTCGCGCTGCGGCGCTTTGGAGGCGGTAGTGATTTGCCCGCCGATGAATTCTTTCTTCTCGAACAGCGTCACGTCGTGGCCGCGCTCAGCAGCAACCCGCGCAGCTTCCATCCCGGCAGGGCCGGCCCCCACCACCACGACTTTGCGTTTCGGCCCGGTGGATTTCTCGATGATGTGCGGCACGCCCATGTATTCACGGGAAGTGGCGGCGTTCTGGATGCACAGCACGTCCAGCCCTTGGTACTGGCGGTCGATGCAATAGTTGGCGCCCACGCACTGTTTGATCTGGTCGATCTGGCCCATCTTGATCTTGGCGATCAGGTGCGGGTCGGCGATGTGGGCACGGGTCATGCCGACCATGTCCACGTAGCCGCCTTCCAGGATGCGGGTGGCCTGGTTCGGGTCCTTGATGTTCTGCGCGTGCAGCACCGGGGCCTTGACCACTTCCTTGATGCCGGCCGCCAGGTGCAGGAAGGGCTCCGGTGGATAACTCATGTTCGGGATAACGTTGGCCAAGGTGTTGTGGGTATCGCAACCCGAACCGACCACACCGATAAAGTCCAGCATGCCGGTGTCGTCGTAGTACTTGGCGATCTGTTTCATGTCCTCGTGGGACAAGCCGTCCGGGTGGAATTCGTCGCCGCACAAACGGATGCCGACGCAGAAATCCGGGCCGACTTCCTTGCGTACAGCCTTCAATACCTCAAGGCCAAAACGCATGCGGTTTTCAAAGCTACCGCCCCATTCGTCGGTACGCTTGTTGACCCGCGGGCTCCAGAACTGGTCGATCATGTGCTGGTGCACCGCCGACAGTTCCACGCCATCCAAACCACCGGCCTTGGCGCGTGCCGCAGCGGTGGCGTAGTTGCCGATCACCCGCCAGATTTCTTCCGGCTCGATGGTTTTGCAGGTGGCGCGGTGCACCGGCTCGCGGATGCCCGACGGCGACAGCAGCGTCGGCCAATGCTCGCCGTCCCAGCGTGAGCGACGGCCCATGTGGGTAATCTGGATCATGATCTTGGCGCCATGCTTGTGCATGGCATCGGCCAGGTTCTGGAAGTGCGGAATGATCCGGTCATCCGCCAGGTTCACCGACTTCCACCAGCCTTGCGGGCTGTCGATGGCCACACTGGAAGAACCGCCGCAGATCGCCAGGCCGATCCCGCCCTTGGCTTTCTCTTCGTAATACTTCACATAGCGGTCGGTGGTCATGCCGCCGTCGGTGGCATACACCTCGGCGTGGGCGGTACTGAGCACGCGGTTGCGGATGGTCAGTTTGCCGATCTGGATCGGCGCAAACATTGCTTCGAAAGCCATGGCAGGGTCCTCGACTTACAACGGCTTGACGGTGAACAGGCCGTCGTCGTGGCCCTCTTCGGAGCCACCGTAGACCTGCTGCGCAACGGTGCGGATCTTGCTGCCGCGGGCTTCGAGGATCTGGTCCATCGCACCGGCAAACCAGCCGGTGAACATGTAGTCGACCTTGCGCCCGACCTTGCCGTACACGTAGACGAATGCCGAGTGCTCGAGCTTGACGCTGGCCGTGCCTTTGTCGAGATCGATGTCCTGGATCTTGAACAGGCCCCAGCCACGCTGCGACAGGCGCTTCATGTAGTGCTCGAACACCGCGACGCCTTCCAGGCCGTGGCATTCGGCTTCTTTTTCACACCAGTGCCAGGCGGATTTGTAGCCGGCTTTGTAGAGGATCTCGGCGTAGGCGTCGGCGCCCAGGACTTCTTCGATACCCATATGGTTATTGACGAAGAAATGGCGTGGCACGTAGAGCATCGGCAGGGCGTCGGAGGTCCAGACACCGGTTTCGCTGTCGACTTCGATAGGCAATTGAGGGGCGATCTTGGCCATGGAAACTTAACTCCGGAAAATTCTTTGGTAAGCCCCCGACGCGAAAGGTCGGGGGAAAAGATGCGTGAGAGGTGGCTTATTCGCCCCAAACGTCCTTCAAGACGTTGACCCAGTTCTCGCCCATGATCTTGCGCACCACACGCTCGGGATGGCCGCGCTTGAGCAGGGTCTCGGTGAGGTTGGGAAACTCGCCCACGGTGCGGATGCCCAGCGGGTTGATGATCTTGCCGAAGCTGGTCAGGCGGCGGGCGTAGCCTTTGTCGTGGGTCAGCATTTCGAAGAAATCCTGGCCATGGCCCTGGGTGAAGTCGGTGCCGATGCCGATGGCGTCTTCGCCCACGATGTTCATGGTGTATTCGATGGCTTCGGCGTAGTCGTCGATGGTCGAATCGATGCCCTTGGCGAGGAACGGCGCAAACATGGTCACGCCGACAAAGCCGCCGTGGTCGGCGATGAACTTCAGCTCTTCATCGGATTTGTTGCGCGGGTGCTCTTTCAGGCCCGACGGCAGGCAGTGGGAGTAGCACACCGGCTTTTTCGATTCGAGGATGACTTCTTCGGAGGTTTTGGAGCCGACGTGGGACAGGTCGCACATGATGCCGACACGGTTCATCTCGGCGACGACCTCGCGACCGAAGCCCGACAGGCCGCCGTCACGCTCATAGCAGCCGGTGCCCACCAGGTTCTGGGTGTTGTAGCACATCTGCACCACGCCAACCCCGAGCTGCTTGAAGATCTCGACATAGCCGAGCTGGTCTTCAAATGCGTGGGCGTTCTGGAAGCCGAAGATGATGCCGGTCTTGCCCTGCTCCTTGGCGCGACGGATATCGGCGGTGGTTTTCACCGGGATCACCAGGTCGCTGTTTTCGCGAATCAGGGTCTGGCTGGCCACGATGTTGTTAATGGTGGCCTGGAACCCTTCCCATACCGACACCGTGCAGTTGGCAGCAGTGAGGCCACCCTTGCGCATGTCTTCGAACAGGTCGCGGTTCCACTTGGCAATGATCAGCCCGTCGATAACGATGCTGTCGGCGTGCAATTCGGCTGGGCTCATCAGGCGTCCCCTTATTGGCGATTCATGCGCCGAATCGTCTGCCGGCGCTTTGGGGCCAGCATATGCCCCGGGGCAGAAGGAGCCGGGTGCAAAAACGACAAGGGAATTGCCGAAAGCGTCAATCCGCGACAAAGGCCAACATGACATCTCTGACGGGTGTCTGTTCTTTGTCTTACGCTTAAGCCAGAATTTGCTCATCAACTGATATGAGACGGCGCAATGAAATCGATTTTCCTGGCTTTGGCACTCATCGCAACCGGCGTACACGCAGCTGAAGACACCGATAGCACGCCTTGCGATGGCATCGAGAACGACAAGCAAACCCTGGAATGCGCCACCTACAACAAAACCACCGCCGAGCAACTGCTCAAGGATAACTACCAAGGGCTGCTGGAACGCATGGGTTCGACCTATGGCAGCAACAAGACGCAGCTGGCAGACATTACCGCTCGTCTGAAGGATGCCCAGCAGAAGTGGGAAAAGTTACGGGATGCGGATTGCGCCGTGGATACCTTCCCGGCAGTGGCGGGAAGCAAGGAATATGCGATCCAGCAGAATGATTGTTTGGCGCGGATGAGTGATGAACGGTCGGAGTTTTTGGAGTCGATTGGGCAGGAATAAAGGTTAGAAAGGGCCTCACCGGGCTGGCCCACTTTGTTGACTTGCCAGTCAAGCCACCCTTCGCCATGATCGCCGTCCATTTCTCTTGGGCGGCGCCTCATGAACCCACGCATCTACCTTCTGGCCCTCGCCGCCTTCGTCGCCGGTATCGACGAAAACCTGATAGGCGGGATTCTGCCGCTGTTGTCCCGCGAACTGGGCGTCACCCTGAGCGCAGCCGGGCAGCTGACGGCGGTGTTTTCCCTGACTTTTGCGCTGTGTGCCGCACCGTTGCTGTCGCTGACTTCGCGTATGGAGCGACGCACCCTCCTGATCGCAGCTTTGCTGACCTTTGCAGTGGGCAACCTGGGCTCCGGGCTGGCGGTGAATTACTGGATGCTGCTGGTCTGTCGCATCATCAGCGCGGCCAGTTGTGCGTTGGTGGTGGTGCTGGCATCGACACTGTCGGCGTCGCTGGTGGACGCACGCTTGCGTGGGCGGGCGATCGGCATTGTGTTCATGGGCATCAGCGGTTCGCTGGTGCTTGGGATTCCGCTGGGTATCGCCGTTAGCGAGTCGCTGAGCTGGCGTGCGCCGTTCCTGTTGCTGGCCCTCCTGGCGTTGGTGATTGCCGCACTGTTGCGCCTGAGCCTGCCGACGTTCGCCAGCCGCCCGCCCACCTCAATGCGCGAGTACTGTCGGCAACTGGCGATTCCCAAGCTGCTTTTGGCGCAACTGGTGTCGGTATTGCTGCTGACCGGGCATTTCGTGCTGTTCGCTTACCTCGCGCCTTATGTGCAACAGACCATGGGCATCCATGGCGTGTCCTTGAGCTATCTCTATGTGTTCTTCGGCATTGCCGCCATCAGCGGTGGTTATTGCGGCGGCTGGCTGTCGGACCGATTGGGGTTCAAACGCGCGCTGGTGCTGATCCCGTCGCTGTTCAGCCTGGTCATGGCGTTGCTGCCATGGGCCACCGGTTCGCTGGCGAGTTTCCTGGCGCTGTACGCGTTGTGGATGGCGTTGAGCTGGACCATCTCGCCAGTGGTGCAGAACTACCTGCTGCATACCGCACCCGAATCCGGTGAGGCCAATGTGGGAATCAATACCTCGGCGATGCACCTGGGCGTGGCTTTGGGCGCCGCACTGGGTGGCGTGGTAATCGCCAAGGGCAGCCTGGAAATCACGCCGCTGGTGGGCGCATTGTTGACGGCATTGGCCCTGGCAGCAGCGTGCTTGAGCCTGATGGCCGGAGCGCGCCAATCGCGTCGGGCCTGATACCATTCGCGCCTTCTCCACTTTTCCAAGGCGACCCCATGACTATCTGCGGCATCGAAATCAAAGGCAGTGAAGCCATTATTGCTGTCGCCTCGCTGGACGGTCAGGCATTGAGCCATGTAGCCCTGGCCACCAAGAAAATCGCCCTTGAAGACGATGATGAGGCGGCCAACGTCAAAGCCTTCGCCGCCCAGGTGAGTGCGTTTGTCCGGGAAAATGCAATCACGCGGATCGCGATCAAGAAACGCAGCAAGAAAGGCGAATTCGCCGGTGGCCCGACCACGTTCAAGATTGAAGGGGTGTTTCAGCTGCTGGAGGGTGTTGAGGTGACGCTGCTGTCGCCGCAGACCATCAATGCGCAGAACAAGAAACACGACTTTGAACTGCCGGCGACGCTGAACAAGTATCAGCATGAGGCGTTCAAAGCCGCGTGTTCAGCCCTGCTGAAGAAATAAGCTACATCGCACATCCCCTGTGGGAGCGGGCTTGCTCGCGAATGCGGTGTGTCAGTCAATACATGTACCGACTGATCCACCGCATTCGCGAGCAAGCCCGCTCCCACATTTGATCTGTGTCGTTTTCGAGAGCGGTAATCACACCGCCTCCCGTCGCCGATCCTCCCTTGGGCACTTGGCGAACCTCGCCCGGTAACTGCGGGTGAAATACGACGGCGACTCAAACCCGCAGGCGATGCTCACTTCCAGCACGCTCATGTCGGTCTGGCGCAACAGTTGCCGAGCCTTCTCCAGGCGCAAGCCCAGGTAGAAATTGCTCGGCGTGTCGTTCAGGTGCAACCGAAACAAGCGCTCCAACTGCCGTCGCGTCACTTTGATCGCTTCCGCCAGCGCCAAGGTGCTCAGCGGCGGCTCGGTGTGCTGCTCCATCTCACCAATCACCTGCACCAACTTCTTGTTATTGATGCCGTAGCGCGTGGCGATCTGCATGCGTTGGTGGTCTTTGCGCGGGCGGATGCGGCCGAGCACGAACTGTTCGGACACCTGGATCGCCAACTCGGGCCCGTGGGCCTGGCTGATCAGGTCGAGCATCAGGTCGATGGAGGCGGTGCCACCCGCCGAGGTGATGCGCCGGCGGTCGATCTCGAACAGCTCCTGGGTCACCGTCAGCTGTGGATAAGACTCCTTGAAGGCGTCGATGGCTTCCCAGTGCAGGGTCAGCCGATGGCCGTCGAGCAGGCCGGCTTCAGCGAGCACAAAGCTGCCGGTGTCGATGGCACCGAGGGTCACGCCGTCGTGTTCGAGACGGCGCAGCCAATGCTCAAGTGCCGGGGTGGCGAACTTCAGCGGTTCAAAGCCGGCCACCACCAATAAGGTCGCGCCCTTTTTCAGCGGCTCCAGTGCGGCGTCGGCGTTGACCGACATGCCATTGCTCGCCAACACCGCGCCGCCGTCGGCACTCAATACGTGCCAGCGGTACAGCTCGCCTCGGAATCGGTTGGCAACCCGCAGCGGTTCGATCGCGGAGATAAAGCCGATGGCGGAGAAGCCCGGCATCAGCAGAAAGTAGAAATCCTGGGACATGGAGCGCTCTCGTAGGACGGACAGCGTGGTCACTGTGATACGCCAGTTCATTCGGTCATTCAAGGGGGCAGGTCGCTGCAGTGCAAGAGCTGGTCGCCGCCGTGCGTTTTGTCGGACCCCAAGCTGCGTAACTTGGCTGCACGGCGCACAAAGACGCCGGAACCCACAATAACAACCTGCCGAGGGAACCACCATGAACCGACTGATCAGCCGCTGCGTGCTCGCACTCAGCGCCAGCGCCATTTTGAGCACCAACGTCATGGCAGCCGATGCGGCTTCTTGCCAGAACGTGCGCATGGGCGTGGTGAACTGGACCGATGTAATCGCCACCAGCGCCATGACTCAAGTGTTGCTCGACGGCCTCGGCTACAAGACCAAACAGACCAGCGCGTCCCAGCAAATCATCTTTGCCGGGATCCGCGACCAGCGCCTGGACATGTTCCTGGGCTACTGGAACCCGTTGATGACCCAGACCATTACTCCGTTTGTCGATGCCAAGCAGGTCAAGGTGCTCGACAAGCCGTCGCTGGAAGATGCCCGCGCTACGTTGGCAGTGCCGACTTACCTGGCTGATAAAGGCCTGAAAACCTTCGCCGACATCGCCAAGTTTGAAAAAGAACTGGGCGGCAAGATCTACGGCATTGAACCGGGCTCGGGCGCCAACACCCAGATCAAGGCGATGATTGCCAAGAATCAGTTCGGCCTCGGCAAGTTCCAACTGGTGGAATCCAGCGAGGCCGGCATGCTCGCCGCCGTCGACCGCGCCGTACGCCGCAAGGAAGCCGTGGTGTTCTTCGGCTGGGCGCCGCACCCGATGAACGTCAACGTGGCGATGACGTACCTCACCGGCAGCGATGACGCGCTGGGCCCGAACGAGGGCATGGCCACCGTGTGGTCCGTCACGTCGCCGACCTACGCCGAGCAATGCCCCAACGTTCACAAGTTGCTCAGCAACCTGACCTTCACCGCCGCCGACGAGAGCCGAATGATGCAGCCGCTGCTGGATCACAAGGACGCTTTCGAATCGGCCAAGCAATGGCTCAAGGACCACCCGCAAGACCAGCAGCGCTGGCTGGAAGGCGTGACTACCTTCGACGGCAAACCCGCCGCGGCCAACCTGCAATTGACCAGCAAATAACCGCTATTGAATCACCGCTTCGCAGCCGCTCCTGGCTGCGAACGGTATGACTACGCCTGAAAATCACGCCTGTAAGGAACCTGCCCCATGAACCACGACGTCATCATCACCTGCGCACTCACCGGTGCTGGCGACACGACCGCCAGAAGCCCTCACGTGCCGGTCACTCCCAAACAAATCGCCGCCGCGGCGGTGGAAGCTGCCAAGGCCGGTGCCACCGTGGTGCATTGCCACGTACGTGATCCTGAAACCGGCAAGTTCAGCCGCGACGTCGCGCTGTACCGCGAAGTGATGGAGCGCATCCGCGAGGCGGACGTCGACATCATCGTCAACCTCACCGCCGGCATGGGTGGCGACCTGGAAATCGGTGGCGGCGAGAACCCCATGGAGTTCGGCCCCAACACCGACCTGGTGGGCCCGCTGACCCGCCTGGCCCACGTGGAAGAGCTGCTGCCGGAAATCTGCACCCTCGATTGCGGCACCCTGAACTTCGGTGATGGCGACACCATTTACGTCTCCACCCCGGCGCAACTTCGAGCGGGCGCCAAACGTATTCAAGAGCTGGGCGTAAAAGCCGAGCTGGAAATTTTCGACACCGGTCACCTGTGGTTCGCCAAGCAGATGATCAAGGAAGGCTTGCTCGACAACCCGCTGTTCCAGCTGTGCCTGGGCATCCCGTGGGGCGCCCCGGCCGACACCACCACCATGAAAGCCATGGTCGACAACCTGCCGGCAGACGCTGTGTGGGCCGGCTTCGGCATTGGTCGCATGCAGATGCCGATGGCGGCACAAGCGGTACTGCTGGGCGGCAATGTGCGGGTCGGCCTGGAAGACAACCTGTGGCTGGACAAGGGCGTGCTGGCGACCAACGGCCAGTTGGTGGAACGCGCCAGCGAAATCCTCAGCCGCTTGGGTGCGCGGGTCATGACCCCTGCCGAGGGCCGCGTGAAGATGGGCCTGACCAAGCGCGGCTAAGGCGCACCACACGACTCCCAGCAGGAACCGAATCAAATGTGGGAGCGGGCTTGCTCGCGAATGCGGTGAATCAGTCACCGAATGCATCAACTGACACACCGCTTTCGCGAGCAAGCCCGCTCCCACATTTTGATCTTGGCTCTCACACAGAATCACCGAACTCTTTAGGAATTTGCCATGAGCTTTATCACTGAAATCAAAACCTTCGCCGCGCTGGGCAGCGGTGTTATCGGCAGCGGCTGGGTATCCCGCGCCCTGGCCCATGGCTTGGACGTGGTGGCCTGGGACCCGGCGCCTGGTGCCGAAGCGGCCCTGCGCAAACGTGTCGACAACGCTTGGGGCGCCCTGGAAAAACAAGGCCTTGCACCCGGCGCCTCGCAAGACCGCTTGCGCTTTGTGGCCACGATTGAAGAGTGCGTGAAAGACGCCGACTTCATCCAGGAAAGCGCCCCGGAACGCCTTGAGTTGAAGCTGGAACTGCACAGCAAGATCAGCGCGGCGGCCAAGCCGAATGCCTTGATTGGCTCGAGTACTTCGGGGCTGTTGCCGAGCGAATTTTATGAAGGTTCCACGCACCCGGAACGTTGCGTGGTAGGCCATCCGTTCAACCCGGTTTACCTGTTGCCGCTGGTGGAAGTGGTGGGCGGCAAAAACACTGCGCCAGAAGCCATTCAGGCAGCGATCAAGGTGTATGAATCCCTCGGCATGCGCCCATTGCATGTGCGTAAGGAAGTGCCCGGGTTTATCGCTGACCGACTGCTGGAAGCCTTGTGGCGTGAGGCGTTGCACCTGGTCAACGATGGTGTGGCAACCACCGGCGAAATTGACGACGCGATTCGGTTTGGCGCTGGTTTGCGCTGGTCATTCATGGGCACGTTCCTGACCTATACCCTGGCCGGCGGTGATGCCGGGATGCGCCACTTCATGGCGCAGTTCGGCCCGGCGTTGCAGTTGCCGTGGACCTACTTGCCGGCCCCGGAACTGACCGACAAGTTGATTGACGATGTGGTGGATGGCACCAGCGACCAACTGGGCAAACACAGTATCTCGGCGCTGGAGCGCTATCGTGATGATTGCCTGCTGGCGGTGCTGGAAGCGGTGAAGACGACCAAGGAAAAACACGGTATGACCTTCGCCGAATAGACGATGAACATCCAATGTGGGAGCGGCGGTGCGACGATTCGACTTGCTCGCGAAAGCGGTGTATCAGTCGATGCAATCACCGCCTGGCACACCGCCTTCGCGAGCAAGCCCGCTCCCACATTTTGACTGCGTACATCTTGGAATTTAAGTCATGCCCGCATTGACCACCTACACCACCAAAATTCTCCCCGACTGGGTCGACTACAACGGCCACCTGCGCGATGCGTTCTACCTGCTGATCTTCAGCTACGCCACCGATGCGCTGATGGACACCCTGGGCCTGGACAGCGAAAACCGCGAAGCCAGCGGCAACTCGCTGTTCACCCTGGAGTTGCACCTCAACTACCTGCACGAAGTGAAGCTGGGCGCCGACGTCGAAGTGCGCACCCAACTCATCGCCCACGACCGCAAGCGCCTGCATCTCTATCACAGCCTGCATCTCGTGGGCGACGAAAAGGAGCTGGCCGGCAACGAGCAAATGTTGCTCCACGTCGACCTCGCCGGCCCGCATTCGGCGCCGTTCAGCGAGGCGGTGCTGGGCAAGCTTGCAAGCATCAGTGCCGAACAAACCGACCTGCCGAAGCCCGCCCTGCTCGGCCGCGTGATTGGACTGCCACCCCAAAAATAAGGAATCGCCATGCAAACCGCCGCCGCTGTTGCCGACTTCCGTACTTACCCGCTGATCAGCGACCTGGCCGAGGTGCAGGTGCGCAGCGATCACTTGCGCGTGCAATGGGCCGATGGACGCGTTAGCCCGTTCCATCACCAGTGGCTGCGAGATAACTGCCCGTGCCCGACCTGCGTCTACAGCGTGACCCGTGAACAGGTGCTGGAAATCGTCGATGTGGACGAAAACCTTACAGCTGTCAGCGCGCGTATCCACCAGGGTTTGCTGACGGTTGAATGGAGTGGCGGGCATCACAGCCAGTACGATCCCGGTTGGCTGCGAGCGCATGCCTACGACGATGAGTCCCGCGCTGAACGTCGGGCGGCCAAACCGAAATCCAAACTGTGGGACCGTACTTTCGAGCTGCCCGTGTTTGACTACGCAGCACTGATGGAAGACCCGAAAGCCCTGCTGCAATGGTTGCTGGCCGTGCGTGACAGCGGCCTCACGCAAGTGCGCGGCGTGCCCACCGAACCCGGCTCCCTGGCACTGATCGCCAAGCGCATTTCGTTCATTCGCGAGAGTAATTTTGGCGTGTTGTTCAACGTGCAATTCAAGGCCGATGCCGACAGCAACGCCTACACCGCATTCAACCTGCCGCTGCACAGCGATTTGCCCACCCGGGAGCTGCAACCGGGACTGCAATTTTTGCATTGCCTGGTGAACGACGCCGACGGTGGCGAGAGTATTTTCGTTGATGGTTTCGCCATAGCCCGGGCGTTGCGCGATGAAGACTCCGAAGCCTTTCGCGCGCTGTGCGAAATCCCTGTGGAGTTTCGCAACAAGGACCGTCACAGCGACTATCGCCGGCTGGCACCGATCATTGCGCTGGATGCCCTGGGTGAAGTCGCCGAGATTCGCATGGCCAACTTTCTGCGCGGGCCGTTTGAGGCGCGGGCAGAGCAGATGCCCTTGCTGTATCGCGCCTATCGCCGGTTTATTGCAATGACCCGGGAGGAGCGTTTTCGGCTGGTCAAACGGCTGAACCCGGGCGAGCTGTGGTGCTTCGATAACCGCCGCACCCTGCATGCGCGCAATGCCTTTGACCCGGCGTCCGGCGCGCGGCATTTCCAGGGCTGCTATATCGATCGCGATGAGCTGCTGTCCAGGATATTGGTGTTGCAGAGGTAGACCGAGGCGCGCCCTTCGCGAGCAAGCCCGCTCCCACATTTGACCGAGTTCCTCCTGAAAAAACGCGGTCAAATGTGGGAGCGGGCTTGCTCGCGAAGGGGCCCGCACAACCACTACAAATTCAGCCAAAAAAAAGCCCCGATCAAGCCGTGACAGGATCGGGGCAGAGTGCTTTGTGTGAGCTGCGCATCCCGAGGGTGACCAAACCTTCAAGCTGCTTGCTGGGTTCCAGTGTGCACACTCCCCTCTCCTGCGAGTTAGCCGAAAACGACCTGTTCATAGGCGTACCGGACATTCGCGCATTCAGGCCTTGCCGACTCGGTGATGGCCTACCAGAATCGACCTCAGTCCCCCGCTCCCCTAACAAGGATAAACGTCATGATGCACGCGGATTTGATTGACCAGGATGACCTGCTGGGCCAGCTGCGGTCGTTGGGTTTCGAAGTGTCCAGCGGCGCTACCGCCGAGCAGGCTTGTGAGTGTGCGGTGCGCGGTTTGAGTGAAGCGCGGGCCAAGGCGCTGAAGAACATGGTTGAGCAGATGTACACCGGCAGCGCGACGATCTTGCCGGCGGTGAGGCAGGCGATCGATAAGCAGTTGTTGCCGGCTTTGGTGCAGTTCAGGCAGAACTCTGGCGCCTGATATACCGCATTCGCGAGCAAGCCCGCTCCCACATTCGACAGCGTTCCTACTGAAAAAAACGCGGTCAAGTGTGGGAGCGGGCTTGCTCGCGAATGCAGGCGACTCGGTCTAAAGCCTTACACTCGCGAAAGTCGACTCATTCCTGGCCTGGCTCAACGCCGACAACGGCCCGGACAACGGTGACAACACCAGCGCCTGCGGAATCGGCATCATCGCCACTTGCTGCGTGGTATTGGACCCCACGCGCTCATCCCGCGGCGGAATGCCGAAGTATTCGCGGTAGCACTTGGAGAAGTGCGGCGTGGAGACAAAACCGCACACCGACGCCACTTCGATGATCGACATCGGCGTTTGCTTGAGCAATTGCCGCGCACGGATCAAGCGCAACTTGAGGTAATAGCGCGATGGCGAACAGTGCAGGTATTTCTGGAACAGCCGCTCCAGCTGACGCCGGGAAACCGCGACGTACACCGCCAGTTCGTCGAGGTCGATCGGCTCTTCCAGGTTGGCTTCCATCAGCGCGACGATTTCCTGCAGTTTCGGCTGGTTGGTGCCCAGCATGTGCTTGAGTGGCACACGCTGGTGATCCTGTTCGTTGCGGATGCGCTCGTACACAAACATCTCGGAGATCGCCGCCGACAATTCACGGCCGTGGTCGCGGCTGATCAGGTGCAGCATCATGTCCAGCGGCGCAGTGCCGCCGGAGCTGGTGAAGCGGTTGCGGTCGAGGGTGAACAAGCGTGTGCTCATGGCCACGCGAGGGAAAGCTTCCTGCATCGACGCCAGGCATTCCCAGTGCACGCTGCAATCAAAACCGTCCAGCAGGCCGGCGCAGGCCAGGGCCCAGCTGCCAGTGCACACGGCGCCAAGGCGACGGGACTGGCGCGCCTGGCTTTGCAGCCACGACACGTGCTCACGGGTCACGGTGCGCTGGATTCCCACGCCGCCGCAGACGATCACGGTGTCCAAGGCCGGGGCTTTGTGCATGGAGGCATCGGGAGTGATTTGCAGACCGTCGCTGGCCCACACCTGGTTTCCGTCCACACTCAACGTCGTCCAGCGATACAGCTCGCGGCCGGAGAGTTGGTTGGCCATGCGCAGGGGTTCGACTGCGGAGGCCAGGGAAATCAGCGTGAAATTGTCCAGCAGCAAAAAGCCGATGGATTGAGGCGCACGGTTCTGGGGTTGAGCCCCTGAGTTGAACGACGTCATCGCGGTATCTCCTCACACAAAGCGGGTGATGGCCTCAGGCGAGGCTCTTGTTATTGCGCTCATCACCTTAAGGAAACTCCTGTGGCGAGAGGCTTTGTATTGATAGAGCAAATGCCATGCCTAAAGTTGAATGCGCATTCAATAACTCCTGAAAACGACCTCATGACGTGTCTATATAAGCCCGCGCATGGAGTGCGGGATATGACCCGAAAACGACCTGAGAGGACGCAGGCTCAGGGTGTGTGAGCAGATCGGTAGCACTTGTGGGAAGGGAGAGAAACGACGTAGGAAAAGTCTGTCACCACAAGCACGGGTGACAGAGGGTCGGGGCGGGAAATCGTTTGGGAGCTACTTATCTAATTGCGACGCGCTAAAAGGTGGCGTGACGAGTTGGTGATGCTCAATGTAGGAGCGAGCTTGCTCGCGAAAAACCTGAGAGCGCCGCGCTGACTCAGGATGAGCGCGTTATCGTTCACGACCTTCGCGAGCAAGCTCGCTCCTACAGGGGGGGGGCTTACTTCAACACTCCACCGCACTCACCGCCAACCCGCCCCGCGATGTTTCCTTGTACTTGTCATGCATATCCGCCCCGGTATCCCGCATGGTGCGGATCACCCGATCCAGCGAGATAAAGTGCTGGCCATCCCCCCGCAGCGCCATCTGCGCGGCGTTGATCGCCTTCACCGCAGCAATCGCATTACGCTCGATACACGGCACCTGCACCAGGCCGCCTACTGGGTCGCAGGTCAGGCCGAGGTTGTGTTCCAGGCCGATTTCCGCCGCGTTGCACAACTGCTCCGGCGTAGCACCGAGGATCTCCGCCAACCCCGCCGCCGCCATGGCGCACGCCGAACCGACTTCACCCTGACAACCGACCTCGGCACCCGAAATCGACGCGTTCTTTTTACACAGGATGCCCACCGCCGCCGCCGCGAGGAAATAGTCGACGACGTTGGCCTCGGTCACTTCTTCGCTGAACTTCATAAAGTAATGCAACACCGCCGGGATGATCCCCGCCGCGCCGTTGGTCGGTGCCGTGACCATGCGCCCGCCGGCGGCGTTTTCTTCATTCACCGCCAGGGCGAACAGGTTGACCCATTCCATCGCGCTCAGGGTCGAGCCGATCACATTCGGCTTGCCCAGCTCCTGCAAGCTGCGGTGCAACTTGGCCGCGCGGCGCCGTACATTGAGGCCGCCGGGAAGAATGCCTTCGTGCTTGAGGCCTTGCTCCACGCAATCCTGCATGGCGCGCCAAAGTTTCATCAGGCCGCTGCGGATCTCGTCTTCCGAGCGCCAGGTTTTTTCATTCGCCAGCATCAGTTCAGCGACCCGCAGGTTGTGGGTCTTGCACAACTGCAGCAGCTCCACTGCACTGGAAAAATCATAGGGCAATTCGGTGCGGTCCATGTCCGCCACGCCGCTGTTGGCCTGGGCTTCATCCACCACAAACCCGCCGCCTACGGAGTAGTAGGTGTCGCGGTGCAACTCACCGTTATCACCGAACACCACCAGGGTCATGGCATTGGGATGGAACGGCAGGTTTTCGTCGATCAGGCGCATGTCCCGCGCCCATAAGAAAGGCACCGACAAATGTCCGTCCAGCAGCAGTGTGTTGGTCTCGCGCAGGGTTTCGATGCGGATGCCAATCTGCGACGGATCGATCGCGTCGGGCCACTCGCCCATCAGGCCCATGATCACGGCGTTATCGCTGCCGTGGCCGATGCCGGTGGCCGATAAGGAGCCAAACAGCTGAACTTCGACGCGCGTTACTTGTTCCAACACATCACGTTCACGCAATCCTTGAACGAACAACGCCGCGGCGCGCATGGGGCCGACGGTGTGAGAACTCGAAGGCCCAATGCCGATCTTGAACAGGTCGAAAACGCTGATAGCCATTGACGTGAAACTCCTCGATGAGCACAGGCCAGGCGTAGAAAAGCACCTGGTGACGGAGCTGCTACGCTCATGTCGCAATCCGCCGAGATGCGGCCATCATCAAGCTTTTGTTGGCGCTCACGGCGTCTCACACCGACGTACCCATGCTCATCAGCGCCGCTGTTGTGGAAGGCGACGTTTTGGCCGTTTTTTGCGGTTCAGATCGCTAAAAAGTGCAGTTTTGCCGTTGAAAAAATCTGTAAGCGACGTCACCGACACTGGATACGACCATCCCTGTACTGGATACGACGCCCCCTGTAGGCGTCAGATTTTCACTGGTACATGATCAGTCTCGACTCGTTTGCACAGTTGCGTGGCAGAGCTGTGCCGCACGCCCAACCGCAACACCTATAAGCGCGGTGTTATTGCCGCCAGAAAAACACCAGGAGTCCACCCCCATGAAAGGTTCACCGTCGTTGTTGTTGGCCGCCATGCTGAGTCTGCCAGTCCTGGCTCACGCTGCAGAACCGGCGCAATGCCAGACCGTCAACTTCTCCGATGTCGGCTGGACCGACATCACCGTCACTACCGCCACCACCAGCGAAGTTCTCAAGGGCCTCGGCTACAAACCCCGCACCACGATGATTTCCGTACCGGTGACCTACAAGTCCCTGGCCGATGGCAAGAACATGGATATCTTCCTCGGCAACTGGATGCCGACCATGGAAAACGACATCAAGCAGTACCGTGATGCCGGCACCGTGGAAACCGTGCGCGCCAACCTGGAAAACGCCAAGTACACCCTGGCCGTACCGGAAGCGCTGTACAACAAGGGCCTGAAAGACTTCGCCGACATCGTCAAATTCAAGGATGAGCTGGGCGGCAAGATCTACGGCATCGAGCCGGGCAACGACGGCAACCGCACCATTCAGACCCTTATCGACAAAGACGCTTTCGGCCTGAAAACCGCAGGTTTCAAAGTGGTTGAATCCAGCGAAGCCGGAATGCTCTCGCAGGTGGAACGCGCCACCAAGCGCGACCAGGCCATCGTGTTCCTCGGCTGGGAACCGCACCCGATGAACACCCGCTTCAAGATGAAGTACCTGACCGGGGGTGATGATTCATTCGGCCCCAACTACGGCCAGGCCACCATCTACACCAACGTCCGCAAGGGCTACACCCAGGAATGCAGCAACGTGGGCCAGTTGCTGAAAAACCTGTCGTTCACCCTGAACATGGAAAGCACCCTGATGGGTAACGTCCTGGACGACAAAATGAAGCCTGACGCCGCCGCCAAGGCGTGGCTGAAGAAGAACCCGCAAGTGCTCGACACCTGGCTCGCCGGTGTCACCACGGTCGATGGCAAACCAGGATTGGAGGCCGTCAAAGCTTACCTCGCCAAGTAACCGCTGACCCCGGGCCGGTACGCTGGCCCGGGATGTTTTTCCTCTTCGCATGTGGACATTCACTACCATGCTGACTGAACATAAAATCCCGCTAGGCCAGTACATCGCTGCCTTCGTTGAATGGTTGACCCAACACGGGGCCAACTACTTCGACGCAATCGCATCGACCCTGGAAACGATGATCCACGGCGTGACGTTCGCGCTGACCTGGTTCAATCCACTGGCATTGATCGGTCTGATTGCGCTGCTCGCTCACTTCATTCAACGCAAATGGGGCCTGACGGTGTTTGTCATCGCCTCCTTCCTGCTGATCCTGAATCTTGGGTACTGGCAGGAAACCATGGAGACCCTGGCGCAGGTGCTGTTCGCCACCCTGGTCTGCGTGGTGATCGGCGTGCCGCTGGGCATCGTTGCCGCGCACAAGCCGATGTTCTACACCCTGATGCGGCCGGTGCTCGATCTGATGCAGACCGTACCGACCTTCGTCTACCTCATCCCTACCCTGACCCTCTTCGGGCTGGGTGTGGTGCCCGGGCTGATTTCCACGGTGGTGTTTGCGATTGCCGCGCCTATCCGTCTGACTTACCTGGGTATCCGTGATGTGCCGCAAGAGTTGATGGACGCCGGCAAGGCCTTTGGCTGCTCGCGCCGTCAGTTGCTCTCGCGGATTGAACTGCCCCACGCCATGCCGAGCATCGCCGCCGGCATTACCCAATGCATCATGCTGTCGTTGTCGATGGTGGTTATCGCAGCCCTGGTGGGCGCCGACGGCCTCGGCAAACCGGTGGTCAACGCACTGAACACCGCCGACATCGCCCTGGGCTTTGAAGCGGGCCTGGCGATCGTATTGCTGGCCATCATGCTCGACCGCATCTGCAAACAACCCGACGCCAAAGTAGGGGGTGATGCATGAGCATTATCCGGTTCGAAAATGTCGACGTGATCTTCTCCAAAGACCCACGCGAAGCGCTCAAGCTGCTGGACCAGGGCATGACGCGCAACGAGATCCTGAAAAAGACCGGGCAGATTGTCGGCGTTGAAAACGCCAGCCTGGATGTCGAGAAAGGCGAGATCTGCGTGCTGATGGGCCTGTCCGGCTCGGGCAAGTCGAGCTTGCTGCGCTGCATCAACGGCTTGAACACCGTCAGCCGCGGCAAGCTGTTTGTGGAGCATGAAGGTCGGCAGATCGACATCGCGTCCTGCACCCCCGCCGAGCTGAAAATGATGCGCACCCAGCGCATCGCGATGGTGTTTCAAAAGTTCGCCCTGATGCCTTGGCTGACGGTGCGCGAAAACATCAGCTTCGGCCTGGAGATGCAGGGCCGCCCGGAGAAAGAGCGGCGCAAGCTGGTGGACGACAAGCTGGAACTGGTGGGCCTGTCGCAGTGGCGCAACAAGAAGCCCGACGAGCTTTCCGGCGGCATGCAGCAACGTGTCGGCCTGGCCCGCGCGTTGGCGATGGACGCCGATATCCTGCTGATGGACGAACCCTTCTCCGCACTCGACCCGCTGATCCGCCAGGGCTTGCAGGATGAGTTGCTGGAGCTGCAACGCAAGCTGAGCAAGACCATCGTATTTGTAAGCCACGACCTGGATGAGGCGCTGAAACTCGGCAGCCGCATCGCGATCATGAAAGACGGCCGGATCATCCAGTACAGCGTGCCGGAAGAGATCGTGCTGAACCCGGCGGATGACTATGTGCGGACCTTCGTGGCCCACACCAACCCGCTGAATGTGCTGTGTGGCCGCAGCCTGATGCGCACGTTGGATAACTGCACCCACGTCAACGGCTCCATCAGCCTGGACCCGGGCGGTGACTCGTGGCTGGACCTGGCGGAAGGCAACACCATCAAGGGGGCGCGGCAGAACGGCGCGGTGCTGAACTTGCAGAACTGGGCACCGGGGCAAGCCGTGGAAGGTTTGGGACGGATACCGACGCTGGTGGATTCCAATATCGGGATGCGCGATGCGTTGCAGATTCGGTACCAGACAGGGAACAAGCTGGTGCTGCAGGACGACAACAAGGTGGTAGGGATTCTGGGTGACAGCGAGCTCTATCACGCCCTCTTGGGCAAGAACCTGGGCTAACAGACACCGCAAAATAAATGTGGGAGCGGGCTTGCTCGCGAATGCGGTGTATCAGTGTCAGATGTACTGACTGACACTGCGCATTCGCGAGCAAGCCCGCTCCCACATTTTGCTCAGGTGGTGTCAGTAACGACACCACCTGTCCTTTCAACACTCAGCTATAGACACGGCCAAGGAGCTGCCGATGGCTTTCAAACTGATCGAGCACGTCCCGGGTGATCTGTTCCTGGGTGAAGCCCATCAGGTCGTACTCTTGAGGCCCGTTGTGCAGGTAAACCTCGGCGCGGTAGTAACGCGTGCGCTCTTCCTCGGGCAAGTCGCTCGGTGCCGACGAATAAGCATCCAGGCTCACCTCGTAGACAAACGGATTACCCTCTTCCATCTCGATGCGCACACCAATGCAGCGCTTGGATTTACCCAGCAGGGTCTGCACTTCCAGCCCCTGATCACGCAACGCAGTCGCCGCTTCTTCCAGCGCCGGCGTGACGTGTTTGTCCATAAAGCGCTGCACGGTACCTTGGCTCGGTTGCAGGTCCAGGGCAGTCAAACGCTCGCTGAAACCACGCCGACCACGTTCAGCCAATTGCGCCTGCTCCAGCTCGATCGCCACGTCTTGGCGCATTGCTTTGTGCAGGCCGAACATGAACAGGATCAGCACCACCGAGAACGGCAGGCCGGCCAGCACCACCATGGTTTGCATGGCTTCGAAGTTACCGGCGAACAGCAGGCCGATGGTCACCAGCGTGATGACGACCGACCAGAAAATCCGCAGCCAGTGCGGCGCATCTTCGTCAACGTTGCCGCCCTTGCAGGACAGGTTCGCCATCATCACTGCGCCGGAATCCGCCGGGGTCAGGAACAGTACAAAGCCGACAAAGATCGACACACCGATGACGATTTTCGACGCCGGGTAATGCTCAAGCAGCTGGTAGATCGCCATGGACGGCTGTTCCAGTGCGGTCTTGCCCAACTCCACCGCGCCATGGTTCAACACCAGGTCCAAGGCCGAGTTGCCGAAGATCGACAACCACGCCAGGGTGAAGCCCAACGGGATCAGCAGCACACCCGCGACCAGTTCACGCACCGTACGACCACGGGAAATACGTGCGATGAACATGCCCACGAATGGCGCCCAGGAAATCCACCAGGCCCAGTAGAACAGGGTCCACAGGCCCATCCAGCGTTCGGTCTTGTCGGCGTCGCCTTCGTACACATACAGGTCGAAGGTTTTCAGCACGATACCGTTCAGGTAGTCGCCGGTGTTTTGCACCAGGCCGTTGAGCAAATGCAGGGTCGGGCCAAACAGCAGCACGAAAATCAGCAGGCCGCTGAACAGCACGATGTTCAGGTTGGACAGGCGGCGGATGCCGTTTTCCACACCCGACACGGCAGCAATAGTCGCCACGGTGCTCATCACGATGATCACGATCAGCAGGTTGGTGTTGCTGTGCTCCATGCCGAACAGGTTTTCCAACCCGGAGGACACTTGCATCGAACCGATCCCCAGGTTCGTCACCAGGCCCAGCAGCGTTACGAACATGCCGAAACCGTCCACCGCGTGACCGGCCGCGCCTTTGACCCAACGCTCGCCCACCAGCGGGTACAGCGCCGAGCGCAAGGCCAGCGGCTGGTTATGACGGTAGGCAAAGTACGCCACGGCCAGGCCGACCAGTGCGTAGATCGCCCAGCCGTGCAGGCCCCAGTGCAGGAACGTCAACTGCAATGCCTGACGCGCAGCGTCGCCAGTGGCCGACGCGCCTTCAGGCGGGTTGAAGTAGTGGTCCAGCGGCTCGGACGCGCCGAAGTACAGCAGCGAGATGCCGATGCCCGACGAAAAGAGCATGCCGGCCCAGGCGCCGTAGCTGAAGTCCGGGGTGTCGTCCTTGCTGCCCAGTTTCAATTTCCCATAGGACGAAAACGCCAGGCCCACCACAAACACCAGGTAGGCGGCGATCACAACCATGTAGTACCAGCCAAAGCTTTTCGACAACCAGGCTTGGGCCACACCGAGCATCCTGCCGGCTTCCTGCGGGGCGATAATCAGAATCGCGGTCAACAACAGAATCAGCGCGGTGGAGGTGTAGAACACCCAACCGTTGACCCGCACCTTTTCCGGCGGGGTCTTTATAAGAGAGGCAGAACTCATGGCACAGATGCTCCGGGCAGTGCAGAGAAACACAAGGCAACGCATGACCCGAGCCATCGATTTTTCGGCAGTCGACGGACGGGTGTATAAAGACACCCCGAAAAACCATGAACCCTCGGCGAACCGCTGTGCCGGGCTGTTTCATGGGTTTTCCCGATGTCAGGTGGCGCCACATGCACGTAGGAAATACCTGTAGGCAGCGACCATTTGTCGCAGATCTTATTCTTTGTTGATTGAACGTTCAATCAAAACAAAATAGACTGGCCCACAAGCCGACGGACGTTTATCGCCCGTTGGCAGGCCTAAGGAGAGGTGCACGATGCCCAAGGTCGGTATGCAACCCATACGCCGCCAGCAGTTGATCGAAGCCACATTGACTGCGGTCGATCAGGTCGGGATGGGAGATGCCAGCATTGCGCTGATCGCCCGTCTGGCCGGTGTCTCGAATGGCATCATCAGTCACTATTTTCAGGACAAGAATGGCCTGATCGCCGCCACGATGCGGTACCTGATGAACGTCCTGATCGAGAACGTCACCGAGCGCCGGTTGGCGCTGAAAGATGACAGCCCGCGGGCTCATCTTCAGGTGATCATCGAAGGCAACTTCGACGCCAGCCAAGTCAACGGCCCGGCTATGAAAACCTGGCTGGCCTTCTGGGCCACCAGCATGCACCACCCGTCATTGCACAGGCTGCAGCGGATCAACGATCACCGTCTGTATTCCAACCTGTGCTGCCAGTTCCGCCGAGCGTTGCCGTTGTCCGAGGCACGCAGCGCAGCCCGAGGCCTTGCGGCCCTGATCGACGGTTTGTGGTTGCGCGGCGCCCTGTCGGGAGACGCTTTCGACACGGAGCAGGCGCAACGGATCGCTTACGAATACATGGATTTCCAATTGGCCAAGCAGGTGAGTTAGAGCACACATAAACGCTCAACCCCTGAACGGCTGCCGGCCGGTGTTGCCAGAACCTTATGGCCCACCTTCGGCGGTTAACGCCAACCACTGATGCACTTGCGAGGACTTTATGGCCCGTTTCGAACTGCAAAAACTCTACATTGACGGCGGCTACTCCGACGCTGGCAGCGATGCCACTTTCGAAGCCATCAACCCGGCTAACGGTGAAGTTCTCGCCAACGTGCAACGCGCTACTAAAGAAGACGTTGAGCGCGCTGTGGTCAGCGCCGAAAAGGGCCAGAAAATCTGGGCCGCCATGACCGCCATGGAGCGTTCGCGCATCCTGCGTCGTGCCGTCGACATCCTGCGCGAGCGCAACGACGAGCTGGCCGCCCTGGAAACCCTCGACACCGGCAAGCCGTACTCCGAAACCCAATACGTCGACATCGTCACCGGCGCCGACGTGCTGGAATACTACGCAGGCCTGGTGCCCGCCATCGAAGGCGAGCAGATCCCGCTGCGTGACACTTCGTTCGTCTACACCCGTCGCGAGCCGCTGGGCGTCGTGGCCGGTATCGGCGCGTGGAACTACCCGATCCAGATCGCCCTGTGGAAATCCGCACCGGCCCTGGCGGCCGGTAACGCGATGATCTTCAAGCCAAGCGAAGTCACCTCGCTGACCACCCTGAAACTGGCTGAAATCTACACCGCAGCCGGCGTTCCGGACGGTGTGTTCAACGTTCTGACCGGCAGCGGCCGTGAAGTCGGCACCTGGCTGACCGAGCACCCGCGCATCGAGAAAGTCTCCTTCACCGGCGGCACCGACACCGGCAAGAAAGTCATGGCCAGCGCTTCGAGCTCCTCGCTCAAAGAAGTCACCATGGAACTGGGCGGCAAATCCCCGCTGATCATTTTCGACGACGCCGACCTCGACCGCGCCGCCGACATCGCGATGATGGCCAACTTCTACAGCTCGGGCCAGGTCTGCACCAACGGCACTCGCGTCTTCGTTCCGACCGCCCTCAAAGGCGCGTTCGAAGCCAAGATCGCCGAGCGCGTTGCACGCATCCGCATCGGCAACCCGGAAGATGAAAACACCAACTTCGGCCCGCTGGTCAGCTTCGCCCACATGGAAAGCGTGCTCGGCTACATCGCCAAAGGTAAAGAGCAAGGTGCGCGCCTGCTGTGCGGCGGCGACCGCCTGACCGACGGCGAATTCGCCAAGGGTGCCTACGTGGCCCCGACCGTGTTCACTGACTGCACCGACGAGATGACCATCGTCCGTGAAGAAATCTTCGGCCCGGTGATGAGCATCCTCACCTACGACACCGAAGAAGAAGTGATCCGTCGTGCCAATGACACCGACTTCGGCCTGGCCGCTGGCCTGGTGACCAAAGACCTGAACCGCGCGCACCGCGTGATTCATCAGCTGGAAGCCGGTATCTGCTGGATCAACGCCTGGGGCGAGTCCGACGCGAAGATGCCGGTGGGCGGCTACAAGCAGTCGGGCGTTGGCCGTGAAAACGGGATCAGCTCGCTGAACAACTTCACTCGCATCAAATCGGTACAGGTTGAGCTGGGCGACTACGCCTCGGTGTTCTAAACCTGCCAGCCAGGGGTGCGCCTTTGTGGCGAGGGAGCTTGCTCCCGCTGGGCTGCGCAGCAGCCCCATCCCAGGCATCGCAGTTCGCCAGACCGAACTCGTTCGCTGATTTTGCGACTGCTGCGCAGTCGAGCGGGAGCAAGCTCCCTCGCCACAAAAGCAGCTTGAACCACTTACATGAGGGTGCATTTTATGTCCCAAGAATACGACTACATCATTGTGGGTGCCGGCTCCGCCGGTAACACCCTGGCGACCCGTCTGACCGAAGACGAAGGCGTCACTGTCCTGCTGCTGGAAGCCGGCGGCCCGGACTACCGTCTCGATTTCCGTACCCAAATGCCAGCCGCGCTGGCGTTCCCCCTGCAAGGCCGCCGCTACAACTGGGCCTACGAAACCGATCCAGAGCCACACATGGACGGTCGCCGGATGGAATGCGGTCGCGGCAAAGGCCTCGGTGGATCCTCGCTGATCAACGGCATGTGCTACATCCGCGGCAACGCGATGGACTACGACAACTGGTCGAAACTGCCGGGCCTGGAAAACTGGACCTACCTCGACTGCCTGCCGTACTTCCGTAAAGCCGAAACCCGCGACATCGGCCCGAACGACTACCACGGTGGCGACGGCCCGGTCAGCGTGACCACGCCAAAGGCCGGCAACAACCCGCTGTTCCACGCGATGGTTGAAGCAGGCGTACAAGCCGGTTACCCGCGTACCGAAGATTTGAACGGCTACCAGCAGGAAGGCTTCGGCCCGATGGACCGTACCGTGACGCCAAACGGTCGTCGCGCCAGCACCGCTCGCGGTTACCTGGACACGGCCAAGAAGCGCTCGACGCTGACCATCGTCACCCACGCCCTGACCGACAAAGTCCTGTTCGAAGGCAAGCGCGCCGTCGGCGTGCGTTACCTGATCGGTGCTGCCGAAGAGCGTGTTGAAGCCCGTGCCCGCAAGGAAGTCCTGGTGTGCAGCGGCGCAATCGCTTCGCCGCAACTGCTGCAACGCTCCGGCGTAGGCCCGGCGAAACTGCTGGGAAGCCTCGACATCCCGGTGGTCCACGACCTGCCTGGCGTCGGCGAAAACCTGCAGGATCACCTTGAGCTGTACCTGCAATACGCGTGCACCCAACCGGTCTCGCTGTACCCGTCGCTGCTCTGGTACAACCAACCGGCCATCGGTGCCGAATGGCTGTTCAACGGCACCGGCATCGGCGCCAGCAACCAGTTCGAAGCGGGCGGTTTCATCCGTACCCGTGAAGACTTCGATTGGCCGAACATCCAGTACCACTTCCTGCCGGTGGCGATTAACTACAACGGCAGCAACGGTGTGAAAGAGCACGGTTTCCAGGCACACATGGGCTCCATGCGTTCGCCGAGCCGTGGCCGCGTGCAATTGAAGTCGAAGAACCCACGGGAATACCCGAGCATCCTCTTCAACTACATGGCCACCGAGCAGGACTGGCAGGAATTCCGCGAC
The DNA here is from genome assembly GCF_001952855.1 of Pseudomonas sp. ATCC PTA-122608. GTDB lineage: Bacteria > Pseudomonadota > Gammaproteobacteria > Pseudomonadales > Pseudomonadaceae > Aquipseudomonas. The sequence continues at coordinate 80,926 of NZ_LPNO01000053.1, read as the reverse complement.
GGCATCCGCCTGACCCGTGAAATCATGCAACAGCCGGCACTGGATCAATACCGTGGCCGTGAAATCAGCCCGGGCATCGACGTACAGACCGACGAGCAACTGGATAAATTTATCCGTGAGCACGCCGAAACTGCGTTCCACCCGTCCTGCTCGTGCAAGATGGGCACCGACGAGATGGCCGTGGTAGACGCCGAAGGCCGTGTGCATGGCATGCAGGGTCTGCGCGTAGTTGATGCGTCGATCATGCCGATCATCACCACCGGTAACCTGAACGCGCCGACGATCATGATCGCCGAGAAAATCGCCGACAAGATCCGTGGCCGCCAGCCACTGCCGCGCAGCACTGCGGATTACTACGTAGCAGGCGATGCGCCGGTGCGTGGCAAGCCGATGCGTGAAGTAGGTCCTACTGCGCAGTAACTGATACACCGCGGCGCTCCCTTCGCGAGCAAGCCCGCTCCCACCTTTTGACCGTGTGAACCCGATCAAATGTGGGAGGGGGCTTGCTCCCGAAGAGGCCCGACCAGACACTGCAAAACCCCTCCCCTACACTTTCCTTGATCAGCTCCCTAGCCCAGGCCTACTCTGTTCGCCTGCCCGCGCCGAGCCGCCCACAAGGAAGGCCCCATGTTCGAACACCACGCCACACTCAAAAAGCAGTTCGGTGCCCTGCGCACCACCGCCGAATTCTTCTCCCTGCGCTATGTCCGCGAGTCCGGCCAGTACCTGTCGGTACGCAAAAACGTCGCCGAGCCGCCACACCTCAGCCAGGACGAAGGCGCGATGCTCACCGTGCGCCTCAACGGCGTCGAAGCCTACGCTGCCACTCACGACATTTCCCTGGCCGGCCTGCAAGCCGCCCTCGAGCGCGCCGAACAGCAAGCCCGTCTGATCAAACCTCACGCCCTGCTCGACCTGCGCGACCAGCCGGTGTCCAGCGACATCGCCGACTACCTGTCGCCTAACCTCGACCAGCCCTTCCCGTCCCTGAGCGACTGCTACCAACTGCTCGGCGCCGAATCGGCCGCCGTGCCCAAGGACGAGCGCCTGGTGAACTGGGAAGTCAGCCTGGGCACCACCCACGTCGAACAGATCTACCTCAACAGCGCCGGCGCCGAACTGCGCCAGGCCCAGCGGTTTGTGTTCCCCGGCGTCAGCGTCACGGCCTACGATGGCAATGACAGCCAGACCCGCACTCTGGGCGGCACTAACTTCGGCCAGCAAGGCGGCTTTGACGTGATCAGCCGCTTCGGCCTGGTAGGCGCCGCGCCGCAGATTGCCGAGCAGGCGCTGCAACTGCTGCTGGCACCGAACACGCCCCAAGGCCCGCGCGACCTGCTGCTGATGCCCGACCAGATGATCCTGCAGATCCACGAGTCCATCGGCCACCCGTTGGAACTCGACCGTATCCTCGGCGACGAGCGCAATTACGCCGGCACCAGCTTCGTCAAGGCCAGCGACTTCGGCCACCTGCAATACGGCTCCAAACTGCTGAACGTAACCTTCGACCCGGACATTCCCGAGCAACTCGCCAGCTATGGGCATGACGACGACGGCACGAAGGCCAGCAAACAATTCCTGATCCGCGAAGGCCTGCTGCTCAAGCCGTTGGGCGGTGCGCTGTCGCAGTACCGCTCCGGCATGCAAGGCGTGGCCAACAGCCGTGCCTGCAGTTGGAATCGCGCGCCCATCGACCGTATGGCCAACCTGAATATCGAGGTCGGCGACCAGAACATGGCGCAGCTGATTGGCGGTATCGAGAACGGCATCCTGATGTCCACCAACCGTTCCTGGTCGATTGACGACGCGCGCAACAAATTCCAGTTCGGTTGCGAATGGGGCCAGTTGATTGAAAACGGCGAGCTCAAAGGCGTGGTGAAAAACCCCAACTACCGGGCGATTTCCGCGCAGTTCTGGCGCAACCTCAGCGCTGTCGGCGACGCCAGCACCTCCAGGGTCCTGGGCACGCCGAACTGCGGCAAGGGCGAACCGAACCAGGTGATCCGCGTCGGCCATGCATCGCCGGCCTGCGTGTTCAACAACGTGGACGTATTCGGGGGAGACGCCTGATGAACAATTTCAAAGCCCTGGTGGACTGGCTCAAGCAGGCCATCACCGACAACGAACAATTCCACCTCGGCTACGCCGACGAGTCGTCAGAGTTTGTGCGTTTCAACCACGGCAAAGTGCGCCAGGCCGGCCAGGTGCAACAAGCCAGCCTGAACCTGAAGCTGATCAACGACGGGCGCCACGCCGACCTCGGTATCACCCTGGCGGGCGAGCCTGAGCTGGATCGCCAGCGCCTGGCCGACGGCCTGCAACAGCTGCGCGAGACCTTGCCGTTGTTGCCGCAGGATCCGTACCTGCTGCTCAATCAAAACGCCTGGCAAAACAAGGACCAGCAGGCCCGGCCGCTGCCGGACCTGGCCCAGGTGCTGGAAGCAATCAGTGTGGCCGCCGAGGGCGTGGACATGGTCGGCTTCTACGCCGCTGGCCCGATCAGTCGTGGCTTCGCCAGTTCATCAGGCGCCTTTGGCTGGCACCAGGCCAACAGTTTCAACTTCGACTTCAGCCTGTTCCACGCCAACGGCGAAGCGGTGAAAGCCAGCTACGCCGGCAACGATTGGGACAGCGCGGCCTTCGCCCAGCGTTTCCAGCAGGCCCGCGAGCAACTGGAATTCCTCGGCCGCCCGCTGCACCCGCTGGCGCCCGGGCAGTACCGCGCCTACCTGGCGCCGGCGGCCATGGAAGAGATCATCAGCATGCTGACCTGGGGCGGTTTTTCCGCCCAGTCCATCGCCAGTAAAGGCAGCCCGTTGCAACGCTTGTACAACGGCGACCAGGCCTTGAGCCCGTTGGTGGCCATAGACGAACAGGTCAGTGGCTCCCTGAGCTCGGCGTTTTCCCGCGACGGCTATCCCCGCAGCGACGTGAAGCTGATCAATGCCGGCAAGGCCGAAGGCCAACTGGTGAACTCCCGCAGCGCGGCCGAATACGGCTTGAGCACCAACGGCGCCAGCAGCGATGAATCGCCCAGCGCCTTGCAGATGGCCGCCGGCAGCCTGGCCCAGGCCGATATCCTCAAGCAATTGGGCACCGGTTTGTACATCAGCAACCTGTGGTACCTGAACTACTCCGACCAGCCCGCCGCGCGCCTGACCGGCATGACCCGCTTCGCCACGTTCTGGGTCGAGGACGGCGAGATCAAGGCGCCGGTCAGCACCATGCGTTTTGATGACAGCGTGTACAGCCTGCTGGGTTCGCAGTTGGAGGCATTGACCGCTGATCGGGAATTGCTGCTGTCGGCGAGTACGTATAGCCAGCGCAATACCTCATCCAATCTATTACCGGGCGCATTGGTAAAACGCCTGACACTGACCCTGTAAAACTCCTCCCCCGTTTTGAATGACAATTCCTACGGGGGATTATCCTCCCTCCCGGCGAACCTTCCGCCTCTCTATACCGGCCATCCGGTCTGTTGTTCCCTGCCGGAATTCTCGTTATAACGGTTAGTGGCACTCAGCCACCCAAAGCCACCGTAGGAGCGAGCTTGCTCGCGAAAAACCCGAGAGCACCGCGTCAAGGCAGGCAAACCGCGTCATCGTTGACGATCTTCGCGAGCAAGCTCGCTCCTACATTCAAGTGATGCATGACCTTGCCCGGGATAGGGCAAGCTGGAGCGTTGACATGAACCATGGAAGTTTTGTCATTGAAAAGCTGTTCAAGCACTACAACGTTCACGTAGAGCAGCTTGGTAACAACCCAGAGAAGAAAACCGTGCTGTTGGTCAATGGCGCGCTCTCCACCACCCGCTCTTTTGCCCGCACCAGCAAGTGCCTGTCCGAGCACTTCAATGTGCTGATGTTCGACTTGCCGTTCTCCGGCTATTCGCGCCCCCACAACACCGACCTCGACCTTGTGACCAAGGACGATGAAGTGCAGATCCTGCGGGCACTGGTGGAGCGCTTTCAGGTCAACCATCTGGTGTCCGCCTCATGGGGCGGGATTTCCACGCTGCTGACCCTGGCCCATAATCCGCCCTCCATTGAAAGCTCGGTGGTGATGGCACTGGCGCCCAACCTCAATCGGGCGATGCTCGAGTACGTGGAACGGGTGCGCGTACTGATCGAGGCCGATGACAAATCTGCCGTCGGCCATCTGCTGAATGAAACCGTGGGCAAATACCTGTCGCCCCGGCTCAAGCGCAACAACCACCGGCATCTGTCGACTATGGCCACCACCGAGTATCGCCAGGCGCGGTTCCATATCCATCAGGTGCTGGCGCTGGGTGACGGCAACTACCTGCCGCAATTGACCCGGATCGAAACCCCGGTGCACTTCCTCAACGGCGTGCTGGACGAGTACACCCCGGCAGATGAAGCCCAACTGTTCAAAAAATACGTAGGCCGCAGCAGCTTTGCCACGGCCGAGCACACCGGCCATTTGCTCGACCTGGAATCCCGCGAAGCGGCCCTGGCCGTGCACCGGGCGCTGATTGACTTCCTGGTGGGCAAAGACGTGGCGTTGTCAGATATAGACGAAGCGCCAGTGGGAAAAGGAGCTGCCGATGGCGCATAATCGCCGAAACATAGGCTGCTAACAAAAAAGGTAACTCATGCCGAATCGCGCCCCTCTCGATGCCAAGACCGCCCGCTGGCTACCTTGGGTGGTAGCGATTGCCTTCTTCATGCAGTCGCTGGATGGGACGATTCTCAACACCGCTTTGCCGGCCATGGCCCGAGACCTGGCGGAGAACCCGCTGCGTATGCAAGGCGTGGTGATCGCCTACATGCTGACGGTGGCCTTGCTGATCCCGGCCTCCGGCTGGGTCGCCGACCGCTTCGGCACCAAGAAGATTTTCTTCGGCGCGATCATGCTGTTCAGCATTGGCTCGTTGCTCTGCGCGCTCTCCAGCACCTTGACCATGCTGGTGGGCGCCCGGGTGATCCAGGGCCTGGGCGGTGCCTTGATGTTGCCAGTGGGCCGGCTGGTGGTGCTGCGTGCCTACCCGCGTTCGGAGCTGGTGCGGATCATGGGCTTCATCACCATTCCCGGGCTGCTGGGCCCGCTGCTCGGCCCGACCATGGGCGGCTGGATGGTGCAATACCTGACCTGGCACTGGATCTTCCTGATCAACCTGCCGGTGGGCATCATCGGCTGCTACGCCGTCTGGAAATTCATCCCCGACCTGCGCGGCAGCGAACGCACCCGTTTCGACGGCGTGGGTTTCCTGCTGTTCGGCGCGGCGATGGTGCTGATCACCATCGCCATGGAAGGCCTCGGCGAATTGCACCTGCCGCACCTGCGGGTGATGTTGCTGCTGTTCGGCGGCCTCGCGTGCCTGGCGGCGTACTGGCTGCGGGCCGGGCATATCGACAACCCGCTGTTCTCGCCGGTGCTGTTCAAGACCCGGACCTTTGCCGTGGGCATCCTCGGCAACCTGTTCGCCCGCCTGGGCAGCGGCGCGTTGCCGTTCCTGGTGCCGCTGCTGTTGCAGGTGGCGCTGGGTTATTCGCCGTCCGAAGCGGGGATGAGCATGCTGCCCCTGGCGGCGGCGGCGATGTTTGCCAAGTCCATTGCCCGGCCGCTGATCGAGCGCCTGGGCTATCGCGTGGTGCTCACCGGCAACACCCTGGCGCTGGGGATCATGCTGGCGAGCATGGGCCTAGTCAGCGAACACACGCCCTACCCGTTGCTGCTGGGCATGCTGGCGGTCCTCGGGGCAATCAACTCGCTGCAATTTACCGCGATGAACACCGTGACCCTGATCGACCTCGACGATGCCCAGGCCAGCAGCGGCAACAGTTTGCTGTCGGTGGTCGCGCAATTGTCCCTGAGCCTGGGGGTGGCCTGCGCCGGTGCGTTGCTGGGCGGTTTTACCGCTGAAGTGGGCAACGACGGGGTCGATACCGTGCTCGGCGCGTTCCAATTGACCTTCGTCACCGTGGGCATCATGGCGATGCTGGCGGCGGCGATCTTCCTGCAATTGTCGCCAAAAGACGGCAAACGGATGGTCAGCCGCGAGCACGACATTGAGCATTAACAGGCTTCTCGTCTAGAACTTGCAGGGAAAATCCCACGGGGCTGGTACACTGCGCGACATTTTGTTTTGCAGAGCCAGTCCCGTGACTACCATCGCCACCGCTTTTAATACTTTGCCCCTGTCCGCCGCCATGCTGGCTAACCTCGACTCGCTGGGTTATGTCGAGATGACGCAGATCCAGGCGCAAAGCTTGCCGGTGATCCTCAAAGGGCTGGACCTGATTGCCCAGGCCAAGACCGGCAGCGGCAAGACCGCAGCCTTCGGCATCGGCCTGCTGAACCCGATCAACCCGCGCTACTTCGGCTGCCAGGCACTGGTCATGTGCCCGACCCGCGAGTTGGCTGACCAGGTGGCCAAGGAAATCCGCCGCCTGGCCCGCGCCGAAGACAACATCAAGGTGCTGACCCTGTGCGGCGGCGTGTCCCTCGGCCCACAGATCGCTTCCCTGGAACACGGCGCCCACGTCATCGTCGGCACCCCGGGCCGCATCCAGCAGCACCTGCGCAAGGGTTCGCTGGTTCTGGACGGCTTGAACACGTTGATCCTCGATGAAGCCGACCGCATGCTCGACATGGGCTTCTACGACGCCATCGAAGACATCATCAGCAAGACCCCGGCCCGCCGCCAGACCCTGCTGTTCTCGGCCACCTACCCGGTGAGCATCAAGCAGCTGGCCTCGAAATTCATGCGCGCGCCGCAACAGGTCAAGGCCGAAGCGTTCCACTCGGACGATCAGATCGAGCAGCGCTTCTACGAGATTTCCCCGGAAGAGCGCATGGACGCGGTGACCAAGGTTCTGGCGCATTTCCGTCCGGCTTCTTGCGTAGCCTTCTGCTTTACCAAGCAGCAAGTGCAGGAAACCGTGGATCACCTGACCTCCAAGGGCATTTCCGCCGTCGGCCTGCATGGCGACCTGGAACAGCGTGACCGTGACCAGGTGCTGGCGATGTTCGCCAACCGCAGTACGTCGGTACTGGTTGCCACCGACGTTGCCGCCCGCGGCTTGGACATTGATGCACTGGACATGGTGATCAACGTCGAACTGGCCCGCGACTCGGAAATCCACATCCACCGTGTGGGCCGTACCGGCCGTGCGGGCGAGACTGGCATTGCTATCAGCCTGGTTGCACCGTCCGAAGCCCATCGCGCCCAGGCCATCGAGCAACTGCAGAAGTCGCCGCTGAACTGGGACCAACTGGACAACCTCAAGCCTCAGAGCGGCGGCCCGTTGCTGCCGGTGATGAGCACCCTGTGCATTGGCGCCGGCCGTAAAGACAAGGTTCGCCCGGGCGACATCCTTGGCGCACTGACCGGTGAAGCCGGGATTCCGGGGGCCCAGGTTGGCAAGATCGCGATCTTTGATTTCCAGGCCTTCGTGGCCGTGGAACGCGGGATCGCCAAGCAGGCGCTGCAGCGCTTGAATGACGGCAAGATCAAAGGCCGTTCGTTGCGCGTGCGTATTCTCTAAAGCGCCACCGCTCTACTGTAGGAGCGAGCTTGCTCGCGAAAAACCTGAGCGCGCCGCGTTTACCCAGACGGCACGCGTTATCGTTGAAGTTTTTCGCGAGCAAGCTCGCTCCTACAGGGATCTTTCTGATTCATGTGTGAGGACACCGTTTTGCGCTCTACCGAAGTCGTAATCATTGGCGCCGGCGCCGCAGGCTTGATGTGTGCGCTGACCGCCGCCGGGCGTGGGCGCAAGGTGATGTTGATCGACCACGCGAACAAGGCCGGCAAAAAGATCCTGATGTCCGGCGGTGGCCGCTGCAACTTCACCAATATGTACACGGAGCCTGCCAACTTCCTCTCCCACAACGCGCACTTCTGCAAGTCCGCCCTGGCCCGCTACACCCAGTGGGATTTCATCGGGCTGGTGGCCAAGCACGGCGTGCCGTACCACGAGAAGAAACTCGGCCAGCTGTTCTGCGACAACAAGTCCAGCGACATCCTCGGGATGCTGCTGGATGAGTGCATCCAGGTCGGCGTGAGCATGCACCTGGACACGTCGGTGCAGGAGATTGCCAAGGTCGATGGCGGCTATCAGTTGCAAACCACCCTGGGTGAGTTGCGCTGCGAATCGCTGGTGATCGCCACCGGCGGGCTGTCGATCCCAACCCTGGGCGCCACCGGCTTTGGTTATCAAGTGGCCAAGCAGTTCGGCCATGAACTGCTGCCGACCCGGGCCGGGCTGGTGCCGTTCACCATCACCGATCAGCTCAAGGAGTTGTGCGGCGAGCTGTCCGGTACTTCCGTGGATTGCCTGGTGAGCTGCAACGACCAGAGCTTTCGCGAGAACATCCTGTTTACCCACCGTGGCCTGAGCGGGCCGGCGATCCTGCAGATTTCCTCGTACTGGGAGTCCGGTGACACCGTGGAAATCAACCTGCTGCCCGATCACGACGCCCACACCTGGCTGCAAGAGCAACAGGTCGAGCGCCCGAACAGCGAGCTGAAAACCCTGCTGGGTGAGATCTTCACAAAAAAGATGGCCAACCTGCTGGCTGAAACCTGGTTCGTTTCCAAGCCGATGAAGCAGTACACCCATGCCGAAATTGCCGACATCGCCAGCAAACTGGGGAGCTGGCAATTGGTGCCCGCGGGCACCGAAGGCTATCGCACCGCCGAGGTCACCCTGGGTGGCGTGGACACGCGGGAAGTCTCGTCCAAGACCATGGAGTCCCTGAAAAGCCCCGGTTTGTACTTCATCGGCGAAGTGTTGGATGTGACCGGTCACCTGGGCGGGTTCAACTTTCAGTGGGCTTGGGCTTCCGGGTATGCAGCCGCTCAATTTGCCTGACGGAATGCGGTAAAAAAATGTGGGAGCGGGCTTGCTCGCGAAGGCGGTGTATCAGTCACTCATGTATTAGCTGACACTCCGCATTCGCGAGCAAGCCCGCTCCCACATTTGGTTCGTGGTGTGCTTGGAAGTAATGACTGGAATAAATTTTGCTCTCAGATGTGATCGCCACGCTTGCCGTGGCGTCATTACTGGCTCAATTTAGCGGCATCGTCCCGGAAGACCCCAGCCTTCATGTCATCGACCTCCTTCAAGCAGTCCATGCGGCGCCTTTGGGCACTGGATAAATTCAGTTACAGCGTACGGGTATTCATCGCCCTGACCGGCAGCATGGCGCTGTGCTGGTACCAGAATGAAATGGCGCTGCTGATCCCGTTGTTCCTGGGGATTATCGCCAGCGCCCTGGCCGAGACCGATGACAACTGGCAAGGCCGGCTCAACGCCCTGGCCGTGACACTGGTGTGCTTCAGCACCGCCGCGCTTTCTGTCGAACTGCTCTTCCCCTATCCCTGGATCTTCGCGATCTTCCTGGCTCTTTCCAGCTTCGGCCTGACCATGCTCGGTGCGCTGGGCGAGCGTTATGGGGCGATCGCTTCGGCCACCCTGATTCTCTCGGTCTACACCATGATCGGCGTGGACCAGCGCGGGGGTGCGGTCACGGACTTCTGGCATGAACCCTTGCTGCTGGTGGCCGGTGCCGCGTGGTATGGCGCGCTGTCGGTGCTGTGGCAGGTGCTGTTTTCCAACCAGCCAGTGCAGCAGAGCCTGGCGCGGTTGTTTCGTGAGCTGGGGCGCTACCTCAAGCTCAAGTCCTCATTGTTCGAACCGATCCGCCAGCTGGATGTGGAAGCACGGCGCCTGGAACTGGCGCAGCAAAACGGCCGGGTGGTGGCAGCACTGAACGCGGCCAAAGAGATCATCCTGCACCGGGTCGGCAATGGCCGCCCGGGCTCCAAGGTCAGCCGCTACCTCAAGCTGTATTTCCTGGCCCAGGACATCCACGAACGCGCCAGCTCCTCGCACTACCCTTACAACGCACTCGCCGACGCCTTCTTCCACAGCGACGTGCTGTTCCGCTGCCAGCGCCTGCTGCGCCAGCAAGGCAAGGCCTGCCAGACCCTCGCCGAATCGATCCAGCTGCGCCAGCCCTTCGTCTATGACGACAGCTTCGCCGAAGCCCTGGGCGACCTGAATGCCTCCCTGGAACACCTGCGCATTCAGAGCAACCCGGCCTGGCGCGGCCTGCTGCGCTCCCTGCGTGCCCTGGCCGCCAACCTGTCGACCCTGGACCGCCTGCTCGGCGACGCCGCCAACCCCGACAGCCTGGCCGATGCCACCGACAGCAGCCTGCTGGATCGAGCCCCGCGCAACCTCAAGGAGATGTGGACCCGCCTGCGCACGCAACTGACGCCAACCTCCTTGCTGTTCCGCCACGCCCTGCGCCTGCCGCTGGCACTGAGCATCGGCTATTGGATGGTGCATTTGATTCATCCGTCCCAAGGCTACTGGATCATCCTCACCACGCTGTTCGTGTGCCAGCCGAATTACGGCGCCACCCGACGCAAGCTCGGCCAGCGAATCATCGGCACGGCCATCGGCCTGACCATCGCCTGGGCGCTGTTCGACCTGTTCCCCAACCCGCTGATCCAGTCAATGTTCGCCATTGCCGCCGGCCTGGTGTTCTTTATCAACCGCACCACGCGCTACACCCTGGCGACCGCCGCGATCACGCTGATGGTGCTGTTCTGCTTCAACCAGGTGGGCGACGGCTACGGGCTGTTCCTGCCACGCTTGTTCGATACCTTGCTCGGCAGCCTGATCGCCGGGCTGGCGGTGTTCCTGTTCCTGCCGGACTGGCAGGGCCGACGCCTGAACAAAGTGCTGGCCAACACCCTGACCTGCAACAGCATCTACCTGCGCCAGATCATGCAGCAGTACGCAGCGGGCAAAAGCGACGACCTGGCTTACCGCCTGGCCCGGCGCAATGCCCACAACGCCGACGCCGCACTGTCCACCACCCTGGCGAATATGCTGATGGAGCCGGGGCATTTCCGTAAGGAGGCGGATGTGGGGTTCAGGTTCCTGGTGCTGTCCCACACACTGCTCAGCTACCTGTCGGGGCTGGGTGCGCACCGGGAAACCCAATTGCCGGCGGAGGTGCGCGAGCACTTGATCGAAGGCGCCGGGAAGACGCTGGCGGCGAGTATCGACGAGATTGCCACGGGGCTGGCCAACAAGCAGCCGATCGCGATTCAGAGTGATGCGGAAGAAGCCTTGGCGGTGGATCTGGAGCAGATGCCGGATGAGATTGATGAAGGGCAGCGGCTGGTGCAGACGCAGTTGGCGTTGATCTGCCGGCAGTTGGGGCCGTTGCGCACACTGGCGGCTCACCTGATCAAAGACACCAGCGAAGCCTGAACCCCTTTCGCGAGCAAGTCGAAGGAGCCATTAGCCCCACTACATCCCATGCTGCTTCATCAACCGCGCATAGCTACCATCCGCCTTCATCCTGGCGATCTCCCGATCAAACCCGGCGACAATCTGCTCATGCTGCGGATTTTTCAGGCTGACCAAAATGTGCAGGCTGTTCTCGCTCAGCGGCATCGGCAAAAACTCCACCGCATTACGCACGGTGGCGGACTCCCGCGCCAGGTAGTAGCGGGCGACGAATTCATCCTCCACCGTCAGCCGCACCCGCTGCGCCGCCAGCATGCGTACGGCCATGGCGAAGTTATGCACAGGGACTTTCTGCAATTGCGGATCAGCGTCGAACGCCGCGGAATAGGCATAGCCGCGCACCACTGCGATGGGATAGTCGTGGAGTTGTTGCAGGTTCTGGTACTCAATGGCGTCATCCCGACGCTTTAGAAACAGCACCCGATTGAGCAAGTACTCACCGGAAAACTGCCCCAACTGAGTACGCGCATCGTCGTACCAGGCATTGACCAGCACGTCGTAACGCCCATCGCCCACGCCCATAAGCGCTCGGGCCCAGGGCACCTGTTCAAAGTCACTGGCATAGCCGGCGCGGGCCAGGGCGGTGGTGACGATGTCGGTGGCCAACCCCCCATTGATCAGGGTGGCATCGGTAAACGGCGGCCAGGCATCCGCCACCAGGCGCAAGCGTTCTGCCGCCGCCGTCTGGGCCAGCAACAACAAACCGATCAAAGCAACGGCACGAGAAAATCGCGGCATGCTCAAGTCCTTGGCGGGCGTTCTATGGCCTGACCTCAGGGTTGAACCCGAGGGTTTAACAGTAGCTCATCAATGAGCCTGCGCTGCAGATTACACAAACGCGGCAGTCGCGCACGCACAGAATGATGGCAAATTGATCTCACTCACAAAAAAGCCGCAATTTAGACACTCGCCTCCCACGCGCTTACTATCCTGACCAGACAATTAGCCGAGAGAACACCATGACAGTCGAATGGGTCTGCAAACACCACAGTGACTTGGGCAAGGAGCAGCTGTACGCCATTTTGCGCCTGCGCTCGGAGGTCTTCGTTGTCGAGCAGAAATGCGTGTACCAAGACATCGATGGCCAGGACCTGGACGGCGACACCCATCACCTGATGGCCTGGAGCGACGGCCAATTACAGGCCTACCTGCGCCTGCTTGATCCTGAATCCCAGGGCGGCGATGTGGTGATCGGCCGGGTGATCGTCGCACCGAGTGCGCGGGGCACCGGGCTGGGGCACGAGATGATGGATGAGGCTCTCAGGCAGGCGGAGAAACAGTGGCCCGACGTGCCGATCTATCTGTCGGCCCAGGCGCATTTGCAGGGGTATTACGGGCGATACGGGTTTGTGGTGGCGGGTGAGGAATACCTTGAGGATGACATTCCACATATAGGCATGCGCCGGGCATGAGGGCCTCTTCGCGAGCAAGCCCGCTCCCACATTTGACCGAGTCCCACCTTTGGAATGCGGTCGAATGTGGGAGCGGGCTTGCTCGCGAAGGCGTCAGCCCGGTCACCACAAACCTTCAGGGGTACCCCAACACCTGTTTAATGCTCGCCAGGTTCGCCTCGATCCAGCGCGGCTCGATCGCGCCCCAACTGTGAATCCGATAGCGCCCGGCATGATTGCGGGCGCCGTCTTCCTGCTCAAACTCACACACAATGTCCAAATCCGCCAACGCCGCAATCGTGTCCTGGGCAGTGCGCCGGGGCATGCCCGTGACTTCGGTCAGGGCCGGGACGCTGCTGGCCAACTGGCTGTCGATCAGATACGCCACATACAAGCGCCGGTAGAAGCTGCTTTTGGTCTTGCTCACATCCATGCTCGATCGCCTTTGAAGGTTAGGGCTTGCCCTGCATGTCCCGCCAGGTCAGGTATACCCGCAGGTCGAATTCCACCTGATGGTAGCCCGGCAGCATGTATTCACAGAGTTTGTAGAACGCCTTGTTGTGGTCCGATTCCTTGAAGTGCGCCAGTTCGTGTACCACGATCATGCGCAGAAACTCCGGCGCGGCTTCCTTGAACAGCGAGGCGATGCGGATTTCTTTCTTCGACTTGAGGTTGCCGCCCTGCACCCGGGAGATGGTGGTGTGCAGGCCGAGGGCGCGGTGGGTCAGGTCCAGGCGGTTATCGAACAGCACTTTGTCGATGGCCGGGGCGTTGCGCAGGTGTTCCTGCTTCAAGGCCTGGGCGTAGTTGTACAGCGCTTTGTCGCTCTGCACCCCGTGCCGCTCGGGGTAGCGCTGGGTCAGGTAGTCGCCGAGTTGGTCCTTGGCAATCAACTGACGCACTTGCTCCTGCAATGCTGGGGGGTAGGCCTGGAGGTATTTCAGCGCGGTCATGAGGTCAACAACGGGTATTTGAATGGCCGCCAGTGTAGCGAATTCAGCGGGACGCTGCGCGCAGGTGCCAGTTGGCGACTTCATCCGCTATCAACGGGGCCGCCACCTGCGGCCCCTGGATGAACTGGCAACCGTTGGCCTTGAGCCATTCGACTTGCTCCTGGGTCTCGACGCCCTCGGCAATCACCAGCAGATCGAAGTGCCGGCACAGTTCGATAATGCTCCGCGCCATCGCCGCGTCCCGGGATGAGCCCGGCAGGCGAGCGACCAGCTTCGGGTCGAGCTTGAGGGTGTCGAATTCCAGGTCCCGCAGGTGCGCCAGGGAACAGTTCCCGGCGCCGAAATCATCCAGCGCAATCCGCACACCGGCCTGGCGCAACAGCTTGAGCTGCTTGGTGGACTCATCCAGGTTGTGCATCAGGCTTTCTTCGCTGATCTCCACCTCAAGCTGCCGGCCCTGCAGCCCATGTCGATCCAGCACCTGCTGCAGCTGGCTGGCGAGGTTCGGCATATTGAACTGGCTGCTGCTCAAACTCACGCTCAGCACCAACTCGTCGCCGAACACCGACTTCCATGCCTGCCGCTGGGCGGCCACCTGCTGGTAGATCCAGGTGCTCAATTGGCTGATCAGCCGCGCCTCTTCCAGCAACGGCAAAAACAGCCCCGGCGGCACATCGCCAACGCTCGGATGCTGCCAGCGCAGCAGCACCTCGACACCCCGCAGCTGGCCGTCGTGCAACGACACCTGCGGCTGGTACACCAGGGTGAAATCCTTGCTGTCGATGGCGCTGCGCACACTGTCTTCGAGCATCAAGCGCGAGCGGGCGCGGCCGTTCATTTCCTGGTCGTAATAGCGATATTGCTGACGTCCGGCGCGCTTGGCTTCGTACATGGCGACGTCCGCCGCGCGCAGCAGGCCGTTGAGGTCCGAGCCGCAGTCCGGGAACGTGGCAATACCGATACTGACCCCGAGCATCACATCCAAACCGTCAACCTGCTGACAGATCGACACCCGTTCGATCAGTTTTTCCGCAATTTTGGCCGCCTGCTCCGGGAACTCCAGCTCCAACAGCGCGGTGAATTCATCCCCGCCCATGCGTCCAAGAATGTCATAAGAACGAAGGCACGCTTTCAACTGCTCCGCGACCCAGCGCAGCACCCGGTCACCGGCGTCGTGGCCCAGGGAATCATTGACCCGCTTGAACCCGTCGAGGTCCAGGTACAGCAGCACCAGCGACTGTTCGTTACGCTCACTGCGCAGGAGCACATTCTCCACGGACTGGTGAAACCCGCGCCGATTGAGCAAGCCGGTCAGCGGGTCGGTCACCGCCTGGAACTCCAGTTGCTGATGCAGATGGCGCACCTCGGACATGTCCAGCACCGTCACCACCATGGCTTTCTGCTCGGCCGGCAGCGGCGCACACGACATCGCCACCGGCAGCTGCTGGCCGGGCACGGTGCGCAAAATCGCGTCGTGCAGGCGCCAGGTTTCGCCGCGTTTGTAACCTTCGTACAAAGCCGAGTCAGACCAGGCAGGCACGTGGGGCTTTTGCAAAAAATCGAGGAACTCGGCGCCCTGTAGCTCGGCAACCGGCGCATTCAGCAGCCGCGAAATCGCCGGGTTGGCGTAGCTGATCACACCGTCCTCGCCCACCACCAGGATGCCTTCGGCGGCATTGTCCAGCACCGAGGCATTGAAGGCACGGGCGGATTCAAGGTCGTGGCTCAGCCGCTGCAAGGCCCGGCGATTGCGCTGGTGCTCCAGCAGGGCCTGGACCTTGGGCTTGAGGATATTCGGATCGAAGGGTTTCAGCAGGTAGTCGATTGCGCCGCTGGCATACCCTTCCAGCATCGCCGCCGGCGACTGGGCGTGGGCGCTGAGAAAGATGATCGGGGTCAGTTGCGTGCGCTGGCTTCCCCGCATCAGCCGAGCCACCTCGAACCCGTCCATACCGGGCATCATTACATCGAGCAGCACCAGATCGACGTCATGCTCGAGCAGCAATTCCAAGGCTTCAACCCCGGATGCCGCCGTCACCACATGCCAGTCTTCACGCTGCAATAGCGCACGCATGCTGATCAGGTTTTCGGGATAGTCATCGACCACCAGAAGCACTGAACAACCATCGCGGGGCTTGATTGGAGCGCATTCCATTGCTGCTTCTCTTTCGTCGGCGTCATTCCGGTCATTTTTGCGACAAAACCGGATAAACAATAAGGGCTCACTCTAGCCTCGGATCCCATAAAGCAGAAGCCACGACGGTGCCATCATTGCGCCAAACTCCAGACAACCGACTAACGGTCAGTGTCTACAGCCCGCGGTTTACGTGAAACATGGCTTTTTGACATTTGATTGGCGCCAACAATCCGCCACAAAATCATTAACAATCCATTTCGAGCCACCTATAAAGAAAGTGCCGGCTCCCGAGCCAAGGCCTTCTCTCCCCGTTAAAGGCGTATTCAATGATTGATCTGTCCACCTGGAACCTGAGCATCCCCGTCGGCTCCCCGCCCTCGACCATCGACACCCCGAAACTGCTCAGCGGGTTCAAGGACCAATACTTCCAGGCCGAAGGCAGCAGCGTGCAATTCTGGACCCCGGTCACCGGCACGCGTACCGAAAACGCGGTTTACCCGCGTAGCGAACTGCGTGAAACCTACTCCGACGGCCGCCTGCGCAACTGGCTCTACAGCGACGCCGACAATTTCCTGCGTGCCACGTTGGCGGTCAACAAGGTGCCGTCGTCCGGCAAGGTGGTGATCGGTCAAATCCACGCCTACGAAAGCCAGAAGCCACTGATCAAGGTCGAGTACCAATACAAGGAAAAAACCCAGACCGGCAACATCGTCGCCAAGGTGCGCATGCGTCCCGACGAGTCAGAAGGCCGGGTGATCATCGTTGCCGAGAACGTACCGCTGGACCGCGACTTCACCTACGTCATCCACCTGAACAAGGCTGGCCTGCTGAGCGTCGACGCGGCCAACGGGCAGTGGAACGAACGCATCGGTGCTGCGTGGGGCAAACAGCCGCTGTACTTCAAGGCCGGTGCCTACGTGCAGGACAACAGCGGCAACAGCAAGGAAGGCGCCCGGGTGACGTTTGCCAAGCTGGATATTGATCACGACTGAAGCTGATTCGCTTCAGCGACCGGTCCCACGACGCTTTAGGACAGAACCGCGACCCAGGGTCTCGACTTTCTTGTAGGACAATCCGAGTATGGCGCCGCGCACGCGCACTACCCCCTATAAGAAAGTCATGGAGACTGCCCAATGCCCTTTTCCCGCACCCTGCTCGCCCTCTCTATGGGCATGGCTCTGCTGCAAAACCCGGCCTTCGCCGCCCCGCCTCTCTCGATGGCCGACGGGGTGGCCAAGGTCAATATCCAGGACAGCAACGCCTGGGTCGAAATCAACAAAGTCGCCTTCGAAAACAACATCCGCACCCTGCAAGCCAGCCTCGCCGACAAATCGAAAATCTGCGCCGTGCTCAAGGCGGATGCCTACGGTCACGGCATCGGTTTACTGATGCCTTCGGTGATCAAATTGGGCGTACCCTGCGTTGGCATCGCCAGCAACGAAGAAGCCCGCGTGGTCCGTGAAAGCGGCTTCAAGGGCCAACTGATCCGCGTACGCACCGCCGCCCTGAGCGAGCTGGAAGCTGCGTTGCCGTATAACGTCGAAGAGCTGGTGGGCAATCTGGACTTCGCCGTGCGCGCCAGCCTGATCGCCGAAAACCACGGCCGCCCGCTGGTCGTGCACTTGGGCCTGAACTCCAGCGGCATGAGCCGCAACGGCGTGGAAATGACCACCGCCCAAGGCCGCCGCGACGCCGTAGCCATTACCAAGGTGCCGAACCTGCAGGTGACGGCGATCATGACCCACTTCGCCGTTGAAGATGCCGTCGACGTGCGCACGGGGCTCAAGGCGTTTAACGAACAAGCCAACTGGCTGATCAACGTCGCCCAGCTCGACCGCAGCAAAATCACCCTGCACGCCGCCAACTCCTTCGCCACCCTGGAAGTGCCCGAGTCACGGCTGGACATGGTTCGTCCGGGCGGCCTGCTGTTTGGCGATACCGTGCCGTCGTTCACCGAATACAAGCGCGTGATGCAGTTCAAATCCCACGTGGCGTCGGTCAACAGCTACCCGAAGGGCAACACCGTGGGCTACGACCGCACCTACACCCTGGCGCGGGATTCGAAACTGGCGAACATCACCGTCGGTTATTCCGACGGCTATCGCCGGGCGTTTACCAACAAAGGCGTGGTGCTGATCAACGGGCACCGGGTGCCGGTGGTGGGCAAGGTGTCGATGAACACGCTGATGGTAGATGTCACCGACGTGCCGACCGTTAAGAGCGGCGATGAGGTGGTGTTGTTCGGCAAGCAGGGCGCGGTGGAGACCAGCCAGGCGGAGGTTGAAGACATCAACGGTGCGTTGCTGGCGGATCTGTATACGGTGTGGGGCAATTCCAATCCTAAGGTGTTGGTGGATAAATAAGCTGCATCACTGCTTACTGTAGGAGCGAGCTTGCTCGCGAAAAACCCGAGACCGCCGCGCTTCATCCGGCTTCCCGCGTTATCGTTCGCGACCTTCGCGAGCAAGCTCGCTCCTACAGATGGCCGGTTGCAGCGGTTGGACTCGGCGCTTATAGTTCGCCCCGTCGCAAGCATTGATTGGCGATAGGGTTTCGCAGCCCTACAGAGTTAATACCGTACCCGTCAAAATACGACATAGGCAGTCCTGCCAATGCTCGGTTTTTTATGGCGGTTGTACGTGGGAGACCTTCGGGTCTGCCGGGTCTTAACTCCTCGGTCTGCGAACCCGCGTACAACTGCCACCCCATTTGTTTCGCAGCAAACGGTGGCTAATCTTCTCTTGAGTTAAGGATTTGCCATGAAGCCACAACTCCCGCCCCGCCGCTTCACCCCTTGCACCGAAACAGCCACCGAATACCCGGTGCTCCTGATCGACAGCGAAGCTCCGCTACAGGACCTGCACGCCTGCCTGCGTGAACGCCTCAATGCCGCCCTCGAACACCTCAACCTGATGGCCTGCTCCAGCCTGCCCGATTTTGCGGAGCGTGACCTGAACCACGTAGCCAACACCGCCCGCATCCTGGTGCAGAACGTAAGCGATGTATTCCGCGTCATCGAACACCGCAGCTTCGACACACCCACAGCCGCCTGATCAAATTTCAGCCACAAAAAAGCCCGCATCGCTGCGGGCTTCTTCATTAACGCATAAGGCTTAGTTCACCTTGGCGTTCAACTCACCTTTCAGGTAACGCTGGTACATCGCTTCCAGGGAGATCGGCTTGATCTTCGAAGCATTACCCGCAGTACCGAAAGCTTCATAACGCGCGATACACACGTCACGCATGGCCGTCACGGTAGCGCCGAAGAATTTACGTGGGTCAAATTCGCTCGGGTTGGTGGCCATCAGGCGACGCATCGCACCGGTGGAGGCCAGGCGCAGGTCGGTGTCGATGTTGACCTTACGTACGCCGTACTTGATGCCTTCAACGATTTCTTCAACCGGCACGCCGTAGGTTTCTTTGATGTCGCCGCCGTACTGGTTGATGATCGCCAGCCACTCTTGCGGTACCGAGGAAGAACCGTGCATCACCAGGTGGGTGTTCGGGATGCGTTTGTGGATTTCCTTGATGCGGTCGATCGCCAGCACGTCGCCGGTAGGTGGCTTGGTGAACTTGTAGGCGCCGTGGCTGGTGCCGATGGCAATGGCCAGGGCGTCAACTTGGGTCTTTTTCACGAAGTCGGCGGCTTCTTCCGGATCGGTCAGCATTTGGCTGTGATCCAGTACGCCTTCGGCGCCGATGCCGTCTTCTTCACCGGCCATGCCGGTTTCCAGGGAACCCAGGCAGCCCAGCTCGCCTTCAACCGAAACGCCGCAGGCGTGTGCCATGGCTACGGTTTGTTGGGTGACGCGTACGTTGTATTCGTAGTCGGTCGGGGTCTTGCCGTCTTCACCCAGGGAACCGTCCATCATTACCGAGCTGAAGCCCAGCTGGATGGAGCGCTGGCACACGTCAGGGCTGGTGCCGTGGTCCTGGTGCATGCACACCGGGATGTGCGGGAATTCTTCGATCGCGGCGAGGATCAGGTGACGCAGGAACGGAGCACCGGCGTATTTGCGCGCGCCGGCCGAAGCCTGGACGATCACTGGAGAGTCAGTCTTGTCAGCGGCTTCCATGATGGCGCGCATCTGCTCAAGGTTGTTGACGTTGAAGGCTGGAACGCCATAGCCGAATTCGGCTGCGTGGTCCAACATCTGGCGCATGCTGATAAGTGCCATTGTGAGTCTCTCTCCCGGTCGAGGGTCGTTAATCGTGCAAGCCTGCCGTAGCGGCGGCTGCTATTCAAGTTATTGAAGGTCAGGCTTTCAAAGCCTGCCTTGCTTAATCGTTAAATCAGTATTTCGGTGCGGCTGATGGCCCCTTCGCAGGCAAGCCAGCTCCTACATCGCTTTACAGCCACGCCCGATCAAATCGTCGGTGGCAACCCAGTAAACCAGGCCTTCCTCACCCTTTGTGTGAAACGCCAACTGGCCGTCGCTGTACAGCACGCCCGAAGCCGCCACTTCCTGCTTGAGGCGGTACACCTGGTCTGAGCCGCCGAGGCGTACATCCACCTGGGTGCGGGCCTGGTCGGCAAAGCGCCAGTTGACTTGCGCCTGGCTGTCACACGTCCAGGTGGTCCACTTGTCTACCGGCTCTGCCTTCTTTTCGAACATGTTCAGGTTGGTGCATCCGGCCAATAACGCCAGTGCTGCCAGGGCGAAAACGCCTTTCATTGCCAATCCTCAAGCGGCGACCTGCGGCCACCGCTGCTGTCGGTTAGTGAATCAGACCCGTCAAGGGCAACCCTGTTCCTGACCGTTGGGCGCAGAGTCGTATTTCTCCAACCCGTCCGGCCCGATGCGCTTGCTGATCACCGGCATGGTTTCGGCTTGCCAGTCAGCCTGATAGCAACTCTTGCGCGGGTCAGCCCCGGGCTTTTCAGACTCGGGCGCCGCTTTAGGCGTGCTGCCGCAGCCGGCCAATACGCCCGCTGCTATTACCAGTGCCAACGACTTGATCATCGGAATGCTCCTTTTCCTCAGCAAGTGCTTCAGCCCTTCGCTCGGCTTTCCAGCACTTCGACAGCCGGCAGTACCTTGCCTTCGACGAATTCGAGGAATGCACCACCACCGGTAGAAATGTAGGAGATCTGGTCAGCAACGCCATATTTATCGATGGCTGCCAGGGTGTCGCCACCACCGGCGATGGAGAATGCCGAGCTTTCAGCGATGGCGTGGGCCAATACTTTGGTGCCGTTGCCGAACTGATCGAACTCGAACACACCCACCGGGCCGTTCCACAGAATGGTCTGGGACGACTTCAGCAGTTCAGCGAAGTTGGCTGCAGTTTGCGGGCCGATATCCAGGATCATGTCGTCGTCGGCCACATCAGCGATCAGCTTGACGGTGGCTTCGGCGCTTTCAGCGAATTCCTTGGCCACTACTACGTCCACCGGCAGCGGCACGCTGACCTTGGCGGCAATGGCGCGGGCGGTGTCCAGCAGGTCCGGCTCGTACAGCGATTTGCCCACCGGGTGACCGGCAGCCGCCAGGAAGGTGTTGGCAATGCCGCCGCCGACGATCAACTGGTTGCAGATCTGGCTCAGGCTGTTCAACACGTCGAGCTTGGTGGAGACCTTGGAGCCGGCAACGATGGCGGCCATTGGTTGTGCCGGTGCGCCCAGGGCCTTGCCCAGTGCGTCCAGCTCAGCGGCCAGCAACGGGCCAGCTGCAGCAACTTTAGCAAACTTGGCCACGCCGTGGGTCGAACCCTCGGCACGGTGAGCGGTGCCGAAGGCGTCCATCACGAACACGTCGCACAGGGCAGCGTATTGCTGGGCCAGTTCGTCGCTGTTCTTTTTCTCGCCCTTGTTGAAGCGCACGTTTTCGAACAGCACGATGTCGCCGGCCTTCACGTCCACGCCGTTCAGGTAGTCGGCAACCAGCGGCACGTCGCGGCCCAGGGCCTTGCTCAGGTAATCGGCCACAGGCTTGAGGCTGTTTTCTGCCGAGAATTCACCTTCGGTCGGGCGACCCAGGTGGGAGCAGACCATCACGGCCGCGCCTTTTTCCAGGGCCAGCTTGATGGTCGGCAGCGAGGCCAGGATTCGCGCATCGCTGGTGACAACACCGTCCTTGACTGGGACGTTGAGGTCTTCGCGGATCAGTACGCGCTTACCTTGCAGATCGAGGTCGGTCATCTTCAACACGGTCATGGGTGGCAATTCCTGAGAGCTAAAGTTGTGGAGAGGCTGTTTGCAGATAGTGCTCTGCAACGTCCAGCATACGGTTGGCAAAACCCCATTCGTTGTCGAACCACGCCAGGATGTTCACCAGCCGTGGGCCGGAAACGCGGGTCTGGCTGGCATCGACGATGGCCGAATGCGGGTCATGGTTGAAATCACAGCTGGCGTGGGGCAACTCGGTGTAGGCCAACAGGCCTTTGAGCGGGCCGCTGGTGGCGGCGTCGCGCAGGATCCGGTTGACCTCGCCGGCGTCGGTGTCGCTGACGGTTTGCATGGTGATGTCCAGGCAAGACACATTCACCGTCGGTACCCGTACGGCTTTGGCCTGGATTCGCCCGGCAAGTTCCGGCAACAGTCGCTCGATACCGCGCGCCAGCCCGGTGGACACCGGAATCACTGACTGAAACGCCGAACGCGTGCGACGCAGGTCCTCATGGTGGTAGGCATCGATCACCGGCTGATCGTTCATCGCCGAGTGAATGGTGGTGATCGACACGTATTCCAGGCCGATCGCCTGGTCCAACAGGCGCAACAGCGGCACGCCGCAGTTGGTGGTGCAGGAGGCGTTGGACACCAGCAGTTCGGCGCCGGTCAGGCAATCCTGGTTCACGCCATAGACGATGGTGGCGTCGACATCCGCCTCGCTGGCCATCGGCTGGGAGAACAGGACCCGCGGCGCGCCGGCGTCGAGAAACCGCTGGCCGTCGGCACGGGTGTGGTAAGCACCGGAGCATTCCAACACCAGGTCGACGTCCAGCGCCGCCCAGTCGATGCCCTCGGGGGTGGCACTGCGCAACACCTTCACGCAGTTGCCATTAATATGCAGACAGTCGTCTTCAACCCGCACTTCGCCGGGGAACCGGCCGTGAGTGGAGTCAAAGCGTGTCAGGTATTCGATGCTGGCCATGTCAGCCAGATCGTTGATCGCAACAATTTCAAACCCGGCAGCCGCCCCTCGCTCGAACAGAGCACGCAAGACGCAACGACCAATCCGGCCGTAGCCGTTGAGTGCAACTTTGTAGGGACGCGGTTGAGGCATGGGGTTCTCGCATTGTGGGCGACACAAACCATTGTAGGAGCGAGCTTGCTCGCGAAGAACCCGAGAGCGCCGCGTTAAACCAGAAACGCTGCGTTATCGTTGACGATCTTCGCGAGCAAGCTCGCTCCTACAGTGGATGCGGCAACCAAAGGGTCACCGCGTTCGAGCTTTTAGTCTTCCAGCAGCTCTTCAGCCTGACCCAGGATGTTTTCCAGGGTGAAGCCGAACTCTTCGAACAACGCTGGCGCCGGCGCCGACTCACCGTAGGTGGTCATGCCGATCACGCGGCCTTCCAGGCCCACGTACTTGTACCAGTAGTCGGCGTGAGCCGCTTCGATGGCGATACGCGCGCTGACCTGCAACGGCAACACCGATTGCTTGTAGTCCGCATCCTGGGCTTCGAAGACGCTGGTGCACGGCATGGAAACCACGCGCACATTGCGACCGTCTGCCGTCAGCTTGTCGTAAGCCTGAACCGCCAGGCCCACTTCGGAACCGGTGGAGATCAGGATCAGCTCCGGCTCGCCGATGCAGTCTTTCAGCACGTAGCCACCACGGCTGATGCCTTCGATCTGCGCAGCGTCGCGCGTTTGGTGCTGCAGGTTCTGACGGGAGAAGATCAGCGCCGAAGGGCCGTCTTTACGCTCGATTGCGTGCTTCCAGGCCACAGCCGATTCGACTGCGTCCGACGGGCGCCAGGTGTCGAGGTTCGGCGTGGTGCGCAGGCTGGTCAGTTGCTCGACCGGCTGGTGCGTCGGGCCGTCTTCGCCCAGGCCGATGGAGTCGTGGGTGTAGACGAAGATCACACGCTTCTTCATCAGCGACGCCATGCGTACTGCGTTGCGGGCGTATTCCATGAACATCAGGAAGGTCGCGCCGTAAGGCACCAGGCCGCCGTGCAGGGCGACGCCGTTCATGATGGCGCTCATGCCGAATTCGCGCACGCCGTAGTACATGTAGTTGCCGCTGGCGTCTTCCGCCGAGACACCTTTGCAACCTTTCCACAGGGTCAGGTTGGAACCGGCCAGGTCAGCCGAACCGCCGAGGAACTCAGGCAGCAGCGGGCCGAACGCGTTCAGGGTGTTCTGGCTGGCTTTGCGGCTGGCGATGGTTTCGCCCTTGGCAGCCACTTCGGCGATGTAGGCCGAGGCTTTTTCCGAGAAGTCGGCAGGCAGGTCACCCGCGAGGCGGCGTACCAGTTCGTTGGCCAGCTCAGGGAATTCAGCGGAGTAGGCTGCAAAACGCTGGTCCCACTCGGCTTCGACAGCCAGACCGGCTTCCTTGGCGTCCCACTCGGCGTAGATGTCAGCCGGGATTTCGAACGGGCCGTGGTTCCACTTCAGCGCAGCGCGGGTCAGGGCGATTTCCGCGTCACCCAGTGGGGCGCCGTGGCAGTCTTCTTTACCTTGCTTGTTCGGCGAACCGAAGCCGATGGTGGTCTTGCAGCAGATCAGGGTCGGCTGCTCGCTCTTGCGGGCGGTCTCGATGGCGGTCTTGATCTCTTCAGGATCGTGGCCGTCGACGTTGCGGATCACCTGCCAGTTGTAGGCTTCGAAACGCTTCGGCGTGTCGTCGGTGAACCAGCCTTCGACTTCGCCGTCGATGGAGATGCCGTTGTCATCGTAGAAGGCAATCAGCTTGCCCAGGCCCAGGGTACCGGCCAGGGAAGCGACTTCGTGGGAAATGCCTTCCATCATGCAGCCATCACCCAGGAACACATAGGTGTGGTGGTCGACAACGTTGTGATTGGGACGGTTGAACTGTGCGCTCAACACTTTTTCAGCCAGGGCAAAACCCACGGCGTTGGCCAGGCCCTGGCCGAGTGGACCGGTGGTGGTCTCGACGCCAGAGGTGTAGCCGTATTCCGGGTGGCCCGGGGTGCGGCTGTGGATCTGGCGGAAGTTTTTCAGGTCGTCGATGGTGACATCGTAGCCGGTCAGGTGCAGCAACGAGTAGATCAGCATCGAGCCGTGCCCGTTGGACAGGATGAACCGGTCACGGTCGGCGAACGACGGGTTGCTCGGGTTGTGTTTCAGGTAGTCACGCCAAAGTACCTCGGCGATATCCGCCATGCCCATCGGGGCACCGGGATGGCCGCTGTTGGCTTTTTGCACGGCATCCATGCTGAGGGCACGAATGGCGTTGGCACGCTCACGACGGCTGGGCATCGCTGATCTCCTGGAGGTTGAATAAAAGAAACGGAAAAAAGGATCGGCATTTTCCCTCAGCCACGGCCCTCGGGGCAATGACAGATAGTCACTTGGGGGCGTTTTTCCTGCCGATTGGCTGGAGAAACCGCCCCCCGCTTCGTCTATGGGTTATAGCGGCTGCTTATAACCACCGATTATCGACCAATATCAAAACTTTTTGATATTGGCCTTGCGGGGTTTTCCCACCGTCTCTAGACTGCTGGCCTTATGAACTTAAGCGCATCTTCCATTCGCCCCGACGACAGCGACGAGCTGGCAGCCCTGTGCAAGGCCGGCGGCGACCCGTTGCGCCTGAATGTATTGCGCGCGCTGACCAACGATTCGTTCGGGGTATTGGAACTGGCGCAGATCTTCGCCATCGGCCAGTCCGGCATGAGCCACCACTTGAAGGTGCTGGCCCAGGCCGACCTGGTGGCAACCCGCCGCGAAGGCAATGCGATTTTTTACCGTCGTGCCCTGCCCCACACCGAACAGTTGGGCGGCAGGCTGCACGCTGCGCTGCTGGAAGAAATAGACAGCCTGGCCCTGCCGGCTGATGTGCAGTCGCGCATCAGCCAGGTGCACGGGCAACGCGCTGCGGCCAGCCAGGACTTTTTCTCACGGGTAGCCGAGAAGTTTCGCGCCCAGCAGGACCTGATCGCCGGCTTGGCGCAATACCGCGAAAGCGTGTTGGCACTTTTGGACAAGCTGAGCTTCAGTGATGAGGCAACGGCGGTTGAAGTGGGCCCCGGCGATGGTGGTTTTTTGCCGGAGCTGGCGCGTCGCTTTCATCAGGTCACGGCGCTGGACAACAGCCCGGCGATGCTGGAATTGGCCCGCCAATTGTGTGAGCGCGAGGCGCTGGGCAATGTCCACCTGCAGTTGGCGGACGCCCTGAATGACACCAGCCTGCGGGCCGATTGCGTGGTGCTGAACATGGTCCTGCACCATTTCGCAGCCCCGGCAGAAGCCCTCAAGCAGATGGCGAATTTGCTGCAACCAGGCGGCAGCCTGTTAGTCACAGATTTATGCAGCCACAACCAGAGTTGGGCCAGGGAAGCCTGCGGTGATCTCTGGCTGGGTTTTGAACAGGACGATCTGGCCCGTTGGGCCACCGCTGCGGGACTCGTTCCCGGGGAAAGCCTCTATGTAGGTTTACGTAATGGTTTCCAGATTCAGGTCCGCCATTTTCAGCGGCCGGCTGGCGACACTCACCATCGGTAAATATCAGGAAAACATCGAGATGAGCGAATACTCCCTTTTCACCTCCGAGTCCGTGTCTGAAGGGCATCCGGACAAAATCGCCGACCAGATCTCTGACGCGGTGCTGGACGCCATCATTGCTGAAGACAAGTTCGCCCGAGTGGCGTGCGAGACTCTGGTGAAAACGGGCGTGGCGATCATCGCCGGCGAAGTCACCACCTCTGCCTGGGTAGACTTGGAGCAGATCGTTCGTGACGTGATCATCGACATTGGCTACAACAGCTCCGACGTCGGCTTCGACGGCGCGACCTGCGGCGTGATGAACATCATCGGCAAGCAGTCCCCGGACATCAACCAGGGTGTCGACCGTGCCAAGCCTGAAGATCAGGGCGCCGGCGACCAAGGCCTGATGTTCGGCTACGCCAGCAACGAAACCGACGTGCTGATGCCAGCACCGATCACCTTCTCCCACCAGTTGGTGAAGCGCCAGGCCGAAGCCCGTAAATCGGGTGTGTTGCCATGGCTGCGCCCGGACGCCAAGTCCCAAGTGACCTGCCGTTATGAAGGCGGCAAAGTCGTCGCCATCGACGCGGTTGTACTGTCGACCCAGCACAACCCGGACGTGTCCTACAGCGACCTGCGCGAAGGCGTCATGGAGCTGATCGTCAAGCACGTACTGCCTGCCGAACTGCTGACCAAAGACACCCAGTTTCACATCAACCCGACTGGCCAATTCATCATCGGTGGCCCGGTAGGCGACTGCGGCCTGACCGGTCGCAAGATCATCGTCGACAGCTACGGCGGCATGGCCCGTCACGGCGGCGGCGCGTTCTCCGGCAAGGATCCATCCAAGGTTGACCGTTCGGCTGCCTACGCCGGGCGTTATGTGGCCAAGAACATCGTGGCTGCCGGCCTGGCCGAGCGTTGCGAGATCCAGGTGTCCTACGCCATCGGTGTGGCCCAGCCTACGTCGATCTCGCTGAACACCTTCGGTACCGGCAAGATCAGCGACGACAAGATCGTCAAGCTGGTGCGTGAAATCTTCGACCTGCGTCCTTACGCAATCACCACCATGCTCGACCTGCTGCACCCGATGTACCAGGAAACCGCGGCCTACGGCCACTTCGGTCGCACCCCTGAGCAGAAGACTGTCGGCAACGACACCTTCACCACGTTCACCTGGGAAAAGACCGACCGCGCCAACGACCTGCGCACTGCCGCCGGCCTGTAATCGCCTTACGGTGAACACAAAACCCTGCCGGGCTATCCCGGCAGGGTTTTTTATTGCCGGATGATTTGCGGGCGACAATCACTTTTTTGGATCCAATGCTTGCAGGCTAAATGATGGCCCACTAAAATCCGCGCCCTCCCGGGCCTTCACCTCTTATTGGATATTGCACTGCGCCTGCCCGGGACCGATAAGCGCGCAGGCAATCGTACATTGAGGTTTTCCATGCGCATTTCCACACTCGCCCCTGCCGCCCTTCTGCTCAGCCTGTTTGCCCTGCCGGCGCACGCCGACTTGAGCGCACTCAGCGGCCTGACTTCCCAACTGGGCGTGTCTTCCGGCGATTGCGAAAAACAGGGCACAGACCTGCAGGCCAAGGTCGACGCGGCCAAAGCCAATGGCGAAGAATTGAAAGTGAAGGCCATGCAGGCCGCTCTGGATCAAGTAAACAAAGGTTGCAAAAAAGTCGGCGAGTCCCAGGCCAAGCTCGATGCCAGCCAACAAAAGCAGCAGGCCAAGGCGGACAGCAACGATACCGTGAAAGCGTTGGGTGGTCTGTTCAAGTAAGCCGAAACATCGGGTAAAAAGCCTCGCGGTTGCGGGGCTTTTTTATGCCCGCCGGGATGGCTTAGTCTGGGCGCCCTTTCAGAGCAAGGATGCTCATGATGATGCTGCCTATGCGCTTGCTGTTCTTCTTTTTACTCAGTCTCTCGCCGCTGATTGCGTGGGCGCGGGAGTGTCCCGACTGGGAGGCCGATCACGCCCGGACCCAGATCGCCGACTTGGCGCAGCAAGTCCGCTTGTGGGATGACAGCTATCATCGACTCGGCCAGTCATTGATCAGCGATGAGCTCTATGACCAGGCCCGCCAGCGCCTTGGCCTATGGCGCAGTTGCTTCGCCTCCTCCGCGCCGACCACGGACAATCCGCTGGCCAGCGCACGAGGCACCATCGCTCACCCGACACCACACACCGGCCTGGAAAAACTGCTGGACGACAATGCCGTTCAAACCTGGCTGAGCACTCGCCAGGACGTATGGATTCAGCCCAAGGTCGATGGCGTCGCCGTCACGCTGGTTTACCGCAAGGGCCGACTGAGCCGGGTCATCAGTCGTGGCGATGGCCGGCTGGGCCAGGATTGGTCAGCCTCCGCCCGCAGGATTCCCGGGATCGTCCAGCAACTGCCCGAGCCCGTAGACCTGTTGTTGCAAGGCGAACTCTATTGGCGACTGGATGATCACGTGCAGGCCGCCGAAGGTGGCCTCGGCGCCCGCAGTAAAGTCGCCGGGCTGATGAATCGCCGGCAGTTGAGCGAAGCCGAAGCCGCCAATATTGGGCTGTTTGTGTGGGCTTGGCCCCAAGGCCCCGATGATTTTTCCGAACGGCTGAGCCAGCTTGCGAAATGGGGCTTCAATGACAGCGAGCGCTATAGCCATCCGATCAAGGACATTACCGAAGCAGCGCACTGGCGCAGCTACTGGTACAGCCACCCACTGCCCTTCGCCAGCGATGGCGTGGTGTTGCATCAGGGCCAGCGAGCGCCGGCCAAACGCTGGAGGGTCAGTTCGCCCTATTGGGCGGTTGCCTGGAAATACCCGGTAGTCAAAGCGCTGGCCCATGTGCGCAAGGTGCATTTCAAGATTGGGCGCACCGGGCGCATCACCTCCATCCTGGAACTGGAGCCGGTACTGCTTGATGACCGGAAAATCAGCCGGGTCAGCGTTGGCTCCCTGAAACGCTGGCGGGAACTGGATATTCGCCCTGGCGACCAGGTGTCCATCAGCCTTGCCGGCCAGGTCATTCCGCGCCTTGACCACGTCGTGCTGCGTAGCCAGCCACGGGTCGAGTTGCAGATCCCCCAGGCCAACAACTTTCATCCCCTGAGTTGCTGGGAACTGGCCCCGGGCTGTGAGGAACAATTGCTCGCGCGCCTGACCTGGCTGAGCGGCGCCCAGGGGCTGGCCCTGCCACATATTGGCCGTGAAACCTGGAACACTTTGATTCAGGCCGGTCTAATCGCCGGGCTGCTCGATTGGTTAACCCTGGATGAGGCAGAGCTTGCTAACATTGATGGCTTAGGTGAACGCAGCAGTGCACGTTTACTCGACAGCTTGCGCGGCGCCCGGCAACGCCCGTTCGCGCAATGGCTGATGGCCCTGGGAGTACCGCCCACGGCCCGCAACAATCTACAAGGCGGCTGGCAAACCCTGGCCGCCAAAGACACTCAAGCCTGGCTGGCCGAAGATGGCATAGGCCCGGGCCGCGCGGCGCAACTGAGCGCTTTTTTTCGCGACCCGCAGGTGCAGGCCTTGAGTGAAACATTACGGGCTGCCGGGATAGATGGTTTTTGACCTCTGCCCGACAGCATTAACCGGTGCCGGCAGAATTCATCCTGCCCACCTGATTGCGACCTTGTTTCCTTTGGAGCCTTTATGAAGTTTCTCGCACCTTTTGCCTTGTTGACCGTCGCAACCTTTATGGCCACACCACTGCTGGCGGCCGAGGAAACCCCGCAGCTCACCGGCTGCGCCGCCAAGCGCCAGGCCATCAGCACCCAGATCGAACAAGCCAAGGCCCACGGCAACAGCGAGCAGCAAGCCGGCCTGGAAAAAGCCTTGAGTGAAGTCACTGCCAATTGCACCGACGCTTCTTTGAAAAAGGAGCGCGAAAACAAGGTGCTCGACGCCAAGCACGAAGTCAGCCGGCGTCAGGCCGACCTCGACAAGGCGATGAAAAAGGGTGATTCCGACAAGATCAACAAGCGCAAGGACAAGCTGGCCCAGTCACGCAAGGACTTGCAGGAAGCCCTGGACGATCTGGACAAGTAAGACGCCTCAGTGATCGCGGAACTGTTTATGGCACGCGGTGCAGGCATCTTCGACTTTCTGCACGGCCGGCCCCAGGTTACTGGCCTTGTAGGGCTGGACTTGGCTGGCGATCACCAATTCACCGGTGGCCGCTTCAAGGTTGCGGGCCATCTCCTGGAAGCGTGCCTGTTGCTGCCACACGTCGTCCTTGGCGCTGGTGTGGTCTCCTTCACGCACGCTCGGGAAATGTTTCCACGGTTCATGGGACAACGCATCAAGCTTGACCGCGCCTTCGGCAAATTTGGCGCCGTCGAACGGAATGCGCCCACGCAGCATGCCGCCCAGGTCTTCGCCGGTCTTGAGCATCTGCTTGAAAATCGCCTTGCGCTGGCCAAGGGGCGAATTCGGATCAACTCCGCCACAGGCGGACAGTGTCAGGCAGGCCAGCAATACAACGGTCAGTCTTTTAAAAGTCATGATGGCTCAAGGTCACGGGAAACGGCGGCCAGTATCCTCGCCCCGCCTGCAAAGACCAATACCCCTATTAATAATAAGGGTTGTTCGAGCGCCAACCCGCGCGGGCAATCGCCTCAGGAATTTTGTGTATGAATACCCGCTTTAAACCCTGGAGCCGCCGCCTGGCGTGGGCTCTGCCAATGATCGCGTTGCTGGCTGGTTGCGACACCGGCAAAGATGAAAAAGCCAAGCCCCACGCCATCGCGACCTACACCAGTGCCACCTGGGAAAACTTGCCGGCGGTATCGGACAGTGACCTGCAAGCCGGCTTCGAATCCTGGCGCAGCGCCTGCCAACGACTCAAGGCTGACCCTGTGTGGGGCACGACGTGCGCGGCATCGGCCACCGTACCGTCGACCGCAGTGGCGATTCGCGACTTCCTCAAGGCCAACCTTGATGTCTACGGCCTGCGTTCGGCTGACAACAGCCCCAACGGCCTGATCACCGGATACTACGAACCGGTTTACCCCGGCAGCCTCACCGAAACCCCTACCGCCCACGTGCCGGTATTCGGCGTGCCGGATGACCTGATCATCGTCAACCTGGAAAGTATCTACCCGGAACTCAAGGGCAAACGCCTGCGCGGTCGCCTGGAAGGTCGGGTACTCAAACCCTATGACGACGCCAGCGCCATCAACCAGCAAGGCTCCACCGCCAAGCCTATCGCCTGGCTGACCAACCCGATGGACCTGCAATTCCTGCAGATTCAGGGTTCGGGCCGCATCCAACTGGCCGATGGCCGCCAATTGCGTGTCGGTTACGGCGACCAGAACGGCTACCCGTACCGCCCCATCGGCCGCTGGCTGGTTGAGCAAGGTGAGCTGAAAAAAGAAGACGTGACCATGGGCGCCATCGCGGCCTGGGCCAAGGCGCATCCGCAGCGCATTCCTGAATTGCTGGCAAGCAACCCCAGCTACGTGTTCTTCAGCGCCCGCCCCGACAGCAACGAAGGCCCGCGAGGCTCGCTGAACGTGCCGTTGACCGCGGGTTATAGCGTTGCGGTGGATCGCAAGGTGATTCCGCTGGGCAGCCTGTTATGGCTGTCGACTACGCGACCGGATGGCGCACCCATTGCCCGCCCGGTGGCTGCGCAGGATACCGGCGGTGCAATTACCGGCGAAGTGCGCGCCGACCTGTTCTGGGGAACCGGTGATGCCGCTGGTGAGTTGGCGGGCAACATGAAGCAGCAGGGCCAGATCTGGATGCTGTGGCCAAAAGGCGCAGCGCTGCCGAAAGTGCCCGATGCGCCGACAGGCACCTGAAGAACACCAAGGGTCTATGTGGGAGCGGGCTTGTGTGGGAGCGGGCTTGCTCGCGAATGCGGTGTGTCAGTCACCGGATGTATCGACTGATCCACCGCATTCGCGAGCAAGCCCGCTCCCACATTTGAACAGTGTCAGGCTTTAGATCGAGACGAAGAAGAAACTCGCAATCAACGCCATCCCCACCGCCCACACCACCGACCGCAGGATCGCCCAGTCCGCCAGATAGCAGATGATGTAAAGCAACCGGCTGGTAATAAACAGCACCGCCAGCACGTTGATCGTCACCAGCGACGCCGCGCCGGCCAAATGGGCGATGATCACCGCCGCCGCAAAGGCCGGGGTCACTTCAAAGCTGTTGAGTTGCGCACTGTGGGCACGCTTGGCAAACCCCTCCAGCGTATCCAGGAAGGCACGCGGATCATGGTTATCCCGGGGCCCGAACTTGCCACCGCTGAACTTGGCCACGCCCGTGCACAGGTACGGCAGAAAAATTGCGATCAACACACACCAGAAAGCGACTGTCATAACCCATTCCTTTTTTAGTTTTGTCCGACGGTTAGAGCTTCATCACGAACATGCCGATCAGCACCAACCCACAGGCTATGAGCCGCGGGCGGCCGAAAGGTTCTTTCAGGTAACGCATACCGAACAGCACCACCAGGATCACGCTGACTTCCCGCAGCGCGGCAGCCTCGGCAATCGAGCCCAACTGCATGGCCCAAAGCACCAGAGCGTAGCTCAACAACACGCACAACCCGACGCTCAGCCCCAGCCGCCACTGGGTACGCCAGAACAGCCCGAACGCCGCCCGCTTGCGCACCATCGCCAGCAACGGAAACGGCCAGGCGCTGATCAGCGTCAGCCACACCAGGTAATCCAGCGGGTGTGACCAACGGCGCAACGCCTGGCCATCGAGGAAGGTGTAGCAGCCGATGCACAGGCCAATCAGCGCCACCACCGGCAACATCGACCAGGGCAACCGCTCGCCACCACCGCCTTGCCACAACAGGCACAGCATGCCGAACGGAATCAGCAGAATGCCGAGGATCTGTTGGGTGCTGAGCACCTCACCGGCAAACACCAGCGTCAGCACCAGCACCACCAGAGGTGACAGCCCACGCATCAACGGGTACACCAACCCCAGGTCACCCACCCGATAGGCCTGGATCAGCAGGTAGCGATAGAGCAATTCAAACAGCGCCGAGGCGATGATCCATGGCCAGATTTCCAGCGGCGGCAACGACACGAAACCTACCGCCAGCAAGACAAACAGCAACGCCACCGTGTCCATGCACGCGATCACCAACAGGCGCTCGCCGCTGAATTTGATCAAGGTGTTCCACGTCGCATGCAGCAGCGCCGCTACCAGTACCAGAGCTGTTGCAATCACTCGTGACTCCCCAGTCAGAAACAGCAGAATTGATGCGCCATATGTCAGCACCTGTTTATACTAAAGCCAACCACGCCGCACTCAGTTGCGCAAAGACCTCTACCCATAATTTTTTGCTGCTGCCCGATCCTCATCGACCCGAGCGTATGCCTGACGGCACTTTTCTCCATCTGCTTGCAACGTCGCCGCCTCGCTGCGGTCCACCTATCCAACTAACTACTCACCCCCCATCCAAGGACCCCGGATGCTTGAACTTGTCGCTGCGTTTATTTGCCTCACCACCCTGCTCACTTATGTGAACTACCGCTTCATCGGCCTGCCGCCCACTATCGGTGTGATGGTGACGGCACTGATGTTTTCCCTGCTGCTGCAAGGTTTGAGCTTTATCGGCTACCCCGGCCTTGAAGAACGCATTCAGCAGTTGATCGGCCAGATCGACTTCGGCGACTTGCTGATGAACTGGATGCTCTCGTTCCTGCTGTTCGCCGGCGCCCTGCACGTCAACCTGAGCGACCTGCGCAGCTACCGCTGGCCCATCGGCCTGCTCGCCACCTTCGGCGTATTGATCGCCACGGTGGTGATCGGCAGCCTGGCCTTCTACATCTTTGCCCTGTTCGGCTGGCACGTAAGCTTCCTGTATTGCCTGCTGTTCGGCGCGCTGATTTCCCCCACCGACCCGATTGCCGTACTCGGTGTGCTACGAACCGCCAACGCGTCCAAGCCGCTGAAGACCACCATTGTCGGCGAATCGCTGTTCAACGACGGCACAGCGGTGGTGGTGTTCACGGTGTTGTTGGGCATCGCGCAACTGGGCGAGACGCCTACGGTTGGCGCCACGGCCATGCTGTTTGCCCATGAGGCGATCGGTGGCGTGGTGTTCGGCGGGCTGATCGGCTACATCGTGTACCTGATGATCAAGAGCATCGAGCAGTACCAGATCGAAGTGATGCTGACCCTCGCCCTGGTGATCGGCGGCTCGGCAATGGCCACCGAGTTGCACGTCTCGGCACCGATTGCGATGGTGGTGGCGGGACTGATCATCGGCAACCTGGGCCGCAAGCTGGCAATGAACGACATGACCCGTCGCTACCTGGACGGTTTCTGGGAACTGCTGGATGACATGCTCAACGCCCTGCTGTTCGCGCTGATCGGCATGGAATTGCTGCTGTTGCCGTTCAACTGGCTGCACGTGCTGGCCGCCAGTTTGCTGGCGGTGGCGATCCTGTTGTCACGCCTGCTGACGGTCGCCCCGGCGATCCTGCTGCTGCGGCGCTGGCGCACGGTGCCCCGCGGCACCATCCGCATCCTTACATGGGGCGGCTTGCGCGGTGGGGTTTCCGTGGCATTGGCACTGGCCCTGCCGTTGGGCCCGGAGCGCGACTTGCTGCTGAGCATCACCTACATCGTGGTGCTGTCCTCGATCCTGTTGCAGGGCTTGAGCATCGGCAAGCTGGTCAAGCACGTGACCAAGGATGATCCGGCGCCTGCTGCGGCGCCGGAGACTCACTGATCCTTTTTGATCTGCTGCGGATGCCTCGGGTCCGCAGCGGCTTTGCCTGGCAGGCTGCTTTCGCTGCGAATCTGCGCATGGCTGATCAGCGCAAAGATAAAGCTGCCGCCGATGATATTGCCCGCCAGTGTCGGCCCGGCGAACACCAGCCAGAAGTCTTTCCACGGCAACTCGCCGGCAAATACCAGGTACGACACTTCCGCCGAGCCCACCACGATGTGGGTGAAGTCTCCCAGTGCCATCAGGTAGGTGATCAGGATGATGATCCAGATTTTGGCGCTTTCCATGGACGGGATCATCCAGACCATGGTGGCGATCATCCAGCCGGAGACAATGCCCTTGGCGAACATCTGGGAGGCGTCGTTTTCCATGACCTTGCGCCCGATTTCCAGGAAGGCCAGGTCGGTCTTGGTGTCAAAGATCGGCAAGTGCAGCATCACGTACGCCACCAGCAAGGTGCCGCACAGGTTGCCCACCAGCACCACTGCCCATAAACGCAGCAGACGTCCGAAATTATTCAGCGTGGGTTTGCTCATCACCGGCAACACCGCTGTCAGGGTGTTTTCGGTGAATAACTGCTGACGGGCGAGGATCACCGCCAGAAAACCTGCGCAGTAGCCAAAACTGGCTATCACCTTGAACTCTTCGCCATCCGGCAGGCGCGAGTTGAGCAAGCCCATGCCCATCAGCGACAGGCCCATGGTCAGGCCAGCGGCCAGCGCCGACCACCACAACGCGGCGACATTGCGCTCCAGTTCCTGGTCGCCTTGAGTGCGGATGATTTCATGCAGAACCGCCGCGCGAGGCGGCTGGTTCTTGTCGACGTCGTGCTGCTCTTCCTGCGACAGATTGGGGGTCTTGCCGTCTTCTTGGGTGGCCATGGTGATACCTGAACGGGGGGCGATATTCAGGTACGACCCATGGTTGATCAAGAGCGTTCACTGGCCCTGCGCAGGATTACTCGCCGATGCCTTCCGACTGAAACTGATCCTTCACGTACTTGATCTCGGTGCGGCCATGGGGCGCCGGCAAACCGTCTTCGCCCAGGTTCACGAAGACCATTTTTTCCACCGTCAGAATGCTCTTGCGCGTGATCTTGTTACGCACTTCGCAGGTCAGGGTGATGGAGGTGCGGCCGAACTCGGTGGCGGTGATGCCCAACTCGATGATGTCGCCCTGGCGCGAGGCGCTGACAAAGTTGATTTCAGAAATGTACTTGGTCACCACCCGCTGGTTGCCCAACTGGACAATCGCGTAGATGGCGGCCTCTTCGTCGATCCAGCGCAGCAGGCTGCCACCGAACAGGGTGCCGTTGGGGTTGAGGTCTTCGGGTTTTACCCATTTGCGGGTGTGGAAGTTCATGTTCACTCCAAAGCGTGTTGCGAAATGATGGTCAACATCATGGCAGAGGCCGGCCCCAAGCTCTATGAGCCATTGGCTATCAACCCCATGAGCGATCTTCATGCCGCCGACAGAAAGGCTTTAGAAGTCAGGCGCAGGCGGCTATAATCGCCTCCGCTTCAAAACGGTCATCTTCGATTGATACCGTTCTCCCGCCACCTGTCCGAGGGGCGCTGCAGCAGGCTCGACCTGTCAGGCTCGGATGGGGCGTTGTCTGGCCTGGTTAATTGGGCCTGATACTAAACGCACAACGGCGCCCATTCGCACACTACGAATGGAGGCTCTTCATGAGCGCTGTAATCACGCCTGCAGGTTTTACCGACTACAAAGTCGCCGATATGTCCCTCGCTGCCTGGGGCCGTCGCGAAACCTTTATCGCCGAATCCGAAATGCCAGCCCTGATGGGCCTGCGCCGCAAGTACGCCGCTGAGCAGCCGCTCAAGGGCGCGAAGATTCTCGGCTGCATCCACATGACCATTCAGACTGCCGTGCTGATCGAAACCCTGGTTGCCCTGGGTGCCGAAGTACGTTGGTCGTCCTGCAACATTTTCTCGACTCAAGACCAGGCTGCTGCCGCTATCGCTGCTGCCGGGATCGCTGTTTACGCCTGGAAAGGCGAGACAGAAGAAGAGTACGAGTGGTGCCTGGAGCAAACCATCCTCAAGGATGGCAAGCCATGGGATGCCAACATGATCCTCGACGACGGCGGCGACCTGACCGAGCTGCTGCACAAGAAATACCCGCAGATCCTCGACCGCGTCCACGGCGTGACCGAAGAAACCACCACCGGCGTTCACCGCCTGCTGGACATGCTGGCCAAGGGCGAGCTGAAAATCCCGGCCATCAACGTCAATGATTCGGTGACCAAGAGCAAGAACGACAACAAGTACGGCTGCCGTCATAGCCTGAACGATGCGATCAAGCGTGGCACCGACCACCTGTTGTCCGGCAAGCAAGCGCTGGTGATCGGCTACGGTGACGTGGGCAAGGGTTCGTCCCAGTCCCTGCGTCAGGAAGGCATGATCGTTAAAGTCTCCGAAGTTGACCCAATCTGCGCCATGCAAGCCTGCATGGACGGTTTCGAAGTGGTTTCGCCGTTCATCAACGGCCAGAACGACGGCACCGAAGCGAGCATCGACAAAGCGTTGCTGGGCAAGATCGACCTGATCGTGACCACCACCGGCAACGTGAATGTGTGCGACTCGAACATGCTCAAGGCCCTGAAAAAGCGCGCCGTGGTGTGCAACATCGGTCACTTCGACAACGAAATCGACACCGCTTTCATGCGCAAGAACTGGGCATGGGAAGAAGTGAAGCCACAGGTACACAAGGTTCACCGTACCGGTGCTGGTGATTTCGACCCGCAGAACGATGACTACCTGATCCTGCTGGCCGAAGGCCGTCTGGTGAACCTGGGCAACGCCACTGGCCACCCAAGCCGCATCATGGATGGCTCGTTCGCCAACCAGGTTCTGGCGCAGATCTTCCTGTTCGGCCAGAAATACGCCGACCTGTCGCCAGCCCAGAAAGCCGAGCGCCTGACCGTGGAAGTACTGCCGAAGAAACTCGACGAAGAAGTGGCCCTGGAAATGGTCCGCGGCTTCGGCGGCGTAGTGACTCAACTGACCAAGACCCAGGCCGACTACATCGGCGTGACGGTCGAAGGCCCGTTCAAGCCGCACGCTTACCGCTACTAAGTAACCGGCTCTCTCCCTGTCGGAGCGGGCTTGTGTGGGAGCGGGCTTGCTCGCGAATACGGAGTGTCAGTCGAAGCAATCATGGCTGACCCACCGCATTCGCGAGCAAGCCCGCTCCCACATTGACGGTGTAAGCCTTCCAGTTTTGAGTTTCCAAGGATACGACCATGTCCCAAGACCGTCGCTACAGCTTCGAGTTCTTCCCGACCAAGACCGATGCTGGGCATGAAAAACTGATGGCGACTGCCAAGCAGTTGGCCAGCTTCAACCCCGATTTCTTCTCCTGCACCTACGGTGCCGGTGGCTCCACCCGCGATCGCACGATCAACACCGTGTTGCAGCTGGAAAGCGAAGTCAAAGTCCCTGCTGCTCCGCATTTGTCCTGCGTGGGCGACAGCAAGGCCGACCTGCGCAGCCTGCTGACCCAATACAAGCACGCCGGCATCAAGCGCATCGTCGCCCTGCGCGGTGACCTGCCGTCCGGCATGGGCATGGCCAGCGGCGAGCTGCGCTACGCCAATGACCTGGTGAGCTTCATCCGCGAAGAAACCGGCGATCACTTCCACATCGAAGTGGCCGCTTATCCGGAGATGCACCCCCAGGCGCGCAATTTCGAAGACGATTTGCAGAACTTCGTGCGCAAAGCCAACGCCGGCGCCAACAGCGCAATCACCCAGTACTTCTTCAACGCAGAGAGCTACTTCTACTTCGTTGAACGTGTA
Organism: Pseudomonas sp. ATCC PTA-122608; assembly: GCF_001952855.1. Lineage (GTDB taxonomy): Bacteria > Pseudomonadota > Gammaproteobacteria > Pseudomonadales > Pseudomonadaceae > Aquipseudomonas. Next base: position 41,994 of record NZ_LPNO01000053.1, on the reverse strand, counting down.
CAGGCGATGGGCGTGAATATCCCGATCGTGCCGGGCATCATGCCGATCACCAACTACAGCAAACTGGCGCGTTTCTCTGACGCCTGCGGCGCGGAAATCCCACGCTGGATTCGCAAACAACTGGAAGCCTACGGCGACGACGTCAAGAGCATCCAGGCGTTCGGCGAGCAGGTCATCAGCGAAATGTGTGAACAATTGTTGCAAGGTGGCGCGCCAGGGTTGCACTTCTATACCCTGAACCAGGCTGAGCCAAGCCTCGCTGTCTGGAACAACCTGAAGCTGCCACGCTAAGGTCTGCTCCGAAATGCCAGGGCCCTCATATCGAGGGCCTTTGCCGTTCTAAACGCCCACGGAATTCTGCAGTCCATGAATACAACCGCCCCGACGTCCCGCCCGCAACTGGTGTACCTGGTATTCGGCGCCGAGACTTACCATCAGGAAGCGGTATTCAGTATCGCCAGTGCCTTGGCCTTCCTGCGGGATACGCCGGATGCCGGCATCGATATCCAGGTCTTCAGCGACAATCCCGAGCCTTATCGCCTGCTGCCGGTACGGGTGCGCCCGCTGGATGAAGCCACGCGTAAACGCTGGAGCGAGCCCCATGGCTACCACTTCCGCACCAAGCACGTGGTGCTGCGGCAGGTGCTGCAAGAGTCCGAAGTGGCGCTGCTGATCGACACCGACACGTTTTTCCACCATTCGCCCTTGGCGCTGTTTGAACGCGTGCAGCCCGGCACCCTGCTGTGCAACGCCTTCTACACCAAGTACGGCGACAACCACGAAAGCATTCTGTACAGCGCCCTGTACCAACGCCTGCTGGACATGGGCGTGGCCGACGACGACATGATGACCCTCAACTCCGGGGTCATGGGCCTGACGCAGCAGGACGCGCACATTCTCGACCGTTCGATCGAGCTGATGGACGAACTGTTTCCCCATGCCCAGGGTGCCTACACCCTGGAAGAGTTCTGCCTGTCCATCGCCGCTTATCGCACCCTCAACGTGCGCGAATGCCCGGACCTGATCCACCACTACTGGAGCCGCAAGCAGCTGTTCCGGGCCAAGGTCAAGGCATGGATCGCCAAGCATGCGGCGAACCCCACCAGCGTCACGGCCCTCGACGATACCCGCCAGGTCTCCGCCCATCTGCCGCGCCCGCCGCGCCTGCAACGGCTGATGTACAAGCTGATCACCCTGATATTGCCCAAGCACCAGCAGCAGTTCATCCGGGAAATCCTCTACGGCTGCTATGAGCATGAAAACGAGTTCGACCAGGCGTGTGGCCCGGTTTGGTGGGACAAGGCCCGGCAAAATCAGGAAGAGCGCCAGGGCCGGCCCGTTGATGCCCATCTGCTGGAGCACTGGTTTGCCAATCCCGTGGTGCGGCTGATTCTCGGTGAGCGGCGCGAGGCGATCTACGAACACTTGATCAAATCTCCCGGTAAGTAAAACCGGCGGGCGCCCGCAGATCACTGAGCCAGAGCTTCTCTTTAGCCCGAGACAGTCGTAATCTCGGGGCATGCCTGTCACTTTCCGGTTGTTGACTGTTGTTCTTTTCGCTTGCCTGAGCCTCGGTGCCCATGGCGAGAAACTGCGCATTGTCACCGAGCCCTGGGCGCCTTACGTATACGACGACAAAGGCACCATGCGCGGGCTCGACTACGAGACCACGGTGATCGTGTTCCAGCGTTTGGGCATCGATGTGGATTGGCAATTTCTGCCCTGGAAGCGCTGCCTGGCGATGCTCGATCAGGGCCAGGCCGATGGCGCACTGGATATTTTCCACAGCCACGAACGCGACGCGGTGCTGCTGTACCCCAGCGAGCCGCTGTCCGAGGTGGAGTTCGTGCTGTTCTACGCCAACGAGCGACCACATCCGTTCCAGACCTTCGACGACCTGCGTGGCCTGACCATCGGCACGTCGCCGGGTTACCTCTATGGCGCCGAGTTCAGCGAGTCCACACAGTTCAAGCAGGAGCCGGCCGCCAGCCATGAGGCCAACTTCGGCAAGCTGGCCCTGGGGCGAATCGACCTGGTCATCACGGACCGCCGAGTCGGCCAGCATGTGCTCAAGGCCCTCGGACTTGAGGACCAGATCACCCAGGCACCCCCGGTGGTCAGCAGCCAGCCACAATTCCTCGCCGTGCGCCGTGGTGCCGGCATGGATTTGCTGGTGCAACGCTTTGCCGCCGAACTCAAACGCTTCAAGCAAGAGCCGGCCTACGCGGCCTTGAGCGCCAAATATGCAGGCAGCAGCCCTCAAACCAGCGCATCCGCCGTGCCCGCGCGCACCGTTGAGCAGCAGGAAAGCAGCGCAGAGTGATTGCTCTGTTATACTCCGGCCTTTCCGCCAGGCTTACGCCCGGACGCTTCGGTCTTGCAAAAGGCACCCGACCCCGCTACAGCGCAGCTTTCAAGCCCGCGCGAGCCGTCTGAGTGCCTGCCAGCCCCAGCAGGACCGGACGGGATTGCGTTCATCTAAACGCCATTCACGCCAGGCAAGACTATCCCTCTGGGCCAAGCCCTAACTAAAACAGGATTACTCATGTCCTTTGCTTCCCTCGGTCTCTCCGAGGCTTTAGTCCGCGCCATCGAGGCAGCGGGCTATACCGAGCCTACTCCGGTGCAACAGCGGGCCATTCCCGCCGTGTTGCAAGGTCGCGACCTGATGGTTGCGGCTCAGACAGGTACTGGTAAAACCGGCGGCTTCGCCCTTCCGATCCTGGAGCGGTTGTTCCCCAATGGTCACCCGGACAAATCCCAGCGTCATGGCCCGCGCCAACCGCGCGTACTGGTCCTGACCCCTACCCGCGAACTCGCCGCCCAGGTGCATGACAGCTTCAAGCTGTATGCCCGCGACTTGAAGTTCGTCAGCGCCTGCATCTTCGGCGGCGTCGGCATGAACCCACAGGTTCAGGCCATGTCCCGCGGTGTCGACGTACTGGTTGCATGCCCGGGTCGTTTGCTCGACCTGTGCGGCCAAGGCAGCGTCGATTTGTCCCACGTGGAAATCCTCGTGCTGGACGAAGCCGACCGCATGCTCGACATGGGCTTTGTCCATGACGTGAAAAAGGTCCTCGCGCGCCTGCCGGCCAAACGCCAGAACCTGCTGTTCTCGGCCACGTTCTCCAACGACATCACCGCGTTGGCGGGCAAGTTGTTGCACAACCCCGAGCGCATTGAAGTCACGCCGCCGAACACCACGGTCGAGCGTATCGAGCAGCGCGTGTTCCGCCTGCCGGCCGCCCACAAGCGTTCGCTGCTGGCCCACCTGATCACCGCCGGCGCGTGGGAACAGGTATTGGTCTTCACCCGCACCAAGCACGGCGCCAACCGCCTGGCCGAGTACCTGGACAAGCACGGCCTCACCGCCGTCGCCATCCACGGCAACAAGAGCCAGAACGCTCGCACCAAAGCCTTGGCCGACTTCAAGGCCGGTGAAGTGCGCATCCTGGTCGCCACCGACATCGCCGCTCGCGGCCTGGACATCGACCAGCTGCCACACGTGGTCAACTTCGAGCTGCCAAACGTCGACGAAGACTATGTGCACCGTATCGGCCGTACTGGCCGGGCCGGTCGTTCGGGTGAGGCTATTTCCCTGGTCGCTCCGGACGAAGAAAAGCTGCTGAAAAGCATCGAGCGCATGACCAAGCAGAAAATCACCGACGGCGACCTGATGGGCTTCGACTCCAGCGCCGTTGAGGCTGAAAAGCCTGAAGTGCGCGAGCGTCCGGACGTGCGCAACCCACGCAACAACCCACGCGGTCCGAAGGGCGATGGCCCGAACGGCGGCGGCGGTGGTGGCGGTCGTAAAGACAAGGGCAAGGACAAAGGCGGCAAGGACAAGGCTGCGACCAACGGCCGTGGCGAACGCCCGGCTCGTGAGCAAAAGCCCCGTGAAGGCACCCCGGCCCGCGAACAGCGCCAGCCGAGCCAGCCGGCACGTGCTGCTGCCGACCGAGCGCCGGACGAGTTCCTGGACGACGACGTAGACAACTTCGGTAACCGCGTTGACTACGTACCCCAGGCCAAGCCGGCCCAGGGCCGTGGTCGTCGCCCGGGCGCTCCGGCCCAGGGCGCAGGCGCAGGTTCTGCGCCACGCACTGGCGGCCAGCCACAAGGTCGCCAGAACGGCCCGCGCAGCAGCAACGGTGCCACCACCGGCACCCCGCCTGCCAAGCGCAGCGGCCCGCGCAACGGCGCACCGCGTGACGGCCAGGCCCGTCGCGAAGAATCGCGCAACCGTCGTCCGGCTAGTGATGATCAACCTCGTCTGTCGGAGCCAGCGGTGCAAAACCCGCGCGGCGGCCCGGCACCGAAGATCATCCACAAAGAGTCGAAAAGCGATCGCACGCTGACACCTGAGCAGTTGGATCAACTGCCGGGCCGTCCACGTGGTGAAAAACCGGCGTTGCTGACCCGCAACCGCTGAGTTTTCAAAGCGCCATAAAAAATGCCCCTGATCGCGAGATCCGGGGCATTTTTGTTTCAGGGCAACGAAGACTTACTTCGTCCTTATGCCTTCGAACGTGATGTACAACTCGATCCGGCTGGAGCCTGGGGACAGCTTGCCCGTCTGGCCAAAGTCTTCCCGCAGAATACTGGTGGTGCCTTCGAACCCCGCACGGTAACCGCCCCATGGGTCATCGCCCTCCCCGAGGAACGTTGATTTGACCACGATGGATTTCGTCACACCGCCAAGGGTGAGGTCACCCGTTACATCGGCCGTGAGTTTCCCCTCCGAATTGGTGCCGGTCAGTTTCACACCTGTAGAAACAAACCTGGCGTCGGGAAACTTGTCGACATTGAGGTATTCCTTTTCCCGCAGGTGCTTGTCGCGTTCCGTGTGATTGGTGAACAGACTGGCGGTACGCACATTCACTTCGATCTTGCTGTCTTCGGGCTTGGTCGCATCAAAACTGAACGTTCCGTCCAGGTCTCGGAAGGTGCCGGTGATAAAGCTGTACTCCAGATGCTTGACCTTCAAGTCGATAAAGGCGTGCTGGCCTTCCTTGTCGATCACATAGTCCGCAGCCAGGGCCTGGCCTGCAGCAAGCACGCTGAAGCTCATCGTCAGTGCAGCAAATGTTTTCATCAGCATCGGTCTACTCCTAGAGAGTCAGGGGGGACCGTGTAGAAATAGAGATATCCGTCGCGTAAAAAAACAGGCTAAGAGCTGAAATTGCGTAGGAGTCTTCTTAAACGACACAAAAAAAAACGCCGACACAAAGGTCGGCGTTTTGTTTAGCGGGCGAAAATTACTTCGCTTTCACACCTTCAAACGTCACGTACAGCTCAACGGTGTTGGACGCTGGGCCCAGGTCCATCTGCTTGCCGAAGTCCTGGCGGTTGAAGGAAGTAGTACCTTCAAAGCCGGCACGGTAGCCGCCCCATGGATCCTTGCCTTCACCCAGGAAGGTGGCCTTGACGACGATTGGCTTGGTCACGCCGTGGAAGGTCAGGTCGCCGGTCACGTCTGCAGTGACTTTGCCGTCAGCATTCTTGCCGGTGGTCTTGACGCTGGTGGAGACGAACTTGGCATCGGCAAACTTGCCAACATCCAGGAAGTCTTTGCTGGCGATGTGCTTGTCACGTTCGGCGTGGTTGGTGAACACGCTGGCGGTGCGGACGTTGAACTCAATCTTGCTGTCTTCAGGCTTGGCAGCATCGAAGCTGAACTTGCCGTCCAGGTCCTTGAACGTACCGGTGATGAAGCTGTAGCCCAAGTGGCTGATCTTGAAGTCAACGAAGGCGTGCTGGCCTTCCTTGTCGACAACGTAGTCAGCTGCCATCGCCTGACCGGCAGTCAGCAGGGCAGAACCGATGGCCAGAGCGGCGAGAGTCTTTTTCAACATGCTTTCTATTCCTTGTGAGTCGAGGTTGAACATCAGGCTTTGCGCCCCAGCATACGAACCAGGGTCACATCACGATCAATGAAATGGTGTTTCAACGCAGCCACACCATGGAGGCCGGAGAACACCACCAATACCCAGGCCAGGTACAAATGCACCACGCCTGCGGTGTCTGCCTGGTCCGGTAGCCCGGAAACCAGTGCAGGAATCTCAAACAGGCCAAATACCGGGATCCCGACACCGTCTGCGGTGGAAATCAGGTAACCGGCAATCATCACGGCAAACAGCCCGAGATACAGGAATGCGTGGCCAAACGCAGCCCCCAGACGCGTCATGCGGCTATAGCTGGCAAGCGGGGGCGGCGGCGGGCTGAGCAAACGCCAGACAATGCGCACCAGCATGATGGCGAACAGCGTGATGCCGATGCTTTTGTGCAGGTCCGGGGCGTCTTTACGCCAGGTGCTGTAGTAGTCGAGACCCACCATCCACAGGCCCAACGCGAACAGACCGAACACCACAAGGGCCACGCCCCAGTGCAAAACAATGCTGACCCAGCCGTAGCGGGCCGATGAGTTACGTAGCTGCATGTTCCAAATCCCGTAAGAACTGTGCCAAGACTATCGACTTACCTATCGATTTAAAGCGGAAAATTTCGCTTTGAAATATCGAGAAATACGATCAAGAGCGTATGCAGAGTAAGTTAACAAGAGATTAAGGACTATCCAGAAGAAACGTGACGGACTGTCCTGCGTTTACCACCAATTTACGCTTCCACCTCGCAATGGGTTGTGACACAGGTCCGCATTGCATAGGCTTGCGCGATTGTTTCGCCCGCGCACGTCGCGAGCCGCTTCGAGGAGAATGAAGATGGGTTTGAATAACCAGTGGATGCAACGCGACCTTGCGGTGCTATGGCATCCCTGCACCCAGATGAAAGACCACCAGCAACTGCCGTTGATCCCGATCAAGCGTGGCGAAGGCGTCTGGCTGGAAGACTTCGAAGGCAAACGCTACCTCGACGCCGTCAGTTCCTGGTGGGTCAACGTGTTTGGCCACGCCAACCCGCGCATCAACCAGCGCATCAAGGACCAGGTGGATCAGCTGGAACACGTGATCCTCGCCGGTTTCAGCCACCAGCCGGTGATCGAGCTGTCCGAGCGCCTTGTGAAGATGACGCCCGAAGGCCTGACCCGCTGCTTCTACGCCGACAACGGCTCGTCGTGCATCGAAGTCGCGCTGAAGATGAGCTTTCACTATTGGCTCAACCGCGGCCTGCCGAACAAGAAGCGCTTTGTCACCCTGACCAATAGCTATCACGGCGAAACCATCGCCGCGATGTCGGTGGGTGATGTGCCGCTGTTCACCGAAACCTACAAGGCCTTGCTGCTCGACACCATCAAGGTGCCGAGCCCGGACTGCTACCTTCGCCCAGAGGGCATGAGCTGGGAAGAACATTCCCGGAACATGTTCCTGGCCATGGAGCAGACCCTCGCCGACAACCACGACACCGTGGCCGCCGTGATCGTCGAACCGTTGATTCAGGGCGCCGGCGGCATGCGCATGTACCACCCGGTGTACCTCAAGCTGCTGCGGGAAGCCTGCGACCGCTATGGCGTGCACCTGATCCACGACGAAATCGCCGTGGGCTTTGGCCGCACCGGCACGATGTTCGCCTGTGAACAGGCCGGCATCCGCCCGGACTTCCTGTGCCTGTCCAAGGCCCTGACCGGCGGCTACCTGCCGTTGGCGGCGGTGGTCACCACCGACGATGTGTACGACGCCTTCTACGACGACTACCCGACCCTGCGTGCCTTCCTGCATTCCCACAGCTACACCGGCAACCCGCTGGCCTGTGCGGCGGCCCTGGCGACCCTGGATATCTTCGAAGAAGACAACGTCATCGAAAACAACAAGGCCCTGGCCCAGCGCATGGCCACCGCCACCGCGCACCTGGTGGACCACCCTCACGTCTCGGAAGTACGCCAGACCGGCATGGTGCTGGCCATCGAGATGGTGCAGGACAAGGCCACCAAGACCGCCTACCCGTGGCAGGAACGCCGTGGCCTCAAGGTGTTCGAGCATGCGCTGGAGCGTGGCGCGTTGCTGCGGCCATTGGGCAGCGTGGTGTATTTCCTGCCGCCCTATGTGATCACCCCGGAGCAGATCGACTTCCTGGCCGAAGTGGCCAGCGAAGGGATTGATATCGCCACCAACAGCAAGGTCAGCGTGGCGGTGCCCAAGGATTTCCACCCGGGGTTTCGTGATCCGGGCTGATTGAGTTCACTTGATTAATCGGGTGCCGCTGCTGCCTGACCTGTAGGAGCGAGCTTGCTCGCGAAAATCGTCAACGATAATGCGGGTATCCTGGTTAAACGCGGCGCCCTTACGTTCTTCGCGAGCAAGCTCGCTCCTACATGAACCTCCCCAGAGAACAGAAATGAGACTGTCCCGCTTTTTTGTCGACGCCCCACTGAGCCTTGGCGACCACGAGTTGCCGGAAGCCCAGGCGCATTACATCAGCCGCGTGTTGCGCATGAGCGAAGGCGACGCCGTGCAACTGTTCGACGGCTCCGGCCAGGAGTTTCGCGCCAGCTTGCTGGAAGTCGGCAAAAAACGCGTGGTGGTGCAGGTCACCGAGACTTTCGCCGGGCAGATCGAATCACCGTTGCAGATTCACCTCGGCCAGGGCCTGTCCCGTGGCGAGCGGATGGACTGGGCGATCCAGAAAGCCACCGAGCTGGGGGTAAATGAGATCACCCCGATCTTCAGCGACCGCTGCGAAGTGCGCCTCAAGGACGAACGCGCCGACAAACGCCTGCAGCACTGGCGCCAGGTGGCGATCAGCGCGTGCGAGCAGTGCGGTCGTTCGCGGGTGCCGGTGATTCACCCACCGCTGTTGCTGGCGGATTGGCTGAAGCAGGCCGAAGCGGATTTGAAGCTGGTGCTGCACCCGGTGGCCGAGCCGCTGGTGAGCCACGCCAAGCCTGGAAGCCTGGCCTTCCTGATCGGGCCGGAAGGTGGTTTGACTGATGGGGAAGTCGAAACGGCCCAAGGTGCAGGTTTTCATTCTGCACGCCTGGGCCCTAGGGTGCTGCGCACCGAAACTGCGCCAGTCGTGGCGCTGGCGGTGGCCCAACAACTCTGGGGCGACTTCTAAACCCGCTTTGCAAACCCGATCAAATGTGGGAGCTGGCTTGCCTGCTCCCACATTTTGATCGGGTTTCCACTCCACTACTCCACCGGATCACTCACCGGCTTGGCAATAATCGCCTTCAACTCACTGGTCATCGGAAATTCCAGGTTCAGGCCCTTGGGCGGAATCGGCTGTTCAAACCAGCGCTGGTAAATCCCGTTGATCTCCCCCGAGCTGTAAAGGCCGGCCAGGGTTTCGTTGACCACCGCGAGAAACTGCGGGTCGTCCTTGCGCACCATGCAGCTGTAGATTTCCCGCGACTGCTCCTCCCCCACTACTACCCACTTGTGCGGATCCTTGGCCTTGGCCCGCTCGCCGTAGAGCAACGCGTCATCCATGTAGAACGCCGCTGCCCGGCCCGATTGCAGCATCTGGAACGCCTCGCCATGGTCCTTGGCGCTGATCACCGACATGTTTAGTTTGTGATCGACGTTGTAGCTCTTGAGGAAGCGTTCATTGGTGGTGCCGGCGGTGGTCACTACGTTCTTGTCCCGCAGGTCGGCGAAGCGTTTGATGCCGCTGTCGTTGGCGGTCAGCAACTGGCCCTTCACATAGATAAACCCGTAAGAAAACGCCACCTGTTTCTGCCGCTCGGCGGTCACGCCGGTGGAGCCGCACTCAAGATCCACGGTGCCGTTTTGCACCAGGGCAATGCGGGTCTGGGAGGTCACCAGGTTGTACTTCACGTTGAGTTTTGGCACACCGGTTTTCTGCTGGATGCGCTCGACGATCTTGTTCGCCAGCTCCACCGAATAGCCCATGGGCTTGCCGCTGTGATCACCCACATAGGAAAACGGCACCGAGGCGTCGCGGTAGCCGAGGGTGATGCTCTTGGCGTTGGCGATCTTGCTCAGTGTGCCTTCCAGAGGGGCTTCGGTTGCCTGGGTCTGGGCGCTCAATATCAGTGCCAGGAAGAGTATGGGGCTGCTGCGCAGCCCAACGGGGGATAAACCCCCTCGCCACAGTTTTTGCATTGTTATTCTCCGTTTTTGTTTTAGTTATGGACGGCGGGCAGCGATGACGCTGATCTCCACCAATACATCGGGCCGTGCCAACTGCGCCTGCAACGTGGTACGCGTCGGTGCCTGACCCGGCGACAACCAGGCGGACCAGGCTTCATTCATCGGCGCAAAACCGTCCTGAATATTGTTAAGGTAGATGGTCGCGTTCAGCAGATGATCCTTGTCGCTGCCGGCCTCGGCCAGCAGCGCATCGATCTTGACCAACACTTCTTCGGTCTGGGTCTTCACATCGCGGCCTTCCCCCGGCACCTGGCCGGACAAAAACACCAAGTCCTGAAACACCACGGCGCCAGACAGGCGACTGTTGCTGTTGATTCGGGTGATGGTCATCTAAACATCCTCAAGCGGCACGGGGCGCGAAGCCCTGCATATCAATGGAAGTGCTGTGCCGGCCAATCAACTCGGCCAGCACCTGGCCGCTGCCGCAAGCCAGGGTAAACCCGAGGGCGCCATGCCCGAGGTTAAGCCACAGGTTGCTATAAGCGCTGGCACCAATCAGCGGCACACCCGTAGGCGTGGCCGGGCGCATGCCGGCCCATTCGACCGCATGCTGGTAATCCCCGGCCAGCGGGAACGTCTCAAGCGCCTGACGTTTAATCAGCGCCAGGCGTTTGGGTTCAAGGCGTGTGTCGAAGCCGACGATATCCACCATCGCCGCCACCCGCAGTTGCTCACCGATGCGCGCGTAGACGATCTTGCGATCGTAGTCGGTGATGCTGATATTCGGCGCCCGGTGCTGCGCGCCAATCGGCACGCTCAGGCTGTAGCCCTTGAGGGGATAGAGCGGCAGCGACACGCCGGGCAAGGCCAGCTCGGGGCTGCGATGTCCGGCGGCCAGCACCAATTGCTGCACGGGCAGCAGCTCACGGCCCATTTCGATCGCCTGCACGGCGCCTGCGCTGTGACGAATCCCCGTCACCTTGCGCCCCAGCAGGAACGTGCAGCGCCCCGACGCCTCAAGACGTGCCGCCAGTTGCTGGCAGAACGCGTGACAGTCGCCAACTTCTTCATTGGGCGTATAGATGCCGCCAGCAAAACCGGCGCCGTCCAAGGTCGGCTCCAGCCGTGCGCAGTCCGCCGCCGAGAGCACTTGCTGCTGCAACGGGTCCGTCACTTTATTCAGCGCGCGCTCATAGCTGTCGAGGCTGCGGAAGGTCACCAGCTTGCCATTGCGCCGCCAGTGGAAATCCCCCAACTGGTCCTCTTCACGCCAGCGTTGCAGGGTGTCCTGGCTCAGGGACGCCAGGCGCAGCAGATGGGCCGCATTGCGCTGGTTCACCGAGCTACGGCAAGCCCCCAGGAACGACGCCATCCAGCGCCACTGCGCCGGGTCCATACGCGGGCGCAGCTTCAGCGGCGAGTTACCCCGCAGCATCCAGCCAATGGCTTGCAGCGGCACGCCTTTGTCGGCCAGCGGTGCGACATAGCGGTAGGACAGCTGCCCGCCGTTGGCGAAACTGGTCTCGCTGCCCAAGGTTTCCCGGGCTTCGACCACGGTCACTTGCATCCCGGCACGCACCAGCGCGTAGGCACTCGCCAGGCCGATAACCCCACCACCGATGATGCAAACCTGCTGAGCCATGTGCGTCCCTTAACCGTGCGATGTCAGGCTCGAAGGTTAGAGGCAGGTGACATCCGCGGGACAATGAATAAAGATGGGTCACCCATAAACAAAGGTTATGGACTGCCCATGCGCTTGCGTCATATCGAAATCTTCCAGGCCATCCGCCAGACCGGCTCCATCAGCGCCGCTGCCCAACTGCTGCATGTCTCGCAGCCGGCGGTGAGCAAGGTGCTGCAGCATGCCGAGTTGCAGTTGGGGTTCCCGCTGTTCCTGCGCATACGCGGCAAGTTGCAGCCGACGCCGGAAGCGTTGGCGCTGGAGCGGGAGGTCGACAAGGTGACCGAGAGCCTGCAAGGCGTGCGGCGCCTGGCGCAGAACCTGCGACGCGAGCCGGGCCAGAGCTTGCGTATCGGCGCCACGCCAGCGTTGGCCCTGTCGTTGTTGCCACCGGCCATTCGCGAATGGACCCAACGCTACCCGGACATCGCCTGCGAGCTGTCCAGCGCCCACAGCCGCGAGCTGGTGCAAAACCTGTTGATGCGTGAAGTCGACGTAGCGCTGACGCTGCAGCCACCCGATCACCCGGGGCTGAGCGCCCAGGCGTTGGCCCACGGCGTATTGGTAGCGCTGGCGCCAAAGGATTACTGGAAGGAAAACGAATGGGGCAAACCGCTGCCGCTGATGGCGCTGGCGGGCGCGCCGTTGATTGGCCTGTCCAGCGCCGACCCCTTGTCGGCGAAGCTGGACAGCTACCTGGAAGCGGTCGATCCGCCACCGCGGGTCAGCATTGCGGTGCAGACCTATTCCCTGGCCAGGGCCATGGTCGAGTCCGGCGCCGGGCTGGCGGTGATCGATCCGTTCACCGCCCTCGGCGCATCACCGGCAACCACCTGCATTCGCCCATTGGCGCCGCCGCTGCCGATCACCTTGTACGCCCTGACCCGCGCCGACGAACCGCCGCCGCATATGCTCGCGAGCCTGCTGGAGATATTCAGCAGCCGGGCCCAGGAGCAGTTGGACCGGCTATAACACGTACCCCATGATCGCCACGAAATGCAGCAGGCTGCCGCCGATCACGAACAAATGCCAGATCCCGTGGGAGTGCCGCAAGCGGTCCTCCAGGGCAAAGAAAATAATGCCCACGGTGTACAGCACCCCGCCCGACGCCAGCCAGGCAAACCCCGTGGGGCCCAGCGCGGCAATCAGCGGCTTGACCGCCACCAGCACGATCCAGCCCATCACGGCGTAGATCACGATCGACAGGAGCCGCGCCTCGGAGCGTGGCTTGATCTCCTGCAGGATGCCGATCACCGCCAGCCCCCACACAATTCCGAACAGCGTCCAGCCCCACGGTCCGCGCAGCGTCACCAGGCAAAACGGCGTGTAGCTGCCGGCGATCAGCAGGTAGATCGAAAAGTGATCCACCTTCTGCATGATCTCTTTTTTACGCCCGCGCACGCTGTGGTACACGGTCGACGCGCTGTACAGCACCAGCAACGTGAAACCATAAATGGCCACGCTGACAATCTTCCAGGGGCTGCCGTCCATACCGGCCACCACCAACATCCATACCGCGCCAACAAAAGCCGCAACCGCCCCGAGCAAGTGGCTCCAGGCGTTGAATCGTTCCCCGTGATACATGTGTCACTCACCTCGAATAACGGTTATCACCCAGACCATTCTGACGTCACCTGCTCAATATCAGGTAACAACCTTTCTTCATTTGCCCAAATACACGAGCCGATAGATGATTCGCTTCATCCTGTGGGAGCGGGCTTGCTCGCGAAAAACCTGAGGGTGCCGCGTTCATCCAGGATGCCCGCGTCATCGTTAACGACCTTCGCGAGCAAGCCCGCTCCCACACAAAGCCCCTCAACGGTAACGCCCATGCCCGACCTCGAACCTGCCCGGCCCTGCCCCAGTCTGTGGCAGTTGTTTTACAACTTCGCCATGGTCGGCCTGTTTGGCTTCGGCGGCGTGATGCCTTGGGCGCGGCAGATGATGGTCGACCGCAGGCAGTGGGTCAGCGAACAAGGTTTCAACGAGCTGCTGACCACCGGCCAATTCTTCCCCGGGCCGAATATCGCCAACGTCGGCATCATCTACGGCCGGCGCCTTCACGGCTTGCCGGGTGCGGTTGTGACCGTGGTTGGCTTGTATCTGTTCCCCTCGCTGATCACCGTGCTGGCCGGCTTCGCCTATGCCAAATGGTGGAGCCATGACGTGGTGCAGCAGGTCTTCGGCGCGGTCATGCCGATCGCCACCGGCCTGATGCTCGGCACCACACTGCGCCTGCTCAAGGCCATGCCGCGGACCCTGGCGAATTACAGCGCATTCATCTTGACCTTCGTGTTGATGGCAGTACTGGTGTTGCCGTTGTGGATGGTCTTGCTGATCTGCATCCCAAGCTCCTTGGCCTTGAGTTTCATCGGTTCGCAAAAGGTGGCCGGCTGATGCAGAGCGTGCTGTTTCACCTGATGATCCAATGCGCACTGTGGTCGCTGATGGCGATTGGCGGCAACACCGTAGCCCTGAGTGATATCCACCGGTACACCGTCACCGACATGAACTGGATCACCGACGCGCAGTTCGTCGCCTTCTTCGCCCTGTCCCAGGCCCTGCCTGGCCCCAACGGCATGTTCCTGGTGTTTATCGGCCAGCAAGCCGCCGGGTTACCGGGCGCGCTGGTGGCGCTGACCGCCAAGCTGCTGCCCTGCTCGGTGCTCACCTACTTCGGCGCCGGCTGGCTGGAGAAACACACCGAGACGCCGTGGGTGCAGCGGGTCAAGCGCAGCCTGTTGCCGATCTCCATCGGGCTGATCCTGGCCGCCAGCTACATCCTGATGAACAGCCTGGAAAACAATGCCACCAGCCTGGTGCTGACCCTGGCCAGCGCCGCCGTGGTGTATTACACAAGGCTCAACGCGATCTGGCTGATCATCCTCGGCGTGCTGCTGGGCCTGTGCAGTGCATGGCTGGGAGCGGGCTGGTTTTAGGGGCACAATCGACGGCATTCGAACAAGGGTCACTGTCATGCTGATCGACGAAGAATTCACCCTCAAGAAGCTGGAAATCTTTCTGGCGTTCATGCGCACCGGCAACCTGGCGCGGGCGGCGGCTGAACTGCAAACCAGCAACGTGAGCGTGCACCGGGCGATCCACTCCCTGGAAAACGCCCTGCGCTGCCCGCTGTTCAAGCACGAAGGGCGCAACCTCACGCCGCTGGAAAGCGCCTATGTGCTGGAAGAGCGCGCGCAGAAGCTGGTGCAGGACGTGGTGGACAGTGTGCGGCTGACCCGCGAAGCCGCCGGGTTTTCCGCCGAGCGTTTCAAGCTGGGCTCGCTGTATTCGCTGACGGTGAAGACCGTGCCACAGTTGATCATGGGGCTGAAGATTCGCCGCAGCGAGCTGAACATCGACCTGATCCTCGGCTCCAATTTCGACTTGCTCTACAAGCTGAAGAACATGGAAGTCGACGCGATCCTGATCTCCCTCGACGAGCAGGCCAACGATCCCGACTGCGAGCAAATCGCACTGTTCTCCGACGACATCTTCCTCGCCACCCCGGCCGATTCACCCTTCGACCGCGAACAGGAAATCGACCTGGCGGACGTGCGCGACGCCACCTTCATCACCCTCACCCAAGGCTTCGCCACCCATCAGGATGGCAACCGCGTATTCAAGCAGGCAGGGTTCGAGCCGAAGGTGGCGATGCAGGTCAACGACATCTTCACCCTGCTGAGCATGGTCAGCTCGGGCGTGGGTTATGCACTGCTGCCGGGGCGGATTGCGGCGGTGTATGAGAACCGGGTCAAGCTGATTCCCCTGCAACCGCGCTACCGTTTGCAGCAGCACATTGGCGTGGTGTTTCTGAAAGCCAAGGAGCGCGACCCGAATTTGCTCGCGCTGTTGGCAGAGTGCCGGATGTATGCGAATCGCCAAACCTGACAATGATCCCCTGTGGCGAGGGAGCTTGCTCCCGCTCGGCTGCGCAGCAGTCGTAAAATCAGCGCCCGCGTTGTTTCTGGAAGGATGCAATGGGACCGCTTCGCGCTCCAGCGGGAGCAAGCTCCCTCGCCACAAAAGCGGTCGACAAATCTCGGGTTAGCCGACGATTCCTCGCACGATGAAGTAGAGCAACGAAGGCCCCAGCAAGCACCCAAGCCCGGTGTGAAAGGTGGCGGTCAACGCGCCATACGGCACCAGCCGCCGGTCCGTCGCCGCCAGGCCCGCCGTCACACCACTCACCGTGCCGGCCAGGCCACCAAACACCATGGCCGAGCGCGGGTTATCCAGGCCCATCCAGCGTGCCGCCATGGGCGTACCCACCATCACCAGGATCGCCTTGATCAACCCGGTTGCAATGGACAGCGCCACCACATCCGAGCTTGCGCCCAACGCCGCTCCGGTCACCGGCCCGACGATGTAAGTCACCGCGCCCGCACCGATGGTGGTCATGCTGATCGCATCGCGATAACCAAACGCCCAGGCGATACTCGCGCCCACAATAAACGGCAATACCGTACCCAGCAGCAAGGCAATCGCACCAATCCACCCGGCCTTTCGCGCCTCGGTAGCCTGCACTTCAAACGCCGTGGCCACGATGGCAAAGTCCCGCAGCATGGCGCCGCCCATCAACCCGATCCCGGAAAACAGCGCCACATCCGCTAGGCCTTTCTGCCCACCGGTCAACGTACCGCCCACCCACGCCAGCACCAGCCCGATCACAATCGCGATGGCTGAGCCGTGGATGCGTCCGAAGGTCAGGCGCTTGGACAGCACCACCGAAATCCACATCACCACGCCGACAAATGCGAAGGCGGTGATCAAGCCGTTATTTGCCAGGCCTTTCTCGATGAGTTCCCACATATCAGCGACCTCCCGCGACAGGTGCAACCGCGATCAGCGGCTCTTCATCGGGCAGCGGTTCGCCTTTGTGAGTACGGCTGATCAAGGCAATCGCACAACCGCACACCACCACCGAACCAATCGCCGCCAGCACCGCCACCGGGCCGCCGTGCAGCGCGGTCACCACGTTTTGCTGGGCCGCCATCGCCACTACCACCGGGATGTACATGGCGCCCCAGAAGCCGACACCCATCTCGCATTCCTTGGTCATGCCACCGTGCTTGTGCATCCACAGCCGCGCGCAGATTAGCAGGATCATTGCGATGCCCACCCCGCCCACGTTGGATTTCACGCCCAGCAGCACGCCGAGCATGTCTCCCAGAATCACGCCTGCCAACATGCAGATCGCCAGCAACGCCACACCGTAAATAATCATGATGGTTGTCCTCAAAGTGCTTCATCGAAATTGTTGTTTTTGTGCTTCGAAAGCCTTGGGCGGCAATGCCGATCCGATAAAGATGAATACCGTACCTGTGGCGAGGGAGCTTGCTCCCGTTAGGCTGCGTAGCGGCCCTGAAATCCTCGGAGCGCTGCGCACTCCAACGGGAGCAAGCTCCCTCGCCACAGGTCATTGGTGACCCGCTCTATCTATTAACCGACCAGCATCAGCCTTGGTGGAGCTCTATCGGTGATGGTTTCCCTCCTCTCGCAGCAAGGCCTGCAAGGTGTCCAGACGGGCGCCTTCGAAGGCGATGACGGTGCCTTGCTCGAACACCCGGCGCGCGAGGCCCGTGAGCACGGCGCCGGGCGGCAGTTCGAGATGCAGGCGCACGCCACGCTCAAAGGCGCTTTGCACAGTGCCGCGCCAGTCGACGATGCGGCACATGTTGAAGGCGAGGTCGTCGCGCATGTGTTCGGTGTTGTGAATTGGCCGGGCGCGGGTGCTGCTCAGGTAAGTGATGCTCGGCGGTTTGAGTGTCACTTCAGCGAAGGCTTGAGCCAGTGTTTCGGCGGACTTTTCCAGCAGCACGCAATGGGACGGCACGCTGACAGCCAGGCGTTTGGCGACGCCGTTGCCGCGGACCAGGTTGGCCACTGCTTTCATTGCTTCGTCGCTGCCCGCGATAACCGTCTGGTTGTCGGCATTGATATTGGCCAGGTACACCGGGGTCTGGGGGCTGTTGACCTGGGCGAGTAAGGCTTCGACAGTCGACAGGTCCGGGCCGATAAGCGCAGTCATGCCGTAGCCGTGGGGATACGCTTGTTGCATCAGTTCGCCGCGCAGGCTGACGAGTTTCAGCGCATCGGCAAACTCCAGGGAGCCGGCAATAACGGCCGCCGGATAGGCGCCGATGGATAGGCCGGCTACGTAATCGGGGCTGTGTTCCAGCAAGCGCGCACTGGCCACGCCGGCAATCAACAGGCATAGCTGCACGGCGCGGGTGGAGGCCAGTGCTTCGGCAGAGTCGAGTTTCAGCACGTCTTCATTCAAGGCAGCACTGGCTTCGTCCAGCACCGCGCGCGGCAGCTGCTGGAGCATGCCGGGACGCTGGGCGCCCTGCCCCGGAAAGGCCAGGAGGCTGCTCATGCAACCGCCTGCCACGGGTCGATCACCAACTGCGCGCCACCGGCATTTTTCAGCAGCACGCGACGTGAACCACCGGCCCATTCGCGCAAGGCGACGGCACCAAACGGCGTTTGCAGTTGCAGGTCTACAGCGCACACCGCTGTATCAAGTATCGCCAGCAAGTCCTCGGCATCGCCGCGATCAAGCCGCTCGGGCGTGCGCAGAATCAAATCCAGATCGCTCTTGGCATGCAGCGCTTCGATGCCGCTGGCCAACTCGAAACCCGCACTGCCGGTGACGCCCCAACGCTCTCCCGCCAGTACCGGTCGCAACTGAGCGAGTGCCTGCAACGCCGGTAAATCCCGTGGAGAGATCACACCGCGCAAGTCTTCCGGCACCACGCATCGCCGCACGGCCGCGATCGGCATCACGGCGGCAAAACGTTGCTCGCGCAAGCGGCCACGCACACCCACCGGCACATAGCCCAGCGGCGCGATGGCACGCCGCACCACCACCGGATGCCCAGCGACCAATGCATCCAGCACCCAGGCCGGCGCATCAGCGGGGGCATGCACCGGGGTCATGCCCCAGAGCAAGTCGTGGGCGTTCACCATTGCTCCCGCAGCAGTTGGCGCACATGGCTGGAGGCCGCACGATTGGTGGCGCCCAGGCGACCGCTCAGGTCACAGCCGCTCGCTCGCACGTCCTTAATCGCATGCAGCAGGCAATCGCTGACCCGCGCAATATCTTCGGCAGTGGGTTGCTCAATTTGGCTGACCGACAAGGTCTCCCAGAGCAAGCCAAGGCTCGCATAGCTGTCGATGTCATAGGCCATCGGCGGCACGCTGGCGGCCAGGGCTTCCAGCTCTTCGACACTGCGCAGGGTGACCCGCGCCGCCGAGGCTTTGCCCATGGCATGCACCATCACGCCAGGATCGCGCAGGGCAATCAGGCGGTTGGCCTGGTAACCATGGGCGAGGAAGGCGCCGGACATCGCCTTGCCCACCAGCAGCGCGATCACCGGGTGACCGGCCAACCGGGCGCGAGCGTAGCTGTCGGCAGCGGCGGCCAGGGCTTGATGGATGCCCAGGGCCTCTTCGCGACGACCATAAGCCTGGCTCGGCACATCGACGATGGCAATCAGCGGACGCTTGTCGCCGGTGTCGATCGCTTCATCAACCGCCTTGGCCAAGCCCCAGCCTTCCAGCAAACCGACCTCACCGTTGCGAGCGCGGGGAAAGCGGTTTTGTGCATCGGTGACCACCGCGATAAAGCGCACCGGCTGATCACCGAGCACACCGTCGGCGACTTTCAGCGAGTTCGGCAAACCGCTTACCGGCGTTGCATCGCCGCTCAATGCGTTGAACCACTGCAAGCCTCTCATGAGCGTTCTCCCTGATACAGATCGCGAACCGTCGCCGGGTCGATTTGCGGTTCGGCGTTCAGTGCAGCCAGGCGTTCCAGATAGTGTTCGACCTGGCGGCTACGCTGTTTTTCCGGCAAGCCTTGTTGCAGCAGTTCGGTGATTTGCTGCTGAATCTGCGCCACGTCGTCGGCCACATACCGGTCGGCCAAGCCGCTGTTAAAGCGTTGCTCACCGCCCGTCAGGCTCCAGATGAAGGGCCGGTCGCGGGAGTCGTATTCCTCAAGCCCGGCTTCCTGCTCGATCACCTGCGGGCCGTTGAGGCCAAGGCGCGCCTCGCGGGTCACCAGCAGATAACTGCACAGGCCTGCCGCGATAGACATACCGCCAAAGCAACCGACGCTGCCCGCCACCACGCCGATTACCGGCTGGTACTGGCGCAGGTCGACAATCGCCGCGTGGATATCGGCAATCGCGGCCAGGCCCAGGTTGGCTTCCTGCAAGCGCACGCCGCCGGTTTCCAGCAGCAGGACGGCGCGAGTCGGGATGCCGTTGCGGTTGTCTTCAGCGGCCAGTTCCAGTGCGCCGGCCATCTTCGCGCCACCGACTTCACCGAGGCTGCCGCCCTGGAAATTGCCTTCAATAGCGGCGATGACCACCGGCAAGCCGGCGATGCTGCCCTTGGCAATCACCACGCCGTCATCTGCCTGAGGCACCACGCCCTGGCGACTCAGCCATGGCGACATGACGCGCTGGAACGGATCGATCAGTTCGCGATAGCTGCCCGCATCGAGCAAGGCCTTGGCCCGCTGCCGGGCGCCGAGTTCGACGAAGCTGTGTTTGTTGAGCAAGTCAGTCATGACCGATCTCCTCGAAGCCCTGTTCCAGGCGCAAACGCACCACGCCGGGTGTGGCGCCAAAGTCGTGGATATCGATGTTCAGTGCGGGGGGCGTCTGCTCCTGGAAGATCCGTTCAAACAGGTGCTGCCAACGTAGCTGGGCACCATTGACCGAAGTCTGTACCTGGATCGTCAGGGTGCCGGCGGTGCCCGGTTCCAGCAGCACTTCCAGGTCGCCCGAGCCGACGCAACCCACCAGCGCGCGGCCTTTGGCAGGCTGACCGGCGGGGAATTCAAAGGATAAGGTTTCCATCACAGCGCTCCGTCGAGGCGGTCGATAAACAGGCAGGCGGCCAACAGGTCGGCGGCGCCACCGGGGGAGGCATTCAGCGCCAGCAGTTGCTGGTCCAGCTCGTGCAGTTGGCGGCGGCCGGCGAGGCTCGCACTGCCGCCGGCGTCCAGCACCGCTTGGGCGCCTTGTTGCATGGCCTGCAAGCCTTCAGGGCCGGCGCGGTAGAGCACGCAGGTGTCGGCCAGGTCCGTCATGATCGCCAGCAAGGCATCGAGGCGAGCGTTCTGTTCGCCGTGTTGTTGCAGGCGGCTTTTTTTCAGCTGTGGCAGGCCGCGTTGCAGTACGGATGGGAAGCCCAGTTGCGCTTCTTCACGGGCACCGCGAGCGCCGTAGCGTTGTGCGACCTGAGCACCGTGGCTCAGCGGTTGAGGTGCATAGCGGTCGTTGAGCAAGGCCAGGCGGGCAGCGCGCAACGTCACTGCGTTGGCCGTGCAGGATTCGGGCTGCAGTGCGGCGGCGACGACTAATAGGCCGAGCGCCCAGATCGCGCCGCGATGGGTATTCACGCCGCTGGTAGTGACAAGCATCGCCTGTTCGCCTTCGCGACCGATGCGCCCGAGGGCTTCGCGCAAGGGCAAACCCACTTCGCCAAATTCGATAGCGGCCTCGGCCATTTCCTTGAACGCCGGCCACAACGACAGCGCCGAGGCGTGCATCAAGCCGAGGTGCAAATCGGTATGGGCGCCGTTGCCGCGACGGTCCACCAAGGCCGGTTTCGGCGACAGGTCGGCTTCATCAATCAAGGCGTCGACGGCCATGTCGGCCAGGCGTTCGGCCAGTGTCAGGTCGTGCAGTTTGAGTGCGTGCATTTACCAGCTCCTGAACTTGGCGGGCGGGTTGTACAAGCCACCGGACCACTCCACCAGATCGGCCACGCTCTTGGCGGCCAGCAACTCGCGGGTGGCATCGGTGCGGCGGATGCCGAGGTCTTCGGGCAGCGCGATCAGGCCTTCGCGGCGCATGCGCGCGGTGTCCTTGGGGTTGTGGCGCATGCCGATGGCGGTCACGCCGGCCACGGCAGCGATCATCGCCTGGCGCTCTTCCAGGGAGCGGGCCTTGTACAGGTAGGCGATGCCTTCTTCGGTGAGCAGGTGAGTGACGTCGTCGCCGTAGATCATGATCGGCGCCAGGGGCATGCCGCTTTTGCGCGCCACTTCCACCGCATCGAGGGTTTCGACGAAGGTCGGTTTGCCGCCTTCCTGGAAGGTCTCGACCATTTGCACCACGAGTTTTTTGCCACGTTCGAGCAAGGCTTCCGGGGCGTCGTCATGGCGCATGTCGAGCCAGGCGGGTGTGCCGTGGCGGCGACCGCGTGGGTCATGGCCCATGTTCGGCGCACCACCAAAACCAGCAAGGCGGCCACGGGTGACGGTGGAGGAGTGGCCGTCCCCATCGACCTGCAAGGTGGCGCCGATAAACAGATCCACCGCGTATTGGCCGGCCAGTTGGCAGAACATCCGGTTGGAACGCAGCGAGCCGTCGCGGCCGGTGAAGAACACATCCGGCCGGGCGGCGATGTAGTTCTCCATACCCAGTTCGGTGCCGAAGCAATGCACGCTTTCCACCCAGCCGCTTTCGATAGCCGGGATCAAAGTCGGGTGAGGGTTGAGAGTCCAGTTGCGGCAGATCTTGCCCTTCAGGCCCAGGGATTCACCGTAGGTTGGCAGGATCAATTCGATGGCCGCGGTGTTGAAACCGATACCGTGGTTCAGGGACTGAACGTTGTGTTTCTCGTAAATGCCACGGATCGCCATCATCGCCATCAACACATGCACGGGCTTGATGTGCCGTGGGTCGCGGGTGAACAGCGGTTCGATGTAGAAAGGCTTGTCGGCGACCACCACGAAATCGACCCAGCTTGCCGGAATATCAACGCGCGGCAGGTCGGTGACGTCATCCACCAGTTGGTTGACCTGGACGATGACGATGCCATCGCTGAAGGCGGCCGGCTCGATCAGCGCGGGTGTGTCTTCGGTGCTGGGGCCGGTGTAGATATTGCCGGCGCGGTCGGCCATGAAACCGGCGGAGAGCACGACGTTGGGAATCAGGTCCACCACCAGCCGCGCGTAGAGTTCGATGTAGGTGTGGATCGCGCCGATCTCCAGCAGGCCGTCTTCCAGCAACTGGCTGATGCGCAGGGATTGGGTGCCGGCGAAGGAGAAATCCAGCTTGCGGGCGATGCCCTTTTCAAACAGGTCCAGGTGCTCGGAGCGGCCGACACTGGGCATGATCATGTGCAGGTCGTGGAGCTTGGCGGGGTCGGTCTTTGCCAGGGAGCGGGAGAGAAAATCGGCCTGCTTCTGGTTGTTGCCTTCCAGCACCACACGGTCGCCAGGGAGGATCAGGGCTTCCAGGGCTTCGACGATGCGTTCGCTGGGGAGCACGGCGCCATCGGCGAAGGATCGCACCAGTGCGAGCCGGCGCTGCTTCTCATCGCGCCGCCGCGTCCAGCGCGAGTCGGGGGAAGTTGTTGTTGTCATGGTCGCTCCACGGGATTTGCTGTCGTGGGCTGTACCTTAGGAGGGTATTGGGAGGGCATCAATCAAGCTGCGCGGTGGATCGTTACGACTGGAGTAATGGTTCGCCAGCAAACGCTGAGGCTCGAGCTAAGCGCCGTTCAAATGTGGGAGCGGGCTTGCTCGCGAATACGGTGGGTCAGTTGATAAATCGGGTACTGACGCACCGTATTCGCGAGCAAGCCCGCTCCCGCATTTGCTCACCGCTGTTCGTGAGAACGCGTGCAGAAGTCCCAAAATGGGAACGATCAGTCCCTTTTTGGGACTGATCTCACTTCGTCACATAGCCGCTGGGCTCACCTGCTCCAGAGCCTGATCAACCAGCAACTGCCCCAGCTCACTCATCTGCTGAATGGCCAGCACCACGCCGCGCTGGGAGCCTTCCAATTCGAAGGCCAGGTTGGAAGTCAGGGCGTTGAGTGAGGCAAAGGTTTCAGAAGCGTTGGCCAGCAGGGCTTCGGTGGATTGAGAGGGAGTGACGGTAAAGAGTGAAGATGAAGCGGAAGTCGGAAAGTAATGATCCATTGCACGCTCGGCGGCGGCCTGGAGTTTGCGGTGTTCGATTTCGGTGTTGTGCGGCGGATTGGGGGTAGGTTTGAACATGATGTGCAGCTCCGATATGTATTAGGGAAGCTGACACCGTCCGCTTGCACGCGAATTATGGTGGCAGCTGTGCGCAGGTGTGCAAGACCGGGCATATCGGACCCCGGCAGACCCCAAGGGATCTCCCACGCACGGCCGCCATAAGAAATACAGCAGGCATAAAAAACGCCCGTTGAATGGCTATGGGCGTTAGTGCGCCGATATGTAACCGGACTTGCACGTCCGTGTCACCGTTTTTTGCGATGACGGACGAAGACTAGGCGCGATCACAGAGCACAACAAGTTCATGCACAGCGCGAGAGGTTGCAGGAAAAATCCGAAGGCAAACACGCGCCGATTGTTCCTACGAACTTTTCGGGTTGTTGCTCGGAATCGTCCCATCTAGCCTTCATTTCCAAATCGTATAGCCGCTGAAAGCGGCCGAATGCAAAGCGCCAACGACCAAGCGGAGTTGTAGTGAGCGGGCTTACCTCGCTCAATACAAGGATCACAGGAACTCATCCATACCGATTGCCTATAGCCATACTAGATTTCTATTATTGATCGCATTTGAGCATACATAGTAGATAATTATGTATGGTCATAACCTATCAATTAATATTAAAACGTATGCTTAAGGGCATACAATAAGCTGGATACGAATATTTCCAGGCTAAAAAAGGTGGCATCTCATGGCCTCTTCCGATCTCTTTAAATTGCGCCTTACCCAAGTGGAGCGGGCACTCGAACCCTTTGAAGCACTGCGGGGCAAGCCCACGCCGCCGGGCGGCTGGCTGCGCTCCATCAGGGAAGCACTGGGTCGATCGTTAAGGGCTCAAGCAGCCTTGGTTGGCGTGGCCTTCGCAACCTTGCAACAGTCGGAACGGGCCGAAGCCGAAGATCGGATCACACTCGCGCAATTACGCAAGCTGGCGGCGGGTTTGGACTGCGAGCTCGTTTACGCCCTGGTGCCGCGAAAACCACTGCACCAGACGGTTGAAGCCCGCGCCGAGTGGCTGGCCAGACAAGAGATTATGGGGGTCACCCACACAATGAGCCTTGAAGATCAGCGGCCTTCAGATACGTTCATCGAAAGCCAAGTGGACGATCGACGCAAAGAACTGCTCTCCGGATCGTGGGCTCGACTATGGCGATAGAACTTGAACTCAAACCTGGGCAAACACCGTTAGACCTTGATGAAGCCGCAGGCCTGAAGCCAAAGCACATCGGTACTCAAGGTGAACTTGATGAATGGGAAGCGGCAAACATCATCAAGGCCATACGCTGGCTTGGGCGGCAAAAAAAGTTGGACGTCCTGGACGAACACTTCTGCCGTCAACTTCACATCAAAATGTTCAGCGATACCTGGATCTGGGCCGGGACGTTTCGCAAGTCCGACAAAAATATTGGCTGCGACTGGACAAAAATCTCAGTCAACCTGCGCCAGTTACTCGATAACACGACCTACTGGCTGGAGCACGACGTGTTCCCTGCCGAAGAGGTGGCTGTGCGCTTCCACCACCAACTCGTGTCGTTGCACCCATTCCCCAATGGAAACGGACGACACTCACGCCTTATGGCCGACTGCCTCCTGAGGCAGCACGGGCTCGCTCCGTTCTCTTGGGGAAGCGCGAACCTGATAGCAGCCAGTGAAGTACGCACGTTATATATCCATGCACTGCGTGCCGCCGACATAAATGACTACGGCCCGCTTCAGGCTTTCGTGCGCAGTTGAGCGTATGTTATTGCTTATAGAAAATGTGTAGATCAGGCCAACCCCGCCTCCACCAACAACGCCTCCAACCCCATCAAATCCGGCACCCTGGCCACATGCTCCCCCACCTGCACCGCCGCCAGTTCCAGCGGGCACAGCGGTACGTCCACATAACTCAGCTGGCTATCGAGCTTGTACGAACGCGGAATTCCCTGGATCACCAACGCGATAAACTTCAACGTCGGCCGTCCTCCAAGGGCGTTCAGCACCACAATCCGTGCGCGCTCTCCCACCACGCCCGACTCGCCACACGCCGCTTCAAAGCTGATCAACGGCAACTGCCGATCCCGCCATGTGACTTGCCGCAGGTACCACGGCGGCGCGTCGCTGGCCGGTTCGCCGCGCTGGAAGTCGATCAGCTCGGCCACGGCGACGTTGGGCAATAACAGGTGGCGGTCGGCCAATGGCAGCAGCAAGCCAGTGAGTTGCGTAGCGCGGTGATCAAGCACGGGACTTGCTCCAATAAGCGATGCTTTCCAGCAACACCGACTCTTGATAAGGCTTGCCGAGGTAGTCGTTGACGCCAATCGCCATCGCACGATCACGGTGTTTTTGCCCGGTGCGGGAGGTGATCATGATGATGGGCATGCGCATCAGCCGTGGGTCGTCGCGCACCTGGATCGCCACTTCGAAGCCGTCCATGCGCGGCATTTCGATGTCGAGCAGCATCAGGTCCGGGGTGTGTTCTTCCAGCACGGCCATGGCGTCGATGCCGTCCTTGGCGGTGAGCACGTTCATGCCGTTGCGTTCCAGCAGGCGGCTGGTGACTTTGCGCACGGTGACCGAGTCGTCCACCACCAGCACCAGCAACGGGCGCTTTTTCAGGGGGTCGTTGAGGATCAAGGGCGCCTCGACCGCCTGGGCCGGCAAGGCCGGTGGCCGCGCGCGGATATGCGCCAGCAGGTCGATGATCAGTACCACGCGGCCATCGCCGAGGATGGTTGCGCCCGACAGGCCCTTCACCCCGGCAAATTGCGGCCCCAGGCCCTTGACCACGATCTCCCGGGTGCCGGCCATGGCATCTACCTGCACCGCCACGCGCCGCTCGTTGCACTGCACCAGCAACACCGGCAGCGGCTGGTATTGGCCGAGCAGGTTCGGGCGGCCAACGGTGTGCAGCAGGTCGCCAAGGTAGAACAGCTCGTAGCGCTGGCCGGCGTATTCGTAACGCGGCGGATTCAGTTGATAGTGCCCTTCCAGCTCATGGGGCATAACCCGCACCAGGCCTTCGATGGTGTTCAGCGGGATCGCGTATTGATCGTCCGCGCACTGCACCATCAACGCCTGGTTGACCGACACGGTGAACGGCAGGCGAATGCGAAAGTGCACGCCCTCCCCCGGCGTCGAATCGATAACCATCGAACCGCCCAGCTGGCGCACTTCTTCATGCACCACGTCCATGCCGACGCCACGCCCGGAAATCTGAGTGATTTTTTCGGCGGTGGAAAACCCCGGTTGCAGGATGAACTGCAACACGTCGCGGTCGCTGATTTCCAGGTTGGGATCGAGCAAACCACGCTTGATCGCCTTGCGCCGAACCGCTTCAAGCGGCACGCCGGCGCCGTCGTCGCGCATGTCGAAAACGATGTCGCCGCCTTCGTGGGTCAGGTCCAGGGTGATCCGGCCTTTTTCAGGCTTGCCCGCCAGCAACCGCGCATCGCGGGATTCCAGGCCATGGTCGACGGCGTTGCGCAGCATGTGTTCCAGCGGCGCGACCATGCGTTCCAGCACGTTGCGGTCCATCTCGCCTTCGGCGTTACCGACGATAAATTCCACATCCTTGCCCAACTCGCCCGCCACCTGCCGCACGATGCGTTTAAGGCGCGGCAGCATGCGTTCGAAGGGCACCATGCGCGTGCGCATCAGGCCTTCTTGCAACTCGGTGTTGATCCGCGCCTGTTGCTGCAAAAGGTTGTGGGCATCCTGGTTGCGACGCTCGAGGGTTTCCTTGAGGTCGAGCAGGTCGGAGGCTGACTCGAACAAGGCCCGGGACAGTTGTTGCAGTTGGGAATGGCGGTCCATTTCCAGCGGGTCGAATTCTTCGTAGCCCAGGCGTTCGGCCTCAGCTTGTTGGCGGCTGAGAATGCGGCCCTGGGTTTCGGTGTCGAGCCGGCGCAGTTGGTCGCGCATGCGCTCGATGGTGGTTTCCACTTCGTGCAGGGCGATGCTCGCGTCGTTGACCTGTTGCTCGATACGCCCGCGAAAGATCGAGGTTTCACCGGCCAGGTTGACCAGGTCATCCAGCAAGTCGGCAGAGATCTTCACCATGTCGGCGGCCGGATCGCTGGCCGGCACCGCTTCGGTTTTGGTGGCCGCCAACGCCACCGGTGCGGCCGTCACTTCAGCCGGATGCACCAGGCTTTTGATCCGCTCGATCAGCAGATCCACCGAGCCCACCGGCATTCCCGCCGCCACTGCATCGATCATCTGCGCCAGGCGGTCGTGGCAGCCTTGCAGCAACGCGAAGAGTTCAGCCGAGGGCGCCAGCAACCCTGCCGACAAGCCCTCGTAGAGAAACTCCAGCTCATGGGCCAGATCGCCAATCGGGCCGATCTCGACCATGCGGGCGCCGCCCTTGAGGGTGTGCAGGTCGCGCAGCAGTGTCTCGACTTCCTGGCGATTTTTTGGCTCGGCCTGCCAGCGCAACAGCGCGGCGCCGGAGCTGTCGAGGATGTCGGCGGCTTCTTCGAGAAAGATATCCAGCAGCTCGGGATCACTGCCTGGTGTCTCGACTTCGGCGGCGGCTGCGGGCGCCGCTTGTACGGTGCCTTGGCGCAACTCACGCAAGTGGCTGATCAGGTCGGTGGAGTCGCTCAGCGGCTGCTGGTGTTGCAGTTGCTCAAGCAGCAGTGCCAGTCGCTCATGACTGGCCATCAACACGTTCGCCAACTCGCTGGAATAGCTGTAGCGACGGTCCACCAAGCCTTCGTAAAGGTTTTCCAACTCAAGGGCCAGGTCGCCCACCGCGCCGATTTCAGCCATGCGTGCACCACCTTTGAGGGTGTGCAAATCCCGTTGCAGCGACGACAGCGGTGCTGCGTTATCCGGGTCCAACAGCCAGCGTTTCAGGGACTGGCCGGCGCTGTCGAGGATGTCTACCGCCTCTTCAAGGAAGATCTCGACGATCTCATCGTCTACCGCAAAACCTTGGTCCAACTTCGCCGTGGCGGCGCCCAGTTCGGAAATGCTCAGCGCACGGCTGCCATCGGTTTTGATCAAGCCGGTGGCGGACGGGTCGAGGCCTTCATCCAACAGCTCGCGCAGGGCTCGAACCCGTGCCGGAGCCGCGCTGATTTCCTGGCCGGCAGCCAGTTGGTCGAGCATGTTGATCAGCGCTTCGTGGGCCTGTTCAGCCTCGTGGAAGAAGCGCTCGCTGACCGCCAGGCTGCTTTCTTCCACCGCGCCGTAGAGGTCGAGCAAGGCTTCGCACAACTCATCCATCGAGTGCAGGTCGGCCAGGTGCGCGCCTTCGCCGAGGGTGGTCAGCTCGTCCAGCAGTGCACTCAGTTCCTGCCGCTCGCCGGGATGTTGTTGCCAGCGGCGCAGCAAGCTTTCGGCGTCCAGCAGGATATCCATGCCCTGGGCCAGGAAGTTGGCAATCAACTGCGGGTCGCGCTTGATCCGCAGGCCGGTGTTGGGCGCATTCAGCAAGGCTTCAAGCTGGCTGTTCAGCAAGTTCTGTGTGCGTTCGATCAACCCTGCCGCACCGGTGATGGGCGCATGGGGATCGCTGTCCAGCTGGCGCACCCCGCGCTGGAACAGCGCCTCGGCCTCCAGCAGCAATTCAATTTCATCCAGGTCCAGCGGCAGGCGATGGGCCTTGTATTCGCGGGTCAGGTGATCCAGCGGTCGCGCCAGTTCGGCGATGGGCAACACGCCGGCCATGTAGGCGCTGCCCTTGAGGGTGTGCAGTGCGCGTTGCAGTTCATCGCTGACTTGCAGCGGCAGGTGCTCGGTGGCCTGTTGCAGGAAATGGTTGAGGCTGTCGAGGTGGCTCTGGGCTTCGTTGCGGAAGATCTCCAGCAACTGCGGGTCCAGGGTGGCCGGGTCTGTGGCCGACGGTTCGACACCGCTGGCCAGGGCGTGAGCCCGCGCCGCCAGTTCGTCTACGTCGTCGCGCTGGCGCTGGGCATCGTCGGCGAAATCGGTGATCAGCTCAGGCAGCAATTCCAGCACGTCATCCAGCACCGCTTGCACATCAGGGCACGGCGCAACGCTGCGTTCCAGTATGCGGTTGAGCAGGTTTTCCACCGCCCAGGCCAGCTCCGCCAACACCAACGCGCGGACCATGCGACCACTGCCTTTCAAGGTGTGGAAGGCGCGGCGCATTTCGCTCAGGGTGGCCTTGTCTTCCAGGCTCGCGGTGCCGGTAGGTACGTAGCGGTGCAGCACGTCGAGGACTTCGGCGGTTTCTTCGAGGAACACTTCCCGCAGTTCGTCGTCGATGGGCTCCTCGCCGGCAGGCGGTGGCAGCAGGCTGCCAGGGCGCTGGAGGGCCGGCGGGTTGAGGCGCGAGGTGGGGCTGGCCAGCGCATCCGCGAGAAACGGGGTTTGTTCCGCCGGCGTGTCATCCTGGGCGAGCAGCGCCTGGCGCCACGGCTTCTCGGCCGGCAAATAGCCCAGTGCAGCGAGGCCTTCGGCGGCGACTTCCAGCACCCGTTCGCCCGGGGCGTCGTGGTCCTGCAGCATGCGTTCGAGATAGTACTCGAGACTGGTGAGCACATCGGCAAAATGCTCGAGCTGCGCCTCGGAAGGCGCGGCCTCACTGACCATCAGTTGCTCGTTGACGTAGTCATTGCAGCCACGCATCAGGCTCGCCGCACGCGGCAGCGGAATCATCGCCAGCGCACCGCGCACCTGGGTCAGCAACTCGGGCAGTGACTCCAGACGCTGGCGGTCCCAATGGGCTTCGATGCAGTCGATCACCAGCTCTTTGGCCTGGGTCAGGCACTGGCAGGATTCGCGGATCACCAGGTGGTGGATCTGCGTGAGGTCGGTGGTGGGCAGGCGGCTTTCTTCGCGGCGTTCCGGCTCGACGGTGCCGACCATCCCGGCCAGCGTCGCCTCGACGTAGAGCAACGCACCGGCGACATCCATCAATACCGCGTCGTTGGGCTCGCGCTGCCCTTGGGCCAGGCCGAGCACCACCGCCAATTGGTCGATGATCACTTTGCGCGGCTGGCCGAAACCCAATACCGCCAGGGTATCGGCGATCTGGCGCAAGGGCGCCAGCAAGGCTTCAAGGTCCGAGGCGTGCTGGCGGTCACTGCGTACGAACAGGTCCAGGCGTTCCTTGACCCGCACCAGCTCCTCACACAACGCGCCGAGCACCGAGCCCATCGCGTCGCGGTCCGGGCCGGCCAAGCGGGCGCGTTCGGCGTCCACCACGGCGCTGTCGGGCAGGGCTTCATCGAGGCCATAACGTTCTTTCAAACTTTGCATCCGTGGAGTCGGTCGGGTGACTTTGGCGACGTAGAACAACAGGCTCTTGAGCAACTCATCCGGGGCCGGGGTGTTGATGCCGTTGATGCCCTGGATCAGCAGGCGCTTGAGTTCCTTGTCGCAGGCTTTGAGCAAACTGCGCAACGCCGGGCTGTTGGCGACCACGCCAATGAGCATGCCTTCCACCAGCGCCGAGGTCACCTGCCACAACGGTAACAGCGGCGCACCATGGCACAGGGCTTCGAGGCGGGCGAAAACCCGTGCCATGTCTTCCAGGTTGCTGGGGCCGTGGTCTTCGCGCAACAAACCGACCAGCGCCTGTTGCAGCATCTGCCGCCACTGACGCAGCAGCCCGGGGAAATCCTCCGGCGTGCGCTGGGCCAGCGCCTCCTCGGGCAGTGGCGGGATAATCAGCAGTTGCGGGCTGAACAGACTGGTTTCCGAGAGCAGGCTTTCGCCGCGTACGCTGCGCAGGTCGTTGAGCAGCGGCAACACCACCAAGGGCAGGTCGCGTCGGGCGCTGTGTACGCGGTCGAGGTACAGCGGCAGTTGGCCGAGGCCCTGTTGCAGCAGGCGAATACCTTCGTCGCGCTGGCTGACGCGCGCGCCTTGCAGGGCGAGGGCCAGTTGCTCCATTTCTTCGGCGAACAGGGCTGCGCCGTAGAACTCGACCATCAGCAAACTGCCATGGACCTGATGGATGCATTCCAGGCATTGGCCGATGGCTTCGCTGCTGCCTTCTTCTACATAGGCGTCCAGCGCCGAACGGGCCTGTTTCAGGGTTTCGGCAATTTCGCCCTTGACCCATTCGAGGGCCACGTAGTCGTGCCGATCAACCATAACTGCTCCCGTCTGAATTCATGAGTTGCCGTGTTGCTTGAACATAACGCCCTGTAGGAGCGAGCTTGCTCGCGAAGAGCGCTAACGATGACGCGGGCATTCTGAATGAACGCGGCGCTCTCGGGTTTTTCGCGAGCAAGCTCGCTCCTACGGGGCTGGCGGCAAGGTGAACCCCGACACCGACCGCCGCAGCTGACTGGCCATTTTTGCCAGGTTGCCGATGCTCTCGGCAGTGGCCGTGGAGCCAGAGGAAGTTTGAGTGGTGATCTGCTGAATCACGTTCATCGTCAACGATATCTGCCCTGCCGACGACGTCTGCTGCTGCGCCGCGTTGGAAATACTCTGGATCAACGCCGCCAGGGTTTTCGACACACCTTCGATCTCTTCCAGCGCCACGCCGGCGTCCTGGGCCAGCCGCGCACCGCGCACCACTTCGGTGGTGGTCTGCTCCATGGAAATCACCGCTTCGTTGGTGTCCGTCTGGATCGCCCGCACCAGGGTTTCGATCTGCCGCGTTGCCGCCGAAGAACGCTCGGCCAGGCGCTGTACTTCATCGGCCACCACCGCAAAACCACGCCCGGCGTCACCGGCCATGCTCGCCTGGATCGCCGCGTTGAGGGCGAGGATGTTGGTCTGCTCGGCGATGTCGTCGATCAGGCTGACGATGTCGCCAATCTCCTGGGACGATTCCCCCAGGCGCTTGATGCGCTTGGCGGTGTCCTGGATCTGTTCGCGGATGTTGTCCATCCCGTGGATGGTGTTGTGCACCACCTCATTGCCCTTGTTGGCGATCTCTACCGAACGCTCGGCCACTGCCGAAGATTCGGCGGCGTTGGCAGACACCTGGTCGATGGACTGGGCCATCTGGTTGATCGCCGTGGAGGCTTCGGCAATCTGCTGCGCCTGATGCTCCGACGCTTGGGCCAGGTGCATGGCGGTGGCCTGGGTGTCCTGCACTGCGCCAGCCACCTGGCCCGCGGTGAGGTTGATGGTCGCCACCAGGTCGCGCAGCTGGTCCACGGAATAGTTGATGGAGTCGGCGATGGTGCCGGTGAAGTCTTCGGTGACCGAGGCGGTGACGGTCAGGTCGCCGTCGGCCAGGTCTTCAATCTCATCCAGCAGACGCATGATCGCGTTCTGGTTGCGCTCGTTTTTCTCGGCGGTTTCCCGCAATTGGCGGTTGGTCTCGCGGACCATCACCAGGCCGATCAGGATGATCGAGGCCAGCGCCAGCAAGCCCAGCACGTAGCCGCCGATGGTGTCGAAGGTGCGCCCGTCGGCCAGGTTTTCAAAACCGGTGGCCAGGTGCGAGGCTTCGTCCAGCAGGGTTTGCGACAGGTTGAAAATATTGCTCGCAGAGGCGCGCACCTGGAACAGTTGCGGCGAGGTCTCGAGGATTTCGTCCACGGAGCCGGAGACGAATTCGAACAGCTCGGCGATTTCCGCCAGCCGCGCCCGCGCATCGTGATCTTCTACCTGAGAGATACGCAGCCCAGGGTTGCCCTGAAGCATGCCGTTGAGCACCTGGCCGAAACGGTTGGCATCGCGGCCAAAGGCATCGGCGGCCTGCACCGCGGTTTCGTCGCCCGCCAGCACGGTGTTCACCGCACCGAGGATGCGCTCAGCCAGCAACGACTGGCGCTGGGCCAAAGCCACCTGGCTGGCCGGCGCGCCGCGTTGCAGGAGGATATCGACGACCTTTTCCGATTCGACCTGCAACTGCGGCACCGTTTCCGCCAAGGTGGCAGCCACTTGATGCAGCGACAACACCGTCTGTTCGCTGGCCAGAATCGCATCGGCGTTTTTCAGCAGCGCTTCCCAGTCGGTCTGCACCGCGCGCATTTCTGCGCGAACGGCGGTAGGTGCCGCGGGCAGGCCGGTGGCCGGGTCGCCTTTTTTCAGGTAACCCCAGCGCTGGGCAAAATCGTTGCGCGCATCCCCCAGCAGTTTGAACGCAGCCGCCTTGCCGGCGGCGGCCTCGGTGGCGTTCTTGGCGATGCGTTGGGACAGCACCCGCAGCTCACCGGCGTGGCCGATGTACTGCTTGTCGTAGGTGGACTGGGTGTTGAGGTAAGCGAAGTTGGCGAACAGCAGCATGATGAACACGATCAGCGCGATAAACAGCACGATGATCTGCGAGCGGCTGCGGGAAGCCTCCTGGGGTTTGACGGGAGTGACGGTACTCATGCGGCGACATCCATGAAGCCTGGAGCCAGGGCCAGGGCGAAAGTGCTGAAGACCTGCCACAGCTGGTCGCCGTCGAACTGGCCCTGGATAAACGGCGCGCTGGCCGCAGTGCTCGTCGACAATGCGTCTTGTGCGAAATGCTGCATGCCCACCACCTCGTCCACCAACAGGCCGACAAACACGTCCTGATATTCCACCACCAGCACCCGCCGCTGTTTGCGCGCCACCGACAGCTCAAGGCCGAGGAACCCGCCCAAATCCATCACCGGCAGCAAGCGCCCGCGCAGGTTGGCCACGCCCTTGACCCACGTTTTGACCCCGGGCATCAAGGTGCAGCGCGGTTCGTGCAGCACTTCTGCGACCTCGCCCATGGGTGCCACGTACCAGTGTTCGCCCAGGCGAAACCCGATCCCGCTCCAGCTGTGCAGCCGGGTTTCCTGGGACGGCAGGTCGGCAGCCAGCAAGCGGCAGCGGCGGTCGATGTCCAGCAGCAGCTCGAAGGCGGTTTGCGACTCGGTCATGGGAACGTGCCGTCAGCCGGCCAGCACCTTGTTCAGGGTGGCGATCAGGGTTTCTTCGTCCACAGGCTTGGTCAGGTAATCCTTGGCGCCCTGGCGCTCGCCCCAGATCTTGTCGGTTTCCTGATCCTTGGTGGTGATGATGATCACCGGGATGTGCCCGGTTTCAGGGTCTTTGGTCAACTGCCGGGTGGCCTGGAAGCCATTGAGGCCGGGCATGACGATGTCCATCAATACCGCGTCAGGCTTTTCCTGGCGCGCCAGCGCGACGCCGTCGCCGCCGTTCTGGGCCTTGAGGACTTCATGACCATGCTTTTCGAGCATTTCAGTCAGTTTGTACATTTCAGTCGGCGAATCGTCGACGATCAGAACACGTGCCATGGTTTTCCCCACTTATCTAGTAGACGCAAGCCCTCGTGGGGCCCTCGTCAGTGTGCTTGTTCTACTGCGGCGAAGCCCGGTACATAGGCCTTGATCGCGCTCAGCAGTTCTTCCTTGCTGAAAGGTTTGGTCAAAAACTGATCAGAACCGACGATGCGCCCCTTGGCCTTGTCGAACAGACCATCCTTGGAAGACAACATGATCACCGGGATCGACTTGAACGCCGGGTTGTTCTTCACCAGCGCGCAGGTCTGATAGCCATCCAGGCGCGGCATCATGATGTCGACAAAGATAATGTGCGGGTGATGGTCAACAATCTTGGCCAGGGCATCGAAACCGTCGATGGCCGTGATGACGTCGCACCCTACGTTCTTCAACAGTGTTTCGGCCGTGCGGCGAATCGTTTTCGAATCGTCGATCACCATCACTTTCAAGGCGTTGGAATGCTGTTCCATATCTGCTCTACCATCGCCACAGCGAATAGGTTTTCGGTGTGTACTGCCTGATGTTGCACAGGACGAGCGTCAAAAGCCTCGGAATTCAAGGGCTGATGTGCCATGGCAGCCTTTTTAGCACAGTCTCAGAACGCAATCTATCGGCCGACCCGCGCGGTGGTTTTTCCTTGACCCACAACAGCCGCAGCGCCACTCTGACGCCACTTTTATGCGCCCTTATTTGCTAGAGGAAATCCCCCATGAGCGTTCGCGTCGGCATTGTCATGGACCCTATCGCCAGCATCTCCTATAAAAAGGATAGCTCGCTGGCCATGCTGCTGGCCGCCCAGGCCCGCGGCTGGAGCCTGTTCTATATGGAGCAGCCGGACCTTTACCAGGGCGACGGTGAAGCGCGGGCGCGGATGCGCCCGCTGCAGGTGTTTGCCAACCCTGAGAAGTGGTTCGAACTGCAAGACGAAATCGACAGCCCCCTGAGCGACCTCGACGTAATCCTGATGCGCAAGGATCCGCCGTTCGACATGGAGTTCGTCTACTCCACCTACCTGCTGGAGCAGGCCGAGCGCGCGGGCGTGCTGATCGTCAACAAGCCCCAGAGCCTGCGCGACTGCAATGAAAAGCTGTTCGCCACCCTGTTCCCACAATGCACGCCGCCCACCGTGGTCAGCCGCCGCGCCGACGTGCTGCGTGAATTCGCCGCCAAGCACGGTGATGTGATCCTCAAGCCGCTGGACGGCATGGGCGGCACTTCGATCTTCCGCCATCGCGCGGGCGACCCGAACCTGTCGGTGATCCTGGAAACCCTGACCGCACTGGGCACCCAGCAGATCATGGGCCAAGCCTACATTCCGGCAATCAAGGACGGCGACAAGCGCATCCTGATGATCGATGGCGAGCCGGTGCCTTATTGCCTGGCGCGTATTCCGGCGGCCGGCGAGACCCGTGGCAACCTGGCAGCCGGTGGCCGGGGTGAAGCCCGCCCGCTGACGGACAAGGACCGCTGGATTGCCGCCCAAGTCGGCCCAACCCTGCGTGAAAAGGGCCTGCTGTTTGTAGGACTAGACGTAATCGGCGAAAACCTCACCGAGATCAACGTCACCAGTCCGACCTGTATTCGCGAGATCGACAATGCATTTGGCACGAACATCGGCGAAATGCTGATGGCCGCGATTGCCTCCAAGCTACAAGCCAAGTGACATAGAACAGCCGGACACAAACCAACATTGCGTTATCATGCGCCACCTGTGAAACGCGCGATGTTGGTTTTCTTGTCATGACGCTCCCGTCCGATCTGCCCCCCGAACTCTCCCACAGCGGCGTGCGCCCGGCTGATCGGCTCGGATTTACCCTGTTTCTCGCGGCGTTGATTCACCTGGCGTTGATCCTCGGCCTGGGCTTCACCTTTGCCGAACCCAAGCAGATCACCAAGACCCTGGAAATCACCCTCGCCACCTTCAAAAGCGAAAAGAAGCCCGAGAAGGCTGATTTTCTCGCCCAGGACAACCAGCAAGGCAGCGGCACCCTCGACAAGAAGGCCGTGCCCAAGACCACCGAAGTGGCACCGTTCCAGGACAATAAGGTCAATAAGGTCACGCCACCGCCAGCGCCCAAGCCGGAGGTGAAACAGGCTGCACCCAAGGCCGCCGTGACCACCGTGGCGCCCAAACCGCAAAAAGCGCCCACCCAACGGGAAAAGACCAAGACTGAACCCACGCCTGCCCCGCCGGCCCCGACGTTTGACAGCTCGCAACTCTCCAGTGAAATCTCCAGCCTGGAAGCCGAGCTGGCCCATGAACAACAGCTGTACGCCAAGCGCCCGCGGATCTACCGCCTCAACGCCGCCTCCACCATGCGCGACAAAGGCGCCTGGTATAAGGATGAGTGGCGCAAGAAGGTCGAGCGCATCGGTAACCTGAACTACCCGGACGAAGCCCGCCGCCAGCAGATCTACGGCAATTTGCGACTGCTGGTGTCGATCAACCGCGACGGCACCTTGTACGAAGTGCAGGTGCTGGAGTCCTCCGGCCAACCGCTGCTGGACCAGGCGGCGCAACGCATCGTGCGCCTGGCAGCGCCTTTTGCGCCGTTTACCGGGGACTTGAACGACATCGACCGCCTGGAAATCATACGCACCTGGCGCTTTGCCAAAGGTGATCGACTGTCCAGTAACTAACCGCCCCTGCTCTCTGTAGGAGCGAGCTTGCTCGCGAAGGTCGTTAACGATAACGCGGGCTTTCTGGTTTAACCCGGCGCTCTCCGGTTTTTCGCGAGCAAGCTCGCTCCTACAAAGAATCAACACGCCAAACCAATTCCTGCGCATCCTCAGCTTGTCAGTTCGCCCCTCCAACGCCACACTAGCGGACATGAAAAATGTCAGCCCGACCTACCTCAAGCACCAATTCCTGATCGCCATGCCCCATATGGCCGACCCGAACTTTGCGCAGACCTTGACCTACATCGTCGAGCACACCGCCAATGGTGCGATGGGGCTGGTGGTCAACCGCCCGCAAGACCTGAACCTGGCCGATATCCTCGAGCAACTGCGCCCGGACATCGACCCGCCCGCCAACTGCCAGCACGTACCGATCTACATCGGCGGGCCAGTGCAGACTGACCGGGGTTTTGTGCTGCACCCTACCGGGCCGAAATTCCAGGCGACCGTCGACCTTGAAGGACTGTCGCTTTCCACTTCCCAGGATGTGTTGTTCGCCATCGCCGATGGCATCGGGCCTGATCAAAGCGTGATCACCCTGGGCTACGCCGGTTGGGAAGCCGGGCAACTGGAGGCCGAGCTGGCGAGCAATGCCTGGCTGACGTGCCCGTTTGACGCCGACATCCTGTTCAACACCCCCAGCGAACTGCGCCTTGAAGCCGCCGCCGCCAAGCTGCGGATCAACCTCAGCCTGTTGACCAGCCAGGCGGGGCACGCCTGATGGCCTTGCGTCTGATCCTCGGCTTTGACTACGGCACCAAGCAGATCGGCGTAGCGGTCGGCCAGGTCATCACCGGCCAGGCCCGCGAGCTGTGCACCTTGAAAGCCCAGAACGGCGTGCCGGACTGGAACCAGGTCGAAGCCCTGATCAAGGAATGGAAGCCCGACGCCGTCGTGGTCGGCCTGCCCTTGAACATGGACGGCACCCCGAGCGAGATGTGCCTGCGAGCCGAAAAATTCGCCCGCCGCCTGAATGGCCGCTACAACCTGCCCTTCTATACCCACGACGAACGCCTGACCACCTTTGAAGCCAAGGGCGAGCGCCGCGACCGTGGCGGGCAGAAAGGCAGCTACCGCGACAACCCGGTGGATGCCATCGCAGCGGCCTTGCTGTTGCAGGGCTGGCTGGATGAAAACACCGCTTTATTTGAATCCTGAATTGCCGCATTGCTTTTTGTAGGAGCGAGCTTGCTCGCGAAAAACGTCAACGATTACGCGCGCGTCCAGTGATGCACGCGGTGCCTGTGAGTTCTTCGCGAGCAAGCTCGCTCCTACAGTGTCTTTTACGTTTGAGCCCGGACCTTGCCTGCGCAAGGCCTTGAAGGAGCCACCATGAGCCTGCCCAATCCCGCCGACCTGATCAGCCAGATGGCGATCCGCCTCAAGGCGCACCTGGAACACCGCGCTATCAGCGAGCCGCGCTTTATCGGCATCCGCACCGGTGGCGTGTGGGTGGCCCAGGCACTATTGGAAGAACTGGGCAGCGACTCGCCCCTGGGCACCCTGGACGTGTCTTTCTACCGTGACGACTTCAGCCAGAACGGCCTGCACCCGCAAGTGCGTCCTTCGGCCCTGCCGTTCGAGATCGAAGGCCAGCACCTGGTGCTGATCGATGACGTGCTGATGAGCGGTCGTACCATCCGCGCCGCCATGAACGAATTGTTCGACTACGGCCGCCCGGCCAGCGTGACGCTGGTCTGCCTGCTGGACCTGGATGCCGGCGAATTGCCGATCAGCCCGGACGTGGTCGGCGCCACCCTGTCCCTGGAAGCCCACCAGCGGGTAAAATTGTCCGGTCCCACGCCGCTCGAACTCGAACTGCAAGACCTTGCCCTTTAAACCGCCTTGTAAAGAGTCCCCGCGATGACGCCTCTAGATGCCAAGCGCCCGCTGCAGCTCAACGCTCAGGGCCAGCTGCAACACTTCCTGTCCCTCGACGGCTTGCCCCGCGAACTGCTCACCGAAATCCTCGACACGGCCGACTCGTTCCTCGAAGTCGGCGGCCGGGCGGTGAAAAAAGTCCCGCTGTTACGCGGCAAGACCATCTGCAACGTGTTCTTCGAGAACTCGACCCGCACCCGCACCACCTTTGAGCTGGCGGCCCAGCGCCTGTCGGCTGACGTGATCACGCTGAACGTGTCCACCTCGTCGGCGAGCAAGGGCGAAACCCTGCTCGACACCCTGCGCAACCTGGAAGCCATGGCCGCCGACATGTTCGTGGTGCGCCACGGCGACTCCGGTGCTGCGCACTTCATCGCCGAGCACGTGTGCCCGAACGTGGCGATCATCAACGGCGGCGACGGCCGTCACGCCCACCCGACCCAGGGCATGCTCGACATGCTGACCATCCGTCGGCACAAAGGCAGCTTCGAAAACCTCTCGGTGGCCATCGTTGGCGACATCCTGCACTCACGGGTAGCGCGCTCGAACATGCTGGCCCTGAAAGCCCTGGGTTGCCCGGACATCCGCGTGATCGCGCCAAAAACCCTGTTGCCAATCGGCATCGAGCAGTACGGCGTGAAGGTCTACACCGACATGGCCGAAGGCCTGAAGGATGTGGACGTGGTGATCATGCTGCGCCTGCAGCGCGAGCGCATGGCCGGCGGCCTGTTGCCGAGCGAAGGCGAGTTCTATCGCCTGTTCGGCCTGACCACCGCGCGCCTGGCCGGCGCCAAGCCGGATGCCATCGTGATGCACCCGGGGCCGATCAACCGTGGCGTGGAGATTGAGTCGGCAGTGGCCGACGGCGCGCAGTCGGTGATTCTCAACCAGGTGACCTACGGCATCGCCGTCCGCATGGCCGTGTTGTCCATGGCCATGAGCGGGCAAACCGCACAACGTCAATTCGAGCAGGAGAAGGCCCAGTGAAGCTCAGCATTCTCGGCGCCCGAGTCATCGATCCGGCCAGCGGCCTGGATCAAGTCACCGATCTGCACCTGGAAGCCGGCAAGATCATTGCCATCGGCGCCGCCCCCGCAGGCTTCAGCGCCAGTGAAACCATCGACGCCAAAGGCCTGATCGCCGCGCCCGGGCTGGTGGACCTGAACGTCGCCCTGCGCGAACCGGGTTACAGCCGCAAAGGCAGCATCGCCAGCGAAACCCGCGCCGCCGCAGCCGGCGGCGTCACCAGCCTGTGCTGCCCGCCCCACACCAAGCCGGTGCTGGACACCTCGGCCGTGACCGAGCTGATCCTCGACCGCGCCCGCGAAGCCGGCAACTGCAAAGTGTTCCCCATCGGCGCCCTGAGCAAAGGCCTGGACGGCGAACAGTTGGCCGAGCTGATCGCCTTGCGCGACGCCGGCTGCGTGGCCTTCGGCAACGGTCTGGAGAGCTTTCGCAGCACCCGCACCCTGTGCCGCGCGCTGGAATATGCTGCGACCTTCGACCTGACCGTGATTTTCCACTCCCAGGACCGCGACCTGGCCGAAGGTGGCCTGGCCCACGAAGGCGCCACGGCAAGCTTCCTTGGCCTGCCGGGCATCCCGGAAACCGCCGAGACCGTGGCCCTGGCCCGGGACCTGCTGTTGGTGGAGCAAAGCGGCGTACGCGCGCACTTCAGCCAACTGACCAGCGCTCGCGGCGTGGCCCTGATTGCTCAGGCACAAGCCCGCGGCTTGCCGGTGACGGCGGATGTGGCGTTGTATCAGCTGATTTTGACGGATGAGGCGCTGATCGACTTCTCCAGCCTGTATCACGTGCAGCCGCCCCTGCGTACCCGCGCTGACCGTGACGGTTTGCGGGCTGCGGTGAAGTCCGGGGTGGTTTCGGCGATTTCCAGCCATCACCAGCCCCACGAGCGGGACGCCAAGCTGGCGCCATTCGGCGCGACAGAGCCGGGCATCAGCAGTGTCGAGCTGTTGTTGCCACTGGCAATGACGTTGGTGGAGGATGGCTTGCTGGACCTGCCGACGCTGCTGGCACGCCTCAGTGCGGGCCCTGCCGAGGCACTGCGCCTGCCGGCGGGCAATTTGGCGGTGGGGTCGGCAGCGGACCTGGTGCTGTTTGATACGGCCAGTTCCACGATTGCCGGGGAACACTGGCTGTCCAAGGGCGAGAATTGCCCGTTCATTGGCCATAGCTTGCCGGCGAATGTGCGGTACACACTGGTGGATGGGCGGATCAGCTACCAAGCTTAAACCCGATCCAGAGTGGGCACGGTAAATGTGGGAGCGGGCTTGCTCGCGAAAGCGTTGGGTCAGTCAATAGAGATGTCGACTGACACATCGCATTCGCGAGCAAGCTGAACTGGTCCAGTAATTTCGGACATTCTTTTCGGTTCTCACGCTGCTAGCTTTTCCGCCGCTATCGGTGAGTGATAACCGTTGTAGCTGTGGCGCCTTACGCTGTTGTATCGCGCCACATATCGGTTGATATCTACCTGGGCCTCGTACTCAGAGCTATAACCTCCCTCAGGCACCCATTCGGACTTCAAGCTGCCAAAAAAACGTTCCATCGGGGCGTTGTCCCAGCACTGGCCTTTTCGACTCATG
>NZ_LPNO01000052.1 GCF_001952855.1 Pseudomonas sp. ATCC PTA-122608 | reverse complement strand
AACACCGCCATAGCGCCTTGAAGTACGTGACGCCGGACGAGCGCCACGAGGGTAAGGCGCTGGCCTTGCTGCTAGCCCGCAAGGATCTGTACGAGTCCGCTAAAGCGGCTAATCCCAGCCGCTGGAGCGGGAACACACGTAACTGGCAGCTTGCAGAAGCTGTTTATCTGAACCCGGAGCGACCGGATGCTAGGGCCGCAATGGCTTGCTAAAACAGTAGTAAGGCGACAGATACATTGACACGTACCGTCTTTTCAAAAGTGACCCGCCGTAAGGGCGGAACCCATACAAGCCATCACTCAAATAACGGATATGTACTCACCCCAAGGCCCCGCCAATCATCCCCCAGCCTTATCGCGCACCATTCACCCCCAACCGTATTTATTGTGACCACAAGCCCCGTGCCTGACACTCAACCCATCCACCCCTAACCACCCCTGGAGTCCCCAATGAGTGAGCCTGTGCAGTTCCAAGACAAGGTCGTGATCGTCACCGGTGCCGGCGGCGGACTGGGCCGCGCCCATGCACTCCTGTTCGCCAAACACGGCGCCAAAGTGCTGGTCAACGATCTTGGCGGCTCAACCCAGGGCGAAGGCGCCAACGCCTCAGCGGCGGACCGCGTCGTAGCCGAAATCCGTGAAGCAGGCGGTATAGCCGAAGCCAACCACGACTCCGTCACCGACGGCGACAAAATCGTCCAGAACGCCCTCGACGCCTTCGGCCGCATCGACGTCGTCGTCAACAACGCCGGCATCCTACGGGACAAAACCTTCCATAAAATGGAAGACAGCGACTGGGACCTGGTCTACCGCGTTCACGTCGAAGGCGCCTACAAAGTCACCCGCGCCGCCTGGCCACACCTGCGCGAACAAGCCTACGGCCGAGTGATCTTCACCGCCTCGACCTCGGGCATCTACGGTAACTTCGGCCAGTCCAACTACGGCATGGCCAAGCTCGGCCTGTACGGCCTGACCCGCACCCTGGCGCTGGAAGGCCGCAAGAACAACATCCTGGTCAACGCCATCGCGCCTACCGGCGGCACACGCATGACCGAAGGCCTGATCCCGCCGCAAGTCTTCGAACGCCTCAAGCCGGAATTGATCAGCCCGCTGGTGGTGTACCTGGGCAGCGAGGCATGCCAGGAAACCTCCGGGCTGTTCGAGGTGGGCGGTGGCTGGATCGGCAAGACCCGCTGGGAGCGCAGCCTGGGTGTTGGGTTCGACCCTGAGGCAGGGTTCTCGCCGGATGACGTCGCCGCCCACTGGCAGCAAATCTGCGACTTCGACGGGGCCGCTCACCCCAAGGACAACATCGAAGCCTTGAAAGAGATGATGGCCAATCTGCAGAAATACAGCCTGTGATCGTTGCATGAAAAAGTTTTAATCAGTCGGGGCGCCATGGCGCCCCGGTTTATTTCAGGCATAAAAAAAGCCGCTGCAAAGGCAGCGGCTGAAGTAAGACGTTTGATCAAGGAGCAATAAATCAACGTCAGTGAACGCGGGTAACAGATTGAAAATAGTGATCAATCCATAAAAACTTGCTGTTCTTCCAGGTTCTGGAAGCGGGCGGTTTGCCCTGAAAGCCAAACAAGAATAGGCTTTTGTTACAGAATGAAAAATAGCGATTCGAGACAAGGACTGTTACCAAACTAGCAACAGTGGCAATAACTCCCTATCCATCCTCCTGATAATCCTCCATCCATCTCGTCCATACCCTCGCCAATACCCCGGCCAGAGCGCCCTTTCATCCTTTCGAGCGACAACACGAATACCTCCTTGGTGCGCTTATCGCTCCTGATCGCGGGCAGTAGGGTGGGGCCTTCTGTCACACCACCGGGGAAGACGCATGACAAGAACAACAATGCGCGCCATCTTCAGGCCACAGGCGCTGGCCGCTGCGGTTGCTTTGGGTTGCTGTGCCCAGGCGCAGGCTGTTTCGTTCAACATCGGCGAGATCGAAGGGCAATTCGATTCCTCGCTGTCGGTCGGTGCCAGCTGGGGCATGCGCGACGCCGACAAAAAGCTGGTGGGCGTTCCCAACGGCGGAACGG
This sequence comes from Pseudomonas sp. ATCC PTA-122608, assembly GCF_001952855.1. Taxonomy (GTDB): domain Bacteria; phylum Pseudomonadota; class Gammaproteobacteria; order Pseudomonadales; family Pseudomonadaceae; genus Aquipseudomonas. The sequence goes on along the minus strand of NZ_LPNO01000052.1, from coordinate 417,372 downwards.
GCCAGGCTTCCACCGGCGATGACGGTCGCCTGAACTTCAAGAAGGGCGAGACCTTCTCCAAGATCTTCAAGGGCATCCACGACCTGGAGCTCAAGTACGGCGACAGCGGCGTGTTCGTGCGCGGCAAGTACTGGTACGACTTCGAACTGCAGGACGAAGACCGCGAATTCAAGCAGATCAGCAATAACCACCGGGACGAGGGCGCACGCTCTTCCGGCTACGAATTACTCGACGCGTTTGTCTATCACAACTACTCCATCGGCGATTTGCCGGGCAACGTGCGCGTCGGCAAGCAGGTGGTCAGTTGGGGTGAAAGTACGTTCATCGGCAACTCCATCAACAGCATCAACCCCATCGACGTTTCCGCCTTCCGCCGGCCCGGCGCCGAGATCAAGGAAGGGCTGATTCCGGTCAACATGGTGTTTGCATCCCAAAGCCTCACCAACCAGTTGAGCGTTGAAGGTTTCTACCAGTTGAACTGGGAAAACACCGTGGTGGACAACTGCGGCACCTTCTTCGGCAACGACGTGGTGGCCCACGGCTGCAACGGCAACTACACCGTCGGCAGCCCGGCAATTGCGCCGTTGCAACCGGTGGCGGCGGCGTTCGGCCAGGGCTTCCAGGTCACGAACGAGGGCGTGGTGGTGCAGCGTGCAAAAGACCGCGAGGCGCGCGATGGTGGCCAGTTCGGGATGGCGCTGCGCTGGCTGGGGGATGACACGGAGTACGGCCTGTACTTCATGAACTACCACAGCCGCACGCCCACCGTCGGTACCATCACCGCCAACACCAACCTGGCAACCATTGGCCGCATCGTCAGTACCGCCAACGGGATCGCCCCGGGGTCCGGCTCCGGCCTGGCGCAAAGCACGATGCTCGGTCGCGGCCAGTATTACCTCGACTACCCGGAAAACATCCGCCTGTTCGGTGCCAGCTTCTCCACCACCTTGCCCACCGGCACGGCCTGGACCGGCGAAATCAGCTACCGCCCGAATGCCCCCGTACAACTCAACACCACCGACCTGACGCTGGCCTTGGTCAACCCTATTGCCGGTAACGCCGCGTCACCGATCGCCAGTTCCTTCGGTTCCGATAACGCTGGCTATCGCCGCAAGGAAATCACCCAGATCCAGAGCACCATGACCCAGTTCTTCGACCAGGTACTGGGCGCCGAACGACTGACCCTGGTGGGTGAAGCGGCTTTCGTGCACGTCGGCGGGCTGGAGGCGAAATCCAAGCTGCGCTATGGCCGCGATTCGGTCTACGGCCAATACGGCTTCGGTGGCGACACCGACGGTTTTGTCACGGCCAACTCCTGGGGTTATCGCGCCCGGGCCATCCTCGATTACAACAACGTGTTCGCCGGGGTCAACCTCAAGCCCAACGTGTCGTGGTCCCAGGACGTCAGCGGCTACGGCCCCAACGGCCTGTTCAACGAAGGCGCCAAGGCCCTCAGCGTTGGCGTGGACGCGGACTACCGCAACACCTACACCGCGAGCCTGAGCTACACCGACTTTTTTGGCGGTGACTACAACACCCTCACCGACCGCGACTTCATCGCCCTCAGCTTTGGCGTGAACTTCTGATTTGGCTTAAAGAAGGACAAAAGACTATGCGCAAGATGATTCTGCAATGCGGCGTGTTGGCACTGAGCCTGTTGGCGGCCAACGTGATGGCCGCGGTGTCGCCGGAAGAAGCGGCCAAACTTGGCACCACCCTGACCCCGGTGGGTGCCGAAAAGGCCGGTAACGCTGACGGCTCGATCCCGGCATGGACCGGTGGTATCCCGAAAAACGCCGGAGCTGTGGACAGCAAAGGTTTCCTCGCCGACCCGTTTGCCAATGAAAAACCACTGTTCGTGATCACCGCCGCCACGGTCGACAAGTACAAGGACAAACTGTCCGAAGGCCAGGTGGCGATGTTCAAGCGCTACCCGCAAACCTACAAGATCCCGGTGTACCCAACCCACCGCACGGTCAACCTGCCGCCGGAGATCTACGAGTCGATCAAGCGCAGCGCGTTGAACGTGCATGCGATCAACGACGGCAATGGCCTGGAAAACTTCACCGGTAACCGCTACTACGCCTTCCCGATTCCGAAAAGTGGCGTGGAAGTGCTGTGGAACCACATCACCCGTTATCACGGCGGCAATCTGCGCCGCATCATCACCCAGGCCACGCCGCAGACCAACGGCAGCTACACGCCGATCCGTTTCGAAGAAGAAGTGGCCGTGCCGCAGTTGATACCGGACATGGACCCGGTCAAGGGCGCCAACGTGCTGACCTTCTTCAAGCAATCGGTGACTGCCCCGGCGCGCTTGGCCGGCAACGTACTGCTGGTGCATGAAACCCTCGACCAGGTGAAGGAGCCGCGCCTGGCCTGGGTCTACAACGCCGGCCAGCGCCGGGTGCGCCGTGCGCCGCAAGTGGCCTACGACGGGCCGGGCACCGCGGCCGACGGCCTGCGCACCTCGGACAACTTCGACATGTTCTCCGGCGCCCCGGACCGCTATGACTGGAAGCTGGTGGGCAAGAAGGAGATGTACATCCCCTACAACAGCTACAAGCTCGACTCGCCGACCCTCAAGTACGATGACATCATCAAGGCCGGCCACATCAACCAGGATTTGACCCGCTACGAGCTGCACCGGGTCTGGGAAGTGATCGGTACCGTAAAACCGAGCGAGCGGCACATCTACGCCAAGCGCCACATGTACATCGACGAAGACAGCTGGCAAGTGGCGCTGGTGGACCACTACGACGGCCGTGGCCAACTGTGGCGTGTCGCTGAAGGTCACGCGCAGTTCTACTACGACCACCAGGTGCCGGCCTACACCGTCGAGACCCTGTACGACATCATCGCCGGACGCTACATCGCCTTGGGGATGAAGAACGAAGAGAAGAGCAGCTTTGTGTTCGGCTTTGCGGCGAAGGCGGCGGACTACACGCCGGCGGCATTGCGTTCTGAAGGCGTGCGCTAAAACCTGATTGGAACAGGGTCAAACTGTGGGAGCGGGCTTGCTCGCGAAAGCGGTGTATCAGTCAATATATCCGGTGACTGACACTCCGCCTTCGCGAGCAAGCCCGCTCCCACATTTACGGTGTTCCACCTTTGGAACATATGCCCGGTAATCAGCCTGCTGAATACTCCTCAACAACCGCCAGACACAGGACTAGGGTAGGGCGCACGCCGCCTAATAATAAAAAACAGGGACGCAGTAATGACCGCCATGACCCGTTGTCTGGATCGTCCTGGATTCATGCCACGCTTGTCTCCCCATCATCTGTTGCGCCCGCGTTTGTCCGGGCCGTTGCTCAACGCCTCGGCGCGGGTGAAGCTGCTCTGCGCCCCGGCCGGCAGTGGCAAGAGCGCGTTGCTTGCCGAATGCGCATTGCAGGCACCTGCGGATTGCCAGGTGTATTGGTTGCCGCTGAATGGGGCGGCCCTGGATTTGTGTCAGCGTCTGGCCCAAACCCTCGGCCTGGTGTTTGTCGATGAACCCACGCTGCTGCTGGCCCTCAACCGCTGGCAAGCGCCGGCCTGGCTGTTTCTCGATGACTTCTGCCGGGTGCCGGCACCTGAACTGGACGCGCTGCTCGATCGCATTCTGGCGGCCAGCAGTCCCGTTTTAACCTGGTGGATTGGCGCGCGGCGGCGGCCGGCGTGCAACTGGCCACGGCTGTTGCTCGACGATGAGTTGTGGGAGTGCAACGCAGCCGAGTTGGCGTTTGATCACACCGAGATTCAGCACTTGGCCGGGCCCTGCGCCGACAAGGTGCTGAAGTTCAGCGCCGGCTGGTGCGCCGGCGTGCGCATCGCATTGCTTGAGAGCGACGGGCACCCCGAAAAAACCTTGCTCGACTACCTGCAACACGAGCTGTTCAGCGGCCTGGCGCCGGAGCTGGCCGAAGCCTGGCGCGTGCTTGCGCACTTGCCACGTTTCAACCCGAGCCTGTGTGATCACCTGTTCGGCTTCGGTGATTATCTGCGTGACTTGCAGACGTTGGGCGCCTTTATCGAACCCTGGGAAGACTCCACCGACTGGCTGCAAATCTTCCCGCCGCTGGCGCAACTGTTACTCGACGAACCGTGGCCGGCCAAGCGCTCCTGGCACCGTCGCGCCTGCCAGTGGTTTACCGCCGCCGAGGACTGGCAAGCCGCGTTTGAGCAGGCGCTGCTGGCCGAAGAGTACGAAGTGGCCGTGAGCCTGTTGCAGCACTTCAGTTTTGAAGACCTGTTCCGCCAGCAAAATGCGGTGCTTTTGTTGCGCCTGCATGAGCAGCATGGCGATGAATTGATGCTGGGTTCGGCGCAGCTGGTGGGCCTGGTAACGGCGGCGTTGCTGTTTGCCGGGCGCTTTGACCAGGCGGCGTTATGCATCGATCAACTGGCGCGTTTCACCCCGCAACCGACTGCGCATTCGCAGCGCTATCTAGTGGCCCGCTGGCAGGCGCAATGGGGTTGGTTGTTGCACCTGGGAGGCGAAGCCGTACGCGCCCGGGAACATTTTCTGGAAGCCCTGCAAGACTTGCCCGAGAGTGCCTGGACGTCGCGCTTGATGTGCCTGTCGGGCCTGACCCAGCAAGCCTTGCTGCGTGGCGAGTTGGACGTCGCCCAGTCGTTGAACCGTGAAGCACTTTGCCTGGCGCGCTCCCATGGCTCGTTGCTGCTGGAGGCGTTGCTGGAACTCGATCATGCGCAGTTGCTGGAGCAGCGCGGCGCGCCGTATCGGGCCCAGAGCCTGCTGGAAAACGTGCAGCGCATGCTGGTGCAACAGCGGCTTAAAGCCGGGCCGTTGATGGGGCGGATTTCCTTGCGACGTGGGCATCTGGCCTTGCGCCAGGGGCACGACGCCGTGGCCGCCGAATGCTTCGAATCCGGCCTGGGCATGTGCCTGCATAGCCAGGACAAACGCGTGCTCTACGGCTACCTCGGTCTGGCTTTATTGGCCGCCAACAAAGGCGATTACGCCGAGGCGTTTATCCAGTTGCGGGACGCCGAGCGCCTGATGCAGCAACGCCAGGTGCCTGACACTGTGTACCGCGCCGTTTTGCTGTTGCTCAGCGGGCATTTCTGGCTGCAACAGGGCCGCCCCGAACTGACCCTGGAAGCGGTGACCCGCGTGCTGCGGCACTACCGCGGCCCGAAGGCCAAACAAGCACCGCCGGCCACCCTTGAATTGATCCCGCGCCTCGAGTATTTGCAGGTGCTGGCGGAAGTGAAATTACGTCGCGCCGAAGAGCCTGTCGCCCGCCTGAGAGCATTGCTGGAGACCGCCCGTCAGCGCGGCATGCTGTGCCTGGAAGCGGAATTGCAGTTGGTGTTGGGAGAAGTGGCCTGGCAAGTCGGCGATCGACCGTTGGCCGTGCGCTCACTGGAAGCCGGGTTGGAACTGGCGGGGCGTTGCCAGGTGCAACAGGCGATTCGCGAGTTGCGCCTCAGGCAGCCGGGGTTGTTGAGTGCGTTGGGGCTGGAGCCGCAAGAGTGTCTGGCGACGGCGGGGGAAAACCCTCTGAGCCAGCGCGAGCTTGAGGTGCTGCAATTGATTGCCCAAGGTAATTCCAATCTGGAAATTGCCGGGCAGTTGTTTATCTCGCTGCACACGGTGAAAACCCATGCGCGGAGGATTCATAGCAAGTTGGGGGTGGAGCGGCGTACCCAGGCGGTGGCCAAGGCTAAAACCTTGGGATTGATGGCCTGAAGCCAAGCGCCCTTTCTCAAACAATGAAGATCAAATGTGGGAGCGGGCTTGCTCGCGAATGCGGTGTATCAGTCACTGATGCTTTAACTGACAGACCGCATTCGCGAGCAAGCCCGCTCCCACATTTTGCTTTGTTGTGTGCCTGATACTGGGAGTCAGGGCTGATAACCCATGCGCCAACTCACCGCCTGAGTTGCCGCCAACAAGCGCTTCGCCGCCGGGCCGTCTTCGTCGGCATGGAACAGCGACGTCGGCCCAACCACGGTCAATACCGCCGCCACCTGCCCGACCGCGTTGAACACCGGGGCCGACAATGCGTCCACACCCGGCATCAGCAAGCCGTGCACAAAGTGCAGGCCACGCTGGCGGATCTGCTCGCAGGTGGTGGCGTAGGCCTGATCATCCGCCAACGCATGGGCGATACCCGCCTGAATTTCCCGCTTGCGCAAGTCCACGGTTTCCCGCGACGGCAGAAACGCGCTGAACACCAGCCCGGTGGATGAACTGAGCAGCGGCAACACCGAGCCCAATTGCGTCACCACCGTTACCGCGCGTACCGCCGGCTCGATGTGCACCACGGTCGCGCCCTGGTTGCCCCAAACGGCCAGGAAGCAGGTTTCATTCAACTCGTCCCGCAGTTCCGCCAGGGGCAGGGCGGCGACTTTCAGCACGTCCATGCTGCCCAGCGCGGCCAGGCCCACGCGCAAGGCTTCGCGGCCCAGGCCGTAATGGTTGGTGGCGGTGTTCTGTTCGGCAAAACCGGAGGCAATCAGCGCCTGCAAATAGCGGTGGACCTTGCTCGCCGGCATTTGCACGTGTTCGGCCAGACGCGACAACGAGGTGGCCGGCGACAGTTCGGCCAGGGCTTTGAGGATGTCGGTGCCCACTTCAGCCGAGCGGACTTTCTGTTTACCGGTGTCGCGGGGGGCGGGCGGCTTTTCCATGGAAGGCATGAATCCGAAAGACGAATGGGCGTCTTTATAGCTTGACGGTCAACAGGTATCAAATTACGTTATGCGTAACTGGATTACGATAAAAACAACTTCCGCTCAGAGGACGATCCATGACCCTCGAATACCAATCAGGCTTCGGCAATGAATTTGCCAGCGAAACCTTGCCCGGCGCACTGCCGGTCGGCCAGAACGCTCCGCAAAAAGCGCCCTACGGGCTGTACACCGAACTCTTCTCCGGCACCGCCTTCACCATGGCCCGCAGCGAAGCCCGGCGCACCTGGTTGTACCGCATCCAGCCGTCGGCCAATCACCCGGCGTTCGTCAAGCTGGAACGGCAATTGGCCGGTGGCCCGCTTGGGGCTGTGACGCCTAATCGCCTGCGTTGGAACCCGTTGGATATTCCCGCTGAGCCGACAGATTTCATCGATGGGCTTGTAGGCATGGTCGCCAACTCGGGGTCGGAAAAGCCCTCAGGCATCAGCATCTACAACTACCGCGCCAACCGTTCCATGGACCGGGTGTTCTTCAACGCTGACGGAGAGCTGTTGATCGTTCCCGAGCAGGGCCGCCTGCGTATCGCCACCGAACTGGGTGTGCTGGACGTCGAGCCGCTGGAAATTGTCGTGCTGCCACGCGGCCTGAAATTCCGCGTCGAGTTGCTGGATGCACAAGCCCGCGGCTACGTCGCTGAAAACCACGGCGCGCCACTGCGCCTGCCGGACCTCGGGCCGATCGGTAGCAATGGCCTGGCCAACCCACGGGATTTCCTCACCCCCGTCGCCCATTACGAAGACCTCAAGCAACCGACCACGCTGGTGCAGAAATTCCTCGGTGAACTCTGGGGCTGCGAGCTGGACCATTCGCCGCTGAACGTGGTGGCGTGGCACGGCAACAACGTGCCGTACAAATACGACCTGCGCCGCTTCAACACCATCGGCACCGTGAGTTTTGATCACCCGGACCCGTCGATCTTCACCGTATTGACCTCGCCCACCAGCGTGCACGGCCTGGCCAACCTCGACTTCGTGATCTTCCCGCCCCGCTGGATGGTCGCCGAAAACACCTTCCGGCCACCGTGGTTCCACCGCAACCTGATGAACGAATACATGGGCCTGATCCAGGGCGCCTACGATGCCAAGGCCGAAGGCTTCGTGCCCGGCGGCGCGTCGTTGCACAGCTGCATGAGCGCCCATGGCCCCGATGGCGAGACCTGCACCAAGGCCATCAACGCGACGCTTGAGCCCCACAAGATTGATAACACCATGGCCTTCATGTTCGAGACCAGCCAGGTGCTGCGCCCTACACAATTCGCGCTGGAATGCTCACAGCTGCAACCTTCTTACGACGCTTGCTGGGCCTCGCTCCCTGCAACCTTCAACCCGAATCGGAGATAACCCATGACTCAGCCTAATCTCACCCGCAGTTGGGTGGCTTCCGCCAACGGTCACCGGGATTTCCCGCTGCAAAACCTACCCTTGGGTGTGTTCAGCGTTAACGGCGCTGAACCGCGCAGTGGCGTGGCGATCGGCGATCATGTTTTCGATCTGCATGCCGCGTTGGAATTTTTTGACGGTGAGGCTCGCCGTGCGGTTGAAGCCACCGCTGGCGGTCAACTGAACGCGTTTTTTGAACTGGGCCGTGGCCCGCGTGTGGCCCTGCGCGAGCGCCTGCTGGAACTGCTGGCGGAAGGCAGCGACCTGCAAGGCAAACTGCAATCAGCGCTGCACCCGGCTGCCGATTGCCAGATGCACCTGCCGGCCAAAATCAATGATTACACCGACTTCTACGTCGGCATCGAGCACGCGCAAAACGTCGGCAAACTGTTCCGTCCCGATAACCCGCTGCTGCCCAACTACAAATACGTGCCGATCGGTTATCACGGCCGCGCGTCGACGATTCGTCCGTCGGGCACCGACGTTCGCCGCCCTAAAGGCCAGACTCTGCCAGCCGGTCAAACCGAGCCGACCTTCGGCTCCTGCGCCCGCCTGGATTACGAGCTGGAACTGGGCATCTGGATCGGCCAGGGCAATGCCATGGGCGACTCGATTGCCATTGGTGACGCCGCTGATCACATCGCCGGTTTCTGCCTGCTCAACGACTGGTCGGCGCGGGATATCCAGGCTTGGGAATACCAGCCGCTGGGCCCGTTTCTGTCGAAGAGTTTTATCACCAGCATTTCGCCATGGGTGGTGACGGCTGAAGCCCTGGAACCATTCCGTAAGGCACAACCGGCGCGCCCTCAAGGCGACCCGCAACCCCTGCCGTACCTGCTGGACAAGCGCGACCAGGCCGCCGGTAGTTTTGATATCGAACTGGAAGTACTGCTGACCACCGCCTCGATGCGTGAGCAGAACCTGCCGGCCCATCGCTTGACCCTGAGCAACACCCAACACATGTACTGGACCGTCGCACAAATGGTTGCGCACCACAGCGTCAACGGCTGCCAGTTGCAGGCCGGCGACCTGTTTGGTTCGGGCACCTTGTCGGGGCCGGAAGCCGGTCAGTTCGGCAGCCTGCTGGAAATCACCGAGGGCGGTAAAAAGCCGATCGAATTGGCCTCCGGCGAAGTACGTAAATTCCTCGAAGACGGCGACGAAATCATCCTGCGCGCGCGCTGCAGCCGCGACGGTTTTGCCTCCATCGGCTTCGGCGAATGCCGGGGTACCGTGGTCGCAGCGCGCTGAGAGGGCAGGGCCATGGAACTCTATACCTACTACCGCTCCACTTCGTCGTACCGGGTGCGGATCGCGCTGGCCCTCAAGGGCCTGGACTTCACCGCGGTGCCGGTCAACCTGCTGGTGCCCAAGGGCGGCGCCAACCATCAGCCGGAGTACCTGGCGATCAATCCGCAAGGTCGTGTACCGGCCTTGCGCACCGATGATGGGGATGTGTTGATTCAGTCGCCAGCGATCATCGAATACCTGGAGGAACGTTATCCACAGGTGCCGTTGCTCTCCAGGGATCTGGCAACCCGCGCCCATGAGCGCGCGGTGGCGTCGATCATCGGTTGCGACATTCACCCGCTGCACAACTCCAGTACCCAGAATCTGCTCAAGCAGTGGGGGCACGATGAAGCGCAGGTGCTGGAGTGGATCGGGCACTGGATCAGCCAGGGTCTGGCGGCGGTTGAGCAGTTGATTGGTGATCAGGGTTATTGCTTTGGCGACCAGCCGGGGATAGCGGATACGTTCTTGATTCCACAGTTGTATGCGGCGCAGCGGTTCAAGGTCTCGTTGGCGGCGTATCCGCGCATTCAGCGGGTGGCGGGATTGGCGGCGCAGCATCCGGCGTTCATGGCGGCTCACCCCGCCAACCAACCTGATACGCCATAAGTCTCCAGGCTCACACCGGCCAAATGTGGGAGCGGGCTTGCTCGCGAATACGGTGTATCAGTCAGCAGATGTATTAACTGGCATACCGCTTTCGCGAGCAAGCCCGCTCCCACATGTGATCTTCAGCGTTTCCCAAATATATAAAAACAATACAGGTCCCTTGCCATGCACAATCAGATTGCCAGCTTTCGTGCGGCACTCGACGCCCGCCCGGTGTCGCGCTACCAGTGGTTGATTCTCCTGTTGCTTGCGCTGTTACTGGTCACCGACGGCTACGATGCCCAGGTCCTGGGCTACGTAGTACCGGCGCTGGCCAAGGACTGGGGCCTGGAGAAAGCCGCGTTTGGCCCGGTGTTCAGCGCCAACCTGCTGGGGCTGACCCTCGGCTCCCTGGCCGTCACACCGCTGGCGGATCGCTTCGGGGTGCGGCGCATCCTGCTGTGCTGCGTGCTGATCTACGCCAGCCTCACGGTGCTGATGGTGTTCGCCAATTCCCTGAATACCCTGATGGCCGCGCGCTTTATCTGCGGCATCGGCATGGGCGGTGCAATGCCCAGCGCCATGGCCTTGATGTCGGAGTATTCGCCGCCACGCTTGCGAACGTTGATGGTGACGCTGGCGGCCTGTGGCTTCTCTTTCGGCGGTGCGGCCGGTGGTTTTGTCGCGGCCGGGTTTATCGACAGTTTCGGCTGGCAGGCGGTGTTCCTCGCCGGGGGTGTGACGCCGTTGCTGTTGTTCCCGTTTCTCGCCTGGATGTTGCCTGAATCGCTGCCGCGCTTGCTGCGTGATGCACCGCCCTATGCGCGCCTGCAGAAAGTCACCGCGCGGATGCTGCCCGGCTGGCAACCACCGGCGGCGAGCGAGGAACAAAACCGCCAGGAGCAAGGCAGCAAATTGACGGTGGTGGAGCTGTTCCGCCATGGCTACGCGCGCCCGACCTTGCTGCTATGGGCGACGTTTTTTGTCAGCCTGATCCTGTTGTATTTCATGATCAGCTGGTTGCCTTCGCTGTTGCTGGAAAGCGGCTTGGGCCTGAACGAAGCCAATCTGGTGACCTCGATGTTCCTGTTCGCCGGGACACTGGGTGCCATCGGCATGGCCTGGTTTGCCGACCGGTTGAAAAGCAAAGTCCGCCTTTTGTCCGGTGTGCTGGCAGCGGCGGCGGTGTGCACCATTTTGCTGGGACTGAACCACGACAACCCGCGTTATCTGGTGGCCTGCGTGTTTGCGGCGGGCTTCTGCATCATCGGTGGCCAACTGACCCTGAACGCGTTCGCCAGTAACTTCTATCCGGCTCACGTGCGAGCAACCGGTACTGGCTGGGCGTTGGGAGTCGGGCGGTTCGGCTCGATCCTCGGCCCACTGTTCGGCAGCATGCTGCTGGCGATGCACATACCGGTGCAGCAGATTTTCTTTTTCTGCGCGATTCCGGCGGTGATAGCGGCGTTGCTGATTATTCAGGTGCGTTCGCCCAAGGGCGCAGCGCCAACAGGCCCTGATACGTTATTGGCGCCTGGCGCTGATCACGCGTAATCCCCAGCCGGTGGACACGCTGCCATCGTTCTGCCGAAGGTGAGCGATGGCGGCCAGGAAGCGTTCTTTCAGGCGGGCCTTGGCAGGGATTGTCAGCCGGTCGATATCGTAGGTTTCTTTCAATGACGTCCACAGTGCCGCTGGCTGAGGCTGCCAGTGGACGTCGATGTCTTCGAAGCGGATGTCAGTGAAATGATCTGCCAGCAAGGCTCGCCAGCCGTCTTCGTCGCGCGTGCGCGGGTCGCCCATTGGCAAGTGCGGCAGTTGGTCTTCCTTGGCGATTGGACGAAAGGCGTCCAGAAACGCATCGCCGACAGGGCCCAGTAGAAAACTCCTGCCGATCAGCACCGCCAATGTGCCGCCACTGCGCAGTACCCGCTGTACCTCTTGCAGTACCTGTTCAAGATCATCCATCAGCATGATCGCCATGTGCGACAGCAATACGTCGACGCTGGCCGTGGCCACGCTCAATGCCTGGGCGCGTTCCTTGAGCAGGGTGACCTCAACTGGAAGACGCTCGCGGGCGGCGTCGAGTTCGGCCTGGCTCATGTCGACACCGATCAATTGCAGCCCGGGTTGCTGGCGGTCAGCCAGCAGCTTGAGCAGATAACCATCACCGCAGGCCAGGTCCAGCACGTTCAACGGGCTTTGCGCGGTGGGCACGTGCGCAGTCAAGGCAGCATAGGAGGAGCTGTATTTCACCGCCGGCAGTTCGGCGAATGCCGCGCTGGTGGTGCCGGGCTGGCGCTGGTGAAAATCTTCGAGGTAACGTTCGGCGGGGGAGCGCAGGGGCATGACAACCTCATCCATGGGGCGGTACAGCTTACGCCATGCGGATCAATGCACCACAGAGTTGGGCGGCAAGTGCCCCAGCCGTTCGGTCAGGCGCAGGCGCTGGATCGGGTCTTCGCTGAGCATCAAGGCATGCTCAAGATCAAAACGCTCAGCATTCGGGCAATCCAGACGCTGATACAAACTGGCCCGGGCCAGGTAATCGGCGGCGCTGGCATTGCCCAGCTCCAGCACCCGTTCGGCATCTACCAGAGCGGCCAGGTGGTCGTCGTTGGACAGGTGCAACTGGCGCAGATTGCGCGACAGTCGCTGCAGGATCGAACGCGGCTCGGCAGTGTGCAGGTGGTCGGCCTGCAACTTGAGATTGGGCCCGTACTGGCGAGTCAGCAGGTCGCGGCAATCATTGGGGTACAGGCGTCGGCCGCCGCAGGGGTCGAGTAGATGATCGGCGCCCGGTACCCGCAACAGGAAGTGTCCCGGAAAGTTGACGCCGACCAGCGGAATGTCCAGGCACCGCGCCAGCTCCAGGGCAATCAGCCCCAACGCCAGCGGCTGCCCGCGCTTGCGCTTCAACACCTTGTCCAGCAGCGCGGCGGCGGGGCGCAGCGGGGTATGGTCATCCTGGGCGAACCCCAGGTCATTCATGCGCCGCAGCAAGGGTTGCCCGAGCTCATCCGCCGGCAGCATCGGCATGCTGAGGCTGACCAACTGTTGCAACACCTTGAAGTCCTGCAGGATGGCCGCCGGGTCCACCGCCGGGTCGTGCTCGGCCGCCATCCACAGCGCGGCTTCAAACAGCGCGGGCGGTGACCGTTCAAGGCAGGCAAAAAAGGCGTCGCGGGGCTTCATTGGGTTCTCCGGCGGATGTCTCGTTTTAGCCTTGCTGCGAACTTTCGTCCAGTACCTTAAGACGTGTCCTACCTGTTTATGTCGCAAACCCTTTAAAACCGGTGGCCTTATTCCTGCACGCTCGGGCAGGGTTTCGCTGGCAGTCCTATACTTGGCGCCTACCAGAAGTGATTCGGGAGCTCGACGATGTTTGCGCTCATGCACAGCACCCGCCTTGAATCGCTGCACCTGAGCGTTGACCCGGCCACCGGGTTAAAGGCGGTCATTGCCATCCATAACAGCCGCCTGGGCCCCGCCCTTGGAGGTTGCCGTTACCTCTCTTACCCCGACGATGAAAGTGCCGTGGAGGATGCCGCGCGCCTGGCCCAAGGCATGAGCTACAAGGCCGCACTGGCGGGGTTGCCGGTGGGCGGCGGCAACGCGGTGATCATCCGCCCCGCCCATGTGGAAAGCCGCGCCGCGCTGTTTGAGGCCTTTGGTCGCTGCATCGAGCAGCTCGACGGTCGCTACATCACCGCCATCGACAGCGGCACCTCGGTGGCCGACATGGATTGCATCGCCCAGCAGACCCGCTATGTCACCAGCACCACGGCGGCTGGCGATCCGTCGCCCCACGCGGCGATGGGCGTGTTCGCCGGCATCCGCACCACCGCCATGGCCCGTCTGGGCAGCGATAATCTGGAAGGTTTGCGCGTGGCGATCCAGGGCCTGGGCAACGTCGGTTATGCACTGGCCGAGCAACTGCACGCCGCCGGCGCGGAATTGCTGGTGAGCGACATTGACCATGGCAAAGTGCAACTGGCCATGGAACAGCTGGGCGCGCACCCGATTGCCAACGAAGCCCTGCTCAGCACCCCGTGCGATATCCTCGCGCCGTGCGGCGTGGGCGCGGTGTTCAACCGCTACACGGTCGCGCAGTTGCGGTGCGCGGCGGTGGCCGGCTCCGCGAGTGCGCAGCTGACCAACCTGCAAGTGGCCGATCAACTGGAAGGGCGTGGGATTCTTTACGCGCCGGACTACGTGATCAACTCCGGCGGGCTGATCTACGTTGCCCTCAAGCACGGCGGCGCGGAGCTGGAAACCATCACCGCGCACCTGTCGAACATCGGCACCCGCCTGACCGAAATCTTCGCCCATGCCCAGGCTGAAAAACGCTCACCCGCGCGGGTGGCGGATGAGCTGGCGGAGCGGTTGCTGTACCGCTGAAGATAATCGCCCCTTAACGGTCGACGTGTAACTGTCAGGCGCCCTGCGTGGGAAATAGATGGTTACATCCGCACGCCCGCGCACTTTACTATTGTGGTTGAACGCTTGGTTTCTCACATCCCGAGACAGAGGTTTGAATGTCCAAACAAACAGCAGGGCGCTCCAGCGGGCGCATGATCACCTTCAAACGCCCGGATGGCGCAGACGTTAACGGCTACTTGGCCAGCCCGGCGGTGCTCGAAGGTGCGCCGGCGATTGTGGTGATTCAGGAATGGTGGGGCCTCAACGATCAGATCAAGGGCGTTGCCAATCGACTGGCCGAATGCGGCTACCGGGTGCTGGTGCCGGATCTTTATCGCGGCGCGTCCACGGTGGAAGAGGAAGAAGCTCATCACCTGATGGATGGCTTGGATTTTGGTGATGCGGTTTCCCAGGACATCAAGGGTGCCGTGCAGTACTTGCAGGCGGACTCGACAAAAGTCGGCGTGACGGGTTACTGCATGGGCGGGGCGTTGACTTTGCTGGCGCTGAACGCGATTCCGGAAGTGGCGGCGGGCGTGGTGTGGTACGGCTTCCCGCCGCTGGAATACCTGGATCCGTCGAAGATCAAGGCGCCGCTGATTGGGCACTGGGGCACACAGGATGCCTTCTTCAACATCGACACCGTGGCGGAGCTGGAGTCAAAACTGCACGCAGCCGGTGTGGACGCGACCTTCCATCGTTACCTGGCGCGCCATGCGTTTGCCAATGAGACTGCGATTGGCGATGGGCGTATTGCGGACACGCAATACGATGCTGCCTGGTCGCAACTGGCGTGGGATCGCACGTTGACGTTCTTCGGCAAGACCTTGTGGCAGGCATGACACAGGTAAAAGGCATCAACGCATAACCTGTGGCGAGGGAGCTTGCTCCCSCTGGGCTGCGCAGCAGACCCAAAAGCTTGGGAGCGCTGCGCACTCCAGCGGGAGCAAGCTCCCTCGCCACAGCAAGCGCCCTCGGCCACAACAAGCCCTTTCGCCACTACCGGCAATGCATCACTCAGCCGCTGGCTGCCCAATCTCCGCCAACGCACTCGCATTGTTCTTGAACGCCGCCGCAAACGCCGCGCGGTTCTTGGCCATGAAAATACCGGCATCTTCTGCCTGCTTCTCGCTCAAGCCTTCGACGTTTTTCAACAGCACTTCCATCAGGGACTCTGCCAGTTCAAGCATCTGGTCGTGTGCGTCGGCAAGTTTGCGATCCACGAATGTAGTC
Organism: Pseudomonas sp. ATCC PTA-122608; assembly: GCF_001952855.1. Classification (GTDB taxonomy): domain Bacteria; phylum Pseudomonadota; class Gammaproteobacteria; order Pseudomonadales; family Pseudomonadaceae; genus Aquipseudomonas. The sequence continues at coordinate 401,752 of NZ_LPNO01000052.1, read as the reverse complement.
TCCAGGTCACGGGTACTGCGATACAGGGTTTCAACAGCCATTTTTCGGCCTCGTCATCGGTGCAGTATTGAAGGGAGTTGCCCTTGGTTCGGGTGTCGCCAAGCGTTCTCGCGACTACTGTATTTATATACAGCTAAAAGCATAAGCCAATCCATGGGCTTTGGGTAGTGGCTTTTCAATGTAGTTGGAATCCGGGGGTTTGCAGCAAGAGAAATTTCTGACAACTTGCCGGGGTTGCGCCGGTTTCGTCCGTTCGCTTACCTTCCTCGGGCGCTGCAAATGCAGCGAACGGGCTTGGCGGCTCGGTAACGAAAGGCGTAACAACGTCCCAACAAGATTGCAGACGCTTCCTGGCGTTTGTATTCCTGTGTCATGACGGGTTGCGCATGGACCCTTCGGGGTGCCGGTTTTCTTCTTTCGTACCGGTCCGCCAACCTTGTGCAATCCGTCACCCAATCTGCTTGGCGGCAGATGGGGACGGCCCTTAATACGAAAGAGTCTGTGCCATGAAAAAGCTTACCCCAAGTCCCCCTTACGATTCACACACTGACACCCGTCTTCAAGCCGCAGCCAACCGCGCCATTGATCACTATCTGCGCCCTGAAACACCTGAACCACCTCCCGAATCCTCCTCGATTCTTTTCAGCGTTACGCCCAATGCCGACACGGAAACGTTACTCGCCAACGCCAGCGAAACCTTGAACAGTGCCCGTGAAATGGCCTGTAGCCTGGCTTTTGAGCTTGAGGGCCCACAGCGAAGTTTGCTTCTGGCGATCCACCAACTGCTCGAAATGAGTGGGTTATTGGTCGATCAAGCGTTGGATCAAGTCGCCCCGACCTGACCTAAATCACCCGGTCACCTGGATCATTCCCACGCTCTGCGTGGGAATGCATACCGCGACGCTCCGCGTCACCTCTACTCGAAACCATTGGGCATGGGACGCGGAGCGTCCGGGGCGGTATTCCCACGCAGAGCGTGGGAACGATCATCAAGCAGCAAGATAAGTGCCTCATATCACCCCGCCACCATCTCACTCCCTGTTCCCTGGCCTTTTTTCTGCATGCAGGGAAACCGTCACGTCCAACCCGCATTATCCGGTCGAGCCGACCTAAGGAAGTATCATCGTGAAAATCAACTGGGCTGAAAACCTGCGCAAGACCGTGCACCAACTGGCCGAGTCCTTGGGAAATCTGTTCGTCGAGACGTTCCACTACCTGGCGCTGTTCGCCATTGGTGCGGTGACCGCCTATGCAGCGGTTATGGAGTTTCTGGGGATGCTGGAAACGGGGCACATCAAGATCGATGACATCTTGCTGCTGTTCATCTACCTGGAACTGGGGGCGATGGTCGGGATTTACTTCAAGACGAAGATCAACGTTTCTAACAATTTATTTGAGTCGCTGAAAAACCGTGCAAGCCCCGTATCTGCTGGGTTATGGTCTGCCTGACCGATTTTCTGGCTGAAAAACCGTCTACCAAATTTGGTTATTTTCTATACAAGGTGCTGTGAGCATGTCAGAAGTCAAATGGGCGGATTCCCTGCGCAAAAAAATCCACGGCGGGGCTGATTCTGTCGGTAATTTATTCGTTGAAAGCTTTCATTATTTAGCACTTTTCGGAATTGGTGCTGTTACCGTTTATGCGGGTGTATCGTCATTCTTGGGAATGCTCCAACAACCAAAAATTTCTGTTGATGATATTTTATTGTTGTTTATTTATCTTGAATTACTGGCGATGACGGGCATTTATTTTAAAACAAACCATATGCCTCTGAGATTTTTGCTTTATATCGGCGTAACGGCTTTGATTCGTTTGCTGATTAGTGATGTTTCTCATCACAATGCGCCAGACATGGGAATCATCTATGTTTGCGGTGGTGTTTTGCTATTGGCAATTTCAATTCTTGTCGTTCGATATTCTTCCTCAAAATACCCAAGCATAAAAGAAAAATCAGAAAACTAAGTCAGTATATATGGAGTCCGTATGAAATCTTCAAAGGAATTCTTGCTAAATTTTCTTGATTTGTACCGCGAACAACGTGTTATGCATGTTGAAGCAAAACTTGTAGATAAAAAACCTTTGATTAAAAAGTCAGAAAGTGTTCTGGTTTGGGATAATCGCGGGATTTCAGAAAATTTAGCTATAGCCATTCTCTGTAGTGATTCATCCTTCAAAATAACACTGCATGAAAAAGATAATGAATTGTTGATTTCAACATCTAGCTTTACTGATGGTCATGACCTGCACAATCATTTATTTGAAAGTAAAGAAATACGATTTGAAGAAAGTGATGGTGAATTTGTATTTTTACTGGATAACAATAAGTTTGTTGTGAAAATGGTTGTAAAAAAATGGAAGGAATCGTTAGAGGAAAGCAGGAATACCAGAATTGAACGATTCAATGGTGATGAATATAACAATAGACATTTTGTTCATCATTTGTCCCTTCTTGAAGATCTGAAATGGAAGCTGAATTACCATTTTGTTGATGTTAAATTCACTAATAAGAAAACGAGTGAATCACAGATTTTTGAAAATCTCAAAATTGGGTCTACCTCTCGAAATTTTCAAGACATGCATGCAATTGGCATGGACAATATTGACGAAGGTACTTGTCTCGGACAAAAAATCAGGATTTCGACAGTCCCTTATTCTATGGTGCAGGATGGTGACTATTTAATTGATGATTTGCATAAAATGCATGTTCGATTCTTCACAGTCGTAGAGCGCGATAAAGCACCAGTCATAGGTCCAGTTGTTCTTAACAAATATTATAGTGAAAAAATTGGAAAAGATGATGCTCAATTTACGATTGAAGACGATGATTTCAAGGTTGATTTTGTCATAAACTATAATAAGCCCATAGATGAGTCTTGGGGTAATATGTTTAATAATCGTTATACCAAGGCAGATAGTTAATGAGTCAGTCAAATATATTTCTTGAAGAACTTGTCAGATCTTACAAGTTAGAAAGAATTTTGTCTGTTGAGATTCAGCATTCCGGTCTTGACACCTATAAATCAATACATCATAAAATTCAGTATTTTGATAATTCTGGAATTTCAGAAAATCTATCTGTATCAATACAAGACCTAGAAGGATTTTTTGGTGTAATTCTTCATCAGCAAGATTGCGCGATAAAGCTGGTTTATAAGAACAAAAACAAAGTGAAAGAAAAATGGGATGATGAAACTGACGATACTGCTCGGTTTATCATTCCTGATGGTACATACCGCTCCTATGATTTTGAAGAGGACGATGAGATTTATAGAGTTTTTGAAATTCCTTGTGAGGCTTGCACTATTAGGATTTACGTCAAGGTAAACAGTGAAAGCGCTTATAACACTGCATTTACAAGGTTCCGTGGAAAACTCAAAGACCTACATCACCACATGGAATTTTACCCGATAGAAGCGTCATTTAAAAATAAGCTGAGTGGCGAAACCGTGTCAATGCATGGAATGCGAGATAATGGATTTATGGGGCGTGACATTCCATATATTTATTACACGAACCAAATTTATGAACTCGATGATTCTGAAGAATATCTTGATCCTGAACGGCAATATGTTCATATTCGTGCTGAATCCTCGGACACACGAAAAGATATTTCTTTTAGATACAAGATATCAGTAATTCCTGAATTTCATTTCCCTAACGACGAATCGGCAAAAAAATACAGTTTCGTGGTACATGACTTTGAAGAAGCTTTTGACGAAGCTGGCTGCTGGGTTGTATTTGAAGATGAAAATTACAGCCTGACCTTTTCCATAAGGTTTGATGCGCCTCTGCAAGATCGAATCGAAGATATTGCAGAAAGATTTAAAGAGTAGAACTAGTAATTTGTAATTATCAAGTGTTGCACGCCTTGTTGATTTCTGTTTTTAAGATTCACGCTATAATTTTTATCGAACCGTACTACGTTGAATCTTTCTGAATAGAGGCTGAAAATTATATCAGTCTCTTTCACTAACACCATCACGTTAGCTTTGTATTTCAAAAGCGTGTCTCGCAACCTGATCTGATCTTCTCTCGTAAAATCTCTATCTGAATTGTATTTACTGAATCCATCATCGTAAGGTGGGTCAATAAATACAAAATCATTCTCGGCAAAATAATCAAAGTGCTTGAAAAACTCTTCGAAATCACTTGTATTGAAGTGGGTGTTTTGGAAAAATTGCGAATTGTGAGCGGATTCCATAGCGTCTAGGTTGTGAATCAATGAGCGGGAATCGTATGAGATACCAGCATAAGGCACGTTGAAATTGCCGGATTCTGAGTAGCGTGTCATGCCTGAGAAGGCAAATTGCTTCACTGCGTACCAGTGAGCGATGTGATTCACGTCAAGTGCGTTCGCGTGGTGGGCTTCGTTGTATATCTCACGCCAGACATAGTACAACGCGCCTGTGACGCTCGTTCTGTACTGAACAGCCACTTCATCGTATGAGAGTGGCGAATCGTTCACAGAGGCTCTGGCGAGATTCAGCTTGTCGATACGTGCAAGCTTCGACTTGAATTCACGGTTTAGATATTTCTTGAAAGAATGGTGTTGGTTGATTTTAGATGCAACGTCTAAAAAAGTATCATTTACCTCCAAATTTAAAGCTTTGAGCCTTTCATTGTGTAATTGAGTGAGAATTGACTTAAATTGCTCAAATTCGCTTGATTTGATGATTTCGTAAAATCTGATTAATTCACGGTTGAAATCATTCAGGATTGACTGATTCGATTCTAATGCTAGAAATACTGCGCCACCACCCACGAATGGTTCTATTACTCTGTCGAATTTTTTTGGTATGTGTTTTTTGATGATTTGTAGCTCTGAAGTCTTACCTCCTGCCCATTTTATAAGTGTTCTCAATTTGGTTGTGGATTGTTATTCCACAATTATACCACACGAGAATGCTCATATTTACTCTTTAGCTAAATCATTCTAAAAACTAATAAGCATTTAATCGCTTTTGCTTTAATCTTGAAAGAGTCAGCTGGGCGGGTAGGGTTATGGGTTTTAACTAATTTAGCATGACTTGTTCTCCCTTGCCGCGTAGCGAGTGGTTTCTAATAAGTAGTATTTCTAAATCAAACAATATTTTCTTTTGGAAAGTCTGCTTTCCAGTTCCCATTTTTTTGTTCCCTATATCAAGTTTTCATATTTGAATAAAAGTGCCATTACATTTCCACGGTCCTAATGTTTTTAAGATGTTGGCTTTTTCTTTAGCGCGTGATGCGTGCGCCCGCGTATATCAAGCACCCCCCTGAATTTAAAGGGCTGGACTATCGGTCAAAGTAACGAAAATTATGTTCAAAGTTTTTTTGCCTTAATTATGAACATTATAAATTTGACGTTGAAAGGGCATTTAAATCACAAATTTGAGGTTTGCTGTTTTTTTGAGCATAATAATAATGATGTTCAAAGTCACTTTATGTGTTCGGTTTGCACAGATTAATAAGGCTCTGTTATTTAATTAATAAAATATTTTCATTAATACACAGAAATGAGGATTTAATATGTTATATTTTTAAGACAGTCACAAGAAAGGTAAATAAATGAACTGCATAAAAATAAAAATGGACCTGAGTACACAAACGGCTTTGGCGGATTTAGCTAAAGAAAGTCAGAATGCCTATGTATTGCTAATGTATATTTGCATGAATTCAGAAGCTGCTAAGCGAACTGATGTAAAGATTACGCAATTCATTACATATGTGACTGCCGTTGAAATGGCTGAGTACATAGGTAAGTCAGAAGAAACGGTAAGAAGGGCTTTGGTTATACTTAAAAAAAGAAATCTAATAAATTGCGATATTCATGTCAAAGGGACTGAGATTAGTCCCTTGGTTTACATCGTAGAAGCTAAAATCAATAGATATTAAAAAAGACTGCTTGTAACAGTCTTTAAGAATAACTCAACGAGAAAAGAAAATGAGAAATCCTTTTATTAGTGTAGCAAATAAAAAAAGCAAATCAAGGTTCTATTTAAAAACCTATGATACTGCAACCGATGTATTGTCGGCGGTAGCTTTATGTAATGGATTATCCAGAGCAATTTTAGATATGGCAACCGTAGCTATGAATGTTAAGAATGAGTGTGAAGTAGATTTGCAGGATTTGGATAAAGCTCTTGGAATAAAAAGTGCAGTAACAAGGACGAAGGCACTTAATATTTTAAGGTTGATGAATTTAATTGAAACGTCAACCGGCAATCGAAGCGGCATTACAAAATTCAGAATTAATTTTCGTGCTTTTACAACTGATGTGGAATCGGACTTGGCGAAAGGCAAGGGTTTTAACGAGCCTTTGAATTTTGATGCATTGGACGCCGATGGCTTCATCAAAGAAAAAGCTATCAAATCCTATAAGGCTAGAAAGCCAGCGAAAGTAGATATTTTCTCTGATTTGGATGATTTTGCTGTAGATGTATCAAACTATATCTGAACACCAGTTTTATAGCGTTCAATCATAATCATAAATTATTAAAATAATAATTGTCTTTTATGCGTAATGGGTCTTATTTTTAATTATCAATATGGTATTATTAGTTAATAACCAAATAAATAATTATGAATACCATAAATCGATATTTAGATTGTCTAACAAAACTCTACAAGCTTCCGTCTTATTCCCCTGCATTGATTGAAGAATTCCTAAAGCTGGTTGATGCTGACGGTATCATTGAGCTTACCAAGTGGAGAAAGGAAAATATTGCTGAGGCAATTGGTATAAACGTTTACACTATAAACAATGCCTTGCAAGTTTATAAAGCCAAAAAAATAGTTAATTGGGAAGCTGTCAGTGTTTTTACTCTAAATAAAGAGCTTTTCGGCTCGATCTTTAATAACGCCTACGATGATGGTTTTCCTGAATTTGAAGTTGTGTTTTGCAGAATTATTGCGTGCAATAATTCGATAGATAAGGTTGTGATTAGAAAAGTGGGTGCAATATGAATCTCTCAATCAACGAAATTAAAGATGGGGAATTCGATTCTTACATAAAAGTTTTTGGCTATGCTTATAGAATGATTGCGGCGGTAAATATGGCTAATCGATTATCAGGCGTGATTCTGATGATAGTGACTCATAAGATGGATGCCAACAACGAGCTGATGTTAAGCACTGCTGAATTAGATAAAGCATTGGGTATTGGCGATGCTTCAACAAGAACGAAAGCAATGAATATTTTGCGTTTATCAAACCTCGTTGAGATCAAATACGATAATAGGTTTGGTATTTATAGAGTTAGGGTCAACACAAAAGCGTACCAGCGTGGCAGAAAAAAACGCACACCTAATAAAAATAAGCTTTTCAGTGAAGATTTAAATTTTGATATTTTGGGAAATGACGGGTTAATCAAACAGTCAGCTATTGATGGATACAAGGTCAATCCAGCAAGGAAAGTCAAAAACGTAGGTGCTGTATGACCTTCGTCAGACTCTCAAATACAGAGCTTGAGACCAAGCGTATGAGTGAGGCTACTAATCAGCTTCACGCTCTCCAAGCAGATCGCTACATCGTCATCCTAACACCTTCCAAAGCGCTCAAAGCGAAGGGTAGGAGTGCTTATACGTTCGGGATACCCGGCAACCTAGGCAATAGGGCCAAAGGCTACACACGCTCAGAGCTTCTTGACCATAGTGTGTTGTCTTCCTTGGCGCAAAGGAATGCCAATGGTTATTCAGTCGGGATCAAGTGCAAATCCACGCGCTACCACTACGCGAGCCTCTATGACGTGTCACACGATGAGCTATTGAGGCTGAAAGACAATGACGTGCAAGCTTGCCTTGTGTCTGTCGTGCGTAAGAATGTGCATTGTGAACGCTTCTTCGCTGTTGTCATGCGCTTCGAGAAAACAGACGCTGCTGGTGATGTGTTGTATGCGGCTAAGGTTAGCGGGTCATACCAACTCGCTTATGGCGAAAAGACTCAAAAAGACTTGGAATGCTGTATCCCTTTGTGTGGTTTCAAGGACTTGAAAAGTGGCATGTTCGTGAATGCCAATTGCTTCAAAGATAGGAACTGCCCTACGTCGAAGGAGCGCTACCAGACGTTCGCAAGGATTGGCTATGCCAGTCAACTCCAGGGTGATGCCCCAGCGTTGATTCGTGAATGCGGTAATGATTTATATTTTGAATCCTGTCGTGAATTGATTATTTTCAAAGCCTCAAAAGCTGGTGACAGAATTTATCCGATTGAAATTGATAAACGTTTGGTAAATCAGCTTGTGAAAGAAAAATATGATTTTGCTGAAATTCAAAATTTCATGGCGAACCGTCTAAAACCAAAGGTCTTGGAGTCGGTTGATTTTTGATCAATTGATCTCTTGCACTGCGTTACGGATCGATCAATAATTTGCTCATACCCGAGGGAATGAGCCAAATGAACCTTCCAGAAAACGTTTTTGAAAACCCCTACAAAGCTGGTCAATACCTCCAATTCACGATGGATGTGCAAACCATCGTCCCCCATCTGATTGCTACCCTCGCTTTCTACCAAACCTTTGTGATTTCCGAAGATCTGGCTATGACCAATCATGAATTGGCTTTGAAAGAATTGATTTATGAAGAAACGGCGTTGGCTGAATTCTTTGCCATTCATGACGTTTTGGCTTGCTATTTTGGTCAGTATGGTGATCTCGACATCGAAGCAGTGTGGCTTGATTACGTGAAGGACTTCACTGAACAAATCACTGATGCCGATGTACAGGACGCTGGTCAGGTTATTTTCAAGTCCTTCTGTTTTCGCGCTTACAAGGAAGAATCTGTTCGTTCTGAATGGAGCGATGCAGAAATAATTTAAATATTTCCCTTAAATGTCTTGTTTTCTTTTCCGAAATGCTATTATAGATAAGTAGGCAGATAAAATAGTTATTTGGTTATAGATTTTCGATTCTGCCTATTATTTTCATATATATTGTAAATAAACTTCTCCGAGTTTTGAAACCGCCACCCGTAGGCGGTTTTTTTTATTTCTTGTTTTTATCAATCACAAAATTCGTTTTATCCTATTGCTTAAGCTGGTTGATCGATCAATCATTACCCATAGCGAATTCATAGAGGCCAAACCTAATGGCTTGGACATTCAAAGACCGATACAAACCAACGCGCACTGTGACTGTCGATTCTGACGTTCCAGCCAAACTGAAACGGCTTGCTGAAACCTTTGAGGCTTTCCGTCAATTCAACGGATTCACGCCTTCTGAACAAAAGCAGGCAATGGAATCTATTGGTGGTGATTACTCAACGCTAATCAAGATGCATACCACCATTTCTTTCTGTCTTGGCACTTACGATGTCGAAGATGATTTCTACTACTCGTATTATTGCAATGCAGTGCAAACGCATTTAATAGATGTACATCCAGCCTTTGCTGCAAAGAAGTTTTCAGAATATATCTGCTTCATGCGTCATCAAAACGAACTTTTGGAGGAGTGTCAATTTCTGAAAGACAATGTAGAAATGCCGTCGTTTGACCTAATTATAAAGGAGTGTACAGATTCCTTCGACAAGCAATAAACGTACTATAATATTTATTTAAAATAGTTTGCTTATTGCATCGTTTTACTATTTCGAAATGATATAATTTCGATATAACCAAATAAAAGAGACAAAATGAAAAAAATTATCGCAGCAACAATCATGATTTTAGCTTCATCAGTAGCAGTAAACGCAGTAGCCGGTAATGGTAGCGGCAATCCGAAGAACGATGATTACTATTACGTTAAGCCAGATCCTACGCCTGTGATGATTTGGAAAGATGGCAGCCTTGTGCGTAATCCTGCTTACTTCGACAAAGATTCCTTGTACATGAAAAAATAAAATTACCTTTAGGAAGCCACACTTTTGTGGGGCTTTTTTATGAGCTTTATTTGAGTAGGTTGATTGCGGTTGTTATTTTCGTTGTGTTAGCGAAGAAAAATATAGGGGTAAAATGGTATAATTAGCACATGACTACATAACAATTAACATGAATAAAATAGCAATAATAAGTGCGTTGGGATTTTTTGCTTTTTCTGAACAAGCGTTGGCTGGAATCAATTCTTCTACCACAAACATCGTGAGCCTTGCTTGTAAAACCGGCTTCACCACCGATCCTGCTGGATACGAATTTGGAGGAGTTGACCGAGGATATGCTTATTATCACGAATATTACGATAGATTTGTAACGCCCCCTCATTACCTTATTTTAGATTCCGTGTCGGGTGATTATTCTGACGCGCCCGGACTCACACTCGAAGGCAAAACGACCGAGGAATTAACAGATTTCGTCACTCGTTTTGGTTATGAAGATCCTGCCGCTCCATTGCTTGCCTGCTACCCAAAGGTTACTGCGCCCGTGGTGCCTGTTGATCCAGTGGCTCCTACGTTTTCCTTTGACAATACGATTCTTGCGGCATGCCCACTCGGTATGACCGTAGGTGGTGTTGCCGGGGCTTCGACCTATCGAACTGGGACTATTCCTTTCTACACAAAGTATGACTACAACACAGGCAAAGGCTCGTATTTCTTGAAGAGCTTTAACGGCGTGTTTTCACCTATTCCTGAGACTGACAATGGCGATGGAACGACCTCATTTCCTTCATTCGGAGCAAATGATGTTGATCTGTATGGGAAGTGGAATGAAGGCTCTGTTGAAGCCTGTGTGACTCCTCCTGCGCCGGTTGATCCTACGCCTCCAACTGAGCCTGTTACGCCCACAAATCCGACTAACCCTGACAAAGGATACGAAGCGGTTTCGGCATTGGAATTCCGTGAGTATTGCCCTGTTGGTTACTCGGTTGGTGGTGGCGCCGGGGCAAGCCTTCTTCGCCTCGGAACCATCCCGATTTTCACAAATTATGTAGGTGAGACAAACACCACGTACTGGTCGATGCGTAGCAACAAATCGGGTGCGTACACCACGTTTTACTCTGCTCAATCCGCTGTGGGAATCATCCCTTATCCAGAGGCTACACAGTCCTTGGTGAACATCTATGGTTCTATGAATCCGGGTAGCGAGCAACCTTGCTTGCCAGTCTTTGAGACTCCTGCAGTTCCCACGTACAGCTTCGATTTGCCGTACAACGAATACTGCTCGTTTGGTGAAACGGTGGGTGGAATCGCGGGTGGTAGCACGTCGAGAACAGGCAAGGTTCCTGTCTATTATCTCTTCGATTCTGTGACCTTCACGTCAAAGAATTATTTCTTCGACGGCTCTGATTACGTGCCTATCAAGATGGTTGAAATGAACGGATTTTCTACGTTCCCGACTATCACCAAAGAAATGGTTCAGAAATATGGTGCGATGGACACGAACAGCATTGAGATATGCAAAGCCGTTCCTGCGCCTCCTGTTGAGCCGATTCCGCCACAAGCTGGATGGACTGAATATGGCGATGAAACCTGCGCCGTGGGATCGACTTCTGGCGGGATAGAAGGTGGTGCGACAACACGTTGGGGCGAGGTAGCCGTTTGGGTTTCTACTGACCAGTACAGCAAGACCCACTACTTTTTCAAGGCTGCTTCCAGTGGTGCCTTGACTGAGTTCAGGTATGAGGATTTTCCGAATTATTATGTGAATTACAGCTTTGGTCCAAGCGTTATAGACCAGTACGGCGTGTGGGATTCAGACAGCGTTCTGACGTGTTCGCCAGTGCGTACATCAACTGACCAGATTGAAGTCGAGACAGTGGCTTGTGAGGCTCCGTTGACCGGCTTCATCACACACGAAAGAACCTACAAATCATGGTCGGATGGTGTGAAGGATTCTTACTCTGAATGGAAGACGACAGCCAATCATTGCATAGCGCCTACACAGCCTCCCGTGGAGCCACCTGTAACTAAGCCTACGGAGCCGGAAGAACCGCCAGTAGTGACGCCACCAGTCACTGAGCCTGTGGAACCCATAGATCCTGTTGAACCTATCGATCCTCCTGTGACTGAGCCAGTGCCGCCAGTGGACGATAAATTCACTCACTTATCTGATTTCAGAAGCTCGTCCAAGGCTTGTGATGAGGCTCAAACTGGCTCGATTCAGTACAACGAACACAGATCATACGACTTCTATCCAAACCCACTGCCAGACGGAACCATCAAGAATGACACTGGCTGGGTGATGACTGTTGTGAACACATGCAAAGACATCGAAGACGATGTGATTGACGTTGAGGAGGGTGAGCAAAACGAAGAGTGCCCTGCCGGTGCTGTCGGTCAAATCGTCGTAAAAGGTCAGTGGATAACCAAGGCTTTGAGTGGCAAAACGTGGCATGAAACGAGTCGCTTGGACTACTGCGTTTTTGACATCGATAACTTCATCACTGAATCGATTTCTGAGGATTGCCCGGATGGTCAGACTGGTACGATTACTAAGGTCCGCTACCTTGCGATTAAAACGGATGGGACGACCTCGTATCCCTATGGAGAAGACTACAAAAGGGCGAGTGACACATGTGTAATGGCTGGCTCGTCTGACGATTCTGCTACGCCTGCCGATCAGTCAAAGCCCGTGGGATTGTTGAGAAATCAAACTGTCCGTGCAGAAGACACAGCTCAAATTCAGAAAATGACTGATTACATTGATTCTGTGAGTATTAATGCAGATGGTGCGTATAAGCTCAGTATTGTAGCGAGCAAAATTGGTACGAAAGGCATTGATGCTGCACGAATTGGAACGTTGATTAATTCTTGGTATGGAAAGACAAAAGGCACTGTCAGTTTTGTATTGATGACTCCTGCGTCAGATTTTGTAGGATTTGGCGATATAACATCTGCAAATGCAAAATCCATTATCTTACTGAATTCCACATTCAATCAAAAAAATGGCGCACTGGTAGTCAGCTATAAAGAGACACAGAAAAGCCTGAAATCTCAGGATGTGAAAAGTTTTGAAATCCCATTCATAGACCTTTCGAAAACCGGAAAGTCGCTCAAATACATTCGACTGGGAGACAAGCAACTGGATTAAAAAGAGCCTCGTATGAGGCTTTTATGTTAATTGATTATCAGGTCTGGTGGGTATCCAAGCATTTGTGTTTCTGGTTCTGGAACGTCAAACTCTTCAATCAGTCCGCCTTCCTCCATCATTTTTCGAAGAAATGGGATTTCATCGCGTATCTCTTGCTCGATTTGTTCGTGTGATTTTTTCATTGGTTATCTCTTGTAGGTTGATTTTTTGTAGGTTTTCTTCACTGCCTCGTTTGAGGCTTCTTGTTTTTCCGGTTCAGCTTTGGCTATCAGCCTTTCCTTTACTAATTCACTGATCTTCAAATCAGGGTTGGCTTTGAGCTTGAGTATCAAATTTTGCTCGATCAGGTGGATGATGCTCGACGCCGTTCTGTCAGCGTCATTTGCAGCCTTAAAAACCTGAGTCGTGTCCTTGCTGTACGCCCGTTTAGCCCAACCGGCGTCATACGTGGTGTGGTTCTTCATGAACCCTGCATCAAGGTCTTTTTGGGTCGATGGGTCTATGTGCAGGTCGAAATACTTGACCACTGCCTGTGCTGACAGATTGGCTACCAGCTCTTCATACGCTCGATGCTCGATCCCTTCTGAGTAGTGACGTAGAGAAGGGCGGTTCTTGCGTGTTTCATGCCCGTAGGAGTGCGAGGTTTCGTGTAGGAGGGTGTTCGTTTCGTGGAGACGGCTCTTGAAGTGGGAGCTTGGATTCATGTAAATCGTGTCTTCTCCGGGACGATAGTGATTCGTGCCAGCCAAGCGCTTCAAGGGTGTTGGTATAGTCTCTAAAAGGGCTTGATAGACGGTTTCTAGCTCTTCTGGTGTGGCTTTCTGCTGATACTGGCTCATCAGTTTATGAACAGCTTCTGGACGTTCGCCGGTAAATTGGCCGAGGTTGAAGACTGGGGTCAGTTTCGAAGCCCTGCGGTAGATGACCTTACCTTTCGAGTCTCCGACACCGAGCAGATCTGGCTCCTTGGATTTTTCATCTTTGAAGAAGCCAATGGGTGCTCCAAATCGATTCACTATGAAGTCACTTTTCTCTCCCTTGTTGCTGAGTCCAGCGGTGAAGCCTTGCTTAGCAGTGAGGTAAAAAGGCAGTTCATAACCCTTGTCGTTGGCAAGCTGGGTCAGGAGAATTGTGTTTTCGAGGTTGTAAACGGTCTTGGTGATGGGGTTCATGTATTTTATTTTAAAGGTTGGGCTATTCCAAATCAGATCTTCGTCACTTGCCATTGCATCCGCAATTTTTTCGACCTGAGATTTAAGAAAGTCATCGGTTCTGATATTCCCAGCTTCAATGAAATCGGTTTTTTCTTTTGGTTCTAACGCTTTTGTCATTTTATTATAGTATTTGTTTGTACTCTGATTTTACCATTTCAGTAAGCTCGTATCTGGTAATACAAATACTCTTCATTGAAAAAGTCGCTTAGCATGAAGTCAACAAAGGTAGTCGATTCAGGTTCATCAATGGATGAATAGGTAGCAATGGCTTCGTCAAACTCATATTCATGACCATTAAGGTAAAATTTGAAAGAGACTGATTCGTGAAATGCTTTACCATTCAAGGGAAATAGTTGTCCTGAATTCGGTTCGTATAGAAAATCGTAATTGGTTATTGGTGTTTCGTCATGCTCATCAAAAACATTTGAAGAAATTGAAAAGATGTGTCGGTCGTGGATTTGAAAGCCGGTTAACCTGCCTAGGTAGAAGGAAGTATAATCAGCGCTTTCTTTTTTGTATTTGCGGTGTAGATCGTAGGTGGCGCGCTTTGTCAGTGTGTCGGTGGGCAATGGATGGTCTGTTAGTAAATAAAAGTCTTTACCCAATTCAACGCCATTTTCCAAAAATGCTTTTTCGCTTGTGTATAATTTCATGGTTCTCTCTGATCTGATTATTTCCCTTCACTCCTGCAAAGCAGGGGAGTGGCTGTTTAGTATTTTAAAAGTGCGTGTAAGGCTACGGCTTCTTCAAAGGCTGGATGATGAGCGAAATCATAAAAGCATTTACAGTCCAAATCTTCTGAACCAAAGCAATAAGCGCTGATAGCGTCTCTATAATCAACATTCCCAATCCTCCTAGTCGTATCCTTTGAGCCATCTTTTAGGTTGAAGTACCTTATCAAAAGTTCTTTCTCTGCCTTGTCTTCGTAAACTGCATGCACAACCACTGAACCATCAGGGTCTGTCCTACCTTTATAGCTTGCAAGGAAATAGAATTCTTGAGTTTCTTCATTCATTGTGACGCTGTGTAAAAATATTAGCTCCGTTGGTATGTTATTGGTGTATTCATTTTGTGCGTAGAATTGTAGGTAGCTGCGCGTAGTATTTTCTGCTTTGTTTTCTCCATCATGTATTTCGAAGGGGTCGAGTTTGCACGCTGTATTACCAAGTGTTCCAACGATGGGATTTTCTGCAAAAGCATTCTTTAAGCGGATTTGCTCAGTGATGAATTTCATTTCAACACCTCCGCGCCTTCCTTTAAGGTATCTTTCACTTCCTGAATTTTATCCCTGGCTCTTTCTTTGATCGTCTTGCCGAATTTCACATCACCGTTTGAAAGGAGATAATTTCTGATATTTCTGTTGATTCGTTTAACAAGTACGAAGTGAACTTTACTGACGATAAACGTAACGATGAGCATTAGGATGATTGAGCAGAAATAAGCGACATGGATGATTGCTGTTGAACCAGTGCCGCTTGCTGTCATTTCGATGTTTACGTACAGCAAGATTCCTTGCCAGATACTCTCTATCGTCATGATGGTGATAGGTAAAGCCATAGCGTTTTTCAGAAATGGATTTCTACGTATGTATATTTCAATGATGTAAAACCAAGCAAGCCAGCCGATTGGAGCTGCAACGGCACCAAAGAAAAGCAGGGCGTAAATTTTTGGAATGCTTTTAGTCTGTTCTACCCATTTCTTAAATTTGGCTATCGTATTAGCTTTTTGTTCATCGTATTCGTATTCCATGTTGTTCGTAGTTTGTTTCCTTAATTATATCATTTGAAGATACAGAAAAAGGGCGCTAAGCCCTATTATCTTTATACGCCTTTCGAAGCGTCGATTTCTACATCGTTCTCGTAAAGTGGCGCTCTTGATTTTGCTCCGTAAATCCATGCTCTTGTCATTCCAGTTAATCCATATGCTCCAAATTTCATAATTGCAGCGATGACGAATGAAACGAAGACAAGGTACAGACACAGCATGATTATCGTGTCCACGGCATTGGCAATGGTGCTTGCATTGGCAGATGCGATGTACGTATTAGAATAAGCTGAGAAGGGAATCGCTTGATACATGAACAGTGTATTCACAAAGTAAACACCCAATAATACGACTGGCCCAAACAAAGCCCAACTGGTGATGTAGACAATCAGTGACTCGAAAGGCTTCCATGTGTCGGTTTCAGGGTCTACTGCGTTTTTGCTTTTACCCAACATTAAGATAAAATGTGGAATAGAAGCAATGTTTGACGCTGTTAATTTGGTCCATAGGTTCATGAAGAACGATATTATTATCATGACGAATGCTATGCCGATTGAGAATTTCAAGTACATCCCCATCAACCAAAGGTATTTGGCTGATTCATTGGCAAATGCTGCAACGTCTTCATTTGCGTAAACCGCTGCTATCAAATACGCCGCTTCGGGACCAAAATCCGTACCGTACTCGCTGAAAACATCACTAGCCTGCGCATTGACCGTGGAAGCGATGGCAAACGCTACCATCGTGTCAGTACCGCCATACATCTTCGCTGAGGCTTTCATTGTGGCTTCTGCCAGTTCAACACCGGCTTTTGCCTTGGCTTTTTCGGTCGGGGAGACGTACATGATTTTGGCTGCTTTCGTCCCGGCGCGTAACTCTGCGGATGCTGCCAACAAGCGATTTCCCAGCATGTCCAATTCTTTGAACACGCCTGCGCACACTCTGCCCGATGGTGATTTCTGGCTTGGGTAACTGATGCATTCGATGGTTCTGTGAATGCTGAAAGGACCGTCATTGCCGTTTGTGAAATACTTATCCAATAGGCCAAAGAAATCGAGGTTCATCGACGCTTCTGCTTGATATGCGCCCATGATTTGGGCACTGGTCCAACGTCTTTCCTGATTGGTTGTGCCCTTCGTATAAGGCACTGTGAAAGCTGGTGTACCTTGCATTAGGGGCCGCTGATATTCGTTGCTCTGGTAGCTGTCGATTTTGGTTGAGTTCACCAATGCTTTGCCCGGATCTGCGAAGTTTGAAGAGGCGTATTGGCTCTGTACGAACCATCCCATCAACGTCAGGTAAGAAGGATTGGTGACGTAGCGGTTGCCAAGCAATCGGCTGTAATTATTGATCTGTGCGCTGCACATGAATGGACTGGAATCACTGGCACACATTTGTGCAGCACATTCTCTTTGAGTGTTCTCCAAATCAGCCATGTTCGAATTGGTTTTGCACACCTGAACCCATCTGTCCTTGGCATCAACAAGGCTCTGTTCACTCACTCCCGGCGCTCTGGTTAAGCGCTGTAGAAAGGCTTCTCCCATGCAGTTTGCGGCGGCGTAAACGTAGGCTTGCATGCCCGTAGGGTCAGTACGTCCGAGGTCATAGTTCTTGATGGCTTCACACGTCATATCCTTGTTGAATTCTGTTGCCGTTGCGCCTTCCGGAAGCTCTTCATGGTTGCTGAGTTTCGCGGCTATTTGTGCAGCATCGACAAGTGCGACTGTGTAAGCGTCTGTGAGTGCTTCTACCTCTAACTGATAAAGGTCAGGCAGTCCGTTTGAGGATGCTGCGAGGATCGTTCCCTCATCTATTTCATGGTCGATAGTGAGTACACAATTCCCTACCTGAGCGAATGCCGACAGGTGTCCTTCATAGCGATTGAAGGTTAGGTTCTGCTGGGATTTACCCGGTTGCTGATTGACACACATCATGAAGTCGATGAGGTTTAGGGATTCCCTTGTGATCTGATTTTTAGCCTTTGGAATCGCCACGAATGGTTGCTCAATCGACTGCTTCGAGAGAATAGCTTGAAGGTTGAAATTGCCTGCCTGTAACGCCCATGCCACTGCGGTGTAGCTCATGACCATGAGCATGTTGGTGTCGTTTTTCTCAGCTTCTGGATCTGACTTGTAGATCGGTATGAGGCACATGACGACGAAGGCAATCAGAATGACATGTCCGATAAAATCGCTTGGCTTCTGTCTGCTTTTTTCATCCTCAGATTCTCCGGTGCTTATCATTGCCTCAAATATCCCCATCAGCGGCATACGTATGACCAATCCGCCGAAGATAGAAGAGAAGAAAATCACTATTAAATAAACTGGTCCTGTGTACATACGCCATGAATCTGAGTTGAACAGATTGGACGCGCCAAGGCATTTGTATTCCCCTGTGAAAAACCAGTGATAATCTAATGGCCCGTTGCGAATGATTTGGACCATGTTGCAGCCAAGCACAGATTCAAGCATTGGGAAAACCAACGCCTGTGTACGTTCATAATCGTTGTAGCTCACTTCTAGATTTTTGCTGGCTGTGTTGTAGCCTAATGGGGAAGAGACTCCCCATGCTTTCACATCAGTGGTTTGCGCAAAGGCTGGTGAAACGGCGCTAAATGAAAGCAGTAGAAGAAGTGAGTAAAGAAAACGTTTCATATGTAGTTTGTGTTTTTTTATTCACTTATTATACCATTGTGAGCGTTCCTTATTTACGGTTACGTCTCAATTTGCGTCCAAGTTTCCCGAATAGGTTATACACGCCTTTCGCCGTTTTTCTGTCGATTATTTTACTAACGACGAAGTAAATGCCACCAGTTGCTGCAACACACATTGCCTCGATTCTGCTTAGGAAGGTTATTCCGTACTGAAGGTATGGCATTGGAATACCCATTACATGTGCGGTTTCTTGAAGCGCCTTCAACGCGTAATTCGTGCATGAGATATTTACGATGAAGAAAATTATGGCGGTTACGAAAATCTCCATCATTTTTTGAAGAATGATATTCGTGTTTTGTCCAATTTCTGCTCCAAGACCATTGGTAGCGTGTTCAGTGATGATCCTGTTGAAGATTCCAGCTAGCTCCCAATTCGTAATGTAGAAAAAGGTAATCAATGGTCCACAAACGAGTGCGCTACAAAGAATTCCCAGCATCGTTGCACCAATCCTTTTGAGGTTGTTCAGGTCGTTTAATTTAGCGAAGGCTAAAATAGCAAACGGCATGGTCACTAGTAGCAACATGAGATACATGATGTTCAGAACGTACAAAAGGTAAAATGGTCCAGTCATGATTGAGATAACCAAGAATTTGAAGGCGGTTGCAAGCATGTATCCTTTCAAAGCCCATCCAAACATTATCGTAGACAATCCGCCTGTAATAGCTCCCACAACCTGCATGAAATTAGGGCTTGATTTCATCGCTTTCTTTTTCTTGCTTATGCCGGATTTTGAAACGCCTGCCTTTTCTTCTGCCTTTGCCTGTTCAGTGGTTACACGGTCTTTCTTCTTGTCTCCGTAGGACGTGGCTGCATAACTGATTAGTTTGGTAGTGGCTGCGAGCATCATGATTTGAGTCATGGTTTCAGAAATCTGCTGACCATATTTCTGCATGCATGTGACAGGGTATTTGGAAGACTTTATGCAAGCGTCCATATCTGTTTTGGGGCTTTCTAGACCTACTCCTACGGCTTGGTAGAAATCGGCTTGTTGGGCTGATGCAGTAGCGTTCGTGCTGTATGCTTTCTGCATGATTGCAGAGCTGTCAGAAAGGCTTGGGGTGCCGTCAGAGTTAGGGATTAGGTTCAGTTCTCTGACGATTTCGCCCATGTTCAAATCGTTGTCGTTAGAGTCGCCATAGCCATGCGCCACCGCCCAATCATCAACGATGTAGCTGCCTAACGCCTGAGTCTGCAATGTTCCCATTGGAGAGGATGTGCCGAACTGATTCTGCGTCGTAGCTGCGAAATTCGCATCGTCCATGATTCCCGGCATAACCCACACAAGGTGCAAGAATCCTTTCTGATAGGCTTCAAGCATTCTTTCAACCAGTTTCTGATTAATCATTGAATTGTGGAACTGAGTGTTTATTTTCAAACGAACATTATAGTATTCCTGAATCAATGCATCGCTTTGTTCCTTGATTTGGGTAGCGTACTGCTCTGTTTTGCCTAAGCCCATTATTTTCCAATCGTTGCTTACGCATGAAGCGTTGCCTGTACTGGCGTTACCTTTTCCACTGTGAGCGTCTATGAATAACTGGGCTGACATTCTAGGCGAGACTGATTTAGAGCAAGCGTAATTGACTATTAAATCCGCAATGGCATCTGATTTAACCATCCAAGGCAAAAAATTCTTACGCATGATGTTTGCTTGTGCGTCCTTGAAGAAAAGTGACAAAGCACTTTGCTTGATTTCAAGGAATCCAGCTGGATTGTCATAGAAGGAAGAGGTTTCAATGTCTGTCATCAATTTCGCGGCTTGGTTTGTAAGTCCTTCGATGTCATCGAAATCACGGTACGATTTGTTGTAATTTATCGCTTTGAGGTACGGTAGAGTTTCGCCTATGTCGGTAGGGTTCTTGGCAAAAGTTACGGCATCCGTCGCCCACATGATCTGGTTAGGGTCTTCTGAAAATCTTTTTTCGAAAATAATATCTTGGTCGCTGTTCGGTTGCCATACATCTGCCGTAGCGTCTCTTATCTTCCAGTCCTGTGAAGGCTTATTAAGGTTGTCGATTGTGTTGTTGAATGCTGATGTGTTTGAGATAACCAGTGACGTAGCGATTAGACCAGCTACGGTGGCTTGTGCTGAGTAGTACGTGTGACTATTTTCTTTCTTTGCTCTGTAATCTGCTAAAGATTCATTCTGAGGCTGTGTTTCCATGTTGCCGGAAATAATGTCGTTGATAAAACGTCCTATAATTGACGCTTCTACTTCTGCACTGCCGTTTGAGGCTGAAAGCAAAGCGTAAGCACCAGTGCTCAAAGAATTGTTAACGCCAAATAATCCCGGCATTAGCCCACCCAAGGCTACGACTGAGATACCTATTGATTGCAAGCCATACGCTCTGTAACGAATTGGCTCATTACCCTTTTCGTGAAATTCACCAGCGAGGACAGCTTTGAACATCGTTACAATCATTGGATAAAGCAAGAAGCAAACAATGCATAATGCGATTCCGTAAGAGAGGAGCATTATGGTGCTGAACATTTCCTGATTTGATGCATTTATGTTTTTCTGGCCTTCCGACAATTCGTCTTCAATTGCCGTCGATTTTGTCACTACACCTTCGCTGTTATTGATCTGACCAAAAATGGCATTGCCTAAAAAACTGTATTTTATCTTTTGGGCGATGTTCTGCGGGCAAACCATGAATTTTGTGTCTATTGATTTACCGTCTTGGGATAAGCCGCATTTTGATGAGTCTGAATCAGCAAAGGCTGAACCTGCAAAAAGGACGGAAAAGAATAGAAGAAAGGGAATTAAACGTTTCATTTGGTTTGTTGTAGTTTGCTCATATTATAGCATTTGGGAATTGAGATTCCGGGGGTTAACGCTAGGCAGTCACAACCACTCCCCAAATCAGAGATTTGGAGTGAAAGGTGTCCTCTGTGGGTGGGATGTTCCTTGGCGGTGTGCGGATTCCTGGAGATCGTGGATCTGCGTTAGGTAGAGCAGGTAGGAGCGTCTTACAATCCAGTCCTTCGACTCTCTTCCAGCATTACTGAGCCTTCCTGCCTATGAGCCACCTCGATCCCATCACTCTCTTCACACTGGGTGACTTTAAGAACGACCTCTTGAAGATCCTGAACACGTTCCCTTCTATCTATATGTGCGAGCAGTCACCAGAGGGCGTGTACGTCGTCCAGCTCGACAAGGTGAACAACCTCGTCGTAGACGACAGACAGCCGTGAATATCCGGTTTGGTGACTTCAAGGCATCAGTGAAGCCGTCGAGAGACGGCGGGATACTCGAAATCCGCTACCGTGCGGTTGAGTTGGACGTGTATGGCGTGCATGACAAGGCTTCTGTTGTGCTACCAGAGGGTGAGGGCATCGTGTTCAGAGAGAGTCAGAAGGTCGTCATGGTGTTCGGCTCACATGCTCCTATTGAATCTGGCGTAACTGATGTGTTGAAAAAAGGGATTGGGAAGGTCGCAAAATGGCGAAAAGGAGAGATGATATTCAAGTCCAACTGATAGCGTTTAATGATTCAAGGTTGGGTTTTGATGCAATATCAAGCGATAACCCAATTATTTTCATGAATTGAATAGATCGATTGGCGCAAGCTGATCGATTTAATCTATCGATTTTGCGCCGTTTCAGTGCGTGTCTCTCCCTCGTTTTTACAAAAAACTCTAAAAAGCTAAATTTCAATTACGCCTATTTTCTTTAAATTGGTTTGCCGATGACCTTCAAGCTCAAGCGGAATAAGGCTTGTAGCCATTTAGCGAATCCTCTCTGAGCTTATAAAATAAACGAAAATTCAATTTAAAGATTTTAACCTAAAATAAAATTCGATTTTTAACGTTGACTTTTGAAGTTTAGGGTGCCTTGACAAATAATTTAGATTTGATATCTTTTGTCTCGTCGAAAGCAAATACGCAATTGATTATGTGCATTACCTAAACCGCGTTTATGTATTTGCATATAGTGTACAAGTGGTTAAGTAGCAAATGTAACACCGCAACACCTTAACAGGCGAAAGCCTCCTTATACGAGAATAGGAAATTATGAATGGTTTAGAAATTATCAAAGCAGCACGCACAGAGTTTGGCATCATTGAAAGCTTTAACTTTTACCCTGAAAAGAAAGCTTTATTGGAAAGCACGTTGAGCTATGCAGTTACTGAATTGCTTGAAGAAATTGATATTGATGAGGATGATTATTTTACAAGATCCCCATATCTTATTCATGACGCTATAAGTAAAAGCTTTAATCCATATGCTTGCTTTCTTTATTTTACACTCACTGGTCGACACAAAATACTCAAACCTATCCCTCATGTCGAAGGCGATGAGCTTGTGTATATCTACAATGATATTTTGAAATCTTTTAAAAAAATATCCAATAAGCAGATTATGAACGCTGCAGATGCTGCATTAGATCATGGTTTGATTAAAAAGGTTTTTTGTAAATAAGATACGATAGTTATTGCTTCACCCTACGTGCATTAACTGAAACGCTTTCACGTTTCTAAAAGCAGTTTTAAACAATACTGCAATGCACACCAAAATAGTTAAAGTCTATTTCTATACATCGAAAGAACATTAACCATCGATGTTGTAGCACTGCTTCGTGTGTTTTTTGAGTATTAAATACCTAGGATCTAAAACAAAACTTTTGGGATTCATTGATTCAGTCGTAACTGATTGCCAAGTCAAAATTAACAAACCATCCGATGAGATCGTTTTATGTGATTTATTCTCTGGTTCAGGGAAAGTCGCTAACCATTTCAAAAACCGGTTTAAAGTCGTTGCAAATGACTTGGAATATTACAGCTACGCTATCTTGAGTAATCTGTTGAACAATGATTCATCCACTGCTTATGAATGCCAGCCGATTATTGACTGGATGAATTATGCGATGGATGCCCATGAAGGTTTTATTTTTGAGAATTACAGTGAGGCTGGTGGTCGCAAGTATTTCACTAACGACAATGCTTTGATGATCGACGCGGGAATTGAACTGATTTACGGCATGTATGCTCGTAAGGAACTGACTGACAATCAGTTCTACTACTGCCTTTGCTCGGTCCTCGAAGCGGCTGACCGTGTGAGCAATACGACTGGGTTTTACTCTGCGTACCTCAAAGAATTCAACAAGGTTTCGCTCAAACCAATTGAGTTCAAAGGGTTCGATTTGAAAGATTCCGTTGCGAGTAATGACGTGTACTTAGGAGACGCCAACGACCTGCTGCAGGAAGTGAGCGGTGACATCCTGTACCTCGATCCGCCTTACACGAACATGCAGTACAGCAACGTGTATCACGTACTCAACACGATTGCGCAGAACGAGAAGCCTGTGATTGCTGGCATTACTGGTCGCCCGGAAGGTCGCAACGTCTCTCCGTGGTCGCACAAAAAGAAAGTGGAAGCTGAATTCAGAACATTGGTTGAATCTGCGAAATTTGAGTTCTTAATTATGAGCTATTCGAACGAAAGCATTATGTCGTCAGAGCTGATTGCTGACGTTATGAGTTCTTATGGCAAATATGAGAGCAGAGAAATACCGCATAAGAGGTTCAACCTTGGAACAAACGTTTCAGATAACAAACAGGTTGTTGAATATCTGCATGTGCTTCACAAGGCTGGATGAGTAAAAAGTAATATCGCAACATCTTAACTTAACAGGCGAAAGTCTATAAATCGGAGAAGGCACCATGAACAAGAAAATGAACAAGAAAATTAAAGAAGTAAATGAATTTTGGGCGAAGGTTTGCCAGATGTACGATGAATCTACAAGGGAAAAAAGCCTATTCATTTTTCAAGACAATTATCACGCCGAAGAAATCGTGAGTATTGAGTATTGAGAATTGGGATATTGATGAAGATGAAGGGTTGAATTTTATCACCAAATTGCAATGGTGTTCATTCGATCATGGATGCACTGCTTGGGAATACGATCTTTCAGAAATTGTCGATGTAGATTGCGAGAAAATGGTAATGATTATGGATAATGGTGCGAGATATAAATTTCGAGTTGAAGACGAGCATTACAGCTTCAGTCATGAGTTTAATAATCGCAACTACTACCCGTTCTAACTGATTACCCATTCGGTAATTATGTTGGTGACTATCGGACATTTTTGTTTTACATAGAAGAAGTACAATAATTTAATAGGCGAACGCTTAAAGACGGAGACGAATAACATGAATAGTGGAATGAGCGATAAAATTAAGAGTGTAAACGAATTCTGGGCGAAGGTTTGTCAGTTATTCGACGAAACAGAAATCGGCGTAAAAAGGCTTTTTATATTTCAAGAGAACTATGATTGTGAAGAAGTGTGGCATATCGATAGTCGAGAAATCTCCGAAGATGAAGGGGTGAGATTTACAACCAAGCTTCAGTTCTGTTCTGTCAAGCATGGATGTACGTCTTGGGTTCTCGACCTTTCTGAGATTGTCGATGTGGATTGTGAAAGTCTGATTATGACGATAGCCGATGATGGAAGATATAAATTCAGGGTAGAAGATGAAGATTATGATTTTGGACATGAATATATGAACAAGGATTATTTTCCATTCTGAATAATTTCGAAGTAAGCCCCTGCCAGCAATTCTGCTGTTCAGGATAATAATAATGGTGATTTATGTTACAAGTGCAACTAAGATTTGAAGGGCAGCAAGAGATTATTAATAAGTTTGTCGCGGATAATTTTCCAGAATGGGATGATGAATCTGACATAAATGATTATGGGGGTGAGCTTTCTGACTTTTTTGATGAATTAGGACTTATCTATCACATAGATAATTATAACGAAAAATCGTTTGGCATCTGTTTTGTTAATCACGGCATTGATGATGAGTGGTCGCAAGATATTTTTGAGTATCTGACCGCATTAGGTATGAATGAAATTTGCATCGATTACGCTGATGAAGACGGTGAATATGCAGGTTATCAAGATTTTAGTACTGGGGTAAGGGAAGGAGAGGAATTTCACGGTGGGGACTTGAATGAAGTAAGCGAGTATTTGCTTGGTGTTATTGAGTCGTGGGATTCCATGCACCATTTATTTGAAAACGAAGAATAATACCTTTCAGTAATTCTGCTGTTCAGGATATTAAGAAGAGTGATTTATTTTTCGATTTTTGAAAAATGGTATAATAATTGGAATGAAGCAATTCAGCTTCATAACGGAAGGTAAATATATATGAGTACACCATTCACAAAAGATAATCTTGATGACATAGTAATAGAATCAATAGCTGATACATTGGATTTCAATAACCAGCAAGCTGTGCTGACGGTTAGGGGCGGTGCTGGTCAGTTAGACCAAACCTATTTTGAAAGATATTCGAATAATAAGGATAAAATACTGAAAAGCGCTGGAGTTACAGAATCATCAATTCCTAAAAGCATAAATGTCGAGAATTTATTGATTGCAAAACAGATAGCTGATTTAGTGAATTTGGATTCTGGTTTGAAAGAAATTAAACGCCATTTCTCAAATGGTCACGTTAAGATCGATACATCAAGCACTGTCACAACTCTTAAATTGGCTAACGAAGATATGATAAAAAATGCTGCTAGTGAAGTGTTGTTGCGTGTAAGCGCTATTCAACATGAGCCAATTGGCAAAGGATACTCAGTAACAATCCCTGCTGTTCACGGTGGTGCTGTTTCAGCCCGTAATTTAGTAGACGGTTTGAAGATTGCTGGTGAGTATGTTACTGAATCATTATCAGCGGTGAAGAACAAGGTTGACTTGAAGCAAAATGAAAAGCCAACGGCAAAAACCAAACTCAAAATGTGAGAAATCCCATGCGATACAAACAGACCGCCCCCAAAGGCGGTTTTTTATGGCTAAAAATAAAGCCCTTATGTGGGCTTTATTTTGATGGTTCAGCCTTTCGACTTCGTTGGGTCAGCGCTTCGCGGATACGTCCGTTCTTCCTGAATCGTACCATCCTCCTTGTGTATTTTCAGGGAAGCAGTTTTGCCTTCAAGGAATTCAGTCGCAAGCTTGATGATTTCCGCCTTGGTATCAGCAGTCTTGGAGGCTCGTTCAGCACCCTGCTTTTTGAAAATCCAATGGTCGCCAGATTTGGTGATATGGTAATTATCCATGTCGATCTCCTATTTTTTGAGTCCAATTCTTCGACGCATTTCAGTCGTAATAGTTTGTTTTGTTTTCTTATAATCCTTCCAAGGATCGTCTCCAAGCTGACCTAGACGCTCATGAAGGTTGTGGATGTTCCAGACATTCGCGCCTTTGATTTCGTGAATTTCTTCTTTAAAAATCGGCACTGAAACCGGCAAATCTTCGCGTGTACGCACGGCATAAGCATTGATTGTTGTTGCGCCTTTACCGTTGCGAAGGTAGTCGATGAAGATCTTGCCAATGCGATTCTTCGGACCTAGCACCGACGAGAAGCGGTCAGGAATCAGCTTTGCCATGTACTGGACAATTGCCTGACTGAATCGCTTCACAGTATCCCAATCGTCCTTTGGAGTCAGGGGTACAACTACATGGATTCCCTTACCGCCACTAGTCTTGATGAACGACTTCAAGCCAAGCTCATCCAGAATCGTGAGAGTCAGTGTGGTGGCTTCTACCATCGATTTCCACGGTAGGGCAGGATCAGGGTCAAGGTCCAACACAAACCGGTCTGGACGGTCCAGATCCGGCGCTTGGGCATTCCAAGAATGGAACTCAATGGTGCTCATTTGCACTGCTCCAACGAGTGCTTCGGCGTTGTTGATGAGCATTACTGATTCACCTTCGACTGTCTCAATGCCGGGTATCGGTAGACGTTCAACGTTCTTCTGAAAGAACAGTTCACCAGCGATGCCTTCGGGCGCACGTACCAAGGTAATGGGACGGTCTTTGAGGGTAGGAAGAATCCAGTCAGCGACACTCACATAATATTCAGCCAACTGCATTTTGGTTGAGCCACTGGACGCATCTATGACACGTTCCGGGTGAGTGATTCGGATCTTGCCGGACGAAGGAGAGGGTGCCTTTTTGACAGATTTTTTCTTCGATGCAGGTTCAGGTTTCTCCGCTTCAACTTCTTTTGCCGGCACTGGTGTTTCTTCTGTGATTTCTTTGGCTGGTTTGTCGTTCCTCAAACCGTGGAAAACCGAGTGACGTACAGATCCATCCTTGGTGATTTCGGCATACGCTACTTCTGCCAGTAGCTCAGGTTTGAGCCAATGGACTCCTTTTGCGTCAACGCCTTTCGGTGGGTTCACGACCGCTGGCTTTTCTATCTCCAACGGTTGGAGTTGAGCAAGGATGGTTCGTAGGGTCTTGTCATTGAAGCCTGTGCCGACTTTCCCAGCATATCGAAGCTCGCCACTGTCCTTATCGTGTAATCCCAGCAGGAGCGCCCCAAACGACGTTCTAGAGCCTTTTGGCTCGGAGTAGCCGACCACTACGAACTCTTGGCGATGTTTGCATTTGAGCTTGATCCAGTCATCACTGCGCCGGGATACATATGTACTCCCCGCACGTTTTCCTATCAAACCTTCCATGTTCATCTGGCAAACGCTGGTGAGAAGGTCGCTTGCTTCCTCGCCAAAGTCCTCTGAGAACCTGATTATTTCGTCCTCCGACCGCTCCAGAACCTTTGCCAATGCTGACCGGCGTTCTTCGACTGGAACATCTCTGAGGTCCACGCCGTTCAGGTAGGGCATGTCAAAAAGGTAGAAAACTATTGATCCGCTTTTGCCACTCTCAAAGGCATTTTGGAGCATCTGAAAGCTGGGTACGCCGTTCTCGTCAGCCGCAATCATTTCACCATCGAGCCACGCCGATTCGAGTGCCAGGCTAGCTAACGCTTCCGCCTGTTTTGGCATTTTGGCAGTCCAGTCATGACCGTTTCTGGTGAACAGTTTCACGTCACCATTCTCGATTCGAGCCATCATCCGATAGCCGTCAATCTTGATTTCGTACCGCCAGTCACCAGACGGTGCAGTCTCCACCAGCTTAGCGAGCTGGGGTTTTATAATATCGGGAATCGATAAAGGTTTCGCACCAGTGAGCTTGGTGGATTTGGCTCGTTTGCGAGGTTCAGGAACCGTCTCTACTGGCTTGGGTTCTGCTGCTTTACCACGCTTTTTCGGGATGATGGTTCGGTCACTGATGACGGAATCGGGCAACTCTTTCACTACGTCATAATCAGCTTGTGGCTTCGCTGCTGAATCCTGATGCTTGATAAGGAACCAAGGCTTCGATTTCCCTTCCTGATGGGTGCGAACAAGGTTCCACAACCCTCCGAGTTTTTCACCTTCTAGCTCGAATTTCAGCTTCCCTTTTTTATAAGACTCAACTGGATCGCCAATGCATTTCCAGATCCCACGGTCCCACACAATTACATCCCCGGCACCATAGTGACCTTCTGGAATGTGGCCTTCAAACGTGGCGTAATCCAAGGGGTGGTCTTCAACCTCCATCGCCAAGCGCTTCACCTGTGGATCTAGACTCGGACCCTTGGGAACCGCCCAACTCTTCAACGTACCTTCGATCTCAATCCGAAAATCGTAGTGAAGCCTTGAAGCATCATGCTTCTGAATGCAGAACTGCAGAGCATGGTCTTCAAACTTCTTCTTGCGAGTCGTTTTCCTCGCTCCAGAAGGCTCTGGCGTTGCGTCGAAGTCACGTTTCTTGTTGTACTCGTCCAGTGCGTCAGTCATCACTATTTTCCTCTCAACTCTTCGTTTAAGAGGAATGCGGAGCGGTAGTAGTTCCTGCCAACGATGACGAAGGAATGGGTGAAGCCAAACGGTCTGAATTTCTGCTCCGTGGTGGCATCAGAATACTGTCATCTACGGAAGGTCTGACCCATGAGCAAAGACAGCAAAGCCCTTGTAGCCGGGATTTTTGACCAGCTTCGCACGCTGCGTGAAACCGTTACTGACCTCGAAACGGTTGACGAAAAAGAAGTGATTTCTCTACGTGGTGCGCAGACTGTCGATGTGGATGGTGCTGTTCATTTATCGTTCATGAAGCTTCAAGACCAGATCGCTGCGATGGAAGAAACCTTGGCGACGATTGCCGAGGCTACCGGCGAAATCCCCAAGCTCTAGGAGAAGGCTATGTGCGGTCGATTTGTGATGTTCAGGTCTATGGATGAGTACGTTCAGGAACTCGACCCGCAAGGCGATCTGTTCGCCAAAGTCGATAGGACTCCCATCGCTCGATATAATATTGCGCCTTCCACTGACGTTCAGGTCATGCACGTTGAGCCTGATGGACCTCAGATCCATGCAGTGCATTGGGGCTGGAAACGCGAGGTTCAGTATCCGAAACCCAAGGTCGTTCAACCGATAAATGCGCGTATAGAAACCATTGCTCGCGGTCGGTTTTACAAGACGCTGTTCCCGGATCACAGGGCTTTGATCCCGGCAGATGGATGGTACGAGTGGGTGAAGGAACCCGGTGATGAGAAGAAGCAACCGTTCTTCATACGGTTGAAGTCTCACAAGCCAATGTTCTTTGCTGGTCTGGCTCAAATTGAGGACGGTCCCACTGCTGATGAGCCTGCAGGGATGGTGATAATCACTGCTGATGCTGCGGGTGGTCTGCTCGACGTACACGACAGAAGACCGGTAGTCCTTTCCCCGGAGCTTGCTCGGGAGTGGCTTTCGCCTGACATGACCAAAGATCGCGCCAAGGAAATCGCGAGGGATTGTGGTCTGCCACCTGACGAATTTGAGTGGTATCCAGTGTCAAAGGATGTGGGTAATGTGCGTAATAAAGGTGAGTATCTAATCAAGTCGATAACGTGAATAAGCGACAAGGGGGTGAAGGGTTTACTGATGCAGTCATGATGGGTTTTGATCTTGTGGGTTCCTTCCATTCCGAAAGAAGAAATGTCCATAACTGTTTGATGGGAAAGAATGCTTGAGGGGAAATATGAGTGTAAAATTATAAGGTCTACCGTCTAACAAAAACTAGAGAGATAGGTTCCTAACAGTTAAGACTCTAATCCCATTTCAATAGATTACCGGAGGGCTCGTTGCGTCGAGTATCTACTCGTATCAATTTGTCGTTGATAAAAAGCATGTACTGATATGCCCCGCCGTTTGGACCGTAGACTAAAACCTCTGTTTTCTGCGCCCCTTTTCGTGGCACTCCATTATTTCGCATTACAGGCCCATCACTATCCTGTGCGACAGGCTGCCCGCATGTCTGAAGAACGTTTTCAAGCGTGTCACCTGAATTTACCAGCTTTGCTCCACAGCGAGAAGCCGCACTCGCTTCATTTAAAATAGAGCAAAGCAGAACAATTGCCGCTAATCGCTGGGCTAACATAATTTGAATCGCCCTTAGTTTGGTAGATATTCATTTCCGGCTTACAATAGACATCTTTAGAAAGCACGTTAGGCAGCTTGTAGGCAATCTTGGTATTGAGCTTGATGAACGGGTTATACGTGCTGGGCAGTCAGCTTCACGCCAAGAGCATTCATAACCTTCAAAACCGTGTCATACCGAGGCTTCGCGCCCGGTGCCAGAGCCTTGTAGAGCGATTCCCGGTTGATGCCCGCATCCTTCGCTAGCTGGCTCATTCCACGCGCTTTAGCGGCTTCTTTAAGCGCCTGCAGGAACACGTCAGGGTTTGGGTCTTCCAAGGAAATGCTCAGAAATTCTGCAATTTCTGCATCGTTGTTCAGGTAGTCAGAAGCCTCAAAAACCTTCAACTCTCTCATTTTCTTTCTTCCTTCTCGATCTCATCGAGGATGGATTTCGCTAGCTTAATGTCACGCTTCTGAGAACCCTTGCTACCGCCGCATAGTAGCAGATAGACGACTTCACCACGGCGCGTGTAGTACACACGGTAGCCCGGACCTACGAAGATACGCATTTCGCTGATGCCGTCTCCTACTGGCTTACAGTCACCAAAATTGCCGTTTTGTGCCTGCAAGATGCGGTTCGTGATTCGCAGACGTGCAGTCACGTCCTTCAAGGCTTTCAGCCAGTTGTCGAATTCGTGGGTTCTGATGAATGTGTTCATGGATCAAGTGTAGCCGAACGGCTACACTCTAGCAACTGATGACCGACGGTATGAAAAAGGCTATTAGAACCTTTGTAGAAAGACGTTTTGGTATCTGATTATGATTTCATCAATTCGAGCTAAGTCATTTGATTTGTGAGTTCGGTTTGGAGTGCTGAAATGTTCAATCAGAAATTTCTTAGATAGTCCTCTTTCGAACAAACCCTTGGCAATCTTTTTTGCAATGTGGATTGTCATGTCTAGGTTTTCACGTTCTGCGATTGTTTTGAGTGAATCGACTTTGTACATTGCGTAAAGGTGGCGAACTAATGCTGATTTTTTTGCTGCGTCAGATGCCCTTTCTGATGATGCTGAATAATGTGCCATGATAATTAATGATTGTTTGATATTATAATTATAGCATTCACAAATATAATATTACCGCATAAGGACATGTCCTTTTTCTATGTTATTGCTTTTCTGGTTCGCCAAACTTCAAGCGTATCATTTC
The DNA here is from genome assembly GCF_001952855.1 of Pseudomonas sp. ATCC PTA-122608. GTDB lineage: Bacteria > Pseudomonadota > Gammaproteobacteria > Pseudomonadales > Pseudomonadaceae > Aquipseudomonas. Next base: position 369,671 of record NZ_LPNO01000052.1, on the reverse strand, counting down.
TTCAAGGTCACTCTTGAGCTGATTGAGTTCATTTAACTCTTTATTCATTTCCTCCGTGGCTATTTCGTGGGTCATTGAAAGGACAATCGCCACGGCTAAACTCGTTTCGACACAAGCCAAAAGCGACCTTTCATATTCAAAGCTGTTGGTATTATATAAAGCCAAAGATTCAAATAGGGTCATGCCTGACATTTCATCGTCAGTGATTCTGGTATGAAGCGTGACCGTTTTCGCGTTTGGATGAGCGCCAAAGTCGATTGATGCAAGGTAGAGAGCGTACATCCACGATCCAAGCTGGTTGGGATGTAGCAGGTCAATCTTGTCCCTAGCATCAGCAATGGGTTGTTTGAACGCTTTCTTACAGGCTCTAAGGTGATCTGATGAAACGTCGCGTTGCATCCACACGTCAGACAGTGCTTCATCCTTACTCATCAGGTATGCATAACAAGCGGTTTCCAAGGCTGTGCGTAACGTAGGAAAGACGCCAGCCGCATGACCAGTCAGGCCAATCCTGAACCCTGTCATCAGTAGGTAGCGAGCATTGAGGCGCAGTGTGTGAACAACCAGATCATCAGGAACGTTTTCGGGTCCGGTGATGTGCTTGCGAAGGTATGAATCTAAAGCATCCATCATCGCTACGTAAGGCGAATCTCCTGCCAAAATCTCGTCTTGGTTCTCGTTGCAGGCAGTCAGGAACGACCGAAACGAGTCATCGCCATTGCTCTTGAACATGGAAATTCCTGGGTGTAGGTTCTGAAAAATTTATGAAGTATGTCAGAACAGGATCTGAACAACGTCAGAAGGAGGTCAGAAAGGGTTCGGATGTGCGTCTGACGTAGAAATGCTGCCAGTTAGGTAGCGCGTAACGTAGATTCAGATTTCGCGTGGAGCTGGGTAGTGGTGGTCAAAAAGTGAGCTATAACTGCCGAAAAGAGCATTGTAATTTTCCCAAGCAGTTGCTCCGCTGGACTCATAGAAGGTGAGGGTGGTTTCTTTGCCCATTGCTTTCGGCTTCGTCAGCACCTTGTTAGCGAGCTTCCAATATTCACCTAGCTTCTGGTCGTCCGCTTTTCTAGGAATTGGGTAGCGTCCCGCCCACACGACTGATTCTTGATAGAACCTGAGAATCCGCTTCTCGTTCACGTTTCGCTTCATGCCTACCAGTGTTGCTAGCTCATTCAGATCGTGGATCTCAGGTGCTGGTTCGCCCCGGCTCACAATAACGGCTTTCATGATGACTTCCAGAGCTAGTCCACAAAGCATGTGATAGACCGGGAAGCAAGCTGTGGACATGCTGAAGCCATCACTGAACCCAAGCGTTTCAGTGATTTCACGATGATTCCCACCGTGCATCGAGTACCAGATTGCGCCTGCAGATGCGTTAAGGTCGCTGGCACGATTCAGCCAGTGGTTTCGGTGGTTCCTATCCTCAACGAGCGAAGGACGTTCATAGAAATCTTCGTAATCATCAATTTCATCATTCATCGAAAATCCTCTTATTATATGCCGAACACAAAAAAGCCCCTGTGACGGGGCTTCTTGTTTGTAGCGTGTATCAGGAATGCAGGGTGAAATCCGAAAGACCAGTTTTCTCGCTCAGAGCTTTAATGATGTTGACGCGAGTGGCTGGAACCTCAGTGTTGTCATTGAGGGTGATGGTTGAAGGGTTCAAAACGTCCTTCCCATCTTCTTTCTCAATTTTGAAGCCAAGGAACTCAAAGGCTTCGCGGTCTTGTTCAAGGTTCGGAATGGCACGACCGGCACGACCGGCGAACGTGATTTTCTCGCCTTTGTTGTTGCCGATTACGTGGTCAACTACAGGACGGGATGCGCGTGTCCCTTTTGTTGTTTCGCCCGACTCGCCAGCATTCTTGGATTTGCGGGTTTTGACGCTCTTCAGGGCGCTGTCAGTACCTTTGATGACTTCGGCTGCAATGCTATGAGCCAAATCACGGAACTCATCGCCGTAGGCAAGAAGAATCGTTTCAAACGTGTTGCTACCGCGAATGGCTTTGTACTGATCTTTGATGTTCTTTTGATCGTTGCGAGCTTTTTTCAACTCGGAGTACAGAGTGTCAACCAATGCTTCGTCTTCTGAAGAACCCGAAACTGCTGCCGATGCTGAGGCTTTCGACAATTTCAGTTGCAGTTCAGAAAGCGCATTGTTGTTGCTGCGGGAAGTGATTTTTTGGAAAATCGCATTACCAAGCGATTTTGCTGGCTCTGCAAAATTGCCAGCCAGTGCTTCATCAAAGCTGGTTTTGGCTGCGCTTGGAGCTTTTTCGGTGTTAGCCATGTTGTGAATCCTTCCGTTTTAAATTGCGAAATTTGGTTTTGAATTGCTTGGTGCTGAAGCTAATTCAAGACAAAACCTTTGTCAATTCCATTTCTTTGGAAATCCAAAAATTTCATAATCAGAAAGAAAATAAAGCCCCAAAACGGGGTTTTCATGAAGATTCCGCTTTATTCGACAGCTTCTTTAGGAACGATTGAATACCCATCGAAAGCTGTTTTTTCTATGATAGCCCTAACGATGGAGGAACGTGCTGCTCCGTGTTCAGCGCCCACTTTATCTGTAAATGTTGGTGGTACAAGCACTTCCTTTCCATCTTCATCGGCAATGGTAAAGCCCAAGAATGCAAAAGTCTCAGCATCTTGTCTGAGATTTGTTGCACCACGTCCCATACGCAAGGTTAACTCAATCGACTCATCGCCTTTCGATATTATATAAGCATTTGCCAATCTTGGACCTTTATCGCTTGGCGCCTTGTCAGTCTTGTTGCGTGGGGTTTTAGTCTTGGTTGGATTGGCTAGCGCTTGCTGGGTCTTGTTCAAAACTTGCAATGCGAGACTGTAAGCAATCTCCTCAAATGCTGGGTCTTTCGAGTAAGAAGCAAGGATTTGAGAGATAGAAAACTTCTGAGAAATTTCGGCTAACGCAGCGGTGTTTTTTTTCTCTTCATCTTTGATAGTTTTGAGTTCAACCATCAGTGAATGTGCTGTGTCGTCGTCAGCATTGCTGATGGCTGTTTTGATTTCTTCGCGTAGCTCACGAATTTTTTGACTTTCGCCAGAAGAATTTATAAGTGCGTCAAGCACGAATTCTCCCACTACTTTTGCGGCTGGAAGATGGTCAGACTTTTCAATAACAAGTGAATATTGTTCTTTCGCTGAAAGGTTTTCTTCTGTGTTAACTGTCGAGTCAGTCATTATTTATCCGCTTAAAGAGCATGAAATTTTGGTGCGACAATGTACCAAAATAAAGGGTTCTGTTCAATTGAAGAATGCATGACGCAAATTTTGAGCCCTAAAAATGGTAAAATACGGGTATAACAAAATTACATTAAACATGGCAAAGCTAAATTCACTCGCGTCCTCAATGGCAAATTTATTTAAAAAAGTCTACAACCCTCCGGTTGATCATATTTCATTTGGTGATGTTGAAGATGAGTTGCCGGAAAACGGTATGAGTTCAGAAAATGACCCAATGAATGAGTGGGGGAGTATTTCTGGTCATCGCATTACGGCGGGTATTTCTAAGTTGAAAAAACAATCGGAGGAAGCGTTAACAGAAGAGGAAGATAAAAAATTAAGACAGAAGTTACAGGAATACTGTACTGAATATAATCTGACTCTACATCCTGTATTTATGACGGGTAATTACGTGTTGAAAAACGCTCAAGGTGTAGAGACCTTCAATTTCAAACCAAGTGGCTCTTTTACTCACAATGGCTATGACTTGGTAGGTCAACACTATAAGGACATGTTGATTATCTCTGCTGGTCAATTCAAAGGTAACTCCAAGATTGTCTTTCCATTCGTGGCAGAAGATGACCCGAAAATCCCTAAGGAATTGCAGGAAGCAAATCTTCGATTGGCGATAGTCACCATGCTCGAAGAAGGCATAGAGATAGACAGAATAAAAATAAAAAGCAAAACTTGGGCGCATTTGGTTGGCGAGTATAGAAAAGAAGATGTTAAGAACGTCTCTGCCAATGAATCAGGTGTGCAGGCTGGTGAGGATTATAATAAACCTGAATCGCAAGCCCCACCAAAAGTGCTAGAACAGTCTGCATCAGAGGTAAAGACAAAACCTAACTCAAACGAGTTAAGCGGTAAGCAAGCTGAAAAACATATTGACTCATTGCTGGATGTTAATTCGCTTGTGAATATGGAATACGCAAATCAAACTAAAACAGTTCAAATTCCTGAAGATTTTAAAGCGTTGTCAGATGAGCCAGTTTTGAAAAGCGATGCTTCTAAATTCAGCGTTGAAGGAGAAAAGTCGAGGCTGGAAAAAGAGTTGCGTTGGGCATTAGAGACTGCAGGAGGAGATGCATCTATGCTCATGAACCAAAATCATAGTTTTGCAAAACGAAATTATGAAATAGCTTTTGAATTAGATGGAGAGACAGTAACGATTACAAACGATGTTCCTGCAAAGGATGGAAATATACATAACGTCATTCTGCAAACAAAAGACTTGAACGATGGAAAGCTTTATAGAGAAAAGGCTATTGAGTATGCTCAGGATAAAAAGTTAATTGGTAAGAGGATGGGAGGTGATGTGCAAATCGCAGTGGAAAATATCCTTGCTGAGTCTAATGGAGACTATGCAATTTTCAACAAGGATATCGAAAGATTTTCTAATTCATACAGGGATAAAGAAGGCAAGGATTATTCGAGCGGGTTCACGCCAGACGGAAAGCATTACATAGTCAGCACAGAAGTGGACTATCACAGGGCTGAAACAAAGGTTTCACTGGATAACGAAATAGGGCGCGCATTGGTGAAAAGCAAAGCGGCTAGTGAAAATCCAACCGTGAGGGCGGAATCTCCGGCTGCGAAAAATCAAGATAGTTTTGACTCGATGTTTGAGCCAAGCGTTCATGCAGCGCCAAAAAAAGAAGCCGCAGCAAACGAGCAGGAAGCGGATAAGAAAAAATCTGCGAAATTCAAAATATGATGAGCCTGTTCAGAAAATCGGGTAAGCCCGAGAGGGTGATTGATGAGAGTGTCTTGACTGATGCTTTCACCAAAGCTGCGAAAGACAAGCTCGTAAAATGCCTTTCAGTCGCTACTCAGAGAATTCCCATCGTAGTGGCGGTATCAGAAAMTCACTCGCCAAACGGGCGGGAGTGGCTTTTAGCGTCAGGTGAGAACTACCACATCCGAGACATTTCCCATCTACAAGCACGCCTTCTGAAAGCAATGCAGATCAATCTTGCTGAGGAATTTTCAATCAGTGCCACTGATGAAGGTCAGTTTGCTCTGTCAGTGTTGCTCGATGAGGCTCCAAGCCTCATAGGGACGTTGATTGGGATTGTTGATGAGGTAGTGGGCGATTTGCCCGAAGATCTTGCCAGCGGAGCCTTGGAGCCGTTGCAAAAAGCCTATACGGATATGCTTGGACGCTACCTTGCGAAAGACCTGAGTGACTTCTTCATAGAGAATCCTCGCCTTGTAGAAGCGGTGGCTCGACTGGAAGGCTCGAAAGGTCCGCACCTTGTCAGCGTTCAAGGAAGCCTGAAAAGCATGCTGGACCGGACACTGCAGAAGGACAAGCCTGTCCTGTTCGATGACCTATACATCCGAGACACGTCTACCACATTCAAAAAAGAAGCCCTGTAAGGGGCTTTTTTCATAACTGCACGATTTCATCACTCTGAGCAACGGATGGAAGCCGATCAGCAATCAAGTCGTCCAATAGTGCTGCAAGGTGATGCTTTCTGATGTTCCTACCACTGAATAGCTCAAGAACGTGGAATGGCGTCAGATAACTCAATTTGACGATTGAGTAACCTGTTCCTACATATGCTCTATCCAGAGCCAGCAAATTATTACCGTAGTGCGGGTTTACGTCATTTGGTTGTAAGAGCGTGTGCTTGAAAAGGCTATATCGTGCATCCAATAATTCTAGATATGCTCTGATAAGTACCTCTGCATCTGCGGTTTGACTTCGATTGAATTCGGGGTTTTTTCGTAGGGTACGCATGATTTCTGCTATTTTGCTACTGGATATGGATTGCTCGACTGGCAGAAACGAGAATTGGTTATTGAAGTGCTTACATATAGTGTCGTCATAAACGTCGATTTGACTGGTAATAACCAACTGCTTTTTCTCGAATTCAGTCTGATGACGATTTGGCGTTACTATAAGCTTATTTTTTAACTGGGTAATTTGCTCTTGAATGGCTAATCGTTCTGCGTCTGCTAAATTCAGTGCGTCATACGTGTCGATGTCAGGCGCATCATCGAAAGAAAATGCATCAGCGCTGAGTTGAACCAAAGTTTTAGAAGTCTCTCCATTATCTGCCATTATATTTCCTCCCTTTTGAAGCGTGTTAATGTCTTCGAGATTGCTATCCCAGCGCCGATAGGTAAGACGATGTAAGCCAACATTCCTAGAATTACCATTGGCATTTGGGAATTGAGCTGTGTGAAAGTCACAAGCCAATCTACGAATGAGAAATTATAGGCGTGTTGAAAGAACTGGCTGATGCATATCAATGAGCAAAATGAGAAAAAGGCTATCTTCAAAACCTTGTCTGTTTCGACGTTCATCATCAGATGGTAGATGATGTTTGCGATTAAGATGAGTAACCCTACTTGAATCAATCCATTACGGTTCATGTCCATCCCCTTTGTTAGGTAGAAGAAAAGGATGGCATTGGCAATAGTAGGATAGAGAAAATCAGCTCTGGTGAATAAATCTCTTGCTCGTAGAAATGTGGTTTTGATGCTGTTTAATAAAATCATTTTATGTAGTTTATTGGTTATACTTGCAATTATATCATTTTATTTTGGTAATCCATGTCTTCCGCATTTAATACGTACAAAAAGTATTTTCGTTCGGGACAGTTATCTGACGTGAATACCCCAACTGGTTTCTGAGTGACGGAATCCATAATGAGGAAATAACTCAACCGTTCATCCTCAGATTCAGCAATCGCTATGAGAAAATGTGGTCGCCTAGTCATTCTCATTCCAGCGATGAGAGGTAAAAACTCAGTGCCTTCTTCATTACAAATTTCAATTTTTGGGTTTATGACCTGAGACGTATAGATTTTGATTTTCTCGAGTATGTCAGAGGTGTAGAGAGCGGCTGGTTCGGTTAAGGTTGGCTTATAGGCTGAATCGTAGCGTGAGGCTGAGTCAAAGTTTTCGCTGTACCACTGATTGCCCGTATCCAAATCCACGATTTTGGAGAAGAACTGACTGAATCCTTCGCGTAGAAAAAGCTCTGTATCGCACGGTATGCATCCGTTCCAGTTTCTTTGGAAATGCCATTGGCTATGACCGTTGGTCTTGACTCTGTACCCAATGTCCAATCGGTCAAGGTGAGCGTCTAGAATTTCATCGCAGAGAAAATGACAGACAATAGTTTCATTTTCTGCGATTAGCGGATTTCGAAAGCGCTTGAAAAGTAACAAGGTCTTGGGATTGCATTTGTAATTGCTGAATTTCGAAACTTGGATAATTCTTTCTGCTGCCTTTGGTTTCGGTCTTGCCCCCGGCTTGTGTGTCGAGAAATGCCTAAAAGATATGTCAGCAGTTTCGTAAATATCATCATTTATGTTCGTCATGTTCAATATATTTTTGGTTTAGCATATTATAGCATTTTCAAATGCTATAATTAAATGAAACAAGCTAGTAAAACTATGAATGATAACGAACCAAGATCTTTGCCCGATATGATTTTTCAAGACTATGACAGTGGTGTCCCAATCAAGAAGCTTGATTTTGGAAATCCTGAACCTAAGGTTGAAGAAAAACAACAGGCTGAAATCCCTCGAATTGATACCAAAACCAGCCAAATAATCGACAAGTTAAACTCCTTCATATTGAGAAGTGGTTTCGCTTCCCAGTTGAAAATAAGTTCCAGTATCAGCCCTCGCGGTGAGTACGTGGAAGGCGATTTGCTGTCGAATCATGAGCCAGTGGATGAAGTCCTTACCCTTGCAGAGCATGAAGCACTGAACGCGCCGGAGGCTCGTTTTGAAGGGTATACGGCTGGCATTGTTGGCTCTGACGATGATGAAGAGCAGGAAGAGCAATTTGAGGAGGTGGTAGCAGAGACTGATGTGGTTGATGAGCCAGATGACTTTTTTGATGAAGAGGAAGAAGCCCCACAGACCAACGACGTTCACACAGCGGTTGAAGCCGATGCAGATGAGTACGTGTTTGAAGATGAGCCCTACGAGTCGTTGAGTGGCGTAGGGGTGGTGTCAGAGCCAGTGGCTGTTGAATCCGTTCAGGCTGGGTCTGAGCAAGTGGCTGAGATCAAGGCAGAAGAGGTCGTAGATGATGAGCCTGAGGTTTTCGTTCCCGTAGAGGATCTGACTGTACCCGGCGTTCAGGATGGTGAGACTGAGTATGAGTCGTTCATGCCAGCCAGTGACATCACAGTCCCTCCACACGTTGAGGACCAATTCCATGAAATTTTGCCTTTCCTTGCACCACCCGAACAGGAAGAGGTTCAAGAACCTGGAGTAGAAGCTTCTGAGGTCTTTGAAGCTCTTGTGTTTGCTCCTACGCCTATACGTAAGCCAGTGCCTACACAGCTCGAAAGACACATCAGAACGGTCGAGAAAGCACGTCAAGCGCGCCTTACCATCGAGAACAAGCCTGAACATCTATCAGTAACTGCTTTAGAGCGTTTGAGGGTGCTAAGCGACAAGTCCTATCAGGGTAAAATCGGAAAACTCTATGCGATTAAAGAAGCTCTTCCATACGCAGAGGATTTTAGGCATATGCTCGAAACCTGTGATTTTGAAGGATTGAGAGAAATTCAGCGCTTACTCAACAAAACCTTCGATTTGAAAAAGCAGGAAGAAAATTCTGAAATTGCGAAAGAGAAGCTTTGGTATGGTAGTTACAAGAAATTCTACAAGGACTGAAAAGTCAGTTAAAAAGAAACCCCGTCACTGGGGTTTTTCTTATTATATTGATACGCCAAGCTTTTGGAGCGTCGTGATGAAAACGGTTGCGGTGTGAGGTAGATCGATGATGAGCGCTGAGAAAGCCATAACTACTAAGGGTTTTGCCCACGATTCTCTACTGTTCCCATCTGCAAATTTCTTTATCCCGTTTAATCCAATGAAGAAATAAACAAATCCAATACCTTGACATAGTAATAAAAACGTTTTTAGGTTTTCCAGAAATTTGGCTTTTGCGTCACTGTCGGTATCCATCAACCTATCTTTAAGCGCTCCTGATATTTCGCTTGACGCAGTGTCCCAGCATCCGCTGTTGCTCGCGAATTTATCAACCAACTGGCTTTCTGTTAACAGGCACATCTCTGTGCTATCGCCACGTATTGTGTGTAATGCGGTGTTTACTGTCTGTGATGCCGACAGCATGAATACACCAACAAAAATGAATATCAATGGTCCTTTCTTCGATTTTCTTGGTTCGTCTGCGATGAGTTTTAGGTTGTAAAGACCGCTTAGCAATGTGCCTAAGCCAATCAGAACGACACCGGCATGCACTGCAAAGATGAGTGAAGAGATTAAGGCTTCCTGAGCATCCCTTGCGGATTGGGTGGTTGGAGTTGTGCTGTCTGCTCCATCCAGACCACCTGAGTGTTCTATGGGTGCAGGGTCTGAGACTGGAAAGGTAATTACGCCTGAATCATCGGCTTTTACCGCTATTGAGAATAGAAGCAGACAAGCCATTATTGCAATGAATGCAATTGTTTTTATTTGTATGTATGTCATTGTAGTTTGTATTTATTTGTACATATTATAGCATTTGGCCTTGTCTAATATGCTAAAATATGGCTTATAACAAACAGCACACATAATGTACGTATTGAGCGAAAGCGAAGAACTTAAAAAAACGAAAGAAAAAGCATTGGTTGAACTGAATAAAAAGGGAGTCTTTGAAGCGGATGTAGTCCGTGCAGGGTTTTCATTGTGGGTAAAATTCCTACCATCACTAGATAAGAAGAATTATCCAAGACTTGCGGCAAAGTTAAAGTCAATTACCAAAATGCACAGCATAAGCCCGAAATTCCATGACGGATTCAAGGTGGATAACGACATGTCGAGCTTGAGCAAGCTGAATGAAGTGAGCGATGAATTAATAAGAAAAGAACTGGTGGATTGATGATTACTAAATTAGAAAGCCTAGCCTTGGAGAAGGTTGAACGTGAAAAGCTTCTAGAAGCCGAAAGAGAAAAGAGGGCTTTGAGGGAAAAGATGAAGCAGAATGACAATACACCTATTCACATAGATCAACGTTGGAGAGCGAACAAGGCTGAATTCGAGTCCCTGAAACCCTATATCAGAACCTTGCGTAAAAAGAAGACGTGGAACGAAATGCACAAGGACGTACCGGTCTAAAATTTATTGGGTGAATTAATTTTGTTAAGTTAAATTCTGGTAGCCCAAAATGCTATAATTCGATTATAAAACCAGATAAAGTAAATCGAAATGAAATATAAAATAAGAATGGAAGAAGTAGATGCAAGTGAATTGAAGAAAAATAAGCCTGTTTACAATGGCATTTCTCTGCTGAACGAAACCGGTAAAAAGCGCATTAAAGATATGAAGGGTTCAAGGCTGGACATGGTTGATAAAGCCTTGCTCTACGCTTATGCATTTGAAAAGCATTATCTCAATGAAGATGGCGAATTTGATTTGAGACTCGATGGGACGCTAGCCCTTGAACCCCCATCAAAAATTGAGTGCTTTAAATACGCAAAATCTCAGATGAAAGAATTTCATGGAATCGTATTTGCCGACTTTGAAATCAGCGAAATAAAAATGATTTTCTTCGGAAGATAAAATAAAGGCCTTAAATGGCTTTTTCTTCGTTTATTAAATGCTACTATTTGTAAGCAACATAAATAATGTAGTTATGTAGTTTGCAAACACAGAGTCGAAAGGCTCTGTTTTTGTTTCCGCCATTTGGCAAATGGTATGATTACTTCATAAAAAACAAAACACTATGGCAGATCTAAAAACCAAGTACGGTATTTGCATTGCCACTAACCACTCAGTTGATTCGTACTGACGGTCCGGCTGCTTTCGACTGGACCAGCGCTTACCACAATGACGACCGACTAAAAATGGTCAGAAATAGTCTCCGCGCCTAACGTTTGGTCAGCGAACCTTGCGTACCTCACGCTCTCGGAAAGCACGGACCTTGGCTATCGTTCCGCAGGCGCGCCCTTGTGGCCCCCCTTTAGACATGCCGCACCAACGCTTACTGGCGCTGCGTGTGTGATCGTAAAATGCCCACTGGCAATCGCCACAAGTTTTTAGCCGCGACCATTGAGCGCAGTTGATGGCATTCGCGACGATGGCGAGGATGTACGCCACGTAAGTGTTTTGCGACGGTTTCAGTTGGGTAGCCGTGCCGCCATCGGTGGACCTCACAAGGGCAATCAGAGGTGTCTGCTCAAACCATGGGTTTAGTGCATCGCGGTCTTCGCTATGGCCTGCACAGGTCCTACGAAGGTCTGTGCGCAGTGCCAGAAGTGTCTCAAGGCTATCTCCGGATTGGAGGGGGCACACTGATACTTCGCGTTCCCACGCAATTGGATCGGAAACCAATGGCGGCAATAGGTCTGTTTCGATGCGGGTTTGGTTGGGTATGGACCATGTATTGATGAAGCGTCTGACCTCTTCGAGCTTACCGGGGGCTGCTTGGTTATGGATCTGCACAGTGTAACCCTTGATTGCAATCGCTAAGGATCTGAGTAACCATCAAACTATCATTGATGGTTACGGAGCCGCAACATGCTCAATCCCCCGATTGCCTCATCACAAGCATTGCCCGCCGCCATTCGCAGGTTGTTGGTGATGCAGGGGATGATGAACACCTCGCACTTCATGACCATTCCATTGCTGGCCATCTATATGTCTGCACAGCTCCAATTCGGCGCTGCTGCTCTGGCTGCGGTGATGTCGGCGAACCTAATATGCGCGCAGTTTCTTCCGCTATTGACGGGGGTCATTGCTGATCGTTTAGGCTCGCATGGGCTCGTTACAGTTGGGCTCGGTCTGCGCGGCATAGGATTTCTAGGCTTTTGCATCTTCGACTCCGTAGTCGGGTGGGTAGGCTCCGCGATGCTGGCAGGAACCGGTGTCGCGTGCTACGAAGGCGGGGTATACGCTGTGTTTGGCAAGCAGCCCAAGGGACTACTCTCTCGGGTTTTTGCGGCCAATAACCAGATGCTGAATATTGGTGCGGCAGCGGGGCCTATCATCGGTGGCCTTGCGGGAATGCTGGATATTCGCTGGGCTTTTGCGATAAGTGCGGCGTTGTTCATAGGACTAGCGTCCGTTTCAGCGTTAACCAAACCTGCATCCACCATTTCGTTTGAATCTCAACCGATCTTGAAGGCATTGAAGGCTGCAGGTAGTCATCGAGGCTTATGGAGATTGATGCTGGCCGCTCTACCGTGGTTTTTTCTATTTCCACAGCTGTATGTCGCTTTTCCCGTTTACGCCGCAAAGATGGCGGGGCCTCACGCAGCGTCAGCGTTGTATGTGATTAACGGGGTAGTCGGGCTAATCTTCCTAACTGCTCTCAAGCGACAATTGGTGGAATCAAGACCGGTATCGCTAGTGATGGGTGCCTATCTGGCCGCCGCTGTTGCGTTCGCAAGCGTGTCGATGCTGCCAGGAATTATTTGGTTTCTGATGTTTATGGTCGTCTATACGATGATCGAGACGATCCTGCTTCCTGCATTTGAGACAATGACTGCATCGCTAGCCCCAGAAGGGAGTCAGGGCGCTTGCTTCGGCGTATTGAACGCGGCGGGAGCGCTGGGAGGCAGTGCGGGGTACTACGTGGGAAGCTGGCTGGTGTTAAATCGAAGTCCTGCTGAGACATGGTTGTCTTTCGGGGCAATAGGCCTGCTTGGATTAATACTTTCTTTATTTCTACTGCGGTCGCACGGCGTGTTGGATGCTCGAACAAGTCTTGCTGAAAGTCGAGATGGGATCTAAGTCAGGGTTTCAACGTAACGCTCCGGTTTTTAGCTTTAAGAACGAATTCATCGTGCAAAACAGATTTGCTGATTTTGAGAACTCCTACGCCAAGCGTGTGATGGACGTTTTTGCTGAGCCAGCGCTGGTCGAGAAGAACCAGATAGGCCAAAAATGAAAATGTGATAAATGATTCGCTTTAACGGCGAATTTTGCATTCTTCGTTTGGTATAATTTATTTCATAACCAAATAATTTACCCATGATAAAAATGACATTCAAGTCTGACTCAGACTACGAACAACGCTTTGTACCAATCCTTAATATACTTACCGAAATCGCTACTGAATACGGCTACCAATGCGATGGCGATTTCTGGAAGGATTGTGCAGGTGAAGTGGTGATGATGCTGGAAGGATTCAACGTAAAGGTTTGGGGTGGAGTCAGTAGATTGATGATTATCGATCTTGGAGTTAAATTACGTAAACTGAAAAATAGACAGATTCAGATTTTCTACGGTGGTGAAATCATTACTCCTAAGCAAATAAAATCGTTGATTGAAACAGAAATTGTAGCCTCCTAACGGGGAGGCTTTTTGGTACCTGTGATAGCTCTATGCCAGATTCATTGTCTCCTGTACCCTTGCGCAATTCGTCACTGCATACAGGGAAAGACGCTTTGAAACCTACTCATCCGATTCAACGAATTTTGGCGCAAGGTCACTTTGACGGTCTGTGCCTGATTTACTCGTTGTTCAATGCTTACAAGGCACTCAGAAGCCCAAGCGAAAAAGCATCAGATTTTGTGTTCAGGAACATGAATTTTTGGAGGAGGGTGATTGGCAATACCCCTTCTCTTCACAATTTCGTGCTGGGCGAAGGTAGCGATTTTGGCAAGCTGAGACACGTGACAGATGCAAAGGTGAAGCAAGTGTTTGTCTCTACCAGCTTTGAGGTCATGACTGATGGTTCAGGTGTGTCACCAGTGGTGATTCCATCTGACATCCAGTCGCTCGCTACGTTGAATTTCGCTGAGTCTGTTGCGATTCTCTGTGTTAAGGAAAAGGCTGAATTCGAAGAAGGCGGGATGGGAGATCATTGGGTAGCAATTGTCGGTCGTGATGACAAGGCTGGTACGTACCTTGTTGCCTGCTCCTACACGAATCACCAGTACGGCTTTCATGAGAGACAGGATGATAAGACCGGGCGGTTTTTTAACACGACCATCCCAGTGTCTGGCATCACCAAAAACACTGTCTACCCGGACAACATCAACGTGGTTAGTTTCGTCCCACGACCATAAAAAAGCCCCGGTAATGGGGCTGTGGAAAATTGCATTCCACTTGACCACCCGTTTGCAATGACAATGACCAGTCTCTTGCATTCGACCTGACTAGACGTTTGCGTCGGATTTGACCCGCACACTTCGTGTCCTTGACCGCCTGCGGTCGAACCAAGGCAACCACCACTTTAGGAATATCACATGGATGCAATCGGCATGTTCCCCGCATTGTCAGGGAAAAGGAGGTGGGAGAGCAGACTGCCACTATACTCTATATGACATATTCCTAGATGGTCTAGGGCAAGTTGAGGCGCTAATGCCTAACAAACCGCACAAATTAATACCTTTGTCTCGGGATATCTTCGCGCTCAGCTCCGAATCTTAAGAGGGTATGTCCATGGCTGTTTGATTGGGGAAGAATAATTAAGAGTAAAAGTGCAGCGTAAAAAAGATAAGGCCTACCATCTAATAAAAACTAGAGTGATAGGCTCCTAACAGTTAGCGGTCTAATCCCATTTCAATAGATTCCCGGAGGGCTCGTTGCGTCGAGTATCTACTCTTATCAATTTGTCGTTGATAAAAAGCATGTACTGATAGGCTCCACCGTTCGGACCGTAAACTAAAACATCTGTTTTCTGCGCCCCTTTTCGTGGCACTCCATTATTTCGCATTACAGGCCCATCACTATCCTGTGCGACAGGTTGGCCACAAGTTTGGAGAACATTTTCAAGCGTGTCACCTGAATTAACCAGCCTTGTTCCGCAGCGAGTAGTCGCACTCGCTTCATTTAGGATAGAACATATCAAAAGCATTGCTGCTAATGGCTTGACAAACATATAGACCTTCTTGAAAGACGTTGAGTATCATCCCGCCGCACTTAGAATTTTAAGGTAGTTATCAATAGAGTAGCTACCATCCCCGACAGATGTCACGGTGATTATGGTTGTCGCAGCGGCAACCTCAATTCCACGCACCACTACGTTACCATTCGCATCTGTATCAGAAAGCTGACCGCCATTGTATGCGACAATCAAATTGGTATTGCTTGAGTTCTGAATGATAGGTAGCAAGTAACTTAGGGGTGGGTACTGGGCTGTATTGACAGTGATTGTGGTTAGCATATCGGATGCTGCTACCGCCTGCTGAAGCTTGTCTCCGTTGACAGGATCGACTCCCAGTTGTCGGCCATTGAACTCTAGCGACAGCCTTTTTCCGGATGTAAGTTGTCTAACCTGTGTAAGTTCGGCGGTAGTGAATGTATGGGCCGAAGCTATCGAGACGTCAGTGTTTACCCCAGCGACGCCTAGCACTGCAAGGATGCCAGTGGGGTTAAGATCTAGTACGTCAAGTGCAAGTGATGCCTTCCTGATACCTACTGAGCTCAAAACTTGAGAAAGGGTTGAAACTGACAAAGAACCCCCGTTGGTAATCGATAATTCAAGATTGATAGCCGTGAGCTTAGTCACACAATCGATAATCGCTGCTGGGGTTGATAGTTTTCCGTCAAGGGTAATGGTGTATGGCTTAGTGCCGATAGCCGCTATTACATCGTTCACCCCTTCGGCCGTCAGTGCATTAAGTCCAACAACTGTGCACGACGTGCTAGGATCCGTAAACATATTAATTATAGCAACCGCACTAGCGGAGCTAGCCGTAGCGCAATCTATAGAAATAGACCTTTCTTTCCCAGCCAACAAGGCGGCAACCTGTGGAAGCGTGGAAAGCGGCAGACTGTTAATGGAACTAATGTCAGCCGTGGTGGCAGGGCCAACCGCAGCACTTAGCAATGCGATTAGCTGAGCCGTGTTCGCGGTTAGACCAGAAAATTGAAGCGAAAGTTTCTTCGGGCCGGCTGACATCAACAAGTTCTGGAGTTCAGCCTGAGGGAGCG
The DNA here is from genome assembly GCF_001952855.1 of Pseudomonas sp. ATCC PTA-122608. GTDB lineage: Bacteria > Pseudomonadota > Gammaproteobacteria > Pseudomonadales > Pseudomonadaceae > Aquipseudomonas. Next base: position 353,559 of record NZ_LPNO01000052.1, on the reverse strand, counting down.
CCTCGGGCATAGTTAAAGATGTATTCGTATTAGTGCCAGCTGCGGAAAAAATAGACGAGAAGTTATTGAATGATATTGTACTGCCAACACGCATCATGTTTAGTTCTTTCATTTCCTACCTCCAAGCTATGAGTTATCAGACTAGTCCTTCATCTATGTGAATGCAAATGCTTTGGGTTCATTGGTCAGTGGCCCACCTTAATGGCTTGTGTCCAATGTCTAATGCCTCACGATTCTTATTGAATTTGTATTTGTCCCTCGCTCCCGGAAGACACGATTCCAAGTGGTTAATTACTAACGATTAATCAAGTTCACGCTGCAGGAAACTGACAAAAAGGGATTAACGCCTTAAACCTTATCGAAAATAAGTTCACGGGCTTGCTTGAAGCTTGTACCTTGTACACTGCGACTTAAGGGAGTAAAGGAAACGTAGTGTGTTAGTCAAATCCGATGCCAATGCCCGGTCAAATCATGCAATTACGCAGCTTGTCTCATATCTTGTTTTTGCCAAGTGGCTTGGCTCCATCCGAAGGTGGTATGACCTTCTCAGGCTCAGTCTTCGTGGTGGTTGTCGCATGTTCCTTGGCAGGCTCGGTCCTGAGCGGCTTGAAGTCAGGGTTGATGACTGATTCAGGCTCACTGATGACATCCGTGACAGGGCTTGTTCTGATGTGAAGGTTAGTCGTTGTCGTCGAAGGCGATAGAGGCTGTGATGGCTTCTGAGGTTCTTTAAGCATTGGTTCCCCATCTGTATCGATACCTAGCAGGCGCAAGATTCTTCTCAACTCGACAGGGTTCACCTCTTCCGCGCTAGCGAAGTGTTCAATGACCTTTGTTTTTTCCTCCTTGGTAATGGTGATCTTGTCGATGTGAGCAAAGTCGTCAGGCACAAAGCCTTTGTGCAAGCCGTACATCAATCCATAGAATTTTGGGCGTTCATCCACGTCCACATCGAGCTTGCGGTTCGTGCGTAGGTAAAGAAGGTTCTGCTTTTCGCGGGTGGTAGCGTTCGGATTTCTGAGCTTCACATGAGCATTGATCTTCACTTTGTTGGCTTCAATCAGCTTGTCACGCTCGGCATCGAGCATGGCTTGCGCTTCTGCTTTCAGTTCTGCCGATGGTATGTAGTTCGTGATTTTCACGTTATGCAGAACGGACTGGATGTACATCATGCGTTGGATTTTAGCGTTGCTGACTCCCTTGAATTCCATCTCGCAAAATCCCTGCGCGACGATTGCCTGAATCGCTGCCTTGGCTGACGACATATTTTCTTGATAGACCTTCACCGTACCGTCTGGATCAATGTCGAGCTGCCTGCCGTTGTTCCACTTGCTGTTGAGTGAGTCGCCGGAAGCGATTCCACTGGTTAGGGTCTGCTTGTAGGCACCAGCGTTGTTCAAGCGGCTGATGAAATTCTGAAGCGTCTCTTGTTGCAGGAATCTGAATTTGGGGATGATCTTCCTATCCTTGTGGATGTACTCCTTCGTTCCCTTGGCACGTTGGACCTCGCGGCTGATGTTGATGAGAGTCTGAACCTCATCGTGCATTGCTTGGCTTTCTTCTGGTGTAGCAATGAGGTTTTCAGGGTTCTTCACTCCTGCTTTCAAAGCAGGGAAGGTGATGTTGTCTCTCGTTGAATAGAAGGACCAGCTACCCACATATTTCCTGCCATTTGAGTCCTTTTTGTAGACTGGTGTAAGCAACACGCCAAGATGTTGGTATAGGATTTTGTTGAGTTCCTTCACGTTCGTTACGGTTGTTGAGTTCGTCAACTGCACGGCATTGGAAATGATTTTGGACACGTCACGACTGATTTTCAGATCCAGCTTGAAGCGCTGGTAGGTCTGGAAATTTTCAAGTACACGCTTGTCATACGCAGGAAGATTTGCGAACGAACGGAATTCTTCGCCAGCGTCTTTGTGAAAGATCTGTATGTCCTGAAATTTCGATCCTGACTTTGCTTTCGTATAGCGAAACTCAAAGCCAGCCGCTTCCAATTCTTCTGAAATTTTTGGGTGTGAGTAGTGTTCCCCAAGGTGTGCGGTCAGGATCGAATGAAGCTTGTTGTAGACCTCGGCATGATCTCCAGCGGCTACCTTCGTGACCTTATCAACCTCAACCTGCAGCCTCTGGTTCAGGCGCTTGTCATGCTCCATACGAAGAAGGGTAGGGTGTTTCTTTTCCAGTTCGTATTTCACATCGTCAAACATTTTTATCAAGCCGTGGTCCTGCTTGCCACGATAAAACTCGAAATATTGACCATCGATGGTGTAGCTGCTCATCATGATATGGATGTGAGGGTTGCCATCCTTCAAGTGAGGAACCATGTCGTAATAGAAATTGATGTCGGCGCTTGCAGACATTTTCTGTAAGACAGATTGGCCCATGAGGATCAGGAATTTGGCTTGCTCTTCATCCGTTTTACAGTGGGATAATTCTTCTGGCTTGCATGAAATGATGAAGCGAAAAGCATCCATCTGCTTACCCTTGGATCTCGGGCGGTTATTGTTTCCATCAGCGGCGTGGTTGTGAAAAAACTCAGAACGACCTACTGAGAATTCTTTTCGGTAGACAATGATTTCCTCTGGTGACATCAACCTTTCAGCTTGAGAAGGGTGTGGCGTGTCGGAAGGAATATTGGTGACTGCCCACTGGCGACCGTAGTGAACGTCTTGTCCGGTCTTCTTGGAAATCTTAGGCTCAATCAGGTACTCAGAATGTTTCTGCAGGTTTTTCTTGCCTCGAATTTCTGGCGAACCTTTGCTGGTCTTCGCTGGTTGTGCATCTGTCAGTTTGGTGGATTGGGTGGTCTCCTTGTTCGTAATGTCGATGATCATTTATGTCTCGGTTATTATAATTATTTCAATCCGCGAATCTTTTTAACGAGCGCTATCGCTTCGTTTTTTCTTTGTGAAATGGCCTTGTATAAATCAAAGACAGGTGATTTATTTTCCTTAATGGCAAGGTGAGCTGCACCAATATTTTTGTTCAGTCTTTGATAGATCTGCAAGGCTTCAATAATTTGTGGGTCATTAATTGGCGCGCCTTCCTTCTTCACTTCGGTAGTCTTCATTAGCTGTCTAAGCGCCGGTTTTATCTCTGACCCATCCTCTCTCAATTTTTGCTCAGTCTCTAAATTTGTAACGAAGGTCACTCTATCTTTCAGTAATTCCGTATCGTTACTTGAACCAAAATCCCTCATGGCTTTTATGAGAGGACCATCATTGACATCGTTAAGAGTTTTCTTTTCGAGAATTTTATTAACTTCCTTTCCTAGCTCGACCCTAACTTTAAAAAAATCATCGCATAGAGCTTCTAGGCTATACGTCTTTCCTTTATGTTCGAAAGATTTTCCCTCTGATAAATCTCTGAGTTGGGACATATTCGAATTGGTTTGATTGAATTTCCTTTCCAAATCTCTCATGTCTGATTTGTCTGCGCCGTTGATTTTTAGATACTCATTTGCATAAATACTCATAATCATTTCGCTCACGCCTTGCTTCCTTTCAAGCATGGAGAATCTTTCCAGCGGTTCAAGAGTTGACGCCTCGATTTGAAATCCGTCCTTGCCCACTCTTTCAGTTTTCACTTTCTTCACGTACCCCGAAAGGTACGCGATGTCAGTGAGCTGTCTTCTGAATTCAGACGTACAGCGAATGTTGAATTGGACTTTGTTGTTTGACTTAATCATTACTTACCCCCCTTATTCGAACGAGGTAAATTTCTTTTTAACGTCAGTGATGAAGTCTTGGAAATTATCCGTGTTGGTGATTTGCAATAGGTAAACGATGCCTTTCTCAACGTCAGAGATTTTAGTTTTTGTGATGGTCTCGATGTTGATTGCGTACATGCCTTTGCTATCGTTTATCACTTCTTCTTTGAGACGATTGATTTGTCTCATGAGAGATGCGTTAGCGGTGGTTTTGGTTTTTATCGAAACGGAATTTTCATGAATAGTTTTTTTCAAGGTCTCACGTTCAGCTTTTGCTTTCTCAACCTCGACAGGAGACCCATCGAGAATAACTGTCGCAAGACGGTCAATTTTTGACTGGTCATTTAATATCTTTGTTTCTTGGTTTGAAATGGTTTTGCTAACGGCGTCGTACTCACTTTGTTTTTTTAATACGAGCTTTTCTTTATCGCCAAGAATTCTTTCTTGTGTCGAATTTGCTGGTTTTGAATTTATGTCAGTCATTTTAATGAATGGTTGTTGGTGATTTTATTATAGCATTATGAGTAATTCAGATTTCTGATTAGCCAAAATACGCTGAATTTTGATTGTGATTTTATGCCGTGAATGCCTTTAAAATAAAGACTTTAACAAGCGGAGCACGTAGCCTTAGTAATTAACGTGCGCGCACTGTTAATACTCCGTCCTTGCTTGCTTTAAATTTTTTAAAAAATAGCCTTTGAAAACGCTAACAGTGCAGCCAGATTTGGTTCTTCGACCCCCTGACAGTGCAGCGCTTTTTCGTTTTTCGCACCCCTAACAGTGCAGAGGAATGTCCCTCCCAAAAAGCTTAACAGTGCAGAGGTTTTTGTTCCTTGGGTCTGACGCTTGCTGTAAAAATGGATCAATGCTTTTCGATTTTTCTAATTTGTAATTATTTCGGTTATGAGGAAATCTGATATACCCATAATGCTATAATTAGGAAACAAACAAACACATTTATCATGAGCAATTACAAATTACCGAACGAACCTGAGCAGGAATCCGAAGCGTCCAAAAAAATAATGAAGGATCTTGAAGAGCATTGGAAAATAGAAGATGAGAAATCACCAATCGAGGAAATTCCTCTGAGCAAGAAATTAATTTGCCATAATTTTGTAAATGGTCTTCCCATTAATGTGCTTCGTCATTTGATCCTACCTTCGGCTTTGGGCTTTCTCCTGTACAGGAATCTTCTTGCACTCCTCGGTGATCCCTCGGTAGCCGTGATCCTGCTGGCTGTGATTTCTTCGCTCTTTTTTTCATCCGTCGCTGTGTACGCTTCCTTTAATTTTCTAAAAGCACAAATTGCTTTTAAAGTCAGTAGCAGAGAATTCAAATTAAGAATTACGCACATGACGCTTCAATCAGTTTTGTTTAATCACTCCGAAGCTGGCACGCCATATTTTCTAAAACGCCAGTGGTTCATCATCGATCTGTTGATGGGGCTGGTCGTCCCTACGGGTGTCTTCATGCTCGTCTTCATGCTGATGTCCATAGGTGGTGTGTTCGCTACCAAGATCGTCTACGTCATCCTTCCACTCATCATCGTCATGGGCTTCTTGAATGAGCCGGTGAACAACATGAGAGACAGAGCAGGGGAGGTGGTGAAGCGTCTTGGGTGATACCTAGGAATCGGAGGAAGCCAGATCATGTGTCTGGTTTTTTTGCGCCTGGGGATTTCTTGGCCGTCTCGATCTCTAGGTTCTTGGAAGCGCTATGTTGACGTGTGGGTTGTGTCGCTGGTTGAGCCTGCTGGTAGGATGCCGGTCACAGAATTCAGACTGAGACGTGAACCCGTGAGCTACGACAACAAGGATGACAAGCTGCAGTGGATTTGGATCTTGATGGGCTTCGTCATCTTGATTGTTGGGTGTGTGCTGTTCAAATTGTACGGTCACTACCTCGGACCTATCTCAAACGACCACGCTGCATGGAGTAGCTTCGGATCTCTGTTGAGTGGCTTCTTCACACTGACTGGTTCGGTCGCCACGATTGCCACACTTCTGTTCCTTTCAAAGCAGAACAAGGACCAGCAGAAGGTCACAGCCGCTCAACTCTCTGCCATGACGTTTGAGCAGTACATCAACCATCGTCGCCTCTTCATGGATCGTCTAGCAGAGCTTCAAGCAACCCTTGGGCAGACCTTTGTGTTCGATGATGGCGATAAGCTGTACAGCAAAATCTTTCCGAACAATAGGCCTACCAATCTTGAGTTCACTGCTGTCCCTGACAGTGATGAGGCTTCTGAAAATCTCCTTGGTCGAATGCACGCACACCTGACAAGCCTTGATGAAATGCTTTGGAAGCCACAGTGGAAGGAGGAGGATAGTCATGACCTAGCCAATCTCTTGATAAGAGTTTACGACGATCTTCACATCAAGTGGATTGGCGAAGCCTTCGATGGTGATATTCAGTTCTTCGGAAAAAACACAGGCATCAATATTTACTCTGTTGATGAATTCACTCATCGTGCAAAATCTATTTTCAACTCATTGCTTTTCTATACTGGAAATTCTCAGTTCGAAGGTTTCAATAAAGGTAACTCTCGATTCGCTCGTGAAGCTCTGATGAATCTGTTCAATGGTAATCACAGATTGAGGGAAGCCTTCAAGGTGGTGAAGATAATTCCCTGTCTTGAAATAATGGAGCGGTTATTTTTTATCACCGATGACATTCGTGGCCCTGACCATAACTGGATTATGCAGCACACTTTCAGAACTCTTGAGTCGGCTTTCGCCAGCCGTGAGGATGTGATGACGCTACGTGATGGTTTGTATGTGAAGGAATTTTCAAAATTTGGTTTGGAAACAGCTCTCAACGCGATCCGCAATGCCGATGAGGGTGATAGTTATGTTGAATTTCTAAAACTGTGTGCTACTGAACTTGACACTCTGCATTCGAACTATCGTTAGAGTATGCTCCCATTCTTTATATGAAAGCAATCTTTGTTGGCTTTTATTCTGACTACGATAAATTATTGCTAACTACATTTTGAAAACCTATTGACGAATATATTGACAGCGCTGAACGATTGAAATTGATTTTGCTTAACGTACAAATTGAGAAATACTGTGTGATATAATACAGGTATAATAAACTACATTTAAAATGAAAATAACAAAAACTGCTTTAAGTATTATTTCCATCGCAATCTCTTCATCTGCATTCGCTGCACCCTCTCCTGATGGTCAACCGTCGTATGACATAGTTGCAAACGCGGCTGGTCAAAATATTTATGAAGGTGCAAGGGGTGAAAGCGCAAGACAAGCTTTAAGGTCAGTAGATGAAGCATTTTATGCTGGAATACAAAAATCAATCAATGATTATGAGGCCAGCAAAGTTCTTGCGAATCAATTGGCAATTACTGAGCCACCCGCAAATATTATATTTGGTACAAAGGGTGATCCTGTATTAATCTCTGAAGTAATGAATCACCTTATCGAAAGAAACAATGCGGAAAGCTTGAAGTCTTCTTTAGTATTTGCCTTGTCTGAAAAAGCAAAGCAGGGTTTTCTAGGAGCTAGGTCGGCTGACTTGGATATATCCACATATTCGAACGCGAAAGAATCGACTGCAAGAGCCTTGAATGGCACTCTGTTTTTCAAAGATCCAAAAATCAGCTTTTCAGAGCATTTGTTCGGCGTAGATTTATCCACAGCAAATAATGAGTTCTCAAAACTGTATAATTATGCGGGTAGTCTTCAAGACAGAGAAGGTTCTGCTGCAATGGTTGGGAATATGTATGGAAAGCTTGTGCTTGGTGAAATTTCATTGAGTGAACTACATAATGTCTTTTCCGCATTAAGCCAGAAAGAAGCTTATGACGCATCAGTAAGAAAAAATATTATTGCTAGGGTATCATTATCTAATAAGGTAAAACTTGAGGATAATTTAAACCTAGGCGAATCAACTATAGGAACATCTGATTTCAAAACAAAAGAAAACGCTGATGCAATTTCTGAATTTAACGCCTTGCAAGAATTAGCATTGAAGCAATCTGATCCTCAGGTGAAGACTTTGATAAAGCAAGCGGCTGATTTGAAAATGGAAACCTATCGTGTGGCTGCAGCAAAAAACTAAAATGTACTATAATAAGTGACCGGCTCCTGTGCCGGTTTTTTATTTCCTTAACGTGCTGGTTTAGAAAATGATAATGGTATAATCTGAGAATAACAAACTACATCTAATATGAAAATTACCAAATTAGCCTCATGCCTTATCTTCTCAATGTTTTCCATTTCATCTATACAAGCCTACGCTACTGAAAACAATGCGCAATCGTCTGATTCCAATGCTCCTGTGGATCAATCTGTGCTGGTTGAAGAGAAAGGTGTCTACGATGGTTTAAGACACGCAATCAGCGGCAAGATAGCAAGCCACGTCGTTTCCGAAAATGCTGAGACTGGCGTGACGGTTTATGCCGTACCTGACACTGCGCCAATCCAGATAAATCTGTAAAACGAAACGTAAATTGGCCGACAATTGAGTCGGCTTTTTGCTGTCTGGTCAGTGGTGAAGGGTGTGCTCGATGGCTTTACTGTTGAAGTCTTCAAGTACGCCTCGAACCAGATCCATCGCATCAAAGCTGAAATTGAGAGTCCTGCACGAATGCACGTACTGAACGTCAAGGCTGCGAATTTTGACTCGTTTCCCTGAAGGCAGGACGATGAAAGTGTTTGGCGGTGAAAGCGTGATGGTCAGCGGTATGTTGATCTGAGTTTTATCGAAAGGTACGTTTCGGTCGAGCCATGTGACTGCTGGTACAGGGGAATCGGTGCCTTCTTGGAAAATCATTTCCAGCGAGTTCACAGAGACAGTTTTGTCTTCCCCCATGGTCACGACTGACTCTTCATCCTTGCCATCAATCTTGAGACTAAAATCGACATACTCCGTGCGGTGTAGGGTGCCTTCGATCTCAACCTTCTGTATGAACCCATCCCAGTCAGAACCTTGGGGATCGCGCAGTCGCTTGAGGCTTATCCCGTAGAAGTTGCACAGGTTCACTACGCCTCTTTGGAAGCCTTTAGTGGTGAGCAATACGCCTTGGCTGTTAGGAATGTCATTGAGCAAGCCTAGGAGGTTCCGGGCGTGAATGAGGTCGATGGTGGTTTTGTAGTATTTACACTCCACCAGTACCTGATGCTCTATACCGTATTTAAGATAGCGCCAATACACGTCGATCTGATGAGCCACACCTGAACGCCCGGTGATTTGGACGTTGTGCAGTACTTCAATCGTCTCAACCGCATCAGTCGCTAGAATCGCTTGGTAGACCTGCTGGGCAACCTTCTCGTATTCGGTACTGTTCTTCACGTCGAGCATTGCGATTGTCCTTATCAAGAATGGCAGTGAGATGACGCCGGAATTCATCTCCCATGACATGCCTTGTATTTCTTCCCGGAATTGCAGGCGCACAGTTCGTTTCTACCTTGCTTAGGATGGTCTGTGATGATGCCTAGTGAACTCAAATGTCCTGAGGTATTTCTGCCTGCTCTGTGGGATTTGGAAATGTCCATGATCATTGCCTGACGTTCAGCCCTGCTCCTGTATGGGTAGCCTTGGTCATCATAATAAGCCGAGACTATGATTACCGACTCTATCAGTTCGGGTCTGCTGGCCAGCTTGGGAATTGACTGACGTATCTCTGTGATAGTCCTCCTGCCAAGCGTGACAGATTCCTTGGAAAGCCCTGAATGTGCTGGTTCACTCTCAAAGCATTCTTGGAACATCAGTGCTGCGCCAATCATTCCTTGAAGACCCGGCTCAAACTCCAGCAGAAATTTGGCATAGGCAACCTTCGCTTCGTTTTGAAGGTCAGGGACGTGCATACACAGGTTCAAGTATTTCTTGGCGTCTTCGATTTTGAAAGCCGTTGTTTTCCTGCTGATGATGGCGTGGGCGAGAATAAACATCGCTTTGGGATGGAGCTGCTCTGCTGACTTGGCAAGCCACTCGGCGGCAAGTACCTCGTCTTTTTCAACACCCGTTCCTTCGGCGTAGCATTTTGAAAGGTTGAACTGTCCGTCTGGATAGCCTGCCTCTGCTGAGCGAACTGAGCAATCAAAAGCCTTGTTTTTATCCACCGGCGTTCCCAAGCCATTCGCATACATATCTGCCAGTTCTGCTAGTGCTCTCGGGTGATCAAGTTGAGCCGCTTCTGTGAAGTTCCGTAGAGCATCGGGAAGGTCTACGTCGAAGTTATTCGACCCGTAACGTAGGTAGATACCAAGCTGAACCTGAGCCTCGGCATAGCCCATTCCGGCTGATCGAGCGATGCAACCTTGACCCATGGCGATCATTGACTTGTCACGACCGTTGGCGAGCGTCATACCATACTCATAGAGGCTTTCACGGTGGTCCTGATGCTGGGCGAGCTTGAACCAAATCTGGGCCTGTTCTAGGTACGAATGATATTCCTGACCGAGATAGCCTTGTCCTGCTTTCCTGATGTCGTCATCGTATTTTGCTGCTCTGCCTTGGAAATACTTTCCCGCTAGGTACTGAGACTCTGCATCACCTTCTACCATCGCCTTGTAGCTCATGATTTGTAGAAAATCACCGACAGGCTCAGTCACTCCGTATGTAGGGACAGAGGCTGTCCCATGCATGAGCTGGTAGGTGTAATCGAGCAGGCTCAAACATTCCTTGATAGCCGAGTTAGCAATTTCCAGATATTCTGAATCGGTTAGTTTGTATTCGTCAGGATGAGCGCCTTTGTTCCCGTTTTTCCTGACTATGGAAAGGGAATCGGCAATGTCGAAATTAATCAGGTTGGACTTTTTTAGCTTGGAAATTTTGTAGTCAAGGTCTTCTCGAAGATCGATTTCCGCTGAGGTGCAATTTATTATAATGTTGCAGATGATCACAGCCAGCGAGCGCTGACTAATCAGCGAATGATCAGGGAGGCTAATGAGTCGGGATTTTGCCTTTCCGTAAAATTTCCCAACCTCTGCTGAAATACTTTCAGCGAATTCGAAGTCGTTCATTTCTTAATCCTATTAATCTGAAAAAACATCAGTTGCCGTTCAAGCCACTGTCACGGGTGAGGAGGCGGCGTTTCCAGTGGATTTCTTTAAGCTTCATTTCGTCTTTGCCAGTGTGCTTATCTGCGATTTCGAGGATGCTGAACCTGAAATTTTCCGCGAAGGCTTCACCGCGTTTCTTGTGGAGATCGCTAATTCGGGTGTTATCACCATGCCCATTCTTCGAGTACGTAACCCACCGATCCCACAAACCACCTGTCCCTGTGGCTGAGCCAACGTATAGCTGTTCTTCACCTTTGGTACGGTCTGAGATTAGGTACACGCCAGCAACACTGGACAGGGCTGTCTGCCACGATTCCAGTCCTTCACGAACGATGGTTTTCAGTTCCTTGTGGCTAATGTCTACTTCCTTGTAGCCGGGGAATTTGCCGACTGTCATTGGCTGTTCAAGGATTGATGATACGACCATCGTTGGTAAGCAGGTTCTGAGGAAAAGGTAGTTCCCGCGAGGCTTCTTGTAGGCAAGCACCAAACGACCTTCAAGCTCTGAAAACTCAGGTACGCGCCTGTACTCGTACACGATGTCTCGATTGGCTTTTTCACCCTTTACTTCGATGGCTTTGAGCGAGTCGTATACGCCTGCTAATAGCCATTTCTTGGTGCCGGGAATCTCGACAAGACCTATGACGTACTGACACTCAAAATTGCGCTTGGACTGCCACGATTGCCACTCATCAAACTCGCCGGACAGGTACACGTCCATGGGGTGTTCCAAGCCGTTGTGTTGGGCTAGGTGGACCTTTGTGTTCTGAGGCGTGATAGCAGGGAGAAGGCTGGTCAGAAGCTGGATTAGCATGGGGTATCCATTCTTCTGTTGGTGTGAATTTCTAGAGACGCAATGCCTTGAAGCTCAATCAGTCCTTTGTTCATCGCTACTACTCATGTGGGTCCATAAAGCGCATCAGTCTAATGCTTATGGAAAAGGTCCATGAAGCCATTTTGCAAAGGCGTGGGTATGTGAAATCTGGTGTGTTGATGGACACAGAGAGCCACACAATTGGTCTGAGCGCGCAGAGCTTCTAAGTCGTTATTCAGGGATGGCTGGTTGACTGTCTCGAATGTCAGGCTAGCGATCTGGTTGATGGTCTGGTGATTGGCCTTGCTGGTGATGGCCGTCTGGATGGCAAGAGCCAGGTCTTGCTGTGATGAGAAGGTGTGGACGTGTGTCTGTGCAGGGCGAAGCCGCAGGATGTTCCGTGGCGTGTGCGTCTCTATGGTGTACGGGTTAGAGAACACTCGCCTGTGCAGGCGGTAGGCGCTACTCACCAGTATATCTGCTGTCGCCTCCGGGAATCGCCTGATCAGTCTGTTGGTGTGTATATGAAGAGCATCAAACCCAGTCTTCACAGCTTGATCTGATGGGTAGAACCTCAGGTAGAGGAGGTACATCGCGTCTTCGAGGTCTATCAGTCCATTGCTCATAGTGCTTTGCCTTCCTATGCGTGAAACGTCCTACACTCATGGTAGCCCATCCTCTGCCGCTTGGCAGAAGTGTTCCTTTTCATTTCTGCTTAGCGGTAAATCAGAGATATGCGATTTGATATAATATGAGCATTAACCAAATAAACTCACATGAAAAACAAATCTGCATTTCTCTTTCTCGTCGGTAGCGTAATCATCGTTCCGCAAGTCGTACCTTATTTAATCAGCGTAAAGCTTTTCCAAGCAATGGGCGCTTCCGAAACCGTAGCCAAAATCTTCTACCTTTCGCTTTCGTTCTTCGTGATTACGGTCATGATTTTCCTGTTATTCGTTTTAGGTGCGAAAATATCTAAAGGTCTGAACAAGCGAAAATCTGCTGCAAGCATTCTTGAACGAGTGGAGCCACAATTGCCAGTGACGGGTAGGAAAATAGAATTATCCAAAAAAGGTGATGCACCAATCAATCTTTCAAAACGTGGTGATTCACGCAAATCCGCAACCTCTGACAGCAGTAACGATTCCATCCATCCTGTAACGAGCTATGCCTTGTTATCAAGCTCGAATTCATGTGGTTCAAGTGGTTATAGCGATAGCGGTTCATCGTCTGGCTGTGACAGTGGTAGCAGTGGTGGCGGGGGAGATTGTGGCGGTGGTGACTAAGAATTGATAGCCGGTTTATCGCCGGTTTTTACTGCCTGATTATTTTGTCATAATGGTAAATTGGCTTGATGTAATTTGGTATAATTCGACTATAACCAAATAATACTACTATGAAATACTCAAGATTTATAATTTCTGCGCTAGCGGCCCTCTTAATAACAGCTTTTTACCTTATTAATTACAAGTATCAGTTGTCTCTTGATATTGTTGAAAATTCAGACCTCAATAAAAATTTCGATGCGGGATTTTTTTCTTACCTTCTATATTTTTTATCGATGGGTGCAGAGCTTCTAGCCTTGTTTTCATTGTTGTATCTGCTCGGGTTTGTTTCTGAAGAAATTAAGTCAAACAGAATTAAGTGCCGTGTAGATGAAAGAGCTTTTTGCGATAAATATTTCTTGCATTTGTACGCGACTTTACTTTTTGTTGGTACGGTTGCATGGATGACAGCATTGACGATTACCGACACCAGATTTGTTATGTCTGCACAAGAATTGTTTATACGCCTAGCGTCAGTTCCAGTTGATATTTTCAGTGGTGCAATATCCGTAGGTATATATGTAATTTCATTTCTTTTGCCACTTGTTTACGTAGTCGCAAGCCTTTTATGCGTTGTGGTGTTTTGGATGTGTTTTGTGCAAGTCATAAATTTAATCGAATTTACGCATGACAAAATTGAGGATTATCCTGTGATGATTCGCAAAATAAAATGCGTCATGTGCGTATCAGTAATTGTTATTCTTTTTGCCATTACACTCTATTTCCCTTTGAGAATTATCTTCGGGTGATTTAGGCTTAACCAATAAACCGACCTAAAAGGTCGGTTTTATTTGTCTAACGATTAGCGTTTCCTAATTCATTTGGTATAATCTGCTCATAACCAACTATTTACACAATGACAAATTCTATAATCATGGAAACGCCTTCCAATCAAGATCCACATACCTCACATACCATTGTCTTCGCCTTCTTTGTGGCTGTCTTCCTGTACACAGGGATGGTCCATTTCTTCACATCCGCTGTGTTCAACCATGCACCTGATACCCATAGTGCGTATGAGCGGTTTAACGAGCTGTGTCCGCTTCCAGTCCACTCAGTCAGCCAACCCTTAGCATCTGATGCCGAAGCCTCCGCAATCGCGTTCTAGTGCGCAACGTGGCTCGATAACTCTCAGGTCATCCGCTTCTGAACGATGGGTTTCCTTGCCATGCTGGTGAACTGCACCTTGCCCTGTTTGAGAAGAGTGCGAGTCGATTTGAAAATACGCGTGTGGTTCTCTCGGGAATCGGTGTTGGTGCGTACTCGTGGCTGTATGAAGCGATGCCGACTGTGGCTGAACGTGTGGCAACCATCCAAGGAATCCAGAGCGGTGCGATTGCGGTTCAGAATCACCCTGCGCACATGAACCTTGAGTGGTGCTTCCCTCTGTATCCAGCGGCTGGATTTTTGGGTGCTGACGATTCTGGTTTTCAAGCTGATGAAAATCACGGCAAATTGATTCACTTCGTCGCCTGCTGCCGAAGGTTGTTTTTGGCTACAGGCGATCTGCTAAGTGCTACCGAGTGTTCTTAAACCTTATATTTAACTTCGAATACAGCAACTGCCATATGCTTTTCCTCGTGTTTGGCATCATCCTTAGCCCAATGTGGCACTGTCTCGTATCTCTTCAGCTCGTAGCTGGTTCTACCTCGCGCACGGGGGAACTCTGCGCGATGCTCTGCTTCCTGACTAGCAAGCATGTTACGCAAGCCACCTTCTGTCTTCTTTGTGGTAAATACAAGATAATTGGTGACTAGCCGTTGATCGTCTCGGACTGTATTGCTCACATATGAAAGACGTACCAAATCTTTGTACAGGTGAGAATTGCGCGAGCCACGCTTAAACTCTACTACATGAGCAGGCACACCTCTGCGACCAGTGCGGAGGACTAGATCGAATCGACCATTGCCACGCAATCTTTCATTTTCTAACAAGTCATTTATATCGCCCTCGCTAACGCCTGCATCTAGCAAGGTATCTTTGACAGAAGCCTCCAAGCGATAACCAAAGTTGCTGAATGAGTCAGCAAAATGATTGGCAACATGCACCGCCATAAAATATTCAGGCATCCGGCTTAATGGCATATCGGAGTGTTCGACTGCCATATCGCTTGCACGGGTTAATGCCTGCATGATTGCATCAAGACGGTTGTTCGATGAAGATTTTAGCAATGTTCCTGTCAATTGAGTCTCCTTTTGATATGTTGGGTTGCCGACTGCAATGTGAGTGGAATGGCTTTGCCTCATATAGATCGGCAGCCATAACAATTTCTTGAGACGCCGTTCAAAAGATCTGTCAATTTAGTTTCCATTTTTACGAGTGATTCTGATCCGTAGCTTAAAGTAATGATTGGCTACTTTATTAGTAGGTCTCCAGTCTAAATGCCCGATCCAAAATGCTATAATAAGTAGCACATAACTACAAACAACAAAAATGCGTAAAATAACCCATTTAATACTCTTCGCAGTGCTTATGTGCGGCGGTGTACAAGCAAACGCTGCATCTGGTTTATGGTGGGGAATGGGGGTAAACCCTATCTGTGATTTACAGCCCGGATTAAAGAACACAGATAATTTTGACTCTTCAAAATACGCTAACAGCAATGGATTCATTTGTGATGAAGATTCGATCATGAATAACATTGCGGCCATGTTTGGCACGGAAAGCGCAGACCTTGCGCCGCTCAAACCCATGCTTGCGGATGCTGGATTTAAGGTCAGTACACCAGCTAATAACGCATGGTCATCGCTGATGAACACCATATTGCTGCTTCTTTCCGCCGTCTTGGTTCCCGCCGGGTTTTGGGTTCTCATCAAATTCGTATTCGAAGGTGTGAAGACCGGAGAATACCTAGCGACTGTTGGCAAATATCCAGCACGTTTGCTGGCTGTCATTCTTGTGGTGATTTTTCTTCTGTATGGTGGGGCAATAATTCTCTATTTCCCCATTTTGGGCATTTTCTTGGGCAACGGTCAGTTCGCTGAAAAATTAGAAATGACCTTCGAGGCAGGAAAGCTCAAAAATACGTTAGAGAAAAATGAGTTATTCATGATAAGCGCGAATACTGCCTCTCAGGTGAAGATGGCGGCTGAGGAAAGCATTACTACCCAAGCGCTTTTCCAAATGAACAAATACTTTATGACTTCAACGGAAGGTGTGGTTTATGGGTCGAATAAAATTACCAAAGATGAAGCCTTGGAAGAAGCCGTAAAGCAAGGGCGTTTAACCGTCGAGCTAAACTCAGAATCTAACCTTAATTTCGATGTTACTAAAAATATCAGTAATATCATCAATGCCTATAAATTGGGCCGTCGTTACACGCTTACGAAAACCGCTCCATACAGTGCCGAGTATCGAAATGTCTATGGTCATGAAACAGTTTATGGAACCGTGGAAGTCGGTTCAAACGGTAACAACGTTGAGCAACAAGCTGGTGGCGAATCGTTAAATGACGGTACTATGCAGAATATGTTGCGTGCGGCACAGCAACAAGCGGCTGACACATTGGGTCCAAAATATGTTCCATATTTAGAAGGAAAATACACAACCATATTGAGTCAGTTGGAAAAAGGCTCTTACGTAACCTCTGACGTTACCATTGATGAAGCCATTCGTAAGTCTTCGAGAGAATCTGCAAATACAATTCGTTCTAATACAATCCGTACTGAAGAGTTGAATATTTCAAGCCCTGCGACTTACGACATTATTGCCGGTGTTGGTGCTGCAAATATTTATGCTGGTGCGCGTGGGCATGACATGACGAAAAATGGTGTCTCCATTCGTGAACAACAAGATTGGTTCGTGAAAAGAGTGGTTGTGCCTATGAGAAGCGCGGTGTGTACTGAAA
This sequence comes from Pseudomonas sp. ATCC PTA-122608, assembly GCF_001952855.1. GTDB lineage: Bacteria > Pseudomonadota > Gammaproteobacteria > Pseudomonadales > Pseudomonadaceae > Aquipseudomonas. The sequence continues at coordinate 336,836 of NZ_LPNO01000052.1, read as the reverse complement.
ACTGGCAGGCATACAGAGGAGAAAAAATTGAGATAGATAAATTCAACGGCATTCCCGGCGAAACTCCTATGGATGATTTCACCAGAAATAATAAAATCAGTGGCCTTACCCTTGGCTGCGGAATGATAGACGAAAAGGCACACAAGATAAATTCCTTAGGGACCGAAAATCTTGCTGATTTGGAGTTGTACAAAAAGCAAGCATTGGCTGCAAAGCTGGCGAAAGACACAGTTGATGCGAGTATTTATCTCGGCATCAAGGATTCCTTGGCTGATGATAAAACCCACGAAGGTGCGTTGAAATATTCCGTTTATCTTAAAGCAAAAGAAGGGCTATTGGGTCTTGGTTTAGCCGATGTTGAGGTGTCGAATTATCTGAATGCTCAACAAGTGAAAACCAGATCATTGAATAGCAGTTTGTATTTCACCTTCAAAAACGGTGGAATTCCAGACTACAATTTCGTAAATATGGACATGCTTTTTGGTGCCAAAGACATCGACCTTTCTTCCGACCAGTATCAAAGAGTCGCTGACGGTTTCCCAATTATCCCATTCAACATGCTTATGATTTCATCCATCACGAACGTTGCTCCGTCTTCGTTGACCAGTGACCATTCTGCTGCCAGTGCTTTCAGTGTGGCTAAGGTGATTGGTGATTTACTGGCTGTTGAGAGTAATGCGATCAAGCTAATGGGCGGAATGGATCAGGATAAATCGATGCTTGATGGGGCTACGGAATGTAAGAACGATCCATCCGTCTGTGAAGGCAATCCAACTGTCAATTACGAAACTGGTATGAGATTAATGGGGCAGGAATCCATGGATTACGCTAACAAAGTAATCGGTTTGTACATGGTTTCGAAGACTTTGAAAGAAGCGAAGGATATGGTTCCTACCGTTCTCGAAACGGTTACGTCTGGAATTGGTTCTTCGAAGGTAGCAACATTCTTCAAATTCGCTTGGTCTGCTGGCACAGCATTATTCACCGCTGCAGTTTACGGTGGGCTTGTGATTTCCAGTGCGCTTCTGCCAGTGGCTTATTTAAATTACGGCATTGGCTTGTTCTGTATCTACTTCCTTCCCATCGTTAAGATTTTCATTATGATTGGTGTGATTATTGGATTTGGTTGGGAAGTAGCTGTGTTGAAATGCTTCCATGCGCCTTGGTTGTTATTCAGAGCATTGATTGCGAACGATGACAAAGAATGTATTGATCACCTAAAAATGTTAGGCATGAGAGTATTCAGGGTAGCAGTCATGATTCCTACCTTCGTAATGGTTTATAATTTCCTTGGATTTATGCTTGAAGCCTTTGTGCCAAGAAGAATTGTTTGGAGCATCTTGACGATGGGCGATGGTAGCTTGATTTCTCAAATTGTCCTCTCTGGAATGGTTGCAATAGCGTTACTTTGGATTTATTTCTCATTCGTGAAAGCAATGAAAACGTATAACGACGAAATCATGAAGGCATTGACTCAACAAGAAAGCGCAAGAGACGACAATACCTATAATAAAATAGTGCAGATTATGAACAACTCTCATGTTATTTCTGCTGTTCAACAAGCTCAACATCTGATTGTTAATTCCCCTAGCCAAGGATTGAGGTCGATGAATGAGGTTCAGAAACGTAATGCGAGAAGCCAGTTCAATTACGACAGACCTCCTGTAGTGCCACAAGATGCTGGTGGTACGAAGAAAAAGACGTAATTGGTGAGATTAATTGCAAGCCCCGAAAGGGGTTTTGTTTTGTCCCTTAGGCTCATAAATTGAAGGGGTAAAATGATATAATATAGAAAACAAACTACTACATATCATGATTAATATTGAAGAAGATCCTTATGGTAAGCAGGACAAATATCCGATTCAGCGTTTTGTCCCTCTCGCTTTGGTTTTCCCCATTACCATTATTTTTCTCCTTCGCAGCGTTGGATGGAAAAGCGCACTCGCTTACGCGGGAGTAGTTGCACTGGCTTTGGTGGTTATTTTCTGTTTATTAAAATTGAAAGGCATTGCAAAGGTTAGGATTGGAGAAACACGCGCTAGATTGGATAAGGAAAAATCTGACAAAAAAACAAAAGAGGATTTGGCAAAGATTCGTAAAGCAGTCTCGACTGGTAAGGAGGAGGTGAATCTATGATCCAGCTCAGTCCTATCAGAGCCTCAAGGTTGGCAGTGGCGTGTCTAGCGTTGTTCTGTCTCACAGGGGCGACCAGCGCCAAGATTTTGAAAGACGATGCTCCTACGCGAGATCTGAGCGTTTCTGTGGCTCTACCCTCACTGGATTTGGCTGTGTGTACAAATCCTTTCGTCATGCAGGAATCTGAGAAGACGAACGTCCTCAGAGCGCTTCTTGGTGAAGACGTTGAGTCTTTACGTTTAGCGGGGCGCTGATATGAACCTAATCCAACAAATCAAAGCTTTTGGGAGGTTCGGCGTAAGGATCTCCAGGTTCTCTGGTAACTCTGAATACCAGTGCCTGTCGTCACAGGTTGTCACCCTAGGTGGCTCGATCAAGATTCCCCTCGGTGCCAATGACGCGCTAGACGTGATGCCGGACGGCTTGGGCTTCTACTTCTGCCTGTCCATGGGTGAGATCGATCCACATGGCGCTGGACGCTATGAATTTGGTGAAACCAAGGCTCGATATTTTGCATACAAATTTAGCGATACGCTCGTTGAGTTCTTGAAAGTAGAGGGTGGGGCTGGTGATGTCGTGATGGCGCTACCAGATCCGCTGAAGCCTGATGACGCTCCTAGCCGTCAATGGAGTGGGGATTACAGTGATGAATGGCGCTATGACCAACGATGTGCTGGTAATGGGTATACGCGAGCGGCACATACCCACAAGAATTGAAGACACAAAAAATCCCTGATGGGCTATTTTGTTCTTTTGGGATTTCAATGCGTAGCGGTAAAGGCTTCTAGCTGAGATTTCGTGCATGTGAAACGTTTGCTGAAATAGTTTTCGATGTTTCTTATGCCTTTGTGCGTGTGTTCCATTGTGTAAGCGATTTCGCCTGAGTCAGTCAGGATTTCGATTTTCCCAACTGACATGATGATTTGGTAGATTTCTTGGTTATTGATTTGCAATGTGTTCATATTTTTATTATCCGTTTTGTTATTTTGTGGAGTGATTGGTTTCACTCCTAAGATTTAAATTTCGAGTTACGCTAAACTTTCTTTTGCTGCACTTTTCCACACTGCTCTGTGACCTTCTACCAGTTCAGCAAGACATTCCTGCCAATCATTGCTTTGTTCCTCGGTGGTCGCTATCACTTGCCCGCACCAGTCGTAATATTCGTTTCCTCTGTCGTTAAGGTCTACAAACCATTCCTCTCTTTCAGAGTCATACTCCGCTGCTGCGTTGAACGAAACCACTCCTTCGTTTTTATAGATTAATTCAATTTTAAGAATTGCATAATTGTCTTGTGTTATTGTTTCTTCTATTACTACTGTTGCTATTTGGTTTTTTAGATTGTTGAATGTTGTCATGTTTTAATCTCCGGTTTCGATTTTTGGAATGAATTATTTCTTTCCATATATTAATAATACCATTTAATTTTAAAATACAAGTGATAAGCGAAAGAAAATCACATTTATTTTAAATATATTTTATTTGTTCGTTAATTCAATTAGGTTACGCTCAAATGACTTATTAAGTTCTTCTGTTTTTTTCCATTCAACAAACTTCTTGTACAGATTGTTTATAGCTTTGTTGGCACTGCCGTTGGTGCTTCTTGGAAAACGAAGGCTTTCAAGGAATCCAGTTTCTGCGCAATAGTCCTCAAAAATTGGCTCCTTTTTCAGAATGAGTTTAGTTTTTGTTCCGTCCATTCTGCTGTAATAGCCAATTCTTTCGTTTTGTTCGTTGATAATGTAAACGCGATTCTTATTTGAGTGTGAGCGCATTTCCTCAATTTTGTAGCCTTGTTTTAGAATTTCTTCGTATAGATTCATGATGTTTATTTAACGTTGTTTTTAACATTTTACCATTTATATTAATTTTGCAAGTGATTAGCCTAAATTAATCACTTATTTGCACAATTTTTTTTCTGTCAGTGCATTGAAGCACCTGATTCGGTTTTGGTTTTCGAATATTATATTCGTGTGAGCTATTCGAACCCTCTCAAAAAGCTTCTCAGGCGTCTTGATGACTACCATTGATTTGCTGTGAGGCTTCGTTTCTGTGAGTGTATTTGAGCAAGTGACACGTAGCTGATGAAGGTCTTGCTCATGCACGACAATGCTTGCCACGAACTGCAGGGCTGCTGCGCAACACATGGATGGATCTATGTCATTAATTTCGAGATTGATGAGTCTGGTTTTCTCTCTTCCTTTCCCTGCTTCGATAGCGACTCTTGGTAGCTGGAGGCTACCTGCTCCGCATGTAGAGTCGTAGAACGTCCATGCATCTGTTCCTGTGGTTCTCTTCTGGCTTTCCAGTGTGTGGAGCAAAGAACCTATAAGGCTGGAAAGGTCACTTGGTGTGAGAAACTGACCCAAACCATCACCAGATCTGCGAGCTAACGCTACCTCTTCGATGAGCATTGTCAGCACGTCTGAGAACGGCGGTAGGGCTTCTACAACCTCTTTATAGAGACGGACTGACTTTGCTAGCGCTTCGACGTTGAGCGTGCTGAATAGCTTCTCATCAAGCGCAAAATGGGTGTCATCGATGAAGATGTGTTCTTGTAGCTCCAGGTCCGTGATTCCGTAGTGGCGATACCGGGCAACGAGCTGGTTCAGCATCACGCCAAGGCTGAATTTCAGGAAGACTAACAATGCTAGATCCTGCTTCGCTCGCTCGCCACCAGTGTGGTGGCTGGTGATCTGGAAGATGGATGATTTCAGGGCTTTGATTTTGAGATCGATTGAATGGCTCATTTTGCTTTCACCATTTCACAAACGGTCTTTTCAGGACGTGGAATCAAGCGGTTTATTTCTATTTTTTCCTTGTCTCGCAATTTCCCTGAATACCCTGATTCTTTCCGCTTATCGATTCGAGCAATGGCTACTGCTTCAAAAACCGAGTGTGGTGTAACGATATTCAGGACCAGAGGTTTTTCGTGGTTGTACTGGGTTATTGCATGCGAGCAGGTAATACAATATTCGTATACGTCTACGTTATGCTGGTTCAGATTGGTTAACACTTGAAGCGTTGTGATATTGCACATGAAAGGGTCAATGTCGTTAACCCAAATCCTCATCAGCTGTGTACGGTTTCTGTCTATTTTGAATTCATATGATAACTGGGCAAGTAGAAGTGCGCCATTTCCTACTGCTGGGTCATGGAAATAATATGGTGCAACGAAGTTTTTTTCCATGTTTACAAATTTGGCTGCACCTTCAGCAAGCCGTTTTGGCGTCATGAACTGACCTAGTTTTTCGCCACGGCGTCTTGTTAGAAATATTTCTTCCATAAGCATTGATAGCGCATCAGTGAATGCCGGTGCTTCTTTGACGATTTGAGAATATATTTCTACTGCTTCCTCCAGTGCTTCAAGGTTAAGCGTCTTCAATATCTTTTCAGCATTGTCGAATTTTGAAAATTCTGGACCGATCTGTATTGCGCTTCTCACTTCATCATTTGACGAGGCATAGTGCTTAAACCGTGCTACGAAAATAGTGAGGTGACATTGAAGCGCAAGATGAACGAAGGCTTCAAAGGCAAGCTGCTTGTTGGCGCTTTCGGAATTCCTGCAATTTTCGGTTATTTTGAATATCGAAGATTTCAGCGCTTTGATTTTGAGATCGATAGGCTGGCTCATACGGCACCTACCGATTCACTGATGGGATAGGCAGACCGGGCTTCAATCATGCTCGATGGTTTGATGGTTTCAGGTTCGTCAACAATGTCGTAGTAGCCACATGCTCGAAGCTCTTCCTCGCGAATTTTGGCGCGTGCTTCGAATACCTTTGCCGGGGTTTTGAACCTGATGACGTAGGGATTCCCTTCTGTCCATTCTGTAATCACGTTGGAGCAATGCTGAGTGAATTCACAAAGGTCTATATCGTGAACCACTGTGTTTGTGATGATCTGTAGGGCAGTTGTGCAACACATGATGGGGTCAATGTCGTTCGCCATGACCGTGGCATTCTTTGCGTGATGTGGATTCCTGCTCATCATCAGCGCCAGTGGTGCCAACAACAACGTTCCTGCTCCACAACAAAATTCACCCACTATGAAGGGTTTGTCTGTGTTCTGCATTGGCATGAGTTCAGCGAGAAATCCAGCAAGCCAAGGCGGCGTAAGGAACTGTTCAAGCCTATTCTCTCGTTTGCCAGCGATCATTATGCTTTCGAGCAGATATGAAAGAACGTCTGTGTACGGGGGATTAGTGGTGACTATTTCGACGTATTGCAGCAATGCATTGGTAAGCGCGTTAGTGTCGCAATCATCAATCTGTTTTTGAGTGATTTCGAAGATTTGATGGCGTATCACTATGCATTGAACGGTTTCAGCCTCTGACAAACCGTAGCGTTTATAACGAGCAATGAATAGCTGTAGCTGACAGTTGAGCGATGCCTTAACGAAAAGCTTGAAGGAATCTTCTTGATTTGAACTGTAGCCGTCTGGACGATTTTCGTAAATCTTAAATATTGTTTTTCTAAGAATTTCGATTTGGTTTTTTAGATCATTCATTTTTCACCTATTCAGTAATGAGGTGCCAAATGTAGATCGAATTAAATACGTTTGTCAAGGATATTATTATAATGTCACGCCAAAAAATAAAGCCCATAAAATGGACTTTTTATTTCTAAGGAAAATCTTTAAATTTATTTAAATAAATCAATGGTAAAGGTTTTGTCTTTTCCTTGCGTTAAGCCTTTGGTCAAATCTGTATAAGTCACAACGGCTTGATTTGAACTGTTCAGCTCTGCGCTTTTCAGAATCTTATCTTTGTTGTTCGCTGCCGTAATATCTCCGTTACCAATGTATTTATCTAGGCTTTGTGGCAACGTAATGATTGGATTTGCACCTGTTACAGATTTGAAAGAATTGACGGTTTTAATGACATTCGCTTTGTTGTACATACCCTTGCTTAGGTCGTCTACGATTAGGTATAACTTGTAATTCGAGTCTCTATTCATTGTGGATTTATCCAGCGTTTTTATAAATGTGTCCATGTCGGTTTTTGTAGATAGTGAGGTTGTCTTGATTGTGTTGTTTTCCAGCAAACCTTGTGGCGCAGAGGGTTTGACAATAGCAGTTTCTTCAATTGCAGCAACTATATCGGCTGCACAAGTATTGCTCACTTGATACCATGAATTGGCACCATTAGGATAGGTTTTAGTGGTTGTCGGATTTTTATTAGCGTCAAATGTCGTAATATTTTTCACGTTAATAAATGAAACAATTGAACCAGAAATTCCATTTGGGCAAGCTTCGTTTTTTGATTCTGTGTTTTCTGTGTTGATTGCACATGTGCTGTTATACGAAACGGGAACGTTTGACTGAAAAGAAGCAGTGGTCTTCTTTGTAGCACTGCTGTACGAATAAACATTTGTTCCGGTTTCGATTATCTGACCGATAAAAGATGAAACGTCACCACCGTAAACCGAGCTACATGTTAATATTCGGGTTCCCGGCTCTTTAATAATCGTATCAGGAAAATCTTTGCACGTATTTGAAACGACGATCAATGTCCACACTGTTGAGTATTGTTCATTCAGTGCTGCATTTTCAGCGGGGGTTTTCGTTGAGTCTATGCTGTACTCTTTGTGAGTTCTTCTTAATTCAGTAACTATTTTGCCTGTTTGACCTTCTGCACAGATATTATCTCTGGTGTCCTTAACGTCAGCAACAGTTTTAAAACATGAATTAGAAACTGTTACCCAAGGCGTCCAGCTTCTTGCTCCATCTGACCAAATTTCTCTAGAACTGCTTTGTCCTATTCCATTGCCACCTTCCGCATAAGGAGCAAAACAAGCTACGTTTTGAGAGCGTGATTCATTTCCTTGAAATGCTGCGCTGCAATTATTTGAAATTGCTGACCATGCCGAATAATTTCTAATGGAGCCATCAGACCAAACCTCATAGCTCTGTTGTAGATTAATGACTCCGTTTGGCTGTGTTGAAGGGCAAGCTGAGGTTGTGTTGTTATAGCCTGTGTACGAATAAATAACTGCAGGTGGCGCAGGTGGTGGTGGCGGAGGCGGCGGAGTAACAGCAATTGGTGAACAAGAACCTCCAGTGATTTGGGCGAATTTGTTAGTCCATGGGTCAATTCTTCCGTTATTTACAGCTTCTTGAACCTCCTTGCAGCCGTTAAATGCTGCTCCGGTTGCTGAGTAAGACAAAATCACGGAACCTGTCTGACCGGCTGGGCATGAAGCTGTTAGGTTTTTACAGGATATTCCGCTTCCTCCATCTGCGAAGACAGTTGGTGTCAAGAGAAGCATTGATGCTAATGCTAAACTGCTAAGTGATATTTTTGTTTTTATGTTCATCAGATGTGTCGAATGTTAATACCTTAATTATAGCATTTTGTTTCAGAATTCCTTGGTTTCGGTAATCGATAATTTAGTATAATTACTTAGGTGAATATAAAAGTGCCCTTGGAAGGGCTTTCAATTTCTTTACAGTTTTACACCAAAGGGTTTCAGGATATCAAAGTATTTCAATAGGCAGAAAATAGCTATCAATACCAATGCACTAATTGTATACGCCTTTTCTCTAAATCTAGGCATCGTTGTGAAGAAGAATTTGTAGCCTAAAATTAGCACGAAGACGGCTGGGAGAATGAAACCTAGCCCAGTCATTACAGAGCCACCCTTAAACCACATTAAGCCCATTCCAACCAAAAACACTTCAAGGCAAAACCAAATTAGTAAGCCAAAGCCGTCTACCTTCGTGAGTGTATTCACGCCTTCGAATTCACGGTCCTGAATTTCTTTCTGCAGCGAGAATTCGGCGTGGGCTTCTGAATTATGTGAACCACCCACTGTGTCTTTCCATTTCCCATCTTGTTTAAATACAGGGTTCCCGCCTGAGACCACCTTTTTGACTTTGCTCATCATTTGTACTCGGTAAAATAATAGCCGTCGCGTTGGAGGATTTTATTCGTGGAGAAAATGTATTGTGGCGTCACCATCTGGTCAATTCCTTTTCTGACGATGAATACCTTGATCGCTGACACCGTTCCATCTTCTAATTCCGTGGTGACTGCGCTGTACGTTCTTCGGTCCTTTTGCTCACGCTCAGTGATTGCCATTGTGTCGATTTTGGAACCCGGCACTGCGCCGTTGGGAAGCCTGATAGTGAGGTTAGGATAAAGGGGCTTCTTAATCTTCTTCCAAGCATCAGGTTCCACTATGTAGTTGAAGTACACGGAAACGTTGTGGCGCAAGCCCTTTTCAGGCTCTGAGCAAGCGTAGTGCATCATCACAAAATCTTGGATCTCTTTTGAGGTCGGCAAGCTGAGATCTTGATAGACGTTCCAGTCCTTGATTTTCAGGACGGTGGGCTTGGCTTGGTAATAGTAGTAGCGGTCTGCGCACCCGGCGTTTGCCTGTGAAGCCAAGCAAGCGAGGAGGGCGGTAGCAAGTAGTCGTTTCATCGTCATGGATTCCGTATCTGTAGACGCAAAAAAGCCCCATTACTGAGGCTTGTAGTGACTATGTAGGTTCGCCGGTTAGCGGCTGAACAACCCACGAACTGTGGACCGAACGCCTGACGTTGCTTCTGATTTCAGGGAATCAGTGGCTGACTTCACCATATCGCCCATGAAGCTCGGTTCTTCTGCGTTTGCGTTGGCTTGATAGCTGGTTCCGGCGCGTGTCGTCGTTACGTTTTTCCCTGTACCAGTGCCCGGTATGTACTGAACTGGTTGACCACCTTCAACCGCTACCTGCGCTGGTTGTTGGCTAGTTGAGCCGGGTAGGTAGGTGCTGGCTTGCTTTTGCATATCTGCACAGCCAGTGAGGCTCAGAACAATTGCTACTGCGGCAAAGCTGATTGCACGTTTCATGTCCATTTTCTCGCGTGAAAAACATCAGAAGGAAGCCAGACAGGCGGCTGAGTTTTTGATTCTACGTATCGCGTAGAATTACTCAAGCGGAGTCTACGTTGTGCGTTGTTACGAGCGAACGAGAAAAGGAGTTAACTGCTTGTTTCGTTTAAGAAATGTGACAGATGAGAAATTTACAATTGGGGCAAACAATTAAGCGTTTGCGCGGGGCTTCTGGATTGAGCCAAGGCGAATTGGGTCTGCGGGCTGGATTTGATCCAAATACGATCTCTCGCTTCGAGCTTGGAACCGTCACGCCAAGCGTTGATGCTCTGTACAAATTGGCTGTGCAACTGGATTGTGAGGTTCGGGATTTCTTCGTGGATTTCGATGATGATTCAGAGAAGAGGGCATTTCTGTTCAACGTCATTTGCAATGCAAAATCTGATGAACTCAACCGTCTAGTGGATCTGGTGAGCCAGCCGGTCAAAAAGCCCTGACCATAAAACTCAGGTCTGACATCGGTCGGACCTTCGTCTGACGTGTGTCCTACCTCAGTCAGAACCTCCCTCGGTCGGCGTCCTCTTGCCCGATCCCCGTCTCTACTCAATACTGTCCAAACGTACAGTAGTTGAGTAACAGGCATGTTCGACATCCTTGGTCCCGTAGCCCCTTCTCCAGATCCAGTCAGGAAGCCTATTACTGGGCGCGTGAGCTGTGGATTCCCGTCTCCGGCACTCGAATATTCTGAGCCACCACTAAGCATCGATGAGCTTGTGTCATTGCGTGAACCAAGCCGTTGGTTGCTGCGGGCGGATGGTGATTCACTGAAAAATATCGGGATCTATGACGGTGATGTTCTTGTCGTGGACAAGGCTTTGGAGCCGTTAGACGGTGACATTGTGGTAGTGGTCATTGGTGCTGATTTTTGTTGCAAGGAATTCCGTGAAAGGTGTGGTCAGTCGCCATTACTGATTGCTCATAATCCTGCCAATGCTGATGTTGAAGTAGGTGAGTGGGAAGACATCCATTTGTGGGGCGTGGTGCTCTGGAATCTGCATCGAGTCTCACGATGAAAACCGTCTTCTGTCTGGTTGATTGCGACTGCTTCTATGTAAGCGCTGAAAGGCTATTCGACCCAACGCTGATTGGTGTTCCAGTCGTAGCTTTAAGTAACTCGGATGGCTGTGTCGTTTCGAGGTGTCCGATAGCGAAATCAAAGGATACGGGTGCTGGTGGATTGGGCATAAAGATGGGTGCGCCATTCTTCGAAATAAAGCATCTGATGAAAAGTCATGGGCTTCGAGTGGTGTCCTCAAATTACGCTTTATATCAAGAAGTCAGTAACCGTGTAATGCGCGTCCTAGAAGGGTTTTCGCCTCGAATTGAAGTGTATTCGATTGACGAAAGTTGGTTGGATTTCAGCGGAATTACAGGTGATCTCGAAGCGCTTGGCCGTGAGATTCAGACCGCCGTGAGACGCCAGACTGGCATTGGAGTTGGTGTAGGTTTTGGGCCTACCAAAACGCTCGCTAAGACTGCTAATTTCAGCGCAAAAAAATGGCGATCTCAGACTGGTGGCGTCGTCGTTTTGATGGACGAAATTCGTCGGGATAAGCTTCTGCAATGGATGCCGGTTGATGAGATTTGGGGCATTGGCAGGAAGCTCTCAAAGCGGCTCGAACTGATGGGCGTGAAGAAGGCCATCGATCTTCAAAGGTACGACAGAAAATCGTTGAGGAAGCTCTTCAATGTGAACGTTGAGAAGACCTCCATGGAGCTTGAAGGTGTGTCGTGCTATGCGCTTTCTGAGGGTGCTGAACCGAAGCAAACAATCGCGTCTACAAGGTCATTTGGTGAACGAGTCACAGAACTCCAGGGTTTACGTGAAGCGGTTGCCACATACGCCAGTCGAGCATGCGCCAAGCTTCGTTCAGAGGGTCAGTTGGCTTCGTGCCTGCAAGTGTTTATCCAAACGTCGAGGTTCGATGACAAGCCGTATTCACGCGCTGTGATCTGCGGTCTGGTGGCTCCAAGCAATGACACAAGATTGTTTGTCGCGGCTGCTCTTGAAGGTCTGAGTAAGATTTTCGTACCGGGATACAGGTACGCCAAAGCGGGAATCGTGTTGAGTCAATTTGTCTCCGGCGAAGGCTACCAGCCAGACCTATTTGCACCTGAGCCACGCCGAAATTCTGAGGTGTTAATGAGCGTTCTGGACGGCATCAATGCACGATATGGGAGAGGCTGCATCAGGCTTGCAGTAGTGCCACCCATTCCCCAATGGGGAATGAAAAGGGATTACCTCTCAGATAGTTTCTGCACTGATTGGAAACAACTCAAACGGGTGAAAATGACGTGAAGGAAAAGCGGTTAAAGTCATTTCAGTTTAGGCATTATGATAAATCGAACTTCTAGATTCATCTGAGCATAAGGACATGAAACCGATGGATGATTTTATCGACCGTTCTGATGAGCTTCACATCGAAATACTGAGCCTGCTGGAAGGGGTCCAAGCGTTCACAGGTATCAGGTTTGAGGTCGCCTTAGTCGCCTGTGGCATGGCTCTGGAACACGCTCTAAGCCTGCGCCTGCTGGTCAGAACCTCTTGCTATACGACTGCGTTATCACTGATGCGCTTGCAGTACGAAGCACTCACAAGGGGCGTGTGGCTACTGTACGGCGCTACCGATCTGCAGGTCGAAACTCTGGCTTCTCCACTCACATTGGAGACTGAGAAATCTGCGAAGAAAATGCCGATGTTCAAGGATATGCTCGATCAGATTGTGAAGACGGCTCCTCCTCAGGCGTCGAGGATGCTCATGGGCTTCAAGGACGTGAATTACCATGCAATGAACTCATACGTTCACAGTGGAATCCATCCCCTCAGAAGGCACGTAGAAGGCTATCCTGCTGGGTTGATTGAGGATGTGCTGAGGAACAGCAATGGGCTGAACGTGATGACGCTTCAGCTTGGTGTGGTACTGACTGGCGTTCAGCGTTATGCCGGGGCTGTGAAAGCCATTCAGGAAAAATACCATCAGATCCTCCCCGGTCTGATTTCACCACTCAATTGATAAGGAAGAATCATGGGTAGCACCAAAGAATGGATGATGGATCAAGAAAATCAAAGTATGCGCAAATGGATGAGTGAGGCATTTGATGTGTCTGAGGATGTTGATGAGGAAACCCCGGAGTGGGAATACATGGCTAACGCTTATCAGAATAAAATAGATGCCGAAGATTATGAGGCGGAAATGCAGTGGTTTGCAGAGCATCCATACCACGAAATTTACGAATCATATAATATCAAAATGCATCAATTGCAGGGCATGTTATCCAATGATTCTGACTCGTATGTAGATCAGATGAAGCATCAAATGATGTACTCTCATGCCGTCACACTTTTCGAAGCAATGGTAGGAGATATTATCAAGGCATCTGTAAAAACGTTTCCTCACATGATGACTCTTCTCACGCAAGGGCATGCTGATATTGAAACAGAGAAGTACACGCTGAAAGATATAATTAAGCATAATGGTGTTGAAGGTATCGCCATGCTAAAGCTAAACGATTTGACATTTCATAACATTAAGAATGTCGAGCAATACGTTAATATTCTCAGTGCGAATAAGCTAAGCAGTGTGCATAAATCTGACATGTTTAAAATCACATCAATGCGTCATGATTTTGTTCACAGAAATGGTGCAACCAAAGATGGCGTGGTTCACAAGATCAACGGCAAGACAGTGGATTCAACAATTGAAAAAATACTTTTGTACTCAGTCGATGTTTTCAAAGCCATAAGCGATGCGGCAGAAAAAAGAACTGATAAATTTTGAATTGATAGACAAATCCTTCGGACAAGGGCTTAGCACGATTAATTTCGAAATTATTATAGTGTCTGAAAGTAAACTGCAAAATGCTATAATAAGAGCAATACTACATACCCCAAAATGAATTACATAAAGCCTTTCCTCCTTTTCATGTTGCTTTCAATATGTGCAAATACAGCATTTGCGGATGATTTTAAAGACTGTTACAGACCTGATTCTAAGAAGACAACAAACGATTGCATGAACGAATCTATGGCTAATGCACCGTATGTCGGTCCGTTGATGAATACGCTAAAAACAAAAAACTCGGTGATGGTCGTAAACTTCGCTGGCAACAAGCTGGCGAATTTTAGAGAAGATTCTCAATTCACCATTACCTATGATGAAACCGCATCTGATTACATGTCGAAAAACCGCGACAAAATGATTTGGGGCGGGTCATTTGCTTTCCTTTTTATCTACACCACCTTCGCTTGCTACATGATTTTCAAAGGTCAGAACGCTGGCTTCATCGGTAAAGATCGTAAGGACGTTGTGTACTTCGCGCTCACGTCCTGTGGTGTGTTGATCCTGTTGGGGTTCGGTGTCCTATTCGATCTCTACGCTGGTGCCACGCTTACTGGGCTTGTGGTGGGGATCTCGTTCGTTGTGAGCATGTGCCTGAAGCTCTGGACCTACACGCTTGTTGACATGGGTTTCTCGACTACCCACGCGAACGTCGTAGCAAGGGAGGAATCCACTCCCATCATCATGAAGATGGTTCAGCAGAAGGCTGAGGAATTGCTTTTTGTGAGCAAGCAGCTCAACACCTACAACTACGACGCGAACGAGAAAGGCGTAAGGATCTTTAAGGAGACGGCTTATTCGACCTGCATGAATCAGGAGGCAGAGCCTTCTAGGTTCTTGGCTACTCTCCTGCTCGATGGCTACACACAGAAAAATCAGAAGTGCTTAAAGGAAGCCGGATTCTCGATGTTCAGTCTAGGGAATGTGAGCTATTTCGGTAAAGACGAATCGACAAGACAAGCACTATTGGAAATGAACGACATGGCTCAGATGGTTGCTCTCGATGCTATCAAGCTCATGTGCGGCAATGCCCTGAACGTTGAGAACCGTCGCTTCGATTGGGCACCATCCGCCAAGGTCTATGACCAATGCTTGAACAGGATTGCGAGTGGTGGCGTTCAGAATGGTCCAGAGGGAGAGATTCAATTCTTTCCGCAAAACGATGGGATAACAAAGGCTTCAATACAGGCTCAGATTGAGCAGATGCGTCAGGTCTACATCAAGGCGGCTGGTCAGTTTGTCGTGAATCACGCCAAGGAAGCCAAAGAGACTGTGAAGCGTCCCCTTGCTGATATGGCTAGCTTCATGCTGGCGTTCACAACCGTTAACCGTGTGGCCGGTGATCTGGAAGCACAGATCAACACTGAGTTCAAAACTAACGTTCAGGCTGTGTATGAGCCAGTGATTTTGGGACATAACACGATGGCAAGCTTGGCTCAGAATTCGAATCTTGATGATGAGAGGATCGTTGCTGAGGCACTGAAAACGGTGAACGTCTTTGACATTAATAGAACCATTTCAATTCTCGTTCTGCCTACAAATGCAGAGGCGCATAGGCTAAAACTTAAAAATTCAATGGAGTATACCGCCAATGCTTTGTTTGGAAATCTTTACATCACGTCAGGTTTTACGTTCGAGGATTGCACCAAAGAAATCAATACGTGTGTTGCACCGGTCCTTAATCAGAGCGCTGCCATGTTTTCAAACGGCATGTCTGTGCTGCAAAGGTATTGGACGGCATACATTGTATTTAAAACTGGTGAATTGACATACGACCAAATAGAAACACCAAAAGCGAAAGTGATCGCTCGTTCGCTGGGATGGGTTGCTAGCGTGATTTCAGGAGCAATTGCTTTCCTCGTAATTTCCTTGATTATGCAGGCATTGGTGAGCACCTTATTTTTCTTAGGGCTTTACGCTGCCAGCATATTCAGCCTTATCAGTGATTTCATCATTATGTACATTAAGCTGTTTAAATTAATTATTCCGAGCGCCCAAAATAGGAATCAAGAAAAATCCTTTCATGTGTTCCTAGACCTTATCCTTTCTTTGATTTGGCGTATGTTGCTCCCGCTCATACTGCTAACCTTATTCGTGGTGAACATCGCGCTTGAGGGGATACTGATAGTTTTTGTGAGTAGCGCAACATATTTTCTTGTCATGCCGCTGGTGAAGAATGGTGGAATGATTGAGACGGCAGTTGGAATCATTTTCATGTTGATGGTCTTTTCAATGATTACAATTTATGTGAAATTCAAATTATCAGTAAGCAGTATGAATACCATCAAAGCCATTCAGAAAATATTCAAAGCAGAAAGCGTTTCGGATTATGCAAGAGATGTTCAGGAGAAATACCAAGAAATCGAAAGCAAGGTAAGAGAGATTCATAGCAAACTGATTAGGTGATAAATACAATCAGATGGGCGGATCTTGTATTTATTCTTTACTGGAGTTATAAAATATTATAAATGATATAATTGCAGTAAGGATGCTTTCCCCGGAGAATTTTATGAATCAGGATTTAAAAGAGTCAACAAATCGTTATTTGAATATGTCACTAATTATGGTTTTGTACGGAATGCTGTCTGTCTTTCAGGTCGGATTTTACGGCACATTCACCAATGCCAAATACCTATTGAAATACGTCGTCCCAGCAATGGCATTTCCAATGGCGATGGTGATTGCTATCGGTCTCACACTCTTAGCCTTCACGAAGATTGACAATGCGTGCAATAGAAACCGCGCTGGGAAAAGCACAACTGCTGAATTGAACGTCTATCGCCTGATGGGCTTATACAAGGGTGCTTTGGCGTTGATAGCGCTATGTGTGACGTACCGCTTCGCAATCGTCCATTTCTACGGCGTGAATTTCTTCGACTTCGCCATTGAGCAGAGTTGGACTGAACAGGCTTACACACGGGATACCGTTCGTGACGCACGTAGAGCATTCTTCTCTTCTAGCCAAAACGCCATGTACATCAGTCTTTACTCGTTCCTGTTGGTGTATGTGGTCGGTGGAACCCTTGGGTATGCATGGCTCAAAGGCAAGGCTGATGAGGCTCGCAGAGTGGTAAGCAGCGGTATTGTGGCTCGCACAGCCTACTAAGACAGTATACAGATGCTTATCATCGTGAAACATCAATGCTGACTAGTTTGCCGTCTATGAACTTGAGCTTGTAATAAGCGCCATTTCTGGGACCGTAAACCCAGTTTTCAACCGTCACAGCATTGGATTTTTCACCGCGAGGTGCTGCTGCAGCCGGAATGATTTGCCGGTCAGACGGAGCGCCACATTGTCTTTCTACATCGGACGAGGTGTCGCCTTCCGAAATTAGACTGGTGCTACACCGCATGTCAGCGAATGCGGAGGATTGACCGGCCATCATCGCTAAGGCCAATGAGAATGCTAGATAAAGTCCTTTGCCCGAGTGGCGATTACTCATTTCATTTCGCTTCTGTAAAAAGTCATGTCTAGGATTGGTTGCAATTAAGCCTATCACCAACTGACAAAGCCAGTGTAAGCGTGTTTTTCGGACGGCTACAATTGAGTGTATTTTTACGCCTGCGTTTTTATTGAAAATTGGGCATTGAAAGGACAAAAAGAACACTCCCGCATGAAGCGGGGAAAGGATACTCAGTGAGGTTTTTGTTCGGTCAGTTTTTTGAGCGTTTCTGGTGAAATGCTGGTGCAGTAAAAATCGGCTAAAAGATTAATCGGTTTTAGGAATGGTTGAGGAATTCCTGGTTTTGTAGGTGCTTGGGTAGATTTGTTCATGATTAGTATTAGTTGGTTATACCCATAATTATACCAAATCAGATAGGCTGAATTTACTGATAAGGGCATTAAGTCTGACGAATATAGGATTTATTTCCTACGCACGTAGGACTTTATTCTGACGCTCGTCCTACCTCAAATAGGAGCCTTTCAAGCGCGCTGTGTTGAATTCTAGACGGCTAACCCTCTGTGAGTTCTGCGGATTTCATGAGAGAGCGTCGGACGTAGAGCGGTATGAAGGTCAGATAGGCGTAGGACATTCGTCTGACATGGATCAGAAAATAATATGACGATGATAGGACGTAAGTGGTAGCTGCGTCGTATTTTTCTTGGATCTGCAATTGTTCAAAAAACAGGCACAAAAAAAGCCCGATTAGGGCTGTTCTGTATTTCTAAATAATCATGGAAGAATGCTGCAAACCTCAACAAATCGGCTCTGTGCGTTTTCTGCGGTAATCACCGTGTCAATCATCAAACCCATGTTTATCTGAAATTCCAATTTTTCGATAATCTGAGACTTGCTGTAGTTGCTCGTTTTTCCAGACTGTGCGTTTTTCAAAATGAAAGCCTTGTCGTTTACTGCGTGAATGGTTCTGTCTTGGAATGGTTTAATATCGTTCTTGAAATTCCCAAGGTCGTTTAAATATTTTTCTGCTAAGGATTTTTTTGTAGTGTTCATAATATAATCTCCGGTTAATTTTGGTTATAGTTGAAGTTTTTCTTCTATACCTAAATTATATCATTCTGTAAACTGTCAATTTCCAGTTAAATGAAATATTTCTGACTTTTTTCTGATTATTTTCTGATTTACGTAAGACGAACGTCAGACGTAGGTAATACAAGGGTGTGCGGGATATTTTGGTAAGGTCTGATGTTCAGATCACGTAAGTCAGACGAATGTAGGACCTAAATTCTAGGCAACAAAAAGCCCCGGTTAAGGGGCTTTGAATGGTGGATCAATTTCTCTTCTGTTTCTCAGTAAATGTCTTGATTACACGGTCTCCTTTATTGAACGAATCTTCGACTTCAAGGATGGCTTCTAAGACGCTCAGGTGGGGCTTGGCGATAGCCAACAAGCGGATTCTGTTGAGCATGTCTACGTCTGTGCCGAATGCGTCAAAGCGAGAGGTTTGGTAGCGAGTAGTGCCGGTCAGCTTGATCACTGAGTCTCTTGCAAGCTCGCAGTGGCTGGTGAACTTCAAGGTTTCGCGTCTGTTGGTGTTACCTGCTTCCAGTACGTTCAGTTCGTGCAAGGCTTCATCCGCCAAGGATTCCGGTGACTGGGCTTCAGTTGCCAATGCGAAGGCACCAAGCTGGTTAGCTTGGCTGTCAAGCTGTGTGTTGAGGATACGGGTGTTGAGTTCGTTAAAATCGATTAATTTTGACATGGGGTATTCTCCGTTTTGGTTAGTTGAGTGTGTTGATGATTTGTTGAACTACTGCGTCGAATTCTTGCTGAGCCGTTTTAGCCTCAACTGATTCAGAGCTGTAGATTGAACGCGCTTCGCTGATTTTGTTCGGGTAGAGGGAACGGAATATCATGGGTGCAAGAAGCGGTGGAATCGTATTACTGAAAGTATTGGCAAACCCCACCATTGTGTCAGTAATTTTGGTTAAACCTTTTCCGCCTCTATATTTCGATGACTCGAAGCAAAGCATGGAACGAAATTTCGTGTTAATGGGAATATTCTTTGATTGGCAAAACTGAATCAAATTGGCTACGTAGTTACCAAGCTTCGGCGCGGTCTTCAATTCCTGTGGCTCTGCTTTGACAGGAAAAATCACAAGGTCTGAATCTACGAACAATTTGCTGATTTCAGGCTTGATTTCATCAGCGCTTGTGTAAAGGTTTGCTGGAATGTCGATCAAGATGTAATCGATAGTGGGGTTCGTGTCTTTAACAGTTTGTAGCGAGAAGGCTGACAACGAAGAACCGTAGATATTGAGAGTGAGCTTCTTGTTCCAAGCACTAATGCTGTTGGTGTAGCGCTTTACATCGCCAAGTCTGTTGTCTTTGAGGCTTTCCGTTACGAGGTTGGTCAGGTTGTTGATACGGCTCTTAACGTTCATTTCGTTGAGCTTGTAGAAATCTTCTGCTGCACGGATAGGGTCCAAATCTACAATCATTACCGTCTTGCCTTCTGCCATTAGCTTCGAAGCAAGGTTCAGTGCGAAAGTCGTTTTGCCGCTGCTTTTGTGCTGGGCGAATGTTATTACTTGGGTTTTTGCCAAAGAGGTTTGATTGAAATTGAAGGTTGGTAATTTTGCGTTCATGCGATTATCCCTATTAATTATTTGGTTATACTTAAAGTTATACCATTTGATTTTACGAAAATAATACGTAAGTCAGAAATAAATAGGATTATTTTCTGATTTTTGTAGGACGCCTGTATTACCTACGTCTGACGTTCGTAAGACGTGCGTCAGAACTGAAATGGATCATGAATTAATGCCAACCTTTAGTAAAAGCATTGATCGAGTGTTTTTAGACTGAAGGGATATCAGAAATGAGGAATCTTGAATAAAAGGATATCAAAGAATGAATTTGCTTTAGTCAATAAAAAAGCACCTTAAGGTGCCTTTATTACGGTCTGAGGGATTTTCGTTTAGGTTTTTCCACGGAATCGCTTGCAGTATCAGAATTCGCTGCAACCGCTGGGTATGCATGACGAAGCCAGCTATAAAGGCTACGGTCTGCTTTTGCTAAGGCTAGATTGTCATACCCATTCATAACCCCGTTCTTTTGACTTAGGTCGCTTGCTTGATGCACGCCAAGGCTATATTCCTTCACGGCTTTATAGAAGGTTGGGGCTACGTTTCTGACGCTCACAGCAATGCTCAGAGCATTGATATGGGCTTGGGTTAGGTGGTCGCTGCCATTTTCCATTTTTCGATAGATTAGCGATGCAATATTGTTTGAGTAAAATTCCTTAGACTCCGGTGCAAGCATTTGCTTTGCAACGGATTCCCCGCCGATGATTTTTAGGGCTTCAATCAGATGGTCAGGGAAAAGGCTTGTTCTTGCATCATTTGGATTTATAGATGAAGCAATTGCTGAGGTAACGTACTCGATTTCGTTTTTCATAAATTAATGGTTTGTTTTTATAATATTACCATTTTGCTATTGATTGATTTTCACACTGGAGCTATTTTGCTGGCTCATTGAGATCATTGGGTAGTGCGTCATGAAAGGGATTCTGAGCGGTTTGGTAGCTGTTGCGTGCTTCGCTGGTGCAATGGGTGCAGGTGCTGATGAGAGATACAAATTTGAGGCTTATCCAGCGTCTGCTGTGGCTACGAAGGCAGTGAGCAAGATCGATTGGAAGTCGAACAAGGATCTGGCGAGCTACTGGAAAGCGAAAGAAGCTGTTGAAGCGACGGTGGGTAAGAATCCTGACTTTGCCGGTCATTTCGTCGTGACAAGCTACGGCTGTGGATCTGGCTGTACTGCCTCTGCATTCGTTGATGCAAATGACGGTAAGGTCTACAAAGCACCGATGAACGAGACAAGCACTCAGGACGGAGCGCACAAGGTAACGAGCAACATCATCTTCATGAGTGACTATCGATACGTGAATGGCGGTCCTCAGATGATGGAAACGCCTGGTGTTGTGGCGTGGAACGAGAAGTCTTCGAAATTTGAGATCCTTCACAAAGACAAGCCCGTGAAAGTCGAAATGGAATAATGATGGTAGGGTGGCTTCTGGATGATGCAATGTCTTTTAGAAGCCACTCCGCTTCGCGGGAATTCATACCATTTTTTGTGACAAATCTTTGAATTTCAAAAAAGCGAATAAAGCTTAAATCGTTTTGGCAATTAACATATCAAACCATTAATTTGAATTCTTCCCCGAGATTCCCAAACCCATACTGTTGCAATGCATCAATATCTGTCTTCATGTTGTAAGTCGCCATTACTTCTTTATGGACAGCCACATTGGTTTTAAGATTTTTTGTTGATTTTTCAAATTCGAAGAAGAAGGTCATTCCGTTTGATGCTAAGAAATTGATAATCTCAAGTCGTCCATGTTCCGTTTTGAACAGGTCTATAAAATCATCAACGGTTTTGACTGCAAGCTTTGCCGATGTATCTACTGAATTCACGGTCAATATTTCTAGTTCTTCCTTAGCCTTTGCTACGTCTTCTTCTGCTTTCATAAGCATTTTCATAATTAAAGCGGGTACTGTTCCATCAGTGATAGATTCTACTGACTTTTCTAAGTTCTCCAATGTCATTTTCTTTTTAGAATAAATTATTTCCTTTTCTACTTTTTCTTTGTGAGTTATCTTATTCTCGTTATTTCCTTCAAGGAATTTCATAAACTGCTGCCCAAGTCTTGAGTAATTATCCATTTCTTGGGGGGATTCTTTTTTCCAGCCTTCCGCATTTGAGACATAAAAATCTGCTTTCTTTGCGGCTTCAAATAGAGCGGGTTTCTTTGAGAGATAATCCCAAAAGAACGTCGAACCTATTATGTGCAGTAAAACAGCTACTGCTGAATCATACCTAAAACGATTTTTGCATTTATTCTCTTGTTCGAAATTGCTTCGGCAACTCATGTAGAAATAACGCTTCGTTTTGTTGCCGAAATTATTCATGAAAAACATAGATTCCCCACAAATTCCACAACGCGCTGTGTGGCGGAAAATGTTTGAGTTATCTTGACTTGCACGTCCTACACGTCGATTTACCTTGCGGCTTTTCATTGCTTGCCGTGCTTGCTCGAAAAGCTCAAAGCTAATTATTTGCGGATAATAGTTTTCTATGTATTTATCAAAAACCATTTTTCCGTCTTTTTTCACCTGTGAATACATATAGCCAAGCGGGTATTTCTTCTCAAGAATATCTTTGACTCGATTTTGAGTCCATTTCACAGATGAGGTCTTGTTGATTTCTTTGATTGTTGCTGTCACACCTTGCAGGCGCAACGACTCAAAAACCCGGTTC
Source organism: Pseudomonas sp. ATCC PTA-122608 (assembly GCF_001952855.1). Taxonomy (GTDB): domain Bacteria; phylum Pseudomonadota; class Gammaproteobacteria; order Pseudomonadales; family Pseudomonadaceae; genus Aquipseudomonas. The sequence continues at coordinate 314,262 of NZ_LPNO01000052.1, read as the reverse complement.
AGTTCTGCGGCTTGTTCAGGATGTGGCTCGAACCGGTCAGTGATAGGATTATATTGAACCCCAAACGGTGGGCGGTTTTTATTGAAGATCTTTTGTGTTTCATCAGCTGAGTTTTTGGCTTTTGCCCAAGCTGATTTTCTACGTATGGATTTAGTTCTTGATTCTTCGTGTGCACGTTTGGAGATCACGCTAAGCAAAATATCTTGGGAAAGATCATCGATCCCGTTGATATCAGACGCTTTTTCATAACGCTGATTGTCGATGGTCGTGACAAGGATGATGCCTTTTTCGAGGATTCCATTGACCAATTCCTTCGCCTGCAAGAGTCTCTGACGTGACAGGCGGTCGATGGATTCAACGAACACGTAATCACCCGGACGAATACGAAGACTAGCTATCTGGTCAATCAGATCCTTGAGCTTGCCGTGTGTGAGGTTCTTACCGCTGTATGCAGACACGCCATTTTCATAAAAGAAATTTTCGTCAGGTATCTCTACTTTGTGATGCTCTGCAAGGGCACGAATAGACTCCTTCTGACGGGTCACGGAGTCCTTGTCATCGCCACCTTGCCGCTTTGTCGAATGGCGGATATAAGCATAGCCTGCGGGGGTTTGGGTCGTCATGACACACCTCTAACGGGAATGTTAGAAATAGTACCATTGTTCAAGACCAACCACATGCCGGTGCGCTTCCTGATCTACGTGGCGATCACCGCGCTGACCCGCTTGCTGATCTCCAACGTCTCCCACCACAACCCGCCAGACATCGGCATCATCTACCTGTGCGGCGGGATTTTGCTGTTGGCATTCGCGATTCTGGTGGTGCGGTATGCGTCGTCGGCGTTTCCGTCGGTGAAGGTCGAAGGCCCGCGCCGCAAGGGCGAAGCGAGCCTTGAAACAGAGAAAGGCGAGGTTTAGAACCCGACGTTCAGCGGCGGCCGGGTGACGGGCGGCCGCTGCAACACTTTGTGACTGTCCCCATCGGTCATCACCGCCAATATCTCGATCGCGCTGTGCCCCTGCTCGATCGCAATCCCGAATTGCACACTTTGCACCAGGCGTTTCAGGCGCTGTGGGTCGTTGCGTTGTTCGGCGCTGATCATGCGTTTGGCCACGACGCCGTCTTCATCGGACAGGGTCAGCATGATGCTGCCGTCCAGCCGCTGGATGCTTAAATTGACCCGGTATTTCGGGGCGAAGGTGTCGGTGATGATCTGAAAAGGGTTGTCCATGGTGCGTTACCGCCTGATAAGAACATGCAGTCATTGACGACCGGTGTCGGGATTAGTTCGCGTTTCCTGACCACCGGCCATTCGCTCGCTGAGGCTTTCACAAGGTCCGTTTTCCTCAGTAGCTGTACAGCAAAGGGCGTGCCGTACAGCAATCTGCCTGCCATCGAATGACCCCTGTGGGAGCGGGCTTGCTCGCGAATGCGGTGTGTCAGCCAATGAATCCTCAGCTGAACGACCGCTTTCGCGAGCAAGCCCGCTCCCACATAGGGTTGGCGGTGTTTTTGCGCGCGGTGATCCGTTTCAGGGCATCACGGAAAAAACGATCGCAGACAGCGCAATCAAGCCGACCAACACCACAAACACGTTGGACGCCTGGCCCGAGTACTGGCGCAAAGATGGCACCCGGCGGATGGCGTACATCGGCATCAGGAACAACAGGCAGGCTATGATCGGCCCGCCCATGGTTTCGATCATGCCGAGGATGCTCGGGTTGAAGGTGGCCACGGCCCAGCAGGTGAGCACCATGAACAGCGCGGTGCAGCGCTCCAGCCACTTGGCGGACATCGAACGGTTACGTCCGCGCAGGGATTTGACGATCAGGCCCTGGAAGCCTTCGCTCGCGCCGATGTAGTGGCCCAGGAAGGATTTGGTGATTGCCACCAGCGCGATCAACGGCGCGGCGTAGGCGATCACCGGGGTCTGGAAGTGGTTGGCCAGGTACGACAGGATCGAGATGTTCTGCGCCTTCGCGGCAGCGAGGTCAGCCGGCGACAGGGCCAGCACGCAACTGAAGCAGAAGAACATCACCGTCAGCACCATCATGCTGTGGGCCATGGCCAGGATGCCGCTGCTTTTGCGCTCGGCTTGCGGGCCGTACACGCGTTTCTGGTCGACGGCGAAGGCGGAGATGATCGGCGAGTGGTTGAAGGAAAACACCATCACCGGGATAGCCAGCCACAAGGTCTTGAAGAACGCCGGCAGCGGCATGCCTTCGCTGGCGGAGGCGAAGAACGCGCCGTTCCAGTTGGGGATCAGGCTCACCGCCAACAGCAGCAGGGCGGCGACGAACGGGTACACCAACACGCTCATGGCCTTGACGATCACGCCCTGGCCGCAACGCACAATGGCCATCAGGCCGAGGATCAACACCAGCGACAGGATCGCCCTGGGCGGCGGCGCCATGTGCAGTTGGTGTTCCATGAAGCTGGTCAGGGTGTTGGTCAGCGCCACGCTGTACACCAGCAAAATAGGGAAGATCGCGAAGAAGTACAGCAAGGTGATCAGCTTGCCGGCGCCGATGCCGAAGTGTTCTTCCACCACGTCGGTGATGTCGCCGGATTTGCCCGACAACACAAAGCGCGTCAGCCCACGGTGGGCGAAGAAGGTCATTGGGAAGGCCAGCAGCGCCAGCACGATCAACGGCCAGAAGCCGCCTACGCCAGCGTTGATCGGCAGGAACAGGGTGCCGGCACCGATGGCGGTGCCGTAGAGGCCGAGCATCCAGGTGGTGTCGTGTTTGTTCCAGCCTTGTGTAACGGTGGTCGGCGTCAGGTCTACAGCGGGATTTTCGGCAGCAGGTGTACGTACATCGGTCATCGTTATTGCCTCGTTATTGTTTTTGCGCGGGCTCACGTTGGGGCGATCAGGGAATGCTCCTCAGCACTCCACCCAGCTGACCGCCAGGCCGCCCCGTGAAGTTTCTTTGTATTTGTCGTGCATGTCGGCGCCGGTGTCGCGCATGGTGCGGATCACCCGGTCCAGGGAGATGAAGTGCTTGCCGTCGCCGCGCAGGGCCATTTGCGTGGCGTTGATCGCCTTGACCGCGGCGATGGCGTTGCGCTCGATGCACGGCACCTGGACCAGCCCGCCAACCGGGTCGCAGGTCAGGCCGAGGTTGTGTTCCAGGCCGATTTCGGCGGCGTTTTCCAGTTGTTCCGGGGATGCACCGAGTATGTCGGCCAAACCTGCGGCGGCCATGGCGCAGGCCGAACCGACTTCGCCCTGGCAGCCGACTTCGGCGCCGGAGATTGAGGCGTTTTTCTTGCAGAGGATGCCGACGGCGGCCGCGGCGAGGAAGAAATTCACCACGTCATCGTCGGACGCGTCCGGGTTGAACTTCATGTAGTAGTGCAGCACCGCCGGGATGATTCCCGCCGCGCCATTGGTCGGCGCGGTGACCATGCGACCACCGGCAGCGTTTTCTTCGTTGACGGCGAGGGCGAACAGGTTGACCCATTCCATCGCCGACAAGGTCGACGTGATGACGTTGGGTTTGCCGATTTCCAGCAGGCTGCGGTGCAATTTCGCCGCGCGCCGTGGCACATCCAGGCCACCGGGCAAGATGCCCTCGTGGCGCAGGCCTTGTTCGACGCATTCGCGCATCACCGACCAGATATGCAGCAGGCCGCTGCGGATCTCGGCGTCACTGCGCCAGGCCCGTTCGTTGGCCATCATCAGTTCGGAAACCCGCAGGCCGTGCTTGTTGCACAAGGCCAGCAGTTCGACGGCGCTGGAGAAGTCGTAAGGCAATTGCACTTCGCTGGTCGGCGCGATGCCGGATTCGGCTTCCGCTGCTTCGATGATGAAACCGCCACCCACCGAGTAGTACGTCTGCTCGCTCAACAGGCCGTTTTCTCCGTAGGCGTGCAGGGACATGGCGTTGGGGTGGTAGGGCAGGCTTTCGTCCAGCAGCAGGAGGTCGTGCTGCCAGTTAAAGGCAATCGGCGTGCGGCCGGCGAGCAGCAATTGGCCGGACTCGCGCAATTGCTGGATGCGAGGGCCAATGCTGGTGGGGTCGATACTGTCTGGCCATTCGCCCATCAGGCCCATCACGCAGGCGCGGTCGGTGGCGTGGCCAACACCGGTGGCGGACAGCGAGCCGTATAAACGCACTTCTACGCGACGGGTTTCGTCGAGCAATTGCTGGTCGATCAGCGCCTGAACGAAGGTCGCCGCCGCCCGCATCGGGCCCACGGTATGGGAGCTGGAAGGACCAATGCCTACCTTGAATAGATCGAAAACACTGATAGCCATGCTAAACCCTTACAAGCAATGGAGTAGGAATCGCTGCCATCTTTTGTAGGACAAGCGGAATTCGCGCGATACTGAGCCTCTGGATCGGCAGTGACCAACGAATTATCCTAAGACACCCTTTAGCAGGACTAAACCCTATGGCTCGCCCGCTTCATGGCCAGACTTACGTCTGGTTGCACGTTTTTTCCTGCGCGGCACGGCATTTGTCGTTCACCCGTTGCGCCGAAGAACTGCACATCACCCCGGGCGCGGTCAGCCAGCAAATTCGCCAGTTGGAGGAGCGTTTGGGCTTCCGGCTGTTCCATCGACGGGCACGCGGGGTTGAGCTGAGTGCAGAAGGCCAGCGGCTGGCGATTACCGTGGGTGAGGCCTATGGCAGCATTGATGCCGAGTTGCAGCGCCTGGACGCCGGGATGATCAGCGGCACCTTGCGCTTGCGTTCGATCCCGTCGTTTCTCGGTAAATGGCTGACGCCGCGTTTGCCGCGTTTGCAGCAGCGCTTCCCGGACATCCAATTGCGCATGGTCGCCGAAGACAGCAGCATCGCCTTGCACGAGGGCGACTTCGACCTGGCCATTGACCTTAACGACGGCAGCTACCCCGGATTGTTATCCACAGCCCTGCTGGATGAGCAGATCTTCCCGGTGTGCGCACCGAGCCTGCTGCGCGGGCGGCCGCCGCTGCATGGCCCCGCCGACCTGGTGCATTTCCCGCTGCTGCACGACATTACCGCGTGGCGTGGGAGTTATGAGTACGCGGAGTGGGAGTTCTACCTGAACGCCATCGGCTACGACGCTGCCGACGTACGGCGCGGGCATACCTTTAACCGCAACCACCTGACCATCGAGGCGGCCATTGCCGGCATGGGCGTGGCGATTGCCCGGCGAACCTTGCTCAATGACGAACTGGAACGTGGCACGTTGATCGTGCCGTTCGGCCTCGCTGTACCCAATCACAAACGTTACGTGCTGCTGTATGCCCCAGGCGCGCTGAGCCATCCGGGTGTGCGGGCGGTGCATGACTGGCTGGTAGAGGAAGCGGGGATTTTTCGCGGATTGCACCCGTTGGGAGAGGGGCAATTGTAAGGAAGTTGGCGGTAAGAAGATGTAACCAACTCCCCACCCTAACAGCGTTTTTGGTTGTAGTCAGGGTTAATTTGTAATGTGGGATTTATCTTTGCAAAGGGCTTGAAATGTTCCTCCGTCTGCTCAATTGTGTAATCAGAAGGTCATGGTTTTCACCCATCCGGTGAAGCAGGAATGGCCTTCGGCGAGCTAGCTGAAATAAGGGAAAACTATGCAAATCCAAGTCAATAGCGATAACCATATTGAAAGCAGCATCCGACTGGAGGAGTGGGTACGTACCACCATTGAGAGCACGCTCGAACGTTATGAAGAGGATCTGACCCGCGTCGAGGTTTACCTGCGGGACGAGAACGGTGACAAGCCCGGTCCACATGACCTGAGTTGCCGACTGGAAGCACGGCCAAAAGGCCATCAACCGATTTCGGTCCTCCATAAAGCCGATACGCTGGAACAAGCGATCGATGGCGCAGCTACCAAGCTGGAGCATGCCCTGGAGCATCTGTACGGCAAACTGCGCGGCAAACCACGCGCCGCGGGTCAAAGCCTGCCTAATACCAAGGCCGACGAGGCCGAGCTTGAAGAGGAATTTCTGGAAAACGAACAGGCTGCGCTTAACGGCTGATAGCTGATACTTTTTCAACCCCACTGAAAACGGGCCTGCAGATGCAGGCCCGTTTTTCGTTTAAAGCGTCAGCGCGGGCTGCGCCGGAAAAAACAGGCGCTCAAAACTGCCAGTGCGCAAGCGCCCAAGCCTGCATACAACATGGCCCAACCGGCACCGTTGCGTAGCGCGGCCTGGGCAATCAACGAGCCCTGCGGCAACACGTCCAGCTTGCCGGCGGCGATGTCCTGGCTGAGGGTGGCCAACTGCGCCGTGTCGGGCAATGCGTTAGCCAGGTGGTGAGCGATCCCGAGTATCAACACCAAGCCCATCAACGCGATATTGAGCGCCAGGGTAATCAGCCGTGCACTGAAGTCGATGCCCGACGCCATCCCCGCGCGGTCGGATGAGACTGAGCCAGTGGTGGTGTTGGTGGTGGGCGAGTTGGTAAACGCCAAGCCGCTGCCGGCAATCCCACAGGCGATCAGGATCAACACCACACTGGGCTGGTCGCTATGGTTGATCGCGGCCATGGCCACAAAACCCACGCCCATCAGGCCCAGGCCCAACGGAATGATGCGTTCGGCGCCGTAGCGCAGCGCCAGGCGTTCGGCCAGGGGCGGTACCACCAGCGTGGGCAGGGTATAGGCGAGCAGGGCGAGCCCGGTGAGCATGGTGTCGTAGCCCAGGCCGGCCTGGAAATACAGCGGCAGGTAGATCATGAAGGGCCAGAAGCTGAAGTTCATGCCGATCGAACCCATCAACGCGCCGTTGAAGCGCGGGATGCGGAACACCGAGAAGTCGAACATTGGATGCGGGCTGCGCCGCTCGACAACCACGAACAACAGCAGGCTGGCCACTGATAACCCGGCCCAACCGAGCATCGCCGGGGTGGCAAAGCCGCTCTCGGTGCCCTGGGTGATGAAGTAAACCAGGGCGAACACCGCCAGGGTCAGGGTGGCCATGCCGGCGATATCAAGGCGATGGGCCGCCGGGTCGCGGGACTCCTGCACGCTGATGCGCAGCAATACCAGGGTGAACACGGTCAGCGGCGCATGCACCAGGAACACCCAGCGCCAATCCGCGACTGCCAGGATCAACGCCCCCACCATCGGCCCGAAGCCCAGGCCCACACCGGCAATCACACCCCAGATGGCAAAGGCTCGCGCCCGGGCCGCCGGTTCGCGGAACTGGTGCGACAGAATCGCGAACTGGCAGATCATCATCGCCCCGCCACCCACGCCTTGGACAAAACGCGCCGCGATCAGCGTAGACGCATCGTTGGCCAGCCCACAGGCCAGCGATGCCAGCCCGAATACCCACAGGCACAGCACCAGCATGCGCCGCCGGCCAAAGCGATCGGCCAGTGTGCCCGCCGCCATCAGCACGCTGGTGCAGGCCAGGGTGTAGGCATTCATGATCCATTGGGCGTCCTGGAAGCCGGTGCCCAATTGCTGTTCGAGGGTGGGCAGGATGACCGGCACGCTGGAAATCTCCAGGCCGAACATCAGCGCCACCAGGCACACGGCGGTGAGCGCCAGGCTGTCTCTGGCGGTACGCGGCGGGTGGATGGCGGATACAACGGCGTCGGATGACATGGCCTCTTCCTTTCGATGGGGGAAGCTGTCATTTTCACGGGAATGCAGTTCTTTATTAGTGATACTTATTCCATGGATAAGGGATCTAAAGGCGACAATCGATCATGGCCACTCCGCGTTTTGATGGTGTTGAACTGTTTTTACAAATCGTCGAGAGCGGCAATCTGACCGAGGCCGCCGAACGGCTGAACCTCACGCGCTCAGCGGTGGGCAAGGGGTTGGCGCGCCTGGAAGCGAGGCTGGGGACGTCCCTGTTGCAACGCTCTACCCGGCGCCAGCGTCTGACCGAGGACGGGCAGGCTTATTACGAGCATTGCCTGCGTGCGCTGGCGGAACTGGAAGCCGCCGAATCCGTGCTGGAAAGTGGCCGCCAGCAGCCTCGTGGACGGTTAAGGGCCAGCTTGCCTTTGGCGTTCGGTCACCACTATGCGGCGCCAGCGTTGTGGGGACTGATGGACCATTTTCCGCAACTGGAGATCGAGATTTCTTTCTCCGACCGGCTGATAGACCTGGCCCAGGAAGGCTTCGACCTGGCGGTGCGCATCGGCGCATTGCCCGACACCGACCGCTTGAGCGCAAGGCGCCTTGGCGAGCAGGCGATTGCCCTGGCGGCGTCACCCGCGTACCTGCAGCGCACCTGTCGAATCGAATCCATCGCGGACCTGGCCGGGCATCGAGGCATTGCCTATCGCAGCAATGCCCCGCACCGCGAGCGTGTGGCCTCGCCGTTGATCCTGGACGACCTGCAGGCCGTGGCCGATGCCGCAATCGCCGGAGTCGGCCTGGCCTGGTTGCCCAGTTGGCTGATCGCCCACTACGTACTGCGCGGGCAACTGCAGGCGGTACTGCCGGACCACCGCGAGCAACCGATGCCGATCCATGTCATCTGGCCCACGGCGACGCACATGCCGGCCAAAACCCGGTGTGCCATCGACGCGTTGGTGGCCGGCACACCGTCGTGCCTGGCGGGTAGCTGATCAGAACGCGATGGACGTCTGCACGTACAGCGTGCGCGGCTCGCCGACGTATTTGCCCTTGTTGTTATCGTCAAACGAGCGGGTGTAGTACTGCTTGTTGAAGATGTTTTTAACACCGACCGCCACGTTCAAATCCGACAGCTGCGGGCCAAAGTCATACGCCGCGCGGCTGCTGAACAACATGTAGCCGGGGATGCGTCCGGTGCTGCCATCGGCGCTTTCCGCTTCAGTGTTGGCGTTGTCGGCGAACTGGCTGCTCTGGTAGCTGCTGTCCACATTCAACTTCCAGCGACCTTCGGTGTAACCCACGCCCAGGGTGCCTTTGTGCTTGGATGAGAAGGGCACGCGGTTGCCTTTGTTCGGGCCGTCTTCACGAATGGTGGCGTCGACGTAGGCGTAAGTGGCGTACACATCAAAACCGGCGAGCGCCGGGCTCAAGCCGTCGAGGGCATAGTTGATGCTGGACTCGATGCCCTGGTGACGGGTCTCGCCACGGGCGATCACCGTGTCGTTGGTCTGGTTGCTGTCGTACTGATTGTCAAAGTTGATCAGGAACGCGCCGATTTCGGCCCGCAGGGTGCCGTTGTCGTAACGGGTGCCGAGCTCCCAGGTGCGGGCTTTTTCCGGCTTCACTTCGCCGCTGGTCACACGGTTGGGCATCTGGCTGTACTGCACGCTGCCGAACGAACCTTCGGTGTTGGCGTAGAGGTTCCAGTCGTCCGTCAGGTGGTAGAGCACGTTCAACGCCGGCAGGGCGGTGTTGTAGTCACCCTTGTATTTGACGTTGCTGAGGTTGTTGGTCTGCTGGGACTCGATCATCTCGTAGCGGATGCCTGGGGTGATGGTCCATTTGCCGATATCAATCCGGTCATCGACGAAGAATGCATTGGCCTCGGTGCTGCCCCGGGTGTCGCGGTCGTTGCGGCTGTCGGTGGTGGGCAGTTGCTGGTTGGCGGTAATTGGCGTGCGGTAGCGCATTTCGTGGCCGGCTTCGTTGATGTAGCGATAGCCCACGCCCACTTCGTGGCTGGTCGGGCCGAGGTCGAAGCCTTGGGCGAAACGGGTCTCCAGGCCGCGCACCCAGTACTCGCGAGGCGACAGCGAGAGGAAGTTGCCCTGGTCGAGGTAGCCGCTACGCAGGGTGGTGGTGAAGAAGCTGTTGACGGTGAATTCCCGGCGATCTTCCTGGTAGCGGTAGCCTGCGTTGAACATGGTGCGGCGCCCCCAGAACTGGTCATAGGGGCGGGTGGACTGGTACGGGTCGGCCTTGTAGGCCGCGGTGCTCAAGCCGCCGGGCATATCGGCCTTGCCTTCGTAGTACTGCGCCATGGCGTTGAAGCTGTTGGCGTCGTCCAACTGGTATTTGCCCTTGAGGATCAGGTCGTCGATGCGGGTGTCGCTGTTCTCGCGCCAGTCACCACCACGGGTGCCGGAATACAGGATCGCGCCGCCCAAACCGTTGTCTGCGGTGCCGCCCGCCAGCAGGTTGCCGGTGGTCTTGAAGCCATCGTGGCTGGAAGACGGGCTGGTTTCGGTCTGCAGGCCGCCTTTCACCGTTGGGGCGTCGGGAATCGCGCGGGTGACGAAGTTGACGATGCCGCCGACGTTCTGCGGGCCATAACGCACCGCGCCGCCGCCGCGCACCACGTCCACCGCGTCCATGTTGCCCATGCTGATGGGCGCGAACGACAACTGCGGCTGGCCATACGGTGCAAACGGCACCGGGATACCGTCCATCAATACTGTGGAGCGCGAGGCCAGGCGTGGGTTGAGCCCGCGAATGCCGAAGTTCAGCGCCATGTCGTGGCTGCCGGTGCCGTTGTTTTCCGGAGCGTTGACCCCGGGAATGCGGTTGAGCACATCGCGAGCCTGGGTGGCGCCCTGGCGTTCGAATTCTTCGCGACGGATCACGTCCCGCGCGCCCGGGTGTTCGAAGACGTTGGTTTGCGCCGCGTCCCCCAGCCAGTCGCCGACCACGTTGGAAGTGCCCAATTCGAGGGTGGCCGGAGCATTCGCCGGTTGCAGGCTGAAGGCGTTGTTGCCCTCGGCGCGGGCTTGCAGGCCGGTGCCTTTGAGCAACGCATTCAAGCCTTCTTCAGCGGTGTAGTTGCCCGACAGGCCGTGGCTTTGCACGCCGGCGGTCACATCGGAGCCAAACGAAATCAGCACGCCGGCTTCACGGCCAAACTGGTTCAACGCCGCTTCAAGTGACGTAGGGGCGATGCGGTAGGGCTTGGCATCGGCCGCCATCACGTAGGGCACGGCGCTGAAACTGAGGCTGGCCCCCAGCAACAAGTGGCGCAGGGTGCGGGCGAGGGGCGTCAGGCGAGTCGGTTGCTGGGGCATGAAGTGCGGTCCTGAGAAGGAAGGATCAAGGTGGCTTTCCTTCTCTGTCACGCGAGGTGCGGAAAACGGCTCACGGTTTTTGAAAATAATTCAGACGCGGGCTTCGACGGTCACCCAGTAGCGGGTAAACCGCCGAACCTTCACCGGCAGGCTGACTTGCAGCAGGTCCAGGATCCGCTCGCTGTCGTCCAGCGGGTAGCTGCCGGAAATCAGCAGGTTGGCCACTTGCGGGTCGCAGTTGAGCTGGCCGCGACGATAACGGCTCAGTTCGGCGAGGAAATCTGCCAGGCGCATGTGGGCCGCCACCAGCATGCCGTCGGCCCAGGCACCGCTGCCGGCATCGGTGGGGCGTGCAGTGTCCCAGCCTTTGCGGGTGAAATTGACCTGATGGGCTTTTTCGACGGTCAGCGGCAAACCGCTATAGGTGTTGGGCATCACGTCAACGTGCCCGTCAAACACCGCCAACTGCGTGTGATCATTGAACTGCCGTACGTTGAGCCGTGCCGCCTGGGCGCTGAGCAAGCCCTGGGCGGTGACGATCCGCAGCGGGGCGTTGCCGGTTTTGGCGGTCAGCTGGATTTCGCCTTCGAGCAGGCGGATCAAGCGTTGTTGACCCTCAAAATGCACGTCCACTGCACTGCCGGTGTTGAGCTGCAACTGGCTGCCATCGGCCAGCTGGAACTTGCGCCGCTGGCCGATGGGGCTGCGGTAGTCGGCGCTCAACGGCGGCAGGATATGTTGCTGGCGCAAACCCCAGGCCGCTGCCGACCCGGCGCCAAGTATCAGCAACAACTTCAGGGCCTGGCGGCGACTGTTGGATTTCGGTGCATTCAAGGCGGCGTGGGCCAACGGTGATGGCATCCCGCGCAGCCGCTGGTTCACTCGCTGGATGTGCTCCCAGGCCCGCTGATGTTCGCTGTGGGCGTCCAGCCAGTGTTGCCAGGCCGCCTGTTTGCGCGGGTTGAGCGGGCCCTGCTGCATTTCCATCAGCCAGTGCACCGCTTGTTCGGCGACTTGCGTTGAGAAACTCATAGGGCGAAGTAGCAGCGCATCGCCGCTTTATGCAGGTGACGCTTGACCGTGGCGATGGAGATCCCCAGTTCCGCGCCGATTTGCGCGTAGGTCAAGCCGTCGAGCTGGGCCAGCAGGAACGCGCGTTTAACCTGGGGCGCCAAGCCATCCAGCAACTGGTCCAGCTCCATCAGGGTTTGCAGGATGATCGCCCGCTCTTCTTCCGACGGCGCCACGTGTTCGGGCATCTGCGCCAGGGCGTCGAGGTAGGCGCGCTCCAGGTCCTGGCGGCGGTAATGGTTGAACAGCACACGCTTGGCGATGGTGGTAAGAAAGGCGCGGGGTTCGATCAGCGTCGGGGTTTCACGCGCGGTCAGCACGCGAATGAAGGTGTCCTGGGCCAGGTCGGCGGCGCTTTCCGGGCAGCCGAGCTTGCGTCGCAACCAGCCGGTGAGCCAGTGGTGATGGTCGTGGTACAGCACTTCGACGGTGTTGGACGGCTGCAACGCGCACACTCCGCAAGCATGGGCATGCTTTAGAGAACAAGAATTGTTCGCATTGTAGGGCGCGTAGGCGGGTTCGGCAATTACCAGTGATGCGTTCTCTTTTGCTTATGAGAACCTTTATCATTAATATTGCGTGCTGACGAACCTGGCGCCCTGTGCATGAAACGCAAAACCTCACTTCCCGTTTCCTACCGTCTTGCCGTGACTTCGCGCGTGCTGGCGGCTGTGGTCGGCGGTTACTTGCTGGCGTCCCTGGCCAGCGTGTGCATGACCTTGTGGCTGCCCACCAGCCGCGCTGATGCGGTGATCAGCGGCATGCTGAGTTCGTTTGTGTTCTATCTGTTGGCGGTGATCTGGTGTTTCGCCTGCCGTACCGCCTGGCGCGCCTGGTTTGGCGTGTTGCTGCCCAGCGCGATGCTGGCCACGTTCGCCGGGTTGACGTACTGGATGACACGCACATGAAAGACGGCTTCCGCCAGGCTATGGCCTGGTTGCACACCTGGGCTGGGCTGATCTTTGGCTGGCTGCTGTTTGCGATTTTCCTGACGGGCACCTTGTCCTATTTCAAGGACGAAATTACCCACTGGATGCAGCCTGAAGTGCAGGCGCATCCCGTGGACGACGCCCGTAGCCTGGCCGTCGCCCAAGCGTATTTGCAGCAACAGGCACCCAACGCAGCGCGCTGGTTTATCAACGTGCCGAGCCCCCGTGAACCCGGCCTGTCGGTGATGTGGCAAGACAAGGTCGACCCGGGCAAGCGCGGCAATTTCGTCGAGAAACTCCTCGATCCCGTCAGCGGCCAGCCGGTCCACGCCCGGGAAAGCAGGGGCGGCGAATTCTTCTATCGCTTCCACTTCCAGCTGCAAATGCCGTATCCGTGGGGGCGCTGGCTGTCGACCATCGCCGCGATGGTGATGTTCGTGGCCCTGATCACCGGGATCATCACCCACAAGAAAATCTTCAAGGACTTCTTCACCTTCCGCCCGCGTAAAGGCCAGCGCTCCTGGCTCGACGGGCACAACGCCGTGGGCGTGCTGGTGTTGCCCTTTCACTTGATGATCACCTACAGCAGCCTGGTGATTTTCATGAGCATGGTGATGCCGGCGAGCATCCTCGCCTCTTACGGCAACGACACCCGTGCGTTTTTCAACGATGTGTTCCCGGCCACCGACAACGCGCCGGCCCTTGGCCAACCCGGGCAGCTGTTGCCGCTGGGGCCGATGTACGAGCAGGCGCGCGAGCAGTGGGCGGGCGGGCATGTCGGGCGACTGGTGGTGAATAATCCAAGCGATGTGAACGCCTCGGTCAATGTCTTCCGCGCCGGGTCGGATCGAGTGGTGCACGACTTTGGCAGCACCGTCTCATTCAACGGCACCACCGGCGAACTGCTGCGGGTGAGCGGTGAGCAGTCGCTGCCGGCGGCGATAGGTGGCAGCTTCTACGGTTTGCACATGGGCCATTTCGCCGGTCCGGTATTGCGCTGGCTGTATTTCATCTGCGGCCTCGCAGGCACCGCGATGATCGGCACCGGGCTGGTGATGTGGCTGGGCAAGCGTCAGCTCAAGCACACCAAAACCGGGGTGATGCCCTTTGAACTGCGGTTGGTGGAAGTGCTGAATATCGCCAGCATGTCCGGCTTGATGATCGCCATCGCCGCGTTCTTCTGGGCCAACCGCCTGTTGCCGGCAAGCTTTGCCGGGCGCTCGGACTGGGAAGTACAAGCCTTCTTTATTGCCTGGGGCTTGAGCGTTGTGCACGCGATTGTCCGCCAGGGTCGACGCGGCTGGGTTGAGCAATTGGGCGTGGGCGCGCTGCTGTTTATCGGCGTGCCGGTGCTCAACGCGCTGACCACGTCGCAGCATTTGGGCGTGTCCCTGGCCAACGGCGATTGGGCCATGGCCGGCTTCGACCTGACGTGCCTGGGCAGCGGCGTGTTCCTGGCCTGGGCTGCGTGGAAAATGCAGCACCGCCGCGTCCCTCAACCCAAGGCCGAACGCGCCCGGCCGTTGACCCTCAAGGGCGAGGTGAACTGAATGTTCCTGGCGCTGCTGCTGTGTTACGCAGGGTTTACCGCGTTGTGCCTGTCCATGGACAGGCACCATGGCGAACTGCTGCGCAGTAAACCCTCACCCCGCCGGCGCCTGGGTTTGCGCGTGGGCGGCTGGCTGCTGTTGATCGTCTCGATCTGGCCGGCGGTGCTCGCGACCGGTTGGAGCCAGGGCCTGGTGGAATGGTGCGCGGTGTTGATGCTCAGTGGATTGCTGCTGGTGTTGCTGTTGCCGTATCGGCCAAGGCTGGCTTTGATTCTGGCGGGCGTCGGCCTGCTGGCCAGCCCGGTTGCGGCCTTCGCGACCCTTTGAGTCCACCGTTGATGATCATCACGCCTCCCGAATCCAAAGAGCAGCACGCAGACGCGGCAGGCGGACGGGCGCATTTCCTGCAAGTGTTCCTGTCCCAGCGCTCGCAGATGGAAGCGCTGGTCAGCCGCCGCGTGGGTTGCCGTGCGACGGCGGCGGACCTGGTGCAGGATTTGTTCCTGCGCTTCTGGCGCCGGCCACTGGTGCAGGTCGAGGAGCTCAGCACCTACCTGCTGCGTTGTGCCGGCAATATCGCCATCGATCACCTGCGCAGCGAAGGCGCCCGGGTGCGCAGCAGTGAAGGCTGGCTGCCGGAACAACAGGATAACCAGGGCTCCGAGCCCCAGGCTGCGCTGGAGGCGGGCAATGATCTGCGCCATGTCGAAGCGGCCCTGCGCAGCTTGCCGGAGCGCACCCGACAGATTTTCCTGCTCAACCGCATCCATGGCCGCAAGTACGCGGAAATCGCCAAGGCCATGGGCCTGTCCCAAAGTGCCGTGGAAAAACATATGATGCGCGCGCTCGAAGCCTGTAAGGCCAGCCTTCGTGAACCATCGCCAAGGAAAGCCCCGTGAACGCCACTGCCCGCGTCACCCCGACGCCCGACCAGGAACAGGCCGCATTGGCCTGGCTGAGCTTGTTGCACGACCAGCCCAGCAGTGGCGACCAGTCCACGTTCAGCCATTGGCTGCGGGCCGACCCGGCGCATGTCGAGGCCTATGCCCAGGCCCAGGTGCTGTGGGAATTGAGTGAAGTACCGGCCAGAACGTTGGCGGATGAGGATGCCCTGGCGCTGCAGGGTTACTTGAACGCGATGAATACCTCAAAGCGCTCCAGCGTGCGGCGCTGGTCTGGCGCCCTGGCCATGGCCGCCTGCCTGCTGGTGATGATCTCGATGGGCGCCGGCTGGCAGCCGTCACGCTGGGTCGATGACTTCGGCGCGGATTACGTCACCGCGCCGGGTGAGGTGAAGACCGTGACCCTGGCCGATAAAAGCCTGGTTACCCTGGACGCCGACAGCGCGATCTCCGTGGATTTCAAGCATGGCGAGCGCCATATCCAGCTACGCCGTGGCGCCGGTTTTTTCAGTGTGACCCACACGGGCGAATCCTTCGTGGTCGAGGCCGGCAGCGGCGAAGCGCGGGTGCTCGGCACGCAGTTTGAAGTGCGCCTGCAACCGGCGGGTGCGCAGGTGACGGTGTTGTCCGGTCGGGTTGGGGTAACGCCGTCGAAGTATGCTCAGCAACAGATTCTGGCGGCCGGCCAACAAGTGGCCTACGCCGATGGTGTCGCCGATGAGCTGCACGCAGTCGACAGCGAGTCGCGCCTGGCTTGGCGCGACGGTTGGCTCAACTACTACAAGACGCCCCTGGCCGAAGTGGTGCAAGACCTCGGCCGCTACTATCCCGGTCGTATTCTCCTGCTCAATGACGACCTTGCCGCTCGGCGTGTCAGTGGCAGTTTCCCGAGCAAGGATCCCCAGGCGGTGCTCAATGCGCTGCAGGCGGTTTTGGGGTTCGAACAACACGCTCTGCTCGGTCGAATGATCGTACTGCGCTAGATACAGAGGGCTACGCTGCAATGGCGTAGCGCTGTCATTACTTGCACCCATCTCCCTTGAATACCCCAATGCCTTGGCACATCGGCGTCTGTGGGCCTTTCATTTAACCTTCATCGCAATCGCCAAAACCTGTAACCAAACCGTTACGTGATGCACGGATGATCCTCGGATTCCTGAGCAGGTGGTCAGGAAGATTGGCGGCGCTGTTCACCCAGCCCAAATCGCCAATACCTCCCCCATAACAACAGATGGATGCATGTAAGGGATCTACTCGTGACCTACAACAAACTCTATGCCCTGCTTTTAGCATCGGGCCTGGGCGGCTTTGCGCCGCTGGTTCTGGCAGACGACTCCCAGGATGTCGGTTCGGTGCACGTCGCCGGCGAACGTACCCTGGGCACCGGCCACATGATTCAGGAAGAAAGCGCCAAGGCCCGGTCCACCGTGACCAAGGAAGCCATGGACGAAATGTCCCCGACGGCCAACGCCATCGACAAGCTCAAGTACACCCCGGGCATCAACGTATCCAACGATGACGCCAGCGGCATGAGCGGCACCAGTTTCACCATGCGCGGCATGAACTCCGACCAGGTCGGGGTTTCCATGGACGGCGTGCCGATCAACGACTCCGGCAGCTATGGCGTGTACGCCAACCAGTTGGGCGATCCGGAAAACGTCGGCGAAGTGTTTGTTACCCAGGGCTCCTCCGAAGCGGACGGCCCACACATTGGTTCCAGCGGCGGCAATATCGGCATGGTCACGATCCGGCCGACCAAAGAGCCAGGCTTGTTCGTCAAACAATCCATCGGCTCGAACCACCTGACAAAGTCCTTCGCACGGCTCAACACCGGCGACCTGGGCGGCTTCAAGAGCTGGGTCTCGGCCTCTCACACCGAAGGCGACAAGTGGCGCGGCAAGGGCACTGTGCGCGGTGACAAGGTGGAGTGGAGCACGCTGTTCGAAGACGACAACGGCAACTCCAGCAACTTCACCATGAAGTACAACAAGCAGGAAAACTACAACTACAACACCCTGAGCAAGGCCCAGTTCCAACAACAGGGGCGGCGCCTGGATTACTCGGAAACCCCGGTCTACAAAAACGGCTTGCTGTCGTCCTCCTACAAGCTCAACCGCAACCCTTTCGAAAGTGTCATGACCACCTTCACCCAGCGCTGGCGCCTGCGTGATGACCTGGCCCTGACAGTTGCGCCTTACTACTACTGGGGCAACGGCGGCAGTTTCAGCGGCCAGACCGCGACCAACCTGGGGCCGAAGTCCGACAAGGCCGGTAACTACGACCTGGGTAACCTCCAGTCGGCCAACTACTACCGGCCGTCGTGGACCGAAACCTGGCGCCCTGGCGTCACGGTCAAAATGAAATGGGACATCAACGAGGAGCACAGCCTGGATTACGGTTACTGGTACGAGCGCGCTCGCCAGCGCCAGACCCAGCCGTATATCGGGATCAACAGCGAAGGTGCACCGGACGACATCTGGGGTGATTACAACAGCGGCGGCCAGGTGGTCGACAAGAACGGCAAGACCGTCCAGGGCCGTCACCAGTACACCGTGACCCCGGCCCAGAAACTATGGGTGCAGGACAGCTGGCAAGCCACCCCAGACCTGAGTTTTGTCGGCGGGCTGGCGTACCAGTACGTCGAGCGTGACGGCGACAATCTGGGCAGCCTGTACGACAAGCCGGAAAAGCGGAACGCCCGCTACCATCAGTTCCTGCCGAACTTCAGTGCCAAGTACCAGGTCGACGAGAGCAACCAGGCGTTCTACAACGTCACCCGCAACATGCGCACCCCGCAGAACTACGTGCTGTACAACAAGGGTGACTCCCTCAACCTCAACCCCGAGCTGAGCTGGAACCAGGAACTGGGCTGGCGCTACACCGAAGAAAAAATGGCCTTGAGCGCCACCCTGTTCTACATCACCTTCAAGGATCGCCAGCTGTCGACCACCGACTTGAACGGTGACTACGTGATGGCCAACGTCGGTGACGTGACCAACAAAGGCCTGGAGCTGGAATGGAGCGGCCTGCTGCCATACAACTTCAACTACTACGCGTCGTACACCTATACCAAGTCGGAGCAGCAGGACGATTTTGTCAGCAAGAACGTGCTGTTGCCGACCAAGGGCAACCAGTTGGCCAACGTGCCGGAAAACATGCTCAACCTGGTGTTCGGGTATGACGACAAACGCTACTACGGCAACATTGCCGGCAAGTATGTCGGGGCGTTCTACGGCGATTTGACCAACAACGAGAAAATCTCCGGGCGCACCGTGTTTGACCTCAACGCCGGTATCTACTTGCCGGTGGACAAGAAGGTCTTCAAGTCGGCCGCGCTGCGCTTCTCGATGCTCAACGTGTTTGATAAGGAATACTTGAGCTCGGCGCGCACCGTGTCGTTCAACTCGGCGCCGGTGAATGGCCTGGCGGCCAGCTCGGCGTATTACAACGTGGGTGAAGAGCGTACGGCGATGGTTTCCCTGGAAGCCAATTTCTAAGGCGTACGCAAACCCAATGTGGGAGCGGGCTTGCTCGCGAAAGCGGTGGGTCAGTCGCCAGATGTATTGACTGAMCCCGCGCCTTCGCGAGCAAGCCCGCCCCCACATTTGATCGGCGGTGTTTTACAGAGTGAGTTACTTCAGCGCGGCCATGATCGCTTCAGGGTTGTAGTCGCGAATCAGCGTGCCATTCACGTCCACAAATGGAATCCCGCCGCCGCCCAGTGCCTCGTACGCCTTGCGCGCCTGGGCGTCCTTCTCGATATCAAACGCCTGGTAGGGAATCCCCTTGGAATCCAGAAAGCGCCGGATCTGTTTGCAGTAGCCACACCACTCGGTGGAATACAGCACCACGCGCGCCGCCGTGCGTGTCTGCTCCGGCACCACCTGGGAGGGGTTGAACAGCCGCTCGATCTTGCCCCAGTTCTGGAAAACCACCACCACCAGCAACACCAGCAGGACTTTCTTCAGAACCCCGCCCAGCATCAGTTGCGACGCTTGAGCTGGTCGGTCAACTGGGTCGGCAGGCCCTTGATGATCAAGGTGCCGGCGGCTTCGTCGTATTCGATCTTGTCGCCCAACAGGTGCGCTTCAAAGCTGATGGACAAGCCTTCGGCGCGGCCGGTGAAACGGCGGAACTGGTTGAGGGTGCGTTTATCCGCCGGGATTTCCGGCGACAGGCCGTAGTCCTTGTTGCGGATGTGATCGTAGAAAGCTTTTGGCCGATCTTCATCGATCAACCCGGACAGCTCTTCCAGGCCCATTGGCTCGCCGAGCTTGGCCTGGCTGCTGGCGTAGTCCACCAGGGTCTTGGTTTTCTCGCGGGCGGACTCGTCCGGCAGATCCTCGCTTTCAACGAAGTCGCTGAAGGCCTTGAGCAGGGTGCGGGTCTCGCCCGGGCCGTCGACGCCTTCCTGGCAGCCGATAAAGTCGCGGAAGTACTCCGAGACCTTCTTGCCGTTCTTGCCCTTGATAAAGGAGATGTACTGCTTGGACTGCTTGTTGTTCTGCCACTCGGACACGTTGATCCGCGCCGCGAGGTGCAGTTGGCCAAGGTCGAGGTGGCGCGACGGCGTCACGTCCAGTTGGTCGGTCACTGCCACGCCTTCACTGTGGTGCAGCAGGGCGATCGCCAGGTAATCGGTCATGCCCTGTTGATAATGGGCAAACAGCACGTGGCCGCCGGTGGAGAGGTTGGATTCTTCCATCAGCTTTTGCAGGTGTTCCACGGCAATGCGGCTGAACGCGGTGAAATCCTTCCCGCCGTCAAAATATTCCTTCAACCAGCCGCTGAACGGGTGCGCGCCGGACTCGGCATGGAAAAAGCCCCAGGCCTTGCCTTGTTTGGCGTTGTAGCTCTCGTTGAGGTCGGCAAGCATGTTCTCGATCGCGGCCGACTCGGCAAGCTCGGAGTCGCGGGCGTGGAGAACTGCGGGTGTGCCGTCGGGTTTTTTGTCGATCAGGTGGACGATGCAATGACGGATCGGCATGGGCTTCTCGGCAGGTGAAGGGGAGTGGTTGAGCTCCCGGAAAAAGTCGCCAGTGTACCGCACCCGCTAGGGATGGCGTTGTTCGGAGGGCATTTTGAGAGCCCTCCGACGGGCCATATGCCTTTTTTTCACGGTTTAGAGCGATAAAGCTGACCAAATGGGTATGTTGAGGCGGATATTTCCCCGTCTCTGTGCTAGTTTTGCCCCGTCTTACGCGCAGTCTGGGCGTTAAGCGTGCATTCAGCATTTGTCAGGTCGAACCAAACCCGGTTTCAGGTATCTATAACCCCGATCTTCGTGGTTATAGCCCTTGGGTGCCAGGCCTTGATGGCAGGGCTCGATGGCTGACACTGCACTCTGCAATCCAAATGAATTTGATAGGGAAGGAACACCACAATGGCTATTACTAAAGACCAACTGATCGCTGATCTGGCTGAATCCACTGGCGCCACCAAAGTTCAAGTGCGTGCGGTGATTGAACAACTGAGCCAGATCGTTGCTGATCAGCTGGAAAACGGCGGCGAAATCACTCTGCCAGGCGTTGGCAAACTGAAAGTGACCGAGCGTCCTGCCCGTACTGGCCGTAACCCTTCGACTGGCGCTGCCATCGAAATCGCTGCCAAGAAAGTTATCAAGCTGGTTGTGGCAAAAAGCCTGACCGACGCTGTTAACAAGTAAGACGCAGCAAAAAAAACCGTGCTCCGGAGCGATCCGGGCACGGTTTTTTGTTGCCTGCGGTTTTTAATCCTTGCGCGCCCAACGCTGGCGCCACACCTGTTGCTCGCTCGGGGTCTGGAAGGTCCAGGCGACAAAGCGACTCTGCTTCTGGCCCTGGGACATCTCCACCACCTGGCTTTCCAATACACCGGCCTTTTTCAGCGCAGTCTGAATCGCCGGCAGGTTTGACGCTTTCGACACCAGGGTGCTGAACCACAGTACTTTATGTTGGAAATGCGCGCTTTCAGCGATCAACTGCGTCACAAACCGCGCTTCACCGCCTTCACACCACAATTCCGCCGACTGGCCACCGAAGTTCAGTACCGGCAACTTGCGCTTCGGATCAGCCTTGCCCAGTGCTCGCCATTTACGCTCGCTGCCCTTGGTTGCTTCATCCATGGACGCGTGGAAGGGCGGGTTGCACATGGTCAGGTCAAACCGCTCACCCGGCTCCAGCAGGCCCAGCAGGATCTGTTTGGGATTGGTTTGCTGGCGCAGCTGGATGGCCTTGTTCAGCCCGTTGGACTGTACGATCGCCTTGGCGGCCGCCACGGCCGTCGGGTCGACTTCCGAGCCGAGGAAATTCCAGCGGTATTCGCTGTAGCCGATCAACGGATAGACGCAGTTGGCGCCCATGCCGATGTCCAGCACCTTCACCGGCGCGCCACGGGGGATCACGCCTTCGTTGACGCTGGCCAGCAGGTCGGCGAGGAAGTGCACGTAGTCGGCACGGCCCGGGACCGGCGGGCACAGGTAATCAGCCGGGATGTCCCAGTGATTGATGCCGTAGAACGCCTTAAGCAACGCCCGGTTAAACACCCGCACCGCGTCGGGGCTGGCGAAGTCGATGCTTTCCTTGCCGTACGGGTTGATGATCACGAATTGCGCCAGTTCCGGCGTGGTCTTG
The DNA here is from genome assembly GCF_001952855.1 of Pseudomonas sp. ATCC PTA-122608. GTDB lineage: Bacteria > Pseudomonadota > Gammaproteobacteria > Pseudomonadales > Pseudomonadaceae > Aquipseudomonas. The sequence continues at coordinate 292,328 of NZ_LPNO01000052.1, read as the reverse complement.
ATCAGCGCCTGGAAGTCGTAACGGCCCTGGTGGCGGTTACGCGGGTGCAAGGTGGCCTCTTTGCGCGGAACGACGGGCTTGGCCGGCGTAGTGGATTTAGGCTTCTTGCGCGGTGCTTTGGGTGTGCTGGGGGCGGTCATGGGCTGCGTCGATTCTGGAATTTGGCTCAAAGTGGCGGGCATTGTCCCACATTCTTGAGTCGAACTCGGTCAAATGTGGGAGCTGGCTTGCCTGCGATGGCATCGCCTCCGTCTGACAGATACACCGAGTCGCCTGCATCGCAGGCAAGCCAGCTCCCACATTGATCGGGTTTGCAAAGAGATATGTCATTGCTTTCCTGGGCAAAAAAAAGAGACCCGAAGGTCTCTTTTTACACACGGGCTGCACCTTACAGGCTGGAAATCCGCGCATGTTGCTCGGCCAGTTTGCCCAAAGCCTGTTCAGCTTCGGCCAATTTGGCGCGTTCTTTCTCGATGACTTCAGCCGGAGCCTTGTCGACGAACGCCGCGTTGGACAGCTTGCCGCCCACCCGCTGCACTTCGCCTTGCAGACGCAGGATTTCCTTATCCAGGCGCGCCAGTTCGGCACCTTTGTCGATCAGGCCGGCCATCGGCACCAGCACTTCCATCTCGCCAACCAGTGCGGTGGCGGACAGCGGCGCTTCGGCGCCGGCGGCCAATACGGTGATCGACTCCAGCTTCGCCAGCTTCTTGAGCAGCGCGTCGTTCTCGGTGAGGCGACGCTGATCTTCAGCGCTGGCGTTCTTCACGAACACGGCCAGTGGCTTGCCCGGGCCGATGTTCATCTCGGCGCGGATGTTGCGCGTGCCCATCATCAGGGTCTTGAGCCATTCGATGTCGCTTTCGGCCGCCTCATCAATGCGGGCTTCGTTGGCCACCGGCCAAGGTTGCAGCATGATGGTCTTGCCGTCTTTGCCGGCCAGCGGCGCGAGGCGCTGCCAGATTTCTTCGGTGATGAACGGCATGAACGGATGCGCCAGGCGCAACGCCACTTCCAGCACGCGCACCAGGGTGTGACGGGTGCCGCGCTGACGTTCGATCGGCGAGTTCTCGTCCCACAGCACGGGCTTGGACAATTCCAGGTACCAGTCGCAATACTGGTTCCAGATGAACTCGTACAAGGCCTGCGCCGCCAGGTCGAAGCGGAACTGGTCGAGTTGACGGGTCACTTCGGCTTCGGTGCGCTGCAGCTGGGAGATGATCCAGCGGTCCGCCAGGGACAGCTCGATGGCCTCGCCGTTCTGGCCGCAGTCTTCGCCTTTATCCAGCACGTAGCGCGCGGCGTTCCAGATCTTGTTGCAGAAGTTGCGATAGCCTTCGACGCGGCCCATGTCGAACTTGATGTCGCGACCTGTCGACGCCAGCGAGCAGAAGGTGAAGCGCATGGCATCGGTGCCGTAGCTGGCGATACCTTCCGGGAATTCTTCGCGGGTCTGCTTTTCGATCTTTTTCAGCAGTTTTGGCGTGGGTTGCATCAGGCCGGTAGTGCGTTTCTGCACCAGGGTTTCCAGGTCGATGCCGTCGATGATGTCCAGTGGGTCCAGGACGTTGCCCTTGGACTTGGACATCTTCTGGCCCTGGCCATCACGTACCAGGCCGTGCACGTACACGGTCTTGAACGGTACCTGCGGGGTGCCGTCTTCGTTTTTCACCAAGTGCATGGTGAGCATGATCATCCGGGCAACCCAGAAGAAAATGATGTCGAAGCCGGTGACCAGCACGTCGGTGGAGTGGAATTTCTTCAGGAACTCGGTCTGTTGCGGCCAGCCGAGGGTGGAGAAGGTCCACAGGCCCGAGCTGAACCAGGTGTCCAGTACGTCGTTGTCCTGTTGCAGCGCCACGTCCGGGCCGAGGTTGTGCTTGGCACGTACTTCGGCTTCGTCGCGGCCAACGTAGACCTTGCCCGACTCGTCGTACCAGGCCGGAATCCGGTGGCCCCACCACAGCTGGCGGCTGATGCACCAATCCTGGATGTCACGCATCCACGAGAAGTACATGTTTTCGTACTGCTTAGGCACGAACGCGATACGACCGTCTTCCACGGCAGCAATCGCCGGCTCGGCCAGCGGCTTGGTAGACACGTACCACTGGTCGGTCAGCCAAGGCTCGATGACGGTGCCGGAACGGTCGCCTTTCGGCACCTTCAGGGCGTGGTCATCAACGCTGACCAGCAGGCCGGCAGCGTCGAAGGCCGCAACGATCTGCTTGCGCGCTTCAAAACGGTCGAGGCCGGCGTATTCAGCCGGGATCTTGCCGTCGATGCTCTCGTTCAGCGTGCCGTCGAGGTTGAATACCTGGCAGGCCGGCAGAACAGCGGCGTTTTTGTCGAAAATGTTCAGCAGCGGCAGGTTGTGGCGCTTGCCGACTTCGTAGTCATTGAAATCGTGGGCCGGGGTGATTTTCACGCAGCCGGTGCCGAATTCAGGGTCGCAGTAGTCGTCCGCGATGATCGGGATGCGACGGCCAACCAGCGGCAGCTCAACGAACTTGCCGATCAGCGCCTGGTAGCGTTCGTCGTTCGGGTTAACCGCGACGGCGGCGTCGCCAAGCATGGTTTCCGGACGAGTGGTGGCGACGATCAGGTAGTCGTTGCCTTCGGCGGTCTTGGCGCCGTCAGCCAGCGGGTACTTGAGGTTCCACAGGAAACCTTTCTCGTCGTGGTTTTCCACTTCAAGGTCGGAAATCGCCGTGTGCAGCTTGGTGTCCCAGTTGACCAGGCGCTTGCCGCGATAGATCAGGCCGTCTTCGTGCAGGCGCACAAAGGCTTCCTTCACGGCTTCCGACAGGCCGTCGTCCATGGTGAAGCGCTCGCGGCTCCAGTCGACGGACGAACCCAGGCGTCGGATCTGACGGCTGATGTTGCCGCCGGACTGATCCTTCCATTCCCAGATTTTATCCAGGAATTTTTCGCGACCCAGGTCGTGACGGTTCTGGCCGGTGGCTTCCAGTTGGCGTTCCACCAACATCTGGGTGGCGATGCCGGCGTGGTCGGTACCTGGCTGCCACAGGGTGTTGCGACCCTGCATGCGGCGGAAACGAATCAGGGCATCCATGATCGCGTTGTTGAAGCCATGGCCCATGTGCAGGCTGCCCGTGACGTTCGGTGGCGGAATCATGATGGTGTAGGCATCGCCCGCGCCTTGCGGAGCGAAATAATTCTCGGACTCCCAGGTCTGGTACCAGGAAGTTTCAATAGCGTGCGGCTGGTAGGTCTTATCCATGCGCGGCGGGACCCTAGTTGGCATTAATTCAGGAAAGCCGACAAGTATAGCGGGGGATAGGGGAGAGGGGTAGGAGCGAGCTTGCTCACGAAAAACCTGAGGGCGGCGCGTTCATTCTGGATGCACGCGTTATCGTTCACGCCCTTCGCGAGCAAGCCCGCTCCCACACGGGATATGTGTCAGCCTTAGTTCTGGTACTGGCTCAACAACCGCTCCATGCGCGCATCCAGTCGGCGCTTGATCTCGGTTTCGATATGCGGAGCAAAATCGTCGATCACGTCTTGCATGATCAGTTGCGCAGCGGCGCGCAGTTCGTTGTCCAGGTGCAGCAGCAGGGCGTCGGGCGCTTTCTCTGCGGCAGGCACGGCAACTGCCGGCGCGGGTGCGGTTTGTTCTGCGGGCGTTTCGACAGGTTCCGGCGCAACAGGCTTGCCGCCGACCATATCGAACAGCAAAGGAATTTGTACGTCACCGTTGACCGCATCGGTCAGCAGCGGCGGTTGCAGGTCATCATCACCGAGCAGCTTGCGGATCGACTCAAGGTCATCCAGCAGGTGGTCAGAGTCTTTTAGCGGGTTTGGAGTGTCCATCATGTGCTCAAAGTCGTTGTAGCCGGTGATCTTGCAGAGAATAGCCCTGTTCGCGGTAGAAACGGAAACTCTCCCGCGCGGCCTGACGAATAGCCGGGTCTTCCACCACCACTTCCGCCACGCGGGCAAAACCTTTGGCGAAGGCCGGTACTTTCAGGTCGAGGTTGACCAGCAGGTCTGTGTGATCGCCGCAGCTGTCGCCCAAACCCAGCACCACCAGGCCTTTCGGCTCTGATTCGGCAGGGCCGTGTGGTACGAAGCTTTCGCCCTTGAAGCGCCAGAGGCGGGCGTCGAGGTCGTCACGTTGGGCGGCATCGCTGCAATGCAGGTAGATGCGGTGGCCCATGCGCCAGGCTTTTTCGGTGAGCTTGCAGGCAAAGTCCAGGCGCGCGGAAGGATCGGCGCTGGGCAATATATAGAAGTCGACTTGGGTCATTGCGATTCCTGAGCCCAGGGTGGCGTTGCGGCCGCCCCGGGGTTTGTAGGAGCGAGCTTGCTCGCGAAAAACCTGAGAACGACGCGTTCATCCAGAATGAGCGCGTTATCGTTAACGACCTTCGCGAACCAGCTCGCTCCTACAGGGTTAGGCTTTGGCGCGGTCCAGCAGGTACTGGGTCAGCAATGGAACCGGACGGCCAGTGGCGCCCTTGTCCTTGCCGCCGCTGGTCCAGGCAGTGCCGGCGATGTCCAGGTGCGCCCAGTTGAAGTTCTTGGCGAAACGCGACAGGAAACACGCAGCGGTGATGGTGCCGGCTTTCGGGCCACCAATGTTGGCGATGTCGGCGAACGGGCTGTCCAGCTGTTCCTGGTACTCATCGAACAGCGGCAGTTGCCAGGCGCGGTCGTCTGCAGCCTGGCCGGCGCTGAGCAGTTGGCCGATCAGTTCATCGTTGTTGCCCAGCAGGCCCGATGTGTGGGCGCCCAGGGCAACCACGCAGGCCCCGGTCAGGGTGGCGATGTCGATCACGGCTTGCGGCTTGAAGCGTTCGGCGTAGGTCAGGGCGTCGCACAGCACCAGGCGGCCTTCGGCGTCGGTGTTGAGGATTTCCACGGTCTGGCCGCTGAGGGTGGTAACGATGTCGCCCGGACGCGCCGCGCCGCCGCTCGGCATGTTCTCGGCGCAGGCCAGGATGCACACCAGGTTGATCGGCAGCTTCAGTTCCAGCACGGCACGCAGGGTACCGAATACGCTGGCGGCGCCGCCCATGTCGTACTTCATCTCGTCCATGCCCAGGCCCGGCTTGAGGCTGATGCCGCCGGTGTCGAAGGTGATGCCTTTGCCGACCAGGGCGTATGGCTTCTCGGACTTCTTGCCGCCGTTGTATTGCATCACGATCAGGCGCGGCGGCTGGTCGCTGCCCTGGCCCACGGCATAGAACGAGCCCATGCCGAGTTCCTTGATCTTCTTCTCGTCCAGGACTTCGACTTTCAAACCCTTGAATTCTTTACCCAGCGCCTTGGCTTGCTCGCCCAGGTAGGTTGGGTGGCAGATATTCGGTGGCAGGTTGCCCAAATCACGGGTGAAAGCCATGCCGCCGGCGATGGCCTGGGCGTGGGTCACGGCGCGTTCCACTTCAGCCTGGGCCGCCTTGATGGTCAGCAAGGTGACTTTCTTCAGGGCGCGGGGTTCGGCCTTGGTGCTCTTGAACTGGTCGAAGACGTAGCCGCCATCCAGCAGGCTTTCGGCCAGCAGGCGGGTCTTGCCGTAGCTGTCGCGGCCCTTGACCACGATTTCGTCCAGCGCCAGGGCTGCATCGGTGCCGCCCAGGCCCTTGAGGGTAGTGAGGATGCTGCTGATGATCTTGCGGAACGGACGGTCGCCCAGTTCGGCGTCCTTGCCCACGCCCACCAGCAATACGCGCTCGGCTTTAAGGTTGGGCAGGCTTTGCAGCAGCAGGCTCTGCCCCACTTTACCGGCCAGGTCGCCGCGCTTGAGGACCGCGCTGATGGCGCCGCCGCTCAGTTCGTCCAGTTGCTTGGCGGCAACGCTCAGCTTGCGGCCTTCGCCGACAGCGACCACGAGGGTGGCGGTTTTCAACGTTTCGGGGCTAACGCTTTTTACAACCAGTTCCATTTTCGGGTCCCTTATAAAGGTCAGTGAGCCAGGAGTCTGTACTCCGGCTTGTAAGCTTGGCAGCCTGTAGGCCGCCCGCGACAAAGGCCGCAGTTTGAACCTCGCCGCCCGAGCCTGACAACCCTTGTGGGCAGCTTTGTGCACGCGTATGAGCAAGCTCCGTGACAGGTGCGGTCAATCACAGGATAATGCGCCATCTTTTTAGCCGGCCTGCAGCAATGGGTCGTCTCGATATGCTTGCTTGTTTGGCCGCCTTAGCCTGACAACCCTGGAGTGTCTGGTTTGATCGTCTTCCGTTATCTGTCCCGCGAAGTCCTGTTGACCCTGAGTGCCGTGAGTGCGGTATTGCTGGTCATCATCATGAGTGGTCGCTTCGTCAAATACCTCGCCCAGGCTGCCTCGGGTGCCCTGGATCCGGGTTCGCTGTTCCTGATCATGGGCTTTCGCCTGCCGGGCTTCCTGCAGCTGATCCTGCCATTGGGCCTGTTTCTCGGGATCTTGCTGGCCTACGGCCGCTTGTACCTCGAAAGCGAAATGACCGTGCTGTCGGCCACCGGCATGAGTCAGCAGCGCTTGCTGGCCATGACCATGGTCCCGGCCACCGGTATCGCGCTGATCGTGGCCTGGCTGAGCCTGAGCCTGGCGCCCCAGGGAGCCTTGCAGTTCCAGCTGGTGCTCAACAAACAGGACGCCATGACCGAATTCGACACCCTGGAGCCGGGCCGCTTTCAAGCGCTCAACGACGGCACCCGGGTGACCTACACCGAACAACTGTCGGATGACCGTGCCAACCTGGGCGGTGTGTTCATCTCCCAGAAGAACCTCGGCCAGAACCAGAAAGACCGTGGTATTTCCATATTGGTGGCCGACAGCGGGCGCCAGGAAGTGCGTCCGGACGGCAGTCGCTATCTGATCCTGGAGAACGGTTATCGCTATGACGGCAGCCCCGGGCAGGCGGATTACCGGGCAATCAAGTACGACACTTACGGTGTAATGCTTGCCCGTCCGGATGTCAGCGACGAAGTGACCGACCGCGACGCGATCCCGACGCCGGACCTGATCGGCAGCAAGGAATTGCGCTCGATTGCTGAACTGCAATGGCGGATTTCCCTGCCGCTGCTGGTGTTTATCGTGACCTTGATGGCGGTACCGCTGTCCCGGGTCAACCCGCGCCAGGGCCGCTTCCTCAAACTGTTGCCGGCCATCCTGCTTTATATGGCTTACCTGACCATCCTGATTTCCGCCCGCGGCTCCCTGGAGAAGGGCAAGCTGCCGCCGGCTCTTGGGTTGTGGTGGGTCCACGGGATCTTCCTGATGATTGGCCTGGGCCTGCTTTATTGGGAGCCGATGCGTTTGAAGATGCGGAGTCGTCGCAGCATGAAGGAGATGGCTCGTGGTTAAGCTCGACCGCTACATTGGTAGCAGCGTCCTGGTCGCAATCCTTGCGGTATTGGGCATTATTCTGGGCCTGGCCTCGTTGTTCGCCTTCATTGATGAAGTCGGCAACGTCAGCGATACCTACACCGTTACCAACGTTCTGAGCTACGTGGCGCTGACAGCGCCACGTCGTCTCTACGACATGATGCCGATGGCTGCGCTGATCGGGTGCCTGATTGGCCTTGGCAGCCTGGCCAGCAACAGCGAACTGACCATCATGCGTGCGGCGGGTGTTTCCATTGGCCGCATCGTGTGGGCGGTCATGAAGCCCATGCTGTTGCTGATGGCGGTCAGCGTGCTGATCGGTGAATACGTGGCGCCTCCGGCCGAATCCACAGCCCAGGCCAATCGTGCCCTGGCCCAGGGGTCCGGTGATGCTCAAAGCTCCAAGCATGGCCTGTGGCACCGGCAGGGTGAGGAGTTTATCCACATCAACGCCGTACAACCGGGTGGCCTGTTGATCGGTGTCACCCGTTATCACTTCGATAAAGAACGTCACCTGTTGTCGTCCAGCTTCGCCAAACGTGCGCAGTACGCCGAAGAAAAGTGGCAACTCAGCGATGTGACCACCACCTATTTCCGAGATATCGGCAAGGGCGCGGCGTCGACCACCGAAGTGATCAACGTTCCGACGGAGCAGTGGGATATTTCCCTCAAGCCCGAATTGCTGAATACCGTGGTGATGATCCCGGAAAGCCTGCCTATCTCCGGCCTGTGGGGTTATATCCACTACCTCAAGGACCAGGGCTTGAACAATGGCCGTTACTGGCTGGCGTTTTGGGTCAAGGTGTTGCAGCCGGTAGTAACCGCTGCGCTGGTGCTGATGGCAATCTCGTTCATCTTCGGTCCGCTGCGCTCCGTAACCCTCGGTCAGCGAGTGTTCACCGGCGTGCTGGTGGGCTTTACCTTCCGTATCGCCCAAGACCTGCTGGGGCCGTCCAGCCTGGTATTCGGCTTCTCGCCGTTGTTTGCGGTGCTGGTGCCCACGGCTATTTGCGCCGTGGCCGGCTTCTGGCTGTTGCGTCGGGCCGGTTGAACCCGCGCTTATGAACAAAAAATGCCCCGTTCGAACGATCGGGGCATTTTTGTTCTTGGTCACCATGGATGACGTCAGGTCTGCGCATCAGGTACAATTCCCGGCTATTTTTCAGCGGGCAGTCTGCCTGCAGCCTTTTTGAGTGTTGATCCGTGAGTGATTTGAGTCATATCCGCAATTTCTCCATCATCGCCCACATTGACCATGGCAAGTCGACGCTGGCCGATCGATTTATCCAGATGTGCGGCGGCCTTGCCGAGCGTGAAATGGAAGCCCAGGTGCTGGACTCCATGGACCTCGAGCGCGAGCGCGGGATCACCATCAAGGCCCACAGCGTTACTCTGTATTACACCGCCAAAGACGGTATCAAGTACCAGCTCAACTTCATTGACACCCCGGGCCACGTCGACTTCACCTATGAAGTCAGCCGTTCCCTGGCGGCCTGTGAAGGTGCGTTGCTGGTAGTGGACGCGGGCCAGGGCGTTGAAGCCCAGTCCGTCGCGAACTGCTACACCGCCATCGAGCAAGGCCTGGAAGTGATGCCGGTGCTGAACAAGATCGACCTGCCACAGGCCGATCCGGACCGCGTCAAGGAAGAGATCGAGAAGATCATCGGCATTGACGCCACCGACGCCGTCGAGTGCAGCGCCAAGACCGGCCTGGGTGTCGACGAAGTGCTCGAGCGCCTGGTCAAGACCATTCCCGCGCCTACCGGCAACTACGAAGATCCGCTGCAAGCGTTGATCATCGACTCCTGGTTCGACAACTACCTGGGCGTTGTATCCCTGGTACGCGTGCGCCACGGCCGTGTGAAGAAGGGCGACAAGATCCTGGTCAAATCCACCGGCAAGATCCACCTGGTGGACAGCGTGGGTGTGTTCAACCCCAAGCACACTGCAACCGTTGATCTGAAAGCCGGTGAAGTGGGCTTCATCATCGCCGGCATCAAGGACATCCACGGCGCACCGGTGGGTGACACACTGACCTTGAGCGCCACCCCTGACGTCGACGTGCTGCCGGGCTTCAAACGCATCCAGCCGCAGGTTTACGCCGGCCTGTTCCCGGTCAGCTCCGACGACTTCGAGGACTTCCGCGAAGCCCTGCAGAAGCTGACCCTCAACGACTCGTCGTTGCAGTACACCCCGGAAAGCTCCGACGCATTGGGCTTCGGCTTCCGCTGCGGTTTCCTGGGCATGCTGCACATGGAAATCATCCAGGAGCGCCTCGAGCGCGAATACGACCTGGACCTGATCACCACCGCACCGACAGTTATTTTTGAACTGTTATTGAAAACCGGTGAAACGATTTACGTCGACAACCCGTCGAAGCTTCCGGATCTGTCTTCCATCGAAGACATGCGCGAACCGATCGTGCGGGCCAATATTCTTGTGCCGCAAGAGCACCTGGGCAACGTCATTACCCTGTGTATCGAGAAGCGTGGCGTACAGCACGACATGCTGTTCCTCGGTACCCAGGTGCAAGTGACCTACGATTTGCCGATGAACGAAGTGGTCCTGGACTTCTTCGACCGTCTCAAATCCACCAGCCGCGGCTATGCTTCGCTGGATTACCATTTTGATCGTTACCAATCAGCTAATCTGGTGAAGCTGGATGTGCTGATCAACGGCGACAAGGTCGATGCCCTGGCGCTGATCGTGCACAAGGACAACGCGCACTACAAAGGTCGCCAGTTGACCGAAAAGATGAAAGAACTGATTCCGCGCCAGATGTTCGACGTCGCGATCCAGGCCGCCATTGGCGGGCAGATCATTGCACGGACCTCCGTCAAGGCACTCAGAAAGAACGTACTGGCCAAATGCTATGGCGGCGACGTCAGCCGTAAGCGCAAGCTGCTCGAGAAGCAAAAGGCCGGTAAAAAACGCATGAAGCAAGTGGGCAACGTGGAAATTCCACAAGAAGCCTTCCTTGCGGTGCTCAGGTTGGATAGTTAGGTCCTATGTCACTAAATTTCCCGCTGTTGCTGGTCATTGCCGTTGCCGTTTGCGGTCTCCTGGCGTTGCTCGATCTGATGTTCTTCGCCCCGCGTCGCCGGGCTGCCATCGCGTCCTATCAGGGCAGCGTCAGCCAGCCCGATGTGGCGGTGGTCGAGAAACTGAACAAAGAGCCAATGCTGGTTGAATACGGCAAGTCGTTCTTCCCGGTGTTGTTCATCGTGCTGGTGCTGCGTTCGTTCCTGGTGGAACCGTTTCAGATCCCTTCGGGATCGATGAAACCTACCCTGGACGTGGGCGACTTCATCCTGGTGAACAAGTTTTCCTACGGGATTCGCTTGCCGGTGATCGACAAGAAAGTCATCGAGATCGGTGACCCGCAGCGCGGCGATGTGATGGTGTTCCGCTACCCAAGCGACCCGAACGTCAACTACATCAAGCGTGTAGTGGGCTTGCCGGGCGATGTGATTCGCTACACCAGCGACAAGCGCCTGTTCGTCAATGGCGAGTCGGTGGCAGAAAAACTGATCGGTTCCGAGCCGAACACCCTGGGCAGCGCCGAGCTGTACCAGGAAAAACTCGGAGCGGTAGAGCACGAAATCCGCAAGGAAATGAGCCGCTACCGTTCGCCGCCTGACAACCAATGGACAGTGCCTGCCGGGCATTACTTCATGATGGGCGACAACCGCGACAACTCCAATGACAGCCGCTACTGGGATGATCCCAATATTCCCAAAGAGCTGCTGGGCATGGTCCCCGACCAGAATATCGTCGGCAAGGCCTTCGCGGTCTGGATGAGTTGGCCGGAACCCAAGCTCAGCCACCTGCCGAACTTCTCGCGGGTCGGGCTGATCAAGTAATCCATGCGGCGCTGTGAACACAGCGCCGAATGCTTTTCTGGGGCTTGGACAAAGTCCGGCTCCATGCAGCAACCACCAGGATTTGAATTTGAACACAGCGTTAATCGTCGCAGGCCACCGGTGCCTCGAACTGAATGTGGGTAAACCGTGAGCGTTTCTCTAAGCCGTCTCGAGCGTCAGCTCGGCTACACCTTCAAGGATCAGGAATTGATGATCCTTGCCCTGACACACCGCAGTTTTGCCGGGCGTAACAACGAGCGCCTGGAATTCCTCGGTGATGCCATCCTCAATTTCGTCGCAGGCGAAGCCTTGTTCGATCGCTTCCCGCTGGCCCGTGAAGGCCAGTTGTCGCGCTTGCGTGCGCGCCTGGTAAAAGGCGAGACCCTGGCCGTACTGGCCCGTGGTTTCGACTTGGGTGATTACCTGCGCCTGGGTTCCGGCGAGCTGAAGAGCGGCGGTTTCCGTCGCGAGTCGATCCTGGCTGACGCCCTTGAAGCACTGATCGGCGCGATCTACCTTGATGCAGGCATGGAAGCAGCCAAGGAGCGCGTTGTCGCCTGGCTGGCGACCGAGATCGAAAGCCTGACGCTGGTAGACACCAACAAAGATCCGAAGACCCGCCTGCAGGAATTCCTGCAGTCCCGGGGTTGCGACCTGCCGCGTTACGAAGTGGTGGATATCCAGGGTGAGCCGCATTGCCGAGTTTTCTTCGTCGAATGCGAAATCACCTTACTGAATGAAAAAAGCCGAGGTCAGGGTGTGAGCCGTCGTATTGCCGAACAGGTAGCGGCCGCTGCAGCACTGATTGCCCTGGGCGTGGAGAATGGCCATGACTGATTCAACCGCAACTCGCTGTGGCTATGTTGCCATCGTCGGCCGTCCGAACGTGGGCAAGTCCACGTTGCTGAACCACATCCTGGGACAGAAGCTGGCGATCACCTCGCGCAAGCCTCAGACCACCCGCCACAACATGCTGGGCATCAAGACCGAAGGCGCCGTACAGGCGGTCTACGTTGATACCCCGGGCATGCACAAAGGCGGCGAAAAGGCCCTTAACCGCTACATGAACAAAACCGCTTCGGCGGCGTTGAAAGACGTCGACGTGGTGATCTTCGTGGTCGACCGCACCAAGTGGACCGACGAAGACCAGATGGTTCTGGAGCGCGTGCAGTACGTCACTGGCCCGTTGATCGTCGCGTTGAACAAGACCGACCGCATCGAAGACAAAGCCGAGCTGATGCCGCACCTGAGCTGGCTGCAGGAACAACTGCCGAACGCCCAGATCATGCCGATCTCGGCCCAGCACGGGCACAACCTCGAAGCCCTGGAGCGTGTGATCGCCGGTTATCTGCCGGAGAACGAGCACTTCTTCCCGGAAGACCAGATCACCGACCGCAGCAGCCGCTTCCTCGCCGCCGAACTGGTACGCGAGAAAATCATGCGCCAGATGGGCGCCGAGCTGCCGTACCAGATCACCGTCGAAATCGAAGAGTTCAAGCAGCAGGGCAAGACCCTGCATATCCACGCGTTGATCCTCGTTGAACGTGACGGCCAGAAGAAAATCATCATTGGCGACAAGGGCGAGCGCATCAAGCGCATCGGCACCGAAGCGCGCAAGGACATGGAATTGCTGTTTGATTCCAAGATCATGCTCAACCTGTGGGTGAAGGTTAAGGGTGGTTGGTCTGATGATGAGCGCGCGTTGCGTTCGTTGGGTTACGGCGACCTGTAATAGGTCTCCGGAACACCGCAGGACAAATGTGGGAGCGGGCTTGCTCGCGAATGCAGTGGATCAGTCACCAGATGTGTTGACTGACACCCTGCATTCGCGAGCAAGCCCGCTCCCACATTGGATAGTCGTTGTTTTCCAGACCGTGTTCCCGCAGCGAGAACCCAATGTCCCAAACCCCACCCACCGGCCAACCCGCCTACGTCTTGCACAGCCGCGCCTACCGCGAGACCAGCGCCCTGGTGGACTTCCTCACACCCCAAGGCCGGCTGCGCGCAGTCTTGCGCAGCGCCCGTGGCAAGGCCGGCACCCTGGCGCGGCCTTTCGTGGCGTTGGAAGTGGAGTTTCGCGGACGTGGCGAGCTGAAGAACGTCGGCCGCATGGAAGCCGCGGGCGTCTCCAACTGGCTCAACGGCGAGGCGCTGTTCAGCGGCCTCTACCTCAACGAATTGCTGATCCGTCTGCTCCCCGCCGAAGACCCACACCCCGGCGTCTTCGATCACTACGCCGCCACCTTGCTTGCCCTCGCCGAAGGCCGCCCCCTCGAACCGCTGCTACGCGCATTCGAATGGCGCCTGCTGGATGACTTGGGCTACGGCTTCGAACTGAGCCAGGACTTGCACGGCGATCCCATCGCCGCCGACGGCATGTACCGCCTGCAAGTGGACGCAGGCCTGGAGCGGGTCTACCTGCTGCAACCCGGCCTGTTCCAGGGCACTGAGCTGCTGGCCATGAGCGAAGCCGACTGGACGGCCCCCGGCGCCTTGTCCGCGGCCAAGCGCTTGATGCGCCAGGCCCTGGCCGTGCATTTGGGCGGTCGGCCACTGGTCAGCCGCGAGTTGTTTCGAAAGCCCTGACATCCCCGTGTATGCTGTGCAGCGATTCCTTCCCTCTTCAGGAGCGCTTTTCGTGACCACCAGCAATCGCATTCTTCTCGGCGTGAACATCGACCACGTAGCCACCCTGCGCCAGGCCCGGGGCACCCGTTACCCGGATCCGGTCAAGGCCGCGCTGGACGCCGAAGAAGCGGGCGCCGACGGCATCACCGTGCACCTGCGCGAAGACCGCCGCCACATCCAGGAGCGCGACGTGCTGCTGCTCAAGGACGTGCTGCAAACCCGAATGAACTTCGAAATGGGCGTCACCGAAGAAATGATGGCGTTCGCCGAGCGCATCCGCCCGGCGCATATCTGCCTGGTGCCGGAAACCCGCCAGGAACTCACCACCGAAGGCGGCCTCGATGTGGCCGGCCAGGAAGCGCGGATCAAGGCTGCCGTGGAGCGTCTGTCGAAGATCGGCAGTGAAGTCTCGCTGTTCATCGACGCCGACGAGCGCCAGATCGAAGCGTCGCGCCGTGTGGGCGCACCGGCCATCGAACTGCACACCGGCCGTTACGCCGACGCCACTACGCCGACTGAAGTTGCCGATGAATTGCAGCGCATCATCGATGGCGTTAACTGCGGCCTGGGCGAAGGCCTGATCGTCAACGCCGGCCACGGCCTGCATTACCACAACGTCGAAGCGGTGGCTGCGATCAAGGGCATCAACGAGCTGAACATCGGCCATGCGCTGGTGGCTCACGCGCTGTTCGTCGGCTTCAAAGGCGCCGTCGCCGAGATGAAAGCCTTGATTCTGGCCGCCGCCAAACATTAAAAGAGCGCCGAAGATCCAATGTGGGAGCGGGCTTGCTCGCGAAGGCGGCGTGTCAGCCGATGCATGAGTAACAGACCCACCGCTTTCGCGAGCAAGCCCGCTCCCACACAAGCCTGCTCCCACATGTGGCAATGCGAACCCTTACTGTTTAGGTGATGCCGGTGTATGGTATCTGCCCTTTGCGGGTCTCGGACCCGCGGCAGATACGTGAGGTTGTTGTGTCCCAATCGTTTTCCCGTCGACAAATCCTGGGTGGTCTTGCCGGTCTCGCGGTAGTGGGCGTTGGTGCCGGTGGTGCCTACCGCTATTGGCTGGGCAAGGTCGCCGAGGCCGAGGCGGGGCACGATTACGAGTTGATCGCCGCGCCGCTGGAGGTGGAGCTGGTACCGGGACACAAGACCGAAGCCTGGGCGTTCGGCCCTTCGGCCCCCGGCACCGAGTTGCGGGTGCGTCAGGGTGAATGGCTGCGGGTGCGCTTTATCAACCACCTGCCCGTCGCCACCACCATCCACTGGCACGGCATTCGCCTGCCGCTGGAAATGGACGGCGTGCCGTATGTCTCGCAATTGCCGGTACTGCCGGGCGAATACTTCGACTACAAATTCCGCGTGCCCGATGCCGGCAGCTACTGGTACCACCCTCATGTGAACAGCAGCGAAGAACTCGGCCGTGGCCTGGTGGGCCCGCTGATTGTCGAAGAACGCGAACCCACCGGTTTCAAACACGAACGCACCTTGAGCCTGAAAAGCTGGCACGTGGACGAAGAGGGCGCCTTTGTGGCCTTCAGTATCCCGCGTGAAGCGGCCCGTGGCGGTACCGCCGGGCGCCTGTCGACCATCAACGGTGTGTCTCAGGCGGTGATCGATCTGCCGGCCGGCCAGATCACCCGCGTGCGCCTGCTCAACCTCGATAACACCCTGACCTATCGCATTAACATCCCCGACGTTGAAGCGCAGATCTATGCCCTGGACGGCAATCCCGTCGAACCACGCCCGCTGGGCAAGGAGTACTGGCTGGGCCCCGGCATGCGTATCTGCCTGGCGATCAAGGCGCCTCCCGCCGGTGAAGAACTGTCGATCCGTAACGGGCCGGTACGCCTGGGCACCTTCCGCTCGGTCGCCAGCACCGACGCACCTACCGAATGGCCGCCTGCGTTGCCCGCCAACCCGGTCGCCGAGCCGGACCTGGCGAATGCCGAGAAACTCAACTTCAATTTCGAATGGGTTGGATCGGTTTCGGTGAACGTGGACAATAAGCCGCCGAGCCTGTGGCAGATCAACGGCCAGGCCTGGGACATCACCGACAAGACCTGCGCCGACCGCCCGATTGCCAAGCTGGAAAAGGGCAAGAGCTACATTTTTGAATTGAAGAACATGACCCAGTACCAACACCCGATCCACCTGCACGGTATGAGTTTCAAGGTCATCGCCTCGAACCGCCACAAGGTGATTCCGTACTTCACCGACACCTACCTGCTGGGCAAGAACGAACGTGCCCGCGTAGCGTTGGTGGCGGATAACCCGGGTGTCTGGATGTTCCATTGCCATGTGATCGACCACATGGAAACCGGCCTGATGGCCGCCATCGAGGTGGCGTGATGCGCCAGTTTCGCCCCACGGCGATTATCGACCGCAGCCGCGACCAGGACTTCATGCGTGAAGCGCTGACCCTGGCCGCCCAAGGCGCCGCGCTGGGTGAGGTGCCGGTGGGCGCGGTGCTGGTGCAGGATGGAGAAATCATCGGGCGTGGCTTCAACTGCCCCATCAGCGGCAACGACCCCAGTGCGCATGCCGAGATGGTCGCGATCCGGGCCGCCGCCCAGGCTGTCAGTAATTACCGGCTGCCGGGCAGTACACTCTACGTCACGCTGGAGCCGTGCAGCATGTGCGCCGGGCTGATCGTCCACTCGCGGATCGCCCGGGTGGTGTACGGCGCGCTCGAACCAAAAGCCGGGATCGTGCAAAGCCAAGGGCAGTTTTTTACCCAGGGCTTTCTCAATCATCGGGTGCTGTATGAAGGCGGGGTGTTGGCCGAAGAGTGCGGGACAGTGTTGAGCGAGTTCTTCAAGGCGCGTCGCGCCAAAGGCTGACGCGATACCCTGTGGCGAGGGAGCTTGCTCCCGCTGGAGTGCGCAGCGCTCCCCAGATTTTGGGGCCGCTACGCAGCCCAGCGGGAGCAAGCTCCCTCGCCACAACAGCAGTCTTATTTCTTCAACACAACAGCAGTCTTATTTCTTCGCGACAATCACCGCCCGCATCGGCGCCGGCAGCCCTTCGATGGTCTTGCTGTGATCCTCAGGGTCCAGGAAGTCGCTGAGGGACTGATACTTCATCCACTCCGTGCCGCGCTGTTCCTCAATCGTCGTCACGCTCACATCCACACAGCGCACGTCGGTGAAGCCCGCGCGGCGCAGCCACAGCATCAGCGCCGGCACCGACGGCAGGAACCACACGTTGCGCATCTGCGCGTAACGGTCTTCCGGCACCAGCACCTGCTGCTGATCGCCTTCAACCACCAGCGTCTCCAGCACCAACTCACCGCCCTTGACCAGGCAATCCTTCAACGCCAGCAAATGCTCGATCGGCGAACGGCGGTGGTAAAACACGCCCATGGAAAATACGGTATCGAAGCCTTCCATATTCGGCGGCAGGTCTTCAAACGGGAACGGCAGGTGCCAGGCCTTTGGCTCAGGCAAGTAGCGCTGCACCGCCTGGAACTGGCAGAAGAACAGCCAGTTGGGGTCGACGCCAATCACGCTGTCCGCCCCGGCGCCGAGCATGCGCCACATGTAATAGCCGTTACCGCAGCCCACATCGAGGATGCGTTTGCCCTTCAGATCCAGGTGTGGCGCGACTCGCGACCACTTCCAGTCCGAGCGCCATTCGGTGTCGACGTGCACGCCGAACAGATCAAACGGGCCTTTGCGCCACGGGCATAAGCCCAGCAAGGCCGTAAGCATTTGCGCACGGGTTTCGTCGTCGCAATCGGTGTCGAGCACCAGGCCATTGAGCAGGTCGATTTCGCTGGGCATGATTTTCGGCAGCGCATCCAGTGCGCTCTGCCAGCGCTCCAGGTCGCCATGACCTTTTTCCATCTTCGCATCGAGTTGCGCTTGCAGGCCCTGGGCCCAAACGGCCAGGGGAGTGCCGACCAGATGGCGGGCGAGGGGAGACAGATCAATCATGGCAAGGCAATCAACGAGGCAAAGTTAAGACACTGGAACCACGGCACGACTTTCGAGAATCCGGCCGCCAGCAGGCGTTCACGGTGTTCTTCAAGGCTGTCGGGCTTCATGACGTTTTCGATGGCGCTGCGCTTCTGGGCGATTTCCAGTTCGCTGTAGCCGTTGGCGCGCTTGAAGGCGATGTGCAAATCGGTGAGCAGCGCGTGTTCTTCAGGATCATTGAAGCGCAGCTTTTCCGAAAGGATCAGCGCGCCGCCCGGCAGCAGCGATTGGCGAATGCGCGAGAGCAAGGCCAGGCGTTGTTCGGGGGCGATAAATTGCAGGGTGAAGTTCAGCGCCACCACCGAAGCCGGCTGGAATTGCAGCGCGAGGATATCGCCCTCGATCACCTCCACTGGCAGCAACTCCTGGAACATCGAGTCCTGGCCGTTGAGGTATTCGCGGCAACGCTCGACCATCGCCGCCGAGTTGTCCACAGCAATCACCCGGCAACCGTCGGTGCGCACGTGACGGCGCAGGGCCTGGGTCACCGCGCCGAGGGATGAACCGAGGTCGTAGAGCACGCTATTGGGCTGGGAAAACTGCGCCGCGAGTACGCCGAGGTTCTCGACGATGGTCGGGTAGCCGGGCACCGAGCGCTTGATCATGTCCGGGAAAACCCGCACCACGTCTTCGTTGAAGGCGAAGTCCGGCACCTGGGGCAGGGGCTGGGCGAATAGGCGATCGGGTTCTTTGCTCACGGCTGTTCCGGCGACGAAGGGGGAAAGCCCGGCATTTTAGCGTAGGAGCTGGCTTGCCGGCGATGTTCGTTAACGATGACGCGGACTTTCTGGATGAGCGCGGCAACTGTGGGTTTTTTCGCTGGCAAGCCAGCTCCTACAGGTTGACGGGTTTTTTCTGAGGAAAGGAAGAGGCCGTAATCCCCCACTGCCCCAGCCAATAACTGACGATCAGCAAATACGGCGCCGCTTCAAACGAAACCACAAACCGATTGATCCCAATCAGCGTGTCGGAAAACACGAACGACGCTGCGCCCGCCGCCGCCAGGTACGCCGAACGCTTGGGCACTTCGCTACCCAATCGTGCCAGTGCTCGCCACAACATAGCGCTGATCACCAGCGCATAAACCACCACCGGCGCCAGCAATGGGCCCAGGCCATGGGAAATCAGGATGCTCAGCAAGATCGCGCCCACCACCAGCGCCAACACCAGCGGCAAAATCGCCGGGCGGCGGCAGTCGCTCAAGTAGGCTTTCAGGTACGCCAGGTGCGCGAACAAAAATGCCCCCAGGCCGAAGATGAACAAGTCGCCAGGCCAGGCCAGCAGCACATCACCTACCAGAGAAAAAATCAGCCCCAGGCTGACCCAGCGTCGATAGTCGGTAGGCGGCGCATCATGCAGCCAGCCCAGCAACGCCAGTACCGGCAACGGCTTTACCAACAGGCAGAGCAGGGTGGCGTGGGTGCTCAGGCCGTAGATAAAGGTCACCGCACCCATCAACGCAAGGATCATCCATGGCATATCAGTTCACCGTAATGGCGCAGTCGAAGGTTTCGGCCGGTTCTGCTTCCGGCTCCCAAGGTTGTTGTGAGGTGAGACGCAAACGGCCCTGGCCGGCGTTGAAGGCCTGGAAGCGCCAGGTGGATTGACCGCCGCTGCCGACCACGCCGGTGTCTTCAGTGTTGCTGTAGACCTCGGGGCTCAGGCTGCGCAGCACACCGCCGGCCGAGTCCTGGATGGCCCAGCGATAACCGGTGGTGGGATTGCTGGGCAGGGTCAGGATCAGGTTTTGCCCGGTCCTGAGTTGCAGTGGGCAAGCGCTCTGTTTTTCCACGGTGACGTTTTGCTTCGGCGCACTGGCGCAGGCGGCGAGCAGGCAAAGGCTCAGGGGGAGAAGCAGGCGGGCAGCGGTCATGGGGGCTCCGTTGTTTGACGACGAAGGGCGAGCATAACCGAAGATGAGACAGGGTGTTACAGCGGCACAACACATGCCGTTTTACCGTTAACGAAGCACAATCACCAGCCATACATCAAAGGTGGCCGCGATCCGCAATGTTTCCCCGTCTCGCGCCTCGACTGTCATGTCGAGTGTTCCGCTGTAGTGGTTATTGTTTTCGGAGATTTTCAGCTTCAGCGTTCCCTGCTTGGTAACGGTGTGTCTGTGCATAAAGCCGAAGCCGTCCAACTCCATGTTGGAGTAAATGACTCTGACAACCGGGCCTACGGATACTTCCTCAAAGTCGTAAGTACCTGATTGAATATCCCTGTGCAGCACCATTTCAAATCTTCGCTCACTCTGCGCGCTGTATTTCTGGGCGATGGCAGTGATCCCGAACCAGTGCTCATCCGCTTGATACTCCAACTCCTGCGCGAGGAAATCCCCGCGATGAGATACGGTCGCCTTGAATAATCCAGTGGTATTGCTTGTGATTGCCGGTGCGTAGTTTGACTTTTTCATGAGGATCCTCCCAGTGAATAACGGATTCAATATAAATAGGCTGGGAATGGATCGGTACTGTAAGAACTGACAGTTTTTAATTCTGTTATGCGCTATCAGCGCAGCGTTTTAGTTATAGCAACCCTTAAATAACAATGACCAGGCATGATGCCTGGCCATTGTTATTTCACGTGCGGCTTATTACCTCAGAACAACACCTTCGCCACATCCGCAAAGCGCTTGGCAAAATGTACCGTCATGCCTTCCTTCAGATACTCCGGCAGCTCTTCAAAGCTCCCGCGGTTAGGCTCCGGCAAGATCAGTTCGTGAATCTTCTGGCGCCGCGCCGCAATAACCTTCTCGCGGACCCCACCAATCGGTAGTACATGTCCGGTCAACGTCAGTTCACCGGTCATCGCCACGCCTTTTTTCGGCGGCTGGTTACGTGCCAGGGACAGCAACGCACTGGCCATGGTTACGCCCGCGCTTGGTCCATCTTTTGGCGTCGCACCTTCCGGCACGTGCAGGTGCACGAAGGCTTCGTCGAAGAACTTCGGGTCACCGCCGAACGACTTCAGGTTGGAGCTGATGTAGCTGTAGGCAATCTCGGCCGACTCCTTCATTACATCACCCAGTTGCCCGGTGAGTTTGAAGCCACGGTTCAGTGTGTGAATACGCGTCGCCTCGATCGGCAGGGTCGCGCCGCCCATGCTGGTCCACGCCAGACCGGTGATAACACCGGTGCCCGACAGCACTTGCTCGTTACGGAACACCGGCATCCCCAAGGAGGCTTCCAAGTCCTTGTTGCCAATCTTGATCACCGAGTCCGGCTCATCCAGCAGCTTGACCACGGCTTTGCGCACCAGTTTGCCCAGCTGTTTTTCCAGCTGGCGCACACCGGCTTCCCGGGCGTAGCCATCGATCAGGGCGCGCAGGGCGCCGTCGCTGATGGACAGGCTGTTTTTCGACACGCCGGCTTTTTCCAGCTGTTTTGGCCACAGGTGACGCTTGGCAATCGCGACCTTTTCTTCGGTGATGTAGCCCGACAGGCGAATCACTTCCATGCGGTCCAGCAATGGGCCGGGGATCGAGTCCAGGGTGTTTGCGGTGCACACGAACAGCACTTTGGACAGGTCCAGGCGCAGGTCCAGGTAGTGGTCGAGGAATTCGACGTTCTGTTCCGGATCCAGGGTTTCGAGCAGGGCCGAGGCGGGGTCGCCCTGGTAGCTCTGGCCCATCTTGTCGATCTCGTCGAGCATGATCACCGGGTTCATCACTTCCACATCTTTGAGGGCTTGCACCAGCTTGCCCGGCATCGCGCCGATGTAGGTGCGGCGATGGCCCTTGATCTCGGCCTCGTCGCGCATGCCACCGACGCTGAAGCGGTAGAACGGCCGGCCGAGGGATTCGGCAATCGATTTGCCGACGCTGGTCTTGCCCACGCCCGGCGGGCCCACCAGCAACACGATAGAGCCGGCGACTTCGCCTTTATAGGCGCCCACCGCGAGGAATTCGAGGATGCGACTCTTGATGTCGTCCAGGCCGGCGTGGTGCTTGTCGAGCACTTTGCGGGCGTGTTTCAGGTCGAGTTTGTCCTCACCGTACACACCCCATGGCACCGAGGTGGCCCAGTCCAGGTAGTTGCGGGTAACCGCGTACTCCGGCGAACCGGTTTCCAGGATCGACAACTTGTTCATTTCTTCGCTGATGCGTTTTTGCGCCTGGGCCGGCAGCACCTTGTCCACCAGGCGTTGTTCGAACTGCTCGACGTCGGCGCTGCGATCGTCCTTGGTGAGCCCCAGTTCCTGCTGGATGACCTTGAGTTGCTCCTTGAGGAAGAACTCGCGCTGGTGCTCGCCGATCTTGCGGTTCACTTCGGCGGAGATTTCTTTTTGCAGGCGCGCGACTTCGACCTCCTTGCGCAGCATCGGCAAGACTTTTTCCATGCGCTTGAGCATGGGCACGCAGTCCAGCACTTGCTGCAGCTCATTGCCGGTGGCCGAGGTGAGGGCGGCGGCGAAGTCGGTCAGCGGCGACGGATCGTTGGGGCTGAAGCGGTTGAGGTAGTTCTTCAGTTCTTCGCTGTACAGCGGGTTGAGCGGCAGCAGTTCCTTGATCGCATTGATCAGCGCCATGCCGTAGGCCTTGACCTCATCGGTCGGCTGGGTCGGCTGGTGCGGGTATTCGACTTCCACCAGGTACGGTGGGCGGTGGTGCTTGAGCCAGGTCTTGATCCGCACGCGGGTCAGGCCCTGGGCGACGAATTGCAGCTTGCCGTTTTCGCGGCTGGCGTGATGCACCTTCACCAGGGTGCCGTATAGCGGCAGGCTGGAGGTGTCGAAGTGGCGTGGATCTTCGGGCGGGGTTTCCATGAAGAACAGGGCAAGGGAGTGGTGGTCGGATTTGCTCACCAGCTCCAGGGTTTCGGCCCACGGCTCTTCATTGACGATCACCGGCAACACTTGCGCCGGGAAGAACGGCCGATTGTGGATCGGGATGATGTAGACCTTGTCGGGCAGGTTTTGCCCTGGCAGGGCCAGGCCAGTGTTGGCGGAAGTGTGTTCAGCGTTTTCCGGATCGGCGTAGTCGTTGAGGTCGATGTCCGGGAATTCTTGCTGGTCGCTCATGGGGCACCTGCATAAGGAAGTATGCAGGTTAGATGGGGCAGGTCGGCCGTGGTTTCAATGGGTGGGGTGAGATAGCAACATATTGCACAATATTTTCAAAAGCGCCGCTGAACAAGTGTGGGAGCGGGCTTGCTCGCGAATGCGCTCTGTCAGTCAATGCATCTGTGACTGATGCGCCGCATTCGCGAGCAAGCCCGCTCCCACATTTTCGATTGCATTTCGTCAACTGAGTTTGTGCAAGTAGGCCGGTAAAGGCTGTTCAGGCAGCACCGACAGCACCTTCAAACGCTGCAACATCCGCTGCCTGGCCCGTTGCAGGTGCTCGCGCAGGTTCAGTGCGGCGGCGTCGAATGCGCCATGCAGCAACAGCTCAAGGATCAGCCGGTGCTCGGCCAGCATCGCCGGATCGGCACCAATGCCCAGCAGGCGGTAGAAAATTCGGCTGATGATCATCGGGCTCTGGCCCTGGCGAATCAGCGCGGCGATCTTGCGGTTTTGCAGGCCCGCCAGGCAGTGCTGGTGCAGGTCTTCCTCGATTTGCTCGATTTCTTCCAGGCTGCAATGGGCGCTGTCCTGGGCATCGAGCACCCGCTGCAACATGGCTTGCAGCAGGTCGCGGTCGAGGTTTGGCGCGCTCTGGCGCAGGGCTTCCGGCTCCAGGCAGGCGCGCAGTTCGTAGTCTTCGGTGACTTCCCGGGCGGTCAGCGGCCCGGCCAGCCATTGGGAATAGGGTTCTTTTTCCACCAGGCCACGGTCCCGCAGGCGCATCAGTGCTTCGCGCACCACCGCGCGGCTGACGTTGTAGTGCTCGGCGGCAGCCTGCTCATCCAGGCGGTAATGCCCGAAGGCGATGCAGGTCGAGAGCGCTGCGCCGATTTCCTCGACGATTCGCTCCCCCAGTGGCCGGGTGTCCACCAATTCATCTTCACCGTTGAGGCCCAGGTGCGCATGGCTCAGGGGCAGGCGCAGCGGCTCCATGTCCAGGCCCTCGGGGTTGATCAGGTAACCCCGGCCATCAAAGCGGCAGATCAGCCCTTCGTCATGCAGCAGGTTCAGGGCTTTGCGCACCGGCACCCGGCTGGTGCCGAACAGTTCGGCCAGCGGCGCTTCCAGCAACACCAGGCCATGGCGCGCGGTGCCGTGGGTGATGGCATCGCGCAAAACCTGGTGAATCATCGCGTAACGGGAAGCCGAGGCTGACACTGCTTTCATCGGGTTCTCTGGAGCAAACGGGTCGGTGGCCGGGGATTCTCTCATAGTTGCGCCTGTCACTCTGCGCCACGTCGGTGGCACTTTTTTGGGGCCTGCAGAGGGAGTTGTTACTTTTCTGCACCAAAATGTACTTATTAATAAAAGATACATTATTTCATTGTGGACGAGTGTTAAACGCCCGCCGATATTTCTTTTGATGTCTGAAACCCATCTAGGCCGTGTATCTGCTTCAAGCTGCCCGACATGCCCAACGCGGTGTCAACGAGACTGGCACGAAAGCTGCCTTTGTAAAATGTACATTTTATTAATATGTACGTTTTTAAAAGGTCATTCCCATGTCAGACGCCACTTCACTGGCCGAGGATTTCGCCAGCGGTCGCAGCGACCCGGTGCAGGCACTTGAACAGGCACTTGCCGACGCGAGCAAGGTCCCGAGCGTATTCATTTCCCTGACCGCCGAGCGCGCCCGCCGTGAGGCCGAAGCGTCCGCTGCCCGTTGGCGTGCCGGCCAGCCGTTGAGCGTGTTCGACGGCGTGCCCCTGGCCTGGAAAGATTTGTTTGATGTGGCCGGCAGCATTACCACAGCGGGCGCCCTCTATCGCACCCAGGCACCGGCCGCCTTGCTGGATGCGCCGAGCGTAGGCCTGTTGTGCCGCGCCGGCATGGTCAGCGTGGGCAAGACCAACCTCAGCGAGCTGGCGTATTCCGGCCTGGGCCTGAACCCGCATTTCGGCACGCCGCACAACCCGAGCAGCGTTGATCAGCCACGGATTCCTGGCGGCTCATCGTCCGGTTCAGCCGTCGCCGTGGCGGCCGGCATCGTACCGATCGCCATGGGCACCGACACTGCCGGCTCCATCCGTATCCCCGCAGCACTGAATGGCGTAGTGGGTTATCGCAGCAGTTGCCGGCGCTACAGCCGCGACGGCGTTTTCCCGCTGGCCCACACCCTCGACAGCCTCGGCCCGCTGACCCGCAGCGTGCGCGATGCGCTGGCCATCGACGACCTGCTCAACGCTCGCGACCAGCGCCCGCCACGCCAGGCCCGAAGCCTCAATGGCCAGCGTTTTTGGGTCGAACAAAATGTGCTCGACGACGCCCGCGTCGAACCCGCGGTGCGCGATAACCTGCAGCGTTGCCTGGACCGTTTGAAAGCCGAAGGTGCGCTGATTGATGTGCGCCCCTCGAAGACCTTCCAGGCCACCCTCGACCTGATCCAGCAACAAGGCTGGCTTGGCTCCTTCGAAGCCTTCGCCCTCCACGAAGCCCTGCTCGACAGCCCTGATGCCGAGCAACTCGACCCCCGCGTACGCCGTCGCCTTGAAGCGGCCCGCACGCTGCCGGCCAGCCAACTGCTGGCGCTCTACGAAGCCCGTCGCCGCCTGCAACAGCAGCTTATCGACGAACTCGACGGCGCGATCCTCATCACCCCCACCGTGGCCCATGTGGCCCCGGCCCTGGCGCCACTGGAAGCCGACGATCAACTGTTCGTCAGCACCAACCTCGCCACCCTGCGCCTGACCATGCCCGGCAGCCTGCTGGACATGCCCGGCGTCAGCCTGCCCAGCGGCCGCGACGCCCTGGGTCTGCCCACTGGTTTGCTGCTCAGCGCCCCCAGCGGCGAAGACGCGCGCCTGCTTCGGGCCGCGCTGTCAGTCGAAACCACACTCACTTTTTAAGGAGACACATCATGGCTAAAGACATCCTCTGTGCATTTGGCGTCGACGTCGACGCGGTCGCCGGTTGGCTCGGTTCCTATGGCGGCGAAGACTCCCCGGACGACATTTCCCGTGGCCTGTTCGCCGGTGAAATCGGCGCACCACGCCTGCTCAAATTGTTCGAGCGCTATGGCCTGCGCACCACCTGGTTTATTCCCGGCCACTCGATGGAAACCTTCCCCGAGCAGATGAAAGCGGTGGCCGACGCCGGCCACGAAATCGGTGTTCACGGCTACAGCCACGAAAACCCGATTGCGATGACGGCCGAGCAGGAAGAAATCGTCCTCGACAAGTCCATCGAGCTGATCACCCAAGTCACCGGCAAACGCCCCACCGGCTACGTCGCGCCGTGGTGGGAGTTCAGCAAAGTCACCAACGAACTGCTGTTGAAAAAAGGCATCAAGTACGACCACAGCTTGATGCACAACGACTTCCACCCGTACTACGTCCGCAAGGGTGACACCTGGACCAAGATCGACTACAGCCAGCACCCCGACACCTGGATGAAACCCCTGGTGCGTGGTGAAGAAACCGACCTGGTGGAGATCCCGGCCAACTGGTACCTCGATGACCTGCCGCCAATGATGTTCATCAAGAAAGCCCCCAACAGCCACGGCTTCGTCAACCCGCGTCACCTCGAAGAAATGTGGCGCGACCAGTTCGACTGGGTCTACCGCGAGCACGAACACGCGGTGTTCACCATGACCATCCACCCCGACGTTTCCGGCCGCCCGCAAGTGCTGCTGATGCTTGAGCGGCTGATCGAACATATCCAGAGCCATGCCGGCGTGCGCTTCGTCACCTTCGACGAAATCGCCGATGATTTTATCCGCCGCCAACCGCGTACCTGACACCCGTACCTAAACCCTGGCCAACCTCCCGAGGCGCGATTCATGTCTATCTACAACAAGCTTGATCTGACTGGCTGGAAACCCCGGCAACTGACGCCCAAGGAAGTGCGTTTCGCCACCTGGATCGCGTTTTTCGCCTGGGTGTTTGCGGTGTATGACTTCATTCTTTTCGGCACTTTGCTGCCGGAAATCGGGCGGCACTTTAATTGGGGTGAAGTGGAGCAAGCGCAGATAGCGACATGGGTGGCGGTAGGCACCGCCGTGGTCGCGCTGGCCATCGGTCCGATCGTGGACAAGCTGGGTCGGCGCAAAGGGATTATTTTCACCGTGGCCGGTTCGGCAATCTGCTCGGCGCTGACCGCCATTGGCGGCGCGTGGGGCAAGTCTTCGCTGATCCTGATCCGTTCGCTGGGCGGCCTGGGTTATGCCGAGGAAACTGTCAACGCCACCTACCTGAGCGAGCTGTACGCTGCTTCCGATGACCCGAAACTGGCCAAGCGTCGCGGCTTTATCTACAGCCTGGTCCAAGGCGGCTGGCCGGTGGGCGCGTTGATCGCGGCAGGTTTGACCGCGCTGTTGCTGCCGGTGATTGGCTGGCAGGGCTGCTTCGTGTTTGCGGCGATCCCGGCGATTGTGATTGCGGTCATGGCGCGCAAGCTCAAGGAGAGCCCGCAGTTCCAGATTCACCAACGCATCAGCGAGCTGCGCAAAAGCGGCTCGGTGAAAGAAGCACAAAACGTCGCCGTGACCTACGGCGTGGACTATGACGAACACAGCAAGGCCGGCCTCAAGGCTGCATTCCGTGGCCCGGCCCGCCGTGCAACGTTGGTGATTGGTGCGGCGCTGTTGCTCAACTGGGCCGCGATCCAGGTGTTCAGCGTGTTGGGTACGTCGGTGATCGTCAGCGTGCACCACATCTCGTTCGAGAACTCGCTGATCATCCTCGTGCTGTCGAACCTGGTGGGTTACTGCGGCTACCTCAGCCACGGCTGGATGGGCGACAAGATCGGCCGGCGCAACGTGATCGGCCTGGGCTGGATGCTCGGCGGGCTGTCGTTTGCCGGGATGCTGTTTGGCCCGAGCAACATGGCGATGGTGGTTGGGCTCTACAGCCTGGGCCTGTTCTTCCTGATCGGGCCGTACTCGGCGGCACTGTTTTTCATCAGCGAAAGTTTCCCCACCAGCATCCGTGCCACCGGTGGCGCGATCATCCATGCCATGGGACCGATTGGGGCCGTAGTCGCCGGGTTTGGCGCGACCCAAGTGTTGTCGGCCGGCAGCGACTGGCAGACCGCTGCGCTGTGGTTCGGCGCGCTGCCGTGCTTCCTGTCCGGTGCGTTGATGTTTGCCGCACGCCATGTGCGTCCGGAAACCGTTCAGTAAGGAGTTATTTGATGAGTCGTAAAGTTGCATTGATTACCGGTGCCGCCAGCGGCATCGGCCAGGCCCTCGCGGTGGCGTATGCCCGCAGTGGCGTGGCGGTGGTGGGTGGGTATTACCCGGCCGATCCCCATGACCCGCATCACACAGTTGCGCTGGTGGAAGAGGCCGGCGGTGAATGCCTGATGCTGCCATTGGACGTGGGCGATACCGCGTCGGTGGATAACCTGGCGGCGCAGGCGGTCCAGCACTTCGGTCGCCTCGATTACGCAGTGGCCAACGCCGGATTGCTGCGCCGTGCGCCACTGCTGGAGATGACTGACGAGTTGTGGAACGAGATGCTCAACGTCGATCTGACCGGGGTGATGCGCACCTTCCGCGCGGCGACCCGCCACATGAGTGAAGGCGGTGCGTTGGTGGCGATTTCGTCGATTGCCGGTGGCGTGTATGGCTG
Organism: Pseudomonas sp. ATCC PTA-122608; assembly: GCF_001952855.1. Lineage (GTDB taxonomy): Bacteria > Pseudomonadota > Gammaproteobacteria > Pseudomonadales > Pseudomonadaceae > Aquipseudomonas. Next base: position 263,893 of record NZ_LPNO01000052.1, on the reverse strand, counting down.
GCAGGAGCATGCGCACTATGCGGCCGCCAAGGCCGGCGTGCCGGGGTTGTGTCGGTCGCTGGCGGTGGAATTGGCGCCGTTGGGGATTCGTTGCAACGCGGTGATTCCGGGGTTGATCGAGACGCCCCAGTCGCTGGACGCGAAGAACTCCCTGGGGCCGGAAGGCCTGGCGAAAGCGGCGCGTGCAATCCCGCTGGGTCGGGTAGGGCGGGCGGATGAAGTCGCGTCTCTGGTGCGGTTTTTGACCAGTGAGGAATCGAGTTACCTCACCGGGCAGAGCATCGTGATTGATGGTGGCCTGACCGTGCGCTGGCCGGATTAACCCCGGTTTTAAGCCGGGCTCGCTCCAAATGTGGGAGCGGGCTTGCTCGCGAATGCGGTGGATCAGTTCCGCATGTATTGGCTGGCACTCCGCTTTCGCGAGCAAGCCCGCTCCCACATTTTTGACCGCGTTCGCCGTTTGATTATTTGAGGAGTTCACCATGCCCCAACTCTCTAACCGCCGCGCCGTGATCACCGGCGCCGGCAGCGGCATCGGTGCTGCCATCGCCCGTGCCTACGCCGTCGAAGGCGCACGCCTGTTGCTGGCCGACCGCGACGCCGCAACCCTCGCCGAAACTGCCATCACCTGCCGCAACCTCGGTGCCGAAGTCCTCGAGTGCGTGGCCGATATCGGTACTGTCGACGGCGCCCAGGCCAGCGTCGATGCCTGTGTCACCCACTACGGCGGCATCGATATCCTGGTCAACAACGCCGGCATGCTGACCCAGGCCCGGTGCGTCGACCTGACCATCGACATGTGGAACGACATGCTGCGCGTCGACCTCACCAGCGTGTTCGTCGCCAGCCAGCGCGCCTTGCCCCACATGATTGGCCAGCGCTGGGGCCGGATCATCAACATCGCCTCGCAACTGGGGATCAAGGGCGGTGCCGAGTTGACGCACTATGCAGCGGCGAAAGCTGGCGTGATCGGCTTCACCAAATCCCTCGCGCTGGAAGTGGCCAAGGACAACGTTCTGGTCAACGCCATTGCGCCCGGGCCGATTGAGACGCCGTTGGTAGGCGGCATCAGCGACACCTGGAAACGCGCCAAGGCTGCCGAGTTGCCCTTGGGTCGTTTCGGCCTGGCGGATGAAGTTGCGCCCACCGCGGTGCTGCTGGCCAGCGAGCCCGGCGGCAACCTGTTCGTCGGCCAGACCCTGGGCCCGAACTCCGGCGATGTCATGCCATGAGCGGGCACTAAGCATGTGCGGACTTTGCGGCCTGCTGGGCGAAGACCTGCACTGGAGCGATCCCTTGGGCGATGAGCTGCCCCGTCGCCGCGAACGCCTGCGCCGCATCGCGGCGATCAACCAGGTGCTGGCGGTGTTCCGGCTCAAGGTCGAAGACTTCCAGGGCGCGTCCTATCTACTGCTGGGCGCCACCGGCAAACAGGAACTGGCCAGCGGCCTGGATCAGCTATGGCGGGCGGCAGAGACCATGCTCGGTCGGCCGCTGGATCCTCTTGACCCCAAATTACTCGACCACTTGGAACAGGGTCTTCTGTAGGAGCGAGCTTGCTCGCGAAAAACGTCAACGATAACGCGCCGTCTCTGGTTGAACGCGGCGTTCTCAGGTTTTTCGCGAGCAAGCTCGCTCCTACAGGGGGCCAGCAACGAGGTAGAAAGATGAGCATCGCTCTAAATGTCATCACCGGTTTCCTCGGCAGCGGCAAGACCACCTTGCTCAAGCGCCTGCTGCAAGGCGAAAGCCTCGGCGACACAGCGTTGCTGATCAATGAATTCGGCGACGTCGGCATCGACCATTTGCTGGTGGAAGAAGTCGCGCCGGACACCGTGCTGCTGCCCAGCGGTTGCGTCTGCTGTTCGATTCGCGGCGAGTTGAAAGACGCCTTGCTCGGCCTGTTGCAGCGCCGTGAGCGCGGCGAGATTCCAGCCTTCAAACGGGTGATCCTGGAAACCACCGGCCTGGCGGATCCGGCGCCGATCCTCGCCACCTTGAATAACGACGTGCAGCTTCGCGGGCGCTTTCATATCGGCCTGGTCGTGACGTTGGTAGACGCCAGCCACGCCGTCTTGCAAGAACGCCTGCACCCCGAATGGCTGGCGCAAGTGGCCGCCGCCGATCGCCTGCTGTTGAGCAAGACCGACCTCGTCGAAGACTGCGGACCGTTGCGCGCGCACTTGCAGGCACTGAACGCCGGTACACCGATCCTCAATACCTGTGACGTCGACAGCGGTGAACAACTGCTGCTTGGCGAAGGCCTGCACAGCGCCGAACCTGCGGCCGAAGTCAGTCGCTGGAAACTCCATCAAACCACCGCCGCCAACCACGGCGCCGCGCAAGTCTGTTGCCTGACCTTCGACCAGCCGCTGGATTGGGTGGGGTTCGGGGTCTGGTTATCGATGCTGTTAAGATGCCACGGCGAACGTATTCTTCGCGTCAAAGGACTGCTCAACGTGAACGCAAGCTCGGCCCCCATCGTTATCCACGGCGTGCAGCATTGCCTGCATGCCCCGGTTCACCTGCCTGCCTGGCCGGGGACCGATCGGCAATCACGCCTGGTGTTTATTCTGCGCGGTCTCGACCCGGCGTTGCTGCGTCGTTCCTTTGAAGTGTTCTCCAGAAGGTTCGCCGCATGATCACGCTGCGCGTCCTCGGTACCTCGGTGACCTTGCTCGAATGCCTGCGTGTGCGAGCGGAAAAAGAGCTGGGCATTCGCCTGGTGTATCAGGTGCACGATGTCGAGCAGGCCCAGCGGATTGCGGTGATGCAGCCGGACAGCTACGACCTCTACGACCAGTGGTTTCACAACGTCGATTTCGTGTGGCCGGCCCGGGCGATCCAGCCGATCGACACCCGGCGCATCGCGCTGTGGCATGAGATCAACGACCTGCCCAAGCGCGGACGTTTGTCCGCCAACGACCGCCTCGGCAGCGGCAGTGTGCCCAGCGAGCGCCTGTTCGTGCAGCACGATGGCAGCCTCGGCAGCACCGTGACCGAACGCATCAGCATGTTGCCCCTGACCCACAACGCCGACAGTTTCGCCTACCGCCCCGAGCGCTTGCCCGAAGGGTTCAACCGCGCCAATGAGAGCTGGGGCTGGCTGCTCGACCCGGCCTGGGGCGCACGCACCGCGCTGCAGAGTGACGCCGCCATCGGCGCCCTCGACGCGGCACTGGCGGTGCAAGGCGCGGGGCTCGCGAGCTTCAAGGACATCGGCAACATGAGCATCGAAGAGATCGATGTGCTGGCGGATATCCTGGTACGCAAGCAGAAGGAAGGGCACTTCGCGGCGTTCTGGTCGGATGACGAAGAGGCGGCGCAACTGATGCTCAGCCCGAGCATCGACATCCAGAGTTTGTGGTCACCGACCCTGATGCGCCTGCACCGGGCCGGGGTCAAGTATCGCCTGGCGGTGCCCCGTGAAGGTTATCGCGCCTGGTTCGGCGGGTTGTCGTTGTCGCGCCATGCCAAGGGCCCGGTGCTGGATGCGGCCTATGCCTACCTCAACTGGTGGCTGTCCGGCTGGCCAGGTGCGGTAATGGCGCGCCAGGGTTATTACATCGGCAACCCGGCTCGTAGCCGTGATCACATGAGCAGCGCCGAGTGGGATTACTGGTACGCCGGCCAGCCCGCGCGGGAAGAGCTGCTGGGCAGCGATGGCTTACCGTTGATTGATGTGGGCGAAGTCCGCGACGGTGGCTCCTATGAGCAACGCATGGGGCATATCGCGGTGTGGAACTCGGTGATGGACGAGCACAACTACCTGGTGCGGCGCTGGGGCGATTTCATGCGGGCGCGGATGTAGGAATGGCGGTATGCCGCCAAATTAATGACGTGAAACTCCCGTATTTATTGGGTGCACATCTTCTCTTGCGCAGCTAGTCTGGATAGTTCGAATGTCCTTTTAAAAAAGGAAATTTATTTGACGCCAGTTCAGCTGTCGCGAGGGACGCGTATGACGAAGGGACGTTTCGACTGGAGGGGACAGGCGTTGCCAGAGGGCAACAAAATGCGGTGGCGCCATACGTTTCAAACCCGGATCGCCGGGGTGCTGGCGCTGCTGTTACTGGTGGTCGTGGCGGCGGTGTATTTCGCGGTGAAGACCGCGACCAATCACGCCGTCGAAAACCAGGCCCAAGTGCAATTGGAAACCGGCAGCCAGGTGTTCGAACGCCTGCTCGACCTGCGTGGCCGGCGTTTGCAATACGGCTTGAACTGGCTCACGGCAGACCTGCCCTTCCGCCAGTCTGTCGCCGAGGGTGAGCCCGCCGAGATTCTCGCCGCCCTGCGCCGGCATGGCACCGGCCTGACGTCCAGTGAAGTATTTGTGCTGGGCCTCGACGGCAAGGTGATGGTCAGCACGTTACAGGCGCTGACCCCGGGCCAGCCTTTTCCCTACAACGATGCCTTGCGCCAGGCCCGGCGCAGCGGCCTGCAAATGTTGATCGTAGCCCTGGATGGCCGGCCTTTTCTGCTGGTGCAACAGGACGTCGTCGACCTCACACCGATTGCCCGTGTCGCCATGGGCTTCCCCATGGACGAAATCTTCGCCAGTGAATTGCGCTCCATGAGCAACCTTGAGGTGTCGTTCCTCAGTGCGCAGCACGGCCAGCCCGGCGAACTGTTCAGCACTCAGCCCGAGGCACTGCAGGCATCAATTGCCGCTGACTTGCAGGCGCCGTACATCAATTCCAAGGCGCAACTGAACCTGTTTCACGGCCAGCGTTACCTCAGCCAGGTGTTGCCGCTGGGTAACACCGCAGACGGCGGTGAGGTGCGGGTGCTGCTGCAAAGCCCGCTGGACCACGCCCTTGAATCCTTCGCGCCGCTGGACCGGCAATTTCTCGCAATCGCCTTGGTGGTGCTGCTGGTGTCGCTGGCGGGCGCTTTGTTCCTGGCGCGTAGGGTTTCGCGCCCACTCAATGCGCTGGTGCAGGCCGCCGAACGCATCGGTGCCGGTGATTACCGTACGCCAGTGCGGGTGCGCAGCCATGATGAGTTCGGCCTGCTGGCCCAGGCTTTTAACGCCATGCAAACCGGGATCGCCGTGCGCGAACGGCAACTGGCCCACAACGCCCTGCACGATCCGCTCACCGGCCTGCCCAACCGGGCGCTGGCCATGGAGCGCCTGGGCAGTGCCATCAGCGCCGGCCGGCCCGTGGTGTTGCTGTACCTGGGGATTGAAAACTACCGGGTGATCAATGAAAGCTATGGGCCGGAAGGTGTGGAAGAAATGCTCCGCGAAGCCAGCCGCTGCCTGTTGTCGAGCCTCTCGGCCAGTGACACCGCCGCGCGCATCACCGGCAGCGAGTTTTTACTGCTGCTGGAAAACACCGAGATCGACCGTGTCGTGGCCTTGGCTGACCGCCTGTATGGGCTGCTGACCGAGCCCCAGCGCATCGGCGGCGATGAACTGCGCCACGAGGTGAGCATCGGCATCGCCGCGTACCCGGCCGACGGCCAGCAGGTTGAAGAGCTGATCAGCCGCGCCGCGCTTGCCCGCCACGATGCGGCCGCGTTACCGGGTTATTTACAGATCTACCAACAAGACCGCGACCTCGCCCACCAACGCCAGATCACGCTGATCCGCGACCTGCGCCGAGCGGCGGCGGAGGGCGAGTTGCACCTGTGTTATCAGCCCAAGCTCGACTTGCACCATGGCCATGTGCGCCAGGCCGAAGCGCTGTTGCGCTGGCAGCATCCGACCCTTGGGCTGGTATCGCCCGCCGAGTTCATTCCCCTGGCCGAGCGCACCGGCAGCATGGGTAGCCTTACCCACTGGGTGATCGAAGAAGCCATTCGGCAATTGGCCGAGTGGGAGGTGCGCGGGCTGCAAGTGCAGTTATCGGTGAACATCTCGGTGGATGACCTGGCCGATGACAGCCTGGCCCTGCGCGTTACCGAGCTGTTGGCGCGCTACCGCGTATCGGCCCGGCAACTGATTTTTGAAATCACCGAAAGCGCGATCATGCACAACCCGGCCCAGGCCCTCAGCGTGCTGGAGCAATTGCGCGGTTGTGGCATCAGCCTGTCGGTGGACGATTTCGGCACCGGCTACTCATCCCTGGCGCAACTGCAACGCTTGCCGGTACAGGAACTGAAGATCGACCAGTCGTTCGTGCGCAATCTCGACAGCACCTCCGGCGACGGCGTGATCGTGCGCTCGACCATCGAAATGAGCCACAACCTCGGGCTCAAAGTGGTGGCTGAAGGTGTGGAGTTCGAGCCCAGCCTCAAGCTGCTCAAACTCTGGAAGTGCGACACGGCCCAAGGCTATCTGATCAGCCGGCCACTGAACGCCATGGCGTTCGAAATGTGGATGCGCCGCGAACGTGTGCCGGTGTGAACACAAAAAAAGGCGGCTACCCATGAGGTAGCCGCCTTTGTCTTGCTGCCGCTGTTACTTAGTCCGGCAGTTTGAACGCCATCACATAGTCGCCCTGCTTGGTACCCAGGGAACCATGACCGCCGGCCATGACCAGCACGTACTGCTTGCCGTCCTTGCCGGTGTAGGTCATCGGTGTGGTTTGCGCGCCTGCTGGCAGGCGGCCTTCCCACAGTTGCTTGCCGTTTTTCACGTCATAGGCACGCAGGTACTGGTCAAGGGTACCGCTGAGGAAAGACACGCCACCGGCCGTGGTGAAGGTCCCGCCCAGGCTTGGTACGCCCATGGTCAGTGGAATCGGAACCGGCGAGCTGTCACGCACGGTGCCGTTCTTGTGCATCCAGATGGTCTGGTGGTTGGTCAGGTCGACCGCGGCCACATAACCCCATGCTGGCGCCTGGCACGGCAGGCCCAGTGGCGACAGCATGGCTTCGAGGATCACGCCGTACGGCGCGCCTTTGTTCGGCTGCACGCCTTCGGTTTCGCTGACCCGTGGGCCTTGCTTGGCGATGTCGGCGGCCGGGATCAGTTTCGATTTGAACGCCATGTAGCTCGGGTTCACGAAAGCAATCTGGCGAACCGGGTCGACGGAAATGCCACCCCAGTCGAACACGCCAAAGTTACCCGGGTAAACGATCGAGCCTTGCAGCGATGGCGGGGTGAACGGACCGTCGTAGCGCATGGATTTGAAATCAATCCGGCACAGCATCTGGTCGAACGGCGTCACGCCCCACATGTCACGCTCCTTGAGGGGCGGTGGCATGAAGTTCAGGTCCGATTTCGGTTGGGTCGGTGCGGTGTGATCGCCGGCCACTGCGCCTTGCGGTACAGGGATTTCATTGATCGGCACCACTGGCTGACCGTTGGTGCGGTCCAGGGTGTAGATGCTGCCTTGCTTGGTCGACGCCATTACCGCTTGCTTCACGCCATCAGCGGTCTTGATGTCGACCAGCGAAGGCTGGCCGCCCACGTCCATGTCCCACAGGTCATGGTGAGTGAACTGGAAGGTCCACTTCACGTGGCCGCTGTCGATGTCCAGGGCGGTCAGGCCGGCGCTGTACTTCTCGGAGTCCGGAGTCCGGTCGCCGCCGTACTGGTCGGGCATCTGGTTACCCATCGGCAGGTAGAGCATGCCGAGTTTTTCGTCCACCGCGAACATCGACCACATGTTTGGCGAATTGCGGGTGTAAGTCTTGCCCTCGGCCAACGGGGTGGTGTCGTCCGGGTTGCCGCTGTCCCAGTTCCACACCAGCTTGCCGGTGTGCACGTCGAACGCACGGATCACGCCGCTTGGCTCGTCGGTGGAGACGTTGTCGGTCACGTGACCGCCGATCACTACCAGGTTCTTGGTAACGGCCGGTGGCGAGGTGGAGTAGTAACCGCCCGGGGCGAAGGTGCCGATGTTGGCACGCAGGTCGACCTGGCCTTTGTCACCAAAGTCTTCGCACATCTTGCCGGTGTCGGCGTTCAGGGCGATCAGACGGGTGTCGGCGGTAGGTACGAAGATGCGTTTCGGGCAGGCATTCGGCGCGGCGGCCGGGCTGGCGCTGCCAGTCGGGCTCTGCTCGGAAGCGTAGACCGCGTCATCGTGATACGACACGCCACGGCAGGTCATGTGCGCCCAACCCTTGAAGTTGGCAGCACCCTCGCTGCTGATCTTCGGGTCGAAACGCCAGATTTCCTTGCCGGTGTCCGGGTCCAGGGCAATGACCTGGCTGTGTGGTGTACACACGTAGAGCATGCCGTTGACTTTCAGCGGGGTGTTTTCCGCGGTGGTTTCACCGGGATCGCCTGGGCCAGGAATATCGCCAGTGCGATACGTCCAGGCTGGCACCAGCTTGTGGGCGTTTTCCGGGGTGATCTGCGCCAGTGGCGAGTAACGGTCACCAAAGGCCGAGCGGCCATAGGAATTCCAGTCACCATCCGCCTGAGCTGGCGCGGCGCTGGCCATGCCTGGCACCGCATCGCGGTCCAGTTGGCCTTTTTTGACCATGGCACCCGGGTCGGTGAATTGGCTGGCCAAGGCAGCAGCACCGGCCAGCACGACGGCGACGCTCAGGGCGCCAGTGCCCAGCGGCGCGGCTTGGCCACGCAGCAATGGACGGCGGAACCACGGGAGCAGCATGACGATGCCGAGGGCGAACAGCAGCGCCAGGCGCGGCACCAGTTGCCACCAGTCCAGGCCGACTTCCCACAGCGCCCAGACGGTGCTGGCAAACAGCACCAGTGCGTACAAGCCCAGCGCCGCGCGGCGTGTTGCCAGCAGCAACAGACCGGTGACGGTGATGCCGAGACCGGCCAGCAGGTAATACAGCGACCCGCCGAGCATGCTCAGCTTGATCCCCCCGGCCAACAAGGCCAGGCCCATTATCAGCAGCAAGATCCCCAGTAGCCTGGGCAGCAGGCGACTTGGACTTGAAGCACCATCAGTGCTCATAGTGTGGTTCTCCGTTACGTTTTGAATTGATTGCGCACAGTTCACTGTAGATGACGTTCCGGCGCAGGCTTGGTTCAGGGCAAATTAGCTTTATTCAGAATCAGAACGAGCTTTGCAGCTTGATCCCGCCGATCAGCGCGTCATCCACCTGGGCCACGGCTCCGGGGTGACGGATGTATTGCAGGTTCGGGCGTACGGTCAGCCAGTGGGTGATGTGGATGCCGTAATAGAGTTCGGCGCTGTATTCGGTGTGTTGAATCGGCATATAGGCCGGGTCATCGAAGTCGTACACCGCACGGGCCTGGTTGCTCGCCTCGGCGTTCTTGCGATAGGCCGGGTTGACGTGCACCCGGGCCACGGCAAAGCCGATATCGTCCTTGGCGCGGGCGTCAAACGGGCCCTTGTAGACCACGCCGGCCTGCACGTAGTTATCCACAGCGTTGGTTTTCTTGTCGTGCATCGTGCCGTTGGCGAACACGCTCAAGCCTCGCGAATGGTCGCTAGCCAGGCTGGTGACTTGCTGTTGCACACCCAGCCACACCCCGTGTTTGCTGGAGGCGCTGCGATAGGCCTCGCCGCTGAGGGCTGCCGGCTGGTCGTTGCGGTCTTTATAGACGTCGCTGGCCTTGGCGCTGCTGTAGTAGTAACCGGCGCGGTATTCGCCGGGCAGGCCGTTGAGCGTGGGTGTCCACACCAGTTCCACCGGGAGCAGGGCGCCTTGTGTGCCGCTGCCACTGAGCTTGAAGCCATTGCCGCGATCCAGGTTGGACGGGTTCTGTTCATAGGCGCCGACCTGGGCGTACAGCTCGGGCGTCAGGTGATACTTGACCCGCAGCGCCCACTGGCTCACCGGCCAGTTGTACCAGATGCTGCCCACCCAGTTGCCGACCTGCGAGCCGCAGAACGCCAGGTTCTGGAAGTCGCAGGGGAAGCTGTTGAAGTCCTCGCCTTCGCCAAAACGGCCGGCCTTGATGTCGAGCTTCTGGTCGAAGAACTTCTGCTGGTACCACATCTGCGTCAGGCGCCAGGTCTGGCCACGGCCCCAGACTTCCTGGGAGGAAGTGAACCCGCCCACACGCGGATCGTTGACGCGGTCGTTGGTGATGTTGTTGCCGCTGCGCTCGGTCACCGTCAACTGGAACTCGGCGTCGTGCCAGCCGAGGATCTTCTGCAGATCCAGGTGCGTGCCCAGGCCGAACTGATCGCTGTAGCGCGCGGTGCGGTCGTGGTCTGAGCCGCCGTGCAGGTTGCTGCCCATCTCGCCGGTGTAGTCGAACTTGAAGTCGTAGCCTTTTTGAGACAGCGCTGTCCGAGCTCCGCCGAAATCACCCAGCATCCACGGTGATTCAGCGTCAAAGGCAGGAGCGGCTTGGGCACAGGTGGCCAGACCGAAAGGCAGCAGCGCAGCGCACAGGCGCAGGTTTGGGAAAGCAGGCATAGGCAAAATGGGGTCTTAATATTTTATGGTTTTGAAACGCCAACAGCGACCTGGCGCGTTCGCACAAAGGCGTTGAACACGGGCGGACGATGTTTTATGGAATGATGAAACGTTTCAGTTTGTTGCCGACAAGGATAAAGCCCCGACGCGGGGAGAGAAAGGGCTAAACGGAAGATGGATTCTTTCGGATTTGGTAATAGTGGCGTCGCTGGGTCATTGTGCGCCTTTGGACAACTTGAAGGCGGGGCTCATTTCGTCCTGCTCACGTCTTGAGATGCCCACTGCATTGGCCAGCGTTGGCCACTGATTCACAACGCCCCTGAAACGTTCGATAAGCGTGTCGGCCTCCGGGAGTGGCACCCTGAAGATCCCGGCGACTGATCGCACCAACTCCAGATCCATAGCGTTGTCATGTTCGCTGATATTGAGTTTCAGGCCATGACCGTAACGGTCGGGATTCATATCGTAGGCAGGAGAGAGCCGCCATCCCCGTCCCGGTTCCAGCAGGAAGCCGTGGTTACGCAAGTGATCATCGGTATTGGAAACCAACACGTTAAACAGAATTCGACACCACAGTTCGCGCAAGTCAGCTTGGGTATCGGCGCCTTGCGTGATCAACACCCGCGCAAGTTCCAGGTAGCTGACGCCAGTCGAGGCATCGTCACCATCGGTATGCCCGGTCAAGGTCATGGCGGAGGCGAAATGCAAACGTCGCCCCTGAGCAGACCGGTCAAAACGTTTAACCCTGAAGCAGTGATGCTCGCTGGCATAGCGTTCTGCATCCATGGGGGCGACGCGCAGACCGCAGCCCTCGGCGAGAGACCCAACGATGTATTCCCAGGCTCCCACATCGTGCTCATCGCGCAGGCTCGGAAACTTGGCAATCCAGAGATGCCCATCGGGGTCGACCACGCTGGCTTTAGGGCGTGCGCCACCCAGCGAGCCGCCGGGTGCGATCAACATCCGCAGCCAGTCGGTGCCTTCGACGGCGGTATTGTCGGTATCGTTTTCCAGGGCGCGGCTGGCTGCTTCCAGTTCCCGCAGTTTGATCAGTGGCGGCGCCGCCAGGCTGTCCTGATTGTCCAGAAAGGGGCCGTTCTCATCTTGCTTGAAACGCAACGCGCCGACGCGGAAGGTATCGTGTACACCCAACAGGAAGTCTGACTCCATAAGCCGAGTGTGGGGTGCAACTCTTGCCGTTCGTTTATCGCGTTCCAGCCGACGCTTCATCAGCATGCGCCCCCATCGGTCGGGGCTGGAGTCGGCAAATACACCGAAGGTATCGCGACCTTGCGGGGGGAACTGCGGGCCTTCGAACAAGCCTAGGCGCGGGTCAAGTTGAGTCAGGCCCAACTGCGGATCAGCCAGCGCCTCACGGTCGTATTCAAACTCAAACAACTCACTTGGACCGCCTTGGCGCGCATGCAGTACGCCAAGGCGACGGGCATGATCGAGCCCATCCCAGTCGGCATAAACGAGAATACGGGTCATGGCTTGGATGACTCGTCACTGGAACGGCTGACGGGGTTGACGATCAGGGCCGAAAGTTTCGAGGCCGTTTGTGCCTGGGGGGAGACTGGGGGCGCGATGCTGACAGAAGACGTGTGTGCAGCCTTCTTCACGCGAGGCTTGGTTGCCCCCTGCTTTTTGTTTGTAAGCGCGGCGTCTTGCAGATGGCGTCCTACTGTGTCGGTTTCAGCGATCGAGGCTACATCCTGTTCGAGCCCGAGCACTTGCAATACGGACAGGTAGGCGCCGATGGTCACTCCCGTAGAGCCTCGCTCCAATGCACGCAGGGTCATGAGTGACATACCGGCACGCTCCGCCACTTGTTTGGCGGTGAGCTTGCGACGCAAGCGCGCCAAGCGCAGGCGTTCGCCCAAGTCCGCCAGCAATTGCTGGGTCATAGGGAGTAGCGGAGCGGTTTTGTTGGCCATGGGTGCAATTATTCCGGCGCTTTCGAGAAGAATATGCAGGAATAATAGCACTATTGGTGAGCAATGGATCTGCAATTATTTTGGCTGTTTTGTAGTGTTACAGCTAAAATAATTGCAGTTTTGTTGTCGTGGGTTGACCTAAGCCAACTTCACCAAACACTCCTCAAGAATATCCAACCCTTCCTCCAGCACCGCTGCCTCAATCGTCAACGGCGCCAGCAGGCGGATAATGTGCCGTGATTTGCCGCTGGGCATCAGCAGCAAACCAGCGTCGCGGGCCAGGGCCAGCAGTTGGGTCAGTTGTTGTGGTGCCGGGCTGCCGTCGGCGTTGGCCAGTTCGATACCACGCATGGCGCCCACGCCGGTCAAGCGGCCGAGGTACGGCGAGAGCTTTTTCGAACGCCATGATTCATAGCGGCTGAGGATGGCTTCTTCCTGCTGCGTGCCCCAACTTTTCAGGTGTTCATCCGTCATTTCATCCAGGGTCGCCAACGCCGCCGCGCAGGCAATCGGGTTGCCGGAATAGGTGCCGCCCAGGCCGCCTTTGGGCAGGTTGTCGAGCAACGTTTTGCGACCCACTACTGCGCCGAGCGGCACACCGCCGGCGATGCTTTTGCCCAGCAGTATCAGGTCAGGCTCGATGCCCAAGCGTGAGAACGCAAAACGCTGGCCGGTACGGCCGAAGCCGGACTGGATTTCATCGGCAATCAGCAGGATGTTTTTCTCGTCGCAAAAGCGGCGCAGTGCCTGGGCGAATTCCACGTCCAGCGTCAGGAAGCCCCCTTCGCCCTGCACCGGTTCGATGATGAAACAGGCCACGTCGTCGACGTCGATTTCCACGCTGAACAGGCGGTCCATTGCCTTCAGCGCTTCGCCGCAGGTTACGCCGTTGTCGCGACTGGGGAATGGCAGGTGGAACACCGGCCCCGGCAGTACGCCGACTTTTTGTTTGTACGGCGCGACCTTGCCATTGAGGTTCAAGGTGGCCAGGGTGCGTCCGTGAAAGGCACCGTCAAAGGCAATGACAGCCGTGCGGCCCGTCGCGCCCCGGACAATTTTCAAGGCGTTTTCCGCCGCCTCCGCACCACTGTTGGTGAGCATGCCACTGACCGGATAATCCACCGGGATGAACGCGGTGAGGCGGTCCATCAGTTCGATGTAGGGCGCGTGAGGCGCGGCGTTGAAGGCGTAGTGGGTGAGCTTTGTCGCCTGCTCGCGGATCGCCTCGACCACGCGCGGGTGGCAATGGCCCAGGTTGAGTACGCCAATGCCACCGACGAAATCGATGTAGCGCTTGCCCGTGGTGTCCCAGACTTCGGCGTTCTTGCCATGGCTGAGGCTGATGGGGTGGACGATGGAAATCGACTGGCTGATGGTTTCGCGGCTCATGGATCCGGGACTCAAGAATAGGATGCGTCCTTTTATCTAAGCCGTGAGCCGCCTTGCCCCGCAAACGAAATAAAGTCGCCGGGTCATTATTAAAAGTCGGGATGTGCTGTGGTGTACTCCACCATCCAGCTCAAAAACGCCTGCACTTTTGGAATCCCCCCGGCATGTTCGGCATGGGCGATAAAGTGCGCGCCGGCGCTGGGCATCGCGTAATCCCAAGGGATCATCAGGCTGCCGTTCGCCAATTCCTCGGCCACCAGATACTGCGGCACTAACGCCACGCCGTACCCCGATTGCGCCGCGCGAATGCACATGTAGAACGTGTCGAAGCGCGGCCCGTGGTAGCTGTTTTGTGAATGCAGGCCTTGTTCCAGAAACCACTCGTGCCAGGCTTCGGGACGCGAGGTGCATTGCAGCAACGTGTGGCGGGACGAGGCGTCGCTGCCTGCGGCAACAAACCCGGGTGCGCACACCGGTACCACGGCTTCGCGAAACAACTCGATGCAGGTCGCTCCCGGCCACGATCCCTGGCCGAAGAAGAACGCGATGTCGGCCTTGGCCTGCAACACGTCGAACGGCTCCAGTTCGTTGCGCACGTCCAGGTGGATATTGGGATGGCGCGCGGCAAAATCCTTGAGTTTGGGCACCAGCCAGCGGTCACCGAAGGTTGGCTGGGTGGCGATGCGCAGCACTTCGGTTTCGCCGCCGTAGGTCAGGATGTAGCGGCTGGAAATATCCACCTGGTTGAGGATCTTGCGCACTTCCTCCAGGTACAGCGAGCCTGCCGGCGACAGGTACAAACGCTGGCGCACCCGCTGGAATAACGGGTGGCAGAGCATCTCTTCCAGCTGCGCCACTTGCTTGCTCACCGCACTCTGGGTCAGGTGCAGCTCTTCGGCGGCGCGGGTGAAGCTCAAGTGGCGGGCGGCTGCTTCGAAGCACTGCAGGGCAGTCATCGAAGGGGTCAAGCGTTTCGAAATCACGGGATCGCAGATCCTTTCAAATAGCCGAGTTCATTCCAAATCGGAAGGAGCCTTTGCCTAAACGTCGTTTGTGGCCAAGGTGTAAAGCCGTTGATACTGAACGGCAACACTATAAACGGCGCGGGTTTTTGGCGCCGAATAATAAAGACCGACAGGGAGCGCCTTGCATGAAGAATATGAAGTCCACGTTGGCGGCATTCACCGCCGCCGCAGTATTGGGGTTGGCCGGGAGCGCGCAGGCGGGGGCGACCCTGGATGCGATCCAGAAGAAGGGTTTTATCCAGTGTGGGGTCAGCGATGGTTTACCGGGTTTTGGCGTGCCGGACGCCAACGGCAAGATGACCGGCATCGATGTGGATGTGTGCCACGCCGTCGCCGCCGCGCTGTTTGGTGACGCGTCGAAAGTGAAGTTCAGCCAGTTGACCGCCAAGGAACGCTTCACCGCGTTGCAGTCTGGCGAGATCGACCTGATTTCCCGCAACACCACCTGGACCAGTTCCCGCGACGCCGGCATGGGCATGGTGTTCACCGGCGTGACCTACTACGACGGCATCGGCTTTCTGGTGAACACCAAGCTCGGTGTGAAGAGCGCCAAAGACCTGGACGGCGCGACCATCTGCATCCAGGCCGGCACCACCACCGAGCTGAACGTCTCGGACTACTTCCGCTCCAACGGCCTGAAGTACACGCCGATCACCTTCGACACCGCCGACGAAAGCGCCAAGGGCCTGGAGGCCGGCCGCTGCGACGTGCTGACCACCGACCAGTCGGGCCTGTACGCCCAGCGAATCAAGATGGCTCACCCGGATGAATTCGTGGTGTTACCGGAAGTCATTTCCAAGGAGCCGCTGGGCCCGTTGGTGCGCAAGGGCGACGACGAGTGGTTCAGCATCGTCAAGTGGACGTTGTTCGCCATGCTCAACGCCGAGGAAATGGGCATCACCTCGCAGAACGTCGAAGAGCAGGCCAAGTCCACCAAGAACCCGGACGTCGCCCGTCTGCTGGGCGCAGACGGTGACTACGGCAAGGACTTGAAACTGCGCAAGGACTGGGTGGTGCAGATCGTCAAGCAAGTGGGCAACTACAGCGAAGTGTTCGAGCGCAACATCGGCCAGGGCAGTGTGCTGAAGATCAAGCGTGGCCTGAATGCGCTGTGGAGCAACGGCGGCATCCAGTACGCGCCGCCGGTTCGCTGAAGGTTTACTCAGACACGGTGTCCTTGCCCGCCGCCTTGGAGCGATACAACGCCTGATCGGCCCTGGCCATCAGGCTTGTGGGTGATTCTTCGTTGCGCCGCTCCACCACGCCCAGGCTCAGCGTTACTTTGAAATTGCCCACGGCGGGCAGCTCCTTGAGCACACAGCGCATCCGCTCGGCCAGTTCCCGCGCGGTTTCCAACGTGCTTTTGGGCACAATCACCATGAACTCATCACCGCCCCAGCGGGCCAGCAAGTCGCCGTGGCGCAAGCAGGCTTCCAGGCATTGCACCACATGCACCAGGGTTTCATCACCGACGGCGTGGCCGTGCTGGTCGTTGATCGGCTTAAAGTCATCAACGTCCATGGCAATCAGCGACAGCGGCAGGCGAAATCGTTGGGCGCGATCGCATTCTTCCAGCAGGGCACGCTCCAGGCGGTAACGATTGGCCACGTGGGTCAACGCGTCGCGTTCGGCCAGGGAGCGATTCTCATCCAGTTGCAATTGCAGTTGTTGATTGACCCGCGACAGCTCGCGGGTGCGTTCGGCCACCAGGGCTTCGAGGGATTGATTGCGCCGTTCCAACTGTTCGATGGACTGTTTGCGTGCCTGGATGCTGCGGTGGGCGCCGACCATGCGTGCTACCGAGCCGTCGTCGTTCCGTGAGATCACGTAGCCACGGTCTTCGATCCACAAGTAGGAGCCGTCTTTCTTGCGGCAGCGGTATTCGGCTTGATAGTGAGTGGTGCGGCGGTTGATGTAGTTATCGAACAGCACCATCACCTGAGGGTAGTCCTCGGGATGAATCACGTTTTCCCAGGTGAATACGCTGTTTTCCAGGGAGTGATGGGCGTACCCGAGCATTTCGTACCAGCCGGGGTTGCGGTAGACGAACCCGCTGTTGGCGTTCCAGTCCCAGATCCCATCGCTGACCAGCTCCATGATGGCGTGCAGCATGTCGGCGTTGAGGTCGGTAAAGTCGCTCCTTGAGGGTTCTTGGCCGGATGTATCGTCCATTGCGCACTCCTTGCGTGGGGCTGGCTCTCATGGCCAGTTACTGTTGACGCCGATACTCCGTGGCTGACGGTACTGTACAACGGCGCTTTGGCGCTTAGAAAGGGGTGCTTTGGTCTAGTCGAGGGTGTGGCTCAAGGCCACTACTTGTTAGGAGGCAGCCTTTAATTTGGCGGCACCATCCTCGTCTTCGGCGCACCATTGGCATTGTGTTGATAGATCGCCTCAGGCTGCCCTTGCTGGTTAAAAAACACCTGCCCGATCCCTGCAGAGTTCCACAGCCGCTCACCCGCCTCGGCGTGTTCCGGAATATGCGGCACTACCTGCATGGGTCTGCGTCGTGTCAGCCAGTTCAACGGCGAGCTGGGCGAGTAGAGCCAGCGATTGAGGCGGTCGAACCATTCCAGCAGACGCGGTGGGAATTCGTTCTTGATGCCGCTGCTGGTGATCTGCCAGATCTTCGGGCCGGCGTTGCGGTGGCGGATCAGCACTTCGTAGACGAACGAGTAGTGCACGTCTCCGGACAGGATCACGTAATTGCCCGGGGTGCGGGAATGGCGAAAGATGTTGAGGATCACCTGCGCCGCGCCGCGATGGGCCATCCAGTTTTCCGCGTCTACCAGCAGCGGGTAGCCGCACCAGCTGAAGGCTTTCTGCACGGTCTCAATCAGCTTGACGCCGAAGATCGGCGCCGGTGACACGATGATCGCCGAAGGGTGGTCCAGCAGTTCCTGTTGCAGTTCGCTCAAGGCTTCCCAGTCCAGCAGGCCGGACGGTTGCTTGAGGTTGAACTCACTGCGCCAGCGTCGGGTGCGGGTGTCGAGTACTACCAGCGCGGGCGTGGTGGGCAGCACGTAATGCCATTGCTGGAATTTCAGCAGTTCGTCTACCAGCTCATCCTGCGCATCAGCATCCAGGTAGTTGCCATGGGTTTGCGTGGTCAGGGCCAGGGTTTTGCCTATTACTGTGTGAAACACATCCGGGTTATTGCCCCAGCCCTGGCACAGCATGTAAGCCAGCAGCGCGTTGCCGATGATGCGCTTGGAGAACGGATGGCCGTAGGCCGTTTCTTCCCATTGGGCGCTGAGGTTCCAGTCGTCGGTGATGTCATGATCATCGAAGATCATCAGGCACGAAAGGTGGGCCATAACCCTGGCCACGCCACCCAGGCCGTCCCGAAACTTGTCGATCTGCACTTGCTCGTGGGCGTAGCGTACGTGCCCTTCGGCGCGCAGTTGCGGCGCTTGCGGGTTGATCAGGCCCCATGACACGGGTGACCAGGCGAGCAAGTACATCGCC
Source organism: Pseudomonas sp. ATCC PTA-122608 (assembly GCF_001952855.1). Lineage (GTDB taxonomy): Bacteria > Pseudomonadota > Gammaproteobacteria > Pseudomonadales > Pseudomonadaceae > Aquipseudomonas. The sequence continues at coordinate 245,808 of NZ_LPNO01000052.1, read as the reverse complement.
ATGACTTCGGCGAAGGTTACAAGGTGGTTGTCGGCGCTGCTGCTGGTGAAAATCGGCTTCTTCACGCCACCAAAAAACCGCTCGCGCAGGGTCTCGTTGCTCTCCAGGGCGGGCAACAGATCGGCTCGATGGTAGTAGCTGGCGGCATGCTCATAGAGTGCAGCGCTGTTGTCGACGACGGCACCGTCGAGGTGTTCGTCGAACAGGCCGAGGCGTGTGATCAGCGCATGAATGGCGCGCAACATTGGCCCGGCGACATCGTCGGCATAGACCTGGTCGCCGCTCATCATCAACAAGGCTGGGCGTTCTTCGACCGTGGTCGACTCGGCCAGCAGTCGGTCAACACACAGCAAACCTTCTTCGGCACGGTGGTGGGGCTTACGGCATGAGCCGTGTACCAATTGGTGGATGCGGCTGTGCAGGACGAAGTTCGGGGTTTGGGCGCCCGGGTAGAGCAGGTGCGGTGCCCACTCGGCGATGCCGGCTCCGTTTACCAGCAGGTCGTAGCCGATGCTCACGTCCTGGGGCAGGGCGTCGGCCAGCGGCACGTCGATCAAGTGGATAAAGGCCTGGCGCCCGACAGGCACGACCTGGCAACGGCTGGCGTCCAGTTCGATATCCAGCCTCTCGCCTTGGGCGGGTTGCAGCCTCAGGGTCAATGCCAGGGCACGACTTCCCACCAGCCACATCAGCAGGCGCCGGGGCTCCAGGCGTCGCAGCAACGGGCCGGCGAGTACAGCAGGAAGTGTGTCGGGGTGAGGCATCAAGGCAGCGGCTCAGGGCAAGGTTAAAGCGCGAAGGGTAGCGCAGTGGATGTCAGTGTTTTGTTAAGGAGAAACAACGTGAGAGGGCGGCGGTGCCGCCCTCCGGCCAGGTCTAATTAAAGCAGGTTGCCGCGGCCTAGGCTGTCCAGGCCTCCGGAGTTATTACGACCCCGGTCGCTGGCAGAGGCGCCGATGTGGTCAAGGGTGTTTCTCTCTTCGGCAAATGGCTCAAGGCTTCGCTTGTTGCGCACCGGTGCAGGTTGTTCGGTTTGTGCAGGAAGTGTGTGCAATTGTGCGAAGGGGCCGTTCATAGCATTGATCATGGCAATTTTCCTTTTTTCAAAATAGAGGGGTCTCCCTTGATAACCAGCGCTATCAAGGAGAGCGAGAAACTACCCATCCCCCGGTTGCCTCGCTATAAACGTCTCACGTCAAATTATGACGTTATCAGGTCCACCGTCTTACGGGGTTCATGGGTCGTGACTGATGTTTCTCCCAAGGTAATCAGCCAGCGCATGACGTCGGCCAGCGCCACGCTGTGTTGGCGCTCAACCCAGCGCATGCCTTGTGGGCTGTAGTGTTCGACATAGCGACTGAGGATCAGCCGATTCTGGTCACCAGAGAGTTGCAAGCGTGTTTCCCGGCAGAGCAGGGCGTTGGTCCCGCGTTTACGTACATGGTGCTTTAGCACCAGTGAGCCTGAATCAGAAATCATCGCCGGCTCCCTTCGCGCACTCATCGGCACGGGGTGACGTCGCCCCCTGCTTGCCCTCCAGCACAAAGGCCGCGCGGTGTTCGGCCACCACATTACGCAAGGCGCTGTAGTAGTCCGGCAACTTTTGCAGGCTGTCGGTCAACGGCAGCAACGAAGCGCGCGTATCCACGGTGCCGCCCACCAGGCTGATGGTGCCCAGGGTTTGCACGGTATCGCTGTCGCCCAGCGGTGCCACCAGGAAGCTCAAGACTTTGCCCGCCGCATCGCGGCTGTTGCCGGTGCCCAGCAATGGCAGTTCGACGATCGGCCCGTTGCCAATCCCCCACACGCCAAAGGTCTGGCCGAAGTCGGCGGTGTGGCGAGGAATGCCCAGCGGGTCCGAAACATCAATCAACCCGACGATCCCCACGGTGGTGTTCACCGCAAACCGTCCCAGGGTGTTAATCGAGCGCCGGGGGTTGCCTTGCAGCAGGTCGTTGATGAACACCTTGGGCTCGCTGAAGTTGCTGGCGAAGTTATGCACACCCTGCTGGAAAAAATCCGGCATGTATCGGTAGCCGCGGGCTACAGGTGCCAGGGCGAAGTCATCCACCGCGCGGTTGAAGGCGAAGACGCCCCGGTTGACCGGCTCGGCAGGGTCATACACCGGGTAGGAAACCTGTGCGCAGCGTGTGGTACTCGCCACGTTGGCCGGGCTTGCGCAGCCTGTCAGGTAAGACACGGTCAGCAACAGCACGGCCTGGCGAGCCAGGTGCTGGGGATACGTCAGCGAGCGCATAAGCACAGTCTCCGGAAAAAGGAGGCCGATGCTGGCATTCGGGGCTTGCGCAAAGATGTCTGCTTTATTGCGCCGTTGACGCTTTATTGCACGATTGAAATATATGACGAGCCGCCTCGAATGGTTTTAGATGGCGCATCGACAAGACCAAGTGATGCCCACCGGTGAGCCATCTTTTAATCGTGGACGATGACCTTGAGGTCCTCGCCCTGCTGAAGAAATTTTTTCTGCAACATGGCTACACGGTCGAGACCGCCGCCAATGGCTCCGACCTGTGGGCGGCCATGGAGCGCATGCCTGCCGACCTGATCATCCTGGACCTGATGCTGCCAGGGGATAACGGCCTGTTGCTGTGCCAACGCCTGCGCCAGCAATACGCAACACCGGTGATCATGCTGACCGCCATGGGCGAGTTGAGTGATCGCGTGGTGGGCCTGGAAATGGGCGCCGATGACTACCTGAGCAAACCGTTCGACGCCCGTGAATTACTCGCTCGGGTGCGCGCCGTGCTGCGTAGGGCGGGTGAGAGCCGGCCGATGTTGGGTGATGCGTCTCGCCCGCTGATTCGCTTCGCCGGTTGGCAACTGGACCTGACACGCCGGGAGTTGCGTTCGCCGGACCAGGTGATGATCCCGTTGTCGTCCGGGGAGTTCGACCTGCTGCTGGTGTTCGTCGAACACCCTCAGCGCGTACTGACCCGCGAGCAATTACTGAACCTGGCGCGGGGCCATAGCCACGACGCGTTCGACCGCAGCATCGACGTGCAGGTCAGCCGCCTGCGACGCAAGCTGGAGTTCGACACCAAGCGCCCGGCGATGATTCGCACGGTGCGTAACGGTGGTTACCAGTTCACCGTCGCGGTGACCCGCTCATGACGCGCTTCAAACCCCGGGACACCGTGGCCCGCTGGATTGCCCTGACTATCCTGATTGCGATGCTCACCGCACTGGCCTTCAACGCGCTGTTTGTACAACTGGCGGGCGTTTGGGCCAGGCCGCCGTTGGGTGAAACCGGCCTGTTGGAAAAAGTCGCGGTGATCGTGCGGATGATCGAAGCCGCAGAGCCTTCCCAGCGGCCACAACTGACGCAGGCGGTGGGCGACGACAGTTTCAACGTGAGTTGGTCGGCCACCCGTGGGGGGATTGATGCGCCGATTCTGGATGACCCGGGTTTTCATTCCGATCAGGTGTTCAAACAGCTGCTCAAGGGGCCGGAACGGCGAATGGAGGCCTATGAGCCATCTGATTGGCCAGGCCCCGGCGGGCACTATGCCCTGGTGGTGCAACTGGTTGACCAGTCCTGGCTGATGTTCAGCGCGCCGTCCCGCAGTTGGGGCCTGGCGGAAGGCCCGCGAAGCCTTGTGGTGCTGATGCTGGTGCTGATCTCCACCGCGCTGGTCACGTTGATTGCCACCCGGCGTTTGGCCCGTCCGCTGCAACATTTTGCCCAGGGTGTACGACGTTTCGGCGCCGACTTTCGTGCGCCACCCATCGAACCGGTCGGGCCACATGAAATCCGCCAGGCGATTCTCGCGTTCAACGGCATGCAGGCGCAGTTGCAGCACTTCATCCAGGACCGCACCCAGATGCTCGCGGCGATTTCCCACGACCTGCGTGCACCGCTGACCCGCCTGCGCCTGCGGGGCGAATTTATCGAGGATGCCGACCAGCAGCACCGCCTGTTCCGGGATGTCGACGAGATGCAGGCGATGATCAACACCGCTCTGGAGTTTTTTCGCGACGACGCGCGCCTGGAGCAGGCGACCCAACTGGACTTGGCCGAGTTGCTGCAAACGCTGATCGACGACTACCGCGACCAGTCCATCGACATCACCTTCAACGGCCCGCCGCGGCTGGTTTATTTCGGCCGGCCGCTGGGGCTTAAACGGGTGATGACCAATCTGATGGACAATGCGATCCACTATGGGCTCGCACCGGAAATCGAACTGCAACACAGCCCTGGACAGGTGACGGTGCGGGTGCTCGACCGTGGCCCCGGCATTCCGCAGGAGCAGCACGAACAGGTGTTCCTGCCGTTTTTTCGCCTGGAAGGTTCACGCAACAAAAGTACGGGCGGGGTCGGTTTGGGGCTCTCCACTGCACGGGCGATTGTGCTGGAACACGGTGGGACGCTGACCCTGGAAAATCGCCCGTGCGGCGGGTTGGCCGCCGTGGTGGTATTGCCGGTTTAGGAAGGCTTAAACGGTCATGGCAGATAGCCTTTTCCCAGGCCGGTCAGATTACCGTCATTCGACTTGGAATTTTGTTGGTTGGAGCTATTACGCGAGGGCTCATCGTTTGGTTTGGGGGCCGGCTGAACAGGCTGAACGGGTTGAGTGGGTTGAGGCGATTGAGTGGGTTGATGGATGGTTTGGATATGGAAAGCGCCGCCAATGGTTGGAAAGATCATGGGTTTTTCTCTCACTGGATAGGGTGTGAAGTGTGTGCATTCAACTCCCGCTGAGTGCGTCCTGATCAGTGGCCTTGGCCCGGTCCAACGTTCCGGGCCATCGGGTTTCCATTTGCTTCGCCATCTCAATTGATGGGTGGTTTCAAGCCGGCTTGGGCACCGTAAACCGAAACTCACTGCCTCGGCCCAACTCACTTTCAGCCTCGATCCGCCCGCCATGCGCCTGGACGATGCCCTGGGTGATGTACAGCCCAAGGCCGCTGCCGGTGGGATTGTTTTCGGCTTGGGTCCAGTAGCGATCAAACACATGAGGCAACTCATCCGGGGCAATCCCTTCGCCGGAATCACGCACCGAAAACACAATCTCTTCGCTGGTACTCATGGCGCTGATGCCGATATTGCCCTGGCGTGGTGTGAACTTGATGGCGTTGCCGATCAGGTTCGACAGCACCTGGAACAGGCGCTCCGGGTCGGCGTTGATTTGCAGTCCGGGCTCGGCGTTGAAGGACAAGTCGATACCCTTTTCCATCGCCAGGGGCGCCAGCAATGAATAGGCCTCTTCGAACATCTGGCTCACGTCCAGGGCCACCGGCTTGACGGTATAACGCCCGGCTTCGATCTTCGAGGTGTCGAGCAAATCCTCCAGCAGCACATTCATACGCGCTGCGGCTTGCTGCATGGTGTCGATGGCCGAGGAAATCCGCCGCGAGGTGTGTGGGCCATCGGAGCTGAAGGCTTTTTGCATCATGCCGCAGAGCATCGAAATGACCGTCATCGGGTTGCGCAGGTCGTGGGAAACCACCGCCACCAGTTCATCCCGGGCGCGCACGGCTTGCTGTTCGCGCAGCACCTGGCGGGCCAGGTCATTTTCCAGGGCCGAGCGGCGCAGGTCGTTGGCGGCGAAGCGGTCGCCATGGCTCCACTTGGTGGAAATGCCTGCCATTTCCACCTTCCAGATTTCAAACGAGGTACGTGGGCGAAGGTGCAGGCCAGCGTCGGTGCTTTCCAGGTCCAATGGCTTATTCGGGTCGCCACTCCAGTTGATGTTTTCCTTCACTTCAGGGCGAAACCACAGCACGCCGTTGTCCACCGGTTTGGGCAAACTCATGGCCAGCACGCCACTGGCGACGTGCTGATAGTCAGCCGCTGGCGGGTACACCGAGGCCAGGTTATGGCTGGCGAATACCGGCTGCCCAGTCTCTTGCAGCCACTTGTGCAGGGCGCGAATTTGTCCGGGTTCCGGGCAGTTACCGTAGCGGTGCAGTTGTTTGTCTTCGATGATCGCCACGCCGCCCGCCAGGGTCAGGTCCATCAGCAGTTGCGGACGTTGCGCCAGGCCGTCGAAGACGTTCGCCGGCGACGCCTGCATGGCCTGGTTGAGCAGGGCCAGGGCCGCGACCTTTTCTTCGCGCTGGCGGCTCAGGTCCAGGGCCTCCATGGCGCTGATCTGCAAGGACAGCACCTGGCCAATGGTCTGGCAGGCGGTGCGCAAATCATTCGGTACCAACAGTGGCTGGCGATTGCCACAACTGATCAAGCCCCACAGTTTGTCGCCGGCCATCAGGGAAATGCTCATGGACGACAGCACGCCCATGTTCTGCATGTACTGGCAGTGGATCGGCGACACGCTGCGCAGGGTAGCGAAGCTCAGGTCCAAAGGTTGGCCGGTGTCCGGGCGCAACCTGGGCACCAGGGGCACCGCTTCATAATCGGCATTCGGGATGATCCGCAGCCAGTTGGTGCGGTACAGCTCCCGGGCTTGTTCGGGGATGTCGGAGGCGGGGAAGAACAGGCCGTTGAACAGTTCCATGGACGGTGCGGACGCTTCGGCGATCACCTGGCCGTGGCCTTCTTCCTCGAAGCGATAAATCAGCACCCGGTCGTAGCCGGTCATGGCCTGGATTTCGTTGACGCTGATTTCATACAAGGCTTGCAGGGTTTTCGCCGACTGCAGGCGTTGCAGCATCTTGCCCAGGTTGCTGGTTCGGCCATTGAGTGCCCGTGGCTGGAAGTCCTTGAGCCGTGGCTCGAACTCCAGCACCAGCACCTCCTGATGGCGGTGCAGCAACCCTTCGAACTCGCCACCGTTGAGGTTCATGTGCAGCGGCGGAGCGTCGAAGAAGCTGTTTTGCGTAACCATCGCCTGGACCGCTTCGGCATGTTCTGTGCCGATCAATGTGTGCAGTGGCTGGCCCAGCAGGGATTCCGGCGAATGATTGAACAGCTCGGCCACGTTGGCACTGACCTGCATGATATGCAGGTCGGGCTCGGACAAGGTCAGCAGCGCCCCGTGAGGCTGGATGGCCCCCGGGAAGCGGATGGGTTCGTCGGCACAGTTGGCAAGCAGTTCTTCAAAATCTTCGGGTTTCATAGCAGTACCTCCTGGCTGTCGAGCCATTGCTCGAAGCAGCTGAATGTTGAGCGGGCAGCATTCACCGCGCGCAGTTTGGCGTGCGCGTCGAGGGGCACATGGTTCAGGTAGTCGAGAAAATCTTTCCAGCGCCGACCGGTTTCGGCGCCATACACATTGAGAAACGCGCCACCGTTGTCGGCGTCCAGTCCTAGGCGCTGGGCCATTTCCCTGCGCAGGATTTGCCCGCCCAGGGTGGCGCCTTCCACCACATACAGCGCGCCGAGGCAGGCAGCAGGCGTGTCCAGAGGCGGTAGCGACGAGCAGTGGGGAAGGGCGGCGATGGCCGGTTCATCCAGGCCAAGGGCGTGGAGATCGGTCAACAAGGTGGGCGTTTTCAGGCGCAGCACCTGATCGAATCCCTCGGGGATCAGGCCACTGTCGTACAACGCTGCTTCCAGAGGGCTGTAGAACCCGTAGTACGCCTGAAGCAGGCGTCTGTAGCCATTATCATCCAGTTGCGGAGAGAAAAACGGCAAGCGTTTTTCCAGGGCGACGTGCAGTAAAGCTGTACCCGAGCGCAAGGCTTCAAGTACGGGGGGCGCACCAACGTCATGGACCTGTGAATGCATTCAGTAAACTCGAACTGGGGGCCTGCTGGCCATGTAGGGTTGCGTAACAACTGACCGCAGGAGCTGCCGCGAAGTTCGCTGCAGTTGATATCGCGACGCTATCAGTGCAAGGGCGGGCCCTTTAGCAAAGCCGATTGCACGCAGTCGAGCAGGCGCTCCGCACTCCACGGTTTGGGCAAGAACCGCACGGTGCTGCCCAGCTGTGACGCCATGGCGGTGTTACCCGAGGTCAGCAGCACGGGCAGTGACGGCCAGCGATGGGCGACCACCTTGCTCAAGTCGTAGCCATTGAGCAGGCCGGGCATCTGGATATCGCTGACAATCAGGTCCACCGGGTCACTGGTGCGCTCAAGAAAAATCATCCCTTCGTCTGCTGAGGGAAATGACGTCACGACTGCACCGAAATCCTCCAGTACATCCACCATCAACGAGCGAATGATTTCGTCGTCTTCCAGCACCAATATCGATGGCTGAGCCATGATCCTTACTCCACCATCCGGGTTAAGTAAGGTGGAGTGAGGCGCCGTTGATTAGGTTCGATTGAATGTATTTTTTGCGATGGGTGGTCATTTGGTTAGCTTTAAGTTGCGACAGGGCAGGGCGCCCCGCTTGCTAACCGTGTGAGGCATCCGCCACGATGCGCTGCGCGATGAAGCCGTGATGAGTGAGGCATGATTGCGCCAGTTGCGGGCAGTCACCTTGACCACATTTGGCGATGTGCCCTGGAATGCCCCGTTTTACCAGTGGCTGGGATTTCAGCAAGCGCTTGCCCTGGCGCCGGGTCACCGTTTGGCAGAGGCTCTGCGTGAGGAGTATCGTCACGGTTTTGCGCCGGGCAGTCGCTGTGCCATGTCGTGGCAAGTTGTCGCGTGTTAAGTAAAAGCCACCCCAAGGATTCTCATGTTTATCCGAAACCCCCTCGTCCCCGAACTCATCGTGACGGCCCTCACGAGCAGCCTCGACTTCTGGGTCACTCAGTTGGGATTCGACATCGCCTATCAGCGCCCCGAAGAAGGCTTTGCCTACCTCGACCTGCAAGGCGCGCAAATCATGCTGGAGCAATACGATCCGGATGCCGGCCAGTGGTTGACCGCACCGCTGGAAAAACCTCTGGGACGAGGCATCAACCTGCAAATCGATGTGCCTGCCGTGGCGCCTGTCTTGCAGCGTCTGGCTGCCATCTGCTGGCCGCTGTTCCGCGAGGTCGAAGACGTCTGGTATCGGGCGGGTGACGTGGAGGCGGGCCAACGGCAATTCATCGTGCAAGACCCGGATGGCTATCTGGTGCGTCTGGTGCAGCGGTTGGGCGAACGACCTGTGGGGAGCCATTCATGAAATACGCCGCGTTACTGGCCATTGCCTTCATCGGTGGGGCCTTCAGTCTCCAGGCCGTCGCAGAAGGCGATGCCGAAGCCGGTGGAAAGCTGTTCAGCAAAACCTGCGGCGGTTGCCATAGCGTCGGTGAGAACGCCCGGGGCGGTTTCGGGCCGCAGCTCAACGGCATTATTGGCCGGCCGGCTGGCACCACCACTGATTACCAGTATTCAGATGCGATGAGGAATTCAGGCGTGGTCTGGACGCGGGACAAGCTGGCCGCCTATATCGAGGCACCGAAAAAGGTGGTGAGCGGCACCCGGATGATTTTCTGGGGGATCAGCGATCAGGAGAAGATCGACAACTTGCTGGCGTACCTTGCGACCTTTCAGGCGCAATAAACACCGATCCCAAGACAAGGATTTCACTCCATGGTCGCACCGCATATCCGGGCGCTCGCGCTCTGCATCTTCCACCGCAACGGCCGAATTCTGGTTCACGAATTCCAGGATGCGGTGAAACAGCAGACAGTATTTCGTCCCATCGGTGGCGGCATCGAATTCGGTGAACACAGCGCCGAGGCGATCGTACGAGAAGTGCAGGAAGAACTGGCGCAGCCTATTCACAGCCTGCGGCTGCTCGGCACGCTTGAAAGTATCTTCACCTACGACGGCAACCCCGGGCACGAGATCGTCCAGGTCTACGATGGCCAATTTGCGGACCAGAGCCTGTACGAGCAACCGTACCTCGACGGTGCCGAAAGCAACGGTTTTGCGTTCAAGGTGAGTTGGAAGGACAGTTCAAGCTTTACTGCGCAGTCGCCATTGGTGCCGGAAGGGCTCTACGCGTTGCTCAAAGATGCAGCGTTACTGGATTGACGGGACGCACCCCGATAATGGTGGTCGTCCCCAGCCTGCGAAATCAATCAGGATTTCTGTCGTTTTCCCACCGCGCTCACTGCCAGGAATGGCTGGTCGTGATAAAGCTTCAGTTCTACGGTGTTGACGGATTGTGGCTTGCCGAAAAACTCCCCTCGTTTACCGGTGTATGCCTCTTCAAACCTGAATGGCGTCGTAATTACGTTGATGATTTCTTTGTCGAACTGGTCCTGGTGTTCGCGTATCCAGGCTTTGCTTTGTGCTTGCTCCTTGGCTGTAGCTTTTTGAGCGCTGCGGTTATCGCCTATAAAAGCCACAGGTGCAAAAGAGTGCGCGGAATCGAAGTCAAACCGCATATAGACGCAACAAAGCCCTTTGTCTTGTGCGTTGCAGATGTTCAGCATCAAGTTGGATTGCCCATTTTTGTACCGGCGTGCCTTGGGTTTGGCCGACACATGAATCTTCCAGTCCGGGCGTAGCGGGAAATCTCCGACGTCCAGTACCACGTCATCGGCGACGAAAGTAATTCGTGTCTTATTGATCCTTGCCCACCCAAGTTTCTGGCTGTCTAGCACGCAAAAATAGCGTTGCTTGGGTTCGAGCGAATAGGGTTCTGAATCGATTTTCCACTCCAGGAAACTCTGGTCCTTAGGCGGATAGAGCGACAGTTTTGCTTTACCTTCATCGTTGAAGTTAACGACTTTCACTTGGGCAGAAAGGGGCGCCGAACTGCGAAGTTTTGCGATGGACTTGACGATGACACTGCTGATGTCGTCTTTGGCGGACTGCGCGTTGTCGGTCTTTTCAAAAGCATCGGCGACGTCAGCGCAGGCTTTTTTATAGTCCTGGTATTTGGCCTTCAGGCTTACCACCGCGGCTTCCATCGCCTTGATTCGCTCTTTTGTCACAGGCGTTGCGCCGACCTGCCATTGGTCGATTTGCTTCTTGATGGCGGTTATCTTGGTTCGTTGCTCGGTGGAAATGCTCAGCTCTTTGTTTCTCTGGCCGTTTGTCGTGAAGTTTTGGCTGCCCAGCGTCGCCATTCTGTTGCCCACCACGATTACCTTCGCGTGCAGTTGGGCGACCTGATAGATCTCATGCTGGTCTGTCAAAAGGCCTTTGAGGGTTTTCAGGTCGGAGCTGTTGCTTGCAAACAGCTCCGGGTGAAACAGGGTGTAAATTTTTGCTGGCCCTCTATTCTTTAGAAAGCTGCGCAGCGTTTTCCCGGTGATGTAAGGCGACATGACTGCCACAGGCTCGTTGTCAACAAGGGCGCAGTCGGTAAGGGCGTTGAAAACATCAGTTTGGAGATTCATTGCATTTATTCCATGAAATCAATGAAAGACAGGGCTGGAATGGTTGGCAACCCTGTGGTGCCCAATGATGGCATAATGACTTCTTTGTTGTTTGCGGATATCTCTTCCCGCTCAATTCTCAAGGATGACTATGCGAACGCTTTTTCGAATCTGGCTCACCCTCACCATTATTTCGATGGTGTTCTACCTGCCGTTTTACGTGTTCTCCAACAACGCTATCAATGCCGTTGAAGAACTGACTCCTGACGAAATCATCCCCTTCACCGGTATCCGCGGGCAGGATCCCGAGCGTGTGCACAACCTGTTGGCCCGCACCGATATCGATATGTCGATGGAACTTGAAGACGCGCTCGAAGACAACAAGAGCCTTTCCAACATCAAGTTCGAGTACTTGCAAACGCCAGAAGCCACGCGTGTTGAACAGGCAACCGGGCTGAAGTTGGTTGAAGCTTCGGCCGATGCGGGCAACGGTCGGCAACTCAAGCTGGTGTTCACGGTCATTCCGAAGCGGTTCTTGCGCAGCACCGCACAGGTCAACGGTTTGCTCGCACTGCAGATCACCGACGGCAAACACACACTCACAATGAACGATGGTCCGAATGACGAGCTTCATCTTTGGGCGCTGTTCGAGAAGTCGGGTAAAGCCGGTCGTGAGTCAGTGCAGCGCATGAATGGCCGGTTCGACGTGATGGTTGCTGAAATCGATGCTCGCGAGAAGGCTCGCAACGCACCGGCCGCCGTGACCCCATCCGCACCTGCTCGTCAGTTTGCGAGCAACACCGTCGCCGGTAACCCAGGTACGGATCAGGTCATCATTTTCCAGTTTGATGGTAAGCCTGCGTATTGCGCAGACGAAGGCGCGGACGGAGCCAACTGCCATGGCGACAGTGCCGCATTTATCGGCCAAGGCTCCTACAAGGACTACATGGACCCCGACAGCAGCTTATGCATCGCAGGCGAGAATGACTGCACGTTGCCGCAATTTTTTCCTGCCGATATACGGGGTTAATCCCAGCGCCGTTGTCGCGCCCCGTTGCCTCTTCAAGAACCCTGCGGTGTTTCCCCGCGCGCCAGACGCGCATTGATGTCTTCGATCACCGCGGGCAGTTCGACAATGGTGTCGATCAGGTAATGTGGCCGTGAGCCTTCGAACATCCGGGTAATACGTGCACGCTCCAGCACCAGCTCATCAGCGGGCAGGGCCTTGTATTGCTCGTAGGTCAAACCCAGCGCATTGCCGGAGCAGGTCAGCGCGACTGTCCACATGCCTGCGCTGCGGCCTTCCAGAATCCCGGGCCAGGTGTCGTCGACTTTCACGCACGCGGCCACATCATTGATGCCCAACGCAATCACGTTGGCCAAGGCCTGCGCCGGATGTGGACGCCCATTGGGCACCTCATCGGTCGCCACCACGTGGTCGGCGACGTAGCCATTCTGCCGCGCCAGCTCGACCACCTTGGCCATCACCACCGCCGGGTACCCGGAGCAGGAGCCAATCTTCAAACCCTGGCCGCGCAGGGTGTTGATCGCCTCAAGGGCCCCGGGAATGACTGCCGAATGCAACGCGATTTTCTCGATCTGCAACGGCATGAAGCGTTCATACAGTGCGGTGACATCCGCGTCTGTCGGCAAGCGATCGAACACCGCCCGATAACGCTCGGCAATCTGCGGCAGGTTGCACAAGGTGCGGATGTGGTCCCACTTGCCCATGCCCATCGGGCCGCGCGCTTCTTCCAGGGATACGGCGACGCCGAATTCGCCGAATGCCTCGACAAAAATCTGCGTGGGGGCGAAGGAGCCGAAATCGACGACGGTTCCGGCCCAATCCAGGACCACGGCTTGCAGCTGGGAAGGTTGTTGGTAGTTCATGGCAAGTCTCCATTTTTCAGGTGTGAGCAGGCCGTCCCTCTGTAGAAGAAGAGGTAAGTACCTGGTGAGGGTTTAAACGGGTAAGGCGATCAGGTGACCGGGATTGGACTGGCCTCGAACAACTCCGCGATCATCGGTCGGTTGCGCCGGATGCCCAGGCAACACAGGTGGTAGTCGATGAAAAACGGGTGGTCGACGAAGGTGATTGGCGTGGTGCCCGGGGTTTCGGCGTATTCCACAGCGGACACAAAACCGATGCCGATGCCCTTGGTGATCGCATGCACGATGGCTTCGCGACTGTTCAACTGCATTACGCAGTTCACGGCGACGCCCTGGCGCTTGCAGCTTTCTTCCACCAGTTGCCGGGTGCGTGAGCTTTTCTCGCGCATCACCCACTTTTCGCGGCTGATCTGTTCCACGTGCACCTCTTTCTGTTGGGCCCATGGATGGTCATCGCGTACCACTGCAATGATCGGATAGCGCCGGTAAAGCTGGGTATCGAAGCGCTGGTCGAATTCCGAGAGGGCCAGGATCGCCACGTCGATATCGAAGTTGAAGAGTCGGTCCAGGGTTTCCTTTTCCGGGGAAAACGAGGTCTCCAGTTCGATGTCCGGGTGGCGCTGCATAAGCTCGTAGGTCAGGTTCATCGCGATCGGCGGCGACACTGCGCCCAGGCGCAGCAGCCCGGTCTTGCGCTGCTTGAAACTCTGCAACAGTTGCATGGCTTCATCCTCCTGGCCGAACAGCCCTTGGGTGATTCCATAAAGGGCGTGCCCGGCCGCGCTCATCTCGATAAACCGCCCGCGACGGTGGAACAGCTCCACCGAGAACTGCTTCTCCAGCCCATTGACCTGCTCGCTGACCGTCGGCTGGCCGACGCTCAGGTACTCGGCGGCGAGGGTGAAACTGCCGGTCTTCGCCACTGCATGAAACGAGCGCAGCCACTTGTGGTACTGGTACATAAAAAGTCCTGTTCCTGAGGTCCGCCGGGCCGGTCATCAACGTCGGATAAACAACGCCACCACCGCGCTGCACAGGCAGGCCGAGGTCACGACGATGAAGATCAGCGAGGTATTGCCGGTACTGTCGAGCATACTGCCGATCAGCGGTTCCGCCAGGCCGGCGAACAGATAGGATGAGAAGTTCATCACGCCCGTGGCCGTACCCGCACGCTTGGCGCCCACCAGATCCGGGCACAGCGCCCAGAAACTCGAGGCCGGGCCGTACACGAAGAACCCGCAAAGGAACAATGCGACCAGGCCGATTGCGCTGTGGGGCGGCAGGCTCCACATCCACAGGCTGGTGGCGGCGCCGAGGAACATGTACAGCATGATCGCCAGGTAGCGTTTGGAGCCGAACAACTTGTCCGAGACCCAGCCGTTGCTCAGGGCGCCGATGGCCATGCCCACCGGCAGGGCCACGGTGATCCACTTGGGGTCGATCATGCTGTCGCCGCTTTTCCAGTTGGCGCCCAGGAAATGCACCGGCACCCAGACGATCAGGCCGTAGCGGGCGGCGTTCTGGAAGCCCAGGGAGAGGGCGGCGATGATCAGTCGGGGGTTTTTCAGTACCGCCTTGTAGCGCTGCGCCGAGGTTTCGACTTCGCCGTGGGCCACTTCATGATTCTTGTCTTCGGCATTGGCCACGCCGGTATCGGCCAACGGTTCAAAGCCCAGGTCCTGAGGCCGTTCGCGGGCGACCAGGTAGAAAATGATGCCGCCCGCCAACATCAACAGCACCGGCAGGCGGAAGATCCAGCGCCATTCCAGTTGGAACACTTCCAGCACCACGATCGAGGTCACGTACGACAGGACTGAGGCGCATCCGGCGGCGAATACATAAAAGCCATACACCTTGCCGCGTTCGCCGGCGCTCCACCAATTGGAAATCAGCCGGCTGCCGGGTGCCCAACCGAGGGCCTGGAAGTAACCGTTGATGCCCCATGGCAGGATCAACCCGGCAAAGCCGCTGGCGAAACTGGTGACCCAGTTGGCCCCGCAGGACAGCACCGCGCCGAGGGTCATGATGCGGCGCCCGCCGAATTTGTCGGCGAGGTTGCCGTTGATGGCCTGGCCAATCGCATAGGCCCAGAGCATCGCGGCCGAGGCCCAGCCGAGGGTTTCCTTGGTCAGGCCGAACTCGGCCTGGATCCCGGGGATCGCAAACCCGAAAGTCTGGCGACCGGTGTAGAAAAACAGATAACAAAACATCGCGGCCAGCAGCATGCGCCACTGGGCAACGCGGAACGATGAGGTACGGACGGCAGGAACAGGCAGCACGTGTGCACGATTCATGATGTTTTCCTTATTGTTATTCGCCCCGGCGACCGCAGCCGCAGGGGGGCACTCTTGATAGGTGCAACAGGAAACGACTGAATTACGATGAGTCTAGGCCGCTTGCGCACCGATGAAGTTCTTGCCGCGTGCGCCTTGCAGGGCGAAGCGGATCATCGCCTCGGCCTCGCTGGCATTCACGCCGTAGTCGGCGAACTCGGTCTTTACGTCCAGGCTGTGGAGGAAGTCGCGCAACTGCGCCTGGGCCTGATGCAGGTCGGTACCGAATACCCGTTGCAGGGTGCGGTCCCGCGCGGCGTCATGTCCCCATGCCAGGCCGAGCACCAGCGGTAAGGTGAAGGAGCAGGCGATGCCGTGGGGCAAGCCGTGGTGCAAGGTCATTTCGTAGGAGATGGAGTGGGCGAGGGCGGTCTTGGTATTGGAAAAGGCCAGGCCGGCTTTCAGGGCCGCCAGCGCCATCCGCGAACGAAGTTCTTGATTGCCGAGGTCTCGCCGCAAGCGCGGCAGGCATTCCAGGATGTCTTCGATGGCGGAGATGGCGAAGGTGTCCGAGACCGGGTTGGCGTTGATGTTCCAGATCGACTCCAGCGCATGGGACAAGGCATCCAGCCCGGTGGACACCGTGACTCCGGCCGGCACCGTCAGCATCAACTGCGGGTCGATGATCGCCACTTTCGGCCAGGTGCAGTCCAGGTGCAGCGAATACTTCTTGAGGCTCGCGGAATCCCAGATCGTCGCCCATGGCGTGACTTCGCTGCCGGTGCCGGCGGTGGTCGGTGCGGCAATCAGTTGCTTGTGACGCGCCGGTACGAAAGGTTTTCCGGTGGCCAGCAACGCCAGCAACTCGTCGAAATCCCCCGATTCGGTGCCGACGATCAACGCCTTGGCCGTATCAATCGCGCTGCCACCGCCGACGGCGACCACCACCTGGCAATCACCGGCCTGCTGCCAGAAACGCTCGTAGGTGTCGCGCAGTTGAGCCACGTCGGGGTTGGGCTGCACGTCTTCGATCACGTACACCAGGCGTTCACCCAGCAGGTCCTGGATGCGGTCAACCAAGCCGAGCCCGCGTGCTTCGGGGAAGGTCACGAGGGCGACGCTCTGGCCTTCGGTAAGGGCGGCGAGTTCTTGCAGGCAGCCCCAGCCGAAGCGGGTGTCTACCGGGTTGTGGAATCGGGCAGTCATGGCGGGTTCCTGGTTTTTGTTATTGGAAGTGCCGCCATAGTCGGGGAGGGTGAGGTTGACCTCAAATCGATAGATTGGGGGGATGGATTGGCTGGGCCGATAGTAAGGCCCAGCCGCCAAGTGCCTTCAGCGAACGTTGCGGAACAACATCAACCGCGCACTCTCATGCAGCCCGCGCGTCAGTCCCTGCAAACGCTGGAACTCTTCCGGGTATTCCTGGGCCACATCTTCCCTTGGTGTTTGCGACGCCAGGTCATGCAGGGTGGGCGAGCTGCCGTCGTGTTCCATTTGCAGCAGGAAGTCCTTGGTCACGCCACCGATCAGCGGGAAGGTGCCTTCGCGTAATACCAACGGCACCACACGCTCACCTTCTGGTGCAGGTTGCTGGATATCCCGGCCCATTGCGCCATTGCGAAACGGAATGCCCGCCATGCCGGCGACGGTCGGCAGCAGGTCTGCCAGGCCGACGGCTTCTTCGATCACTTTGGGTTGCAGCCCGGGCGCGTGGATCATCATCGGCACGTTGTTGCTTTCCAGGCCAAGCTGCTCGAACGCCGGCGCCATGTGCGGGATCTGGCTGATGCGGGTGTTGTGGTCACCGAAGAACACGAAGATGGTGTTGTCGTAGTAACCGCCGGCCTTGGCGATTTCCATCAGGCGGCCAATGTTGAAGTCCAGCAGGCGTACGGCGTTGTATTGCTCGACGCTGCGACTGCCCGCGGCCTGGACTTGTTCCACGGTCAGGTCATGCACCACGAAGCCGTCGTTGTTCTTGGGGATGGTGAACGGGCGGTGGTTGCCGGAGGTTTGCAGGTAGGCGAAGAACGGTTGGTCCTTGGGGATGGCGCGCAGCAGTTCGTCGCCTTCCTTGAACAGGTCCAGGTCGGAAACGCCCCACACATCCACCCGTGGCGAGCGCCAGTGGCTTTCGTCATAGAGCTTCACGCCGTCGATGCTCTGGCGGATCAGCGCGTTGATGTTCGCCCAACCGGCATTGCCGCCGATCATGTAGAGCTTCTGATACTCCTCGAACGCATTGATCAAGGTGTGTTGCCGGGTGATCAACGGGTTGCGGGTCGCGGTCTCCTGGCGCGTGACGTCGGGCACGCCGGTGATGCTTGCCCATACGGTTTTGGCGGTGCCGGTGACGGGCACGTAGAAGTGTTTGAAGAACCAGCTGTCCTTCGCCAGCTTATCGAGGTTCGGCGTGGGGTTCAGCGGGTTGCCGTAGGCGCCCACAGCGCTGGTGCCGAGGGATTCGAGCATCACGAAAATCACGTTCGGCGGGCGCTCAGCCTTGAGCCGATAAGGCTGCACGGCTTGTTCGCGGGCGAAGCTCAATTGCTCGGGATCGGGTTGGCTGACACCCAGGTAATCGGCAACTTGCGGATAATGCTCGCGCACCCGCGCCTCATCGAATTGCGACTGGCCAACCTTGAGGGTGTCGTACAAAAACAGCACCGGGTTGAGGCCCACGGCGGCGATCTGGTTATTGCCGGAAAAGAACGCGTCGCTCCAGCGCAGGGGCACCGGGTTTTCGAGATTGAGGTTGGCGACGCGGCCGAGCAGGGCCAGCAAGATCGCAATCACGCCGAGGGTGGCCACGGATGCAATGGTCAGCTTGCCGATGGGTTTGCGTTCGTCATCCAGGGTGATGCGTTCAAGGCGAACCAGTGCATAGGTCCACAGGCCGACTGCGGTAAGCCAACTCAAGGTTATCCACAGCACCGGGTAGGTTTCCCACACCATCTGCTGGGAAATCTGCGCGTCTTCCAGATAACGCAGCACCGTGGCGTTGATGCGCACACCGAGGTAGGCGTAGTGGCCGAAGTCGATGATGTACACCAGCCCGACGATGCCCAATGCCAGCAGCAGATAACCCCGTGCCAGCCAGCGCAATGCCGGCACAGTCAGCAGGTTCCAGCGCGGTAGCCAGGCAAGCAGTGCCAGCGGTAACAGGATCAGCACCGCCAGGCGCAGGTCGAAACGCAGGCCGATGCCGAGGGTTTCCAGCAGTGCATCTTCCCGGAGATCGACTCCGGAAAACGCCAGTACAAACACCAGCCGCAGTGCGGCCAGCAACGCAAATACCAAACCGATCGCGCCCACGCCGTAGCGCAGGCGGCGCGAGTACAACCATCCCATCATTGACCTCTGTGCAGTTTTAAAAGAGGGCGCCAGGCAGCCAGCGCCAGCATCCACAACCCGGCCACCAGGCAGTAGCCCGTCAGCAGTGGGTCGATCAGATAGTCCCAGTAGTTTTCCGAGGCCTTGAGCCGCAGCGCAAAAGCCAAAGTGCCCGCCGCGAGCATCCACACGGCCAAGGTATTACGCAGCCAGAGCATCAACAGCGCTGCCATGCCGATCAGCACAATCATCGGCCGGGGATTGAAACCCCAGCGGTACGGATCGAAGTAGGTCAGGCCCATCGTCGCGGGGTACAGCGCCAGGCTGAGTGCGCCAAACAGCAGCAACAACTGGACCTTCTGCGGGCGCTGGAGCGGCTGCACCACGCCCAAACGGCACAGGCTGACCCACGCCAACAACACCAGGGTGCTGATGGCCAGGTCGTCGGTGAAGCTGCGCACATACGCCGCCAGCGGCAGTTCGTTGACCGGGATAAAACTTACCACCACCAACACCGGCAGCAACCACGGCCGCCAGGGCGCGGTCACGCGCAACAGGCTGAGCAGTACAAAACCCAACAACACAAAACTCAAATGCGCTTGCCATATAGAAAACATCACAGGCGCTCCGACAGCCAGGCTTCGTTGAAGCTGACATGTTTGATAAAGGTGTTATTCCACGAGTACACCAGGTGGTACATGCCGTCCGGGCTGCGGCTGAAGTACGGGTACTCGTATTCGAAATCGCAGCCACGGGGTTTGCACACCCGGTAATCCAGGCTGCTGAGGAAGCGTTGCTCCAGCGGCAGGCGCCGGGCACCGCTGGATTCGCGGAAGCCTTCGCCGATGATTTCTTTGTAGGCCGCGGGGGAGAACGGCTGCCCCAATGGGTCGGGGGATTGGTCCAGTTCCACCACCGTGCGCCAATGGTTGAGATTGGCATCGGTGCCGTACAGGCTGAGCTTGAAGCGGCCGTCCTGCAGGTCGTTGAGGGCCACCAGCAAACCGTCGCCTTCGGTGCTGACTGCCGCCAGCGAGGAGTTGGGATTGGAGGGCTCCAGCGGATAAGGCTCGCTCCAGGTTTGCCCGGCGTCTTCGGTGCGGCTGGCGAGCACGCGGTGATGGGTTTCGCCGGCGTAACGCAACATGGCGATGGCGCGCTGGCCGTCCTGCGGGACGATGGTCGGTTGCAGCGAGTTTTTCCCACGGCTGATACGGAATTTATCGATCACCGCACCGTCGGCGCTCAAGTACAGGTACTCGGCGAATTTGCCCATGAACTCGTGGTACACCGGCAGGCCGATGGAGCCGTCGGCATGGAACACCGGTGCGGCGCGCACCAGGGTGCTGATGTTGAAGAAAGGCGAGGTGATCAGTTGGCGAGGTGCCGACCAGTTTGTGCCGAGGTCGTCCGAGACCATCACATTGATCGCGCTGGTGGCCCAGCCGCCCACCGATACCGAGACGTAGAACATCCACAGGCGATTGTCCGGTGCCAGGGCGATCACCGGGTTGCCCAACTTACGGATGTAGCGGTGGGTGCCGTCGCGGGTGCTTTCGCGGGTGGCGAGTACTTGCTCCGGGCCCCATTCGGCGCTTTTCGCGTCAAAGCGCGCGGTGCGTACCTGCACATCGGCGGCACCTTCGCGGGAACCGGCAAACCACACGGCCATCAGGTCGCCGCCGGGCAGGGCAGTGACCGAGGAGGAGTGCACAAAGTCATTGAGCTGCGAGGAGACGAAGCGGCTGCTGTATTGTGGGGCGGCCGCCGCGGGGGACGTGTCCTTGCCAGCTTGGGCAAACGGCGCCAGCACGTGGGGCGGGTGACTGGTCCAGGCAGCTAGAAACACCAGTAGCAGACTGCAGATCGTTAAAGGCGCGCGTATCGAAAACGTGTCGGAAAAAGGCTTGTTGCGCACAGAAACACTCTCAACAGGCATAGGAGGTTTCACTGTGCAAAACCAACCTTAGCGAAAGCTTAGTTGGCAACGACCCGTAACATCTTTCCGGGAATAGACTTCGGCAGAACCCTGCATGATGCGGCCGGTTTCTACAGAGAATCTCTCATGCGCCTGCTGCTGGTAGAAGATGATCGTGCCCTCGCCCAAGGTATCCGCGTGGCCCTTAGCGCCGAAGGCTACACCCTGGACTGGCTGCAAGACGGCGTCAGTGCCCTGCACGCGTTGCGCAGCGAAAGCTTCGATCTGCTATTGCTCGACCTCGGCCTGCCGCGCCTTGACGGCCTCACACTGCTGCAAACCCTGCGCGCCGAGCAATATGACCTGCCGGTGATGATCCTCACCGCCCGCGACGACACCACCGAACGTATCGCCGGCCTGGATGCCGGCGCCGACGACTACCTGGTCAAACCCTTCGACGTCGAAGAGTTCAAGGCACGCGTCCGCGCCCTGTTGCGCCGCAGCCAGGGCCGCGCGCAGCCGTTGCTGGAGCATGCGGGCGTCAGCCTGGACCCGGCGACCCAGCAGGTCAGCTATCAGGGCCAGGACATTGTGGTCACGCCGATGGAATACCAACTGCTGCATCAACTGATGGTGCGCCCCGGCAAAGTCGTCACCCGCGAACGGCTGTCCCGCGCGCTTTATGGCTGGCAGGACCGCGTCGAAAGCAACACCCTCGAAGTCCTTATCCACAACCTGCGCAAAAAACTCTCCACCGAACTGATCCGCACCGTGCGCGGCGTTGGCTACGTGGTGGAACTCAAGGCATGAACTCGGTCCGCGCGCGCATCCTCATCCCGGTACTGGTGTTGATCCTGTTGGGCGATGGCCTGATCAGCTGGCTCGTCCTGCGGGACAGCCACCACGAAATCGAAGAAGTCTACGACGCCCAACTCGCCCAAAGTGCCCGTTTATTGCAAGGCGTATTGCGCCAGCGCGACCCCGGCGATGCCGACTTGGACCGCCTCTACCAGGCTTTCGACCAGGCCATGAGCCGCGTCGGCGAAGACGGCGCTGCGCACCCTTATGAAACTCGCCTGACCTTCCAGGTATGGCGCACCGATGGCCAACTGCTGGTGCGCTCCACCGACGCGCCGATCCTCAACACACCGCCCACCACCCTCGGGGCTCACGACCTGATGGAGAACGGCAACGACTGGTGCGCGTTCATGCTTGCCGACATGCAACAAGGCCTGCTGATCTGGGTGGGCGAGCGCGACGACATTCGCCAGGACGTGATCCAGCGCATCATTCGCCACACCCTCTGGCCGATCCTGATTGGCGTCCCGCTGCTGGCGGTGTTGATCTGGCTGACCATCGGCTGGGGCCTCAAGCCCCTTCGCGCCATGGCCCAGGCAATACGCGGGCGGGATAGCGAGACATTGCGCCCGCTGCAACTTGAACCGTTGCCGGCGGACCTGGAACCAATGCAAACCGCGCTGAACCGCCTGCTGGTGCAGGTGGATGAGTTGCTGGAGCGCGAGCGACGGTTTATTGCGGATGCGGCCCACGAGCTGCGCACGCCGTTGGCGATATTGCGCATCCATGCACAAAACGCCCAGAGCGCCGGGACATTGGAACAGCGTCAGGAAGCGCTGGATTTCCTGGTGAGTGGCGTGGACCGCGCGACTCGGGTCGGCAGTCAGTTGCTGACCATGGCGCGGATCGAGCCGCAGTTGAACAACACCGTTCGCGTTCGTGTGCCTCTGACGGAGTTGGTACGCGAAGAACTTGCGGAACTGACGCCCCTGGCGATGGAGAAGGGCGTTGAACTGGTGTTGGAAGGGGATGAGGAATGCTGGATTGAAACGGATCCGGTAGCGTTGGCGATTGCTTTGCAGAACCTGGTGACCAATGCGCTGAATTTCTCGCCGGCGGGGAGCGAGGTGCGGGTGTTGGTGCGGGGGACGGATTCGGGAGGGGTGCAGCTGTGTGTGGAGGATGCGGGGCCTGGGATTGATGAAGGGGAGATTGGGCGGTTGTTCGAGCGGTTTTATAGTCGCGGGAATGCGAATGGAGCGGGGTTGGGGCTGGCGATTGTGCAGATGATCGTGGGGAAGATTGGGGGGCGGTTGGAGTTGTATAACCGGGAGGTGGGTGGGTTGTGTGCGCGGTTGAGTTTTAGCGACAGGGCGGTTTGAAAAAGGCCGTCGTTAGCAGCACAGCTGTTAAGGCAAGACTATGTTGTCGTGCTGAATAAATGCGGATGCTCTGTCTGGAATGCTTTGAACGTCTTGTACTTCCAGCGATCGCCGCCTGGATCTTCATCCGATGAACTGACCTCGCCGAAATACCAATGCTCTGACTCAAACTGTTCTCCGTCCTCATCTTCGTGGGTGAAGTGAAAGCCCACCTCTTGTAGGCCTGGGGGGATGATCAATCCCCACTCGCTTGCAAGGCTTCTGCCCGTTATTCGGGTTTGGCGGAAGTAGTCGTAGTCGAAGGGCAGGGTGGAGCCGAGGTAGCGGTTTTTGTCGATGTAGACGCAGACTTCGCTTGAGAACATGTCGGGCACCAGAATGGCTGCCACGACCCAGCATTCAGGTGTGTCATCGGGCCGGGCTTGAATCAAGTGAGCGGCGGCGTTGATCAATTGTTGGGCGCAGTGTGCCTGGATCGCCGGGGTGGTTTGCTTGCCTTCGACCAGGGTTTCTATGACGGGAATTTTGAAGTTTTCAAACCCTCGCCTCACCGGGAAGTGTTCTAAAAACCAGCCTTCGAAATTGTCTGCCCATCGGCTGATTGCGCGCAGGCGCCTGGGGATGTTGCGGAGTTTTTTGTCTGACAGTGCAAGACGACGCATGAGCTATGACCTTCTGTTATTTCTAATGTTGAGATTGGTTTCACTCGTCACAGGCGAGGTAGAGCGACGCTTTTTTTGGAAAAACCTGTGAAGTGAGGTCTTCAATGTCTTTGATCTGTTTCGCTGTAAGCAGATAGTCGTAGAGGCCGTCACTCTCTGTTTGCCAGCCTATGATGGGTCGCAAATCTTCAGCTTTCACATTGAGGGGGATTTCAGCCGAGATTTCGTCGCTTCCAGTGGGTACCACATATATCAAGTGCCTCATGGCTCTATCCTTCGCGTGTCGTCTGCGTCTTTGGTTTGTTCGCCTGTTATCGGGTCGAATTCGCCCAAGTGTTTCCCTCGGTGGTTATATTTTTCGACCTTTCCTCGTTCGAAGTCCCATTCATAAATGTAGCTATTGGCCTCTTTCCATCGAGGCCTAAGTCCTCCGCCACCCTTTATTGGCGTCTTGGCTTTAGCACGAACAGTATTAGGAAAAGCGGGCAGGAATTTTGGTTTTGGGTGGTACATATGATCACCCGGCCGAACGCTAACAACCACATACAGCGGCCGAACCCCCGACTCCACCGGAAACACCAGAATAAAATCCCGATACTCCGGCGGATAAATCGGGTTCACCAAAATCTGTTTGGCCGCCTCAGTCGGCGGATAAATCCACATCACTGGTGCTTGCGGTGCAGCCTCCAATGCCGGTATGCCAAGGGTGTCGCCAGGATTAATGGCCGGCGTCCAAATCAGCTCCACACCCTCGCCAAGATCCGCAACGAACTGACTGTCACGACTCTGAAACTGCACCACATCGATCATCTGCCAGTCGGTATTTTTATCGGTGTAAAACCCATACCCCTTCAGCGTCCCATCGCCGCGTTGCTCGATATGCAAACGCATCCGCGAGCGGGCTTTTTGCAGGTGACGAAGTTGTTCTTCGCTATAGAGCGCACTGTCGCCAAGCTCCGACGGCCAGGCCAGCGCCACCAGCCCTGCAAGCAAACCCCCAGCGGCGGCACCTACCGCCGCAGCCGCGGATTCCAACACGGCTGTGCGCAATACAAGCTGGCCAAGCCCAGCGGGCAGGGCACTGCCACTGATCTTCCTGAGGGACACGCCGCCGTGGCTGTCGACCTCCCGTCCGCCTAACAGCGTGAAGTGGCCGTAGTCCTTGATCAGCTCAAGCGGCACATAACCGGTGGGGTTGTTGTAGCTGATGATCCCGTCGGGCAACTGGCACGACTTGGCGAATACATGGCCTGGAATCCTAGCGGGTTCAGGCGATGGCGGGGGAGGCGCTTCATACAAATCAATAAACGGTGAATACGGCACTCGCATCGGCTGCGGAGTCAGGATTCGCCGCTTCAGCTGCTCTTCTTCAGTAATTGGATACGCGCGCTCTGTCATGACGGCTCACTTCCCTGTGCAAGGAAGCGAGCCTATGAGAGCGGAGGCGAACCTGAAATTCCCGTTGTTCGATGGTGTGCGTGGGAAAACTCACTTTCTGAACGGGTGCTCACCTCCTAATCAGGTGTAGGAAGCTTCCAGTTCGTGTGCAGGCGTCGAAAAACCGGTGTGTCGATATGCTACGGTCGTGCGCCATAAACGATAGGGATAAGGCGAGTGCCTGCCCTCAGTGGAAATTGGACAGGACGCCAGTTGATGATTTATGAAGATGTAGACCCGCAACTACTCGCCTTTTTGCATAACCCTATGGCGAACACGACTGCCCTCCCGCCAGCTGGCAAACGCCTCACCTGGCGCAGTCGAATGATTTACAAAATACCCGCACTGCGTCGGCTGATTTGTCCCGAACAGGTTCAGGCAATACTCTGGGAAAAACTTAAGGCAAACCTGGAACAGGCTCGACAATCGCTGCCGCAGTATCTCTTCGAAGACAACACACCGCTCAACCCTAATACGGTGCACCGGTTCACAGATCAACTGGGCAGCTATTTCAGAATTGAGGTGGCGTCTGCAGGTCATGGTGCGTCATCAGCGCCGGGAAGTGATACGTACGCTGATTTTAGTAAGGCCTACACATGGGCGGCGCTTGAATATACGTGCAACAGGATTGCCGAAAACCTGCAGCTGCGAGCCGTACATAACTTATCCATCCTGAAGAATGCTAACTTGTGGTTGTGTTATTACCTGAGTGAAATCTATTTTCTTATGGGGCATGGACTTCTGACAGCCAGGTTGGTTGGCCGTACTCTCCATATTGTACCTACTGCTAAACTACAGCGACGGATCAAGGGATATTGGCTGGCGGAGGTTACTGAGGCTAATTCTAAAATCAGTGACACACGCACACTGTATGACATGGCGGAGCTGTTGCAGAAACATGGCCGTTTGACTCCGGCTTTGCGTGGGCTTTTGGTGGATCAGACTATCGATAAGTGCCTGTCTATACATTCGGAGTACTTGTCCGCCGCCATGACCCGGCATCCCAAGTATCATTACTTGCGAGAAATAGTCGATTTTGCCGTTCACCTGGAGCTGCGTGTGATGTCGGGCGAACGTACAACCGACGAAGCTTACCTGAGGACTATTGTCAGTCCTGCCACGGTGGATATGATCAACAGTGCCTTGGCCGGACGCGCACCAACGTTGGACTCCGCCAGCAGTTTCATAGAATACAAGGGCGGCATGTATGTGCGGGGAGCGCTAAACTTTAAGTATGGGTTGAGAAAGTTCGTCAGGTATTTGCTGGGTACGGCAACCGTCAACGGAAAAGAGGCGGACTTTGGCCAATTGCTCGGAGCCGGCTTCGAAAAAGACTACGTTTTAAATTACATTAAAAAACTTAATGACCCGCGCCTGGAAGTGTTTGGGGAGTTCAAGCCGGGCAATAATGCGAAAATCAAGGGGTATGATATTGATTTGATAGTTCGGGACGTGGAGGATGATATTTATTACTTTATTCAGGTTAAATATCAATTGTCGGAAATTCCAACCTATCTTTCGGAGCAGTGCCAGCTATTTCTAAATGCTAATTTTCGTACCGGATTCGTCAGACAGTTGGCCGTGCTCAGGGACACTCTTTCCGACGAAAGTATTCGCCAGAAACTGAGCCAGCATGGCTTGGCCGGTGCTCATGCGGGTAATAGTCACTTCGTGTTGTTGCACAATATCCCCTTCCTGAACTTTTATGAGCTGGATGGTATTTTCTTTTATGAGTGGAACCTGCTTCGGAATATTCTCCGTGATGGGCGGGTGCAGGTTCGAAAAGATCAACACATTACCGAAGAGCGAGTGTTGAGCAAGCCACGGATGCACCGGCCTCAGGAGATGGTAGACGCTTACTTCAACGAGTCGCAGAGCGGAAGGCAGATGATCGAGCACTATGATGTCTATTGCAGGGCTAATACGCGCTTTGTTTTCGATGAGCTGGACGTGATCTGCAAACTGTTATGAGGTCCAGTGGTTTGCCCCTGAGCAGGCGTGATTGTTTACGTCCAATCACGGGCAAGGCTGGCTCCTTCAATGGTTTTTTCAGGTAGTCCTGAGCAGGGTATTAGCTCAGAGCACATGCCTTGAAATCACCCTCGATATCTCAACAATCGACGTCTTCCCCGTGAACTCAAACTTCACTTTCCCCACCGCCGAAAAGTAAATCTCCAGCTCCGAATCCAGATCAAACGTCCCGGACGTTTCCACTGAATACGCGACGATGTTTTTGTACGGCAGGGAGGTGAAATCCTTCTTGCTGCCGGTAATCCCTTGCACGTTCACCGCGATGATGCGCTTGGTGGTGAACACCACCCCATCGCGCATGGCCTTGTAGGAATCGATGACCTGCTCATCATCCAGCAGCAGGGACGAAACGCGTTCGGCGTATTCGTTGTTTTGTTTGAGTTTGAAGAAGCCTTTGTTGTTGAAGTCGATCATTTGCCTTTCCTTGGGTGAGCGGTGCGGTAAACGTACGCGCCGGTGTATGACGTTTTGCTCGCGGATCTGTATCTAACGGCCTTCCTTTTATCGCCCTACCATGGCGCCAACAACCCGCAGGCCATTACAAAGTTTTACGTCGCCAAGGAGTTACACCATGCCCGAGATGTCCAGTCTGCTCGCCTACGGCCTGATTTCGCTCGGCATGGTACTGACGCCCGGCCCGAACATGATTTACCTCATTTCGCGGTCGATCTGCCAGGGCCGAATGGCCGGGCTGATTTCCCTGGGCGGCGTTGCATTGGGGTTTGTCGTTTATATGTTCTGCGCGGCATTGGGCATCACGGCGTTGGTGATGGCGGTTCCCTATGCCTACGACGCGCTGCGACTCGGCGGGGCGTTGTATCTGGTGTACCTGGCCTGGCAGGCAGTCAAACCAGGCGGCCGTTCGCCGTTCCAGATTCGCGACCTGCCCAAAGACAGCCCGCGCAAGCTGTTCATGATGGGCTTTGTCACCAACCTGCTGAACCCCAAAGTGGCGGTCATGTATTTGTCGTTGCTGCCTCAGTTTATCGACCCTGACGGCCACGCCAGTGTGCTCTCGCAATCCCTGGTATTGGGCTTTACGCAGATCATGATCAGCGTGAGCGTCAACGCGCTGATCGCCGTTATGGCGGGCTCGATTGCGGGGKTTTTCATCCGCAAACCCGTTTGGCAAACCGTGCAGCGCTGGTTGATGGGCTCGGTGCTGATGGGCCTGGCCGTGCGCATGGCGGTCGAAGGGCGACGCTGACTCGCGCGTTACAGAATGGCTTTCAGGTAATCCTTGAGTGCGTTGAGCGGAGCATTGAGTGCTTCGAGTGTCGTCGCTTGGCGCACATCCACCGCGAGCCGTTGCAGCTCGCGGCCCATCACGGTGTGTGCACCGCCCAGAGATTCGAGTGCCAATGCCAGGCACTCGTCGATTTTTTGCTGGATGGCCTTGATATCGCCCTTGCGCACCAGCAAGCCAAACACTTCCCGCTCATAGCCGTCCATGACCAGGTCGTCCCGCAGAATCGGGCTCGCGCCTTCGGTCTCATGCACCAGCTTGAGCGCAAAAAGCGCAACAGCTTCCAGCGTCAGTTCCATGGTCAAGGTTCCTCTTCTCTCGCGTTCGCCCGCCCATCATCACTTTCCTGCAGGCGAAAAAAAAGACCTTGAATTTCAAGGTCTTTTTTTAAGATGGTGCCCCGAGGGAGACTCGAACTCCCACTCCTTTCGAAAACGGATTTTGAATCCGCCGCGTCTACCAATTCCGCCATCAGGGCTCAATGGCGGCGAAGTATAGAGATGAGATTACCGTTGGTCAATCACGTTTCATGGTCAATTTTCACTATTTCCGCTAGACTTCCCGGCCCTGCTAGACGAACCCCATCATGCGCGTTGCTGACTTTACTTTTGAGCTCCCTGATTCGCTGATCGCTCGCCACCCTTTGGCCGAGCGTCGCGCCAGTCGACTGCTGACCCTGGACGGGGTCAGCGGTGCCCTCGCACACCGTCAATTCACTGATTTGCTTGAGCATTTACGCCCGGGCGACTTGATGGTTTTCAACAATACCCGGGTGATTCCGGCACGGCTGTTTGGCCAGAAAGCGTCCGGCGGCAAGCTGGAAATTCTGGTGGAGCGGGTGCTGGACAGCCATCGCGTGCTGGCCCATGTGCGCTCCAGCAAGTCGCCGAAACCGGGTTCGAAGATCCTTATCGATGGCGGTGGCGAAGCAGAAATGCTGGCCCGTCACGATGCGTTGTTCGAGCTGGGGTTTGCTGAGGAAGTGTTGCCGCTGCTCGAGCGTGTCGGCCACATGCCGCTGCCTCCTTATATAGACCGCCCCGACGAAGACTCGGACCGCGAGCGTTATCAGACGGTGTATTCCCAGCGACTGGGCGCG
This sequence comes from Pseudomonas sp. ATCC PTA-122608, assembly GCF_001952855.1. Classification (GTDB taxonomy): domain Bacteria; phylum Pseudomonadota; class Gammaproteobacteria; order Pseudomonadales; family Pseudomonadaceae; genus Aquipseudomonas. Next base: position 216,604 of record NZ_LPNO01000052.1, on the reverse strand, counting down.
GTGGCTGCACCGACGGCGGGGCTGCATTTCGACCAGCCGCTGCTGGATGCGATTGCCGCCAAAGGCGTTGAAACGGCCTATGTGACCCTGCACGTGGGGGCCGGCACGTTTCAGCCGGTGCGTGTGGATAACATCGAAGACCACCATATGCACAGCGAGTGGCTGGAAGTCAGCCAGGACGTCGTGGATGCGGTTGAAGCGTGCAAGGCGCGCGGCGGGCGGGTGGTGGCGGTCGGTACGACCAGCGTGCGCTCGCTGGAAAGCGCGGCGCGCGATGGCGTGCTCAAGCCGTTCAGTGGCGACACAGACATCTTTATCTACCCGGGCCGGCCGTTTCATGTGGTCGATGCTCTGGTGACCAATTTCCATTTGCCGGAATCCACGCTGTTGATGCTGGTGTCGGCATTTGCCGGTTATCCCGAGACCATGGCCGCTTATCAAGCCGCCATCGATAACGGATACCGTTTTTTCAGCTACGGTGATGCGATGTTTATCACCCGTAATCCGGCGCCGCGCGGCCCAGAGGAACAATCATGAGTCGTATGTCGTTTGAATTGCTGGCCACGGATGGTAAAGCTCGCCGCGGCCGTTTGACTTTCCCTCGCGGTACCGTCGAGACCCCGGCTTTTATGCCGGTCGGTACCTACGGCACGGTAAAAGGCATGCTGCCGCGTGACATCGTCGCCACGGGCGCCGAGATCATCCTCGGCAACACCTTCCACCTGTGGCTGCGCCCGGGCACCGAAGTGATCAAGAAGCATGGCGACCTGCATGACTTCATGAAGTGGCAAGGCCCGATCCTCACTGACTCCGGTGGTTTCCAGGTGTTCAGCCTGGGCGCCATGCGCAAGATCAAGGAGGAGGGCGTGACCTTCGCCTCCCCGGTCGACGGCGCCAAAGTGTTCATGGGCCCGGAAGAGTCGATGCAGGTGCAACGTGACCTGGGCTCCGACATCGTGATGATTTTCGACGAGTGCACGCCGTACCCGGCCGATGAAGACGTCGCGCGGATTTCCATGGAACTGTCGTTGCGTTGGGCCCAGCGCTCGAAAAACGCCCATGGCGATAACACCGCTGCCCTGTTCGGTATCGTGCAGGGCGGCATGCATGAAAGCTTGCGCAAGCGCTCGCTCGAAGGCCTGGACAAGATCGGCTTCGACGGCCTGGCCATCGGCGGCCTGTCGGTGGGCGAGCCCAAGCACGAGATGATCAAGGTGCTGGATTACCTGCCGGGCCTGATGCCGGCTGACAAACCTCGTTACCTTATGGGCGTTGGCAAACCGGAGGATCTCGTAGAGGGTGTGCGCCGCGGTGTGGACATGTTCGATTGCGTGATGCCAACCCGTAATGCCCGCAATGGGCATCTGTTCATCGATACAGGCGTGCTGAAGATCCGTAACGCGTTCCATCGCCATGATGAATCGCCGCTGGATCCTACCTGTGACTGCTACACCTGCCAGAACTTCTCGCGCGCTTATCTGCACCATCTGGACAAGTGTGGGGAAATGCTGGGTAGCATGTTGAATACCATCCACAATTTGCGTCACTACCAAGTCCTGATGGCTGGTTTGCGCGAGGCTATTCAACAGGGTACATTGGCCGCCTTCGTCGATGCCTTCTATGCCAAGCGCGGGCTGCCTGTGCCGCCCTTGGACTGAGTTTTCCGACCCTAAGATTCACTATTTGCAACTGGAGTGCTAAATGAGCTTTTTTATCTCTAATGCCATGGCTGATGCCGCTGCACCGGCCGCTGCCGGCCCATTGGGCGGTGGTTTTGAGTGGATTTTCCTGGTCGGCTTCCTGGTCATCTTCTACCTGATGATCTGGCGTCCACAGGCCAAGCGCGCCAAAGAGCAGAAGAACCTGCTGGGCAGCTTGCAGAAAGGCGACGAAGTCGTGACCACTGGCGGCATCGCCGGCAAGATCACTAAAGTGTCCGACGCTTTCGTGGTCCTGGAAGTCTCCGACACCGTAGAAATGAAGTTCCAGAAGGGCGCCATCGCCGCCACGCTGCCAAAAGGCACGCTGAAAGCGATCTAAGTTCCAACCTTTACCAATCGACGGGGCGCGCAAGGCGCCCCGCGTTATAAGCGGGCGGCGTGATGCTGAACAAATACCCTCTGTGGAAATACGTACTGATCCTGGCGGTGCTGGCGATCGGTTTTATTTATTCCGCTCCCAATCTCTATCCTGATGACCCGGCGATCCAGATCACGGGTGCCAGCACTGCGTTGCAGGTCAATCAGGCTGATCTGGACCGCACGAGCAAAGCGCTCACCGACGCGGGCATCCAGGTTAAAGCGGCAACCTTGGCAGCTGACGGTAAGGGCGGTTTGTTGCGCCTGACCAAGCAAGAAGACCAATTGCCGGCCAAAGACGTTGTGCGCAAGGTCATGGGTGATGACTACGTCGTCGCGCTGAACCTGGCACAGACCACGCCAAAATGGCTGCGCGCGATTGGCGCGCACCCGATGAAGCTGGGTCTGGACTTGTCCGGTGGTGTGCACTTCCTGCTGGAAGTGGACATGGACAAGGCCCTCGACGCTCGCCTGAAAGTCTACGAAGGCGATGTGAAGAGCCTGCTGCGTAAAGAGCGCCTGCGTTATCGCAGCCTGCCGCAGCTCAACGGCGCCATCCAGCTGGGCTTTGCTGACGAAGCAACCCGCGAACAGGCCCGTGCACTGATCCGCAAGAACTTCAACGATTTCGACATTGTTCCGGCCGACCTCAATGGTCAGGCGGTACTGCGTCTGGCGATGACCCCGGCCAAGCTGGCGGAAATCCGTGAATACTCCATCAAGCAGAACTTGACCACGGTACGTAACCGCGTCAACGAGCTGGGTGTGGCCGAGCCGATCGTTCAGCGCCAGGGTGCCAACCGCATCGTGGTTGAACTGCCGGGCGTGCAGGACACTGCTGAAGCCAAGCGTATCCTGGGTAAAACAGCCAACCTTGAATTCCGCCTGGCGGCTGAGCCGGGTGCCACCCGCGCCACTGCCGAGGAATTCGAATTCCGTGAAGGTGGTCGCCCACCTGCGCTGATCGAGCGTGGCTTGATCATCACCGGTGACCAGGTAACCGACGCCAAGGCTGGTTTTGGCGAGCACGGCACGCCAGAAGTGAACATCCGTCTGGATGGTCATGGCGGCGAACTGATGAGCCGCGCAACCCGCAGCAACGTCGGTCGCAGCATGGCGGTGATCTTCATCGAACAGCGTCCTGTCACCACCTACACCAAGCAAGTGGTCGACGGCGTAGAGAAAGACGTACCGGTACAAACCTTTAAAGAAGAGAAGAAGATCATCAGCCTGGCGACCATCCAGTCGCCACTGGGTGCTCAGTTCCGCATCACTGGCCTGAACGGCCAGGGTGAGTCGTCTGAACTGGCGCTGCTGCTGCGTGCCGGTGGCCTGGCGGCCCCGATGTACTTCGCTGAAGAACGTACCATCGGCCCGAGCCTGGGTGCTGACAACATCACCAAGGGTATCGACGCTGCACTGTGGGGCATGCTGTTCGTCTCCTTGTTCATCATCGCCATCTACCGCTTCTTCGGCATCATCGCTACCGTCGCACTGGCGGGCAACATGGTGATGCTGTTGGCCCTGATGTCGCTGTTGGGTGCAACGCTGACCCTGCCAGGTATCGCCGGTATCGTACTCACCATGGGTATGGCGGTGGACGCCAACGTACTGATCTTCTCGCGTATTCGTGAAGAGATCGCTGCGGGCATGACCGTACAGCGGGCAATCAACGAAGGCTTCGGCCGGGCATTTACCGCGATTCTCGACTCCAACCTGACCACTCTGTTGGTCGGCGGGATTCTCTTTGCCATGGGCACCGGCCCGGTCAAAGGTTTTGCGGTGACCATGTCCCTCGGTATCTTTACCTCGATGTTCACGGCCATCATGGTGACCCGCGCAATGGTCAACCTGATCTTTGGCGGACGTGACTTCAAGAAGTTGTGGATTTAAGGGGCTGCCATGTTACGTACAATCAACTTCATGGGCGTTCGCAACGTTGCGTTCGGCTTCACCATGCTCCTTACCGTTCTGGCGTTGTTCAGCTGGTTCCATAAGGGCCTGAACTACGGTCTGGACTTCACCGGCGGTACGCTCATCGAGCTGACCTACGAGAAGCCGGCCGACGTTAGCCTGGTGCGCAACGAGCTGGTCAAGGCCGGCTATCACGAAGCCATCGTGCAGAGCTTTGGTGCAACCACTGACCTGCTGGTGCGTATGCCGGGCGAAGACCCGCAACTGGGTCACCAGGTAGCCGAGGCCTTGCAGAAGGTCGGTGGTGATAACCCTGCGTCGGTCAAGCGCGTCGAGTTCGTAGGCCCGCAAGTAGGTGAAGAGCTGCGCGACCAGGGCGGCCTCGGCATGCTGATGGCGCTGGTCGGCATCATGATCTATCTGGCTTTCCGCTTTCAGTGGAAGTTCGGTGTCGGCGCCATTGTGTCGCTGATCCACGACGTGATCGTGACCGTGGGTATCCTGGCGTACTTCCAGATCACCTTCGACCTGACTGTATTGGCGGCGGTGCTGGCGATCATTGGTTACTCCCTCAACGACACCATCGTGGTATTCGACCGGGTTCGTGAGAACTTCCGGGTACTGCGCAAGGCGACGTTGATCGAGAACATCAACATCTCCACCACTCAGACCCTGCTGCGCACCATGGCAACTTCGATCTCCACCTTGCTGGCGATTGCGGCATTGATGGTGTTCGGTGGTGACAACCTGTGGGGCTTCTCGCTGTCGCTGTTCATCGGCGTACTGGCGGGTACCTACTCGTCGATCTACATCGCCAACGTGGTACTGATCTGGCTGAACCTCAACAGCGAAGACCTGATCCCTCCTGCCAGCACCGGTAAGGAAGTCGACGACCGCCCTTGATGGGTAATTGTTGATCTGCTGTTACAAAAAAGGCGCGAGTATTGAACTCGCGCCTTTTTTTTTGCTCCAAGGCTGGGTATAGCGCGGATCGATCGGTCCGTTTGTGATGGTCAGGAGGTTCACGTGAACAAGTCGTTACTGGTTGGTGCGGTATTGGGTGCTGTCGGTGTGACTGCCGGGGGTGCTGTTGCCACCTACAGCCTGGTAAAAAGCGGCCCTGAGTATGCGCAAGTGCTGGCAGTGCAGCCGGTGAAAACCCAGATTAAAACCCCGCGTGAAGTCTGCAAGGACGTTGCCGTAACCCGGCAAAAGCCTGTGCAGGATCAGCACCAGATCGTCGGTACGGTGGTCGGTGCGCTGGCGGGCGGCCTGTTGGGTAATCAGGTCGGTGGCGGTAATGGCAAGAAGCTGGCCACGGTGGCCGGTGCGGTCGGTGGCGGTTATGCCGGTAACAAGGTTCAGGAAGGCATGCAGAACCGCGATACCTACACCACTACGCAAACCCGTTGTAACACCGTTAACGACATCAGCGACAAGGTTGTCGGGTACGACGTGCGTTACACCCTGGACGGCAAGGAAGGCTCCGTGCGCATGGATCGTGATCCAGGCAACCAGATCCCGGTCGACAAGGAAGGGCGCCTGGTTATCGGTCAGAACCAGCCGCAGCAGTAATTTCAGGTATAAAAAAAGCACCCCGAGGGGTGCTTTTTTGTGCCCGCTCGCTTAGCGCTTCAGCGAAGCCGGCAGGTGCGGCTGGATCGCCGTCAGTACTGCCTTGAAGCATTTGGTGTTGCCGGCAACTACGTGTCCCTTCTCCAGGAAGTCGTGACCGCCGGTGAAGTCGCTCACCAGGCCGCCCGCTTCTTGAATCAGCAGTGCGCCTGCAGCCATGTCCCACTCGGACAGGCCCGACTCCCAGAACGCGTCAAAACGACCGGCAGCGACATAAGCCAGGTCCAGGCTGGCTGCACCGGCGCGACGGATGCCGGCGGTCTGGCCAACCAGGGCGCGGAACATGCCCAGGTAGTTTTCCAGGTTGTCCATCTGGTCATCACGGAACGGAAAGCCGGTGCCCAGCAGGGCGCCGTCCAAGCTGGTGCGACCGCTGACACGCAGGCGGCGACCGTTCAGTTGGGCGCCACGGCCACGGCTGGCGGTGAATTCTTCCTGGCGGACCGGGTCCAGAACAACAGCGTGCTCCAGGCGGCCACGGTATTTGCAGGCAATGCTCACGGCAAAGTGCGGGATGCCGCGCAGGAAGTTGGTGGTGCCATCCAGTGGGTCGATGATCCACAGGTAGTCTTCGCCTTCGCCGCTACCTTTGTGCAGGCCGGTTTCTTCACCGAGGATGCCGTGGGTAGGGTAGGCCTTGCGCAGCGCGTCGATGATTTTCTGCTCGGCGGCGCGATCCACCTCGGATACGTAATCCTTGGCGTCTTTTTCGTCGACCTTGATGGTATCCAGGCGCTCGATGGAGCGGAAGATCAATTCACTGGCGCTGCGGGCGGCGCGCAGCGCGATATTCAGCATGGGCTGCATGGATGTGTCACCTAAGGTTGTTAAAGAAAGCCGAGCATTCTAGCAGAAACTTTCTTCAGGTGAAGGACGACGTTACCTTTCATGGCATAACCTTAGGCTGTTCTGTAAGATTTGCTCCCCTTTCCCGTGTCCGAGAGCGCCTCCCTTGCTGCAAAACATCCGTGTCGTCCTCGTCAATACCAGTCATCCCGGCAATATCGGCGGCGTGGCGCGAGCCATGAAGAACATGGGGCTGACGCGCCTGGTGCTGGTCGAGCCGCGTGTGTTTCCGCACCACGAGGCCGATGCCCGCGCGTCCGGTGCTAATGACATCCTCGAAAAAGCCCAGGTCGTTGCCACCCTGGAAGACGCCCTTGTCGGCTGCAACCTGGTGCTCGGCACCAGTGCTCGCGACCGTCGCATCCCCTGGCCGCTGCTGGATCCTCGCGAATGCGGGACCAAAGTCGTGGTAGAGGCCGCTGGCGGCGCTGAAATCGCCTTGGTGTTCGGCCGTGAAGATTCCGGCCTGACCAATGAGGAGCTGCAGCGATGTCATTATCACGTGCACATCCCATCAGACCCTGAGTTCAGTTCGCTGAACCTCGGGGCGGCGGTGCAGGTGTTGAGTTATGAAGTGCGCATGGCCTGGCTGGCCGCTGAAGGTCAGCCAAGCAAGGTTGAAAAAGACGAGGTTGCATCGACCAAGAGTGGCGAGCTGGCCACCATGGACGAGCTGGAGCGGTTCTATGAGCACCTGGAGCAAACCCTGGTGGCCATCGAATTCCTCGACCCGGAAAAACCACGGCACTTGATGGCGCGCCTGCGTCGGTTGTACGGACGCAGCTCGGTCAGCCGGGCGGAAATGAATATATTGCGTGGCATCCTCACGGAAACCCAGAAAGCGGCCCGTGGCGAGCTTCTTAAGCGGAAGGATTAAAAATGTTCGAGCGTTTGCGAGAAGATATCCAGAGTGTTTTCCACCGTGACCCGGCGGCGCGCAACGCCTTTGAAGTGCTGACCTGCTACCCGGGCATGCACGCGATCTGGATCCACCGCCTGTCCGGTGCCTTGTGGCATATGGGCTGGAAGTGGCTGGCGCGGCTGGTCTCCAACTTTGGCCGCTGGCTGACTGGGATTGAGATCCATCCGGGCGCCAAGGTCGGTCGTCGCTTCTTTATCGATCATGGCATGGGCATCGTTATTGGCGAGACCGCCGAGATCGGCGATGACGTGACCCTGTATCAGGGCGTGACCCTGGGCGGCACCACCTGGAACAAAGGCAAGCGCCACCCTACGCTGGAAGATGGCGTTGTAGTGGGGGCGGGCGCCAAAGTGCTCGGCCCGTTTACCGTCGGTGCGGGCGCCAAGGTCGGCTCCAACGCCGTGGTGACCAAGGCCGTACCGCCTGGCGCAACGGTTGTTGGCATTCCGGGGCGGATCATCGTCAAGCCGGAAGTCGGTGATGAACAGGAAGCCAAGCGCAAGGCCATGGCCGAGAAGATTGGCTTCGATGCCTATGGCGTCAGCGAAGACATGCCTGACCCGGTGGCGCGTGCTATCGGCCAGTTGTTGGATCACCTGCAAGCGGTGGATGGCAAGCTGGACGGTATGTGCGGTGCCCTGAAAGACCTTGGCAGCAACTACTGCGCCAAGGACTTGCCTGAGCTGCGCACCGAAGACTTTGCCGAGGTCAAGGACGAAGGTGCCGCCACCAAGGCGGGCTGAAGTCTCGCAATCACTGCAAAACCCATGTGGGAGCGGGCTTGCTCGCGAAAGCTGCGTGTCAGTCGCCGAATATATTGACTGATCCACCGCATTCGCGAGCAAGCCCGCTCCCACATTTTGACCTCCATTGGTCCCGCATGCCCGGCTTGGCCCTGTTCCCGCTGTTCCATCCCGCCCCATCCTGCTATGATTCGCGCGCCATTTTTGCGGGTAATCCTGACTAAAGTACTAGGTCTTATAGTTGACTTAAATACTCGGGAATCGCATACTTGCTCCCATTCTGAAACACCTTGGTACTTGTCCATGAGACTGACTACAAAAGGCCGATACGCGGTAACCGCCATGCTGGATCTGGCCTTGCACGCGCAAAATGGGCCGGTGTCCCTGGCCGATATCTCCGAGCGCCAAGGCATTTCCCTGTCCTACCTCGAGCAGTTGTTTGCCAAGTTGCGCCGCAGCAATCTGGTTTCCAGCGTTCGTGGTCCAGGCGGCGGCTATCAACTGTCCCGCGACATGCAGGGCATCCAGGTAGCCCAGGTGATCGATGCGGTGAATGAATCCGTCGATGCCACCAAATGCCAGGGCCTGGGTGATTGCCATGCCGGCGACACCTGCCTTACACACCACTTGTGGTGTGACCTGAGCCTGCAGATCCATGAGTTTTTGAGTGGTATCAGCTTGGCTGATCTTGTGACTCGCCGTGAGGTGCAAGAAGTAGCCCAGCGTCAGGACCAGCGCCGTTGCAACACCAAGGCGCCGCGTCTGGACAAGATTGAAGCGTCCGCCGTCGAGTGACAGCCGAAGAGCTAACGGCACGCCAGCCAGCCTGATTTAGGAGAAAGTCCATGAAATTGCCGATTTACCTTGATTACTCAGCGACCACCCCGGTTGATCCGCGTGTCGCGCAAAAGATGAGCGAATGCCTGCTGGTTGACGGAAACTTCGGTAACCCGGCGTCCCGTTCCCACGTTTTCGGCTGGAAAGCTGAAGAAGCAGTGGAAAACGCTCGTCGCCAGGTCGCTGACCTGGTGAATGCCGACCCGCGTGAAATCGTCTGGACCTCCGGTGCCACCGAGTCCGATAACCTGGCAATCAAGGGTGCGGCGCATTTCTACGCGACCAAAGGCAAACACCTGATCACCACCAAGATTGAGCACAAGGCTGTCCTCGACACCATGCGCCAACTGGAGCGTGAAGGTTTCGAGATCACCTACCTCGAGCCAACCACCGACGGTATCGTGACCCCTGCGATGATCGAAGCTGCGATGCGTGAAGACACCATCCTGGTTTCCGTGATCCACGTGAACAACGAAATCGGCACCATCAACGACATCGCCGCCATCGGCGAGCTGACCCGCTCCAAGGGCGTGTTGCTGCACGTCGACGCTGCTCAGTCCACCGGCAAGGTCGATATCGACCTGTCGAAACTGAAAGTCGACCTGATGTCGTTCTCTGCCCACAAGACCTACGGCCCTAAAGGCATTGGCGCGCTGTACGTAAGCCGCAAGCCTCGTGTGCGTATCGAAGCCACCATGCACGGCGGCGGTCACGAGCGTGGCATGCGTTCCGGCACCCTGGCGACCCACCAGATCGTTGGCATCGGCGAAGCGTTCCGTGTGGCCAAGGAAGACATGGCTGCTGAAAACGTGCGCATCAAGGCCTTGAGCGATCGTTTCTACAAGCAGGTCGAGCACCTTGAAGAGCTGTATGTCAACGGCAGCATGACCGCCCGTGTACCGCACAACCTGAATTTGAGCTTCAACTACGTCGAAGGCGAGTCGCTGATCATGGCGCTCAAGGATCTGGCGGTTTCGTCCGGTTCGGCCTGCACCTCGGCTTCCCTTGAGCCGTCCTACGTCCTGCGCGCCCTGGGCCGTAACGACGAACTGGCTCACAGCTCGATCCGCTTTACGTTCGGCCGTTTCACCACCGAAGAAGAAGTCGACTACGCCGCGCAGAAAGTCTGCGAGGCCGTCACCAAGCTGCGTACCTTGTCGCCTCTGTGGGACATGTACAAAGACGGTGTCGATATTTCCAAGATCGAGTGGGCGGCACACTAACTATAGAAGCCGCCACCCAAAAGGCTCTGTAAAGACGTGGCGGAAAACGCAGGCGTGTTTACAGGGTTCCAGAGCGGCCCTGATGAGTGAGGATTCAGTACCATGGCTTACAGCGAAAAGGTCATCGACCACTACGAAAACCCGCGCAACGTCGGCAAGATGAACGCGGAAGACCCTGATGTTGGCACCGGCATGGTCGGCGCTCCGGCGTGCGGCGACGTTATGCGCCTGCAGATCAAGGTCAACGAAGCTGGCGTTATCGAAGACGCCAAGTTCAAGACATACGGTTGCGGTTCGGCCATCGCCTCCAGCTCCCTGGCGACCGAATGGATGAAAGGCAAGACGCTGGATGAGGCTGTGACTATCAGCAACACCCAGTTGGCCGAAGAACTGGCCTTGCCGCCAGTGAAAATCCACTGCTCGGTACTCGCAGAAGACGCTATCAAGGCGGCTGTTCGCGACTACAAGCAGAAGAAAGGCTTGATCTAAGCAATTTGGCGACGAGTAAGGAGTCACGATGGCTATCAGCATGACAGAAGCGGCTGCGCAGCACATTCGCCGCTCCCTGAATGGGCGCGGTAAAGGTGAGGGGATTCGTCTGGGTGTTCGCACCACGGGCTGTTCCGGCCTTGCCTACGTGCTGGAGTTTGTCGACGAGGTGGTCGAGGAAGATCAGGTGTTCGAGAGTCACGGCGAAAAAGTGATTATCGACCCGAAAAGCCTGACTTACCTGGACGGCACCGAACTCGATTTCGTCAAGGAAGGGTTGAACGAAGGCTTCAAGTTCAACAACCCCAACGTACGCGGTGAATGTGGCTGCGGCGAAAGCTTCAACATCTGAGGCTGATCGTGGGTACTCCTTGTCATTTCGCTTTGTTCGAGCTGCAGCCGAGTTTTCGACTGGACCTTGAACAGCTTGCCACGCGCTACCGTGAACTGGCGCGTGGGGTGCATCCGGACCGTTTTGCTGACGCTTCCGAGCGTGAGCAACGCTTGGCGCTGGAGCAATCAGCCAGCCTCAACGAAGCCTATCAGACGCTCAAGAACCCTCCCAAACGCGCGCGCTACCTGCTCGCCATGGGCGGTCGCGAGCTGCCGCTTGAAGTCACGGTCCAGGACCCTGATTTCCTGATGCAGCAGATGCAATGGCGCGAGGAGCTTGAAGAACTGCAGGACGAGGCTGATCTGGCCGGAGTCGCAGTGTTCAAGCGCCGTCTGAAAGTGGCCCAGGATGAACTCAACGAAAGCTTCGCAGCCTGTTGGGATGATGCAGCGCAACGTGAACAGGCCGAACGCCTGATGCGGCGCATGCAGTTCCTCGACAAGCTCACCTACGAAGTGCGCCAGTTAGAAGAGCGCCTCGACGATTAACCCAGTGCCGCCCAGGTTGCACGCCTGATATACAGATAAGTCCTGATTACCATGGCCCTACTGCAGATCGCCGAACCCGGTCAAAGTCCTCAACCGCACCAGCGTCGCCTGGCGGTCGGGATTGACTTGGGCACTACCAATTCGCTGGTCGCTGCATTGCGCAGCGGTCTTTCCGAGCCGCTGCCCGACGCGGATGGCCAAGTCATCCTGCCGTCTGCCGTGCGCTATCACGCTGACCGTACCGAAGTGGGCGAGTCGGCCAAGCTGGCGGCGTCTGCCGACCCGCTGAACACCGTGCTGTCGGTCAAGCGCTTGATGGGTCGTGGTCTTTCCGACGTCAAGCAACTGGGCGACCAACTGCCGTACCGCTTTGTCGGCGGCGAATCCCATATGCCGTTCATCGACACCATCCAGGGCCCGAAAAGCCCGGTGGAAGTGTCGGCCGATATCCTTAAAGTGCTACGCCAGCGTGCGGAAACCACCTTGGGCGGCGAACTGGTGGGTGCGGTGATTACTGTTCCTGCGTATTTCGATGATGCTCAGCGCCAAGCCACCAAGGATGCGGCGAAACTTGCCGGCCTGAACGTGTTGCGCCTGCTCAACGAGCCGACTGCAGCGGCTGTGGCTTACGGCCTGGACCAGCACGCCGAAGGCCTGGTGGCTATTTACGACCTGGGCGGCGGTACCTTTGATATTTCGATTCTGCGCCTGACCGGCGGTGTCTTCGAAGTGTTGGCTACCGGTGGCGACACTGCCCTGGGTGGCGATGACTTCGATCACGCCATTGCTGGCTGGATCATCACCAGCGCGGGCTTGTCTGCCGACCTGGATCCGGGCGCGCAACGTAACCTGCTGCAAACCGCCTGTGCCGCCAAAGAGGCACTGACTGAAGCTGCGTCGGTTGAAGTTTCCTACGGTAGCTGGTCGGCCCAACTGACCCGCGAAGCGTTCGATTCGTTGATCGAGCCGATGGTCGCCCGCAGCCTGAAAGCCTGCCGTCGCGCGGTGCGTGACTCCGGTATTGAGCTGGAAGACGTCGCCGCCGTGGTGATGGTGGGTGGCTCGACCCGTGTGCCACGTGTCCGCGAAGCCGTTGCCGAAGCCTTTGGCCGCCAGCCGCTGACTGAAATCGACCCGGATCAAGTGGTGGCCATTGGTGCTGCGATCCAGGCTGACACCCTCGCTGGTAACAAGCGCGATGGTGGCGAACTGCTTCTGCTCGACGTTATTCCGTTGTCCCTGGGGTTGGAAACCATGGGCGGCTTGATGGAGAAGGTGATTCCACGCAACACCACCATTCCCGTTGCCCGCGCTCAGGACTTCACCACGTACAAAGATGGCCAGACGGCCATGATGATTCATGTGCTTCAAGGCGAGCGTGAGCTGATCAGCGACTGCCGTTCCCTGGCGCGCTTCGAATTGCGCGGCATTCCGGCGATGGTGGCCGGTGCAGCGAAGATTCGCGTGACCTTCCAGGTCGACGCCGACGGCTTGCTCAGCGTTGCCGCTCGCGAATTGGCCTCCGGCGTTGAAGCCAGCATCCAGGTCAAGCCGTCCTACGGCCTGACCGACGGCGAAATCGCCAAGATGCTCAAGGATTCGTTCCAGTACGCCGGTGACGACAAAGTCGCCCGCGTGCTGCGTGAGCAGCAAGTCGACGCCCAGCGCCTGCTCGAAGCCGTGCAGGGCGCCCTTGAAGCTGACGGCGAGCGTCTGCTGGATGCCGAAGAGCGCATGGTTATCGACCTGCAAATGCAGGAACTGGCTGAATTTATGAAAGGCACCGATGGTTACGCCATCGAGCAACAGACCAAGCGCCTGTCGCAAGTGACCGATGCCTTTGCCGCCCGTCGCATGGACCAGACGGTGAAAGCCGCCCTGGCGGGCCGCAACTTGAATGAACTTGAGGATTAACTGATGCCGCAGATCATTTTTCTGCCACACGCCGAGCATTGCCCGGACGGTATGGTTGTGGAGGCTGAGACCGGCAAGTCCATTCTCGAAGTCGCTCACGACCACCACATCGAGATCGAAAGCGCCTGCGGCGGCGTCAACGCCTGTACCACTTGCCATTGCATCATCCGCGAAGGTTTCAATAGCCTCGAAGAGGCTGATGAGCTGGAAGAGGACTATCTTGATAGGGCGTGGGGCCTTGAGCCGACGTCGCGCTTGAGCTGTCAGGCAAAAGTGGGAACAGAAGACCTCACCGTCGAGATTCCGAAATATTCGCTCAACCATGCCGCTGAAGCGCCGCACTGATTCAAGGAAGTGTCATGAGTCTTAAATGGGTTGATGTACAAGAAATCGCTATCCTGCTGGCCGATGGTCACCCGGACGTGAACCCTTATTCGCTGAACTTTGTAGCTTTGCGTGACATGGTCATGGCCTTGCCAGGGTTCGAAGATGACCGGGAACGCGGCGGTGAAAAGGTGCTTGAAGCTATTCAGACTGCCTGGAAAGAAGAGCAGGACTGAAGCCTCCCTTACGCAGTTAGGCAATACCCAAGAACCCGCGTATAATTCGCGGGTTTAATTTTTCGCAAATTACCGTTTCTGGAGTTACACCATGGCTGTTCAACGTACTTTCTCCATCATCAAGCCTGACGCTGTTGCAAAAAACGTCATCGGCGAGATCACCACTCGTTTCGAAAAAGCCGGCCTGAAGGTTGTAGCTTCGAAACTCAAGCAACTGTCCAAAGCTGAAGCTGAAGGCTTCTACGCTGAGCACAGCGCTCGTGGTTTCTTCGGCGACCTGGTTGCCTTCATGATCTCCGGCCCTGTTGTTGTTCAGGTTCTGGAAGGCGAAAACGCTATCGCTCTGAACCGTGAGCTGATGGGCGCTACCAACCCTAAAGAAGCTGCTGCCGGCACCATCCGTGCTGACTTCGCTGAATCGATCGACGCCAACGCCGTTCACGGTTCGGACTCCGAAGCCGCTGCTGCCCGCGAAATCTCCTACTTTTTCGCTGCTACTGAAGTAACCGCTCGCTAAGCATTGGCTTAAAAGAGCGAAGGTGAATCCATGACTACATTGACTGCAAAAACCAACCTGCTGGGTCTGACTCAACAGGAAATGGAAAAATTCTTCGACTCAATCGGGGAGAAGCGTTTTCGTGCCGCTCAGGTAATGAAGTGGATTCACCATCTTGGCGTCGATGATTTCGACGCCATGACGAACGTCAGCAAGGCCCTGCGCGACAAGCTCAAGGCCATTGCCGAAGTTCGCGGCCCCGAAGTGGTCAGCGAAGACATTTCCACCGACGGTACCCGTAAATGGGTGGTGCGCGTGGCGTCCGGCAGCTGCGTCGAGACCGTGTACATTCCCCAGGGCAAGCGCGGCACTCTGTGCGTTTCGTCCCAGGCAGGCTGTGCCCTGGACTGCAGTTTCTGCTCCACCGGCAAGCAAGGTTTCAACAGCAACCTCACCGCCGCCGAAGTCATCGGCCAGGTGTGGATTGCCAATAAATCGTTCGGCAGCATCCCGGCAACCGCCGACCGTGCCATCACCAACGTGGTGATGATGGGCATGGGCGAGCCGCTGCTGAACTTCGACAACGTTGTTGCGGCCATGCATTTGATGATGGACGACCTGGGCTACGGCATTTCCAAGCGCCGTGTGACCCTGTCGACCTCCGGCGTGGTACCGATGATCGATGAGCTGGCCAAGCACATCGACGTCTCCCTGGCGTTGTCGCTGCACGCACCGAATGACGCATTGCGTAACCAATTGGTGCCGATCAACAAGAAGTATCCGCTTAAGATGCTGCTCGAATCTTGCCAGCGTTATATGGCGACCTTGGGTGAGAAACGTGTGTTGACCATCGAGTACACCATGCTCAAGGACATCAACGACAAGGTCGAGCACGCGGTCGAGATGATCGAGTTGCTCAAGAATGTACCGTGCAAGATCAACCTGATTCCGTTTAACCCGTTTCCCCATTCTGGCTACGAGCGGCCGAGCAACAACGCCATCCGCCGTTTCCAGGATCAACTGCACCATGCAGGCTTCAATGTCACCGTACGCACTACACGCGGCGAAGACATCGATGCGGCATGTGGCCAATTGGTAGGACAGGTGCTGGATCGCACCCGTCGCAGCGAACGTTATATTGCCGTGCGTGAACTGAGTGCCGCCGACGATATGCCGCAAAGCGCCGCGACTCGAACCTGAGAGAGGATCTCTATGCCCTTGCGCCTTGCGCTGCTTTTGCTTGTTGCCAGCCTCGCGGCTGGCTGTGTTTCATCGGGCCATGACAGCCCGCTGCAAACCGGCAAGGGCCGTGACGAGGCGCGTGCTGCCTATGTGCAGTTGGGCTTGGGGTACTTGCAGCAAGGAATGGCCGAACGGGCCAAGGTGCCGCTGAAGAAGGCCCTCGAGCTGGATGGCAGCGACGCCGACGCCAATGCTGCGTTGGCCTTGGTGTTCCAGGCCCAGGCCGAGCCTGAATTGGCCGATCAATATTTCCACAAGGCCCTGGCCTCACGTCCTGGCGACCCAAGACTGCTGAATAACTACGGCAGTTTTTTGTTTGCGCAGAAACGTTATGACCAGGCGTCCGAATATTTCCAGCAGGCTGCGGCCGATACCCTTTATCCTGAGCGCTCGCGGGTTTTCGAGAACCTTGGGGTGACCTCAATGCTTCTCGGCCAGCGCGACACCGCCCGCCAGCAACTGGAAAAAGCCCTGCACCTGAACCAGCGCCAGCCACGAGCCTTGCTCGAAATGGCTGAGTTGTCCTTCGAAGACAGGCATTATGTGCCGGCACGTGACTATTACGAGCGTTTTAGCCTGCTGAGCGGGCAAAATGCACGTAGTCTATTGCTCGGTGTGCGCCTGGCGACGGTTCATGAAGAACGCGACAAGGCCGCACGTTTTGGCCAGCAACTCGAACGACTCTATCCCGGTACGCCGGAATATCAGCAATACCTGTCGGAGCAATGATGAAAGCGGCGCACCCGGAAGTTGTAGCAGCTAATCGTGGAAACCCAGGCGAGACCTTGCGTCAGGCCCGCGAAAGCAATGGTTGGTCGCTTGCAGAAGTGGCCCTCAAGCTCAATTTGACCACGACTTCATTGGGCAACCTTGAAGCTGGCGCGTTCGACAAGCTGCCAGGGCATACCTTCGCCCGCGGCTATATCCGCGCCTACGCCAAGTTGCTCGGTATTGACCAGGCCGCATTGGTCCAGCAATTCGACCAGATCACCGGTACCGATTCCCAGGGCAGCAATGTCCATGGCCTGGGCCGCATTGAAGAGCCTGTGCGTGTTTCCCACACCATTTTGCGAATTGTCAGCCTGTTGCTGCTGATCGCCGTGATCGGCGGTGGTTTTGTATGGTGGCAGGACCAGACCTCCCAACGCGGCAAGGACCTGTCCAGCAACGCTATGGAGCACGTCGAAGTCGAAAGCGCCGACGGCACCACCCAGATTCATCCATTGGACGAACCGGAAGACCAGGCCGTGGCCGAGGGCCAGGCGGCACCTGAGGCAGAGCCTGGCGCCGAGCAGCCTGCTCCGGAAGCGGGTACTGCCCCGGCAGTGACCCCGGTGGCCCCGGCCCCGGCTCCTGCCGTTGCCGCCACGCCAACTGCTCCAGCGCACACCCCGGTGGTACCGGCGCAGGCTCCGGCGCCAACCGCTCCGGCTGCCCCGGCGGTTTCCGCGCCAACCACCCCGGCGCTGATCGCCGGTGATGGCCGAGTACAAATTACCTACGTCGCTGACTGCTGGACGCAAGTCTCCGATGGCAACGGCAAGGTGCTGTTCAGTGGTCTGAAGCGTAAGGGAGATACACTTGACCAGGGCGGCAAGCCTCCTTTGACGCTGCGTCTGGGCTATGCCCGTGGCGCGCAAGTGGCCTACAACGGCCAGCCTGTGGACGTGGCGCCGTTCACCAGTGGCGAGACTGCTCGCCTGAAGTTGGGACAATAAAGTCATGCACGGCGAATCTCCAATCAAACGTCGCGTATCGCGCAAGATCTGGGTCGGCTCGGTGCCGGTGGGCGGCGATGCCCCCATCGCAGTACAGAGCATGACCAACAGCGACACCAATGATGTGGCGGCCACTGTCGCCCAGATCAATCGCCTGGAAGCGGCGGGCGTCGACATCGTGCGGGTTTCCGTACCGGACATGGACGCTGCCGAAGCCTTTGGCCGCATCAAGCAACTGGTCAAGGTGCCGCTGGTCGCCGATATCCACTTCGACTACAAGATCGCTTTGCGCGTGGCCGAACTGGGCGTCGATTGCCTGCGGATCAACCCGGGCAACATCGGTCGTGAAGACCGGGTTCGCGCCGTGGTGGATGCCGCCCGTGATCGCGGGATTCCAATCCGCATCGGCGTCAACGCCGGTTCCCTGGAAAAAGACCTGCAAAAGAAATACGGCGAGCCGACGCCGGCCGCCCTGGTCGAGTCCGCGTTGCGCCACGTTGAACACCTTGAGCGCCTGAATTTCCAGGACTTCAAGGTCAGCGTAAAGGCTTCCGACGTGTTCATGGCGGTAGAAGCGTACCGCCTGCTGGCCAAGGAAATCGTCCAGCCACTGCACCTGGGTATCACCGAAGCCGGCGGTTTACGCTCAGGCACAGTGAAATCTGCGGTGGGTCTCGGTATGCTGCTGGCCGACGGGATTGGCGATACTATTCGCATCTCCCTCGCGGCAGACCCGGTAGAGGAAGTGAAAGTCGGTTACGACATTCTCAAATCCCTGCATTTGCGTTCCCGTGGCATCAACTTCATTGCCTGCCCGAGCTGCTCGCGGCAGAACTTCGACGTGGTGAAAACCATGAACGAACTGGAAGTACGCCTCGAAGATCTGCTGGTGCCGCTGGATGTTGCAGTGATTGGTTGCGTGGTCAACGGGCCGGGTGAGGCTAAAGAAGCCCATGTGGGCCTGACCGGCGGTACGCCAAACCTGATTTACATCGACGGCAAGCCGTCGCAGAAACTGACGAATGACAATCTGGTGGATGAGCTGGAACGGCTGATTCGCCAGAAAGCGGCCGAAAAGGTCGCGGCTGACGCAGCGCTGATCGCGCGCGGCTAAGAACGAATTTAAGGATTAGATGTGAGCAAGTCTCTGCAAGCCATTCGTGGCATGAACGACATCCTGCCTGAGCAGACGCCCCTGTGGCGCTACTTCGAGGGCACTGTCGCGCGCCTGCTGGATAACTACGGTTACAAGCAGATCCGCATGCCGATCGTCGAGTTCACCGAGCTGTTCAAGCGCTCCATCGGTGAAGTGACCGACATCGTCGAAAAAGAGATGTACACCTTCGAAGACCGCAACGGCGACTCCCTGACCCTGCGTCCGGAAGGCACTGCCGCGTGCGTGCGTGCAGTGCTCGAGCATGGCCTTACCGGCGGTGGCCAGCCGCAGAAGCTCTGGTACATCGGCCCGATGTTCCGCCACGAGCGTCCGCAGAAAGGCCGTTACCGCCAGTTCCACCAGATTGGCCTCGAAGTGTTCAACCTCGACGGTCCGGACATCGACGCCGAGCTGATCGTGCTGACCTGGCGCCTGTGGGGCATGCTGGGTATTCGCGACGCGGTCAAGCTTGAGCTCAACAGCCTGGGCACCAGCGAATCCAGGGGCCGCTACCGCGAAGCCCTGGTGGAATTCCTGTCGGGCCACCTGGACAAGCTGGACGAAGACAGCCAGCGTCGCCTGAAAACCAACCCGCTGCGGGTACTGGACACCAAGAACGCCGAGACCCAGGCCGTACTCGTGGACGCGCCGAAAATGGCCGACTACCTGGACGACGAGTCCCGCATCCACTTCGAGGGCCTCAAGGCTCGTCTGGATGCAGCCGGTATTCCATACGTCATCAATCCGAAACTGGTGCGTGGCCTCGATTACTACAGCAAGACCGTGTTCGAGTGGGTCACTGACAAGCTCGGCGCCCAGGGCACCGTGTGTGCCGGTGGCCGTTACGACGGCCTGGTCGAGCAGATGGGCGGCAAGCCGACCACTGGTGTTGGTTTCGCCATGGGCATCGAGCGGCTGATCCTGCTGCTGGAAACTCTGGAGCAGGTCCCCGAAGAAATCTCCCGTCAGGTGGACGTGTACTTCTGTGCCTTCGGCGAGGCGGCCGAACTGGCTGCCCTGGCCCTGAGCGAGAAGCTGCGCGACCAACTGCCGAACCTGCGCCTGCAAGTCAATGCCGGCGCCGGCAGCTTCAAAAGCCAGTTCAAGAAAGCCGACAAAAGCGGTGCGTTGTATGCACTGATCCTGGGTGATGATGAATTGGCCCAGCAAGTGGTAAGTTTCAAACCCCTGCGTGGTCAGGGTGAACAACAAAGCATTGCCTTTGATGCGCTTGCAGCGCACCTGGCCACCTGCATCGTGCAGGGTTGAAGCTGTCAAACAGCCGATTTAGCGATTAAGGAGTATTGGGGTGTCGAGTACTGATGATGACCAGCTGGCCGAGTTCAAAGACTGGTGGCAGCGCAACGGCAAGCCCCTGGTCACTGGCGGTTTGCTGGCTTTAGTAGTGGTGTTCGGCTGGCAAGCCTGGCACAAGTATCAGGCTAACCAGTCGCAAGGCGCCTCGATTATCTATCAGCAATTGCTGGAAACCACGCTGACGCCCAACGGCAAGCCTGACCTCGCCCAAGTGGCAGACCTGGCCGGCAAGCTGAAGAGCGAATTTGGCGGTAGCACATACGCGCAATACGGCAGCCTGTTCGTCGCAAAAGTTGCGGTCGACAACGGCAAGCTGGATGACGCAGCCTCCGAGCTGAAAGCCATCACCGACAAGCCGGCCAACCCGACACTGGGTGAAATCGCACGTCAGCGTCTGGCTCAGGTACTCGCGGCACAGAACAAGGCCGACGACGCACTGAAACTGCTCGACGGCGATGCTGACAAGGCATTCCTGGCTACTCGTGAAGAGCTCAAGGGCGACCTGCTGGTCCAATTGGGTCGTACCGACGAAGCCAATGCTGCGTACCAAAAAGCCAAGGCGGCGCTGTCTGATGAAGCGGCGGTCGGTGGCTTACAAATCAAGCTCGACGACTTGGCCAAAGGGGATGCGTGACGTGATCCGTTGGAAACATGCAGCATTGCTGGCTCTGGCCGTTTTGGCCGCGGGTTGCAGCAGCAACAGCAAAAAAGAACTGCCTCCGGCCGAGCTGACCAGCTTCAAGGAAGAAGTGGTCCTGCAAAAGCAATGGAGCCGCTCCATTGGTGACGGTCAGGGCGATCTCTACAACCTGATGGTTCCGGCTATCGACGGTGACACCATCTTCGCTGCTGACTCCACCGGCGTTGTGGTCTCCATGGATCGCATGAACGGCGACGTCAAATGGAAGAAAGATCTCGAACTGCCTGTGTCCGGCGCCGTAGGCGTGGGTTCCGGCATGGTGCTGCTCGGCACGCTGAAAGGCGATGTGGTGGCGCTGGACGAGAGCACCGGTGAAGAGAAATGGCGCGCTCGCGTGACCAGTGAAGTGCTCTCGCCACCGGCTACCAACGGTGACATCGTTGTCGTGCAAACCCAGGATGACCGTGTGATCGGCCTCGACGCCGCCACCGGTAACCAGCGCTGGTTGTACGACAGCACGCCGGCGGTTCTGACCTTGCGCGGTACCAGCGGTCCGGTTGTGACCAGCAACCTCGCACTGGCAGGCCTGTCGACCGGTAAAGTGGTCGCCCTGGACACCCAGAACGGCGTACCGGCCTGGGAAACCCGGGTTGCTATTCCTCAGGGTCGTTCGGAACTGGACCGCGTAGTGGACATCGACGGTGGCTTGCTGCTGTCGGGTGATACCCTTTACGTCGCCACTTACCAGGGCCGTGTTGCGGCGCTGGACGTGCAGAGCGGCCGGATCAACTGGCAGCGTGATGCTTCCAGCTACGCCGGTGTCGCCCAAGGGTTTGGCAGCGTCTACGTAAGCCTGGCGTCTGGCACGGTTGAAAGTGTCGACGAGCGTTCCACCACTGCATTGTGGAGCAACGACTCCCTGGCTCGCCGTCAGTTGTCGGCACCGGAAGTGTTCTCCAGCTACGTAGCGGTAGGCGACTTTGAAGGCTACCTGCACCTGCTGAGCCAGGTGGACGGTCGCTTCGTCGGTCGCGAACGTATCGACAGCGACGGCCTGCGTGCTCGTCCGCTGGTAGTGGGTAACATGCTTTACGTGTATGGCAACAGCGGCAAACTGGAAGCGCTGACCATCAAGTAAGAACTATGCTTGGGGGGCTAACCCTCAGGCAGCTTCACCTGTAGGAGCAAGCTTGCTCGCGAAAATCGTCAACGATAACGCGAGCAGTCTGGATAAACGCGGTGCCTTTGCGTTTTTCGCGAGCAAGCTCGCTCCTACAGTCGAGCACCAGCCGCTGCCTTGCAGCGGCTTTTGTATTTTCTGAAATAACGAAGTGGAGAGCCGCATGGTTCCCGTAATCGCCCTGGTGGGCCGACCTAACGTCGGCAAGTCCACCTTGTTCAACCGCCTGACCAGGACTCGCGACGCTATCGTCGGCGACTTGTCCGGTCTGACCCGTGATCGCCAATACGGTGAGGCAAAGTGGCAAGGGCGCTCCTACATTATTGTCGACACCGGTGGTATCTCCGGTGACGAGCATGGCATGGACGAAAAGATGGCCGAGCAGTCGCTGCTGGCCATTGAAGAAGCCGACGTCGTGTTGTTCCTGGTGGACGCCCGCGCGGGCTACACCGCTGCTGACCAGATGATTGGCGAGCACCTGCGCAAGCGCAACAAGCGTTCCTATCTGGTCGCCAACAAGATCGACAACATCGATCCTGAGGCGGCCCGTGCCGAATTCAGCCCGATGGGCCTGGGTGATGCGATCCCGGTTGCCGGTGCCCATGGTCGCGGCATCACCCAGATGCTGGAAATCGCCCTCAGCACCTTTCCCAAGGATGACGACGAGGAAGAAGAGGGCGAAGAAGAGATCGTTGCCGAAGGCGAGGAAGCCAAGCGCATTCCTGGCCCAAGCGAAAAAGACGGTATCAAGATCGCGATCATCGGCCGTCCGAACGTCGGCAAGTCGACGCTGGTCAACCGTATGCTCGGTGAAGATCGGGTAATCGTCTACGACGAGCCCGGCACCACCCGCGACAGTATCTACATCCCGTTCGAGCGTAACGACGAGAAGTACACGCTGATCGACACCGCCGGTGTGCGCAAGCGCGGCAAGATCCACGAAGAAGTTGAAAAGTTCTCCGTGGTGAAAACCCTGCAGGCGATCAAAGACGCCAACGTGGTGATCTTCGTCATGGACGCCCGCGAAGGCGTGGTAGACCACGACCTGAACTTGCTGGGCTTTGCCCTGGAAGCCGGTCGCGCCTTGGTGATCGCTATCAACAAGTGGGACGGCATGACGCCGAGCGAGCGCGATTTCGTCAAGATCGAGCTGCAGCGTCGCCTGTTCTTCGTCGAGTTTGCCGATATCCACTTTATCTCGGCACTGCACGGTACCGGCGTGGGCAACCTCTACGCTTCGGTGCAGAACTCGTTCAAGTCCGCGGTTACTCGCTGGCCGACCAACCGCCTGACCCAGATTCTGGAAGATGCGGTCAGCGAGCACGCGCCGCCGATGGTCAACAACCGTCGGATCAAGCTGCGTTACGCTCACTTGGGTGGTGCCAACCCGCCGATTATCGTGATCCACGGTAACCAGCTGGAGAAGGTGCCGAAGTCCTACGTGCGTTACCTGGAAAACACCTATCGCCGTGTCTTGAAACTGGTCGGTACGCCGATCCGTATCGAGTTCAAGGGTGGCGAGAACCCGTACGAAGGTAACAAGAACAGCCTCACCGACCGCCAGGTCAACAAAAAGCGCCGGATGATGACGCACCACAAGAAAGCCGACAAAAAGCGCCGCGACAAGCGCTGATCCTGATCGGTTGAAAAAGGGCTCTTTAAGAGCCCTTTTTTGTGCCTGGCGGTTGACCCTTCGCGGCATGCAGCTTAAAACTTGGGGCTCACCGCAAGGGGCGCACCGATGATCACCAGTAAGCTGCCGAATGTCGGCACCACCATCTTCACCACCATGTCGCAACTCGCCGCCGAAACCGGTGCGCTCAACCTGTCCCAAGGCTTTCCCGACTTCAATGGGCCTCAGGGTTTGCTCGATGCGGTGGGCAAGCACATTGCCCTTGGCCATAACCAATACGCGCCCATGACCGGCCTGCCGGTGCTGCGTCAGCAAGTGGCGGCCAAGATCGCCCGCAGCTATGGCGCCACGGTGAATGCCGACAGCGAAGTGACCATCACCCCTGGCGCCACTGAGGCGATCTTCTGCGCGATCCAGGCGGTGATCCGCAGTGGTGATGAGGTGATCGTGTTCGATCCGGCCTACGACAGCTATGAGCCCTCGGTTGAGCTGGCAGGCGGTCGCTGCATACATGTGCAGTTGGGCCTGGATAACTTCTCCCTCGACTTCGAACAGATCAAGGCGGCGCTGTCCCCGCGCACCCGCATGATCATCCTCAACACCCCGCACAACCCTACGGGTGCCCTGATCAGCCGTGCCGAGCTGGACCAGTTGGCCGAGTTGATCCGCGACCGCGACATCTACCTGGTCAGCGACGAGGTCTACGAGCACCTGGTATTCGACGGGGTGCGCCACGTCAGCGTGCTGGCCCACGAAGAGCTGTACCAGCGCGCCTTCGTGGTCAGCTCCTTCGGCAAGACCTACCACGTCACCGGCTGGAAAACCGGCTATGTGGTCGCGCCACCGGCCCTCAGTGCCGAGCTGCGCAAGGTGCATCAATATGTCAACTTTTGCGGCGTGACCCCGTTGCAGTACGCTTTGGCAGACTTCATGGCCGAACACCCGGAACACGTAGAGCAATTGCCGGCTTTCTATCAAGCCAAGCGCGACCTGTTCTGCGACCTGCTGGAACCGTCGCGTTTCAGCTTTACCCGGGTGGCCGGTACTTACTTCCAACTGGTGGATTACTCACAGATTCGCCCGGACCTGGATGACGTCGCCATGTCGCTATGGATGACCCGCGAACATGGCGTGGCGACCATTCCGGTCTCGGTGTTCTACCAGAACCCACCGCAGGGCCAGCGCCTGGTGCGACTGTGCTTTGCCAAACGCGAGGAGACGCTGCGCCAAGCAGCCGAGAAACTATGCGTGATCTGAGTGCACTGCCAAACCTGAACATTGCCCTGGTGCAAACCACCCTGGCCTGGCACGACCGCCAGGCCAACCTGGAGCATTTCGAACTGCTGCTGGACCAGGCTGAGGGCGCCGACCTGATCGTGTTGCCGGAGATGTTCACCACCGGTTTCTCGATGGAATCGGAAACCCTCGCCGAGCCCGAAAACGGCCCCACTCATCAATGGCTGCAGGTCCAGGCGAAGAAGTACAACGCGGTAATCACCGGCAGCGTGATCATCCAGGCCGCCGACGGCAGCCACCGCAATCGCCTGCTGTGGGCGCGCCCGGATGGCGAGGTGCTGCACTACGATAAGCGTCACCTGTTCCGCATGGCCGGTGAGCACGATCACTACACCCCCGGCGAGCGCCAGGTGCAGTTCGAACTCAAGGGCTGGCGGATTCGTCCGTTGATTTGCTACGACCTGCGCTTCCCGGTGTGGAGCCGTGACGCCCGTGACACGGACCTGCTGCTGTACACCGCGAACTGGCCGGGTGCTCGGCGCCAGCACTGGAACCGCTTGTTGCCGGCACGGGCCATTGAAAACCTGTGCTACGTGGCGGCAGTAAATCGGGTTGGCACGGACGGGAAGGGTTTTGCCTACACCGGCGACAGCCAGGTCGTGGACTTCCAGGGAGAAAGCCTGCTGAGCGCAGGGGAGGCGGACGGGGTGTTCCAAGTGTGCCTGGACGCAGCGGAATTGGCGGATTACCGCACACGCTTCCCGGCGAACCTGGATGCGGACAGCTTTGAGTTTGTCTAAAGGACCTCCATCGCCTGGGAGATCGCTATCGCGGGCAAGCCCGGCTCCCACATTTGATCTGAATCGTCTGGAGGAATGCATACCCCTGTGGGAGCCGGGCTTGCCCGCGATGAGGCCCTGACAGTCACCACAAATTTCGAACTCCATAAAAAAGGCCCCTGGATTCTCATCCCGGGGCCTTTTGCATTTCAGCGGTCAGTGTTTACGCCGCTTTCGCTTCCAGCTGGCTCAACGAGCGGTTCAGCGCACTGAACACCGCCTTGAAGCTCGCCGTGGTGATGTTCTCATCAATGCCCACGCCGTGCACCGGACGCTCACCGTTCACTCGCAGCTCAATGTAAGCAGCGGCCTTGGCATTGGTGCCGGCTCCAATCGCGTGTTCGTTGTAGTCCATGATCTCAACACCAATCGGCAGGCCGGCCACCAGCGCTTCCAGGGCGCCGTTGCCTTTGCCATGCCAGCGCAGGTTGGTTTCGCCCTGGCCTTTGCCGGAGACTTCAACTTCCACCGAGCTGTTGCCGTTCTCTTCCTGCAAGCGATGGCTGACCAGCGCGTAAGGAATGTTGGCCTGCAGGTATTCACGCTGCAACAAGCTGTAGATCTGCGAGGCGGTCATCTCCAGGCCCACGCGGTCGGTTTCGGCCTGTACCACCTGGCTGAACTCGATCTGCATGCGGCGCGGCAAGCTGATGCCGTATTCCTGCTCCAGCAGGTAGGCGATGCCGCCTTTGCCCGACTGGCTGTTGACGCGAATCACTGCCTCGTAGCTGCGGCCGATGTCCGCCGGGTCGATCGGCAAGTACGGCACTTCCCACAGGGTATCGTCTTTCTGCTGGGTGAAGCCCTTGCGGATCGCGTCCTGGTGGGAGCCGGAGAACGCGGTGTGAACCAGGTCGCCGACGTACGGGTGACGCGGGTGCACCGGGATCTGGTTGCACTCTTCGACGACCTTGCGGATGCCGTCGATATCGGAGAAGTCCAGCTGAGGGTCGAGGCCCTGGGTGTACATGTTCAACGCCACGGTCACCAGGTCGACGTTACCGGTACGTTCGCCGTTGCCGAACAGGCAGCCTTCGACACGGTCGGCGCCGGCCATCAGGCCCAATTCGGTAGCGGCCACGCCAGTGCCACGGTCGTTGTGGGTGTGCAGGCTGATGATCACGCTGTCACGACGGTTGATATGGCGACCGAACCACTCGATCTGGTCGGCATAGATGTTCGGGGTGGCGCATTCAACGGTAGCTGGCAGGTTGAGAATCACCTTGTGCTCAGGGGTCGGGTTCCAGACCTCGATCACCGCGTCACAGACTTCCTTGGCGAACTCCAGCTCAGTGGCGCTGAAGGTCTCTGGCGAGTATTCGAAGGTCCACTGGGTTTCCGGCTGCTGGGCTGCGTATTTGACGAACAGCTTGGCCGCGTTGACCGCGATGGCCTTGATGCCGTCCTTGTCCTGGTTGAACACAATGCGGCGGAACGACGGCGAGGTGGCGTTGTACAAGTGAACGATGGCTTTCTTCGCCCCGCGCAGGGACTCGAAGGTGCGTGCGATCAAGTCTTCACGGCCCTGGGTCAGCACCTGGATGGTGGTGTCCTCGGGGATGTGATTGTCTTCGATCAGGGTACGCACGAAGTCGAAGTCGGTTTGCGACGCGGCCGGGAAGGAGGCTTCGATTTCCTTCACACCGACGGCGACCAAGGTCTTCCAGAAGCGCAGCTTTTTCACCGCGTCCATCGGCTCGATCAGCGACTGGTTGCCGTCGCGCAAGTCGGAACTGCACCAGATCGGCGCGGCGGTAATGGTCTTCGACGGCCAGGTGCGGTCCGGGATATCAATGGTCGGGAACGCGCGGTACTTCGAAGACGGGTCTTTGAGCATGCTCATCGGGAAATCCTTTGTTTAGGGGCCGAGAAGAGGCGGCCTGCCGTAAAACTGTTATTGGGAATAAAGCAGAAGACGAGGCAGATCGATTCAGCCTGGCAGTCGTGCGCTGACGAGGCACAGGCTGCGGTGCTGGCGGAGCTGAATGAGGGTGTGAGAGGTTTTCATAGGTCCAACCCTAACCGCCGGGGTGAAAGATGGCAAGCAGTCGAAAAAAATTGAGAGAAGTTCTTCTATCGGCTAAGAAAACGAGATTTTATGGTTGATAATTGCGCGCAGGGTTGTTTTGTTTGCGCCCCCGTTGCCGGGTGCGCAATTGAACGTCAGGGCTGAAACGCGCCGATAAAGATCGCCGGATCCACCCGTGCGTCGTTCAGGCTGATGTTCCAATGCATATGCGGCCCGGTCGCCCGGCCGGTGGAACCGACCTTGCCCACTACCGCACCACGGGCCAGTTGCTGGCCAACGCTCACATCAATCTTCGACATATGGCAGAACATGCTGATAAAGCCCTGGCCATGGTCGACAAACACGGTGTTGCCGTTGAAGAAGTAGTTACCGGTCAGAATCACCTTGCCCGCCGCCGGGGTCTTGATCGGCGTTCCGGCGCCCACGGCAAAGTCCAGGCCCGAATGCGGATTACGCTCCTCGCCATTGAAGAAACGTCGTACGCCGAACTTGCTCGACAGCGGCCCGTTCACCGGCTTGTCCAGCAGCAGGTTGCTCGGCGTGTTCGGGCTGAAGCTGCGATAGGCCTTGAGCTGGACCGCCAGCTCGCCCTCGATGCGTTTGAGCTGCGCCGGGTCCGGGTTCACCTGGCTTTTGTTCTTCAGGGTGATGTGCTGCTCGGGGTATTTCTTGAACCCCACGACAAACGGCAGGTTCTGCGCACCGCTGGTGATTCGTTGGGTGCCGGGTTTGACCGTCAGCGGGATACCGACAATCGCCAGCCAGTTGTTCTGTTCCTTCACCACCAGCACTGGCCGGTTCAGGTAGGTGGCTTTGGGCGCCGTCGCCGAAGTGCCGAGGTCGACCACTGCGACGCCACCGGGTACCGGCTTGTTCAGCAAGCGAGTGATGTAGCTATCGGCATGGGCATTGAAGGTCAGGCACAACAGCATCAACAAACTTAAAAAGCGTGGCATCAATCAATCCAGTAACGAGAGGGTGACGGGCGTCAGGTGGTTGTCTTCCACCCGCACTTGCAATTGGCCTTCACCGAGGCGCGCGGTCAGGCGCTGGCCGGTGTGGGTTTGCGCGGCGTTGCGTATTGCCTGGCCGCGCTCGTCGAGCAGGATGCTGTAGCCGCGTCCGAGAGTAGCCAGCGGGCTGACCACGTGCAGCGTTTGCACCTGGCTTTGCAGTTGCAGGCGACGGGCCTTGAGGCCTTCGCGCATGGCGCGGGGCAGGCGTTCGGCGAGGCTGTCCAGGCGTTGGCGCAGCAGCGTCAATTGACGGCCAGGATGCTGGCCGGCGAGGCGGGTTTCGAGGCGGATCAGCCGTTCGCGACGGGTGTTGAGGCTGCGTTCGAAGGCACGGCGCAGGCGCATGTCCAGGTCGTCGAGGCGCTGGGCTTGCTGGCGCAGGCGTTCGCCCGGGTGACGCAGGCGACGGGCCATGCCTTCCAGGCGCAGGCGGTCGTGGGTCAGGCGGTTGCGCATCAGCATCACCAGGCGGCGGTGCAGATTCTCTACTTGGCGAGCCAGGTGACTGGAGTCCGGCGCTAACAGCTCGGCAGCGGCGGAGGGGGTAGGGGCGCGTACGTCGGCGACAAAGTCGCTGATCGACACATCGGTCTCATGGCCAACGGCGCTGACGATGGGCGTCACGCAGGCGTCCACGGCACGCGCCACGGCTTCTTCGTTGAAGCACCAGAGGTCTTCCAGCGAGCCGCCGCCACGGGCCAGGATCAGCGCGTCGAAGCCACGTGCATCGGCCAGCTTCAGCGCGCGGACGATCTGCGCCACGGCTTCACGACCTTGCACGGCTGTCGGGATCAGCGTCAGTTCCACGTTGGGCGCCCGGCGGCGGAACACGCTGATGATGTCGCGAATCACCGCGCCGGTGGGCGAGCTGATAATCCCGATGCGTCGTGGGTGTGCGGGCAGCGGCACCTTGCGCTCGGCACTGAACAGGCCTTCGGCGCTAAGTTTTTCCTTCAGCGCGTCGAAGGCCAGGCGCAGTGCGCCGTCACCGGCCGGCTCCACCGTGTCGAGAATCAGCTGATAGTCGCCACGGCCCTCAAACAGCGAGACCTTGCCCCGTACCTTCACCGCCAGGCCGTCTTTCAACGCCTGGCGCACCCGTGCGGCATTCTGCCGGAACAGCGCACAACGCACTTGGGCGCCGCTGTCCTTGAGGGTGAAGTATACGTGGCCGGAGGCCGGGCGGGCGAGGTTGGAGATCTCGCCTTCAACCCAGATATTGGTGAACACGTCTTCCAGCAACACCCGCGCACGGCCGTTGAGCTGGCTGACAGTCAGGACTTCGCGGTCCAGGCCCAGACGGGCAAAGGGATCTTTAATCATGGGCGGCAGTTTATAGGCATTCGTGCAGGGTTTGACAGAACTGCTCCACCAGCGCGCTCGGCGTTTGCTGGCAGGCGAGGGCGACAGTGCTTTGGCAATCGGGATCGGCCAGGGGCAGAAACTGAATGCTGGCCGGCGCAATGTCCTGCATCGACTCCGGCAGCAGGGCAATCCCGAATCCGGCCTGGATCAGCTGCAATTGCGTGGTCTTGCGCGACATCACTCGGGCGGCCTTGGGGAAAAATCCTGCACGCATGCACAACTCGGCTGACAGGTAACTCAGCCCACCGCGCTGGGGGTGAGGGATAGAGATAAACGCTTCGTTCTTCAGTTGCGCCAAATCGATACCGGATGTGTGCCCGGCCAACCGGTGATTCGGCGGCACGGCCAGCAACAGCCGCTCGCTATATAACGGCACGATGCGCACGCCTTCGCGCTGGCGCAACACCGGCAAGCGCAACAGCCCGATCTCCAGCCGACCGTCGGCGATTTCTTCCAGCTGGGCTTCGGAGGACAGTTTGACGATGTCCATCGACACGCCCGGGCATTGCTCCAGCCAGGCACCGATGCCGCGCAGCAGGCGGCCACTCATCGGCACCGTGCTCGAATGGCTCATCCGCAGCGTGCCGAGTTGGCCATTGCCCACTTGCGTCGCCATTTCACTGGCTTTGAGCAGTTCGCCCAGCAGGTTGCGTGCCCGTGGGTAAAACGCCTCGCCCGCAGCCGTTAGCCGTGGCTGGCGTGCGGTGCGTTCGAACAAGGGCGTTTGCAGCAGGTTTTCCAGCTCCTTAATCTGCCGGCTGAGGGCCGATTGCGCTACAAACAGCCGCTCGGCCGCCGCGCTGAAGCTGCCGCTCTCGGCGATTTCGACGAAGTAACGCAACTGCCGGGTAGAAATCACAAGTCATGCCTTTTCGAGATGGGTAACGAGCTTTGAAGATATTAGTCGCAACCCTGGCTAATGGCTAAAGTGATGGCATCTCCAATAAGGAATACGTCATGAGCCCGGTCGAACTGTTGAGTCATTGGTCGTTTGGCGGTGTTGACTGGCTGGTGATCGGCGTGGCGATTGCCCTGGCCTATATCGTATTTGGTATCGCCGGTTTTGGTACTGCGCTGGTGGCGGGGCCGATCCTGATTCTGTTCATGCCGCTGTCGAAGATCATCCCGTTGCTGGTGCTGCTGGATTTTGTCGCGGCCTTTGGCAACCTCCTGCAATCGCGGCGGGATGTGGTGAAACCGGAATTGCTGAGGCTGCTGCCGTGCATGGCGATTGGCTGCACCCTGGGGGTGATCTTCCTGCTCAACCTGCACTCCGATTTATTGCTGCTGTTGATGGGGCTGTTTATCAGTGCCTATGCGATCTACAGCCTGGCGGTGAAGGCCAAACCCACGCAACTGGCGGCCGGTTGGGCGATTCCCATGGGCGTTGTGGGCGGGTTGTTCGGGGCGTTGTTCGGCAGCGGCGGCTTTTTATATGCGATCTACCTCAACAGCCGTTTGCCCAAGGATGGCGCGCGGGCGACCCAGAGTGCCTTGATCAGTTGCAGCACGGTGGTGCGCCTGAGCCTGTTTTTGATCGCGGGCGTGTATGCCGAGCTACCCTTGTTGATGTTGGCGGTGTGCCTGTTGCCGGCCATGGCGCTAGGGCTGTGGGCGGGCCGGAGGCTGACCCTGCGCATGTCCCGCGAGGCGTTCGTGCGGTTGGTGACCTGGCTGGTGCTGGCCAGCGGCATTGCACTGATTGCCCGTTACTTGAGTACTTGACCTGTGGGTGTCAGGGATTAAGCTGCCGGGCTTTAGGGCCTCTTCGCGAGCAAGCCCGCTCCCACATTCGACTGCATTTATCCTGTAGGAACGCGGTCGAATGTGGGAGCGGGCTTGCTCGCGAAGGCGTCAGAAGCCACACCGCAGGACACCCAGGCACCATGAACTCCCAAAGCATCCTTGTCCCCAAGATCTCCACCTTGCCCGTCCACGAACCCCGCGCCCGGGCGATTGTGCGCTGGCTGGTGCGCAAGAACATCGTCAAGGAAGAACTCACCACCTGCGGGCGCACCGGCAACCGCATGGGCTACGCCCTGGCCGACGGTGCCCGCGCCGTGGTGCTGCATCCCGATGCGCTGCCGTTCAACGAGCCGATCAACGGCCTGGAGATCATCTACAAGCGCTGCATCTACACCCCGGCCAAGGGCTTTCTCGAAGAAGCCGGCTGCCCCGAATGCCTCAAGGAAGTCGGCGAAGCACTGTTCGAAAGCCTGGAAGACTGGATGCCCGGCCACACCGATAACTTCACCTGCCCGCTGTGTGGGCATGAAGACGACATCAATGGCTTCCTGTTCCTGCAGGAATGCGGCTTTTCCAACCTGGGATTTATCTTCAATAACTGGGCGGAGGCGGGGTTCAAGCAGAGTTTTATCGACGAATTTGCCGACTGGCTGGACCAGAAGATGAGTTGGGTCAAAGTCGAACTTTAATCCGATGTGATCGTTCCCACGCTCCCGCGTGGGAACGCTTCCCGTGACGCTCCGCGTCGCCCTGGCATGCAGCGCCTGCAGGACGCGGAGCGCCCAAAGCGGCATTCCCACGCAGAGCGTGGGAACGATCAGTGTTGAAAAAATCATCCATCTATCAGTATTACCAAGTTTGTCAGAGTTTTACATTGAACCCGAGGGGGTGTCTGACTATAATGGCGCGCTTCCATTTTCCCGCTCGGGAGCCCCCGCGATGCTGCGTATCAGCCAAGAAGCTCTGACATTCGACGACATTCTCCTAGTGCCCGGTTATTCCGAGGTGCTTCCTAACGAAGTCAGTCTCAAGACCCGCCTAACCCGTGGCATCGAGCTGAATATTCCTCTGGTTTCCGCTGCCATGGACACCGTCACCGAAGCCCGTTTGGCAATTGCCATGGCTCAGGAAGGCGGCATCGGCATCATCCACAAGAACATGACCATCGAGCAGCAAGCTGCCGAAGTTCGCAAGGTCAAGCGTTACGAAGCCGGTGTGGTCAAGGACCCGATCACCATCGAGGCCGATGCCACCGTTCGTGACCTGTTCGACCTGACCCGCCTGCACAACATCTCCGGCGTTCCGGTACTGCACGATGGCGACCTGGTCGGCATCGTCACTTCCCGTGACGTGCGTTTCGAGAACCGTCTTGAAATCACCGTCCGCGAAGTGATGACGCCTAAAGAGCGCCTGGTCACTGTCATGGAAGGCGCGGACAAGGACGACGCTCGTGAGCTGTTGCACAAGCACCGCATTGAACGCGTACTGATCGTCGACGACAAATTCGCCCTTAAGGGCATGATGACCGTCAACGACATCGAAAAAGCCAAGGCTTACCCGCTGGCCAGCAAGGATGACCAAGGTCGTCTGCGCGTAGGCGCTGCGGTCGGTACCGGTAAAGACACCGGTGACCGTGTAGCGGCCCTGGTGGCTGCCGGTGTTGACGTGGTGGTGGTCGACACTGCCCACGGTCACTCCAAAGGCGTGATCGACCGCGTTCGCTGGGTCAAACAGAACTTCCCTGACGTGCAAGTGATCGGCGGCAACATTGCCACCGGCGCTGCCGCCAAGGCCCTGGCCGAAGCCGGTGCTGATGCAGTCAAGGTCGGTATCGGCCCTGGTTCGATCTGCACCACCCGTATCGTGGCCGGTGTAGGCGTGCCGCAAATCAGCGCCATCGCCAACGTCGCCGCTGCCCTTGAAGGCACTGGCGTACCGTTGATCGCCGACGGCGGCATCCGTTTCTCCGGTGACCTGTCCAAGGCCATCGTAGCGGGTGCTTCCTGCGTGATGATGGGCTCGATGTTCGCCGGTACTGAAGAAGCACCAGGCGAGATCGAACTGTTCCAGGGTCGTTCGTACAAGGCTTACCGTGGCATGGGTTCCCTGGGCGCCATGTCCCAGGCTCAAGGCTCTTCCGACCGTTACTTCCAGGACTCCTCCGCGGGCGCCGAGAAGCTGGTACCGGAAGGCATTGAAGGGCGTGTTCCGTACAAGGGCACCCTGAGCGCCATCATCCATCAACTGATGGGCGGCCTGCGTTCCTCGATGGGCTACACCGGCAGCGCCGACATCGAAGAAATGCGCACCAAGCCTGAGTTCGTGCGGATCACCGGTGCCGGTATGGCCGAGTCCCACGTCCACGACGTACAGATCACCAAGGAAGCGCCAAACTACCGCGTAGGTTGATGCTTCCAGCAAATAGTTAAGTAACCGGGGCTGTCTTATTCAGCCCCGAGTTGTTTCTGATTCATTAGACGAGACTGATCTCATGGCCCTCGACATTCACGCCCACCGCATCCTGATCCTCGACTTCGGTTCCCAGTACACCCAGCTGATCGCCCGCCGCGTGCGTGAAATCGGCGTGTACTGCGAACTGCATCCGTTCGACATGGACGACGAAGCGATTCGCGAATTCGCTCCAAAAGGCGTCATTCTCGCCGGCGGCCCCGAGTCCGTGCACGAAGCCAACAGCCCGCGTTGCCCACAGGCCGTATTTGACCTGGGCGTGCCGGTCTTCGGTATCTGCTACGGCATGCAGACCATGGCCGAGCAACTGGGCGGCAAGGTTGAAGGTTCCGAGCTGCGTGAATTCGGTTACGCCCGTGTCGACGTAGTCGGCAAGAGCCGCCTGCTGGACGGTATCGAAGACCACATCGACGCCGACGGCCTGTTCGGCCTCGACGTGTGGATGAGCCACGGTGACAAGGTCACCAAGATGCCGCAAGACTTCCACATCCTGGCCAGCACCCCGAGCTGCCCGATCGCCGGTATGTTCAACGACGAGCGCGGCTACTACGGTGTGCAGTTCCACCCGGAAGTGACCCACACCAAGCAAGGCGGCCGCATCCTTTCGCGCTTCATCCTCGACATTTGCGGCTGTGAAGCGCTGTGGACCCCGTCGAAAATCGCTGAAGACGCCATCGCCAACATCCGTGCCCAGGTCGGCACCGACAACGTCCTGCTGGGCCTGTCCGGCGGCGTTGACTCCTCCGTGGTTGCAGCCCTGCTGCACAAGGCCATCGGCGACCAACTGACCTGCGTCTTCGTCGACAACGGCCTGCTGCGCCTGCACGAAGGTGAGCAAGTGATGGCCATGTTCGCCGAGAACATGGGCGTCAAGGTGATTCGCGCCAACGCTGAGGAGCAGTTCCTGAACAACCTGGCTGGCGAGTCCGACCCGGAGAAGAAGCGCAAGATCATCGGTCGCACCTTCATCGACG
Source organism: Pseudomonas sp. ATCC PTA-122608 (assembly GCF_001952855.1). GTDB lineage: Bacteria > Pseudomonadota > Gammaproteobacteria > Pseudomonadales > Pseudomonadaceae > Aquipseudomonas. Next base: position 181,505 of record NZ_LPNO01000052.1, on the reverse strand, counting down.
TATTCGATGCCCAGTCCAACAGCCTGGACAACATCAAGTACCTCGCCCAAGGCACCATCTACCCGGACGTGATCGAGTCGGCTGGCGCCAAGAGCGGCAAGGCCCACGTGATCAAGTCCCACCACAACGTGGGCGGCCTGCCTGAGGAAATGAACCTCAAGCTGGTAGAACCACTGCGCGAACTGTTCAAGGACGAAGTCCGTCGTCTGGGCCTGGAATTGGGCCTGCCGTACGACATGGTCTACCGCCACCCATTCCCGGGCCCGGGCCTGGGCGTGCGGATCCTCGGTGAAGTGAAGAAAGAATACGCCGACCTGCTGCGTCGCGCCGACCACATCTTCATCGAAGAGCTGCGCAAGGCCGACTGGTACCACAAGGTCAGCCAGGCATTCGTGGTGTTCCAGCCAGTCAAGTCGGTTGGTGTCGTAGGCGATGGTCGTCGTTACGCCTGGGTTGTTGCCCTGCGTGCAGTGGAAACCATCGACTTCATGACCGCCCGTTGGGCACACCTGCCGTACGAGCTGCTGGAGACTGTCAGCGGTCGTATCATCAATGAGATCGAAGGTATTTCGCGCGTTACGTATGACGTGTCGAGCAAGCCGCCGGCGACGATTGAGTGGGAATGATCCTGCCGTAGCAGGTGAGCGCTGAATATCAAAACCCCGGCCTGGTGCCGGGGTTTTGTGTTTGTGGGGTAGGCGCTTTTAATCGAGAGCTGCAAATGATCGTTTATGCGAGTTGCATCGTATGCGATGCATTTTTACGCAATTACCTTTTTATGCACTGTATAGGATGCATTTGGATAGAGATGAGTTGGGAGTCCTGATCAACAATCAATGAGTCACCCAATTCTTTGTTCACTCACCGCCGCGCAATATCCGAAAAGTAAAACTTATCCAGCGTATGCCGCGACTCGGTGTACTCGAACTGCCTTCCATCCTGCAAAAACGTCTGGTTGCTCACCACGATCACATGGCTCTGACCTTCGAGGTCCAGGTGTGTCTGATCGTCCTTCCCCCGCGGCAGCGCTTCGATGGTGCGCTGCGCATAGCTGATTTGCAGCTGCAGCGTCTGCTCGATAAACGCATAGATCGACTGCTCGGCAATCTCCCGGTCCAGCCCCGGAATCAGGTCGGCGACGAAGTGATTGATGTCGAGGATCACCCGCTTGCCGTCGATCCGCCGTACCCGTTTGACCCGGGTTATCAGGCTGCCGGCTTCGGCTTCGATGTGTTGCATCAGCGGGCCTTCCAGGGGGAATTGGCTGAACTCCACCACTTCGGTGCTGACGTCATCACCGAGGGCGGCATGGGTCTCGCGAAAGCTGACGATGCCGCCGAGCTGGAATTCGATGGGGTTGGGCGACAGTACGAATGTGCCCTTGCCATGGATCTTTTGCGCGAACCCGCGCTCCTGCAATTGCTCGATCGCTCGGCGCACCGTGCCACGGCTGGCCTGGTAGGCGTCCATCAGTTCGGTTTCGGAGGGCAGGCGCGTGCCGCGTTGCAGGCGTTCGGTGGTGATGCTGGCAAGCAGATCGGTATAGATCTGGTTGTATTTGCTCATGGGGGAGGGCTCTGTGCCGCGTTGGCGTTCAAGGCAGGAACCTTAGTGGCAGCGATGGGGTTTGTCCATGCAACCCATTGTAGAACTCGGAAATTTCTGACTTAAAAAACAGAAAATTAATCATTTTCAAACTCGTACATACGAGTTATTGCTTTAACTCGTACAGACGAGTACTTTTGGCTTCGGCGTGCTGCCTATGACCGCCCCAATAAAAAAAACCAAAGTGGATACCAAGCATGAGCCACGACTATCCGAATATTGCCCGCGAGATTCTCAAGAACCTCGGTGGCAGCGACAACCTTGAGCAAGCTGCCCACTGCGTGACCCGCCTGCGCCTGGCCCTCAAGGACCCGAGCCTGGCGAACAGCGGCGCTCTGAACCAGGTCGACCTGGTCAAGGGTTCGTTCTTCACCGGCGGCCTGTTCCAGATCGTGATCGGCCCCGGCGAAGTGGAAAAGGTCTACGCCGCCCTGCGTGAGCAAACGGGCCTCGCCGCGTCGACCATCGCGGACGTGAAACAGAAAAGCGCCGACAAGATAAACCCGATGCAGCGCCTGGTGCGGGTGTTCTCCGACGTGTTCATGCCGATTTTGCCGGCACTGATCATTGCCGGCTTGCTCATGGGGGTGAACAACCTGATGGGCGCCAAGGGCATGTTCATCGCGGACAAGACCCTGCTCGATGCCTATCCGAACCTGGATGGCCTGTGGAGCCTGATCAACCTGATGGCCAACACCTCGTTCGTGTTCCTGCCGGCGCTGGTGGGCTGGTCGGCGGCCAAGCGTTTTGGTGGCAGTGAAATCCTCGGCATCGTCCTCGGCCTGATGCTGGTGCACCCCGATTTGCTCAATGCCTGGAACTACGGCAAGGCGGTCGCCGGCCTTGATGGCGCGAGCCTGCCGTACTTCGATATTTTCGGCTGGTTCAAAATCGAGAAGGTCGGTTATCAGGGGCAAATCTTGCCGATCCTGCTGGCCGCCTACGTGATGAGCGTGATTGAAAAATGGCTGCGGGCACGGGTGCCGAATGCCATCCAATTGCTGGTGGTACCGATCACTACCATCGTTGTCACCGGTGTGCTGGCGCTGGCGATCATCGGCCCGGTGACCCGTCACCTCGGCATCCTGATCACCGAAGGCGTGGTCACTCTGTTTGACCTGGCGCCCATGGTCGGCGGCGCCATTTTCGGCCTGCTGTACGCACCGCTGGTGATCACCGGCATGCACCACATGTTCCTCGCCGTGGACCTGCAACTGATCTCCACTCAGGGCGGCACCTTTATCTGGCCGATGATCGTCATGTCCAACCTGGCCCAGGGCAGCGCGGCGCTCGGCGTGTTCTACATGAGCCGCAATGCGCGGGATAAAAGCATGGCCTCCACCTCGGCCATTTCCGCTTACTTCGGTATCACTGAGCCGGCGATGTTCGGGGTCAACCTGCGCTTCAAGTTTCCGTTCTACGCCGCCCTGACCGGCTCGGCGCTGGGCAGTATTTTCCTCTCGCTGAACAAGGTCCAGGCCTCGGCCATTGGCGTGGGTGGCTTGCCCGGGTTCATCTCGATCATCCCGCAATACATCCCAAGTTTTGTCATCGGCATGGCCGTCGCGATTGTCGTGCCGTTTGTTTTGACCTGTGTGCTGAGCATGAAGATCGTGCGCCCTGGCTACCGCGTCGCCTGATCTACCGCTTTCGCGAGCAAGCCCGCTCCCACATTTTGAATGCGTTCCCCTGTGGGAGCCGGGCTTGCCCGCGATGAGGCTCTCAAGGCCAGCACATAACTTATTGAAGGAACCCACCATGCAAAACTGGCAACACTCGGTGATCTACCAGATCTACCCAAAAAGCTTCCATAGCCACGCGGGTAACGCCACCGGTGACCTGCTGGGCATCGTGGACAAGCTCGATTACCTGAAATGGCTGGGCGTCGACTGCCTGTGGATCACCCCGTTCCTGCGCTCGCCCCAGCGCGACAACGGCTACGACATCAGCGACTACTACGCCATCGACCCGAGCTACGGGACCATGGCCGATTGCGACCTGCTGATCAGCGAAGCCGCCAAGCGCGGGATCACGCTGATGCTCGACATCGTGGTCAACCACACCTCCATCGAACACGAGTGGTTCCAGCAGGCCCGCAGCAGTCTCGACAACCCGTACCGCGACTTCTACATCTGGCGCGACCAGCCGAACAACTGGGAATCCAAGTTCGGCGGTTCGGCCTGGGAATACGAGGCGCAAACCGGCCAGTACTTCCTGCACCTGTTCGACCACACCCAGGCCGACCTGAATTGGGACAACCCCAAGGTGCGCGCCGAAGTGTTCAAGCTGATGCGCTTCTGGCGCGACAAGGGCGTGGGCGGTTTCCGCCTGGACGTGATCAACCTGATCTCCAAGCCGGCAGATTTCCCGGAAGACAACAGCGACGGTCGACGCTTCTACACCGACGGCCCGAACGTCCACGAATACCTGCAGGAAATGCACCGCGAAGTGTTCGAAGGGCATGACCTGATCAACGTCGGCGAGATGTCGTCCACCAGCCTTGAGCACTGCATTCGTTATTCGAATCCGCAGTACAAAGAGCTGTCGATGACCTTCAACTTTCACCACCTGAAAGTCGATTATCCGAACCTGCAAAAGTGGGTCGCGGCCGACTTCGACTTCCTGCAACTCAAGCAGATTCTGTCCGACTGGCAACTCGGCATGCAGGCCGGTGGCGGCTGGAATGCGCTGTTCTGGTGTAACCACGACCAGCCGCGAGTGGTCTCGCGTTTTGGTGATGACGGCGAACACCGCGTGGTCTCGGCGAAGATGCTCGCCACTGCATTGCACTTCCTCCAGGGCACGCCTTTTGTGTACCAGGGCGAAGAGCTGGGGATGACCAATCCGGGCTTCGACACCATCGACCAATACCGAGATGTCGAGACCCTGAACATCTACCGGCTCAAGCGCGAGGCGGGTGAATCCGAGGCGTCGAGCATGGCGGCGATCATGCAGAAATCCCGCGACAACGGCCGCACACCGATGCAATGGAATGCCGAGCAAAACGCCGGCTTCAGCCGTGGCGAACCGTGGATTGGCATCCCGGCCAACGCGGCGCAGATCAACGTACAAAGCCAGCTGGATGACCCGCAATCGGTGCTGCATCACTACCGCGCGCTGATCGAACTGCGTCGGCACGAGCCGCTGATTCAGGAAGGTGTTTATCGCCAACTGCTGCCGCAGCACACCCAAGTCTGGGCGTACCTGCGTGAGGGCCACGGCGAACGCTTGCTGGTACTCAACAATTTCTACGGCACACCGTGCCAGATCGAATTGCCCGATGGCCTGCTGACGGCGGCGAGTGAGCAACGCCTGCTGATCAGCAACTACAACGACTGCCCACAGCGTTCGAGCCAGGTCTCGCTACGCCCGTATGAATCGTTTGTGCTGCACCTCAAGGACTGAGACCCGCTTTACCCCCGGCGTGGGAGAGCCGGGGTGCTTTAAAAAACATAATAAAAATATCGGAGTGCTTCATGAAAACAACAATAAAGCTGGGCCTCGTTGCATCCTGCCTGACCTTGCCGATGGCAGCTCAGGCGTTGGAATTCGCCGGCTACTTGCGTAGCGGTGCGGGGACTTCAACCGGCAGTGGCAAGCAGCAATGCTTCCAGTTGCCGGGTGCACAATCCAAGTACCGTCTGGGCAACGAGTGCGAGCAGTACGCCGAACTCGAGTTGCGCCAGGACCTGCTGACCCTCGACGACGGCTCGGTGTTCAGCGTCGATGCCATGGCCTCGCTGTACAACAAGTACGACCGGGCGCTGAAGTTCCAGGGTGAAGACAACGGCTCGGCACGCATGCCGCAGATGTATGCGCAGTGGTCGAACATCCCCAGCCTCAACGGCGGTTCGCTGTGGGCCGGCCGGCGCTACTACAAACGAAATGACATCCATATCTCCGACTTTTACTACTGGAACCAGAGCGCCACAGGCGGCGGTATCGAGGACGTGAAAATCGGCGACCTGAAGTACAGCTATGCACTGTCCCGCAAGGACAACCTGTACCAGAAGGAATACGCCACCCGTCACGACTTCAACGTGGCCGGCTTCAAGACCAACCCGGGCGGCGAGCTGGAACTGGGCTTGAGCTACATCGAAAAGGCCGGTGGCCGCGACACCAACAGCGGCTGGGCCATCACTGCCCAACATGTGCAGAAACCCTTCCTTGGCGGGCGCAACAAGTTCGCTTTGCAGTACGGCGAAGGTCCCGGCACCGGCCTCGGCTACACCGGCGATACGTTCCTCGATAAAAGCAGCAAGAGCTACCGTGCGGTGGAGTTCTTCGACTGGCAAGTGACCTCGCGTTTTGGCGGGCAGATCGAGGCCGTCTACCAGAAGGATATTCGCCCGGGCAGCCAGGACCAGACCTGGATGTCGCTGGGCGTGCGCCCTACCTATGCGATCTCCGAACAGTTCAAGCTGGTCACCGAACTCGGTCATGATCAGGTCGAGGCTACTGGAGGCACGCGCAAGCTGAGCAAATTTACCTTCGCCCCGACCTGGTCGCCCAAAGGCCCGGATTTTTGGGCGCGGCCGGAAGTGCGGTTGTACTACACCTACGCGACCTGGAATGAAGCGGCCAAGCGTGCGGCCAATGAACTGGCGGCAGGTTCGGCGTTGTCCGACACCGGCAGCTACGGCACGGCGCGGCATGGTTCCAACGTTGGTGTGCAAGTCGAATATTGGTGGAAGTAGCAGATTCTCTGTAGGAGCGAGCTTGCTCGCGAAGGTCGTCAACGATAACGCGTGCATCCTGGATAAACGCGGTGCCTACGGGTTTTTCGCGAGCAAGCTCGCTCCTACAGAAAACAACATCCGCCCAATGATTTTTACAGAACAAAACAGCAGGTGAAGTCATGACCACAACTCAACCCCTGGAATTGCTGGCGCCCTTGTCCGGGGTGCTGCTCGCCCTGGACCAGGTGCCGGATCCGGTGTTCTCCAGTCGCCTGATCGGCGATGGCCTGTGCATCGATCCGACCTCGCAGACCCTCTGCGCGCCGCTGGCCGGGGTGATCAGCAATATCCAGGACAGTGGTCATGCGGTGAGTGTCACCGACGACAACGGCGTTCAGGTGCTGATGCACATCGGCCTGGACACCGTGAATCTCGCGGGCAAGGGTTTCACCCGACTGGTCGAGGAAGGCCAGCGGGTGGAAGCCGGGCAACCGTTGATTGAATTCGATGCCGACTACGTGGCCCTCAACGCCCGTAGTTTGCTGACCCTGATGCTGGTGGTCAGTGGCGAGCCCTTCAAACTGCTGACGCCCGAGCAGGGTTTGGTCGATGTGGGGCAACCGCTGCTGCGGGTAACCCCGCAAGTCGCTGCTGATGAGGCGAAAGACGAGGAGGGCGAAGCCCTGTTCTCCAAACCGCTGACGCTGCCGAACGCCAACGGCCTGCATGCGCGCCCGGCAGCGGTGCTGGCGCAGGCGGCCAAAGGTTTCAAGGCGAGTATTTACCTGCACAAGCAAACCGAGAGCGCCAACGCCAAGTCGCTGGTGCGGATCATGGCGTTGCAGACGGTGCAGGGCGACAGCTTGCAAGTCAGCGCGGTAGGTGAGGACGCCGAAGCGGCGATCCAGGCGCTGGTGACCTTGCTGGCGGAAGGTTGTGGGGAAGCCGTCGCGGCTCATCAACCTGCCGCCGAACCCGTGACGCCTGATTCATCGGCGACCTTGCTGCGCGGTGTGTGCGCCTCGCCGGGTTCGGCGTTTGGCCAAGTCGTGCAGGTTAAAGAGCTGGCGCTGACCATCGTCGAAGCCGGTAAGGGCGAAGCGCTGGAGCGTGCCGTCCTGACGCAGGCCCTGAGTGACGCGAATCTGGCCCTGCAAACCTTGCAGGAAAAGGCCGTCGGTACCGCCCAGTCCGAGATCTTCCGCGCCCATCAGGAATTGCTGGACGACCCGGCCCTGCTGGAACAGACCCGCGACCTGCTGGACCAGGGCAAAAGCGCGGCCTTCGCCTGGAACAGCGCCACCGAAGCCACCGCCACTCTTTTTCAGGGCCTGGGCAATGCCTTGCTTGCCGAGCGTGCTGCCGACCTGGCAGACGTTGGCCAGCGGGTGCTGAAACTGATCCTCGGCGTTCAGGACCGCGCCTGGGATTTGCCGGAGCAGGCGATCCTGATTGCCGAGCAACTGACCCCGTCACAAACAGCCAGCCTCGACACCCGCAAGGTATTGGGCTTCGTCACGGTGGGCGGCGGCGCTACGAGCCATGTCGCCATCCTTGCCCGCGCTCTTGGCTTGCCGGCCATCTGCGGCGTGCCGACGCAGGTGTTGGAGTTGGTCAACGGCAAACAAGTGCTGCTGGATGCCGACAAGGGCGAGTTGCACCTGAACCCGGACCTGGCGGAGATCGAGCAGCTGCAAGTCACCCGCCAACAGCAAGTGCTGCGCCGTCAGCGGGAAGTGGAGCAGGCTTCGTTGCCCGCCACTACCCGCGACGGTCATCACGTCGAAGTGACGGCCAACGTCGCGTCATTGCAGGAGGTGGAGCAGGCGCTGTCCCTGGGGGGCGAAGGTGTCGGTTTGCTGCGTTCCGAATTCCTCTACCTGGACCGCAACCGCGCACCGAGCCCCGAAGAACAGGCGGGCACCTACAGCGCCATCGCCCGCGCGTTGGGCCCCGAGCGCAATCTGGTGGTGCGCACCCTGGACGTCGGTGGCGACAAGCCGCTGGTCTATGTGCCGATGGACAGCGAGACCAATCCATTCCTCGGCCTGCGCGGGATTCGCCTGTGCCTGGAGCGCCCGGAACTGCTGCGCGAACAATTCCGCGCGATCCTCGCCAGCGCCGGTTTCGCCCGCCTGCATATCATGTTGCCGATGGTCAGCCTGCTCTCGGAGTTGCGCCTGGCGCGGCAGATTCTTGAAGAGGAAGCCCTGGCTTTGGGGCTGACGGAATTGCCGAAGCTGGGAATTATGATCGAAGTACCGTCGGCGGCGTTGATGGCCGACCTGTTTGCGCCGGAGGTGGATTTCTTCTCCATCGGCACCAACGACCTGACCCAATACACCCTGGCCATGGACCGTGATCACCCGCGCCTTGCCAGCCAGGCCGACAGCTTTCACCCGGCGGTGCTGCGCCTGATAGCCACCACCGTCAAGGCGGCCCATGCTCATGGCAAGTGGGTGGGGGTGTGTGGCGCGTTGGCGTCTGAAGCGCTGGCGGTGCCGGTGCTGATCGGGTTGGGGGTGGATGAGTTGTCGGTCAGCGTGCCGTTGATCCCGACCATCAAGGCCACCGTGCGCGAGCTGGACCTGGCCGACTGCCAATCCATCGCCCGACAGGTGCTCGGCCTGGAAGAAGCGGCGCAGGTACGCGAGGCGTTGCGCCTGTACCACGCGGCTACCGTTGAAACCTCATTGGTTGTGGAGAACTGACATGTTCGAGAAATTTCAGCGGGCGTTCTGGAAGGCCCTGACGCCGGATCTGGTTCTTGAAACGCCACAGGCGGTTGTTGCGCCAGCGGGCGAAACAGCGCTGGCGCCGGCGGTGCTGAATGCGCTGGGCGGGGCGGAGAATCTCACGTCGCAGCAGCGGGTGGCATTGACCCGGGTGCGGGTGCAATTGAAGGATGCGGGGCGGTTGGATGCGCAGGCGTTGAAGGCAGCGGGTGTGCCGGGCGTGATGGTGTTGGCGGGCGGGGTGGTGCACCTGATCACCGGCCTGAACACCGCTCTATAAATCAACGGAGATCAAATGTGGGAGCGGGCTTGCTCGCGAAGGCGGTGTGTCAGTCAATACATGTGCTGGCTGAACCACCGCCTTCGCGAGCAAGCCCGCTCCCACATTGGTTTTGTGGTGTTTGGAGAATCGGGGGGGATTAGAGCGGCGGGGTTTCGTCGGTCGGCTTGGTCTTGTCCACACCCGGCACATGCAGGTTGCCTTCCACCACCTGATTGCCTTCCAACTGCGGCTGCGTCACCCACGTCAGGATGTCGTAGTAGCGCCGGATGTTCGCCACAAAGTGCACGGGCTCACCGCCACGGGCATAGCCATAACGGGTCTTGCTGTACCACTGCTTCTGCGACAGGCGTGGCAGCATCTTCTTCACGTCCAGCCACTTGTTCGGGCTCAGGCCTTCTTTCTCGGCCAGCTTGCGCGCGTCATCCAGGTGACCGGTGCCGACGTTGTACGCTGCCAGGGCAAACCAGGTGCGGTCCGGCTCGGCAATCTTGTCGTCCAGTTCATCCTTGATCTTGGCCAGGTACTTGGCGCCGCCCATGATGCTCTGCTTGGCGTCCAAACGGTTGGACACGCCCATGGCTTGCGCAGTGTTCTGGGTCAGCATCATCAGGCCGCGCACGCCGGTCTTGGAGGTGACCGCCGGCTGCCAGAGTGATTCCTGATAACCAATGGCCGCCAACAGGCGCCAGTCGACCTTTTCTTCCTTGGCGTAGGCGCGGAAGTGTTTCTCGTATTTGGGCAGGCGCTGCTGCAGATGCTGGGCGAAGGTGTAGGCGCCGACGTAGCCGAGTACATCGACGTGCCCGTAATAGCGGTCTTTCAGGCGTTGCAGGGTGCCGTTCTTTTCAACCTTGTCGAGGTAGCTGTTGACCTCGTTGAGCAGGCTGTTGTCATCACCCGCGGCCACGGCCCACGCCTGGTTGCTGGCATCACCAAGGTCAAAGGCCACCCGCACGTTGGGGAAGTACACCTGGTTCATCGCCACTTCGTTGGAGTCCACCAGGGTCAGGTCGATCTGGCCTTCGTCCACCATGCGCAGCAGGTCGACCACCTCAACGGCGTCGGATTCTTCGTATTCAATTGCGGGAAACTGTTTTTTCAGCGCCGCCAGTTGCTCGGCGTGGGTGCTGCCCTTGAGCACCATGATCTTCTTGCCCACCAGGTCTGCCGCAGTGGTCGGGCGGGACTGGCCGTTGCGGTAGATGATCTGCGGGGTGACTTCCAGGTACGGATGGGAGAAACGCACCTCTTGGCGACGCTGCTCGCTGCTGACCAGACCGGCGGCGGCCAGCACCGGGCCGTTGGGTTTGCCGATCTGTGAGAACAGGTCGTCAAGATTGTCGGCGGTCTGGATCTCCAGCTTTACACCCAGGTCGTCGGCAAAGCGCTTGACCAGTTCGTATTCGAAACCGGTTTCGCCGTTACGGTCCTGGAAATAAGTGGCCGGGCTGTTTCGGGTAACCACCCGCAATACGCCATCCTCCTTGATTCGCTCGAGCGTGTTGGGTTTATCCACACACGCGCTGAGCAGCAGGAAGAGTCCGGTGACGAAGAGCCATTTGGCGCATCGCGGGCGTAAAGCAGTAGGGGAGAACATCTGCGCAGTATACGCAAAGGACTCGCGGCGCCATATCTCGACAGCGGGGCACTTGTCTGCTAGCGCCCGTAAAGCTGGGCTACAGGCCGCAGAAACGGGGCTTGGCAGCCGATTGTGACGGTTAAAATAACTGCCCGGAATAGCTGGGATGGCCATCTGATATCGTGCGATTTATGCCAACTGACGTCCGGCAGCGGCCATAGGTGCCGTTTCGGGTGCCGTTGGCGACGGTTTACGCTAGAATGCACGGCCTCAAAGCACACCCCCTTCCCGAGGCTGTCCCGAAGATGTTGATCCTGCGCGGCGCTCCTGCCCTTTCTGCCTTTCGCCACAGCAAACTCCTTGAGCAACTGAGCCAGAAGGTACCTTCTGTCAGTGGCCTGTATGCTGAATTTGCTCACTTCGCCGACGTTACCGGCGTTTTGACCGCCGACGAACAGCAAGTGCTGGCGCGCCTTCTGAAGTACGGTCCCAGCGTTCCTGTTCAAGAGCCTAACGGCCGCTTGTTCCTGGTCCTGCCACGGTTCGGCACCATCTCGCCCTGGTCGAGCAAGGCCAGCGACATCGCCCGCAACTGCGGCCTGGAAAAAATCCAGCGCCTGGAACGCGGGATCGCCTTCTATGTAGCAGGCCAGTTCAGCGACGCCGAGGCCGAGCTGATCGCCAGCAGCCTGCACGACCGCATGACCCAGATCATCGTGGCCCAGCTGGAACAGGCCGCCGGTCTGTTCAGCCACGCCGAGCCCAAGCCGCTGACCGCGATTGACGTGCTCGGTGGCGGTCGCGCCGCGCTGGAAACCGCCAACACCGAACTGGGCCTGGCCCTGGCCGAAGACGAAATTGACTACCTGGTCAACGCCTTCATCGGCCTGAAGCGCAACCCCCACGACATCGAACTGATGATGTTCGCCCAGGCGAACTCCGAGCACTGCCGTCACAAGATCTTCAACGCCAGTTGGGACATCGACGGCCAGAGCCAGGAAAAAAGCCTGTTCGGCATGATCAAGAACACCTACGTGATGCACAGCGAAGGCGTTCTGTCGGCTTATAAAGACAACGCCTCGGTCATCGTCGGCTCCGTCGCCGGCCGTTTCTTCCCGGACCCTGAGACCCGCCAATACGGTGCGGTGCAGGAGCCGGTGCACATCCTGATGAAGGTCGAGACCCACAACCACCCGACCGCGATTGCCCCGTTCCCGGGCGCAGCCACCGGTTCCGGCGGCGAGATTCGCGACGAAGGTGCAACCGGTCGTGGCGCCAAGCCAAAGGCTGGCCTCACGGGCTTCACCGTATCCAACCTGCAGATCCCGGGCTTCGAACAGCCGTGGGAAGTGCCGTACGGCAAACCTGAGCGCATTGTCACCGCACTGGACATCATGATCGAAGGCCCGCTGGGCGGCGCCGCGTTCAACAACGAATTCGGTCGTCCGGCCCTGACCGGCTACTTCCGTACTTTCGAACAGTCCATCACCACCCCGCGTGGCGATGAAGTGCGCGGTTACCACAAGCCGATCATGTTGGCCGGCGGCATGGGCAACATCCGCGCCGAGCACGTACAGAAAGGCGAGATTCTGGTCGGCTCCAAGCTGATCGTCCTCGGCGGCCCGGCGATGCTGATCGGCCTGGGCGGCGGCGCCGCTTCCTCAATGGCTACCGGCACCAGCTCGGCAGATCTGGACTTCGCTTCCGTTCAGCGTGAAAACCCTGAGATGGAACGCCGTTGCCAGGAAGTCATCGACCGTTGCTGGCAATTGGGTGACAAGAACCCGATCAGCTTCATCCACGACGTCGGCGCCGGCGGTTTGTCCAACGCCTTCCCGGAACTGGTCAACGATGGCGACCGTGGCGGCCGTTTCGAACTGCGCAACATTCCAAACGACGAGCCGGGCATGGCCCCGCACGAAATCTGGAGCAACGAATCCCAGGAGCGTTACGTCCTGGCCGTCGGCCCTGCCGACTTCGAACGCTTCCAGGCGATCTGCGAGCGCGAGCGCTGCCCGTTTGCCGTGGTCGGCGAAGCTACTGCCGAGCCGCAACTGACGGTCACCGACAGCCACTTCGGCAACAGCCCGGTAGACATGCCGCTGGAAGTGCTGCTGGGCAAAGCCCCACGCATGCACCGTTCGGCCGTGCGTGAAAACGAACTGGGCGACGATTTCGATCCGTCGACCCTGGCCATCGCCGACTGTGTGGAGCGCGTCCTGCACCACCCGGCCGTTGCCAGCAAAAGCTTCCTGATCACCATCGGCGACCGCACCATTACCGGTCTGGTTGCCCGTGATCAAATGGTCGGCCCGTGGCAGGTTCCGGTGGCTGACGTTGCCGTCACCGCCACCAGCTTCGACGTCTACACCGGTGAAGCGATGGCCATGGGCGAGCGCACTCCGCTGGCCCTGCTGGACGCTCCGGCGTCGGGCCGCATGGCCATCGGCGAAACCCTGACCAACATCGCAGCGTCGCGTATCGCCAAGATCTCCGACATCAAACTGTCGGCCAACTGGATGTCCGCTGCCGGTCACCCGGGTGAAGATGCGCGTCTGTACGACACCGTGAAAGCGGTCGGCATGGAGCTGTGCCCTGAGCTGGGCATTACCATTCCGGTGGGCAAGGACTCCATGTCCATGGCCACGCGCTGGAACGATGAAGGCGTGGACAAGAGCGTCACCTCGCCGCTGTCGCTGATCGTCACCGGCTTTGCGCCGGTCACCGACATCCGCCAGACCCTGACCCCGCAACTGCGCATGGACAAGGGCACCACCGACCTGATCCTGATCGACCTCGGTCGTGGCCAGAACCGCATGGGCGCCTCGATCCTCGCCCAGGTGCACGGCAAGCTCGGCAAACAGGCCCCGGACGTCGACGACGCCGAAGACCTGAAAGCCTTCTTCGCCGTGATCCAGGGCTTGAACGCCGACGGTCACCTGCTGGCTTACCACGACCGTTCCGACGGTGGTTTGCTGACCAGCGCCGTGGAGATGGCCTTCGCCGGTCACTGCGGCCTGAACCTGAACCTCGATGGCCTGGCAGAAACGTCCGCCGACATCGCGGCAATCCTGTTCAACGAAGAACTGGGCGCCGTGATCCAGGTTCGCCAGGACGCAACGCCAGACGTACTCGCACAGTTCAGTGCCGCAGGCCTGGATGACTGCGTGGCCGTGGTTGGCCAGCCGATCAACAACGGTGAAATCAACATCGTCTTCAACGGCGAAACCGTGTTTGAAGGCCAGCGCCGCCTGTTGCAACGCCAGTGGGCCGAGACCAGCTACCAGATCCAGCGCCTGCGTGACAACGCTGACTGCGCCGAGCAGGAATTCGAGGTGATCCTGGAAGAAGACAACCCGGGCCTGAGCACCAAGCTCAGCTTCGACGTCAACCAGGACATCGCCGCGCCTTACATCAAGAAAGGCATCCGCCCACAAGTGGCCGTACTGCGTGAGCAGGGCGTCAACGGCCAGGTGGAAATGGCGGCGGCGTTCGACCGTGCCGGCTTCAATGCGATTGACGTGCACATGAGCGACATCCTCGCCGGTCGCGTTGATCTCAACGAGTTCAAAGGCCTCGTGGCCTGCGGTGGTTTCTCCTACGGCGACGTACTGGGTGCCGGTGAAGGCTGGGCCAAATCGGCCCTGTTCAACAGCCGTGCCCGCGACGCGTTCCAGGGCTTCTTCGAGCGTAACGACAGCTTCACCCTGGGTGTGTGCAACGGTTGCCAGATGATGTCCAACCTCAGCGAACTGATCCCGGGCAGCGAGTTCTGGCCGCACTTCGTGCGTAACCGTTCCGAGCAGTTCGAAGCCCGGGTTGCGATGGTTCAGGTGCAGGAATCCAACTCGATCTTCCTGCAGGGCATGGCCGGTTCGCGCATGCCGATCGCCATCGCCCACGGTGAAGGCCATGCCGAGTTCGCCAGCGAAGAAGCACTGCTGGAAGCCGACCTGTCCGGTACCGTGGCCCTGCGTTTCGTCGACAACCACGGCAAGGTCACCGAAGGCTACCCGGCCAACCCGAACGGCTCGCCGCGCGGGATCACCGGGCTGACCAGCCGCGACGGTCGCGTCACCATCATGATGCCGCACCCGGAGCGTGTATTCCGCGCCGTGCAGAACTCGTGGCGCCCGGAAGAGTGGAACGAAGACGGCGCGTGGATGCGCATGTTCCGTAACGCTCGCGTCTGGGTGAACTAAGACGGTGTACAAGCTCGCCTTCTTTGTGCCCGACAGCCATGTGGAGACGGTGAAAACCGCCGTCTTCGCAGCCGGCGGCGGGCGCATCGGCCACTACGACAGCTGCGCTTGGCAGGTACTGGGCCAGGGCCAATTCCGCGCGATGGACGGCAGCCAGCCGTTTATCGGGCAGGTGGGGCAGGTTGAAGTGGTTGAAGAATGGAAGGTTGAGCTGGTGGTGGCGGATGAATTGATCGTGGCTGTCGTGGCTGCGTTGAAGCTTAGCCATCCGTATGAGACACCGGCGTATGAGGTGTGGCAGTTGGCGGATTTTTGATTCGTCGGCTGCAAAACAAGAAACCCGCTGGGCCAGTTTGGTCAGCGGGTTTTTTGTTGCCTGAGGTTCTGTGGATAGCCTACGGATGGTTTGGATTTTTCTGACGTCCTTTTCAGGTTGTCGCTCGGAACCGCCCTCAATAGCCTTCTTTGGTCACCGTCCACTCGGTGACCGGGATCAGATTTCGGGCCCCGTCCAGCTTCATCACATCAGTATCTGAGACCCAACAATGACATTGCCGGATGTAATTGCTCCACGACTCAATACGGGCACAGCGCTTGGGAGGGCTTTGATTTCAATGTTCAAATCCGTCGAAGCCGAGCTGATACTTGAGGGCGCCGAGCCTGGTGCGGTCAAAGTGATCGTTTTCGGTGGTTGTGCTGTCCACCTTTATACCAACCACCGGGTTTCTACAGATGTCGATGCGGAAATTTACTCTGCCAGGGCTCCTGACAGGTTCCTTCTTCAAACGTTACTTGCAGAGGTACCAGAGCAATTTGTCGACGAACGCTCCGGCCGGCTGATGGAGCTGAACTATGACCTCCAATACAACACTGGTTTTGGTCCGCTTCATGAGGAGTATTGGGAACGGAGCCTGCCGCTTGAAGAGTTTCCGATTGAATCGGCGTTGCATCTTCACATCGCTGCGCCTATCGACATAGTCATCTCCAAGCTGGGTAGAGCCACTGACCAAGACGTAGGCGACATCATGGCACTGCTTAGGTCAGGGTTCATATTGACCACTGAGCTGCGTCGTCTGGCATTGCAGGCGATAGATATGTATGTTGGCAACAAAGAGCCACCCAGATCCGTGCTCACCAATATTTTGCATGACTACCTGGAGACTATAGATGGCGAAGCCCCCTAACGGCCACGTCCTCTCATCTGCTTTGGATACGCTGGTCAAAAGCCCTTTGAATCAGGCTGATGATGTTGCGCTTGTCAGTGCGGCGAAAGCGGTTTGGTATTCGG
Organism: Pseudomonas sp. ATCC PTA-122608; assembly: GCF_001952855.1. GTDB lineage: Bacteria > Pseudomonadota > Gammaproteobacteria > Pseudomonadales > Pseudomonadaceae > Aquipseudomonas. Next base: position 165,134 of record NZ_LPNO01000052.1, on the reverse strand, counting down.
ACGCCAACCTCGTCAGCGAGGCTAGAGCTTTTCTAAAGCAGCATGCCAGTGAGGTGGAGGTTCGCCGAGCAGGTTATCTGCTTGAGCGATTCACGCGTTTTTCGTGCGTCACTGATGGCCGAGTATCTGAAGCTTTTAAGGCCCTTGAGCTGTTTACACGCTCGACTCCCAAGTTGGAGCCGAAGCCACTAGCTATTGTGGCGCTTCGTAGTCGTCGCGATCAGCTGGCGGTTTCTTGGGGATTGAGTGAAGGTCTTGGTTTGAAGGCTCAAGCGCTGATGCCTTTCCAGACTCGGCATTACGAAGCTGAACAACGAGCAGCCTCTGCTTAAGCGAAAATGGCCATAAACGAACCCGGCTTATGTCGGGTTTTTGTTGTCTGCGGTTTCTCAATGGCGCGGAATATTCTGACAGCTCTTTCAGGTTGTCCCTCGGAATCTGCCTCTCTAACCTCCGCCAGTCGCTGCCAATTCAGTGACCGGGACTGCAAGCTCGTAAACATCACTAGGAGCCTATTCTTCTCGGAGCTTCACGATGGTCAAAGAAAACACCTCATCTTCCATAGCCTCACTTCAAGCCGCAGCCCGCCAGGCGACGGGTTAACCTGCCGATCAGTTATTCACCCTGGTACCTAATCTGGATAGCGAAACCCTGCTGGCGAACGCCTCTCAGGATCTTGCCTCAGTGCAGGCGCTGACAGTTCATCTGGCGTTTGAAGTCGACGGTTCCCACCGTGATGTGGCGCTGGGGATTTGTCGGATACTGGAGGGGGTTCAGTTGATGGTGGATCGGATGCTGGACTTGTATGAGGTGCCTGAGCCTGAGTAATTCGGCGCCTGTGAGGGCCATTCGCGAGCAAGCCCGCTCCCACATTTGACCGCGTTGCCATGACGGGCACCGATCAAAATGTGGGAGCGGGCTTGCTCGCGAAGAGGCCCTGATGCTCAGTAAAGATTCAGGCTTTTACCCCAACCTCACGACCACTGACCAACCGCTCCAACGCCTCACCCAACCCCGAAGCCTTGTCACCAATCAGCAAGTGCCAAACCCCACTCTCAAGCTGGCTAACACCCTGGCAACCCAGCGCAGTCAGTTGGGATTCCGACAACACCGAACCGTCCCCCAGCTCCACCCGTAGCCGCGTCATCGCCACCGCATCCAATTGCAAAACATTGGCCCGACCGCCCAGCGCGCTCAGCCATTTCTCGGCCTCATGCACATTCACCGGTGTGCCCTTCTCAACAGGCGTTACCGCCGCCGCAGGCGCCGCAACATACGAAGGCATCGCCAACCGAATCTCATCGGCAATGCTGTCCGCCATCGGCCCGACCACTACCTGCAAGCTCCCGCCATTTCCTGGCCGAACCACAGCCATGGCACCCAGTGCTTTTAACTCAGCATCCACCGCCTTGTTGCGATCCACCATGTCCAACCGCAGGCGCGTCGTGCAAGCACCCACACTCAGCAGATTGTCCGCACCACCCAGCGCTCGAATGTAAGCGCCGGCCCGCTGGTTATCGGTCATGGTCTCAGCCTGTACGACCTGAATATCCTCACGCCCCGGCGTCTTCAAATTGAAGCGACGGATGCAGTAGTTGAACACGCTGTAATAGATCACCGCATACGCCAGCCCAACCGGGAACACCAGCCAGCCGTTGGTGGATTTACCCCAACCCAGCACCATGTCGATAAACCCGCCGGAGAAGGTAAAGCCCAGGTGAATGTTGAGCATGTTGGTGACCGCCATCGACAAGCCGGTCAGCAGCGCATGCAGCAGATACAGGAATGGCGCGAGGAACATGAACGCGAACTCAATCGGCTCGGTCACCCCGGTCAGGAACGAGGTCAGCGCCATCGACAGGAAAATCCCGCCCATGATTTTGCGCCGCTCCGGCAGGGCATTGCGGTACATCGCCAGGCACGCCGCCGGCAGACCGAACAACATGACCGGGAACATGCCGGTCATGAACTGGCCGCCTTTCGGGTCGCCGGCAAAGTAGCGGGTCAGGTCGCCGGTCACTACCGCGCCGGTCACCGGATCCGTGAAGCTGCCGAACACAAACCAGGCCATGTTGTTGAGGATATGGTGCAAGCCAGTGACGATCAGCAGGCGGTTGAACACACCAAACACGAACGCGCCAAAGCTGCCGCTTTCCATCAGCAGTACGCCGAAGCTGTTGATGCCATGCTGGATCGGTGGCCAGATCAAACCAAAGATCACCCCCAGCGCCACCGCTGAGAACCCGGTAACGATCGGCACAAACCGTCGCCCACCAAAGAACGCCAGGTATTCGGGGAGCTTGATGTCCTTGAAGCGGTTGTACAGCGCACCGGCCATCAAGCCGCTGGCGATCCCCGCGAGCATGCCCATGTTGATGCTGGCGTCCATCACCTTGAGGGTGGAGACCATCACCAGGTACCCAATGGCACCCGCCAGGCCCGCCGTGCCGTTGTTGTCGCGGGCAAAACCCACGGCAATCCCGATGGCGAAGATCAGCGCCAGGTTGGCGAAGATCGCCTGCCCGGCGTCGTGCATCACCGCGATGTTCAGCAGGTCAGTGTCGCCCAGTCGCAGCAGGAGGCCGGCGATCGGCAGAATCGCGATCGGCAGCATCAGTGCACGGCCCAGGCGTTGCAGCCCTTCGATAAAATGTTGATACACGGCGTGTCTCCCTATTCTTGTTGTTTTCAGCTCAGCGGCCAGTGGTGTTGACAGGCTTGGCGAACGGCTTTGGCGCTGCTCAGGTTAAGCAGGCTTTGGCTCAGTTGCCGGCATTGGGCTGCGTCCAGGTGACGGACACGGTCCTTGATTTCTCCGATTTGCGGCGGGCTGACGGACAGCTCGCTGATGCCCAGGCCGATCAGCACCGGCGTGGCCAGCGGGTCGGACGCAAGCGCCCCGCACACACCCACCCAACGGCCATGCTTGGCGGCGCCGATGCAGGTCTGGGCGATCAGCCGCAGCAGCGCCGGGTGCATGGCGTCGACCCGGGCGGCGAGGCCGGCGTGGTCGCGGTCCATGGCCAGGGTGTACTGGGACAGGTCATTGGTGCCGATGGACAAAAAGTCCGCATGCTCGGCCAGTTGCTCAGCCATCAGCGCGGCGGCGGGCACTTCGATCATCACCCCCAGTTCCGGGCGCTGGGTCAGTTCCAGTTCGGTGCACAGTTCATCGAGGCGCTGGCGGATGTGCAGCAGTTCGTCGACTTCGCTGACCATCGGCAGCAGGATCCGGCAGCGTTCCAGTGGCGAGACTTGCAGCAGCGCACGCAGTTGCTGGTCCAGCACTTCCGGGCGCACTTGCGCCATGCGAATGCCCCGCAGGCCCAGCACCGGGTTGGTCTCGAACGGTAGCGGCAGGTAGTCGAGTTGCTTGTCGCCGCCGACGTCGATGGTGCGGATGATCACGGACTTGTCACCCATGGCATCCAGCACGGCTTGATAGGCCTGGCGCTGCTCTTGCTCGTCGGGCGCAGTGCGGCGATCGACGAAGAGGAATTCGGTACGCAGCAGGCCAACGCCATCGGCGCCATTCTCGAAGGCCAGTTGGGCTTCGGCGCTGGAGGCGACATTCGCGGCCACTTCAATACGCACGCCATCCTGAGTGCTCGCGGTGCCTTGAGCCTCCGCCTGCTGTTGCTGGCGACGCAGTTTCTGCGCGTCGCGCAACTGGTGGACCTGAGCGTGGCGCGCATCGTCCGGCGTCAGTTCCAGGCGACCATTGGCGGCATCCAGCACCACCCGTTGACCTTGTGGCACTTCCAGCACTTGCTCGCCCAAAGCGACCACACACGGCAGGCCTTTGCCCCGTGCCAGAATCGCCACATGAGAAGTCGCGCCGCCTTCGGCCATGCAGATGCCGGCGGCGTTTTGCTTGCTCAGTTGCAGCAGGTCCGACGGGGTCAATTCATGGGCCGAGACGATCGCGCCGGCCGGCAACTCGAAGTGCCAGGCCTCGCCCAACAGCGCCCGCAGCACGCGTTGTTGCAAGTCCCGCAGGTCGTTGGCGCGTTCGGCGAATAGCGGTTTACCCAGTGCCAGCAGCACCGCACATTGGGCCTGGATTGCATCGCGCCAGGCATGAGTGGCAGCGCTGCCGTGTTCGATGCTGGTGGTGGCGGCTTCCAGTAGCGTCGGGTCTTCCAGCAGCGCCAGGTGGGCGGCGAAGATCTCTTCTTCCTCAACGTCCTTGCGCTGGCGCGCCTGGTCCAGGGTGTGGCGGATTTCGCTGCGCACCTGTTCCAGGGCACTGTCCAGGTGCTGCAATTGTTCATCCGGAACGTTGTTGCCCGGGTCCACCGGCAGCTCGATTCCGTTCAGGCGGAACAGCGGGCCGCAGACCAAACCCGGCGCTGCACAGACGCCTTGCAGCACACCGGCCTCGGTATTTGCGCGTCGCGGGGCGACGGCCACCGGGGCGTGATGTTCTTCGCTGACGGCCACCGACAACGCGGCAATCAGTGCTTGCAGCGCCGCTTCACAATCCTTGCCGCGACAAGTGACCTGCACCTCGTCCTGCTCACCAATCCCCAGGCCCATCAAGCCGATCAAGCTGTCGCATGAAGCCGACTTGCCGGCGAAATGCAGCTGCGACTGGCTGCTGAATTCCTGTGCAGTCTTGCGGATCAAGGCAGCGGGGCGCGCGTGCAGGCCGCCACGATGGGTGATGCGAATAGTCGCGCTGGCTTCGGTGACAGACTCATCAATGACCTTCGCCGCCCCGGCCAACCGCGCAACCACGTATAGCAGCGGCTCGCCGACCCGGACCGTTTTCAGGGTGATCGGCTGCAGTTCGAACACATCACTGTTGGTCAGGATGATCAGGCTGACCAGGCTTTTGCACTGACGCGCAATCAGGTCCAGGTCAAACTGCACCAGCGCCTGGCCCTTGCTGACCCGCGCACCTTGCTTGACCAGCAACGCAAAACCTTCGCCGTTCAATTCCACCGTGTCGATGCCCACATGCATCAGCAATTCAGCGCCGTTATCGGCGCGAATGGTCAGCGCGTGCCCGGTACGGGCGACGTGGATGATCACGCCGTCGCACGGTGCATGCAGGCAATCGTTGAGCGGGTCGATGGCAATGCCGTCGCCCATGGCGCCACTGGCGAACACTTCGTCGGGAACGTTGCCCAGGGTCAGCACCGGCCCACTGAGGGGAGCGCTGAGGGTAAGGTCTTTATTATTGTGGGACATGGGCACGGTACTCATCAGGAAAACGCTGCAATCAACTCAGTGGGTACGGGTCACTTTGCTCAAGTGACGCGGTTGGTCCGGGTCCATGCCCCGGGCCTCTGCCAAACCGGCAGCCATCACGTAGAAACTCTGGATCGCCAGGATCGGGTCCAGGGCCGGGTGTTCGGCGCGGCTCAGGGTCAGGTCGCGTTCGGCGATGTCGTCGGGAGCGGCCAGCAATACGCGGGCACCACGCTGGCGCATGTCGGCGGCGAGGCTCAGCAGGCCGGCTTGTTCGGCGCCGCGTGGGGCGAAGACCAGCAGCGGGTAGTTGGCATCGATCAGGGCCATCGGGCCATGGCGCACTTCAGCGCTGCTGAACGCTTCGGCCTGGATCGCCGAGGTTTCCTTGAGCTTGAGCGCGGCTTCCTGGGCAATGGCAAAACCGGCGCCACGGCCGATCACCATCAGTTGCTGGCAGCCGCGCAGGGCTTCGATGGCCACGCTCCAGTCTTGCTTGGCGGCTTCACGCAAACCGTCGGGCAAGGCCTGGCAGGCTTGCAGCAATTCGGCTTCCTGGTTCCAGTGGCCGATCAGTTGGGCGCTGGCACTCAGGGTGGCGATAAAGCTTTTGGTGGCGGCGACACTGCGTTCCGGCCCGGCACACAGCGGCACGTGGAATTCGCAGGCGGCTTCCAGCGGTGAGTCTTCGGCGTTGACCATCGAGATGCTCAAAGCGCCGCGCTTGCGCAGCAGGCGCAGGCTGTTGACCAGGTCCGGGCTTTGACCCGACTGGGAGAAGCCGAACGCCACTTGCCCACTGACTTTGAGTGGCGATTGCAGCATGGTCACCACCGACATCGGCAACGACGCCACCGGAATCCCCAGGTGTTGCATGGTCAGGTAGGCGAAGTAACTGGCGGCATGGTCTGAACTGCCACGGGCGATGGTCATCGCCACTTGCGGCGGTTGGCGACGCAGGCGGCCGGCGACTTCCTCCAGCAATGGGTCCAGGCGTTGCAGTTGAGCCTCGACGGCCTCGCAGGAGGCCAGGGCCTCTTCAAGCATTTTTGAAGTCAATGGTTTCTCCTTCGACCATTACGTCGGTGAGGTTCAGGGAGCGGTCCAGGCGCACGCAGTCGGCAAAGCTGCCGGGCTGCAGGCGACCGCGTTCTTCCAGGCCCAGGTAGTCCGCAGGAAATTGCGACAGGCGTTGTGAGGCTTCGCTGATGGGCAGGCCGATCTTCACCAGGTTGCGCAGCGCCTGGTCCATGGTCAGGGTGCTGCCGGCCAGCGTTCCATCGGCCAGGCGTACGCCGCCCAGGCATTTGGTCACCGTGTGGCTGCCCAGCTTGTATTCACCGTCGGGCATGCCGGCGGCGGCGGTGGAATCGGTGACGCAGTACAGGCACGGGATCGAGCGCAGCGCCACGCGCATGGCGCCGGGGTGCACGTGCAGCAAGTCGGGAATCAGTTCGGCGTATTTGGCGTGGGCCAATGCGGCACCGACGATGCCAGGCTCGCGGTGATGCAGCGGGCTCATGGCGTTATACAAATGGGTGAAGCTGGTGGCGCCGGCGGCGAGGGCGGCGACGCCTTCTTCGTAGCTGCCCAGGGTGTGACCGATCTGCATGCGCACGCCACGTTCGCTGAGGGCGCGGATCAGGCCGTCATGGCCGGCGATTTCCGGGGCAATGGTGATCACCCGGATCGGCGCCAGGCGCAGGTATTCTTCGACTTCGGCCATCAAGGCGGTGTGGGCGAAGTTCGGTTGTGCGCCGAGTTTTCCCGGATTGATGTAGGGGCCTTCCAGGTGCACGCCGAGCACACGGGCGGTGCCGGTCGGACGGCTTTCGCAATAGGTGCCGATCTCGCCGAGCACGCGGGAGATTTCGTCCACCGGTGCGGTCATGGTGGTGGCCAGCAGCGAGGTGGTGCCAAACCGCACGTGGGTGCGAGTGATGGTGTGGAAGGCTTCGGTGCCTTCCATGATGTCTTTGCCGCCACCGCCGTGCACGTGCAGGTCGATAAAACCTGGCAGCAAATACGGCAGGTCGTTGTCAGCCGGGTCGCACGGGCTGCCTTCAACGGCAGTGACCTTGCCGTGCTGGTGCACCAGGCGGCCGCGAATCCAGCCGTTGGGCGTAAGAATGTTGTCTTCGGACATGGGCAGTTCTCTAAATTCGCAGTTCAGCGGAATAGTCGTGGCGGCGCAGTTCTGCAACGAAGTCGTAGTAGTCGTTGCGGCAATAGGTGTCGGTGATTTCAATCGGGGTGTTGTCGGCGGTGTAGCCCACCCGGGTCATCAGCAGCATGGCGGTGCCGGGGGCGATGCCCACCAGGGCTGCAAACTCGTCCGACGCGTTGATTGCCTGGATGTGTTGCAGGGCGCGCACGATGGGCTTGCCGATGCTCTCCAGGTATTCGTAGAGCGAGTTGCCGATGGCCTGCGGGTGGGGGAGGACGGAGGCGGGCATGGCGGTCATTTCAATCGCCATCACCGTGTCGTCGGCCTTACGTAAACGCTTGAGGCGCGCGACCTTGTCGCTCGGCGACAGGCCCAGGCGGATCAACTCTTCATGGGTCGGCTGGGTGATATCGCGCTCCAGCCACTGGGACGTTGGCACAAACCCCTTGAGCCGGAGCATTTCGCTGAAGCCCGACAGGCGCGACAGCGGCTGTTCCAGGCGTGGGGTGATGAAGGTTCCGGAGCCTTGGCTGCGACGGATCAGGCCTTGTTCGAAGAGTACTTCCAGCGCTTTACGGGCGGTCACCCGGGAAATGCTCAGTTGCTCGCTGAGGGCGCGTTCCGACGGCAATGCCTGCTCGGATTTCCATTGGCCAGCATGAATCGCGGCTTCGAGGTTACGGGCCAGTTGCAGGTACAGCGGCGTCGATTGTTTATCGTCGGGGCGCAGGGCCAGGATGGGGTTCATCGTGTCGGTTTCCGATGCGGTTATTGGAGTGTTGTCGCCCGGTAGTGATCGCAAGCTAATACCACTTAAATACCATGTCAATGCAGCGAAAACGGTGCAGGCGAGCGTTTACGGGCGCCTTAATAGTGCGCCAATCCAAGTGGTATTAGAGAGGTCTTTCTGTCGGGCAGAAGCGCGCAGCTTGCCGGGGTGAACTGGTATTCACCGGTAAGCGCTGCGCGGGGCAGGAATTTTTTTTGAATTATTTTACGAGCGGCGGGAAATTACGGACGAATCTCGATCATCGTGCCGTCTTTCACCAGGTTCCAGACTTCGCGCATGTCGACATTGCGCATGCCGATGCAGCCGTCGGTCCAGTCCAGGGTGTGGAACAGCTCTTCGGGGTAGTCCTCGGCGTCGGGGGTGCCGTGGATCATGATCATGCTGCCGGGCTTGACCCCTTCGCGGCGGGCGCGGGCGGAGTCGCTGATGTTGGGGTAGGAGATGTGCATGGCCAGGTTGAAGCGGTCGCTGGTCTTGCGCCAGTCGATCCAGTAGAAGCCTTCCGGGGTACGGCGGTCGCCTTCCATCAGCTTGGTGCCCTTGGGGTTTTTACCCAGGGAGATGCGATAGGTCTTGAGGGGCTTGCCGTCGTTGATCAGTTGCAACTGATGGGCGGACTTGAGCACCAGGATTTTCTCGACGGGTTTGCCCCCCAGGATCAATTGGGTGGAGGCTGGCGACAGCGTGGCAAACGACAGGCAGATCAGAGCAAGCAACCAACGCATTAAAACGGTATCCCCTGAAAAGACTACGTGCCGCCTGGATTGTTATTTGGCCAACTGGGTCAGCGGCGGCACGGACTCGCTGCGTACCGGATACGACTGTTGCCGGCGGTCAGCAAAAAAGCATTCTAAGGTACGCCCGACCGTGCGGAAAGCCAGCTCGGACCAAGGGATGTCGGCTTCATCGAATAAGCGCACTTCAAGGCTTTCGGGGCCTGCGGCAAAATCCAGGTCGATCAGTTCGGCGCGGTAGAAAATGTGCACCTGGCTGATGTGCGGCACATCGATCAAGGTATAGATGCTCAGGTTGCGCACCCGGGCGCAGGCTTCTTCCATGGTTTCGCGCATGGCAGCCTGTTCGACGGTCTCGCCGTTCTCCATAAAGCCTGCAGGCAAGGTCCAGAAACCCAGGCGCGGCTCGATGGCGCGGCGGCACAGCAGCACCTGCTCGCCCCACACCGGCACCGTGCCGGCGACGATATTGGGATTCTGGTAGTGAATGGTCTGACAGTGATCGCAGACATAACGCAGGCGTGCGTCGCCTTCGGGAATGCGCTGGGTGACTGGTTTACCGCACTGGCTGCAGAAGTTCATGCTGGGGTTCCTGGAGAGTGCGCCTATCTTGGCGTGACCGGGTATGGCCTGCAAGTTGTCGTTTAGCGACATGGCCAGGGTTTTGGGGTTGGGCGTGCGCAAGGTTTGGTGCATGATGCAAGGTAGCCAACAGACCGAGATGACTCATGCTGGACGAGCTACTTCGCCGGGTAAGCAATCATACGCCACGCACGCTGGAGACCGACGGTCGGTTCCCGGAAGCGGCGGTACTGGTGCCGATCACCCGCAGTGACGAACCCGAGCTGATCCTGACCTTGCGCGCCAGCGGGCTATCCACCCATGGCGGTGAAGTGGCGTTCCCTGGCGGGCGCCGCGACCCTGAAGATCCCGACCTGATATTCACCGCGCTGCGCGAGGCCGAAGAAGAAATCGGCCTGCCGCCGGGGTTGGTTGAAGTGATTGGTCCGCTGAGCCCGCTGATTTCCCTGCACGGGATTCGTGTCACGCCTTATGTAGGCGTTATCCCTGATTACGTTGAATACCTGGCCAATGACGCCGAGATCGCCGCTGTCTTCAGCGTGCCCCTGGAGTTTTTTCGCCAGGATCCCCGCGAACACACCCACCGTATCGATTACCAGGGCCGCAGTTGGTATGTGCCCAGTTATCGGTTTGGCGAATACAAGATCTGGGGCCTGACGGCGATCATGATTGTCGAGCTGATCAATCTGCTCTATGACGATGCCGACATCAGCCTGCATCGGCCGCCGAAAAGTTTCATCAATACCTAAGAGCCAGATGGCCATCGTTCCTGCCGTGAGGATCCACCTATGAAATACCGCCTGGGCGACGCCCGAGTCGAAACCCATCCCAACAGCTGGGTGGCCCCCAATGCCACGCTGGTGGGCAAGGTCAAGCTGGAGGAGGGCGCCAACGTCTGGTTCAACGCGGTGTTGCGCGGCGACAACGAGCTGATCCTGATCGGCAAGAACAGCAACGTGCAGGACGGCAGCGTGATGCACACCGACATGGGTTACCCGCTGACCCTCGGCACCGGCGTGACCATCGGCCATAACGCCATGTTGCATGGCTGCACGGTGGACGATTACAGCCTGATCGGCATCAACGCGGTGATTCTTAACGGCGCGAAGATCGGCAAGCACTGCATCATCGGCGCCAATTCGCTGATCGGTGAGGGCAAGGAAATTCCCGATGGTTCGCTGGTAATGGGCTCGCCGGGCAAAGTGGTACGGGAGCTGACCGACGTGCAGAAGAAGATGCTTGAAGCCAGCGCTGCGCACTATGTGCATAACTCCCAGCGTTATGCCCGTGATCTGGTTGAGCAGGAAGAATGACCGTATCTGAACGGCCGGTAGCGTCGCCTTGCGTGAGCATTTGCGCGCTGGATGACGATGATATTTGCACGGGATGCCAGCGCACGGTGGATGAAATTACCCGCTGGAGCCGTATGGACAACACCGAGCGCCGGGTGGTGCTGGGGTTGTGCCATGAGCGGGCGAAGGCGAGCGGGCTGGTGTGGATGATTCCGGGGAAGTCCGGCGCCTGATAGACCGCTTTCGCGAGCAAGCCCGCTCCCACATTTGATTGCGTTTATCTTGGAGGAATGCGTTCAAAATGTGGGAGCGGGCTTGCTCGCGAAAGGGCCCGCCCAGACGACATATTTCCAAATGTGAAGTACCCTGTGCCCATTGTTCACAGGTCCCTCGCCCCATGTTCTTCCTGATTGCCTACATCAGCAGCGTCGTGCTGATTAATTTCGCCTTTTCCACCGCCCCGCACCTGGATGTCATCTGGTCTGCCTGGGGCGGTTTGGTGTTTGTCCTGCGGGACATGGTGCAAACCCGCTTCGGTCACGGCGCGATCATCGCCATGCTGGCGGCGCTGGTGCTGTCCTATATCACCTCTGATCCGTCCATCGCCCTGGCCAGCGCCACGGCGTTCGCGGTGTCCGAGTGCATCGACTGGCTGGTGTTCAGCATCACCAAGCGCCCGCTCCACGACCGCCTGTGGATAAGTTCGGCGCTGAGTATTCCCCTCGACACCTTCATCTTTTTCGGCCTGATCGGCGCGCTCACGCCTGCCGTAGCGGGCACTGCCCTGGTCTCGAAGTTCGCCGGCGTCACCGTGGTGTGGCTGGCCATGGCCTGGCGTTTGCGCCGCCAGCGCGTCGCCAACTGAAGCCAATCCTTACAGTTCATGTAAAATGCCGGCCTTTCTCCACATGATCCGCTCCCCTGAGGACCTGAGATGACCCGAATCGGAACTCCATTGTCGCCAACCGCGACCCGCGTAATGCTGTGTGGCTGCGGTGAGCTGGGCAAGGAAGTGGTAATCGAACTGCAACGCCTGGGCGTTGAAGTGATTGCCGTGGATCGCTACGCCAACGCACCGGCCATGCAGGTTGCCCACCGCAGCCATGTGATCAACATGCTCGACGGCGCCGCCCTGCGTGCCGTGATCGAAGCCGAAAAGCCGCACTTCATCGTGCCGGAAATCGAAGCGATCGCCACCGCGACCCTGGTTGAGCTGGAAGCCGAAGGCTTCACCGTGATCCCGACCGCCCGCGCCACGTTGCTGACCATGAACCGCGAGGGCATCCGTCGCCTGGCCGCTGAAGAGCTCGACCTGCCGACCTCGCCGTACCACTTTGCCGACACCTTCGAGGACTACAGCAAGGCCGTCACCGACCTGGGCTTCCCGTGTGTGGTGAAGCCGGTGATGAGTTCGTCGGGCAAGGGCCAGAGCCTGTTGCGCAGTGCCGATGACGTGCAGAAAGCCTGGGATTACGCTCAGGAAGGCGGGCGTGCCGGCAAAGGCCGCGTGATCATCGAAGGCTTTATCGACTTCGACTACGAAATCACCCTGCTGACCGTGCGCCACATCGGCGGCACCACCTTCTGCGCGCCTGTCGGTCACCGTCAGGAGAAGGGCGACTACCAGGAATCCTGGCAGCCACAGGCCATGAGCCCGATTGCGCTGGCGGAATCCGAGCGTGTTGCCAAGGCAGTGACCGAGGCCCTGGGCGGTCGTGGTCTGTTTGGTGTCGAGCTGTTCATCAAGGGCGATCAGGTGTGGTTCAGCGAAGTATCGCCGCGTCCCCATGACACTGGTTTGGTGACGCTGATTTCCCAGGACTTGTCGCAGTTTGCCCTGCATGCGCGGGCAATTCTCGGCCTGCCGATCCCGTTGATCCGTCAGTTCGGGCCTTCGGCTTCGGCGGTGATTCTTGTGGAAGGCAAGTCGACCCAGACGGCGTTTGCCAACCTGGGTGCTGCGTTGAGCGAGCCGGATACGGCGTTGCGTTTGTTCGGCAAGCCGGAAGTGAACGGTCAGCGCCGCATGGGCGTGGCGCTGGCGCGGGATGAGTCGATTGAGGCTGCCCGGGCTAAAGCTACCCGTGCTTCGAAGGCAGTTGTTGTAGAGCTGTAACCGAGTCGCGCCCTTCGCGAGCAAGCCCGCTCCCACATTTGAATGTATTCGCAAATCAAAATGTGGGAGGGGGCTTGCTCCCGAAGGCGGTTTATCAGGCGACCTTGTTCAGATCGTTATTGCGCGTCTCTTTCAGGCACAGCACAGCAATCAAGCTGATCACCGCTGCCGCCGACACATACCCGCCGACATAACTCAAACCGCCCATCGCCACCAGCTTGGTCGCGAAGAACGGTGCCGCCGACGCGCCCACGATTCCACCCAGGTTATACGCCGCCGAAGCACCGGTATAACGCACGCGGGTCGGGAACAGTTCCGGCAACATTGCGCCCATCGGGGCAAAGGTCACGCCCATCAGGAACAGCTCCAGCGCCAGGAACAATGCCACTGCCCAGGTTGAACCGTGGGTCAGCAACGGTTCCATGGTGAAGCCGGAGAGGATGGTCAGGATCGCACCCACAATCAGCACCGGCTTACGCCCGTAACGGTCGCTTGCCCACGCCGCCAACGGCGTCGCCGCACCCATGAACAGCACGGCGAAGCACAGCAGCCCGAGGAAGGTTTCACGGCTATAGCCCAGCGTGGACACGCCGTAGCTCAGGGAAAACGCGGTGGTGATATAGAACAGCGCATAACACACCACCATCGACGCCGCGCCCAGCAGCACCGGCAGCCAATGCTGGCTGAACAGTTCCACCAGCGGCACTTTTACCGGAGCTTCCTTGGCTACGGCGTTCGCGAACACCGGCGTTTCGTGCAGTTTGAGCCGCGCGTACAGACCCACCATCACCAGCGCTGCGCTGAGGATGAACGGAATGCGCCAGCCCCAGCTGCGGAACTGCTCGTCGCTCAGGTTCATGGCCAGGATCAGGAACAGCCCGTTGGCTGCCAAAAAGCCAATCGACGGGCCCAGTTGCGGGAACATGCCGAACCAGGCGCGTTTGCCCTTCGGTGCGTTCTCGGTCGCCAGCAACGCCGCGCCACCCCATTCGCCGCCAAGCCCGAGGCCTTGGCCAAAGCGCAGCACGCAGAGCAGGATCGGCGCCCAGGCGCCGATGCTGTCATAACCGGGCAGCAAGCCAATCAGCGTGGTGCACACGCCCATCAGCAGCAAGGACGCCACCAGCGTCGATTTACGGCCAATCCGGTCACCAAAGTGGCCGAACAGTGCCGACCCCAACGGACGAGCAATAAACGCGATACCGAAGGTCAGGAACGAGGCGAGCATCTGCGCCGTGCCGGAGGTTTGCGGGAAGAACACTGGCCCGATCACCAGTGCGGCGGCAGTTGCGTAGATATAGAAGTCGTAGAACTCGATGGCGGTGCCGATGATGCTCGCGGTGGCGACCCGGGCCGTCGAATTGGTCGGGGCGGCGGTCGCCGTCTCGTTATAGGTGGTGCTCATTGAGGTATCCCTGACGGTCATTGCGCGTTTGGACGCGGATTATTATTGGTCGAACACCCATGGATCAGGGTTGTGCGCGGGGCGGCTCGGGATGGGAGCAAGCACCGGTCAGACACGACATCGCGGCGCCGGCCCCTGTAGGAGCGAGCTTGCTCGCGATGCTCGTTAACGATAACACGGGGAACCTGACAGCCAACGGCGCTCTCGGGTTTTTCGCGAGCAAGCTCGCTCCTACATGTGCCAGATCAGTACCTTGGCCACGCGGTTGTCTTCGGTCTCGAGGATTTCCAGGCGATAGCGGCCGATTTTCAGGCACACGGCGCAATCCGGGATGGTCTCCAGCGCTTCGGTCACCAGGCCGTTGAGGGTCTTGGGGCCGTCGCTGGGCAGGTGCCAGCCGAGGGTTTTGTTCAGGTCGCGAATCGAGGCGGCGCCGTCGATCACGTAGCGGCCATCCAATTGAGGCTGGATGTGCGGGTTGTCGAGGTGCTGCTCGCTTTCGAACTCACCGACGATTTCTTCAAGAATGTCTTCCAGGGTCACGATGCCCAGCACTTCGCCGTATTCATCCACCACCATGCCCAGGCGGCGCTGCTGCTTGTGGAAGTTCAGCAGTTGCAGTTGCAGTGGCGTGCTTTCCGGGACGAAGTAGGGCTCGTGACAGGCGGCCAGCAGCGCTTCCTTGGTCAGGCTGGCGTCTGGCAGCAGGTGGCGGATCTGCCGGGTGTTGAGCACCGCTTCGACCTGGTTGATGTCGCTGTGGAACACCGGCAGCCGGGTACGCGTGGAAACCCGCAGCTGCTCGATGATTTCCTCTACCGAGTCATCCAGGTTGATGCCGTCCACTTCGCTGCGGGGCACCAGGATGTCGTTCACGGTGATGTTGTCCAGGGCATGGATGCCTGGCATGCCCGGTGCGCGGGTGTTGGGGATTTCGGCTTCCGGCTCGTCGTCCTGATCCGGCTGCGGCTCGTCGCTTTTCTTGACCACGCCCGGTTTGCGGGCGAACGGGCGCAGCAGCAACAGGCTGATTCCATTGAGCAGCCAAGCCAGTGGGGAAAGGATTTTCAGCGGCACGCCCAGCAACGTATTACCGAAGCCAAGTATGGTTTGTGGGTGGCGAGTGGCCAGGGCGCGCGGCAGATAGTCGGCCAACACCAGCAGGACCGCACTGGAGATCACCCAGCCGAGCCACGGGCCGTTTTCTGCCCAGGCGTAGATCGCCAGCAGCGTGCAGAGAATCACCACCACGGCGCGGCACAGGGTGTTGCAGAGGATCAGGCTGTTGCGCGGAAAATTCAGGCGGGCGGCGGCTTTGTCACCCTGGCGGGTGCCAGGGCGCAGCGCCAGCAAATGTTGCCGGGCGGCTTCGATGGCGGTAAACAGCGCCGACCATAAAACCAGCAAGGCTATTACGGCAAGCATCGGCCCTAAGGGCAAGTTGTCCATGTCGGCTGCCCGTCAGATATGCAGGATGTATTCGCGAACCAGCTTGCTGCCGAAATAGGCCAGCATCAGCAGGCAGAAACCGGCCAGGGTCCAGCGGATCGCCTTGTGCCCGCGCCAGCCGAGGCGGTTGCGGCCCCACAGCAGCACGCTGAACACCACCCAGGCCAGGCACGCCAGCAGGGTCTTGTGCACCAGGTGCTGGGCGAACAGGTTCTCGACGAACAGCCAGCCGGAGATCAGCGACAGCGACAGCAGCGTCCAGCCGGCCCAGAGGAAGCCGAACAGCAGGCTTTCCATGGTTTGCAGCGGCGGGAAGTTCTTGATCAGCCCGGACGGGTGCTTGTGCTTGAGCTGGTGGTCTTGCAACAGCAGCAACAAGGCCTGGAACACCGCGATGGTGAACATGCCGTAGGCGAGGATCGACAGCAGGATGTGGGCGAGGATGCCCGGCTCTTCATCAATGACCTGCACGGTGCCGGTCGGAGTGAATTGCGCCAGCAGCACCGTCAGCATCCCGAGCGGGAACAGCAGCACCAGCAGGTTCTCCACCGGGATCCGGTAGCAGGCCATCAGGGTCAGCGCGATCACCGCGGCGGCAATCAGACTGGCGGCGCTGAAAAAATCCAGGCCCAGGCCGACCGGCGTCATCAAATGCGTGAACAGGCTCGCTGCGTGGGCCAGCAGGGCGATCACGCCAAGGCCTACCAACAGGCGTTTGTCGGCCTTGGCGCCTTGGGCCAGACGAGTGCCCTGATAGAGGGTCGCAGCGGCATACAAGATGGCGGCGGCGAGGCTGGGTAGCAAACTGGGTGACAAAGGGAGCATAAATCCTGTTAAGCAGGCCCGAAAGGCGCTGAGTTTGGCATACACCTGCGTAACACGAAAGACTCTCAGGCCAGACAGCGGGTGTGCATGGCGACAGTCTTCGCTATAATCCGCGACCTGCCCACGCCGCAGGCTCGCCGAGCGCTGTTTTTAATAGCGATTTACCACAGCCTGGGCCGCCATTACCTCGGTCTAACATAGGGCCTGAAAGGATCGCGCATGTTTGAAAATCTGACTGACCGTCTCTCGCAGACGCTGCGCCATGTCACCGGCAAGGCCAAGCTGACCGAGGACAATATTAAAGACACCCTGCGTGAAGTGCGCATGGCGTTGCTGGAAGCCGATGTCGCCTTGCCGGTGGTGAAGGACTTCGTCAACTCGGTCAAAGAGCGCGCGGTCGGCACCGAAGTGTCCCGCAGCCTGACCCCGGGCCAGGCGTTTGTGAAGATCGTCCAGGCTGAACTCGAAAGCCTGATGGGCGCGGCCAACGAAGATTTGAACCTCAGCGCCGTGCCGCCAGCCGTTGTGCTGATGGCTGGCCTGCAAGGTGCGGGTAAAACCACCACGGCCGGCAAACTGGCGCGCTTCCTTAAAGAGCGCAAGAAGAAGTCGGTGATGGTGGTGTCTGCGGACGTTTACCGTCCGGCCGCGATCAAACAACTGGAAATGCTCGCGGGCGAAGTCGGTGTGACCTTCTTCCCGTCCGACCTGAGCCAGAAGCCGGTCGATATTGCCCAGGCTGCTATTAAAGAAGCCAAGCTGAAATTCATCGACGTGGTTATCGTCGATACCGCCGGTCGCCTGCACATCGATGAAGAGATGATGGGCGAGATCAAGGCGCTGCATGCCGCGATCAACCCGGTAGAGACCCTGTTCGTGGTCGACGCCATGACCGGCCAGGATGCGGCCAACACCGCCAAGGCCTTTGGTGACGCGCTGCCGCTGACCGGTGTGATCCTGACCAAGGTCGACGGCGACGCCCGTGGCGGTGCCGCCTTGTCGGTGCGTGCGATTACCGGCAAGCCGATCAAGTTCATCGGTATGGGCGAGAAGAGCGAAGCGCTCGAGCCGTTCCACCCTGAGCGGATCGCCTCGCGTATCCTCGGCATGGGCGATGTGCTCAGCCTGATCGAGCAAGCGGAAGCGACCCTCGACAAGGACAAAGCCGACAAGCTGGCTAAAAAGCTGAAGAAGGGCAAGGGCTTCGACCTCGAAGACTTCCGCGACCAGCTGCAACAGATGAAGAACATGGGCGGCCTTGGCGGCCTGATGGACAAGCTGCCGAACATCGGCGGCGTGAACCTGGCGCAAATGGGCAATGCCCAGGGCGCGGCAGAGAAGCAATTCAAGCAGATGGAAGCCATCATCAATTCCATGACCCCGGCCGAGCGCCGCGACCCTGAGCTGATCAGCGGTTCGCGCAAACGTCGGATCGCCATGGGTTCCGGCACCCAGGTGCAGGACATCGGTCGCTTGATCAAGCAGCACAAGCAGATGCAGAAGATGATGAAGAAATTCTCCGCAAAAGGCGGAATGGCCAAGATGATGCGCGGCATGGGCGGTATGTTGCCCGGCGGCGGCATGCCAAAGATGTAAAGAATTCGAGCAAAAGCCTGCTTTTGCTCCGACCCACAGGGATGTGGGATCTCCAGCAAACCCGCCGTTGGCGGGAGCTGACTTGCCGTTTTAACCGACGGCTCTATAGCAGATCTGAATGGCACGCTGATAGGCGCCAGAAAAAGACATTTGCAAAAGTCCGGATATTCCTTAGAATATGCGGCCTTTCGGGCACCTATGCCCGCTGTGCATTTAGATTTGCAGCACCGACTACAGGAACGATGTTCACATGCTAACAATCCGTCTTGCCCTTGGCGGCTCCAAAAAGCGCCCGTTTTACCACTTGACCGTAACTGACAGCCGCAACCCACGTGACGGCTCTCACAAGGAACAAGTTGGCTTCTTCAACCCGATCGCTCGTGGTCAAGAAGTCCGTCTGTCCGTGAACCAAGAGCGCGTAGCCTACTGGCTGAGCGTTGGTGCACAACCTTCTGAGCGCGTTGCTCAGTTGTTGAAGGATGCATCTAAGGCTGCGGCCTGAGCAATATGAACGCGACGCCAGCGGTTGCTGATGATTTGATCGTTATCGGCAAGATTTACTCTGTTCATGGCGTTCGCGGCGAAGTGAAGGTGTATTCCTTTACTGATCCGACTGAAAACCTGTTGCAGTACAAGACCTGGACGCTCAAGCGCGAAGGTAGTGTGAAACAGGTAGAGCTGGTCAGTGGACGCGGGAGCGACAAGTTCCTGGTCGCAAAGCTCAAGGGTCTTGATGATCGTGAAGAAGCTCGTCTTCTGGCCGGTTATGAGATCTGCGTGCCGCGCAACCTGTTCCCTGAATTGACCGACGGCGAGTACTACTGGTACCAGCTGGAAGGTCTGAAGGTAATTGATCAACTCGGGCAATTGTTCGGGAAAATCGATCATCTTCTGGAAACCGGCGCCAATGATGTAATGGTGGTCAAGCCTTGCGCTGGCAGCCTGGATGATCGTGAACGCCTATTGCCCTATACAGAGCAATGCGTGTTGGCCATCGACCTGGCAGCGGGCGAGATGAAGGTGGAATGGGACGCGGACTTCTAACGTGGCTAACCTGCGCGTTGAAGTGATCAGTTTGTTTCCCGAGATGTTTTCCGCCATCAGCGAGTACGGCATCACCAGTCGGGCGGTGAAACAGGGGCTCTTGCAGCTCACCTGTTGGAACCCGCGAGACTACACGACGGATCGACATCACACTGTGGACGATCGCCCATTTGGCGGTGGCCCGGGCATGGTGATGAAGATCAAGCCCCTGGAAGATGCGTTGGTTCAGGCCAAGGCAGCCGCCGGGGAGAAGGCGAAGGTAATTTACCTGTCCCCTCAAGGCCGTCAGCTGAATCAGTCGGCGGTGCGCGAGTTGGCGAATCTGGAAGCATTAATCCTGATTGCCGGTCGCTATGAAGGCATTGACGAGCGGTTTATTGAAGCTCATGTCGATGAAGAGTGGTCGATTGGGGACTATGTCCTGTCTGGCGGCGAGCTGCCGGCGATGGTCCTGATAGATGCGGTTACACGACTGCTGCCTGGAGCTTTAGGGCATGCGGACTCCGCGGAGGAAGATTCCTTCACGGATGGTTTGCTGGATTGCCCGCACTACACCCGACCGGAGGTGTATGCGGATCAGCGTGTTCCCGACGTATTGCTAAGTGGCAATCACGCACACATCCGGCGTTGGCGTTTACAGCAGTCCCTCGGGCGGACCTATGAACGACGCGCCGATCTTCTGGAAAGCCGCTCGCTTTCTGGAGAAGAGAAGAAGCTGCTCGAGGAATACATCCTCGGGCGGGACGATAGTTAACAACGTATCGATGGTAGGTCCGACGACTTACCTTAGGAGCACAGCATGACTAACAAAATCATCCTTGCACTCGAAGCAGAGCAGATGACCAAAGAGATCCCTACCTTTGCCCCGGGCGACACCATTGTCGTTCAGGTGAAAGTGAAGGAAGGCGACCGTTCGCGTCTGCAAGCGTTCGAAGGCGTGGTAATTGCCAAGCGTAACCGTGGTGTGAACAGTGCTTTCACCGTTCGTAAAATCTCCAACGGTGTTGGCGTAGAGCGTACTTTCCAGACCTACAGCCCGCAAATCGACAGCATGGCCGTTAAACGTCGCGGTGACGTACGTAAAGCCAAGCTGTACTACCTGCGTGACCTGTCCGGTAAAGCAGCTCGCATCAAGGAAAAACTGGCTTAAGTCCAGCTTCCCGATGCAGAAAAAAGCAGCCTACGGGCTGCTTTTTTGTTGCCTGAAATTTGTCTTTTTTTCCGGTATCTATTCATGACTACCCGCCTCGAAGAAATTCAGCGTCGTACTGACCTTTCCGTTACCCATGTGACCAAAGCCGTTTTCCCACCGACTACCAACCACCACAACACGCTGTTCGGCGGTACCGCACTGGCATGGATGGACGAAGTGTCGTTCATAACGGCTACGCGTTTCTGCCGCTTGCCGCTTGTGACGGTCTCCACCGACCGTATCGACTTCAATCACGCGATACCGGCGGGCTCCATCGTTGAACTGATCGGTCGCGTGATCAAGGTGGGTAACACCAGCCTCAAGGTCCAGGTGGAAGTATTTGTCGAAAGCATGAGCGCTGACGGACGAGAAAAGGCCATCCAGGGTGTGTTCAGTTTTGTCGCGATTGATACTGACAAACGACCGGTGCCCGTGCTGCCAGGGTTTGCCGACTGATCCTGAGTCGAGTCGCTTTTGTGGCGAGGGAGCTTGCTCCCGTTGGGCTGCGCAGCGGCCCTGAAACCTGCAATAGAAGTCTCTCTGTTGGGCCTCATGGTCAGTCAGGGCCGCTTCGCGCCCCAGCGGGAGCAAGCTCCCTCGCCACAGACTATTTGCCCGCCTTCATTGATGTGTAGATGCCTGTGCTGCGATAGGATCTACCCGACACCGCCACTTTCCCAGCCTGAGCCCTCATGCCCGCCATTGACCACCCCCAGATCGACCGCTTCCTCGATGCCCTATGGCTGGAAAAAGGCCTGTCAGACAACACCCGCCAGGCCTACCGCAGTGACCTGGCGTTGTTCAATGGCTGGCTGCAGGAGAAAAACCTCGAACTGCTCAACGCCGGTCGCGAGCTGATCCTTGACCATTTGTCCTGGCGCCTGGAGCAAAACTACAAACCTCGCTCTACCGCGCGTTTTCTTTCCGGCGTACGTGGCTTTTATCGCTACCTGCTGCGGGAAAAGCTGATCGCGATCGACCCGACCCTGCAAATCGATATGCCGCAGTTAGGCCGGCCCCTGCCCAAGTCCCTGTCGGAAGCCGACGTCGAAGCCTTGCTCGCAGCCCCGGACTTGAGCGAAGCCATCGGCCAGCGTGACCGCGCCATGCTGGAAGTGCTTTATGCCTGCGGCCTGCGCGTCACCGAGTTGATCAGCCTGACCCTGGAGCAGGTCAACCTGCGCCAGGGCGTATTGCGCGTGATGGGCAAGGGCAGCAAGGAACGCCTGGTGCCCATGGGCGAAGAGGCGATTGTGTGGATCGAGCGCTACATGCGCGATGCCCGCAGCGAGTTGCTCAACGGTCGGCCCAGCGATGTGCTGTTCCCCAGCCTGCGCGGTGAGCAGATGACCCGCCAGACCTTCTGGCATCGCATCAAGCACCAGGCCAAGGTTGCGGGGATCGGCAAGTCGCTGTCGCCCCACACCCTGCGTCACGCCTTCGCCACGCATTTGCTCAACCACGGCGCGGATTTGCGCGTGGTTCAAATGCTCCTGGGCCACAGCGACTTATCCACCACCCAGATCTACACCCACGTGGCCCGGGCGCGTTTGCAGGAGATGCACGCCAAGCACCATCCCCGAGGATGAAAATCACATCGGAAAAAGCCCAATTTCCCCGCGACTGGCTGCCCTGCGGCCCAACTGTGGTAGGCTTTGCCGGTTCGCAAAGGGGACGGCCCAAACCCGTGTTTGAAGATCGGTGTTCCTGCTCCCGTCCCTGCATCTGCCTTCAGGAGTTCCCATGCGCTTGACCCAGATTTTCGCCATCGCAGCCATTGCGTTGGTCTCCACCTTTGCCGTCGCCGATGACGCCGCAGAAAAGACAATCCGCAAGAGCCTGGAAGCCCTCCAGCTCGACACCCCGATTGAAAGCATCAGCGCCAGCCCGATGGCCGGCCTGTATGAAGTCAAGCTCAAGGGCAGCCGCGTGCTGTACGCCAGCGCCGATGGCCAGTACATCGTCCAGGGCTACCTGTTCCAGTTGAAAGACGGCAAGCCGGTCAACCTCACCGAGAAAGCCGAGCGCCTGGGCGTGTCCAAGCTGATCAACGGCATCCCGGTGGCTGAAACCGTGGTTTACCCGGCCATTGGTGAAACCAAGACTCACATCACCGTCTTTACCGACACCACCTGCCCGTACTGCCACAAGCTGCACGCCGAAGTGCCTGAGCTGAACAAGCTCGGCGTTGAAGTGCGCTACGTGGCGTTCCCGCGCCAGGGCCTGGGTTCGCCGGGTGACGAGCAGTTGCAAGCTGTCTGGTGTTCGGCCGACAAGAAAGCCGCCATGGACAAGATGGTCGATGGCAAGGAAATCAAGGCTGCCAAGTGCGCCAACCCGGTTTCCAAGCAATTCGCCCTCGGCCAGTCGATTGGTGTGAGCGGCACGCCGGCCATCGTTTTGGCTGACGGCCAGGTGATTCCGGGCTACCAGCCGGCGCCGCAAGTTGCCAAACTGGCACTCAACGCAAAGTAAGCAAAATCGTCGAGCCTTGACGATCATGACTCGCCGACCGTTCGGCGGGTCATTAATAGAGAGCCGCAGTTGTGCGGCTGTTTTCACGGCCGACCTTGAGTCGGCCGTTTCATGGGGAGTTCTTCAGTGAAACCGGTCAAAGTAGGCATCTGTGGGTTAGGGACCGTCGGTGGCGGCACCTTCAACGTACTTCAGCGTAACGCTGAAGAAATTTCCCGCCGTGCAGGGCGTGGGATTGAAGTGGCACAAATTGCCACGCGTACGCCAAAGCCTCAGTTCCAAACGACCGGTATTGCGATTACCAACGATGTCTTCGAAGTCGCCACCAACCCTGAAATCGATATCGTCATCGAACTGGTGGGCGGCTACACCGTGGCCCGCGAACTGGTGCTCAAGGCCATCGAAAACGGCAAGCACGTAGTCACCGCCAACAAGGCGCTGATCGCCGTGCACGGTAACGAAATCTTCGCCAAGGCCCGCGAGAAGGGCGTGATCGTGGCGTTCGAAGCTGCCGTGGCCGGTGGTATCCCGGTGATCAAGGCGATCCGTGAAGGCCTGTCCGCCAACCGCATCAACTGGGTGGCCGGCATCATCAACGGCACCGGTAACTTCATCCTCACCGAAATGCGCGAGAAGGGCCGTACCTTCGAAGACGTGCTCGCCGAAGCCCAGGCCCTGGGTTACGCCGAAGCCGATCCGACCTTCGACGTCGAAGGCATCGACGCTGCCCACAAGCTGACGATCCTGGCGTCCATCGCCTTTGGTATCCCGCTGCAGTTCGACAAGGCCTACACCGAAGGCATCACCAAGCTGACCACCGCCGACGTGAACTACGCCGAAGCCCTGGGCTACCGCATCAAGCACCTCGGTGTGGCGCGCAGCACCCCGGCCGGTATCGAGCTGCGTGTGCACCCGACGCTGATCCCGGCCGACCGCCTGATCGCCAACGTCAATGGCGTGATGAACGCCGTGATGGTCAACGGTGACGCCGCCGGTTCCACCCTGTTCTACGGCGCCGGTGCCGGCATGGAACCGACGGCTTCGTCGGTAATCGCCGACCTGGTGGACGTGGTGCGTGCCATGACCAGCGACCCGGAAAACCGCGTACCGCACCTGGCCTTCCAGCCGGACTCGCTGTCGGCCCACCCGATCCTGCCGATCGAGGCCTGCGAAAGTGCCTACTACCTGCGCATCCAGGCCAAGGATCACCCGGGCGTCCTCGCTCAGGTGGCCAGCATCCTGTCGGAGCGCGGCATCAACATTGAATCGATCATGCAGAAGGAAGTCGAAGAACAAGACGGCCTGGTGCCCATGATCCTGCTGACCCACCGCGTGCTGGAACAGCACATCAACGATGCCATCGCCGCGCTTGAAGCGTTGCAGGGTGTGGTTGGGCCGGTGGTGCGGATTCGCGTCGAACACCTGAACTAATCGTTTTGCGGCAAGGGCCCCACGCGTTCGGCGGCCCTTGTTCAAGCATGCTCTAGAGGAGCCAGTCATGCGTTATATCAGCACCCGCGGCCAGGCACCGGCCCTGAATTTCGAAGACGTTTTGCTGGCCGGTCTGGCCACTGACGGCGGCCTGTACGTGCCGGAAAACCTGCCACGCTTTACCCAGGAAGAAATCGCTTCGTGGGCCGGCCTGCCGTACCATGAGCTGGCGTTCCGGGTCATGCGCCCGTTCGTCACCGGCAGCATCCCGGATGCGGATTTCAAGAAGATCCTGGAAGAAACCTACGGCGTGTTTTCCCACAGCGCCATCGCCCCGTTGCGCCAATTGAACGGTAACGAGTGGGTCCTGGAACTGTTCCACGGCCCGACCCTGGCGTTCAAGGATTTCGCCCTGCAACTGCTGGGTCGCCTGCTGGACTACGTGCTGGAAAAACGCGGTGAGCGCGTGGTGATCATCGGCGCCACTTCCGGTGATACCGGCTCGGCGGCGATCGAAGGCTGCAAGCACTGCGAAAACGTCGACATCTTCATCCTGCACCCGCACAACCGCGTGTCGGAAGTGCAGCGTCGGCAGATGACTACGATCTTCGGCGAGAACATCTACAACATCGCCATCGAAGGCAACTTCGATGACTGCCAGGAAATGGTCAAGGCCAGCTTTGCCGACCAGAGCTTCCTCAAGGGCACGCGCCTGGTGGCGGTGAACTCGATCAACTGGGCGCGGATCATGGCCCAGATCGTCTACTACTTCCATGCGTCCCTGCAGTTGGGCGGCCCGGCGCGTTCGGTGTCGTTCTCGGTGCCAACCGGCAACTTCGGCGACATCTTCGCCGGTTACCTGGCGCGCAACATGGGCCTGCCGATCAACCAGTTGATCGTCGCCACCAACCGCAATGACATCCTGCACCGCTTCATGAGCGGCAACCAGTACGTCAAGGAAACCCTGCACGCCACGCTGTCGCCGTCGATGGACATCATGGTGTCGTCGAACTTCGAACGCCTGCTGTTCGACATGCACGGTCGCAACGGCGCGGCCCTGGCTGGCCTGATGGACAGCTTCAAGCAAGGTGGCGGTTTCAGCGTCGAGCAAGAGCGCTGGACTGAAACCCGCAAGCTGTTCGACTCCCTGGCCGTGGACGATGCACAAACCTGCGAGACCATTGCCGAAGTCTACGCCCAGACCGGCGAGCTGCTGGACCCGCACACCGCCATTGGCGTCAAGGCCGCGCGCGAATGCCGTCGCAGCCTGGACATCCCGATGGTGATTCTCGGCACCGCGCACCCGGTCAAATTCCCGGAAGCGGTGGAGAAGGCCGGTGTTGGCAAAGCGCTGGAATTGCCACCGCACCTCACCGACCTGTTTGAACGCGAAGAGCGTTGCACGGTGTTGGCCAATGACCTGAAAGCGGTGCAGGCGTTTGTCAGCCAGCATGGCAATCGCGGCAAGCCACTCTGAGCCAACGGCTTTACGTGGTAGCTCAAGCCCGTCTTCGTGACGGGCTTTTTCATTCTGGCGAGCCATACTTGCGCGGCGACCAACAAGAATAATCAAGGAAACCCAACTGGTGTATGTATCGACCCGCGCGTGTGTGTGGCTGACAGGTGTGCTGTTGCTTGTGCAGGGGGCGGCTGTCAGCCTGCCGTTCAAGCTGGTGCCGGCGACGCAGGAGAGGCTCTGAAGGTGCGGTTTTACAGAGGTGCAAAAAAAAGCCGCGTTCCCGTCCTTGGGTGAGCGGCGTTTTTCGTTTCTGGCAGACCCGGCCGGAGCGATCGTTTATGCGAGTAGTTTTTGCGCGACTGCCATTACGGTTCCGACAGCCGTGAAGAAGCCGATGGCGATACCTACGGGATACCAGAAATTCTCTCGGGTTATCTTGTGGGATTCTGCGTTGAGCTTGCGTTGCTCTGCATAAATTCTTGATATGTCGGCGTGAATCTTCTCTAGTACAGCCTGCTCTTTTTCGTGTTCCAGCATGGTCTTTATCCTTCGCAACGGGGGCCTTTTGGTATGCGCTGTTTATCGGTGTGGCAGCATCATCAGCACTCACCGAGTATAGGATTCACCCTCAGCGTCAGCGCCAAAACGGCGACCCATTAAGTAAGCAGTTATGTGCTGCCGTTTTTTGGTTGTCATGTTGCAAGCGCATGCTGGACACGTCATCCCCCGGCAACCCTTGAAAGACGAAAAAGCGAACTTTCCTACGACACAAATAGTCACTTAGGATAGATGCAGCTCCCGTTTACACGATTGTTCCCGAACTATTGAGTGGTGATCGAGATGGAAAGTATCAGCCTATTGCTCGGTGAAGCACTGAGCCCTTATCAGGTCACGCTGACCACCTCGGGTGTGCAGGGCGAATGCCTGGTAACCGTAAAGAATCCGGCCGGTGCCATCGTGGTCGAACGTGAAGTCGACCAGGCGCAATTGACCGACAAGCGTGCATTGGTCGACGTGGTGGATTGTTTGCACCGCGACTTGATGATTGCCGAAGGACGCCTGGAGCCCTCGGTCATGGCGGCTCTGCGCAACGCGGCCCTGACTCGGCCGAGCGCCTGTGCATGAAGATTTATTTTTGTTTGGAACCTTCCTACGGTAACGCGAGTCAGACTTTGTAACAGCGAGACCAAGCATTGTGCTCCGGTGCTTGTGGCTCGTTGTTACTGGTCTTTTTAGGCCCTTATTAACCCCGAGCTGTCTCCCCACTGCTCGGGGTTTCTTTTTGCCCGCGATTTGTCAGGGCCTCGGGGCATCCTGGAAAAACGTCGGGTTGTCTTTCAGGTATTGCTCACGCATGACCGGGTCGAGCCATGAAGCGTAGGACTGTCGCAGTTGCTCCTGCGGGATTTCGCGCAGCACCTGATTGATCCGCTCGATGGCTACGCGCCCTGCTGCAGTATCCGTGCAGCCGACATGGGTCAGTTGAGAGGGCGGGGTGCCCTTGATGGGATAAAAGATCAGGTCCTGGGGATCAATGCCCTGTTGCAGCGCCTGATAGCGAACTTCTGTCCAGTAACCCAGCACCGCCTCCAGGCGCCCTCTGCGTTGCATCTGTAGCAGGCTGCCGAGGGCGTCATTGCCGTAGTGCGGTGCCAACTTATGCGTACTGGCGTGCTTCAGTGCTTCATCGATAATGGCGCCATAGCTGCGCTCAGCGATGATGCCGAGGCGCGCCTCCTGCGCATTCAAAAACGCCTCCAGGTCAAACATTCCATCCACCACAAACGGCGCCAGCGCTGCCCGCTGATTTTGGCGGATCGTCACCCCGTTGCTCAACGTCGCAAAGGCCTGGACGGAAAAAACAACGGTTTTTGCGCGTTCTGCCGTCCACAGCAGAGACGGGTCGCATGTGAGAGTGGCGGGGTCGCGGAGCATCTGCATGGCGCGTGCACGGTTTACGTGGAGGATTTGGTGTCGATATTCCGGCATGTGCTCGGCAAGTATCGGCAGCAGTTGGTCGAGGGCGCCCTGGCCTTTTTGCGGGCCTTCGAAAATCGTCACTGGCGGCAGGTCACGCAGCAGCCAGATCAAGGTGTCCTGTGCCTGGCTCGACAGCGGCCACGCCCCGAGCAGTGAACCCAGCAGGCACAGGCGAATGATGAAGCGCCGGGCCATCAGATCGCGCCATCCTCGCGCAGGCGCGTAATGGCAGCCGCGTCGTAGCCCAATTCATTGAGCACCACGGCGTTGTGCTCACCCAACTGTGGTCCGACCCACTCACAACTACCCGGTGTGTCCGACAGTTTGGGCACGATGCCGGGCATCTTGAAGTCCTTGCCGCCTGGGAGCTGGGCCTTGAGGAACATTTCGCGGGCGAGAAACTGTGGGTCTCCCAACATGTCTTCAGCGCTGTAGATACGGCTGGCGGGCACTTCGGCCTTGTTCAGCTGTTCCACCACTTGCTCCAGCGGCAGTGAGTTGACCCAGCGATCAATCACGCCATACAACTCATCGCGCCGACTGTCGCGGCCATCGTTGCTGGCCAGGGCCGGATCGTTGGCCAGGTCGTCCCGACCAATGGCCAACATGAACCGCTTGAAGATCGCATCGCCATTGGCGCCGATCTGCACATGCTTGCCATCCTGGGTGGTGTGGATCGAGGAGGGGGTGATGCCCGGCATGATGTTGCCGGTGCGTTCGCGGATAAAGCCAAATACGTCGAACTCCGGGATCATGCTTTCCATCATCGCGAAGATCGCTTCATACAGCGCCACATCCACGACCTGGCCGAGCCCGCCATTCACTTCGCGATGACGCAGGGCCATCAGTGCCCCGATCACCGCCCACAACGCCGCAATTGAGTCGCCGATGGAAATCCCGGTGCGCACCGGCGGGCGGTCCTCGAAACCGGTGATGTAGCGCAGGCCGCCCATCGACTCGCCCACCGCGCCAAACCCTGGCTGGTCCTTCATCGGCCCGGTCTGGCCGAAGCCCGAGAGGCGCACCATCACCAGTTTCGGGTTCAGGGCGTGCAGGGTTTCCCAGCTCAGGCCGAGCTTTTCCAGCACGCCAGGGCGAAAGTTCTCGATCAAAATGTCGGCGTCCGCCAACAGCTGCTTGAGGATCGCCAGGCCGTCCGGGTGTTTCAGGTTCAGGGTCAGGGATTTCTTGTTGCGGGCCTGCACAAACCACCACAGCGAGGTGCCTTCATACAGCTTGCGCCACTTGCGCAGCGGGTCGCCGCCATCCGGGGATTCGACCTTGATCACCTCGGCGCCGAACTCGGCACAGATGCGGGACGCAAACGGGCCGGCGATCAAGGTGCCAAGTTCGATGACTTTCAGGCCGGCAAGTGGTTTGGCGGTAAACGACATGAGGAACCTTTCGGGCAGGGCAGGGATGTGAGCCTTTTAACATAGGCGAGTCGCGCAGTGATAAGGATGATGCAGCGCAGGATTCGTTGAATCAGCTCGCCATCGGTTAGACTTGCCGCCTTTCCCTGTCTCTAGAAGTCCGTTCATGGCCCAGCCGTCCACGACCTACAAGTTTGAACTCAACCTCACCGACCTTGACCGTTCGGTGTACGAGAGCGTCAAGCAGACCATCGCCCGCCACCCTTCGGAAACCGAAGAGCGCATGACCGTGCGTTTGCTGGCCTACGCACTTTTCTACAACGAACAGTTGTCTTTTGGTCGTGGCCTGTCAGATGTAGACGAACCAGCGCTGTGGGAAAAAAGCCTGGATGATCGCGTCCTGCACTGGATCGAAGTCGGCCAGCCGGATGCGGACCGCCTGACCTGGTGTTCCCGCCGTACCGAACGCACCACCTTGCTGGCCTATGGCAGCTTGCGCGTCTGGGAAGGCAAAGTGGTGCCGGTGGCGAAAAACCTGAAAAACGTGAGCATTGCCGCCGTACCCCAGGAAATCCTGGAAGTGCTGGCCAAAGACATGCCCCGGGTGATCAAGTGGGACGTGATGATCAGCGAAGGCACGATCTTCGTGACCGATGATCGTGGCCAGCACGAAGTCCAGCTGGAATGGCTGGCTGGCGAGCGCGGCTGAAACGTCGACAGGTCGAATGTGGGAGCTGTCGAGCTTCAGCGAGGCTGCGATGCAGGCGCTGCGGTCTGACAGGTACACCGAGGTGATCCTGTCGCAGCCTCGCTGGGGCTCGACAGCTCCTACAAGGGATCACCGCTAATTTTCAACATTAAAGAGAAGCTTCCGTCACCCCATGCGTATCGATCCTCGCCCGTTGCCTGCCGTCCTGCCATTCCTCGGTGAATTGCCACCGCTGTTGACCCGTCTCTACGCCGCACGCGGGGTGCAATCGGAAGCCGAGCTGGATAAAAGCCTGGCGCGGCTGATTCCCTATCAGCAGCTCAAGGGCATCGATGCCGCCGTGGACCTGCTGGTGACGGCCCTGGAACAGCGCCAGCGGATCCTGATCGTGGGTGACTTCGACGCTGATGGCGCCACCGCCAGCACCGTGGGCACCCTGGGCCTGCGCTTGTTGGGTGCCGCCCATGTCGACTACCTGGTACCCAACCGTTTTGAGTACGGCTACGGCCTGACCCCGGAAATCGTCGCCGTGGCCTTGCAGCGCGAGCCACAGCTGCTGATCACCGTGGACAACGGCATCTCCAGCGTCGAAGGCGTGGCGGCGGCGAAAGCGGCGGGGCTCAAGGTGTTGGTCACCGACCACCACTTGCCGGGCGACGAACTGCCGGCGGCGGATGCGATCGTCAATCCGAACCAGCCGGGCTGTGAATTCCCCAGCAAGGCGTTGGCCGGAGTGGGCGTGATCTTCTATGTGCTGATGGCCCTGCGCGCGCGTTTGCGTAGCCTTGGCTGGTACGAGAACAAGCCGCAGCCGAACATCGGCGAACTGCTGGACCTGGTAGCCCTGGGCAGCGTGGCCGACGTGGTCCCGCTGGACGCCAACAACCGCATCCTGGTCTATCAAGGCCTGGAACGCATTCGTGCCGGTCGCGCCCGCCCGGGGATCAAGGCGATCCTCGAAGTGGCCAAGCGCGACCACGCGCGCATCACCTCCACCGACCTCGGGTTTATCCTTGGCCCGCGCCTGAACGCCGCCGGTCGCCTGGATGACATGAGCCTGGGCATCGAATGCCTGCTCACCTCGGATTTCGCCGCTGCCCGGGAAATGGCCGCGCAGCTGGACGGCATGAACCAGGACCGCAAATCCATCGAGCAAGGCATGCAGCGTGAGGCCCTGGCCCAGCTCAAGGACTTGCCGGTGGAGTCGATGCCGTATGGCTTGTGCCTGTTCGACCCGGAATGGCACCAGGGCGTGATCGGCATCCTCGCCTCGCGGATGAAAGAGCGCTACTTCCGCCCGACCATCGCCTTTGCCGATGCCGGTGATGGCCTGCTCAAGGGTTCCGGGCGTTCCGTACCAGGCTTTCATATCCGTGACGCGCTGGCCGTGGTGGCCAGCCAGCATCCGACGCTGATCGCCAAGTACGGCGGTCACGCCATGGCGGCAGGTCTTACCTTGCCCGAGGCCAACTTCCCACTGTTCGCCGAGGCCTTTGACGCCGAAGTGCGCCGGCAACTGCGCGAAGAAGACCTGACCGGCCGGCTGTTGTCCGACGGCACCCTGGCGGTTGAAGAGTTTCACCTGGAACTGGCCCGCGCCCTGCGCAATGCCGGGCCGTGGGGCCAGCATTTCCCCGAGCCGTTGTTTCACGGGGTGTTCCAGTTGGTGGAGCAGCGCGTCGTCGGCGAACGCCATCTGAAAGTGGTGCTCAAGAGCGAATGCGGTTCGGTGAAGCTCGATGGCATCGCCTTTGGCATCGACCGCGAGATCTGGCCCAACCCGACCATTCGCTGGGTGGAACTGGCCTACAAGCTCGACGTGAACGAGTTCCGTGGCCAGGAAACCGTGCAACTGATGATTGCCCATATCGAGCCACGCTGAACCCTGTGCAATCCTCTGTTGTCGACTAGTCTCTAAGCACTGTGTGATCGGTCTTGTGACCTTGTCTTATTTCAGCCCGCCGGGGACGGGTTTTTCGTCGACCTTTCAAACAGAACCCTGGAGCCTGCCCACTGCATAAAAGAGGTGCCCCATGAGTCTGCTGCTTGAACCCTATACCCTGCGCCAACTGACCCTGCTCAACCGCATCGCCGTGTCACCGATGTGCCAGTATTCCAGCGTCGATGGCCTGGCCAATGACTGGCACCTGGTACACCTCGGCAGCCGTGCCGTTGGTGGCGCCGGGTTGATCTTTACCGAAGCCACCGCCGTTACCGCCGATGGTCGCATCACCGCCCAGGACTTGGGCCTGTGGAACGACGAACAGATCGAACCCCTGCAACGCATCACGCGCTTCATCAACGCCCAGGGCGCGGTGGCGGGCATTCAACTGGCCCACGCCGGGCGCAAGGCCAGCACGCACCGGCCATGGATCGGCAAGCACGGCAGCGTCAAGCCGGAAGACGGCGGTTGGGTGCCGGTGGGGCCATCGCCGATTGCCTTCGATCCGCAGCACACTTCACCCAAGCAACTGGATGAAGGGCAGATCCAACAAGTGATCGCTGACTTTGTCGCTGCCGCCAAGCGTGCGTTGACCGCCGGTTTCAAAGTGGCGGAAATCCACGCAGCCCATGGCTACCTGCTGCATCAGTTTCTTTCGCCCCTGAGCAACCAGCGTCAGGACCAGTACGGCGGCTCGTTCGAAAACCGCATCCGCCTGGTGCTGCAAGTGACCACGGCGGTGCGTGAAGCCTGGCCGCAAGAGCTGCCGCTGTTTGTGCGAGTGTCGGCCACCGATTGGGTCGAGGACGGCTGGAACCCGGATGAAACCGTCGAACTGGCGCGCCGCCTGAAAGACCTGGGCGTCGACCTGATCGACGTCTCCTCCGGTGGTACTGCGGCCAATGCGGAAATTCCCACAGGCCCTGGTTACCAGACCCGCTTCGCCGAGCGTGTGCGCAAAGAGTCGGGAATTGCCACCGGCACCGTGGGCATGATTACCGAGCCCGCTCAGGCCGAACACATCCTGCGCACCTGCCAGGCTGACGTCATCTTCCTCGCCCGCGAACTGTTGCGTGACCCGTACTGGCCACTGCATGCCGACGATGACCTGGGCGGACGCAAGGCGATCTGGCCAGCGCAATACCAGCGGGCCACACATCGCGACCAGCCGATTCATGAGTCGGATTTGCGGGATTGATCTGCATAGCAATAATGGTAAACATGAAAGCCCGCCCTTGAACCGGCGGGTTTTTTATTAGCTTCAACACCGGAGGAACCCATGTTGCACCTGATCTGCGGCAAAATCGCATCCGGCAAATCGACCCTGACCCAGCAGTTGTCCCAAGCTCCCCAGACGGTATTGATCAGCGAGGATGAGTGGCTGTCACGCCTCTATCCCGGACAGATCCAGGCCCTGGGCGACTACGTGCGCTGCACCGGCCACCTGCGCGATGCGTTGACGGCCCATATCATCTCGCTGCTCAAGGCTGGCGTTTCGGTGGTGCTGGATTTTCCCGCCAACACCCTGGCCAGCCGTCGATGGATGCGGTCTTTGTTCGAAGGCGCGGGCGCCGACCATCAATTGCATTACCTGGACGTGCCGGACGAGGTCTGCAAGGCACGCCTGCGTGCACGCAATGCAGCCGGTACCCACGCGTTCGAAACCAGTGATGCCCAGTTCGATTTGATCACCGGCTATTTCGAAGCGCCCCGCAGAGAAGAGGGCTTCAACATTATTCGCTATGAGCCGTCGGGGAGTGACGTGGGATAACGCTGTAGGCCATTGCCCTATAAGCACTTTTTTAAGTGATTACTCTAAAAAAGTCCCACGCCCGGCAAGATAGTTTCTACGCTTACAGTGAGTCTGATTTCTGGCCCAGGAAGTCAGTCTGTTGGTCCCCGCAGGCATTGCGGGTTGCGGGACAAGGTTATGGGCAACCAGGAGCAGTTGATTGATACGAGGAGACAGTCCATGGCCAAGTCTTACAGTGTTGCAGGTTTTTTGTCGTCTTTTCTGGCCCGCAGGATGTCGCTGCGTGGCCGACGCTTGAGTTCGGACGAGGCTGAATTGCTGGAACAGTACCGCGCCCTGACCGAGAGTGATCAGGTGGCGATGCGGTACTTGATTGGGGCGATGAAGAGTATTTCGCGGTTCTGAAAGCGCCGAAGGGATGTTCCCACGCAAGCGTGGGAACGTTCGGTATCAGATGTACTTACGCTTGTCTGGCGCAGGCGGGAAGTACTGGTACAACCAGGTTTCGCTCAAGGTGCGGTCCTGAGTGCGGATGAACAGCCGCAGTTCAACCGGCTCGACACTGTCGCTGGTCGGGTACCAATCAAACAGGATTCGATAACCCTTGATGGCATCCAGCACCAATACGCTGAAGTCTTTGACCTCGCCATGGGAGCACGTCACCACCGGCTCGATCCCGGTGTCTTCCGGCAACCGATCCAGCCCGCCGCCGTTAAAATCCACAGCGAAACGCCGTGCCCATACTTCAGGGTAATGCTCGCCCGGTGCCCAACCTTCGGTGAAGCCGCCCATGCCCGAACGGGTGGCGTTGACCTGCGCCAGTGGCGTGCTGACCGGCGGCAGGGCGCTCCAGTAGAGCTTGTAGCCGTAGTTCAGGGATTCACCGGCTGCCACGGGTTTCTTCGGGGTCCAGAAGGCCACGATGTTGTCCAGGGTTTCGCCGGTTGTAGGAATTTCCAGCAGGTCGATAGAGCCTTCGCCCCACGAGGTTGTAGGTTCTACCCACAGGCTTGGGCGCTTGCTGTACCAGTCCACGGTGTCCTGATAGCTGGCGAACTCATGGTCGGTCTGCACCAGGCCGAAGCCTTTCGGGTCTTTGTCGGCAAATGCGTTGAATTGCAGGGTGGCCGGGTTGTTCAGCGGGCGGCAGATCCACTCGCCGTTGCCGCGCCACATGGCCAGGCGATCCGAGTCGTGGATTTGCGGGTGGATGGTGTCGCACATCCGCCGCTCAACCGTGCCGCAGCTGAACATGCTGGTCATCGGCGCGATGCCCAGTTGTTCGATGGCGGTGCGCGCATTGATGTGGGCGTCGATGCCCATCACCACCTGGTTGGCCTGGCAGTCGATATCGAAGCGGTAGGCACCGGTGGCGCTCGGCGAATCCAGCAGGGCGTAGACCACGAAGCGGGTGCTGTCCTTGTCCGGGGTTTCGAACCAGAACTTGGTGAAGTCCGGGAATTCCTCGCGCTTCTTCGCGTAGGTATCGATCGCCAGGCCGCGTGCGGAAAGACCGTACTGGCCGGTGGAGTCCACCGCGCGGAAGTAGCTGGCGCCGAGGAACGACAGCACGTCATGGCGGTCCAGTTCCGGGGCCTTGAACAGCTTGAAGCCGGAGAAACCCAGGTCGCCGGTCAGTTGCTTGGTGTCTACCGTGGTTTTTTCATAGTTGAACAGCGAAGGGCGGAAGTGCACCTCGCGGGCCTGGCGGGTTTTCGGGTCGACGCTGTACATGCGCACCGGCGTCTTGAATCCCATGCCGACGTGGAAGAACTGCACGTCCAGTTGGCCGTTCAATTCTTTCCACAGCGAATGCTTGCCGTCGTAGCCGATGGCATTGAAATTTTGCGGGGTCATGGTCGCCAGGGTCGGCGGCAATACCTGCTTGGTGTCCTGATAGCGATTGCCGGCCAGTTGCTTGGCCTGGATCTTCAGCGCCTCGAAATCGAAG
Organism: Pseudomonas sp. ATCC PTA-122608; assembly: GCF_001952855.1. Classification (GTDB taxonomy): domain Bacteria; phylum Pseudomonadota; class Gammaproteobacteria; order Pseudomonadales; family Pseudomonadaceae; genus Aquipseudomonas. The sequence continues at coordinate 129,673 of NZ_LPNO01000052.1, read as the reverse complement.
GCCTGGGCCTCGCCATCAGCGGCGCGATTGCCCGCCCAGGCTTGGGCGGCCAGCAGGCCACTGGCCGATAGACCGGTGTAAGCCGCAATGGCCATGGACGCTTTGAGCAAATTCCTACGGTGCATAAATACAACCTGTCGTGAACAATCCCGCGCCGTTCCTGGCACGTGCTGGATCAAGGAAAACGGTTCGGACATGCCTTCGGCCAAACGCAACGGACATTAAACAGATGCCAAATAGCTTAAGCGGTTCGGTGCGGAAGGAAAAATGATTGATGGCGGGTTGATGGCAGTGCATGTGAAACAAGACGTTTCTGCGGGAGCCGTGTGGCGAGGGAGCTTGCTCCCGTTGGGTCGCGAAGCGACCCCGGCTCAGGCGATCGAAATCTTTCAGGAATATCTCGATCGCCTGGTTTGGGGCTGCTGCGCAGCCCAGCGGGAGCAAGCTCCCTCGCCACAACAACCTCTTTCTTCAGGAAAGCCGGGATTAGCCCACTTCTCCAACCGCCCGATACGCCTCATCAATCGCCGCATGGGCATACGCACTCCACGCCGCATCCGAGTTGGCGATGCTCACATGCCCCAGCGGCTTACGCGCCAGGTCCTTCAGTTTTTCGCTTTCATCGGCATCGTCAAACAAGCTGTTGGAGAAGGTCGCATAGCCGTGTGACCAACGGTTGACAGTGATCGCCAGAATGTCGGTTTGGTGGTTGAAACCGCCCGGGCCGAGCATGCGTTGCAGTTGATCCCGCAGTTGCATTTCCAGTTGTTCAAATGTCTGGCCATACAACTTGCCCCGGCCGGCGCGGGCCTGGTCGCGGCCGTTCATGCCGCTGTTGGGGCTGGTGGGCACGTAGACCATGTGCAAACCAATCGGCTGTGTCGGGTCGCGTGGGTGCTCGTAGCCGCCCATGCTTACCGGGTAGTCGAGCTTGATCCGGCTGTAAGGCTGGGTAGCCGCATAAATCTCATGCACCCCCAGCTTCTGGAATGACGTCCAGTTGCGCACCACCACTTTGGTGTAGACCAGCGGGTACTTCACGTTCTGGCTCAGGGCCTGGGCTTGTTCCGCTGGCAGGTCCCGCAGCAGGTACGGGATCATCATGTTGTAGCACGCCAGGATGCAGCGTTTGCCGCGTACCTGTGCGAGTTGGCCGCCACGGCTGTAGCCGATATGCACGCCGTCGCCGACGTTACGCACACTGACTGCCGTGCTATTGAGGCGCACCCGTACCGGCGTCTTGGGCTGATCAAGCTTGGCGTAGTCAAACGGCGCCAGCACGATGTCATCCATGGTGTGCCCGGGCGCCACGGCCGGAATCAGGCTACGCACCAGCAACCGAGCGAGGGACGCGTTGCCATCGGGGAAGTGGTAGATGTAGGGCTCTTCCATTTCTGCGGCAGCTTCTTCGCTGATAGGCGCGAGGTTCATGCCGCCAAAGCCCGGGAAACCCACGCTGTAGGCATCGGCCGAAGCCACGGCATCAATGCTCAGAGCCATGAAGTCGTTGGTGCGACTCTGGAAGTACTTCACCGCGCCTTCCGACAAGCCTACGTCCTTGAGCAGAAAATCGCGGTAGCTGGTGGCCGCCAGATAGTCGGCCTTTTCTTCAGCGGACTTGCCCGGCAGGTAATCCTTGGGCGCGACGTGCAGGGCGATCAGCGCCTGACGGTCGGCCTCCGGCAATGGGAAATCATTGATGAAGTCGCTGATGGAGCGCGCATGCAATTGGTCCGGGGCGATATCGTCGGCCACCATCGGCGTCGGGTCGCCGGTGACCAGTTTGTCTTCGCCGAAGTTTTCCTTGTCGAAGAACACCCCGCGGGATAACCCCAGGCCCGGGTAGAACTGGCGGTCGAAGGCGGTCTCGAAACGCTTGATGTTCACCCCGAGTTTCTTCAACAGCCCGTTTACTTCCTTGCTGTAGAGATGGTTTGGCGACTGGAACGCTTCGCTACCGCCGTAACCGATGATCAGCCGGCCACCGGCCTGGAATTCATTGCGCTTGGCATGCCCGCCGAAGTCGTCGTGGTTCTCCAGGATCAGGATCTTCGCCTTTGGATGCTTCTCACGGTAGAACCACGCCGCCGACAAACCGCTCAAGCCACCGCCGACCACCACCAGGTCGTAGTCTTCGGTGATCGGCAATTTATCGGTGTCGAACACCTTCTTTTCCCAGCCCATCTGGTGGGCGATTTCGAACGAACCCACATGGCTGCCACGCAAGCCGGTGAGGCCAGGTGGGTAGTAGCGGCCATCGGGAGCGGCCTGGAGGATTTGCAGCGGGGTCATGCCGGCGGCAATCGTGATGGCGACGCCGTTGAGGAAGTCGCGGCGGGTGATGTCCATGGGTACCTACGAATTATTTATTGTTATTAGGAGACCCCCTGTGGGAGCGGGCTCACTGTGGCGAGGGAGCTTGCTCCCGCTGGGCTGCGTAGCGGCCCCAAAAATCCTGGGGCTCCCGCTGGGCTGCGTAGCGGCCCCAAAAATCCTGGGAGCGCTTCGCACTCCAGCGGGAGCAAGCTCCCTCGCCACAGTGAGCCCGCTCCACAGGGGTAAAGGGTGTCAGTGCTTGAACATCACATGGCGAACGGTGGTGTAGTCCTCCAGGCCGTACATGGACATGTCCTTGCCATAGCCGGACAGTTTCTGACCGCCATGAGGCATTTCGCTGACCAGCATGAAGTGGGTGTTCACCCAGGTGCAGCCGTACTGCAAGCGCGCAGCCAGGCGGTGGGCGCGGCCGACGTCGGCGGTCCAGACCGACGACGCCAGGCCGTAGTCCGAGTCATTGGCCCAGCCCAATACCTGGGCCTCGTCGTTGAATTTGGTCACCGACACCACCGGCCCGAACACTTCGCGGCGCACGATCTCATCGTCCTGCTGCGCGTCGGCCAACACGGTCGGCTCAAAGAAGAACCCGTTGCCTTCCACCGCCTTGCCTCCGGTCACCAGGCGGATATGGGATTGCGCCACGGCACGCTCCACAAACCCGGTCACACGGTCGCGATGCTGCGCGGTGATCAGCGGGCCCAGTTCGGTCTCCGGATCATCCTGCAAACCGTATTTGATGCTGGCCACTGCCGCGCCGAGCTTCTCGACAAACGCATCGTAGATATCGGCCTGTGCATAAATCCGGCACGCAGCGGTGCAATCCTGGCCAGCGTTGTAGAAACCGAAGGTACGGATGCCTTCCACGGCCGCGTCGATATCGGCGTCGTTGAAGATGATCACCGGCGCCTTGCCGCCCAGTTCCATGTGCATGCGTTTGACGCTGTCGGCGGTGCTGGAAATGATATTGGCACCGGTGGCAATCGAACCGGTCAGCGACACCATGCGCACTTTCGGATGATTCACCAGCGGGCTGCCAACGGTTGGCCCACGACCAAACACCAGGTTGAGCACACCGGCCGGGAAAATTTCAGCGGCCAGTTCCACCAGGCGCAACGCGGTCAGCGGGGTTTGTTCCGACGGCTTGAGCACCACGGTATTACCGGCGGCCAGCGCCGGAGCGATTTTCCAGGCGACCATCATCAGCGGGTAGTTCCACGGCGCGATGGAGGCAATGACGCCCACCGGGTCGCGGCGGATCATCGAGGTGTGGCCCGGCAGGTATTCGCCGCCGGCCGAACCGCTCATGCAGCGGCTGGCGCCGGCGAAGAAACGGAACACATCGGCCACTGCCGGGATCTCGTCGTTCAGCGCGGCGCTGTAGGGTTTGCCGCAGTTGTCCGACTCCAGCTTGGCCAGTTCTACGCCGTGGGCTTCGATGGCGTCGGCGAGTTTCAGCAGCAGCAGCGAGCGGTCTTTCGGCGGAGTTTGCGACCAGCCTTCAAAGGCGCTGTCGGCGGCGCGCACGGCGGCGTCGACCTGGGCTTCGCTGGCTTCCTTGATCTCCACCAGCACCCGGCCCAGCGCCGGGTTGAACACCGGCTGCGCCGGGCCTTCACCTTCGACCAGATGGCCGTTGATCAGCAGTTTGGTTTGCATGGTTCAGTCCTCTTAAAGCTGCATCGTTTCCCCTGCCGAAACCGGTTCAAGTGTGGGAGCGGGCTTGCTCGCGAATGCGGTCTTTCAGTTGATACATCACGTGACTGATACACCGCTTTCGCGAGCAAGCCCGCTCCCACATTTGAATCTCATTCCTTCAGTGGCAATGTGTTGTCAGTTATTTACCGCCACTACCGGCCACGCTTTCGCCGCCGCGGGTCAGGTAATAGGCACCCAGAATCGGGAACATCGTCACGATCATCACCAGCATCGCCACCACGTTGGTCACCGGCACATCCCGTGGCCGGCTCAACTGGTTGAGCAGCCACAGCGGCAAGGTGCGCTCGTGGCCGGCGGTGAAGGTGGTGACGATGATTTCGTCGAACGACAGCGCAAACGCCAGCATGCCGCCTGCCAGCAACGCCGAGCCGAGGTTGGGCATGATGATGTAGCGGAAGGTCTGCCAGCCGTCGGCACCGAGGTCCATCGAGGCTTCGATCAGGCTGTGGGAAGTGCGGCGCAAGCGCGCGATCACGTTGTTGTAGACGATCACCACGCAGAAGGTGGCGTGGCCGACGATGATGGTGAACATCCCCGGTTCAATCCCCAGGGTCTTGAAGGTCGCCAGCAACGCGATACCGGTGATGATCCCCGGCAGTGCAATCGGCAGGATCAGCATCAGCGAGATGCCTTGCTTGCCGAAGAACTCCCGGCGATACAACGCCGCCGACGCCAGGGTGCCGAGCACCATCGCAATCAGCGTGGCGATGGCGGCGATTTGCAGCGACAGCTTGATGGCTTCCAGCACGTCCGGCCGCGAGAAGGCCACGCTGAACCACTTCAGGGTGAAGCCCTGGGGTGGAAAGCTGAAGGCTGCCTCTTCGGTGTTGAAGGCGTAGAGGAAGATGATCAGGATCGGGAAGTGCAGGAAAACCAACCCACCCCAAGCCGCGATTTTTAAACTGAGTGAGGCTTTTTCAGAGTGCATCGAAGGCCCCCAGACGTTTGACGATGGACAGGTAAACCGCGATCAGCACGATCGGCACCAAGGTGAATGCAGCGGCCATGGGCATGTTGCCGATAGCGCCTTGCTGGGCGTAGACCATGCCGCCGACGAAGTAACCCGGTGGGCCCACCAGTTGCGGCACGATGAAGTCGCCCAGGGTCAGCGAGAAGGTGAAGATCGAACCCGCCGCAATCCCCGGCACCGACAGCGGCAAAATCACTTGCATGAAGGTCTGGCGCGGCTTGGCGCCGAGGTCGGCCGAGGCTTGCAGCAACGACGGCGGCAGGCGTTCAAGCGAGGCCTGGATCGGCAGAATCATGAACGGCAACCAGATGTACACAAACACCATGAACCGCCCCAGGTGCGAGGTGCTCAAGGTGCTGCCGCCCACGCCGGGAATGCCCATGATGAATTGCAGCGCCGGCTCCAGGCCCAGGTGCTGCACGAACCACTGCGCCACGCCGCCCTTGGCCAGCAGCAGGGTCCAGGCGTAGGCCTTGACGATGTAGCTGGCCCACATCGGCATCATCACCGCGATGTAGAAAAACGCCTTGGTCTTGCCCGTGGTGTAGCGCGCCATGTAATAGGCGATGGGGAAGGCCACCACGGCACTGGCGATCGACACCACAATCGCCATGCTCAAGGTGCGCACGATGATGTCGAAGTTCGATGGCTGGAACAGGGCGGCGAAGTTGGCCAGGGTCAGGTCCGGCGTGACCGCCATGGTGAAGTCATCAAACGTATAGAAGCCTTGCCACAGCAAGGTCAGCAGCGAACCCAGGTAGATCGCACCGAACCAGATCAGCGGCGGCACCAGCAGCAACGACAGGTACAGGTTGGGCTTCTTGTACAGCAGGTTGGAAAACCTGCGCATCGGGGGTTGGGACAGGGCCAGGCTCATGTCACACCTCGCCTGCGATGTCGGTCAACGGCGTCATGGCTTCCCGCGCCCAGCGCGCGGTGATGGACTGGCCGATCTGATGCCCGGCGGTGGTGTCCAGCCATTGATTGTTGGCCTGGCTGATGTTCAGGGCCTGGCCGTTTTCCAGTTTCAGTTCGTAGCGGGTGGCGCTGCCCTGGTACTGGATATCGTGCAGCAGGCCGCTGACTTCTATTTCGCCACTGCCCAGCGGGCCTTCGGCGAAACGCACGTGTTCCGGGCGGATCGAGAACGGCTGCGGGTTGCCGCTCAAGCGTTGCGCCAGCTCGCCGCGAATCACGTTGGAGGTGCCGACAAACTCTGCGACGAAGGTGGTGGCGGGCTTCATGTACAGGTTGCGCGGGGTGTCGACCTGTTCGATACGGCCTTTGTTGAACACCGCCACGCGGTCGGACATTGACAGCGCTTCGGTCTGGTCGTGGGTGACGAAGATGAAAGTGATGCCGAGCTGGCGCTGCAACTTCTTCAGTTCGCTTTGCATCTGCTCGCGCAGCTTCAGGTCCAGAGCGCCCAAGGGCTCATCGAGCAGCAGCACACGAGGACGATTGACCAGCGCACGGGCCAAGGCCACCCGTTGACGCTGGCCGCCAGAGAGTTGCACCGGCTTGCGGTCGCCGTAGCCGCCGAGGGCAACCATGCCCAGGGCTTCTTCGGCACGGTCAAGGCGTTCGGTCTTGCCCACGCCTTTGACTTTCAGGCCGTAGGCCACGTTGTCCCGCACGTTCATGTGGGGGAACAGCGCGTAATCCTGGAACACGGTGTTCACGTCGCGTTGATAGGGCGGCAAACCGGCGGCTTCTTCACCGTGAATGCGGATGGAGCCGGCACTCGGCTGCTCGAAACCGGCGATCAGGCGCAGGCACGTGGTTTTGCCCGAGCCGGAAGGGCCGAGCATGGAAAAGAACTCGCCGTCCTGGATATCGATGGAAACCCGGTCAACGGCTTTCACTTCGCCGAACTGACGGGAAACGTGGGTGAATTGGACTGCAAGCGTCATGGTGCGGTGCTCCAAAAAGGCGCGTCTTGTGAAAATTAAATCGGAGGTAGAGGTGATCGTTCCCACGCTCAGCGTGGGAACGCCTCCTGTGACGCTCTGCGTCACGACGTTAAAAGCGGACGCGGAGCGTCCAGGGCTGCATTCCCACGCGGAGCGTGGGAACGATCAACTAGGGCGGGCTAGCGGCCGCCCATGATCGCGATGTAATCCTGGGTCCAGCGGCTATACGGCACGAACTTGCCGCCTTCAGCCTGCGGGGTTTTCCAGAAGGCGATCTTCTCGAACTGGTCGAAACCGTTGGTCTTGCAACCCTCTGCGCCGAGCAATTCGCTCTCCTTGCACGCAGCGGGAACCGCCGGCAACGAACCGAACCACGAGGCCACGTCACCCTGGACCTTCGGCTGCAGAGACCAATCCATCCACTTATAGGCACAGTTCGGGTGCTTGGCTTCGGCGTGCAACATGGTGGTGTCCGCCCAGCCGGTAGCGCCTTCCTTCGGAATGGTCGAGGCAATCGGCTGTTTCTCGTTGACCAGGCCGTTGACCTGGTACGGCCACGCGCTGGACGCCACCACACCTTCGTTCTTGAAGTCACTCATTTGTACGGTGGTGTCGTGCCAGTAGCGGTGGATCAACGGTTGCTGGGCGCGCAACAGGTCGAGCACGGCCTTGTACTGGGTTTCGGTCAGTTCGTACGGGCTCTGGATGCCCAGTTCCGGCTTGGTAGCCTTGAGGTACAAAGCCGCATCGGCGATGTAGATCGGGCCGTCATAGGCCTGCACACGGCCTTTGTTTGGCTTGCCGTCCGGCAGGTTCTGCGCTTCAAACACCACGTTCCAGCTGGTGGGCGCGGTCTTGAACACGTTGGTGTTGTACATCAACACGTTCGGGCCCCATTGGTACGGCGTGCCGTACGTTTGCTGGCCGACGACATACCACGGCGCATCTTTGAGGCGCGGGTCGATGTTCTTCCAGTTGGGAATTAGCGAGGTGTTGATCGGCTGCACGCGCTTGCCGCCGATCAGGCGCAGCGAGGCATCGCCCGACGCGGTGACCAGGTCGTAGCCGCCCTTGGCCATCAAGCTCACCATCTCGTCAGAGGTGGCGGCGGTCTTGACGTTGACCTTGCAGCCGGTCTCTTTTTCGAAACCGGTGACCCAGTCGTAGTTCTTGTCGCTTTCGCCACGTTCGATATAGCCGGGCCAGGCGACGATATCCAACTGGCCTTCGCCGGCGCCGACCGCCTTGAGCGGTTCGGCGGCCTGGATACTGACACTGGCCAGCAGCGCGGTGGTCAGGGCACTGAGCAGTGCGGTCTTGTGCGCAGACATGGGGGTTCCCTCTTCTTTAATTATGGTCGGGGCAGTTTTTGCAGCAGGTGATGCGAGAGCGTAGTTGTTGTTTTAAAGATGCTGGCCGTGGCGCGCCATGATGTGCCGCACCACGCTGTAGTCCTGAAGCGAATCACTGGACAGATCTTTCCCATACCCCGAACGCTTCAAGCCGCCGTGGGGCATTTCGCTGACCAGCATGAAATGGCTGTTGATCCAGGTGCAGCCGTATTGCAGGCGCGACGCCACCTGCATGGCCTTGTCCAGGTTCTGGGTCCAGACGGAGGAGGCCAGGCCGTATTCCGAGTCGTTGGCCCAGTCCACGGCCTGCTCCAGCTCGTCGAAGCGGGTCACGGTGACCACCGGTCCGAACACTTCGCGCTGCACGATTTCATCATTCTGTTTGCAACCGGCCAGCAAGGTTGGCTGGTAGAAGAAGCCGGCGCCGGAATGCACGGCGGCGCCGGTGATGCGTTCGATATGTGGCTGGCCGAGGGCGCGTTCGACAAAACTGGCCACCCGGTCGCGCTGGCGCGTGCTGATCAGCGGGCCGAGTTCGTTGTCGGCATCGCGCTTTCCGGCAAACCGCAGACTGCTGACGGCGGCGCCGAGGTCGGCCACCAACTTGTCGTGAATGCCCGCCTGGGCGTAGATGCGGCACGCGGCGGTGCAGTCCTGGCCGGCGTTGTAATACCCGTAGGCGCGCACGCCTTCGACCACGGCTTGCAGGTCGGCGTCGTTACACACGATCACTGGAGCCTTGCCGCCCAGTTCCAAGTGGGTGCGCTTGAGGGTCTTGGAGGCGGCCTGGAGGATTTTTTGCCCGGTGACGATATCGCCGGTCAACGACACCATGCGCACCTTCGGGTGGCTGACCAAATGGCTGCCGACGCCTTCGCCGCCGCCACACAGGATGTTGATCACCCCGCGCGGCAACAGCTGGCTCAGCACGGGCGCCAGGGCCAGGATCGACAGTGGCGTATGTTCCGAGGGCTTGAACACCAGGGTATTGCCGGCGGCCAGGGCCGGGGCGATCTTCCAGGCGGCCATCATCAGCGGGTAATTCCAGGGCGCAATCGAGGCGACCACGCCAATCGGGTCGCGGCGCACCATGCTGGTGTAGCCCGGCAGGTATTCACCGCTGAGCTGCCCGGTCTGGCAGCGCACGGCACCGGCAAAGAAGCGGAACACATCGACAGTGGCACTCAAATCGTCCTGGCGCGCCAGGTGCAACGGTTTGCCGCAGTTCAGCGATTCCAGGCGGGCGAGGTAGTCGGCTTGTTTTTCGATGGCATCGGCGATGCCCAGGAGAATGTTCGAGCGCTGTTGGGGCGTGGTCCGTGACCAACCGGCAAAGGCGCGGTGGGCGGCGAGAATCGCGGCTTCGACCTGTTCGGTGCTGGCCTCGGCGATATGGGTGAGGATTTCACCGGTGGCCGGGTTGATGATCGGCTCGACAAAACCTTCGCCTGCGACCAGTTCGCCGTCGATCAGCAACGCAGTGAGCAGCGGTGTGGGCGCGCCAGACATTTTTCGCGATCTCTTTTCTTGTGTGGTCATGGCTGTTCTCTTACGAGGCGCCTGACCTTCTCTTATGGGATGAGCAGAGACTAGAGGTCAGGCGCGAGGTCAACAAATACTAAATACTGAAAGCAGCATTCGATTAAATAGATGGCTTGCGTGGGTGGGGCTGTTCACGGGCTACCGTCAGGAACGGGTCCACCAACGCCGGGCGCGCCGTGCCCCGGCGCCAGGCCAGGCCCACGTCGAGGGTTTGGCTGAGGTCGGCAATCGGCCGGGCTTCGATAATGTCGCCTTCCAGGGACCAGGGGCGGTAGGTCATGTCCGGCTGGATCGACACGCCGAGGCCGGCGGCCACCAGGCTTCGTACGGCTTCCGTCGAGGCGGTGCGCAAGGTGACGCGGGGTTGCAGCCCGGCGCCGGTCCACATGCGTTGGGCGTTGTGGCCCATTTCATCGACGTTCAGTTGAATCAGCGGTTCGCGGGCAACGTCGGCGAGGTTGATGCTGTCGTGTTCCAGCAGCGGGTGCTGGGCGGGCAGCCATAAACGGTGGGGCGAGTGGGTGAGCACTTCGGTTTGCAGGGCGTGGCGGTCTTCGAGGTTGGAGAGGATCAGCACGCCAACGTCGATTTCACCGCTGACCAGCAAGTGTTCGATATAGGGGCGTTCGTCTTCCATTACGCGGATTTCGACATTGGGGTAGGCGCGCTGGAAACGCGTGAGCAAATCCGCCAGGTAGTAGCCGGCGACCAGGCTGGTCACGCCGATGATCAATTGCCCGGCGACCTGATCGGTGCTCTGTTGCAGGCTGCGCTTGGCGTTGTCGACGGTGGCAAGGATCAGGTGCGCCTGGCGCAGGAACTGGTGGCCCTGGTGGGTCAGGGTCATGCCCTTGGCGTGGCGGTTGAACAGGTTGACGCCGATTTCCTGTTCCAGTTGCTGGATCGCCAGGGTCAGGGTGGACTGGGAGATGAAGGCGGTCTGGGCGGCGGCGGAGATCGAGCCGGTCTCGGCCACGGCGATAAAGTGACGGATCTGACGCAAGGTCATCATGCTGGAATTACCAGTGGGGTGTTTTTATAGATTTGTTCGAGTGTATATCGTTTTAATTGAGGGGTAAGCGCGTTACATCTGGAAGCACTCTAGATCGGGGGTTTTTGGCACTTAGTTTTACGCTGGGAGCCTATTGGTCCTGTGAACCCTAGTTTCTGGAGGCTGTGAATGAATACCCGTGGATTGCTCGATCAACTGCTCAAATCCGGGCAGGACATGTTGCAGAACAAGGCTGGCGGGCAGCGCAAGTCAGATGACAAAGGTGCCCTTGGCGGCCTGCTGGGCGGCGGCGGGTTGGGTAGCTTGCTCGGCGGTGCCGGTGGTGGGGCCCTCGCGGCTGGTGCCATGGGCCTGTTGATGGGCAACAAGAAAGCCCGCAAGTTTGGCGGTAAGGCGCTGACCTACGGTGGGTTGGCGGCGCTGGGGGTGATTGCCTACAAGGCGTATGGCAACTGGCAGGCGCAGCAGGCCAATGCGCCTCAGGGCGAGCCGCAGACCATCGACCGCCTGCCGCCGGCGCAAGTCGAGCAGCATAGCCAGGGGATTTTGAAGGCGTTGGTGGCGGCGGCCAAGGCTGACGGGCATGTGGATGAGCGGGAGCGGGCGTTGATCGAAGGGGAGTTTTTGAAGCTGGACAGTGATCGTGAGTTGCAGCAGTGGTTACATGCTGAGCTGAACAAGCCTCTTGATCCGGCAGATGTGGCTAGGGCTGCCAGCACTCCGGAGTTGGCTGCCGAGATGTATATCGCCAGTGTGATGTTGGTGGATGAGGAGAACTTCATGGAGAAGTCGTATCTCGATGAGTTGGCGCGGCAGCTTAAGTTGGAGCCTGGGTTGAAGGCTGAACTGGAGAAGCAGGTGCGGCAGGCTGTGGTGGTTTGATTGGGTACATATCCGTTATTTAGGTAACGGCTACTTATGGTTCCGCTCTTACAGCGGGTCACTTTTGAAAAGCGCAAAAGTAACCAAAACGCTCTGCCCCGCCTGTCGGCACCTCGCCTAGGCTCGGTGTTCCCTCACTCCGGCATTACTCCGCGGGCCGCCGCGACGGGCCATCCATGGCCCGGCGCGGCTAAACCGGCGTCCTGCCGGTTTACCCGCTCCGCAATACCTGCGTTCGGCCTCGGGCTGAATGGGGCAGTCAGATCAAAATCAAAAGCAAGAGCACAGCGGCCTACCGGCCGGCTTGAGTGTTAGAAGCAGAGGCAAGATCCAGAGCGAAAGCAGAGCTGCTTTTCTGTAGGAGCGAGCTTGCTCGCGAAAAACCTGAGAACGCCGCGTTGAACCAGGATGCCATCGTCATCGTTAACGACCTTCGCGAGCAAGCCCGCTCCCACATTTGGACCGTGCCCGCTTTAGCTTCTGATTTTGCTGTTGCTGTTGCTGTTGCTTCACCACACTCAAGCCGGCCTGTAGGCCGCTGTGCTCTTGATCTGCTTTTGATCTTGATCTTAGGCGCCCCGTTAAACCACGCTGGCCGAACGCAGGCTTTGGAGCGTGGGTAACCCGGCAGGACGCCGGGTTAGCCGCGCTGGGCCAAGGATGGCCCATCGCGGCCGCCCACGGTCCAAAGCCGGAGTGAGGGCACACCGAGCATTAGCGAGGTGCCGAGTGGTGGGGCAAGAGCCCTTTTGGTTACTTTTGGGGCTCTTTTCCAAAAGTGACCCGCCGTAAGGGCGGAACCCTAAGCCGCCGTTACCGCAGCAACGGATATGCCCCCCCCAAAAACTACCCCCCCGTGTGACCCAGATCCCACAACCCGTTGATTAATGATGGCACCCGCTCAGCTATACTCCCCTCCATTTGAATGGCCCTCGAGGAATTACTGTGAAGAACTGGACCTTGCGCCAACGGATATTGGCAAGCTTTGCGGTCATCATCGCGATCATGCTGCTGATGGTAGTGGTCTCGTATTCACGCCTGTTGAAGATCGAGGCTGGCGAAGAGTCAGTCCGCGACGACGCAGTCCCCGGGGTCTACCTAAGCTCCATGATCCGCAGCGCCTGGGTCGACAGTTACCTCGACACCCTCGACATCATCGGCCTGCGCAAAGACAAGGTGCTCACCGACGCCGACAAGGCCGACTACAAGTCCTACGAAGCGCGCATCCTCACGCAGATGGCCAATTACAAGGCAACCATCAACGGCGCTGACGATCAGGCCGAGTTCGATAAATTCGAAGCCCTGCACCAGGCCTACAACAAGGCATTGGCCACCGTAACGGACAATCTGCAACGCAATGACGTCGCCGCCGCCCGCAAAGTGTTCGACGAAGAGCTGACCCCGACCTGGACCGCAGGCCGCAAGAAGCTCAACGACATCATCACCGAAAACAAAAACGTCGCCGACCGCGCCACCAACGCTATCGACGACGCGGTGTCCGCTGCAAAAATCAGCATGGGCGTCTCACTGATCCTCGCGATCCTCGCCGCCGGTCTCTGTGGCCTGCTGCTGATGCGCGCGATCATGGCGCCGATGAAACGCATCGTCGACATCCTCGAAATCATGCGCACCGGTGACCTGAGCAAACGCCTGAACCTGGAACGCAAAGACGAATTCGGCGCGGTGGAAACCGGCTTCAACGACATGATGACCGAGCTCACTGCCCTGGTATCCCAGGCACAGCGCTCCTCGGTCCAGGTCACCACCTCGGTCACCGAGATTGCTGCCACCTCCAAGCAGCAGCAGGCCACCGCCACAGAAACCGCCGCGACGACCACCGAGATCGGCGCTACTTCCCGGGAAATCGCCGCCACGTCCAAGGACCTGGTCCGCACCATGACCGAAGTCTCCACCGCTGCCGACCAGGCCTCGGTGGCCGCCGGCTCCGGCCAGCAAGGCCTGGCACGCATGGAAGAAACCATGCACTCGGTGATGGGCGCGGCCGACCTGGTGAACGCCAAGCTGGCGATCCTCAATGAGAAGGCCGGCAACATCAATCAGGTGGTCGTGACCATCGTCAAGGTTGCCGACCAGACCAACCTGCTGTCCCTCAATGCCGCCATCGAGGCCGAGAAGGCCGGTGAATACGGTCGCGGTTTTGCCGTGGTGGCCACCGAAGTGCGGCGTCTGGCCGATCAGACCGCCGTCGCTACGTATGACATCGAGCAGATGGTGCGCGAGATCCAGTCGGCAGTGTCGGCCGGGGTGATGGGCATGGACAAATTCTCCGAAGAAGTGCGCCGTGGCATGTTCGAGGTGCAGCAAGTGGGCGAGCAATTGTCGCAGATCATCCATCAAGTGCAGGCCCTGGCGCCGCGGGTGTTGATGGTCAACGAAGGGATGCAGGCCCAGGCCACCGGCGCCGAGCAGATCAACCATGCGCTGGTGCAGTTGGGTGATGCCAGCAGCCAGACCGTAGAGTCCCTGCGCCAGGCCAGTTTTGCCATTGACGAGCTGAGCCAGGTCGCGGTCGGCCTGCGCAGCGGCGTGTCGCGTTTTAAAGTCTGATGAGCGACCTCGCGGCTAAACGCGGTGCCGTTGCGGCAGTGAAAAAAGCACTGTTTCTGGTGTTTCACATCGGCAATGAACGCTATGCCCTCAAGGCCACGGAAGTGGCCGAGGTACTGCCGCGCCTGCCGCTCAAGCCCATTGCCCATGCGCCTGTGTGGGTCGCCGGGATCTTTGCCCATCGCGGGGCGATGGTGCCGGTGATCGACCTCAGTGCCTTGACCTTCGGCACGCCGGCTCAGGCGCGCACCAGTACGCGCCTGGTACTGGTCAACTATCAGCCGGATGCACTGGCTCCGGCGCGCTGGCTGGGGCTGATCCTCGAACAAGCCACCGACACCTTGCGCTGTGATCCTGCAGAGTTCCAGCCCTACGGCCTGGACAACCGCCAGGCACGCTACCTGGGCCCGGTGCGCGAAGACGAGCGTGGCTTGATGCAGTGGATAGGCGTGGCCGACCTGCTGACGGCTGATGTGCAGGCGCTGCTGTTTGCCGCCGGCGAGGAGGGTTGATGAGCAGTGATCAACGCTTCTTCGACTTCCTGAAAGAACGCATCGGCCTCGATGTGGCCTCGGTGGGCGAAGCGATTATCGAGCGTGCCGTGCGCCAACGCAGCCAGTCAATGAATGCGCAGACCGCAGATCAATACTGGCAGCAGTTGTTGGTCTCGACCGACGAACAGCAAGCGCTGATCGAAGCGGTGATCGTCCCCGAAACCTGGTTTTTCCGTTACCCCGAGTCCTTCGCCACATTGGGCCGGCTGGCGGTCGCACGTCTGGCTGAAATCAAGCACATGCGCGCCCTGCGGATCCTCAGCCTGCCATGTTCCACCGGCGAAGAACCCTATTCGATCGCCATGGCCTTGCTCGACGTCGGGCTGGCGCCGCATCAGTTCAAGGTGCAAGGCATGGACGTCAGCCCGCTGTCGGTGGAGCGCGCCCGCCGCGGGGTGTACGGCAAGAATTCGTTTCGCGGCCAGGACATCGAGTTCCGCGATCGCCACTTCACCGAGCAAACCGACGGCTACCGAATTGCCGACCGCGTGCGCGAACAAGTGCGCCTGCAAGTGGGCAACCTGCTGGACCCCACGCTGCTGGCCAACGAGCCCACCTACGATTTCGTGTTCTGCCGCAACCTGCTGATCTACTTCGACCAGCCAACCCAGAAGCAGGTGTTTGAAGTGCTCAAGGGCCTGACCCACGTCGACGGCGTGCTGTTTATCGGGCCTGCCGAAGGCAGCCTGCTGGGGCGCCTGGGCATGCGCTCGATTGGTGTGCCGCAGTCGTTTGCCTTCAGTCGTCACGCTGAGCCTGCGCCGGAACCGGTATTTGTGCCGATGCCTGCGCCGATCCCCCAGCGCAGTGCCGCGCCTATCCCGACCAAGCCCCGGCCGTTCAGCACGATCAGCGCTCAACCCGTCGTTGCGATCAAACCGCCGCCCCCGCATTCGGACGCTGCCGATCTGCTCAGCCAGATCGCAACCCTGGCCAATGAAGGCAAAAGCCTTGAGGCCCGCGCCGCCTGCGAGCGTTATCTGCAAACTCACCCGCCAGCAGCCCAGGTGTTTTATTGGCTGGGCCTGCTCAGCGATGTGGCCGGCAGCGCCCTGGAAGCCCAGGGTTATTATCGAAAAGCCTTGTACCTGGAGCCCCAGCACCCGCAGGCCTTGATGCACCTGGCGGCGTTGCTCGAATCCCAGGGCGATGTCGCCGGCGCCCGCCGTTTGCAGGCCCGTGCCGCCCGCAGTGAGCGTAAACAATGACCCTGGATACCGCGCTGAACCTGGCCCTGGCCGACACCCAAGCCATCGACGACTGCTGGAACCGCATCGGCATCCACGGCGACAAGTCTTGCCCGTTGCTGGCCGAACACATCCACTGTCGCAACTGCTCGGTGTATTCCGCCGCCGCCACGCGCCTGCTCGACCGCTACGCCTTGCAGCAGGACGATCATCGTCCCGTAGCGGCGCCGCAAGTCGAAGGCGATGTGGTCACCCGTTCGCTGTTGATGTTCCGCCTCGGCGAAGAGTGGCTGGGCATCGCCACCCGCTGCCTGGTGGAAGTGGCACCGCTGCAACCGATTCACTCCTTGCCACATCAGCGTTCACGCGCCCTGTTGGGCGTGGCCAATGTGCGCGGCGCGCTGGTGGCGTGCCTGTCCCTGGTGGAATTGCTCGGGCTGGACGGCGCCAGCAGCGGCCCCAGTGGCGGGCGAATCATGCCGCGCATGCTGATCATCGCGGCGCAGGACGGCCCGGTGGTGGTGCCGGTGGACGAAGTGGACGGCATCCATGCCATTGATGAACGCACTTTGAACGCGGCTTCTGCTTCTGGCACCCAGGCCAGCGCCCGCTATACCCAAGGCGTGTTGCAGTGGAAAGGCCGCAGCCTGCGCTGGCTGGACGAGGCGCAATTGTTGTCTGCCGTGACCCGGAGCCTCACATGACCCCCGACCAGATGCGCGATGCCTCGCTGCTGGAACTGTTCAGCCTGGAAGCCGACGCCCAGACCCAGGTGCTCAGTGCCGGTCTGCTGGCCCTGGAGCGCAACCCGACCCAGGCCGACCAGCTCGAAGCCTGCATGCGCGCCGCCCATTCTTTGAAGGGCGCGGCGCGGATTGTCGGGGTGGACGCCGGTGTCAGCGTCGCCCACGTGATGGAAGATTGCCTGGTCAGCGCCCAGGAAAGCCGGCTGTACCTGCTGCCGGAACATATCGACGCACTGCTGCAAGGCACCGATTTGCTGATGCGCATCGCCACGCCGGGCAACACCGTGGGCGCAGCGGACATCGAGTCCTACGTGGCGCTGATGGAGCGTTTGCTCGACCCGTCGCAAAAAGTCGCACCGCCCGTTGCGCCAACGCCAACGCCAACGCCAACGCCAACGCCGGCACCTGCGCCAGAACCTGAATTGTCGATGGAAGCACTGCTGACCCTGGCGCCGGAGCCCGAACCCGCGCCGCCCGTCAGTGCCGAACAGCCACGCCAGAACAAACGCATGACCGAAGGCGGCGAGCGCGTATTGCGGGTCACTGCCGAGCGCTTGAACAGCCTGTTGGACCTGTCCAGCAAATCCCTGGTGGAAACCCAGCGGCTCAAGCCATATCTCGCCAGTTTGCAACGCCTCAAGCGCATCCAGAGCAACAGTGTCCGGGCCCTGGATAACCTTGACGGCCACCTCAAGACCGTCGACCTGAGCCTGGAAGCCCAGGAAGCCCTGGCCGACACCCGCCGCCTGTTGAGCGAAGCCCAGGCGTTGCTCGCGGAAAAAACCGCCGAAATCGATGAGTTCGGCTGGCAGGCCGGGCAGCGCGCCCAAGTCTTGTACGACACCGCGCTGGCGTGCCGCATGCGGCCGTTTGCCGATGTACTGGCCGGGCAGGTGCGCATGGTTCGTGACCTCGGCCGTAGCCTCGGTAAACAGGTGCGCCTGGAAATCGAAGGCGAGAAGACCCAGGTCGACCGCGACGTGTTGGAAAAACTCGAAGCGCCGCTCACCCATTTATTACGCAATGCCGTCGACCACGGCATCGAAATGCCCGAGCAACGCCTGCTGGCGGGCAAACCCGCCGAAGGCTTGATCCGCCTGCGAGCGTCCCACCAGGCCGGCCTGCTGGTGCTGGAACTGAGTGACGACGGCAACGGTGTCGACCTGGAACGCCTGCGCGGCACCATCGTCGACCGGCATTTGTCGCCGCTGGAAACCGCCCTGCGCTTGAGCGAAGAGGAGCTGCTGACGTTTCTGTTCCTGCCGGGCTTCAGCCTGCGGGACAAGGTCACCGAGGTTTCGGGCCGCGGTGTCGGTCTGGATGCGGTACAGCATATGGTTCGCCAGTTGCGCGGCGCGGTGGTGCTGGAGCAAACGGCGGGGCAGGGCAGTCGCTTCCATCTTGAAGTGCCGTTGACCCTGTCGGTGGTGCGCAGCCTGGTGGTGGAGGTCGGTGAAGAGGCCTACGCCTTCCCGCTGGCTCACATCGAACGTATGTGTGACCTGGCCCCCGACGACATCGTGCAACTGGAAGGTCGCCAGCATTTCTGGCACGAAGGCCGGCATGTCGGCCTGGTCGCCGCCAGCCAGTTGCTGCAGCGCCCGCCCGGGCAGGGCAATCAGGAAACCCTCAAGGTCGTGGTGATCCGCGAGCGCGATGCCGTCTACGGGATTGCCGTGGAGCGTTTTATCGGCGAGCGCACGCTGGTGGTGCTGCCCCTGGATGACCGGCTGGGCAAGGTCCAGGACATCTCCGCCGGTGCCCTGCTTGATGACGGCTCGGTGGTGTTGATCGTCGACGTTGAAGACATGCTGCGTTCTGTGGACAAGCTGCTCAATACCGGTCGTCTGGAGCGCATCGCCCGGCGTACCCAGCAAACCCAGGAAGCAGCGCGCAAGCGTATTCTGGTGGTGGATGACTCACTGACCGTGCGCGAGCTGCAACGCAAACTGTTACTTAATCGCGGTTACGAAGTAGCCGTGGCGGTCGATGGCATGGATGGCTGGAACGCGCTGCGCTCCGAAGACTTTGACCTGTTGATCACTGACATTGATATGCCTCGCATGGACGGTATTGAATTGGTCACACTCTTGCGCCGTGATACTCGCCTGCAATCCCTGCCGGTGATGGTTGTTTCCTACAAAGATCGGGAAGAAGACCGCCGCCGTGGACTGGACGCCGGTGCCGACTATTATCTAGCCAAGGCCAGCTTCCATGACGACGCGTTGTTGGACGCGGTGGTAGAGCTGATTGGAGGAGCCCGGGCATGAGGATTGCAATCGTCAATGACATGCCCATGGCTGTGGAAGCCTTGCGCCGGGCGCTGAGTCTTGAGCCGGCCCATGAGGTGGTGTGGGTTGCCAACAATGGCCTGGAGGCGGTGCAGCGCTGCGCCGAGCTGACGCCCGACCTGATTCTGATGGACCTGATCATGCCTTTGATGGACGGCGTGGAAGCCACCCGGCAGATCATGGCCGAGACGCCCTGCGCGATCCTGATTGTCACCGTTGATCGCCAGGCCAACGTCAGCCGCGTGTTTGAAGCCATGGGCCATGGCGCCCTGGACGTGGTCGACACCCCCGCGCTGGGTGTGGGTAACCCGAAGGACGCCGCGGCGCCGCTACTGCGCAAGATCCTCAACATCGGCTGGCTGATCGGCCAGCGTGGCAGCCGTGTGCGGGCCGAGCCTGCGCCCCAGCGAACCATGGGCAAACGCCAGAGCCTGGTGGCCATTGGTTCGTCTGCAGGTGGCCCGGCTGCCCTGGAATCCCTGCTCAAGGGCTTGCCCCGGGACTTTTCGCCGGCCATTGTGTTGGTGCAGCATGTGGACCAGGTGTTCGCCGCCGGCATGGCTGAATGGCTGAGCAGCGCCTCGGGCTTGCCGGTGCGCCTGGCCCGGGAAGGCGAGCCGCCCCAAAGCGGCGTGGTGTTGCTGGCGGGCACCAATCATCATATTCGGCTGCTGAAGAACGGCACGCTGGCCTACACCGCAGAGCCGGTGAACGAGATTTATCGGCCGTCCATCGACGTGTTTTTCGAAAGCGTTGCCAGTTACTGGAACGGTGATGCCGTCGGCGTGCTGCTGACGGGGATGGGCCGTGATGGCGCCCAGGGACTTAAAACGATGCGTCAGCAAGGCTACCTGACCATCGCGCAGGACCAGCAAAGCTGTGCGGTTTACGGCATGCCCAAAGCGGCAGCGGCGATCGATGCGGCTGTTGAAATTCGCCCACTGGACAGAATTGCGCCACGATTGCTGGAGGTATTCGCAAAATGACCGATATCACACGCTGTCCTGGCCTGCAGGTAGTAATTCAGGTGACTGCAAATGAATGATTTACAGCTCGACGACTTCAAGACCGACGAAAACGCCGCCATGGTGTTGCTCGTCGACGACCAGGCAATGATCGGCGAAGCCGTACGCCGGGGCCTGGCCCATGAAGACAACATCGACTTCCATTTTTGCGCCGACCCGCACCAGGCCATTGCCCAGGCGATCCGTATCAAACCGACGGTGATCCTGCAGGACCTGGTAATGCCGGGGCTCGACGGCCTGACCCTGGTGCGCGAATACCGTAATCATCCGGCGACGCAGAACATCCCGATCATCGTGCTTTCCACCAAGGAAGACCCGCTGATCAAGAGCGCGGCGTTTGCCGCCGGTGCCAACGATTACCTGGTCAAGCTGCCGGATAACATCGAGCTGGTGGCGCGTATCCGTTACCACTCGCGCTCCTACATGACCCTGCTGCAGCGGGACGCGGCGTATCGTGCGCTGCGGGTCAGCCAGCAGCAGTTGCTGGACACCAACCTGGTGCTGCAACGGCTGATGAACTCCGACGGCCTGACCGGGCTGTCCAATCGCCGGCATTTCGACGAGTACCTGGAGCTGGAGTGGCGGCGTGCCATGCGTGACCAGACCCAGCTCTCGCTGTTGATGATCGACGTGGACTTCTTCAAGACCTACAACGACAGCTTTGGTCACCTGGAAGGCGATGAAGCGTTGCGCAAGGTGGCTGCGGCCATTCGTGATGCCAGCAGCCGTCCCTCGGATTTGCCGGCGCGTTACGGCGGTGAAGAGTTTGCCCTGGTGCTGCCCAACACCTCGCCGGGCGGTGCGCGGCTGGTGGCCGAGAAACTGCGCCAGGCGGTGGCGGGCCTGAAAATCCCGCACATTGCCCCGGCGGAAGGTTCGAGCCTGACCATCAGTATTGGTTTGGCGACCATGACCCCGGTACAGGGCACCGATTGCCGGCAGTTGATCTCGGCGGCGGACAAGGGCTTGTACCTGGCCAAGCACAATGGGCGTAATCAGGTGGGGATCGAATAACGACGGCAAAATGCTGGTTGTCGGGAGAGCGTTTGCTGTGGCGAGGTAGCTTGTTGTGGCGAGGGAGCTTGCTCCCGCTGGGCTGCGAAGCAGCCCCAGACCATCATCAAGTACCGCCTGACACACCACAGTGACATTGCAAGGGGCTGCTGCGCAGCCCAGCGGGAGCAAGCTCCCTCGCCACAGGGTTCTTTTGAACTCGCATTTGCTGATGCAACCCCGCCTTTTCGGCCAAGCGGGCTGCCGCTCCCGCCCGTTTGTCGTTATACTCTTCGGCTTTCAAAAGTTCGCCAACGAGTGCTGCCCGCCATGGAAATCAACCCGATCCTTAACACCATCAAGGACCTGTCCGAGCGCTCCGAAACTATTCGGGGGTATCTTTGACTACGATCAAAAGCATGAGCGTCTGACCGAAGTCAATCGCGAGCTTGAAGATCCGGCTGTCTGGAACAAACCTGAATACGCCCAGGAACTGGGCCGCGAGCGCGCTGCGCTGGCGCAGATCGTCGAGACCCTCGACGAGCTGAACACCGGTCTGGGCGATTGCCGCGACCTGCTGGACATGGCCGTCGAAGAAGACGACGAAGGCGCAGTGGGCGATATCGTCGCCGAGCTGGCCCGTCTCGAGGAAAACCTCGCCAAACTCGAATTCCGCCGCATGTTCAGCCATGAAATGGACCCGAACAACGCCTACCTGGATATCCAGGCCGGTTCCGGCGGCACCGAAGCCCAGGACTGGGCCAACATCCTGTTGCGCATGTACCTGCGCTGGGCTGACAAACGCGGTTTCGACGCGACCATCATGGAGCTGTCGGCCGGTGAAGTGGCTGGCATCAAGGGCGCGACCGTGCACATCAAGGGCGAATACGCCTTTGGCTGGCTGCGTACCGAGATCGGTGTTCACCGCCTGGTGCGCAAGAGCCCGTTCGACTCCGGCAACCGTCGCCACACCTCGTTCTCCGCTGTTTTCGTCTCGCCAGAGATCGACGACAAGGTGGAAATCGAGATCAACCCGGCAGACCTGCGCATCGACACCTATCGTTCCTCCGGTGCCGGTGGTCAGCACGTAAACACCACCGACTCGGCCGTACGTATTACCCACGTACCGACCAACACCGTGGTCAGCTGCCAGAACGAACGTTCCCAGCACGCGAACAAGGACACCGCCATGAAAATGCTGCGGGCCAAGTTGTACGAGCAGGAAATGCAGAAACGTAACGCCGCGTCCCAGGCGCTGGAAGACACCAAGTCGGATATCGGCTGGGGTCACCAGATCCGCTCGTACGTGCTCGATGCGTCGCGGATCAAGGATCTGCGTACCAACATCGAACGCAGCGACTGCGACAAGGTGCTCGACGGTGATATCGACGAATACCTGGAAGCCAGCCTGAAATCTGGCCTGTAACCCCCTGTAGGAGCGAGCTTGCTCGCGATCCCCAACCGAAGGTTGGGGAAAACGTACCCGTGATGGAATTTCAAAAGACATGAGCGACCAACAACTCGACCCGCAAGCCCTGCAACAGGAAGAAAACTCCCTGATCGCCCTGCGCAAGGAAAAGCTTGCTGCCGAGCGCGCCAAGGGCAATGCCTTCCCCAACGACTTCCGCCGCGAAAACTACTGCGATGCCTTGCAGAAACAGTACGCGGACAAGACCAAGGAAGAGCTGGCAGAGGCTGCGATCCCGGTCAAGGTGGCAGGTCGCATCATGCTCAACCGTGGCTCGTTCATGGTGATCCAGGACATGACCGGTCGCATTCAGGTCTACGTCAACCGCAAAACCCTGTCTGAAGAAACCCTGGCCTCGGTGAAAACCTGGGACATGGGCGACATCATTGCAGCCGAAGGCACCCTGGCCCGTTCCGGCAAGGGCGACCTGTACGTTGAGATGACCAACGTGCGCCTGCTGACCAAGTCGCTGCGCCCGCTGCCGGACAAGCACCACGGCCTGACCGACACCGAACAGCGCTACCGCCAGCGCTACGTTGACCTGATCGTCAACGAAGAAGTGCGCCAGACGTTCCGCGTACGCTCGCAAGTGATCGCGCACATCCGCAGCTTCCTGATGGCGCGTGACTTCCTGGAAGTCGAAACGCCGATGCTGCAAACCATCCCCGGTGGTGCCGCAGCCAAGCCTTTCGAAACCCACCACAATGCGCTGGACCTGGAAATGTTCCTGCGTATCGCGCCGGAGCTGTACCTCAAGCGCCTGGTGGTTGGCGGCTTCGAGAAAGTGTTCGAGATCAACCGCAACTTCCGTAACGAAGGCGTTTCGACTCGTCACAACCCTGAATTCACCATGTTGGAGTTCTACCAGGCTTACGCCGACTACGAAGACAACATGGACCTGACCGAAGAACTGTTCCGCGAACTGGCGCAGTTGGTCCTGGGTTCCACCGATGTGCCGTACGGCGACAAAGTGTTCCACTTCGGCGAGCCGTTCGTGCGCCTGTCGGTGTTCGATTCGATCCTCAAGTACAACCCTGAGCTGACCGCTGACGACCTGACCGACATCGACAAGGCCCGTGCCATCGCCAAGAAAGCCGGCGCCAAGGTGCTGGGCTTTGAAGGTCTGGGCAAATTGCAGGTGATGATTTTCGAAGAGCTGGTTGAGCACAAGCTGGAACAGCCGCACTTCATTACCCAGTACCCGTTCGAAGTGTCGCCGCTGGCCCGTCGCAACGATGACAACCCGAACGTTACCGACCGTTTCGAGCTGTTCATCGGCGGCCGTGAAATCGCCAACGCCTACTCCGAGCTGAACGACGCAGAAGACCAGGCCGAGCGCTTCATGGCCCAAGTGGCCGACAAGGACGCCGGCGACGACGAGGCGATGCACTACGACGCCGACTTCGTTCGCGCTCTGGAATACGGCATGCCGCCTACCGCTGGTGAAGGCATCGGCATCGACCGGTTGGTGATGTTGTTGACCAACTCGCCGTCGATCCGTGACGTGATCTTGTTCCCGCACATGCGGCCACAAGCGTAACCGTAGCGAAATCCGAAGCCGCCTTTTATAAGGCGGCTTTTTTATGTGGCGTATTTAAGCGTCAAGCTAACAGCGCCAGATGATCGTCCCCACACTCTGCGTGGGAACGCAGCCCGTGACGCTCCGCGTCACCCTGAAAGGAAGATCTGTCGTGAACCGCGTAATCGCTCAAAAGGGTGCCGCCGGCATAGCCGCTGCCGTGGCTGAAAGTGTTCAGTACCAGGGCCGCAAGGCCAGTCGCCGGGGCAGTGAGCAACGCCGGCAGGACATTCTCGATGCGGCGATGCGCATCGTGGTGCGTGAAGGCGTGCGCGCCGTGCGTCATCGTGCGGTGGCGGCAGAGGCCGGCGTGCCATTATCGGCCACTACCTATTACTTCAAGGACATTGACGACCTGCTCACCGACACCTTCGCCCAATACGTGGAGCGCAGCGCGGCGTTCATGGGCAAGTTGTGGGTGCGTAACGAAGGGCTGCTGCGGGAGATGGTCGCTTATGGCGACGGCAGTCCGCAGTCGCGCTCGCAACTGGCCGACGACATCGCGCGCCTGACCGCCGATTACGTGCAACGCCAATTGCTCAACCGCCGCGAGCACCTGATGGCCGAGCAGGCGTTTCGCCAGGAAGCGCTGCTGAACCCGCGCCTGGCCGAGTTGGTGCGCTCCCACCAGCAAATCCTGTTGCAGGGCACTTGCCAGTTTTTCCAGGTATTGGGTTCGCGCGAGCCGCAACAGGATGCCAAAGTGTTGACGGCGATTATCGGTCGGATGGAATATCAGGGCCTGCTGGGCGGTGCAGAGCCTCTGACCAGCGAAGAAATGCTTGAGATCCTCAAGCGTTACATGCATTTGGTGTTGGCTTCGGTCTGACACAGGGGAGTGTTCAATGAAAGCCTGGCGTGTCGTTGTGATCGCCTTGTCGTTCCTGTTGCTCAGCGGTTGCCTGGTGACGTTCAAGGATCCGTTGCCGGCCAGTGAGGCGGCGCCTGAGGCCCTGTTGGGCAAATGGGCCAGCAAAAATGCCTGGGGCGAGCCGCTCAACCTGCAGATCAGCCGCGTGGGCGAACATCGCTACAAAGCCGTGAGCTACCCTAAAGCCCAGCCGGGCCAACGTGATGAATACCTGTTCACGGTTTCCCGCCATGGCAGCCGCTGGTATTTGTCGGCGCCGCTGCCGGCCAAGTTTGGCGGGCATTTCATCCTGGCAGGCTTCGAGCTCAACGATGAACACGAATTGGTGGTCTACAACCTCGACCTGGACCAGATCCACCAGGCTGTCGGCCAGAAAGTCCTTGGCGGC
The DNA here is from genome assembly GCF_001952855.1 of Pseudomonas sp. ATCC PTA-122608. Taxonomy (GTDB): domain Bacteria; phylum Pseudomonadota; class Gammaproteobacteria; order Pseudomonadales; family Pseudomonadaceae; genus Aquipseudomonas. The sequence goes on along the minus strand of NZ_LPNO01000052.1, from coordinate 104,279 downwards.
AGCACTGTCGAAACCGTCGAAGGCGACGGCGTATTGATCAACAGCACCATGGCCCAGGTGTTTGCCTACCTGGATGACCCGGCCAATGCTGACGTGTTCGTCGAAGCCGTGCGCTACCAGCGCGCGGGCAAATAACGTTTAAAGAGGAAGTACCGGGTGGACGATTACCAGCAGACGATACGCACCTTGTCCGATCGCATTGTGCTGGCGCAAACACCGATTCGCGTCCTCGACGCCGTGAAGTGGGACGAGAATATCCGCCAGGGATTTCTCAAGGCCAAGGGCAAGGAAATGCCGGCGGTGGACCGCGATTACTACCTGAACCGGCCACTGTCGTTCGATTCCAGCGCGGTGAAGCTGGAGTTCCAGAACATCGAGCGTGACATCACCCGCCAGCTGGGCCAGTTCAACCCGGTCGGGCAGATCATGCGGCGCATGTGCAAGGAATACCGCATGGTAGTGCGCATGCTCGAAGCCCGTGGCACCGAGGATTTCGGCCTGATTTCCCAGGAACTGTACGGCGCCGCCTCCGATGCGTTCCACGCCGGTGACCCGACCCTGGCCGACCTCGGCCTGATGATGTCGGACTACCTGAACAATATCGACGGCCGTGGCGACCTCAAGGACGAAGCCAAGACCCTCACCGCCAAGGACGCCGTTGGCCTGCTGCAAAGCCGCCTGAACAAGGTATTCGGCGAGGCCGAGGAAACCATTCGAGTGTTCGAGTCTGACGGTATCGTGGCGGATGCGGCGGCAGGCGCCGACTACATCAAGATCCGCGCCGACGCGATGTTCAACGACCGAGACGTGCGCGCCCTGGAAGTTCATGAAGGCCTGGTGCATGTGGGCACTACCCTCAATGGCCAGAACCAGCCGATCTGCACCTTCCTGTCCAAGGGCCCGCCCTCGTCGACGGTGACCCAGGAAGGCCTGGCGATCCTGATGGAAATCATCACCTTCGCCTCCTATCCCAGCCGCCTGCGCAAGCTGACCAACCGCACCCGCGCCATCCATATGGTGGAGCAGGGGGCCGATTTCCTGCAGGTGTTCGAATTCTTCCGCGAGCAGGGCTTTGAAATGGCGGAAAGCTACGGCAACGCCAGCCGGGTTTTCCGTGGGTCGACGCCTACGGGTCTGCCGTTTACCAAGGATTTGTCCTACCTCAAGGGCTTTATCATGGTTTACAACTACATTCAGTTGGCCGTGCGCAAAGGCAAACTGGAGCAAGTGCCGCTGCTGTTCTGCGGCAAGACCACCCTGGAAGACATGCGTACCCTGCGCCAACTGGTGGATGAAGGCCTGGTGGTACCGCCCAAATACCTGCCGGATCAGTTCCGTGACATGAATGCGTTGGCGGCGTGGATGTGTTTCTCCAACTTCCTCAACCATTTGAGCCTGGACCGGATCGAGGCGGATTACTCCAATATCCTTTAACGATATCTCTGAAGGAACTCGGTCAAAATGTGGGAGCGGGCTTGCTCGCGAATGCGGTGTATCAGCAACAGATGTGTTTACTGACCCACCGCATTCGCGAGCAAGCCCGCTCCCACATTTGATCTCCATAGGTCACAACCCATTCACGAGGCTTCAACGGATGAGAATCCTCGGCATTCTTTGCCTGCTACTGACCCTGAACGGCTGCAGCTCCCTGCTGTTTTACCCGGAGCGCGGCTTGCCGTTCACTCCGGAAAAGGCCCACCTGCAATACCGTGACGTGACACTGACCACCGCCGATGGCGTCAAGCTGCACGCCTGGTGGCTTCCGGCCAAGGCCGGTGTGCCGCTCAAGGGCACGGTGCTGCACCTTCACGGCAACGGAGGTAACCTCGCCTGGCACCTCGGCGGCAGTTGGTGGCTGCCGGAGCAGGGCTATCAAGTGCTGCTGCTGGACTATCGCGGTTACGGCCTGTCCGAAGGTGAAGCTTCGCTGCCGGCGGTTTACCAGGACATCGACGCCGCCTTCAAGTGGATCGACGACGCCCCCGAAACCCAGGGCCAGCCGCTGATCGTGCTGGGCCAAAGCCTGGGCGGTGCGCTGGTGGTGCACTACCTGGCGGAACATCCCGAGCGCCAGCCCCAGCTCAAGGCGCTGGTGCTGGACGGTGTGCCGGCCAGTTATCGTGACGTAGGACAATTCGCCCTCAGCACCTCCTGGCTAACATGGCCATTCCAGGTACCGTTGTCGTGGCTGGTACCGGACGCCGACAGTGCGATCAACGCCATGCCCCGGCTGACCGGTGTGCCGAAGTTGTTGTTCCATAGCCTCGATGATCCGATCGTGCCGCTGTCCAACGGCATCCGCCTGTATCAAGCTGCGCCGCCACCGAGGGTGCTGCAACTGACCCGGGGTGGTCACGTGCAGACCTTTGCCGACAAGACCTGGCAAACCGTGATGCTGCGCTACCTCGACGACCCGCAGCATTTCAACGGGCTGCGCCGCCTGGGGGAAATCCCCAATTACCCGGCGTCCCCGAATTCCAATGCAGAGAACCCGCAATGAGCGAAGAACGCAACATGATCCCCCTGATCCTCACCGGCATCGGCACCATCATCGGCACCGTCGGCTGCCTGTGGTACTACGGCTATTTGCACTTCGCCAAGCCTGAGGATGCATTGCTGCTCAGCGACTTCACCATGCTCAAGACCGTGCCAGGCGAAGACTACAAAATCTCCCTGACCCCGGCCGCTCAGGTAGCGCAGTGTGTCGATGGTGTGTTGGTACTGTTTGATACCGAACAGAAAGGCCTGACCGGCGTCCTGGTGAACGGCAAGAAACAGGCGGTGCGTTGCATGGGTCAGGAAACGCCGCAATTGGAGCAGTAGGACAGGTCGCTTGAGAAACGCTGGAACTATTCTGGATTGATTACCACAGATTTCGGACTGGTCAGCGTCGCTGATTCGGTTACCTAATCTGGAGTTATCCGTATGCAAGTTAACGATTCATCTTCTGCGCAAAGCTTTGGCAATTTTGGCAGTCAGGGTATTCAAGATGCAGGTTCACCCCAGGCAGGCGCAGACCAAGGCGCCGGTGGCTCGCAAGGGACAGGGGGAGCGGATCTTTTGGAACTGCTCAAGAAGTTGCTGATGCAAGCCGAGCAACAAAGCAGCCAAGGCCAAGGTGGTGAAGGTCAAGGCCAGGGCCAGGCTGGCAACGCCGGACAGATTCAATTCGGTTGAGTGTGTATAGGCGGTGAGGATATTGGTCTGATCCGTCTATGCCCATAAGCAAAGAACCCCGCCAATTGGCGGGGTTCTTTATGTTGCATCAGTCGATCAGTTAGCCATCGAAGAACGTGGCTTGACCGGCTGGTTGTCGTTGGAGATGGTCACTTCAACGCGGCGGTTCATGGCACGGCCCGAAACGCTGCCGTTGTCGGCAACCGGGTATTCCTTGCCATAACCCTGGGTCACGATGCGCGAGATATCCACACCCTGGTTAGCCAGTGCGCGCTGCACGGAAGCGGCACGGCGCTCCGACAGGCTCTGGTTGTACGAGTCGGAACCGGTGCTGTCGGTGTAGCCTTCGACAATCACTTTACGGTCCGGGTTATCGCGCAGGAACTGCGCCAGCTTGGTGATGTTCACCAGGCCGCTCGACTTCAGGTCCGACTTGTTGGTGGCGAACAGCACGTCACCAAAAGTCACCAGGGTGCCGCGATCGGTTTGCTTGGCGTTCAAGCTGTCTTGCAGTTGCTTGATCTGCGCGTCACGGGCTTCCAGCAGGGCGCGGGCACGTTCGTCGCCAGCGTTTTTCAGCTTGGCTTCGGACTCACGCAGGACGATGGTGTCCTTGGCCACTTCAACGCGCTGGTTGGTCAGGTAGGCCAGTTGATCGACCTTCTTCTGGTCTTCCTTGTCGCGGTAGGCCTTGTCAGCCTTGTCCAGCCACTCGCTGGCGTCTTTGGTTTCCAGCGCCGCTACTTTGGTGGCTTGCGGGTTGGCTTGCAGGGCCGAGAAGTTGGTGCGAGCGTTTTCCAGGTTCGCGTTCGGCGGGGTAGAGCACGCCGCCAGAGCAACGCTCATTGCCAGCAGGGCAGGGATCATCAATTGTTTACGCATAGTCGTGTCGTCCTTTCAATTCGGTTTCGGGTGCAATGCAATCAGAGGTAGCGGCTTATTGCTGCGGCTTGATAACAGCCGGACGCATGCCTTCCTGACGCAGCTCCTGAACAGCTTTCTGGGAATCCTTCACAGCTTGGTCGGCCTTGGCAGCCTGGGCTTTGCGCTCTGCGACGCGTGCGTCCCACTCGGCTTGTTCGGCCAGGCGACGGGCTTCGTCATAATTCTTGTCGTGCATGGCAATTTCAGCTTGCTTCAGTTTGTCCTGAGCCGACTTCATTTCCACGGCTGCGTACTCGGTACCACCGGCGCTGACGGCGCTGTTCACCGCAGATTGGGTAACAGCGTATTGCTCGGTCGGTGGGTTGCCGGCGCAGCCAGCCAGTACGAAGCTGGTGCCGATTGCCAGCGCGGCCAATTTAAGCCCGCGCAGGTGGTTAAACGAGGTTTTGGCAGTGCTGGTCTTCATCGTCTTCAACTCCATTAGGTAACTCCTGAAAAACATCAAATCCATCTCCGGCTTGCAGTGTCTGCGGGGGCCCGGCGGTAAAGCTCGGGACGCCTATTCAAACGGCTGTTCCAAGTGATGGCTTACTGGCTGTGACCGGAGGCTTTTTTGAATAGTTCAGCGAAGATGGCGATTTGCCTAAAAAAATATCTGACTGAACGGTCAGCGTTTAAAAGTTGGAACTTTTGCAATACGCAGGGGTATTCAGGGCCCGTCGGAGGCCCTGAATACTGGAGGTTTCGGTTTTTTTAGCGGAGGTTGACTAGTGTTTCTGCTTGTCGGACTGAGCCGACAGATCGTGCAGATAGCGCCGTGACAGCGTGAGAAAGCGTGGGGTTGGGCCAACGTCTTCGTACAGCGGATCGCCTTCCTCATCGGTAGCAATCACCTGCTTGCCCTTGATGTAGGGAAAGCTCGCTTCCAGCTCTTCGAGGGCTGCGCCAATCAACTCGCCGAGCAGTTCTTCGGTGTGGCGTTTGGGGTACATCTCGGAGATCGCCGCCAGCCTGGCAGCGGCTTCAACGTCCAGATGGATGGCGTATTCGGTTTTGGTCAGGCGACCCTTGGCGTTTTCTTCCCAATGCTGGGCCAGTTCTCGGATTTTCATGGCAACCTCAATGGAGCCCACGGTACGCGGGCGATGATGAGTGACCAGCCGGCCAGCGCGGATAACGCTGCGGCTTACTGTTGAGACTAGCTGCAACTCACAAGGTTTAAAGTTCCTTGTAAGACTTCGCCGTGGGCGGCACTCTTGAGGATCAAAGCGTCCCGGATTTTCTGCTGGAGATTGGCTGATGAGCGATATCGATGCACGTTTGCGTGAGGATGTTCACCTGCTGGGTGAGCTGTTGGGCAACACGATTCGAGAGCAGTACGGCGATGAATTCCTCGACAAGATCGAGCAGATCCGTAAAGGCGCCAAGGCCGACCGCCGTGGCGCGGCTTCGGAGCAGGCGGCTGGCGAAGAGCTGAGCGCCAGCCTCAACCAACTGAAAGAAGATGAACTGCTGCCGGTGGCGCGGGCCTTCAACCAGTTTCTCAACCTGGCCAACATCGCCGAGCAGTACCAGTTGATCCACCGCCGTGATGAATCAACGCCTGCGCCGTTTGAGTCACGGGTACTGCCGGAACTGCTGGCACGCTTGCAGAGCGAAGGCCACAGCAGTGAATCCCTGGCGCGCCAGTTGGGCCGGCTGGAAATCGAGCTGGTGCTCACCGCTCACCCCACCGAAGTTGCCCGCCGCACCCTGATCCAGAAATACGATGCCATCGCCGCACAATTGGCCCTGCAGGATCACCGCGACCTCACCACCGCCGAGCGCGCGCAGATCCGCAATCGCCTGCAACGCCTGATCGCCGAAGCCTGGCACACCGAAGAAATCCGCCGCACCCGGCCCACGCCTGTAGACGAAGCCAAGTGGGGCTTTGCGGTGATCGAGCATTCGCTGTGGCACGCCATCCCGAATTATTTGCGCAAGGCTGATCATGCCTTGCATGCGGCGACCGGTTTGCGCCTGCCCCTGGAAGCCGCGCCGATTCGCTTCGCTTCCTGGATGGGCGGCGACCGCGACGGCAACCCCAACGTCACCGCGCCGGTCACCCGTGAAGTGTTGCTGCTGGCACGCTGGATGGCGGCTGACCTGTACCTGCGCGATATCGATCACCTGGCCTCCGAGCTGTCGATGCAACAAGCCAGCCCGGCATTGCAGGCCAAGGTCGGCGACAGCGTCGAACCTTATAGGGCGTTGCTTAAGCAACTGCGTGAGCGCCTGCGCGCCACACGCCAATGGGCCCACACCTCGTTGACTACCACCACGCCGGCGCCTGCCGATGTGCTGCAAAACAACCGCGAGCTGCTCGAGCCGCTGGAGCTGTGCTACGAGTCGTTGCATACCTGCGGCATGGGCGTGATTGCCGACGGCCCGCTGCTGGATTGCTTGCGTCGGGCGGTGACGTTTGGCCTGTTCCTGGTGCGCCTCGACGTTCGTCAGGATTCGACCCGCCACTGCGCGGCCATGACTGAAATCACCGATTACCTGGGCCTTGGCCGTTACGAGGATTGGGACGAAGAGGCGCGCATCAGTTTCCTGATGAAGGAACTGGCCAACCGTCGCCCCTTGTTGCCGGGTTACTTCAAACCCTCGGCAGACACTGCCGAAGTGCTGAACACCTGCAAGGAAATCGCCGCCGCACCTGCCGCTTCGCTGGGTTCCTACGTCATTTCCATGGCCGGCGCCGCGTCGGATGTGCTGGCTGTGCAACTGCTGCTCAAAGAGTCCGGCGTACAACGACCGATGCGGGTGGTGCCGTTGTTCGAGACCCTGGCTGACCTGGACAACGCAGGCCCGGTGATCGAGAAACTGCTGCTGTTGCCGGGCTATCGCGCCCGTCTGCAGGGCCCGCAGGAAGTGATGATCGGCTATTCGGATTCGGCCAAGGATGCGGGCACTACCGCCGCCGCCTGGGCGCAATACCGGGCCCAGGAACAGTTGGTGGAAATCTGCCGCGAACAACAAGTCGAACTGCTGCTGTTCCACGGTCGCGGCGGCACCGTAGGCCGCGGCGGCGGCCCGGCGCACGCGGCGATTCTGTCGCAGCCACCGGGTTCGGTCGCGGGGCGTTTCCGCACCACCGAACAAGGCGAGATGATCCGCTTCAAGTTCGGCCTGCCGGACATCGCCGAGCAAAACCTCAACCTGTACCTGGCGGCAGTGCTGGAGGCGACGTTGTTGCCACCGCCACCACCGGAGCCGGCCTGGCGCCACTTGATGGACGAATTGGCCGCCGACGGTGTCAGCGCTTACCGCGCCGTGGTGCGGGAAAATCCGCAATTTGTCGAGTATTTCCGCCAGTCCACGCCGGAGCAGGAGTTGGGCCGCTTGCCTTTGGGCAGTCGCCCGGCCAAGCGTCGAGCCGGCGGTATTGAAAGCCTGCGGGCAATCCCGTGGATTTTCGGCTGGACCCAAACCCGCCTGATGCTGCCGGCCTGGCTCGGTTGGGAAGCGGCCTTGAGCAAGGCCCTTGAGCGCGGCGAAGGTGAGTTGCTGGGGCAAATGCGCGAGCAGTGGCCGTTCTTCCGTACCCGCATCGATATGCTGGAAATGGTGCTCGCCAAGGCCGACGCCGACATCGCCCGCCTGTATGACGAGCGTCTGGTACAGCCTGATCTGCTGCCATTGGGTGCGCACTTACGCGACCTATTGTCGCAGGCGTGCAGTGTAGTGCTTGGCCTGACTGGCCAGTCTCAGCTGCTGGCCCATAGCCCCGATACCCTGGAGTTCATCCGGCTGCGCAACACCTACCTCGACCCGTTGCACCTGTTGCAGGCCGAGTTACTGGCCCGATCGCGGCAACAGGAGGCGGCGCAGGACAGCCCTCTGGAACAGGCGCTGCTGGTGTCTGTGGCCGGTATTGCCGCCGGATTGCGCAACACCGGCTGACATTTATGGCGTGTTCTCAATAGCTTGCAGATACATCGCGCCGGTCGCCGTCAAAATGTCGACCGGCGTTTTGCTGTCCGGGTTGTMCCTGCCGATAAAGCCAGCGCGGCGCGGGTTTCTCCTACTTTCGGCGGCTTGTGTGGTTTGGGCCTGCTGTGTATCTTGATCAGCCTTTGGCCGTTTGTGCGGCCTGGACCCAAAATTTCCGAGATTGGCCCCATGCGGCGAATCCGAGCGTCATCTTTATAAAAAATTGAGGAGCACATCGATGCGCGTCATTCTGCTGGGAGCTCCCGGGGCCGGTAAAGGTACTCAGGCAAAGTTCATCACTGAAAAATTCGGCATTCCACAAATCTCCACCGGCGACATGCTGCGCGCGGCCGTCAAGGCGGGCACCGAGCTGGGCCTGATCGCCAAGAGCGTGATGGACAGCGGCGGCCTGGTCTCCGATGACTTGATCATCAACCTGGTCAAGGAACGCATCAGCCAGGACGACTGCAAGAACGGTTTCCTGTTCGACGGTTTCCCGCGCACCATTCCCCAGGCTGAAGCCCTGGTGAAGGCCGGCGTCGAGCTGGACAACGTGGTGGAAATCGCCGTTGAAGACGAAGAGATCGTGCAGCGTATTGCCGGTCGTCGTGTTCACGAAGCCTCGGGCCGCGTTTACCACATCGTCTACAACCCGCCGAAAGTGGCTGGCAAGGATGATGTCACCGGCGACGACCTGGTGCAGCGTAAAGACGATACTGAAGAAACCGTGCGCCATCGTCTGTCGGTCTATCATTCCCAGACCAAGCCGCTGGTGGACTTCTACCAGAAACTTTCGGCCGCCCAGGGCAAGCCGAAGTACAGCCACATCGAAGGTGTGGGTTCGGTTGAAGCCATCACTGGCAAAGTACTGCAAGCGCTGAGCTGATCGTTCATCCGCTTGATTGACAACGGCCCGCTTGCGGGCCGTTGTTGTTTATACTGACGCACTTTTTTTCAACGTGGATGCATACACCGATGAGCACCTTGCTGGCCCTGGACACCGCGACTGAAGCTTGCTCCGTTGCCCTGCTGCACGATGGCAAGGTCACGAGCCACTACGAGGTGATCCCGCGCCTGCACGCGCAGAAGCTGTTGCCGATGATCAAGCAACTGCTGCTGGACGCGGGCACTACCTTGTCGGCGGTGGACGCCATCGCGTTCGGCCGTGGCCCGGGTGCGTTTACCGGTGTGCGCATCGCTATTGGCGTGGTCCAGGGATTGGCATTTGCTCTCGAGCGTCCGGTGTTGCCGGTGTCCAACCTGGCGGTACTGGCGCAGCGGGCGTTTCGCGAACACGGCGTGAGCCAAGTTGCCGCTGCCATCGATGCGCGCATGGACGAAGTGTATTGGGGTTGCTACCGCGAAACCGCTGGCGAGATGCGCCTGGTGGGTGCTGAAGCCGTGTTGCCGCCTGAAACGGCGGCCTTGCCGGCTGATGCCAGCGGCGACTGGTTCGGTGCCGGCACCGGCTGGGGCTACGGCGAGCGCATTGGCGTGACGCTTGCGGGCCAGGATGCCGCAATGTTGCCCCATGCCGAAGACCTGCTGACCCTGGCACGCTTTGCCTGGGAGCGGGGCGAGGCAATTGCGGCCGACCAGGCAGCGCCTGTGTACCTGCGGGATAAAGTGGCGCAAACCAAGGCTGAACGCGGAATTATTTGACGTCAAAAAGGCGGGCAATTTCAGGCAAAAATCGCCAATCGTCAGAATTTGCCCGCGCTTTTAAACCTTTTACCAATTATGTGTTCTAGTTATCACCAGAGCATTTGCGCGCCATGGAAAGCGCCATTAAAATGCCATCACCGATACCGAGTTCGCATGTATGCGCATAGACGGCTTTTCATCACAGTCCTACCCCCTCAAGCGTAAGCCTCGCAAGGCGAACGTGACGGTAGACGACTCCGTCGAAGACTCGCCCGACTTTGTTGAAATCCAGTCCGACACCTCCGCTGTTTCAACGCGTTCCCAAGCTTCCAGCGGTGCACGCACCAGCGGTGTTCCTGCCCGCCAGCAAGACATGGTCTTCCCGCGCTCCATGAGCAAAAACGTCGCCAATGCCCTGGCCAGCTACCTGACCACCGCCGGCTTTGTCGAATGGGATATGGAAGTGCTGGGCCTCGATATCCATATCTGATGCTGTTGCCTTACTACCTCGGTTGTCCGTCCTGGAGTGAAAACGCCTGGCGCGAATACCTGTATCCCGCCGACGCCCGTTCCAGCGATTACCTCGCCCTGTATTCCCACGTCTTCAACGCTGTTGAGGGCAACACCACGTTCTATGCCCGCCCCTCCGTCGCTACCGTGCAGCGCTGGGCTGAAATCATGCCCGAACATTTTCGTTTCACCGCCAAGTTTCCGGGTGATATCAGCCACAGTGGCAACCTGATTGAGCAGTTGCCTGCGGCGGAAAGTTTTCTTGGGTTGATGAGCCCGTTGGGCGAGCGCATTTCGCCATTGTGGCTGCAACTGCCGGCCAGTTTTACCCCGCAGCGCCTGGGTGAGTTAGCCGGGTTTATCGATGGGTTGGAGCGACCGTTGGCGGTGGAAGTGCGTCACTCGGAGTTCTTTGCCAAGGGCGACGCCGAGCGCAGTCTCAACCGCTTGCTGCGCGACCGGGGTGTCGAGCGCATCTGCCTGGACCCGCGTGCGTTGTTCAGTTGCACGTCCACCTCGGCAGCCGTGCTGCACGCCCAATCGAAAAAGCCCAAGGTGCCACCTCGCCCGGCGGCGCTGACGCAGTTTCCGCAAGTGCGCTTTATTGGCCATCCGGAGCTGGAAGCCAATGACCCGTTCCTGGTGCCCTGGGTTGAAAAGGTCGCCGGCTGGATCGAAGAGGGTCGCACGCCCTATGTCTTTCTCCACACCTCTGACAATCGCCTGGCGGCCCAACTGGCCCTGCGCTTTCACGAAAAGCTGATGGTGCGTTTGCCCGGCTTGCCGGCCTTGCCGCAGATTCATCGAGAACCCGAAGCGGAGCAACTGGGGTTACTCTAAGGCTCCTTTTCCCGACAGGAGTCAGTCATGGATGCCCAAACCCTTCGCGCCGAAACCTTCAAGGCCCTGCATGAGCGTGACCGTGCCTTCGTGATGCCCAATCCGTGGGATGCCGGTTCCGCAAAAATGCTCGCCAGCCTGGGTTTCGAAGCCCTGGCCACCACCAGCGCCGGCTTCGCCTTCAGCCTCGGCCGCCCGGATGCCGAAGGTGCGCTGTCCCTGGAAGACACCTTGGGCAATGCCGGGGCGATCGTCCAGGCCACCTCGCTGCCCGTTGCCGCTGACCTGGAAAACGGCTTCAGCGATACGCCCCAAGGTTGCGCCGAGACCATCCTGCGCGCTGCAGCTACCGGCATTGTCGGTGGCTCCATCGAAGACGCCACCGGGATTGCCGTCGACCCGATCTATCCTTTTGATTTGTCCGTCGAACGTGTCGAAGCGGCGGTCGCTGCTGCCCGCAGCCTGCCGTTCCCCTTCACGCTGACCGCCCGTGCAGAAAACCTCCTGCATGGCCGGCTGGATTTGCCCGACACCATCCGCCGCCTCCAGGCCTACGCCGAAGCCGGTGCCGACGTGCTGTATGCACCGGCCCTGCGCAGTGCCGAGGAAGTGTTGGCCGTGGTGAAGGCGGTCGCGCCAAAGCCCGTGAATATCTTGATGTCAGGCGCCCTGAAACTCAGCGTGGCGCAGTTGAGCGAGCTGGGCGTCAAGCGCATCAGCGTGGGTTCGGCCATGGCCCTGGCGGCTTATGGAGAGTTCTTCAGGGCGGCCCGGGAGGTTCATGAACTGGGCACGTTTACCTTTACCGAACGCTCGATGCCGTTCAGCCAGGCCAATCAACTGTTCAAGGGTTGAGGGAGCGTGCGCTTCTTCAAAGCGCTGGGTGTGTTGCTCGTGTTGGCGGGCGGTCTGCTGGTCGGCGTGTGGCGAGGCTGGGTGCCGCTGCCCGATGACTGGAACCCGTGGGCACCATTGGACGTGCGCGCAAGCCCGAACCTGTTGACCCGACTCAAGCTTGGGCGTTTGCAGGATGACCCTGCGCTGTGTGACCAGGTGCTGAAAACCTCCGGGTTGCGGATCACCCATCAGGCTGACAGCCCTGCCGATGCCGCCTGCCCGCTGCGCAATACCTTGCGCGTCCAGGGGGCGGAGGTCGGTCTGAGCAGCAGCTTTCTCGCCAGTTGCCCGCTGGCCGTGGCGTTCGCCCTGTTCGAGCGCCACAGCCTGCAACCCGCGGCCCAGGCGGTGTTTGGCCAGGCGGTGACACGGGTCGATCACCTCGGCAGCTTTGCCTGTCGCAATATCTACAACCGTGCCGATGGGCGACTCAGCCAGCACGCGTCGGCGAATGCTTTGGATATCGCCGGCTTTCGCCTGGCAGACGGGCGCACCATCAATGTGCTCAAGGATTGGCCGGGCGGCGGCGAGGGCGCGAAGTTTCTGCGGCAAGTGCGCGATGGCGCCTGCAAGGATTTCAACGTGGTGTTGAGCCCGGATTACAACGCCGCCCACCGAAACCACTTTCATCTCGACATGGGGCGTTGGTGGGTGTGTCGCTGAGAATCAGGCCGCGAGGCGCAGGTTGTGGATAATCAGCGGGCGAGCCCAGCGGCTGTCGAAGTCCAGGGCTTTTTGTTGCTCAACCAGCTCTTCTGCCGGGAATGGCGGCGGTGGCGGTGGCAGCAGGTCCAGTTCGAATTCGGCAATCGGCAAATGCAGTGGGCGTGGCTGAGGCGCCGGGCCAGGCAGGGGCAGCGGGTGGCCGGCGGTCAGGACGATAGGGCGCACCCAACCGCTTTCGAAGTTCTGCTGCTTTTGCTGGGCGACCACTTCTTCCGCCGGGTACGGTGGCGGGGACGGTGGCAGCAATTCCAGTTCGAATTCGGCGATGGGCAGGAACAGCGGCTCGGGCGGGGCGATCTCGGTCTCTTTCACGTCACACGCGCGTTGGGTGACGATCTGCGACAGCAGGTCACTGCCTTCGCTCGGTTCAACCGACGGATCTACCGGCGTTGCCACGGACTTGGCGAGCGCGCCCGGCGTGTCGCCGAGCTGTTCGGCCAACGCCTGGGCGAAGAAGTCCTGCCACACATGACTGACCCCGGCCAGCGCTTGGGTATTGCGCAGGCCGAAGTGGTTGTGGGTCGGCAGTACACCGGTAAATAGCGAAGGAATGTCTGACATTTCTCTCGATCGTCGCTCAGCTCTGGCAAAATGCCTGATCCTTTTTTTTATCGGCCGCTTTTCGCCGATCCTTAATATTTTTGAGCGTAGTCACCGATGAGCGAACAACCAGCGGCCAGCCGCATTCGGGTCGAGGCCTTGGCCGAAGGTTTTCAGGCCCGTGCCCAGCAGTGGGCCGAGCAGCTTGGGTTGCCTTTGCAGCTGGATGAGGCGGACTTTGCCTTGCAGGTGAGCGAGCAGGGCCTGCAGTTGCAACAACTGGGGCCTGATGCGCCTGGGCCGGTGCGGGTGGATTTTGTGGAAGGTGGTGCGGCGCACCGGCGTTTGTACGGTGGTGGCAGCGGGCAGATGATTGCCAAGGCGGTGGGCGTGGCGCAGGGCGTGCGGCCGCGGGTGTTGGACGCTACGGCGGGGTTGGGCAAGGATGCTTTCGTACTGGCCAGTTTGGGGTGCGAGATGAGCCTGATCGAGCGGCAGCCGTTGATTGGGGCGCTTCTGGAGGATGGTCTGGCGCGCGGGGCTGAGGATTTTGAGGTGGCGCCGATTGTGGCGCGCATGAAGTTGCTCAAGGGCAATTCGATTGAGGTGATGCGCAGTTGGGAGGGGGAGCCGCCTCAGGTGATTTACCTGGATCCGATGTTTCCTCATCGGGAGAAGACCGCGCTGGTGAAGAAGGAGATGCGGTTGTTTCGGCCCTTGGTGGGGGATGATCCGGACGCGCCGGCGTTGCTCGCTGCTGCGTTGGCCTTGGCCAGCCATCGGGTGGTGGTTAAGCGGCCGCGTAAGGCGCCGTGTATTGATGGTCCGAAGCCGAGTCATGCGTTGGATGGGAAGTCCAGCCGGTATGACATTTATCCGAAGAAGGCGCTGAAGTCCTGAGGCGGGTATGGGTGTGTATATCCGTTACCTGGATAACGGATATGCCCCCGATCAAACCAGATGCAGATGGTTATCCCAAAGCCCCGCCGGCAACTCCAGCGGTTTAGCCACCAACGGCACCTGCCGACAATCATAAAACCGGCAACGCCCCTGCCCGGAAGTCACTACAAACCCGTCAGCCACCGCACCCACCCCGGCACAATCCGGCAACGGCCCGTCCAGCAGCAACTGCGCGCTGTCCATGTTCCAGATAAAGAACCGATTGCCCCGAGGCGCCGTCAGCGCCACCAGCCGCAACTCACTGTGCACCGCAACACTGGCCGTGTAATGCCCCATGGCCTGCAACTGCTCATCCGCCACCGGAAACGCCACAAACGGCTGCCCTGGCCGCTTGATCGCCAGCAACTCCGACCGCTCATGAGACGCTCCCATGAACTGCTGCCCCGCGAGGATCGTACCGTCGCTGGCAATCCCCATATGCCGCACACTGTTCATCTGCTGGCTCAGGGTTTCCTTGCTCAACAGCGTACCGTCGCGTTGCATCAGGACCAGGCTCGGCTCCATGGCATTCAGGTTCATCTCCACCCGGCTCTCCGCCTCGGTACGAATCCCGCCGTTAGCCACCACCAGCGTCTCACCGTCAGGCATCCACGACACCTGATGCGGCCCGATCCCATGGGTAGAAATCTCCCCGGTGTGCACCAACCGCTCACCCTCGAACCGATACACCCCAAGCAAGCCACGGCCCGGATCGGACGTGTCGTTTTCCGTGGCATACAACCACTCGCCATCCTTGTGAACCACCGCATGTCCATAAAAGTGGCGATTGGCGTTGGACGTAATGGTCTGCAGCAGCGCCCCGTCACGCAAGTCGATCAGATAGCTCTCGGTGCCCGGCCGGCGGGCGACAAACAGCGCAATCGGCAGCGTCGGGTGGTTGATGATGTCGTGGCAGCGCTGGCCAACCTGGGTCGCAAACACTTGCTTGCCGTCCAGGTGGAAGCCGACGGCGTAGTGCTTGCCATCACTGTCATCGCGCGCCGAGAGCAGCAGCGGGGTTTTGCCCTTCTGCTTGAACAGCGTCCAGCCACCCAGGGTAATTGCGCTGAGCAGCACGCTGCCGAGGGCCAAAGCCTGTCGCCTGAGCATCATCAGTCACCGTCGTTGGCGTTAAAGCCCAGTTGGATACCCAGCGCCTTGGCCAGTTCGCCTTCGTGCAGGCGGTGGACCACGTTGAGGCTGTCGTAGATGTCGTTGAGTTGCTGGCGCCCGGCATCGTCGCCCAGCAGTTCGTTCAGCGAGCGCTGGTTGCTGGCGAACAGTTTCAGGGACGCGGCATACGCGGCGTCAATCTTGTCAGCCAACGGCTTTTGATCGGCAGGCAACAGGCCGCGCAGGCCTTTGTTGTCGACGCCGACCCATACGGTCTGGGCGGCAGCCAGGCTGGCCTCGAGGCTTTGCAGGGACGACTGGCTGCGCCACGCATCTGCCTGGAACGGTTGCGGGATGCCCTTGGTCTGGCGGCCCATCGGGGTGCCGAGTTTTTTCTTCAGGGTGTCCAGTGCGGTCACTTGAACTCGCAGCAGGTCGGCGATGGCTTCGTGGGAATCGGCGTAGCGCTGGTTAGGAAACTTGGTCATCTGCGCCAGCATGCCGTCGGTGCTGTTCCAGCTCGACAGGATTTCTTCGGCGAGCAGTTTCTGGCGTTCGCCGATGGCTACCAGCAACGGGCAGTAGCGGGCTTTTTGTGTCTCGTCCGCCAGGTCGGTCTTGGCGTCGTAGAGGATGTATTCGTAGGCCGACAGGCCCTGCACCACGACGCTGGATTTGGCCAGTGCGGCGGCATCGATCTGCGGCTGGGCAGTCACCAGTTGCTCGACCTGACGGCCCACCAGGTTTTTCTTGTCCGGCCAGAACTGCACCTGCCACGAGCGGTTGCCCTCCGCCAGTGGGCCGATCAGCAGCGGTTGCAGCTCGGCCCAGGCTTTTTGTGCGTGCAGGAAGTCCGCACGGGCGGTCTCCAGGCTTTCCTTGCCCTGGCAGTAGGCCAGGGCACTGACGGCCAGTTGGCGGTCGGCTTCAACCCAGCGGCTGTAGGTCGGCAGGATCACTTGCTTGGCGATGGCCGCCGAGGTCACCGCTTGCGGGTCCTGGGGCGAGCATGCACCGAGGGCGAGGGCGGCCAGGCTGGTGAACAACAACTTGGGACGGAACATGTCGAGCTCCCTTCTGTAATTAGGACAAAGCTTATAAAGAATTCAGGAATGCCAGCAACGCGGCGCGCTGTTCGGCATTAAAAGACAGCACATGCTGCTGCGCCGCCTGGGCTTCACCGCCGTGCCACAGCACGGCCTCCATCAGGTTGCGGGCGCGGCCGTCATGCAAAAACTGGGTGTGGCCACTGACGGCTTGCGTCAGGCCAATGCCCCACAACGGCGGGGTGCGCCAGTCGCGGCCACTGGCCTTGAATTCGGTACGGTTGTCGGCGAGGCCGTCGCCCATGTCGTGCAGCAGCAAGTCGCTGTAGGGGCGAATCACCTGCTTGGCCAATTCAGGTTCGGCAGCCGTTGGCGCCGTGGTGAATTGCGGGGTGTGACAGCCCTGGCAGCCAGCCTGGTAGAACAGGTTTTTCCCGGCCAGCACCTGCGGCGAATTGACGTCGCGGCGGGCGGGGACGGCCAGGTTGCGGGTGTAGAACAGCACCAGGCGCAGGATGTTGTCGCTGACCTCAGGCTCGCCGTCCGGGCCATTGCCGTTGGGCGCCTGTTTGCAGGCGACTTGTGCATCAGTGCAGTCATCGAACGGTCTCAGGGACGTGGTGAGGCCCATATCACCAGAGAACGCGTGAACATTTTGTTGATTGAGGTTCGGTTGCCCGGCTTTCCAGCCAAATCGACCGAGCACGGTCTTGTGTTGCGCGTCGTCCCAGACCCAATTCGCGCGTCCGACAATGGCTTCCTTGTCGGCGGTTTTCGGATCGGTGTTGCGCAGGATGTCGGCGTCGGGGATGGCTTCCAGCAGCCCCAGGCCGATCATCGGCGGTGCGACCCGGGCCGAGAAGCGTGTGTCGGGGTGCATCGGGCCGTAGCCCAGCTGGGTGATTTGCAGCGCCGGCTTGCGCAACTCGACGACGGTACCGTCCTTGAAGCTGACGTTGACCGGTGTGTAGTCGACCCGCACCTTGCCTTCCGGGGCGACGCCGGGCACGGCCATGTCCTGCAATTGCCCGCCGTAGACCGGCTCGGGGACGACACCCAGTTGCTCGATGACCTTCGCATAGGGCGGCGCATCGGGGATCGACAGGCGCACCAGCATCGACACCGCGTTGGCTGCATCGGGCAGCGGCGGATGACCACGGCCATCCTTGATATGGCAGTTCTGGCAGGCGTTGGTGTTGAACAGCGGCCCCAGCCCATCGCGGGCAGTGGTGGTCGACGGGGCAATCACCCAGGGGCTGCGGAAGAAACTGTTGCCCACGCTGAAGTCCAGGCGCCGGGTCGGGGACAGGTTGGCCGAGGGCAGCGAGAAGGCGTTCTGGTCGGTTTTTCTCACCGTTGTCGCGCCACCCGCGCGCGCTTCGCCCGGCTCCGCTTTGGTGAATCGCGGGGCGTCATCGCAGGCACTCAGGCTCAAGGCCATCAACAGTGCAGACAGGCGAAGGGGCGAACGAGACATCAGGTTTCCTGAACGGAGGCTGAAAACAAGGCCGCAAAGTCTAACAGGGCAGGGCGGATTGAATAAGAGCAATTATCGTTTGGTGATATCCGATTCATTCCCGCTAGAATGACCGCACATTTTTCTCTGGAGGTGGCCAATGCAGGCTCTCGACGCTTTGCTCAACCGTGTTTCCGTGCCGCGACTGCTGGACCCGGCACCGACCCAGGAGCAGCGCGACCTGCTGTTCGCCGCCGCCATGCGCGCCCCCGACCACGGCCAGCTGCGGCCTTGGCGCTTCCTGACGGTGGAAGGTGCGGCACGTGAGCGCATGGGCACGCTGCTGGCCGAAGCCGCTCGCCTGCAAGACGCCGACGCGCCCCAGGCCGCGATCGACAAGGCGCAGAACGGCCCGCTGCGTGCGCCGTTGGTGGTGGTAGTGATTGCCCGCCTGCAAGAACATTTCAAAGTGCCAAAATCCGAGCAACGGCTGGCGGCGGCCTGTGCGGCCCACGGGATTCTGCTGGCGGCGTATGCCCAGGGCATTGGCGCGGTGTGGCGCACCGGTGAGTTGTCGTACTCGGCACACGTTGCCAAGGGGCTGGGGTTGACCGGGGATGAGGAAGTGATTGGCTTCCTCTACCTGGGCACGCCACAAAACCCGCCGCGTACCGCGCCGAAAGAAGACCTGGCGCCGTTTGTGGCGGCCTGGACGGGTCAGTAAGGCACCGCAACTCTAATGTGGACGGGCTTGTGTGGGAGCGGGCTTGCTGTGGTGAGCGGGCTTGCCCCGCGTTGGGCTGCGAAGCAGCCCCATCAATCTGTGGTGAACCCGACGGGGGACAAGCCCCCTCACCACAGCAAGCCCGCTCCCACATTTAGACCTCACTGGTTTCAAGCTCGGGTCAAACCCGAAACTGATCCATCAGCTTCATCTGCTGGCTGGCCAACGCATTGAGTTGGCTGCTGATGGCTGCCGACTCGGTGGCCTGGCCGGTCAGGGTTTCGGTCACCGTGCGGATCGCCGAAACGTTGCGGTTGACCTCTTCGGCCACCGCACTCTGCTGCTCGGCAGCGCTGGCGATTTGCAGGTTCATGTCGCTGATCACCGTCACTGCATCGCTGATCTTGCCCAGGGCCTGCACCGCCTGATGAATCTGCCCGGCATTGTTCTGCGCCTGGCTCTGGCTCGAATGCATGGTCGCCACCACCCCACGGGTGCCGGTCTGGATGCGTTCGATCACCAGGCGAATCTCCTCCACCGAATCCTGGGTACGCTTGGCCAGGTTGCGCACCTCGTCGGCCACCACCGCAAAACCTCGCCCGCTTTCCCCGGCCCGTGCTGCTTCAATCGCAGCGTTCAGGGCCAGCAGGTTGGTCTGTTCGGCGATGCTGCGGATCACTTCCAGTACCGAACCGATCTGTTCGCTGTTCACCGCCAGGGCTTCGACTTCGGTCACGGCCTTGCTGACTTCTTCGGCCAGGGTGGTGATGTCGCGGGTGCTGCGCTCAATGATCTGCATGCCTTCACGGGCTGACTGGTCGGCACCGCGGGCAGCGTTGGCGGCGTTGGAGGCGCTGTTGGCCACGTCGTGGGCGGTGGCGCTCATTTCATTCGAGGCCGTGGCCACCTGGTCGATCTCACGGAACTGCACCTGCATGCCTTCACTGGTCTGGCGCGCGATTGCCGAAGACTGGTCGGCGGTGCCACGGGCTTCGGTGATGCTTTGCTTGATCTGCGCGATAGTCGGCTGCAGCTTGTCGAGGAAGCGGTTGAACCAGTTCACCAGTTCCCCCAGTTCATCCTTTTTAGCGTAGGCCAGGCGTTGGGTGAGGTCACCGTCGCCGCTGGCGATTTCCTTGAGCATGGCGGCCACGCTGTTGATCGGCCGGGTCACGCCGGTGGCCGTCAGCCAGATCAGCAACAAGCCCAGCAGGCCGGCGGCTGCGCCCACCAGCAGCGCCTTGACGGTGCCACTGGCCTGGGCCTTGTCGAGCACGGCCTGGAGTTTCAATGAGTCTGCCAGCAGCACTTGTTTAGGCAGCTTGATCACCACCCCCCAGGATTTGGCGTCGGCAATCGGCTTCACCGGGTACACGGCGCGGATGGTGCCATCTTCCTCGCGGATCTTGCGGGTATCGCTGGCCAACAGTTGCACGATCTCTTTGCCTTCGGCGCCGAGGGTGTCCACCAGGTTTTTGCCGACCTTGGCCGGCTCGCCGCTGTAGCCGGCAATCAGGCCGTTACCGGACAGTATTTCGAGAATCCCTGCACCATTGAACAGCTCTTTTTGTGCCGCATCGGTGGCCGCTTGAAGGGCGTTGAGGGCGAGGTCGATCCCCACTACGCCGATCACCTTGCCGTCGACCAGCAGGGGTAGGGAAATGGTGGTCATCAACACCGGTTTGCCAGCCACGGTGTCTTCATACGGGTCCAGCAGGCAGGTGTTTCTGGTGTCCCGCGGGCAGGTGTACCAGATGTTGTAAGGCGTACCGCTGAGGTTGAGGGTGGTCTTGGTCAGGTCATCCTCGACCATCACCGTGTTCAGGCCTTCACCGCCGGCGCGGCTCCAGTAGCTGGAAAAACGGCCTTTTTCGTTGGACACACGGGCGGCGTCGTTGACGAATTCGCTGTCCTTGCCGTCGAGGGCGTTGGGCTCGAACGACAGCCAGATACCGAGCACCTTGCTGTTGCGGTCGAAGGCGGTTTTCAGGCTGTGGTTGAGCTCTTCACGCAACGCTGCGGCGTCCAGCGAGCGCTTGCCGGCCAGGGTGCGCAGGTCCTTGATCTGGTCGGCGAGGGCCGTGACCACCAACAGGCTTTCACCGAAGGTTTTTTGCAGTTGCGAGGCTTGTTCGGCAGCCTTGGCCTGCAGCAGGTTCTGCACGCTGTCGGTGAGCATTCGCGAGCTTGAATTGCTGATCAGTTCGTCGTTCTGATTGGTCTGGTACAGGTTCATGCTGACCACCAACGCGATCACCCCCAGCAGGCAGAGCCCGGACAGCAGCACGATTTTCAAACGTATGGAGAGGGTGTCGAACATAGGTTTACCCGCGAATGGACTTATTAGTATGCAAGCTCAGGCGAGTCCATTCGGCGCTATGCCCGGAACATCGGCTTGAGCCGGCAGTTCATGAGCGTAAGCCGATGAGCGGTAGGCGGGGGTCAGGCAGGGTGCGGGAGGCGTTCCGGCCGAGACCAGATCCACAGGTTGCCCATGCTCATTCCGGCGATGGCCAGGTAGATCGGCCAGCCATGGTCGAGCATCACCAACATCAAGCCGGCGCACAGCAACATGCTCACGGTAGCGCTGACTTTGGCCCGGCGGGCGATGATCTTGCCGTTGCGCCAATTGAACAGGATCGGCCCGAACAGGCGGTGGTTTTCCAGCCATGCACTCAGGCGCGGGGAGCTTTTGGTGGCGGCCCAGGCGGCCAGCAGGATGAATTCGGTGGTGGGCAAGCCCGGTACCACAATCGCAATCAAACCGATGCCCAGGCTGACGTAGGCCAGCAGGCCGAACAGGACACGGGCGATTTTGGATGAGGATTGGGTTTTGCCGGTCATGGGTGCGGTTTGCATGGATGGATTTACGAAGGATTCAAATTGAAACCGGGTCAAAATGTGGGAGCGGCGGTGCGACGATTCGACTTGCTCGCGAATGCGGTGTGTCAGTCAATACATGTACCGACTGATCCACCGCATTCGCGAGCAAGCCCGCTCCCACATTTGATTGCATTCCAATCAGGGAATCAGGCCAGTTCAGGGGCGCTAGCGTACGCCTGTTCCAGCAACACGGTGAAGCGTACGAACGCATCAACCGCGCCTTTCTCCACTTCGGCTTCTTCTTCAGCGGTGAATTCCAGTGCGTCGAGGGTGCGGGTGAAGCGCTTCCAGCCTTCAGCGCGACCACCTGCCGGCTCGCCCAGGTGACGGGCGCCGAAGGTTTCGCTCAAGCCCAGGCCCACGGCGCGCTTGATCAGGAACGCGGCGCCCAGCTTGGAGCCTTCGGACACGAACAGCCAGCCCAGGGCTTCGGCCTTGCTCGGGTTTTTTACCGCGCCGGCGACCGGTGCCGGTACTTCGGTGTCCAGGTCGCCCAGGTCGAGCTTGGCCGCTTCGGCACGGCAGCGTTCGGCCAGGTCGGGGACGATCTTGATCAGCTTCGCATCGTTGTACAGCGCCACCAGCTCCGACTGGAACAGGTACTGCGCGACCACGAAGCGGGCGAAGTTGGCCTGGGTTTCAAACGGTGCATGGGCCTTTACCAGCGCGTCGAGCTTGGTGTGCGGTTCGTTGGTGATCTGGTTCAGGCGTTGAGAGCGCAGGCTTGGGCGTTCAGCAGTAGGAGAAGCGGTCATGAAGATGTCCTTGAGAAGAGGATGCGTCTGGTTGCCAGGCTGTTATGAACTAGACGAACCAGAAGACGCGTCACAGTAAAAAATCCTCACCCCGCGGAAGAAGAAATTCCGGCGGGGCGAGGCTCCATTGATCAGATGTCCCAGATCAGGTTGATCGCAAAGTTGCGGCCCGGTTGGGTCAGGCGGTCCAGGTTGGCCGGGCCGGTCACACCGGCTTCGCCGACGCTGTCGTAGCTGCGAACGTCGTCCCAGTCCCAGTATTTCTTGTCGGTCAGGTTGTACAGGCCACCGTTGATGGTCACGTCGTTGGTGACCTTGTAGAAGCCGGTCAGGTCCACGATGCCGAAGCCCGGGGTCTTGAACGGGCCGTTGGCGCTGTTGCCGTCGGGGGCGAAGAAGGTGGTGCTGTCGACGCGATTCTGTTTCTTGACCAGGGTCCAGCTGACCAGGGCACCGTAGTTCTGCTGGTCGTAACCCAGGCCAAATACGCCCTTGAGCGGGTTGACGCTGTTCAGCGGTTCGCCGTTGTCGTCGTTGCGTCCGTAGGTGTAGGCAATCGAGCCTTTGGTGTACAGGCCCTGCGGCGCGCCAAACGCATCGAGGTTCAAGCGGCCCTTGGCTTCCACGCCCTTGATGGTGGCGTGCTTGATGTTGTTGGCTTCGAACTGCTGGACCGTGCCACCGGCGACCGAGGCATCTTCGTTGATGAAATCACGGTACTTGTTGTAGTACACCGCCACGTCAAACGAGCCCGAGTCGAAGTTGCCGCGAATTCCGGTTTCGACACCCCGGCTGCTTTCCGGCTTGAGGTCCGGGTTGGGTTCGACGGTGTAGCCCTGTTGCAGGTTTTCAAAGCGGCCATACAAAGCCTTGGCCGACGGCGTGCGATAGCCTTCGGCGTATTGGCCGAACCAGGTGTATTGCTCGGTCAGCGCGTAAGTCACGCCGAATTTTGGCGTTACACGGTGCCAGTTCTTTTCCGAATTGCTGTGGTCGTAGATGCGTGTCGGGTCAACGGTGTTGAGGAATTCCTGAGTCAGCTTGGGTTTGAGCTGGATGTAGTCGTAACGCACGCTGGGCAGGAAGGTCCACTTGTCCCAGGCAATCTGGTCCTGGGCAAACAGCGCGTAGGAGTTGATGGTCGGATCCGGGAAGTCGCTGGCCTTTTTCACGCTGTCGGCGGCCGACGGGCTCGGTGCGCCGATGGCGGTGCAGCCGCTGCCAACCGCCAGGCAGGTCGCGGAGCCTTCACGGGAACCCGTGACTTTCTGCTGTTTGAGGGTGGTGCCGTAGGTCACTACGTGGTCGGTTTCGCCGATGCTGAAAGCCTTGTCCAGCTGCGCGTCGAATACCCACTGTTTCTCTTCGTACAGGGTGTCACGGGTGCGCAACACCTTGCGCGATGGCTGGTAGATCTCTGCGGTGGTCTGGTCGGTCTTGGCGATCTGGTAGTTGAGGCTGGTCTTGATGTGATCGGCAATCGGCGAGTCGAGGGCGAACGTGTTTTCTATGCCGAAACGCTCGCGGGTGATGGTGTCGTTGCCCGTACGGCCGCGGTAGAAGTTAAAGCCCTGGCCACCGACGAACGGGCCACCCACCGCATTTTTCAGGTTGGTGTCGCGATCATCCTTGAACTTCTCGTAGGTCAGGCCCAGGCGATTCTCTTCACCATAATTCCAGCCGAGCTTGGCCAGGATGTTAGTGGTGCGCGCATCTTCCGGGTTGGCGCCGGTGCGGGCCAGGCCGGTGGCGTTATTACCGTCGTAGGATTCCATTTCGTGGCCGTTGCGCTGGCTCAGGTGCAGCAAGCCATCAAAGTCCTGTACGCGACCGGCGACGGTGCCGGAGGTCAGCCAGCTTTCGTCGGCGGAGCTGTAGCCGGTCTTCAGGCGCGCGCCGAAGTCCTGGCCGGGCTTGATGATGTCGTCGGGGTCGAGGGTGAAATAGCTCACGGCGCCGCCGATGGCGCTGCTGCCGTACAACGCCGAGGCCGGGCCGCGCAGGATTTCCACGCGCTTGACGATTTCCGGGTCGACGTAGTTGCGGCGAGTCTTGGCGTAGGGGCCGTTGAAGAAGTTGTCGGGGACTTCGACGCCGTCCACCTGGGTCAGGATGCGGTCGCCATCGATGCCACGAATGTTGTAGCCGGCGTTCCCGGAGCGGGTACCGGCACCACCTACCGACACACCTGGCTCATAACGCACCAGTTCGCGGATGGTGTTGACGTTCTGGCGGTCCAGTTCTTCGCGGTCATGCACGGTCACGGTGCTGGGCACGCTGTCCACGGCCTGTTCCTGGCGGGTGGCGCTGATGGTCATTTGTTGCAGGGTGATAGCGCTGCCAGCGGCGCGTTTTTCCAGCACGATGTTGTTGTTACTCAGTTTGCGATAGCCGAGGTTGGTCCCCACCAACAGCCGGTCCAAGGCTTTATCTGCTGGCAACGCGCCGCGCACGCCAGGGGACGACACACCCTGGCCCAGCTCGGCGGGCAGGCCGACTTGCCAGCCGGTCACCGCGGTGAAGGCGTTCAGCGCCGAGACCAGGGATTGTTGCTCGATGCTGAAGCTGTAATTGCCCTGGCTGCGGGTGGCAGGCTCGGCAGCGGTGGCGGCGACGACGGGCGCCCCGGCCAACAGGATGGCAGCCGTCAGCAGGGACAAGCCGTGACGGCGAACGGGCGAAGAGGGCCGGCGGTTGAAACGAGAGGACATCGAGAGCGCTCCGGAAGGTACGAATCTTATAGTTGCGACACTGAATCAAATAGGAATCAGTTGCATTGGCTATAACGAGACGAACCGCCGATGGCTATCGAGTAAAAATAATTCTCATTTAGTTCAGGATCACCAGCGCCGGGTATTCCGAGAGTTTGGCTGAAGTGATGTGCGCCAGTGAGCGCACGACGTCGAGAGGCTGGTCGAGACGGTAATTGCCGGTGACCGCCACGCTGGCGAGCTTGTCGTTGTTGTTGACGATCCAGCCCGGGTAGTAGCGCCGCAATTCGGCCAGCACTTCGCCCATCGGGCAGTTTTCGAAGATCAACCGACCGTCGACCCAGGCCAGGTCCTTGGTGGTGTCCAGTTTGGCGGGTTGGCTGAAGCCCTTGGGCCCGATGCGGATACTTTCACCGGCGCTCAGGCGTACCCGGGCATCGTCAAAGGTGTTGCTCAGGTCGACGTCGCCGCGCTGTACCTGAACCTGGGCTTCACCGTTCAAGTAGCGCACCGCGAAGGACGTATCGCGCACGCTGGCGCGCACCGGGCCGGCGTCGATCTCCAGGGGCAGGCCACGGCTGGGCAGCACTTCGAAAAACGCCTCGCCCTGATACAGGCGGGCGATGCGCTGGTGGTCCTTGATGCTGCTGGAGAAGGCGGAATTAGTGTTAAGCAACACTTTCGAGCCATCGTCCAGTTGCAGGCGCTGGCGTTCGCCCACCACGGTCAGGTGGTCGGCCTGCAGGCGCATCGGCAGGTTGCTGAAGCTGAACAGGCCCAGCAGCAACACGGCGGCGGTGGCCAGGGGTTTCCAGTGAGGTTTGATACGGCGCCAGGCGCTGGGTTTGCGCGGCGCATTCAGGGCGACGGCAGCGCTGTGCACCGGCGCGCCGGCCCAGGCGGTCTGGGCCTTGATGAAGGCTTCGGCGTTTAAAGGATCGCGGGCGAGCCAGGCTTCAAACGCGTCTTGCTGCCCGGGCTGCGGGCACTGCAAGGCGATCAGCCAGTCGAGGGCTTGGTCCATAGCCGTGTCTTGCAACACCTCATGAGCCAGCTCATGGGGGTGCAGTTTATTCGGATCCGTCACGGTGTTCCTCGGGTCTTCGCCACGTTTTAATCAATAGTCCTACAGACTGTGCCGACAAAGCTTAAGGGCGATCCAGTCTTTCGGCCACACCTATGCAGATGGCCATGATCAATTTCAGTTCCTTTTGCACGGTGCTCAGGGACACGTCGAGCTTGTCGGCGATCTCCTGATAGCTGCAACCGTGCAGGCGGCTGAGGATAAAGATCTGCTGCTGGCGGGCGCTCAACTGGCCGAGGCTGACACTCAGGTGCTCGAGCAATTGCTCGGCCTGTGTCGCGTCTTCGGGGGTGCTGACGGGGGAGGCGACGCTTTGCAGGACGTCCAGTGGGACATCTTCCTGCAGGGTGCGCGCCTGAATCCTGCGGGCGCGCAGGTGATCCAGCGCCAGGTTGCGCGCCGTCTGGTAGACGAAGGGTTCGAGGTGATCGATCGGCCGTTCGCTCAAGGCCCGGGTAACGCGCAGGTAGGTTTCCTGCAGCAGGTCCTCGGCGGTGCTGTGGTTATTCACCATCCGCTGCAAGGTGCGCAGCAGAATCACCCGCTGGGTGAGGAAGACTTGATTGAAGCGAGATTGACTCACAGTGATACCAGACCGGTTTGCAGCAAATGATAATGCTTATCATCAACGCAAATGGCAAGTGGCACTTGGCAATACTGTAGGAGCGAGCTTGCTCGCGAAGGGCGTCAACGATAGCGCTGGCGTCCTGAATAAACGCGGTGTCTTTGCGTTTTTCGCGGGCAAGCTCGCTCCTACAGGCCGAGCATTACTCGGCGTTGCACAGCGCCAGGCAGTTATCCAGCATGCGGTTCGAGAAACCCCACTCGTTGTCGTACCAGGCCAGCACTTTCAGCAGTTTGCCGCTGACCTTGGTGTGATTGGCGTCGAAGATCGACGACAGCGGGTTATGGTTGAAGTCACTGGAAACCAGCGGCAGGGTGTTGTAGCCAAGGATTTTCGAGTGCTGGCTGGCTTCTTTAAGCAGTGCGTTGACTTGCTCGGCGCTGGCTTCTTTTTTCAGCTGCACGGTGAGGTCTACCAGCGACACGTTGATCACCGGTACACGCACGGCCATGCCGGTCAGCTTGCCTGCCAGTTCCGGCAGCACCAGGCCCACGGCTTCGGCGGCGCCGGTCTTGCTCGGGATCATGTTCTGGGTGGCCGAACGCGCGCGGTACGGGTCGGTGTGGTAGACGTCGGTCAGGTTCTGGTCGTTGGTGTAGGCGTGGATCGTGGTCATCAAGCCGCTTTCGATGCCCAGCTCGCGGTGCAGCACCTGGGCCACCGGTGCCAGGCAGTTGGTGGTGCAGGAAGCGTTGGAGATGATCTGGTGGGATTGACGCAAAATGTCATGGTTCACGCCATACACCACGGTGGCATCGGCGCCCTTGGCCGGGGCCGAGATGATTACCTTGCGCGCGCCGGCGGTAATATGGGCGGCAGCCTTGTCACGGTCGGTGAACAGGCCGGTGCATTCGAACACCACGTCCACCTTGTGGGCAGCCCACGGCAGGTCGGCCGGGTTGCGAATGGCACTCACGGCAATCCGGTCACCATTGACGGTCAGGCTTTCCTGATCGTGGGCGACCTCTGCATCGAAAGTACCGTGTACGGTGTCGTATTTAAGCAGGTGGGCATTGATCGAGCTGTCGCCGAGATCGTTGATGGCGACGATCTGCAAATCCTGGCGGTAGCCTTGGGTATAAAGTGCGCGCAGGACATTTCGGCCAATACGGCCAAAACCATTGATAGCGATACGTAGAGTCATTGGAAGGTGCCTGTCGTCGATTTGTTGTAAGAATTACAAGATTATTCGCATAAAAATAGAAAACAAGCCTTTTTAGTGGCAATATTTTGTTCAATCTACAACGAGTGACCTGAATCAACTGGTCCGATTGGTCAAGCAACACCCTGCCAACCTCTTCGCGGCGGGCGTTTGACCAGCATAGACACTCAGGTCGCCACATCCGTTAGCCTGGAGTTCTATACATGCATCCCCGCGTACTTGAGGTCACCGAACGGCTTATCGCCCGCAGCCGTGCAACCCGTGAGGCATACCTTGCGCTCATTCGCGGCGCTGCCAGCGACGGCCCGATGCGCGGCAAGCTGCAATGCGCCAACTTTGCCCACGGCGTGGCCGGGTGCGGCACCGAAGACAAAAACAGCCTGCGCATGATGAACGCCGCCAACGTGGCAATTGTTTCGTCATATAACGACATGCTTTCGGCCCACCAGCCGTACGAACATTTCCCCGAGCAAATCAAAACAGCCCTGCGTGAAGTCGGCTCCGTGGGCCAGTTCGCCGGCGGCACTCCTGCCATGTGCGACGGCGTGACTCAGGGCGAGCCGGGCATGGAGCTCAGCCTGCTGAGCCGCGAAGTGATCGCGATGTCCACGGCGGTAGCGCTGTCCCACAACATGTTCGACGCCGCGCTGATGCTCGGCATCTGCGACAAGATCGTCCCCGGCCTGATGATGGGTGCCCTGCGCTACGGCCACCTGCCGATGATCTTCGTGCCGGGCGGGCCGATGCCGTCGGGTATCTCCAACAAACAGAAAGCCGACGTGCGCCAGCGCTACGCCGAAGGCAAGGCCACCCGCGAAGAGCTGCTGGAATCGGAGATGAAGTCCTACCACAGCCCTGGCACCTGCACCTTCTATGGCACCGCCAACACCAACCAGTTGCTGATGGAAGTGATGGGCCTGCACCTGCCGGGCGCCTCGTTCGTCAACCCGTACACGCCGCTGCGTGATGCCCTGACCCGCGAAGCTGCGCATCAGGTCACGCGCCTGACCAAGGCCAACGGTAACTTCACGCCGATCGGCGAGATCGTCGACGAGAAATCCATCGTCAACTCCATCGTCGCACTCAACGCCACCGGCGGTTCCACCAACCACACCCTGCACATGCCGGCCATTGCCATGTCGGCCGGTATCATCCTCACCTGGCAGGACATGGCTGACCTCTCCGAAGTCGTGCCGACCCTGTCCCACGTCTATCCAAACGGCAAGGCCGACATCAACCACTTCCAGGCGGCGGGCGGTATGTCGTTCCTGATCCGCGAACTGCTGGAAGCCGGCTTGCTCCACAACGATGTCAATACGGTGGCCGGTCATGGCCTGAGCCGCTACACCCAGGAACCGTTCCTGGTGGACGGCGAACTGGTGTGGCGCGAAGGACCGATCGAAAGCCTCGACGAAACCATCCTGCGCCCTGTGGCCCGTGCGTTTTCCCCGGAAGGCGGCTTGCGCGTAATGGAAGGCAACCTCGGTCGTGGGGTGATGAAAGTCTCCGCCGTGGCCCTTGAGCATCAAATCGTCGAAGCCCCGGCCGTGGTGTTCCAGGACCAACAAGACCTGGCCGATGCCTTCAAGGCTGGCCAGCTGGAAAAAGACTTCGTCGCGGTAATGCGCTTCCAGGGCCCGCGCTCCAACGGCATGCCGGAATTGCACAAGATGACGCCGTTCCTCGGCGTACTGCAGGACCGTGGTTTCAAAGTGGCGTTGGTAACAGACGGGCGCATGTCCGGCGCGTCGGGTAAGATTCCCGCCGCGATTCATGTCAACCCCGAAGCCCAGAGCGGCGGGCCACTGGCACGTGTGCGCGATGGCGATATTATTCGCGTGGATGGCGTCAAAGGCACCTTGGAGCTTAAGGTGGACGCCGAAGAATTTGCAGCGCGCGTGCCTGCCACGGGCCTTCTGGGCAATAACGTGGGGTCCGGTCGCGAGCTGTTTGCGTTTATGCGTTTGGCCGCAAGCTCCGCAGAGCAGGGCGCCAGCGCCTTTACCTCTGCCCTGGAGACACTTAAGTGAAGCTTGCGCTGGTCGGTGATATTGGGGGTACCAACGCCCGTTTTGCATTGTGGCGTGATCAGGAACTGCATTCGATCCGCGTCCACGCGACGGCGGATCATGCCAGCCCCGAAGAGGCGATTCAGGTCTATCTGAAGGAAGAAGGCCTGGCCGTCGGCTCGATCGGTGCGGTGTGCCTGTCGGTCGCCGGGCCGGTGAGCGGAGATGAATTTAAATTCACCAACAATCACTGGCGCCTGAGCAAGGCTGCGTTCTGCAAGACCTTGCAGGTGGACGAACTGCTGCTGGTGAATGATTTCTCGGCCATGGCCCTGGGCATGACCCGCCTGAAACCGGACGAATTCCGTGTGGTGTGCGAAGGCGCGCCGGAACCGTTGCGGCCTGCGGTGGTGATTGGCCCGGGCACCGGCCTGGGTGTCGGTACTTTGCTCGACCTCGGCCATGGCCGTTGGGCCGCATTGCCGGGGGAGGGCGGCCATGTCGACCTGCCGGTGAGCAGCCCGCGGGAAGCCCAGCTGTGGCAGCACATCCACAACGAGATCGGCCATGTCAGCGCTGAAACCGCCTTGAGCGGTGGCGGCCTGCCGAGGTTGTACCGGGCGATCTGCGCGGTGGACGGCCATGAAGCCGTGCTGGAAACCCCCGAGGCCATCACTGCCGCTGGCCTGGCTGGCGACCCGATTGCTTTGGAAGTGCTGGACCAGTTCAGTATCTGGCTGGGTCGCGTCGCCGGTAACAACGTGCTGACCACCGGCGGCCGTGGAGGGGTTTATATCGTTGGCGGCGTGATCCCGCGCTTTGCCGATTTCTTTATCAAGAGTGGTTTTGCCAAGAGTTTTTGCGACAAAGGCTGCATGAGCGACTACTTCAAAGGCATTCCGGTGTGGCTGGTGACGGCACCGTATTCAGGGTTGACAGGTGCTGGTGTGGCGCTTGAGCAGGCATTTGCGTAGGCAGTGATGGCCTCTTCGCGAGCAAGCCCGCTCCCACATTCAATCCCATTCCAACTGGATGAATGAGGTCGAATGTGGGAGCGGGCTTGCTCGCGAAGGCGGCCTCAAGGGCAACAAATGACTTAAGCTTGGCCATAACAACAAGGAGGGGCCCCGTGAGCGTAATCAGTAAATCCATTCTCCTGGTCGACGACGACCAGGAAATCCGCGAGTTGCTGCAAACCTACCTCAGCCGCGCCGGTTTCCAGGTGCGTGGCGTGCCGGATGGCGCGGGGTTCCGCCAGGCGATGAACGAAGCGCCGTGCGACCTGGTGATCCTTGATGTGATGCTGCCGGACGAAGATGGCTTCAGCCTCTGCCGCTGGATCCGCCAGCACCCGCGCCAGGCGCAGGTGCCGATCATCATGCTCACCGCCAGTTCCGACGAAGCCGACCGCGTGATCGGCCTGGAATTGGGCGCCGACGATTACATCGGCAAGCCCTTCAGTCCCCGCGAGTTGCAGGCGCGAATCAAGGCGCTGTTGCGGCGTTGCCAGTTTGGCCAGGAGCGCAGCGGCGGCGAGGTGCTGGTGTTTGGCGAGTGGCGCCTGGACATGGTCAGCCACCGGCTGTTCCACGTCGACGGTGAGGAAGTGATTCTCTCCGGCGCCGACTTCGCCCTGCTGAAGCTGTTCCTCGATCATCCCCAGCAAATCCTCGACCGCGACACCATTGGCAACGCCACCCGTGGCCGCGACCTGATGCCCCTCGACCGGATTGTCGACATGGCCGTCAGCCGCTTGCGCCAACGCCTGCGCGATACCGAAAAACCACCCCGGCTGATCCGCACCGTACGCGGCAGTGGCTATCAATTGGCAGCCAGCGTGGTTGCCGGCAATGCCCACTGAACGCCTGCGTGAACTACGCCGGCGAATCCCGGTACCGCGTTCGCTGCTGGGGCGGATGTTACTGCTGACCCTGTTGGCGGTGCTGTTTGCCCAGGCATTATCCAGCGTGATCTGGGTGTCGCAACTGCGCGCTACCCAGCTCGAAGGCCTGGTGACCGCCGCCCGCAGCCTGGCGCATTCGATGACCGCCAGCGTCAGTTATTTCCGTTCCTTGCCGGTGGCCTTTCGGCCCCTGGTGCTCGACCAATTGCGCAGCATGGGCGGCACGCGGTTTGTGGTGACCCTCAACGACAAGCCGCTGGACATGGCCGTGTTGCCGCAAACCCCACGTAAGCAAGCGGTACTCGGTGCCGTCGAAGAAGTATTGCGCCAGACCCTGGGCAGCGACGTGCATGTGTCGGTGGAATTCGTCAGTGCCGAAGACCTTCGTATCTTCAACGCCGGTTTGAAACTCGATGAACTGCCGCGCTCCTGGGCGCATTACGCGTTGACACTGGAACCGGTGAATCCGCCGGTGTTGGTGACCCAGATCCAACTGGCCCAGGGCGAATGGCTCTACATCGCCTCGTTGCTGCCCGAACCCTACACCAGCCTCGAAGAGCAAGGCCTGCCGTACCAGCAGGTGTGGTTTATCGTGCTCACCAGCGGCTTCCTGCTGCTGTTTATCGGCCTGTTGGTGCACTGGCAAAGCCGTCCGCTCAAGCGCCTGGCAAGGGCTGCGCGGGACATGTCCCTGGGCGCCGATGTGGAGCCGGTGGCCGAAGGCGGCGGCAGCGAAGTGGTGGAAGTGGGCCGCGCGTTTAATGCGATGCGCGAACGCATCAGCCGTTACCTGACCGAACGCAGCCAACTGTTCAGCGCAATTTCCCACGACTTGCGCACACCCATCACACGCCTGCGGTTGCGGGTGGAATTGCTGGAAGACGAAAACCTGCAAGTCAAATTCGGCCGCGACCTGGATGAGCTGGAGTTGCTGGTCAAAGGCGCGCTGCAGTGTGTGAAAGACACCGATATCCACGAAAACATCGAGCCGGTGGACCTCAACCATGTGCTCGACTGCCTGGTGGAGCCCTACCTGGCGCCTAACGGCAATGGCCGCGTGACCCAACATGGCCGAGCACTCACGACTTACCCGGGCAAGCCGCTGGCGCTCAAACGCTGCATCGGCAACTTGATCGACAACGCGTTGAAGTACGGGCAGAACGCCCATTTGCATATTGAAGACGATGGCGCAGAGTTCATCCTCCACGTCGACGACGAAGGCCCGGGCGTGCCGGAGCAGCGCCTGGAGCAGGTCTTTGAACCGCACTTCCGCCTGGCCGGGCAGCAACAGGGTTACGGCCTGGGCCTGGGCATCGCTCGCAATATCGCCCACAGCCATGGCGGTGAAGTGAGTTTGCAGAATCTGCGCGAGGGCGGTTTGCGGGTGACCTTGCAGCTGCCCCGCGGCCTGGATTGAACGCCACCCATACCGCAGCTGATTGAGTACTTGTGGCGAGGGAGCTTGCTCCCGTTGGACTGCGCAGCAGTCCCATCTTTTGGGGCCGCTTCGCGCCCCAACGGGAGCAAGCTCCCTCGCCACATTAGTAGTATCCGGCGTTATAACTGCGGTTAGACGCTCTGGCGCAACCGGGCCAGATCCCGCAATGGCGGCGCACCAAACAGCCGGCTGTATTCGCGGCTGAACTGCGAGGCGCTCTCATAGCCCACCCGATAACCCGCCGCCGAGGCTTCCAGGCCCTCGGCGATCATCAACCGTCGGGCTTCCTGCAAGCGCAACTGCTTCTGATACTGCAACGGGCTCATGGCGGTCATCGCCTTGAAGCGGTGGTGCAAGGTCGAAACGCTGAGGTTTACTTCCTTGGCCAGGTCATCAATACGCAGGGGCTGTTCGTAGTTGCCGTTCAACCAGGTGATCGCCTGGCTCACCCGATGGCTCTGACTGTTGGCGACGGCGATTTCATACAGCCGATATCCCTGCGGGCCACGCAACAAACGATAAAGAATTTCGCGATTGATCAACGGCGCCAGCATCGCGATGTCTTTCGGCGTGTCCAGCAATCGGGTCAGGCGCAGCACGGCGTCGAGTAGCTGGTTGTCCAGGCGGTCGACATACATCCCTCGGGAGGTCGGGCGCGGGGGCACGCCCATCGGCCCGGCTTCGGCAATCAGTGCGGTGATGTGTGCCGGATCGATATTCACTCGAATCGACAGGTTGGGGTCTTCCGGCGTGGCATCAAGGATGCGCCCGGCCACCGGCATCGCTACCGAAAACACCAGGTAATTGAGCGGGTCGTAGGCGAAGACTTCATCCGCCAGGCGCACTTCCTTGCTGCCCTGGGCCAGGATGCACAGCGCGGGTTCCACCAGCACAGGCGTGAATTCCCGTGGGGTGTTATGGCGGTTGAGGTACAGCGACGTGATCGCCGTGCCGTAGGAACCGTCCTCCCAAGTGTGCCGACGTACGATGCCGGCGAGTTCTGCGCGCTGCTTTTCCATGTCGGCGTCGAGGGGCGTGGAGCGAAGATCGGGCGACGGCATGGGACATCCTCTGGTGTTTTGACGATGGGCACAGCTTAAAGGCGGCTTTGCAAAAAGCGGTACTTCGATTCTGCACAATCCTTGCCTGATCCTGCGATAAATCGTGAATCAGGCAAGCGGGGGGCTGTCATCCTCCTGAAATACAGCAGTCATGCCGGGAATAAAAGCTGCAGGCCGAATGCTATATCTACGCATCTCGCAGGATTGTGCAATAAGCCGGCAGGAATCGACTAACCGCATCCGCACCTGCGCCCGTATCTTTGATCCTGTGGCAACACGCCCTCACAGTGCTTGCCGAGCATCACTTCTCAACGGGAGAGTCGAACATGTCCACCCCCATTCCCGCGAGCCATATGGCCTTTATCCGTGCCCGTACCGGGTACAGCACCGAACTGGGTGCACGCTTGAGCAGTTTGATCGAACCGGGCCGCCAGGCTCAGGGTTGCCTGCAATTCTCGTTGCAGCACTCCCTGGCCGACCCGGATGTGTGGTTGGTGTCGGGCTTCTGGAGCAGCGAGCAGGCGATGAGTGCCTACTTCAGCTCGCCGGCGCTGATGGTCTTCACCGAGTTGTTGAACGACATGGTGGTTCGCAGCATGGACTTCCAGACCTTCACCGACGCCTCGGCAGCCAACGCCTACGGCGAGTACCTGCAACTGGCGGGTTAGTGCTTTAGAATGGCCGCCTTTCCCATTGGCCAGGACCTGCAACATGGCACGTAAAGAGTTTGCCCACCACGAAGCCGTTTCCGCCTTGGTGCGTGAAGAAGAGGGTGGCTACAGCGCCGCCATCGCCGTCAAGGCACTGGATGGCATGGGCGCACCGCGCTTTCACAAGATCCTCGATGGACAGAAATTCAAGACCGCTGATGACGCTGATGATGCCGCTGCTCTGCAACTGGAGCGCTTGGTCAATGTAGATGAAGACGGTCAGCTCTCTTGGGCAACTTCCGCCAACTAAAAACACTGCTGATCCAAATGTGGGAGCGAGCTTGTGTGGGAGCGGGCTTGCTCGCGAATGCGGTGGATCAGTTGGCATATGCATTGACTGACACGCCCCCTTCGCGAGCAAGCCCGCTCCCACATTTTTATCGCATTCCAATCAGCGTTGCGCGGCGCCTGGGCGGTACATTTTGAACAGCGCTTCCGGCCCCAACTGAAAATAATCCGCCGGGCCGCCTCCACGCAGGATCGGTTCGGCGGCAGCCGTGTCGTACACCCCGTCTTTCAACAGCCACTTGGCAATATGCACCGCGACCACTTCGCCAAGTACCAGCCAGCTTGGCACCAGTTCCTGGTCGGCGCGCTGCAGCTGAATGATCTGCGTCACCTTGCACTCGAACGACACCGGGCTCTCACCGACGCGAGGCACGGCGATCACCTTTGAAGCCACCGGCGTCAGGCCGGACAATTCAAACTCGTTGACCTCGGGCGAGACCGGTGCGCAACTCTGGTTCATCTGCTCGGCCAGCGGGCGGGTGGCCAGGTTCCACACGAATTCGCCAGTCTGTTCGATGTTGTTCAGGCTGTCTTTACGGCCAACGCTGGAAAAACCAATGATCGGCGGAATGTAGTTGAAGGCGTTGAAGAAACTGTAGGGCGCCAGGTTCAGGCGGCCTTGGCTGTCGTGAGACGAAATCCAGCCAATCGGGCGCGGGCCGACAATCGCATTGAACGGGTCATGGGGCAGGCCGTGGCCGTTGGCGGGTTCGTAAAAGTGGATATCGTCGGGCATGGCCGTGGTTCCTGCTGCGCGGTTCTGGGGAGGGCACCATAGTGCAACCCAGCGCCGCGTATTTCTATCATGGGATGGAATTTTCATGCATCCCCCACCTATTTTTCACAGCTCCCGGTGCAGTCTGCGCGCCAGGTCGACACCCCCGATAAGTCGACCGATTGAATGACTGAGCCTTTGGAGCCTTCTGCACAATGAACAAACTTCCTCAGATCACCCTGGCGTTCTGGGTCATGAAAATCTGCGCCACGACCCTGGGCGAAACTGCCGGGGACTTGCTGTCGATGACCCTGAATGTCGGTTACGCCATCAGTTCGATGATCCTGATCAGCGTGTTCCTGGTCACCCTGGTGACGCAACTCTGGTCGAAAACCTACAACCCGGTGCTGTACTGGATCGTGATCCTGTCCACCAGCACCGCCGGCACCACCATGTCCGACTTTATGGACCGCACGCTCGGGTTGGGTTATGCCACGGGGTCGATGATTCTGGTGTCGATCCTGGTGGCGATCTTTGCCCTGTGGCGTATCAGCGGCGATTCGCTGAACGTGAACAAGGTCCAGACCTTTCGCGGTGAGCTGTTCTACTGGATGGCGATTCTGTTCTCCAACACCCTGGGCACGGCGCTGGGAGATTTCCTGGCAGACGATTCCGGACTGGGGTTTGCCGGTGGCGCCTTGCTGATCGGCGCGAGTATCGCGGTGGTGGTATTGCTTAAATACTTCACGCGGATTTCATCAGTGCTGCTGTTCTGGGTAGCGTTCGTGCTGACCCGGCCGTTCGGCGCAACCCTGGGGGACTTCCTGACCAAACCTCATGAAAAGGGCGGGCTGGACTTTGGCACCATCGGCTCGTCGGCGGTGTTGGCGGCGGTGCT
The DNA here is from genome assembly GCF_001952855.1 of Pseudomonas sp. ATCC PTA-122608. Taxonomy (GTDB): domain Bacteria; phylum Pseudomonadota; class Gammaproteobacteria; order Pseudomonadales; family Pseudomonadaceae; genus Aquipseudomonas. The sequence continues at coordinate 67,565 of NZ_LPNO01000052.1, read as the reverse complement.
GGTGGTGATGATTGCCGGCGCGGCGTATGCACAGCGCCGGTATGGGCGCCAGGGGGTTGCCGAGCTGTCTTGAGGCAAATGAAAAGGGGCCATGTCAGTCAATGACATGGCCCCTTTTTTACACCTGCCGAACCCTTAGTCCGTGGTAATCCGCGAATGCTTGCGGGTGTCCTTCATGGTCACGTACACCACCAGCGACACCGCAATACACGCGGTGACGTACCAGTAGTAACCGGTTTCCATGCCGATGCTCTTGAACCACAGCGCGATGTATTCGGCGGTACCACCGAAGATCGACACGGTCAGTGCATACGGCAAGCCAACGCCCAGGGCGCGGATTTCAGTCGGGAACAGTTCGGCCTTCACCACCGCGTTGATCGAGGTGTAGCCGCTGACGATAATCAGCGCCGCCATGATCAGGAAGAACGCGCCCCACCAGCTTTGGATGGTGTGCAGGGTGGTGAGGATCGGCACGGTGAACAGCGTGCCGAGGATGCCGAAGGCGATCAGGATTGGCCTACGGCCAACCTTGTCCGACAGCCCGCCCACGATAGGTTGCAGGCACATGAACAGGAACAGCGTGGCCGCCGAAATGGTGGTGGAGTCGGAGATGCTCATGCCGACGGTGTTCACCAGGTATTTCTGCATGTAGGTGGTGTAGGTGTAGAACGCCAGGGTGCCGCCCATGGTCAGGCCGACCACGGTCATCAGTTCCTTGGGGTGACGCATCAAGGTGCGCATCGCGCTTTCCTTGGCTTTTTCTTTCTTGGTGAACGACTCGGTTTCTTCCATGCCGCGGCGCAGGTACAGCGCCACTACCGCACACAGGGCGCCGATGGCGAACGGGATACGCCAGCCCCAGTCGTACAACTGCTCGGTGGTCAGGGTCTGTTGCAGCACGATCAGCACGCCGAGGGCGATGAGCTGGCCGGAGATCAGGGTCACGTACTGGAAGCTGGAGTAGAAGCCCCGACGTTCCTTGGTCGCCATCTCGCTGAGGTAAGTGGCGGAGGTACCGTATTCACCCCCGACCGACAGGCCCTGCAGCAAACGGGCAAAGACCAGCAGGATCGGCGCACCGATACCAATGGCTTCATAACCCGGGCTCAGGGCAATCAGCAACGAGCCGAAGCACATCAGGTACACCGAGGCCATCAAGGCCTTTTTACGCCCGACTTTGTCGGCGTACAGGCCCATCAGCCAGCCACCGATCGGACGCATCAGGAAACCCACGGCGAAGATCGCGGCGGTGTTCAAGAGTTGGGCGGTGGTGTCGCCTTTCGGGAAAAAGGCCTTGGCGAAGTACAGGGAGAATGCAGCGTAGACGTACCAGTCGTACCACTCGACCATGTTGCCGACCGATCCGCTGAAGATCGACTTGATGCGGCTGGAAGTGGTGCGAACTTTTGCCGGCGCAGCCGCCGACCCCAGAGGCAGGGAGTTGGAGTTATCCATTTAAGGATCCTTCATCTAATTGTTTTTGTGGAGCGCGCGCAAGCGCAGCCTGGCTGGGCTATAGCAGAAGCTGTGCCAAACAGGTGAAGGCCCGGTCTAGAAGGGTTGCAGAATTTTATTGAGCGGAAAGTCGCTGATGATTGATGGGTGATGAGCGGAAATCCGCCGACGAAGATCGCTCCCACGCTCTGCGTGGGAGCGCATCCTGTGACGCTCCGCGTCACGATTTTAAGGGCGGACGCGGAGCGTCCAGAGCTGCATTCCCATGCAGAGCGTGGGAACGATCGGATTAGAGGAACGTGTCCCGCGCCAAGCCATGGCGCTGCATTTTTTCATTGAAGGTGCGCCGGGGCAGCTGCAGCTCGGCCAGCACCGCCTTGATATCGCCCTTGTGCCGGGTCAACGCGGCTTTCAGGCAATGGGCTTCAAACGCTTCCTGCTGCGCCGCCAATGATTGCCCGGCTTCGATGCCTTCCGGCTCCGGTTCACCCAGCCCCAGCACTTGGCGTTCAGCGACGTTGGCCAGTTCCCGCACGTTGCCCGGCCAGTCATGGCTGAGCAGGCGGCCCAGCGCCGGCCCGCTCAACGGAGCGAAGCTGCGGCCCAGGCGTTCGGCAGCGCTTTGCGCGAAGTGTTCGAACAGCAGCGGAATGTCTTCCCGGCGTTCCCGCAGCGGTGGCAGGCGCAGTTGCGCGACGGTCAGGCGGTAGGCCAAATCCTCACGAAAACGCCCGGCGCGGGCTTCTTCCAGCAGGTCGGGCTTGGTGGCGGCGATGATCCGCAAGTCCACCTTGATGCTTTGATTGGAACCGAGCCGTTCCAGTTTCTGCTCCTGCAACACCCGCAGCAATTTCACCTGCTGGGCCAGGGGCATGCTTTCAATCTCATCGAGAAACAGCGTGCCACCGTCGGCATACTCCAGCTTGCCGATGCGCTTGCCTTGGGCACCGGTAAACGCGCCACTTTCATGGCCGAACAACTCGGCTTCAAACAGCTGCTCGGGAATCGCCGCGCAGTTCAGCGCCACAAATGGTTTCTTCGCCCGGGGGCCGAAATCATGCAGGCAACGGGCGACCAGTTCCTTGCCGCTGCCGGTTTCGCCGCGAATCAACACATTGACCGGCAGGCCCGCCAGGTCCAGCACTTGCCGGCGCAGGTTCTGCAAACCTCGCGACACCCCCAGCAGGCTCGATTCCAGCTGGGCCCGGTGATCGGCCTGTTGATGCAAGCGGCGGTTTTCCAAGACCAGCCCGCGCTTGTCCAGCGCCCGGCGCAGGCTGCTGAGCAGGGCTTCGGGGCTGAAGGGTTTTTCGAGGAAGTCGTAGGCGCCGTCGCGCATGGCTTCGACGGCCATCGGCACATCGCCGTGGCCGGTGAGCAGAATCACCGGCAGGTCGGCGTCGCGCCGCTGCACTTCGGCCAGCAACTCCAGGCCGCTGAGGCCGGGCATGCGCACGTCGCTCAGGATCACCCCGGGAAAGTCCCTGGGCAATTGCGCCAGGCATTCCTCGGCGCGGCTGAACAACTGCACGTCAAAGCCCGACAGGCTCAGCCATTGCTCGACGGCCGTGCGAATGCTGGCTTCGTCATCGACCACAATCACCGCGTTCAACATAGGTCAGGTGTCTCCAGGGCGATGGGCAAGGTCAGGGTAAAGATCGCCCCGTCACCGTGATTACCGGCGTTCAGGCGGCCGCCGAGTTCGTGGACGATAGCGTACGACACTGCGAGCCCCAAACCGAGCCCGTCGCCCACCGGCTTGGTGGTGAAGAACGGGTCGAACACGCTGTTGAGATTTTCTTCGGCAATCCCGCCACCGCTGTCGCTGACGGTCAGGCACCACAGCTGTTGATCGGCGTGCAGGCGGATTTCGAGGCGTTTGCGGGGTTTGTCGGCCATGGCGTCGAGGGCGTTGCGCAGCAGGTTGATCAGCACCTGTTCCAGGCGGATCGCGTCGCCACGTACCCAGGCCGGGCGGGTCAAATCGAGGACGGTACCGATGGCTTCGTCCCGTAGGCGGGCGTCGAGCAAATGCAGGGACTGGTCCACCACCGTGGCCAGGTCGAGCCGTTCGCGCAGGCCGCTGGGGCTCTTGCGGGCGAAGGTCTTGAGGTGGCCGGTGAGCGCGGCCATGCGCGTGAGCATATCGTCCAGAGGCGTCAGGGCCTGGTAGGCGTCGTCCACCCGGCCGTGATCCAACAGCAGCCGCAGGGTCGCCAGCTGCATGCGCTGGGCGGTCAGTGGCTGGTTGATTTCGTGGGCCAGGGCCGCTGACATTTGCCCCAGCGCCGCCAGTTTGGCGGACTGCACCAAACCATCCTGGGCGGTACGCAGGGCGCGGGTGCGTTCTTCCACCAATTGTTCGAGTTCTTCGCGGCTGCGCTGGCGCAGGCGGGCCAGGCGCCAGCGTTGGGTCAGGAACAGCACCAGGAACACCAGCGCCAGCCACGAACCGGCGGCGGCGAGGCCGGCATTGCGTTGGTCCTCAAAGGCAACCTGTGGCTTGCGCAACAGGTGCAAGGTCCAGCCTTCGGCTTTCAGCGGCAGGGATTCCCAGATGTAGTTGGCCTTGCCGTCGGGGCCGTCGACGCGCATCAGGTGGCTGTTTTCATCAAATCGCTGCAGGACTTCGGCGTCCAGCGGCAGCAGCTGTTTCTTGTCGTATTGGCGAGTGGCCTTGAGTTCGGCATGGTCGCTGTCCGACAACGCACGCAGTGCGCGGTAGCGCCAGCCCGGTTGATTGGCGATAAACACAATGCCCCGGGCATCGCTGACCAGCAGCAGGTCGTTGCCCTGAGCCCACTCGCGTTCCAGTTCCGGGAACTCCAGCTTGACCACCATGGCACCGAGGAACTGTTCGTTTTCGCCAACCACCGCATTGGAGAGGAAATACCCCGGAATCCCGGTAGTCACCCCCACCGCATAAAAGCGTCCGGTGCCTTGGCTCAGGGTTTGGCTGAAGTACGGGCGAAACGCATAGTTATGCCCCACATAACTGCTGGGCAAATTCCAGTTGCTGGCGGCCACGGCCAGGCCGTTGCGGTCCATCAGTTCCAGTGTGGAAGACTGGGCGGCGCCGTTGATGCGCTCCAGTTTGCGGTTGAGCAAATCCTGGGTGGCAGTGTCCAGCGGGCCCTTCAAGGCGCTGATCATTTCCGAGTCCAGTGCCAGTACGGCGGGCAGGGCGCGGTAGCGTTCGATCAGGGTGTGCAGGGAGTTGGCGTACAGCGCGAGTTGCTGATTGGCACGGGCAGCGTCATCCACCAGGGCCAGGCGTTCGGCGTGGCGGGTGGCCAGTGCGGCAGCCAGCATCGCGCCGGCGATGATCAGCAGGGAGTAGAAGGTCAAACGCAACGGGCGGGGAATCGCGATCATACGAAGATGAACAGTGCAATGAGGGGCGAGCACCATAGCACGCAGCGCATGGCTGTTGTGGCGAGGGAGCTTGCTCCCGCTGGGGCGCGTAGCGGCCCGAAAAAAATGGGAGCGCTGCGCACTGGAGCGCTAGCCCGGTCCAGCGCGAGCAAGCTCCCTCGCCACAGTGAGAGTTGCATGGCACAAAAAAAGGCGACCGTAGTGGTCGCCTTTTATCCTTGAAGGGGAAATGCTTACTGCACTTCTACCGCCAGGCTTTCACTGATCTTTTTCTGCCAGATGGCAGGACCGGTGATGTGTACCGACTCGCCCTTGCTGTCCACTGCAACGGTGACCGGCATGTCTTTCACGTCGAACTCGTAGATCGCTTCCATGCCCAGCTCGGCGAACGCCACGACGCGGGATTTCTTGATGGCCTGGGCCACCAGGTAAGCCGCGCCACCCACTGCCATCAGGTAAACCGCCTTGTGGTCCTTGATCGCTTCGATAGCGGTCGGGCCGCGCTCGGATTTGCCGATCATGCCCAACAGGCCGGTTTGCTCGAGGATCTGGCGGGTGAACTTGTCCATCCGCGTGGCGGTGGTCGGACCGGCAGGCCCAACGACTTCTTCGCGCACCGGATCAACCGGGCCGACGTAGTAGATAAAGCGACCCTTGAGGTCCACCGGCAGGGTTTCGCCCTTGTTCAGCATCTCGACCATGCGCTTGTGCGCCGCGTCGCGACCGGTGAGCATCTTGCCGTTGAGCAGTACGGTTTCGCCCGGCTTCCAGCTCTGCACGTCTTCCGGGGTCAGGGTGTCGAGGTTGACGCGACGGGCCGACGGGCCGGCTTCCCAGACGATTTCCGGGTAGGCGTCCAGCGGTGGCGCTTCCAGCGACGCGGGGCCCGAACCGTCGAGCACGAAGTGCGCATGACGGGTGGCGGCGCAGTTGGGGATCATGCACACCGGCAGCGAGGCCGCGTGGGTCGGGTAGTCCATGATTTTCACGTCGAGCACGGTGGTCAGGCCACCCAGGCCCTGGGCGCCGATGCCCAGTTGGTTGACCTTCTCGAACAGCTCCAGGCGCATCTCTTCGATACGGTTGGACGGGCCGCGCTTCTTCAGCTCGTGGATGTCGATGGATTCCATCAACACTTCCTTGGCCATCACCGCGGCTTTCTCGGCGGTGCCGCCGATGCCGATGCCGAGCATGCCCGGTGGGCACCAGCCGGCGCCCATGGTCGGAACGGTCTTCAGTACCCAGTCGACGATCGAGTCGGACGGGTTGAGCATGGCCATTTTCGACTTGTTCTCGGAACCACCGCCCTTGGCGGCCACGTCCACTTCCACGGTGTTACCCGGGACGATGGAGTAGTGGATCACCGCAGGGGTGTTGTCCTTGGTGTTTTTACGCGCACCGGCCGGGTCGGCGAGGATCGAAGCCCGCAGGACGTTTTCGGGCAGGTTGTAGGCCTGGCGCACGCCTTGGTTGATCATGTCGTCCAGGCTCATGGTGGCGCCATCCCAGCGCACGTCCATGCCTACACGTACGAATACGGTGACGATGCCGGTGTCCTGGCAGATCGGGCGGTGGCCGGTGGCACACATGCGCGAGTTGATCAGGATCTGTGCCATGGAGTCACGGGCCGCTGGCGATTCTTCGCGCAGGTAGGCTTCGTGCATCGCCTGGATGAAGTCAACGGGATGGTAATAGGAAATGAATTGCAGGGCGTCGGCAACGCTCTGAATCAGGTCGTCTTGCTTGATCACGGTCATGAGTCGCGCTCCTCTATAAGGGAACATTCAATAAAGGTGTCTTCAGTAGGGTGAGTCGGTCGGCTGAAGGCACCTTTCCAAGGCACGCCGTATGGTGCTGGCGCGACGCTAAAAAGGCGCGGCAGTATAACCCGCCACGGTGGCTGATACACCCGACTATGGTCATGAGTGCCAGGCCCGATTCACTGTAGGAGCGAGCTTGCTCGCGAAAAACGTGAATCTGATGGGTTTCGCCAGCCTCCCCGCGTTATCGTTAGCGACCTTCGCGAGCAAGCTCGCTCCTACAGTTGAAGAGTTTTATGCCTGAACTTCACGTCGGCGAACGCCACTGGTCGGTAGCCGCCGGCAGCAACTTGCTGGATGCCCTGAACCAGGCGGGTGTGGCTGTGCCTTACAGCTGCCGCGCCGGCAGTTGCCATGCCTGCCTGGTGCGTTGCCAGGGTGACCTTCGGGACAATCAACCAGAAGCCCTGAGCCCGGCGCAACGCCAGGACGGCTGGCGCCTGGCCTGTCAGTGCCAGGTCGCGGGTGATTTGCAGGTCGAGGCGTTTGACCCGCTGCGTGACGGGCTGCCCGCGACGGTGCTGAGCGTCGATTGGATGAGCCCGACGGTGCTACGCCTGCGGCTGCAACCCGAGCGCGGCTTGCGCTACCGGGCGGGGCAGCATTTGGTGCTGTGGGCGGGCAGCATTGCGCGGCCTTACTCTCTGGCCAGCCTGCCCCAGGAAGATCCGTTTCTCGAGTTTCATATCGATTGCCGCCTGCCCGGCGAGTTCAGCGACGCCGCCCGCCAGTTCAAGGCCGGTGACAGCCTGCGCCTGGGCGAACTGCGGGGCGGGGCGTTGCAGTACGACCCCGACTGGCAATCCCGGCCGCTCTGGCTGCTGGCCTCGGGCACCGGACTAGGCCCGCTGTGGGGCGTGTTACGTGAGGCCTTGCGCCAGGATCACCAAGGCGCCATCCGGGTCATTCACCTGGCTCATGACGCTGGCGGTCATTATCTGGCCGAGCCGTTGGCGCAGCTGGCTGCAGCGCATCCGAACGTGACGGTCGAGCTATGGACGGCGGCCGGGTCGACTGACGCTTTGGCGCAACTGCGGCTTGTTTCCCGGCAAACTCTGGCCTTACTCTGCGGGCACCCTGCCAGCGTCGAGGCCTTTTCCAAGCGCCTGTTCCTGGCCGGACTGCCGCGCAATCAACTGCTGGCCGATGTGTTCCTGCCCCGTGGTTGAGCGCTGAATTTTCCAGCCGCGAGATTTACCATGACCGACGCCATCCTGCAGCAACGCGAGCGCGGGTTGCTGATCCTGCAGCTCAACCGCCCGGACAAAAAAAACGCCCTGACCCGCGCCATGTACAGCCAACTGGCCGAGGCACTGGAGCAGGCGGATGCCGATATCAGCGTCAACACTGTGTTGATCCAGGGCACCAGTGAGTGCTTCACCGCCGGTAACGATATTGGCGACTTCCTTGAACAACCGCCGGCTGATCTCGACAGCCCGGTGTTTCACTTCATGCGCAGCTTGCTCAATTGCCGCAAGCCGGTGATTGCGGCAGTGGCGGGCGTGGCGGTGGGGATTGGTACGACGCTGCTGCTGCATTGTGACCTGGTGTATGTCAGCCGGGACGCGCGGTTGCGCATGCCGTTCGTTAACCTGGGGCTGTGTCCGGAGTTTGGTTCCAGCTTGATCCTGCCGCGCTTGCTGGGGCATGCCAAGGCGGCGGAGTTGTTGCTATTGGGTGAAGGCTTTACCGGTGAGCAGGCTGCCGCTTGGGGCATTGCCACTGAGGCATTGGGCAGCGGCGAATCGGCGTTGGCCAAGGCGCGGGAAGTCGCCGCACGGTTTGAAACCCTGGCGCCGGGTGCGGTGCAGGTCAGCAAGCATCTGATGAAAAGCGTCGATCGCGAACAGTTGCGCAAGGTGATCGAGGAGGAGGGCGCGTTGTTTACCCAGCGGTTGAAGTCGCCGGAAGCGATTGCGGCGTTGTCGGCTTTTATCACTCGGCGATGAATGTGTGTTGACTGGTCGGACGTCTTCGCGAGCAAGCCCGCTCCCACATTTAACCGAGTACATCCTGAAGAAATACGGTCGAAAGTGGGAGCGGGCTTGCTCGCGAAGAGGCCAGTGAAGCCAATACAAAAGCCAACCTGGAATGCAAAAAGCCCCGCCATTCACATGGCGGGGCTTTTGTTTTTCAGCGTGTCACTCAGACCATTGGGTCGCCAACGTGCAGGATCTTCATGCCGTTGGTGCCGCCGATGGTGTGGTAGCTGTCGCCCTTGGTCAGGATGACCCAGTCGCCTTTCTCCACAACACCGCGCTTGAGCAACTCGTCGATCGCGGCCTGGCTGACTTGCTCAGGCGGCAGCGATGCCGGGTCGAACGGTACGGTGTAGACACCACGGAACATGGCCGCGCGGGCCTGGGTTTCGCGGTGCGGGGAGAACGCGTAGATCGGGATCGAGGAGCGGATGCGCGACATGATCAACGGCGTGTAGCCACTTTCGGTCAAGGCGATGATCGCTTTCACGCCCGGGAAGTGGTTGGCGGTGTACATGGCGGCGAGCGCGATGCTCTGGTCGCAGCTTTCGAAGACCTTGCCGATACGGTGGCTGGAGGTCTTGCTGGTCGGGTGCTTTTCAGCGCCGACGCAGATGCGCGCCATGGCCTGCACGGCTTCCAGCGGGTACGGGCCCGCCGCACTTTCAGCCGAGAGCATCACGGCGTCGGTGTAGTCGAGCACGGCGTTGGCCACGTCGGACACTTCGGCACGGGTCGGCATCGGGTTCTGGATCATCGACTCCATCATCTGGGTCGCAACGATCACCGCTTTATTGTGGCGACGTGCGTGCAGGATGATTTTCTTCTGGATACCGATCAGCTCGGCGTCACCGATTTCCACGCCGAGGTCGCCACGGGCAACCATCACTGCGTCGGAAGCCTTGATCAGGCCGTCGAGGGTTTCGTCATCGGCCACGGCTTCGGCGCGTTCGATCTTCGCCACCAGCCAGGCAGTACCGCCGGCTTCGTCGCGCAGTTTACGGGCGTATTCCATGTCGGCGGCGTCACGCGGGAAGGAGACCGCGAGGTAGTCCACTTCCATTTCGGCGGCGAGCTTGATGTCGGCCTTGTCTTTTTCAGTCAGGGCTGGAGCGGTGAGGCCACCGCCGCGACGGTTGATGCCTTTGTGATCCGACAGCGGGCCGCCGATGATCACGGTGCAGTTCAGTTCGGTCGGGGTTGCGGTGTCGACGCGCATCACCACGCGACCGTCGTCCAGCAGCAGCTCGTCGCCGACGCCGCAGTCTTTCACCAGGTCCGGGTAGTCGATACCCACGACTTGCTGGTTGCCCTCGGTCAGCGGATGGCTGGTGGAGAAAGTGAACTGGTCACCGATCTTCAGCTCGATTCGCTTGTTGGTGAATTTGGCGATACGGATTTTCGGGCCTTGCAGGTCACCCAACAGTGCAACGAAGCGGCCATGTTTGGCGGCCAGTTCACGCACCAGCTTGGCGCGAGCCTTGTGCTCGTCCGGGGTGCCGTGGGAGAAGTTCAGACGGGCAACGTCCAGGCCAGCCAGAATCAGCTGTTCGAGGACTTCCGGCGAGTTACTGGCCGGGCCAAGGGTGGCGACGATTTTGGTACGACGGACGGACATGCACGGACTCCTGAGTTCAAGCGCTGAGGAAGGCTACTATGCTCTTTGGTTGTAGTCATTGTTCGTTTGCACTACTTATCGATGATTCGCTTGTTTTCACTCTGCATGAACAGATGAACAACCTTGAAGATTTTCGATGAAGGGTCGATACACTGCACAAGACAGGAGAACCCCCATGCGAATCGTGATCATTGCTGCCCTGGCCGTCAGTGTTGTCGGCTGCACCCGTTGGTCGATGGACCATCATTTGAACAATGCGTACCGCGCCTACGGTGTGGGCGATTGCCAGCGGGTCACCCTTGAGTTGTCCCAGGTCGACCGTGAAAGTCGTTCCCGGCGCTACGTGCAACCGGAAGTCTCGATGTTGCGCGGGCAGTGCCTGGAGCGCGAGAAATTGTTTGTCGATGCGGCGCAGACTTATCAGTTCATCATCAGCCAGTACCCGGCGAGCGAATATGCTTTCCGGGCACGCGCGCGGCTGGATACCCTGCAACAACTGGGGCATTACCCCGGCGCGAGTGCCGCCCGGCCGCGTCCGGCGTCGTTGTAATGATATTTGTCATGCCATAGCTGGCTCGTTGCCAGTCTTGGGCTAATCTTTGAGTGTCAGTTTGTATAGGTTTCTATTCGAACGGATGGAATACCCGGATTTGGCAGCCGTAAAGTGGCAACGCTTTTGCCGTTGTCGCACCGATATCCGGGGAGAGCGGGCCTTTGGGCTCGTTTCGAATCACTGGAGCGGCCACAATCATGGCCATTGGATGGCGACCTCATCATGTTTACTCCCCGACGGATCAAGCGGCATCAGTTACCTTGCTTCCTTCAAGTGTTCAATCGCCTCACAGACAAACCTATTGGCTATTTGGGCAATCTCTCCGAGCAGGGCCTGATGTTGATCAGCCAATTACCCATGATGGTCGACGTGGAGTTCGAGTTGCGCTTGAAGATCCCGGGGCCTGAGGGCGAGGTACATGCGGTGGACCTCACGGCTACCTGCCTGTGGTGCCATGAGGATATAAACCCCAAGCATTACGACTCCGGGTTTCGTATTTCCCAGGCGCCTGCCGAATATGGGGAGGTGATCAACGCACTGTTGAGTTACTTCAGCTTTGATCCCTTGCAGGCCTCTGCCTAGAGACAGTGCACCAGCATTCATAGTACGCCGGCTTTTTTCCAGCCCAGGTAGCGGGTCACCAGGGCGGCTCCCATTTCCGAAGGCAGCGTGTCCAGTACCGAAAGCCCGTGGGCGTTCAAGCGGTCATGGAGTTCGTCCCGGGTATTGAGATAGTCGACATTCCCGCAATAGGCCAGGGCTTCGGGCAGGGTTTGCACGGGGGCCTGGCGCAACTGGTCAAGGACTTCCTCCCGCAGGCTGGCAACCAGCACCCGGTGCTGGCGACTGATGCGTTTAACGGCGCCCAGCAATTCTTCATCATCCTCATCGCGCAAATTGGTCACTACGATCACCAACGAACGACGTTTCTGCCGGGCTAGCAGTTGGCTGGCGGCTGCCTGGTAATCGGCCGTACGCCGGGAAGTGTCCAGGTCATACACCGCATTCAGCAGCAGGTTGAGCTGGCCGCTGCCCTTGACCGGCGCGAGGTAACGCGGCTGGTCGCAGGCAAACGTGCAGAGCCCGACGGCATCGCCTTGGCGCAGGGCGACATAGCTGAGCAGCAGGCATGCATTGAGGGCGTGGTCGAAGTGCGACAGTTCGGCGTCCTGGCTGCGCATGCGCCGGCCACAATCGAGCATGAACATGATCTGCTGGTCGCGCTCGTCCTGGTACTCCCGGGCAATGGGCGTGCGTTGCCGAGCGGTGGCTTTCCAGTCGATCTGGCGCAGGCTGTCGCCCTCGCGAAATTCACGCAGTTGATGAAACTCCATGCCCAGCCCGCGTCGTTGGCGCTGGCGTACGCCGAGCTGGTTGAGCCAGTTGTCCACCGCCAGCAACTGCGCGCCGTACAGGCGCGCGAAGTCCGGGTAGACCCGGGTGGCATCGCTGACGTCTATCAACCGCCGTGCCGACCACAATCCGAGTGGGCTGGGAAGGTGAACTTCGCAACGGGTAAAACTGAAATGCCCGCGCCTTTGAGGTTTTAACCGGTAGCCCAATTCACTCTGCTCGCCGGGTCGCAGGTCGATGGACTGCGGCAGGTTCTGCACCGTCAAACCGTCCGGTACATGATCGAATACCTGGAGCACCAGTGGCTGGGAATAGTCGTGGTCCAGCGTCACCCGCACCTCGCCCCAGCGACCCAGCGCCAGGCTCCCGGGCATCTGCCGTCGCACGCGCGGGGACGGGCGGCGACGCAAACGGCCGGCATCCAGCAGGGCCAGTAACAACAGGGCCAGCAGCAGGCCCCACGTCACGGCGTGCAGGGTGTCTGGCACCTTGACCTGCAGCGCCACCAGTGCGCCGAGCAGGATGCTCAGGCCCAGCAGCACACCGAGCCAGATCAATAGCAGGCGGGTCGGTCTCATGGGCGGGTCATTGCCGTGGCGCCGGGACTTGGTCCAGCAGTTGCTTGAGCACCTGGTCGACTTCCAGCCCGTCGATATCCAGCTCCGGGGCAATGCGCACCCGATGGCGCAGTACGGCCAGGGCGCAGCCTTTGATATCGTCCGGGGTGACAAACTCGCCACCGCGCAGCAAAGCCCGGGCTCGTGCGCCACGCACCAGAGCGATGGAGGCCCGAGGGCCCGCGCCGATGGTCAGGCCTGGCCAACTGCGGGTGGTGCGGGCCAGCCGTACGGCGTAGTCGAGCACCTGCTCATCCAGCGCCAGCCCACTGGCGATCTGTTGCAGCTGCAACACATCTTCGGCGTGCAGCACCGTTCGCAGCGGTTGCACGTCGAGCATGTCGGCGCGGGACGAACGGGTGACTTCGCGCACCATGTCCAGTTCCTGCTGCGCCTCGGGGTAGTCCATGCGCACCTTGAGCATGAAACGATCCAGTTCGGCCTCGGGCAATGGGTAAGTGCCTTCCTGCTCGATGGGGTTCTGGGTGGCCAGTACCATGAACGGTTGGCCGATGGGCAGCGCCTCGCCTTCGAGGGTTACCTGGCGTTCCTGCATGGCTTCCAGCAACGCCGCCTGGGTTTTTGCCGGAGCACGGTTGATCTCGTCAGCCAACAGCAGGTTGGTAAACAACGGCCCCTTGCGCAGCTTGAACTGTTCGGTATGCAGGTCGTAGACGGCATGGCCTGTCACATCGCTGGGCATCAGGTCCGGGGTGAACTGGATGCGTGCGAACTCGCCACCAAAACAGCGTGCCAGGGCTCGAACCAGCAAGGTTTTGCCCAAGCCGGGAACACCTTCCAGCAGTACGTGGCCACCCGCGATCAATGCCGTGAGCACGTCATCGATCACCTGGTCCTGGCCGATGACCGCCTTGCGCAGTTCGACGCGCAAGGCCTGGGCCAGTTGGCTGGCGCGCTGGATCGGGTCTGCGGCTGGAAATTCGCTCATAGGGCATTCCTGAGGGTTTGCAGGCTAGCCACCTGGCGGCTGAAGTCGGCACTGGAGAGCCGTTTTGCCGGGAGTGGGCCGAGGGCCTGGCTGATGACGAGGGAGGGTTGGCGGGTCAGGCGTTCAAGCACCCGCGATTGTTCGGCAGTGTCGAGGTGTTCGAACCCGGGATGACGGCGCCTCGCCGTACGTTGGATGTCGCGCTGCAAGGCTTGCAACAAGCTGTTTTGGCCGCTGCGGCGCAGCAGGAAGTCGGCACTGGCTTTCAAATGTTCCTGCAATTGCCGACGTGCCTTGGGGGCTGGTTGCCGGATCGGGCCCTGGCGCAGGCTGGCGTGCCATAACCCCAGGGCGATCAATGCGGCGAGTGCCACCAGAGCCTGGGGGAAATAGCGCAGCAACAGACTGAACAGATCCTCGATATCGGTGTTGAACCGCAGCGTGACCTGCGTCCCCTGACTCAGGTACCAAAGCAGCCAGGCGTTATCGTATTGACCAATGGCCGGGCTTTTCCACAGGTCGCTGTCGGTGATCACGGTCACACGGCCTTGCCCGAGGTTAATCTGCATCAGGTGCGTCGACTTGGCACTGTTGGCCGAGAATTGCGCCAGGTGCCTGGGGTCGGTGAGATTGAAGTCGGTGTCGAAGCTGAAATAGGCCGGGGCCGTTTCGTTGTCCACATAGAGTTTGGTCAGGTCCGGTGTTTTCTTTTTACGCGCGGGTGCTGGAGCGTCGAACTCTTCACTGAAGGATTGGTGTATCTGCACGCGGTCCAGCAGCAGGTCACCACTTTTACCGGTGTCGTCATCCCACAGTGCCTCTGCGACGAGCAGCAGGTGGCCGCCAGCCTGTGTCCATTGCAGCAATTGCTCGACCTGCGGTGGGCTCATGTTACTGCGCTCGCCCAGCAGCAACAGGCTGTTGCCTTTGGGCGAAAGACTGGCCAGCCGTTCCAGGCTGTTGGCGTGCTCCACCACCAGGCCTTGCTGGCGTAGAAAGTGTTCCGCCGCCAGGTAAGGGTTGGCGAGGGCTTCGGGCGAAGGGCCGCGATCGACCACCTCCTGATACGGGATCGCCTTGTGCCAGGCATAAAAACCGCCTGCTGCGAGCAGGCCCGCCACGAGCAGTCCGACCCACAGCAATGGCCGGTTCATTGCGCAGCTCCCGAGCCGAACAGGGCTCGCCAACTGCTGCATAGCTGTTGTTGCGCGAGGGCAGGCGGCAGGCGGTGGCCATAGGCAAGGTTTTGCCAGTAGCGGGTCAGCTCATCGCTGAACGCCAGTAACTGCGGCTGTTGCAGTTGGCGGATACGCTCCAGGACCTGGCCTTCCGTGTCGGCGTTTTTCAGCGGCAGGTTGAAGTCGTGCAGCAGTCGGCTGAGCAAGCCACGGTAAAGCAAACCGAGGGCTTCCCGAGGCTGTGTCGCCCAGAGCTGTTCGGCGGTGCCGGCGATGTCTTCGGGCAAGGTGTCTGCCCCCAGTTCGAGGCCGAACAACTGCGAGGGGGCGGGCTTGGCAGCCTTCGGCTTGCGTGGGCTGCGGCGGCTGACAAAGGCATGCAGCCAGTCGCGGTAGCGCCAGATCACCAGTGCCAGGCCACCCACCAGCAACCCCCAGAGCAGTACTTCAAGGCCCTTCGCGATGTGCTTGAACGAATCGCTGTTGAGGTTTTTCAGCAATGCTTCCAGCCAGGCCGGCAACTTGCCGTCATCAGCCGGTTTGTTTTTGTCCGCCGCTTTTTCTTCGCCGAAGCGGTAGCGGGTGACGGTCTCGGAGTTTTTGAACGGTGGCTGCTCCAACAGCGCCTTGATCGACTGACTGGCCGATTGTGTACTCAGCTGTTTTTGGGGAGCCGGTTCATCGGCCCATGCCGATGGGAGCGGCGGAACCAGCATCAGCCCGATCACCAGCAGCAGGACCGGCGCCACACCGCTCAGGCGCTGGCGCAATCGGCGGAACACCAGCTCCAGGTCCCAGGCTTCCAGTACGGTGCGGCGGTTCAGGTACAGGCTGAAACCGCAGGCGACATAGATAGGCTCCCAGAACACCAGGATCAGCGCGTAGAAGGCGTTGGTCAGGTGTTCCAGCCAGAGCCAGTCGTGCCCCGCTGTGAGCACCAGCTGTTGCCAGTCCCAGTCCCGTTCGACCTCTTGCGGCAGGAAAAAATAGAACACGGCCATCAACCCGAACCACAGGGCGATTTCCAGATGCACCCCGATCAGGGTCAGCCAGCGTGCGGCGCCGGCATTGCGTTGTTGCAGCACACCAAGACGTTGTTGGCGCGCCTGGCCTTGCAGGCCTTCGAGCTGGACCACCGGCATCACGAAGCTGCGGCTCAGGTTGAAGCGTCGCCAGGTCAGGCTGGCCAGCAGTTGGCCCTTGAGCAGGCGCGGCGAGTGGCGCAGGGCTCGTTTCAGGCTGGGTGTTTCGCCGAACAGGGCCCTGGACAGGATATACAGTGGCAGGCGGTCGAATGCCGGTTTTAACCACCAGAACAGTAACAGCGCGGTGGAGGGATGATTCCACAGCAGCACGCTGAACAGCGCGAAGATCGGCAAGGTCACGATGGCCCAGCTGCTCATCAGCAGCAGCCGATGTTCGCGGGCCAGCAGGATGCCGAGGTCCATGGCTTCCCAGGAGGTACGCGGGCGGATCACGACGCTGGCATCACTCAGGCGCATGGCGGTTCCGTCCGGCAAGCAGCAGGTAGGCGGCCATCAGCAACCAGAGGGTGGTGCCCACCAGGTACTTGATCCACGGCGCCACGGCATTGGTGGAAGACCAGTACGCCTCGATAAACGCGGCGATCAGCAGGAACACCATCACACCGCAAATCATCTGCACGCTTTTACGTGCGGCCAGTCGCAGGGATTCACCTCTCGTCAGTTGCCCCGGCGCAATCAACGCCCAGCCCAGTTGCAGGCCGGCCGCGCCTGCCAGGGCGATGGCGCTGAGTTCGAAGGCGCCATGGCCAATCACGAAAGACCAGAAGGTTTGGCCGTAGCCGATTTGTGTCAGGTGCCCGGCAACGGCACCAATGATCAGGCCGTTGAAGAACAGGAAAAACACGCTGCCCAGGCCGAACAACAGCCCGGCGGCAAAGGTCTGGAACGCGATGCCGATGTTGTGCATCACGTAGTAGCCAAACATCATCCAGTCTTCGCTGGAGGCACGTTCGGCTGCCCGGCCCAGGCGGCTGGCATCCGGGTCGTACATGCTTTGCATCTCAGCCACTTGTTGGGGGCTGACGATGCTGTAGATCAGGTCTGGATACAGGTACACCAGCAACGCGATGCCGATCAGGCTGCCAAAGAACAGCAGGCTGGCGGCCAGCACGAACGGCCATTGCGCGCGAACCAGCCTGGGGAAGTCGGCCAGCAGGAAGCTCAGTACGTTTGCGCCCAACTGGCTGCGATGCCGATACAACTGCTGGTGGCCGCGCAAGGCAAGCTGCTGCAACGGGTCAACCAGGTAGCTGCTGTAGCCACGCTCCTGGGCCAGGGCCAGGTGTTGGCACAACTGCCGGTACTGATGAGGGAAGTCGGTGAAGTCAGCGCGCTTGGCGTTGCCTTTTTCAAGCTGTGTCAGTTGCGTGGCAAAGGCTTGCCATTGTGCTTGGTGGCGGCTTTCGAAAAAACTCTGCTTCATGCTGGCCCCAACAATCCGCGAGCCACGCCGTTCAGTTCCGCCACGGCGCGGGCAGGGGAGACTTGCAGGGGAGTGGCCAGGATCGCGGCCAGTTCGTTGATTCGCTCGGCGGAGAGTTCGCCCTGGCGTTCGGCGAAGCTGAGAATCGCCCGTTGTTCGTTCAGCTCAAGGGCGAACGGCAGGCGCAGTGCCGGGGCTTGCGGCACCTGCGGACGGGAAAGGGGTTGTTCGCGATAGATCACCAGCGTCCCGGCCGCCAGGTCACCCAGGCGTTTGAAGTTGGGGTGTTGCAGGCAGCTGATGGCGCCGAGGAAGTAGCCGAAGGGCAGCATGTCGACAAAACGCAGCAGGTTGCGGATCAGCGAGGCGGACCAGCCGATGGGCGTGCCGTCGTCCTGTACCACCCGCAGGCCCATGATCTGCTTACCGGGCGAGCAGCCCTGGTTAAGCACTTCGAACAGCACCATGTACCACCAACTGACGAGGAACAGCAGCAGCGAGCCCAAGCCAATGCCCAGGTTGCCGAGAAACGCGAGGGCGATGAACAGGATGCCAAGAATCAGGCCGCGCAACCCCAGGTCGAAGGCAAAGGCCAGTGAGCGAACCAGCAGGCCGGCCGGGCGCAGGGGCAGGTCGACGCCCTCCGGGGTCTCGATCTGGTAGCGGGTGTCCAGTGGCGCAGATGGCATCGCGGTCCTTGGCAGTGCGGCGCTGGCGCCTGGGCGGCAGCGGCGGGGTTGGAAAGACGGATGCTAGCAGTGTCGACGGTGGAAGCAACCACTCAACGATTTACTGAATGTTTGTACAGTGAACACAGCGCTGGCCCCCGGTGCCGTCAAGCGCCTAGACTTTGCCGGTCTTCAGCACAGGAATAGCCCGTGACCACCATTTTCTGGTACGACTATGAAACCACCGGCATCAACCCGCGTAGCGACCGCCCGCTGCAGGTAGCCGGTATTCGCACCGACCTTGAACTCAACGAAGTCGGGCCGCCGGTCAATCTCTACTGCCAGCCCAGCGAGGATATCCTGCCGCATCCGGCCGCCTGCGCGATTACCGGCATCACACCCGGGGTGCTGGCGGAAAAAGGCCTGGCCGAAGCCGACTTCATGACCCGCGTACACGCCGAACTGGCCACCCCGGGTACCTGCGGGGCCGGCTACAACACGTTGCGTTTTGACGACGAGATGACGCGCTACAGTCTGTACCGCAACTTTTTTGATCCCTATGCCCGGGAGTGGCAGGGCGGCAACAGCCGCTGGGACCTGATCGACGTGGTACGCACCGCCTATGCCCTGCGCCCGGACGGGATCGTCTGGCCGGAACAGGACGGGCGCGTCACCCTCAAGCTTGAGCGATTGACGGGTGCCAACGGCATCGATCACGGCCAGGCCCACGATGCCTTGTCCGATGTGCGCGCCACCATCGCCCTGGCGCGGTTGATCCGCGAGAAACAACCCAAGCTCTATGACTGGCTGTTTCAACTGCGCAGTAAGCAACGGGTTATGGACCAGATTCGTTTGTTGCAGCCGATGGTGCACATTTCCGGTCGCTTTTCTGCCGAGCGTCATTACCTGGGCGTGGTGCTGCCTCTGGCCTGGCACCCGCGCAATCGCAATGCGTTGATCGTCTGCGACCTGGGGCTCGATCCCCAAGGGCTGTTGGACGAGGACGCCGATACGTTGCGCCGGCGGCTATATACCCGTCGTGACGACCTTGCCGAAGGTGAGTTGCCGGTACCGCTCAAACTGTTGCACATCAATCGCTGCCCGGTGGTCGCACCGTTGAGCGTGCTTCGGGCCCAAGACCGCGAGCGTCTGCAACTGGATATGGATGAGTGTGAGGCGCGGGCCCTGCGGCTAAGCGACGCACAGGAACTATGGCGCGATAAATTAGCGCTGATTTACGCCGAGGAAGATTTTGCGCCAACCGCTGATCCTGAGCAGCAGCTATACGATGGTTTTATCGGTGACCGTGATCGACGTTTATGTGAACAAGTGAGAGTCGCCGAGCCTGCGCAACTAGGGCGTCAGCAATGGCCTTTCGATGATGAACGTTTGCCTGAATTATTATTTCGCTATCGTGCGCGTAACTTCCCTGACACCTTGAATAGTGAGGAGCAACAACGCTGGAGAGTTTTCTGTCAGCAACGTTTGTCAGACCCGCAATGGGGCGCGCCAAACACCCTTGAGGCTTTTAAGCAGGCGCGTCTTGAGTTGGCTGTTAGTGCTACACCGTTTCAGCAGCGGGTGCTTGATGAATGGCAGGAGTATGTTGACTCTTTAGCCGCACGAATGAGCCTGTAATCGGCACACAGGTAAAATACGGACAATAAAAAACGCCAGCTAGCTGGCGTTTTTTATTGCGTTGCGTATCACGCGGCGTCCTGGTGAGGCTTAGCCCAGCAGGGTAGCCCAGCCTTCAACCACGTCGCCGCCCCACTTGGCTTTCCACTCTTTCAGAGTCTTGTGGTTGCCACCTTTGGTTTCAATCACTTCGCCGTTATGCGGGTTTTTGTATTGTTTAACCTTGCGTGCACGCTTGGTGCCGGTAGTTTTTACGGCGCCACGTGGAGCTTTAACTTTCGATTCTGGATCCAGCAGCGCGATGATGTCACGCAGGGATTTGGAGTATTCGCCCATCAGGGTGCGCAATTTGCCTTCGAATTCCAGCTCGGTTTGCAGTTTGTCGTCTTGGGACAGGTTCTTCAAACGGGCTTGCAGCTCTTTGATAGCTTCTTCGGTGGCGCGGTATTCGTTGATCAGGGACATGAGGACTACCTTATGTAGGGCGCGGGGTGAAAGGGGATAGTGGCCCAATAATAGTCAGACAGTTTGCTCAAGTAAACATTTAAGACTGCATTTATGTAATTTACTTTGGTTGTTTGTGACAAAAGCGTGGAATTTAGTTAATTACTAACGGCGACAGGCTAAAGATACTCTCGCTAAGTCTTGGCTTACTGCCTGAGTCCACGGGTTTGCACACATACAATGGGTAAAACCTTACGCTATTAAGGGGCAGGGCTGACGCTCGCGATCAGAATAACGGTTAAGGAATACTGCAGTTTTTCTGCGCAATCGCTAGAATGGCGGCCTTTGTGAAGTTCTGGAGTTTCCCCCTAATGCGCACTTTTCGGCTGGTGATTGCTTGCCCGGACCGGGTTGGCATCGTTGCCAAGGTCAGTAACTTTCTGGCTTCCCATAACGGCTGGATCACCGAAGCGAGCCATCACTCGGACAATCTCAGCGGTTGGTTCTTCATGCGTCACGAAATTCGTGCCGATACGCTGCCCTTTGGTCTTGAGGCATTTCGCGAGGCATTTGCGCCGATCGCCGAAGAGTTCTCGATGACCTGGCGCATTACCGACACGGAACAGAAAAAGCGCGTGGTCCTGATGGCCAGTCGCGAGTCCCACTGCCTGGCGGACTTGCTGCATCGCTGGCACAGCGACGAGCTGGACTGCGAGATTTCCTGCGTGATTTCCAATCACGACGACCTGCGCAGCATGGTCGAGTGGCATGGCATCCCGTACTACCACGTTCCGGTCAACCCGCAGGACAAAGAGCCGGCATTTGCCGAAGTCTCGCGCCTGGTCAAACAGCACGATGCAGACGTCGTGGTGCTGGCGCGCTACATGCAAATCCTGCCGCCGGAACTGTGCAGTGAATACGCTGGCAAGGTGATCAACATTCACCACAGTTTCCTGCCGTCGTTTGTGGGTGCCAAGCCGTATCACCAGGCATCCCTGCGTGGTGTAAAGCTGATCGGTGCTACCTGCCACTATGTTACCGAAGAGCTGGACGCAGGTCCGATCATCGAGCAGGACGTGGTACGCGTCAGTCATAGCGACAGCATCGAAGACATGGTGCGTTTTGGCCGTGATGTCGAGAAGATGGTGCTGGCTCGCGGCCTGCGCTATCACCTGGAAGACCGGGTGCTGGTGCACGGCAACAAGACCGTCGTGTTCTGATTGAAGTGTTTTGATTGAAGAGTGAAGGGCCTGGGCGTTAAATCGCTACAGGCCCTTTTTTCTTTGGCAACAGGTGAGGATTGGAGAATGAGCGATCCACTTGATAAAGCCACGTCCAAAGCTCCCGCGACGCTGGGAGAAGGTTGTTTGAGTCGATATGACCCGGATGACCTGAGCAGTGAGGACGGCACCGAGTTTCCAGGTGCCGCCGAGTTGTGGGAGCAACTGCAAGACACATCCGATTCGCCGGAAGAACAGGCGTCAGCCGCTGCGCAAGGCCGCCACTGACGCTGTTGAATCAGATCCGGAAACTGCCCACCAGTTGTTTCAAGCGCGCTGCCTGTTGTTCCAGGTCGGAACAGGCGCGCAACGTCGATTGCAGGTTTTCCACACCTTCCTGATTGAGGGTGTTGATCTCGGTGATGTCCATGTTGATCGACTCCACCACCGAGGTCTGTTCCTCGGTAGCGGTGGCGACTGACTGGTTCATCCCGTCAATCTCGCCGATGCGCTGGGTCACGCTGTTCAGGCGCTCGCCCGCCAGGTTGGCGATTTCCACGCTGTCCTGACTGTGTCGCTGGCTTTCGCTCATGGTGCTGACCGAATCCCGCGCGCCGACTTGCAGCTCCTCGATCATCTTCTGCACTTGCTGCGCCGATTCCTGGGTGCGGTGTGCCAGGTTGCGCACTTCATCGGCCACGACCGCGAACCCGCGACCGGCTTCCCCGGCCCGTGCGGCTTCAATCGCCGCGTTGAGGGCCAGCAAGTTGGTTTGCTGGGAAATGCTGGTGATCACTTCCAGGATCTGCCCGATGTTCACGGTCTTGCTGTTAAGCGCTTCGATATTGGTGCTGGAGGCGCTGATCATTTGCGACAACTGGTTCATCGCCTTGATATTGCGCTCGACAACGTGTTGCCCGTCTTCGGCCAGGTGCCGCGCATCGGTGGCCTGATTAGAGGCCTGGGCGGCGTTGCGGGCGATTTCCTGGGCGGCGGCCCCCAACTCGTTGATGGCCGCGGCGACGCTGTTGGTGCGGTTGGCCTGCTCGTCGGAGTTGATCATCGAGGAGTTGGAGGCGCTGACCACCCGCAAGGCCACTTCATTGACGTGTTCGGTGGCCGAAGACACTTCTCGGATCGAGGTGTGAATCCGCTCCACGAAGCGATTGAACGCGATGCCGAGCACGCCGAATTCGTCGTGGTTCTGGATGGTCAAGCGGCGGGTCAGGTCGCCTTCGCCGTCGGCGATGTCTTCCATGGCGCGGGTCATGACGTGCAATGGTTGCAGGAGGATGCGGATCAGCATGCCCAGCAGGGCGATGATGATGACCACGGCGATGATGGTGGCAATGATCGCCGAGGTGCGGAACTCACTGAGCATGGCGAAGGATTTGTCTTTATCCACCGACAGGCCGAGGTACCAGTTCACCGAGGGCAGGCCCTTGATCGGGGTAAAGGTGACGATGCGGGTTTTGCCGTCCACGTCGACTTCACTGAAATCGCTGCTGATCTTCGGGGTGCTTTTTGGATAGACGTCAGCCAGGGTTTTCATCACCAGGTTTTTGTCCGGGTGCACCAGCACTTTACCGTCGGCGCTGACCAGGAAGGCATAACCCATGCCGCCGAAGTTCAGGGCGCCGATGTTGTCCACCAGGGTTTGCAGGCTCAGGTCACCGCCCACCACGCCGACACTCTGGCCGGCTTTGCTGCTGGGGGTGGCAATGGAGATGATCAACTGGCCGGTGGCCGCATCAATGTACGGTTCGGTCAGGGTTGAGCCGTTACTGCCCTGTGCGCCCTTGTACCAGGGGCGTACACGCGGGTCGAAGCCGTCGGGCATCTTGGTGTCGGGGCGGATCACGAAACCGCCTTTGCTGTCGCCCAGGTACGTGGCCATGAACGAAGACGTCAGGGCTTTCTGTTCCAGGAGGCTTGCGACGTTAGTTGAATCCGGGTTGATGGCGATGTTCTGGGCGGCACTTTCGATCAGCACAATGCGCCCGGTGAGCCAGGTCTGGATGTTGCTGGCGGTGACATCACCCATTTCATGCAGGTAGTTGTTCAGATCGTCGCGAATCGCATTACGCTGCAAGTAGTCGTTGTAGAGGGTAAACAACGCAAAGGCGGCAATGACGATAAGAGCGGCGGCAAGCAGGATTTTATGGCTGAAACGCAGATTTTTATTCATGGCTTGTGGGGTCCGCTATGGTCTTAATATCCGATGCACGTCCTTTTGAGGCGCGCAAAATGGCTGCGTTAAAAAAAGTGTGATATTTCCATCTGCTCCTGCAGGAATTATCCGGCCCGTTTTTCTAAGACTTTTTGGGTCTCTCGCTCTAACTGTATCGACCACGCAGTGCTAAAGATTAACCATGGGTGACAAAATGCCTGACTCCTCGCAACTCATTATTGGTGCCGATCTTCAAGGTCAGCCGATCGCCCAGTCGATGCGCCTGGCCAACCGCCACGGCCTGATCGCGGGTGCTACCGGCACCGGCAAAACCGTCACGTTGCAGCGTCTGGCGGAAGCCTTCAGCGATGCCGGCGTCGCGGTATTTGCCGCCGACATCAAGGGCGACCTCTGCGGCCTGGGCGCTGCGGCCAACCCTCAAGGCAAGGTCGCTGAGCGGATCGCCGGCATGCCTTTCCTTAATTACACGCCCAAGGCGTATCCGGTGACGTTGTGGGATATCCACGGCGAGTCCGGTCATCCGCTGCGTACCACCATGAGTGAAATGGGCCCGCTATTGCTCGGCAGCCTGTTGGAACTCACCGACAGCCAACAATCAGCGCTTTATGCGGCCTTTAAGGTGGCCGATCGCGAAGGCCTGTTGCTGCTGGACCTCAAGGACCTCAAGGCGCTGCTCAATCATTTGCGCTACCACCCGGAATTGCTGGGGGAAGATGCGGCCTTGATGACTACCGGTTCCAGCCAGGCGTTGTTGCGGCGCCTGGCGGTACTGGAGCAGCAGGGCGCCGAAGCGTTGTTCGGCGAACCGGCGTTGCAACTGGAAGATATCCTGCAGCCGGCCAGTGACGGCCGCGGACGCATTCACCTGTTGGACGCCAGCCGCCTGGTGCATGAAGCGCCGAAGGTGTACGCGACCTTCCTGCTCTGGCTGCTGGCCGAGCTGTTCGAGCAACTGCCGGAGCGCGGTGATGCCGACAAGCCGCTGCTCGCGCTGTTTTTCGATGAAGCGCATCTGTTGTTCGCCGATACGCCAAAGGCCCTGCAGGATCGCCTGGAACAAGTCGTGCGACTGATTCGTTCGAAAGGCGTCGGCGTGTATTTCGTCACCCAGTCTCCGGGGGATCTGCCGGACACGGTGCTGGCTCAGTTGGGCCTGCGCATCCAGCATGGGCTGCGGGCGTTCACCACTAAAGAACAGAAATCCCTGCGGGCCGTGGCCGATGGCTTCCGCCCCAACCCGGCGTTTGATGCGCTGGCGGTGCTGACCGAATTGGGTACGGGTGAGGCGTTGGTGGGAACCTTGCAGGAAAAAGGGACGCCTGAGGTAGTCCAGCGCGTGCTGGTGGCGCCGCCACAATCGCGGATCGGGCCGTTGAGCGAAGCTGAGCGGGCGGCGTTGATTGCCGGTTCGCCGTTGCTGGGGCGCTATGACAAGCCGATTGACCGGGAGTCGGCGTACGAAGTGTTGATGGCGCGCAAGGACCTGGGGCCGCAAGAGGAGGCGACGCCCGCTGCTGAAGAACCGAGCTTTACCGACAAGGCCGGCGCGTTCCTGGGGACTACGGCAGGCAAGGCACTGAAATCGGCGATGCAGCAGGCGGCCAATCAGATGGGCCGGCAGTTGGTGCGCGGGTTACTGGGGTCGCTGTTGGGCGGCAGCAAGCGTAAATAACGATGCGATCAAATGTGGGAACGGGCTTGTTCGCGAAAGCGGTGGAACAGTCAATATATCCAGTGACTGACACGCCGCCTTCGCGAGCAAGCCCGCTCCCACACTTGGTTCTGCGCCGGGTCTCAGGTCTTGGGTTTGGCGTGAGCGGCCAGCCGCTCCAGTGCCGCGCGTAAATTCGGGTCGGTAATCCCGTCGGCTGTGGCCTGAATGGTTTCGGCTGCAATCTCCGACAAATCCATCGTATGCCCCACTGCACCTTGCGGTACGGTCGGCGGTTGTACTTTGAACTGGATGCGCGTCAGGCTGGCGAATTCATCGAAGGCCATCAATTGGCGCTGCAACCGTTTTTGCTGATAGCGCAGGCGCGTCGCCCAATGGCCGTCGGTGACGATCAGCAGCAGATTGCCTTCACGCCACGACGCCACATGACAGTGTTCGCGGGCGGCGGGTTGCAGTTGGCTTTCTACCAGGCGTTGCAAATGACCAAGGCGTTGCGCATGGCCGAAGATGGCTTTTAAAGGCTTGGCTTCGCGAAGCAACACGGCGGGAGCTCGAGCCGTAAGAGGGCGAAATGCCATGACTAGACACCTTAAGTAACAGAGCGGCCATGGTAGCAGAAAGTGTCTGCACCGCCGCGCCCATTGCATTACGGGCAGATTATCCATTAAATCAATGAGTAACTTATTGCCCGAATGGGTTGAAGTTCAGCAAAAAGCCCTTATTTTAAACAAGCCCTCTAAGAGCGCCGTGCCTGCATCGTGGAATAACGCCACTTTCCTCACCCACGTTTCCGGGTAGAATGCTCGTTCGCATGCGGCCGTGAGGGCTGCTCGGGCGACTCACGGGGCGCCCTCCATCCCTATGTGTGGAAGAACCTGCCGATATGTTTGCGCCTTTGTTAAAGAAACTTTTTGGAAGCAAGAATGAGCGCGAAGTCAAACGCATGCTCAAGACGGTGCAGCTGGTCAATGCCTTCGAAGAGCAGATGGTTGCCCTTTCGGACGAGCAATTGCGCGCCAAGACCGAAGAGTTCAAGGCCCGCATAGCCAAAGGTGAAACCCTCGACAAGCTGCTTCCCGAAGCCTTTGCGGTCGCCCGTGAAGCCGGTAAGCGTGTCATGGGCATGCGCCACTTCGACGTTCAGTTGATCGGCGGCATGACCTTGCATGAAGGCATGATTGCCGAAATGCGCACCGGTGAAGGCAAGACCCTGGTAGCAACCCTGGGCGTTTACCTCAACGCACTGTCCGGCAAGGGCGTGCACGTTGTGACGGTGAACGACTACCTGGCCCGCCGGGATGCCAACTGGATGCGTCCGCTGTATGAATTCCTCGGCCTGACCGTCGGCGTTGTCACGCCGTTCCAGCCGCCGGAAGAGAAGCGCGCCGCCTACGCTGCCGACATCACCTACGGTACCAACAACGAATTCGGTTTCGACTACCTGCGCGACAACATGGCGTTCAGCATGGAAGAAAAATTCCAGCGCGAACTCAATTTTGCCGTGATCGACGAAGTCGACTCCATCCTGATCGACGAAGCCCGTACCCCGCTGATCATTTCCGGTCAGGCCGAGGACAGCTCGCGCCTGTACACCGAAATCAACAAGCTGATCCCGCGCCTTGAGCAACACATCGAGGAAGTGGAAGGCGTGGTGACCAAAGAAGGTCACTTCACCATCGACGAGAAGACCCGCCAGGTCGAACTCAACGAAGCCGGTCACCAGTTCGTCGAAGACATGCTGACCCAGATCGGCCTGCTGGCCGAAGGCGAGAGCCTGTACTCGGCGCATAACCTGGGCCTGTTGACCCACGTGTATGCCGGCCTGCGTGCTCACAAGCTGTTCCATCGCAACGTCGAATACATCGTGCAGGACGGCCAGGTCGTACTGGTCGACGAACACACCGGTCGTACCATGCCGGGTCGCCGTTTGTCGGAAGGCCTGCACCAGGCGATCGAAGCCAAGGAAGTCCTGAACATCCAGGCAGAGAGCCAGACCCTGGCCTCGACCACCTTCCAGAACTACTTCCGTCTGTACAACAAACTGTCCGGCATGACCGGTACAGCCGACACCGAAGCGTTCGAATTCCACCAGATCTACGGTCTGTCGGTGATGGTTATCCCGCCGAACAAGCCGCTGGCGCGTAAAGACTTCAACGACCTGGTGTTCCTGACCGCCGACGAGAAATACGCTGCAATCGTCGCCGACATCAAGGAATGCATGGCCCAGGGCCGTCCGGTGCTGGTGGGTACTGCCACCATCGAAACTTCCGAGCACATGTCCAGCTTGCTGAACAACGAAGGCATCGAGCACAAGGTCCTCAACGCCAAGTTCCACGAAAAAGAAGCCGAGATCATTGCCCAGGCCGGTCGCCCAGGCGCACTGACCATCGCCACCAACATGGCCGGTCGTGGTACCGACATCCTGTTGGGCGGTAACTGGGAAGTGGAAGTCGCCTCCCTGGAAGACCCGACCCCTGAGCAGATCGCGCAGATCAAGGCCGACTGGCAGAAGCGTCACCAGCAAGTGCTGGAGTCCGGTGGCTTGCAGGTGATCGCGTCCGAGCGTCACGAGTCGCGCCGTATCGACAACCAGCTGCGTGGTCGTGCCGGTCGTCAGGGTGACGCCGGTTCCAGCCGTTTCTACCTGTCCCTGGAAGACAGCCTGATGCGTATCTTCGCCTCGGACCGGGTGAAGAACTTCATGAAAGCCCTGGGCATGCAGTCCGGTGAAGCGATTGAACACCGCATGGTGACCAACGCTATCGAGAAGGCCCAGCGCAAGGTAGAAGGCCGCAACTTCGACATTCGCAAGCAACTGCTCGAGTTCGATGACGTCAACAACGAACAGCGTAAGGTGATTTATCACATGCGTAACACGTTGCTGGCCGCCGACAACATCGGCGAGACCATTGCCGATTTCCGTCAGGACGTGCTCAACGCCACTGTCAGTGCACACATTCCGCCACAATCCCTGCCTGAACAGTGGGATGTTGCCGGTCTGGAAGCCGCGTTGAAGAGCGACTTCGGTGTCGACTTGCCGGTCCAGCAATGGCTCGACGAAGACGATCACCTGTACGAAGAAACCCTGCGCGAGAAGCTCATGACCGAGCTGCTGGCCGCGTACAACGAAAAAGAAGAGCAGGCGAGTGCCGAAGCACTGCGCACCTTCGAGAAGCAAATCGTACTGCGTGTGCTGGACGACCTGTGGAAAGACCACCTGTCGACCATGGACCACCTGCGTCACGGCATCCACTTGCGTGGCTACGCCCAGAAGAACCCGAAGCAGGAGTACAAGCGCGAGTCGTTCACGCTGTTCTCCGAGCTGCTGGATTCGATCAAGCGCGATTCGATTCGTGTGCTGTCCCACGTTCAGGTGCGTCGCGAAGACCCGATCGAGGAAGAAGCCCGCCTGCGTCAGGAAGCCGAGGCACTGGCTGCGCGCATGCAGTTCCAGCATGACGAAGCACCGGGTCTTGAAGCTCCGGAAGTGTTGGGTGAAGAGGTCGATGTGGCCCTGGCCCAGGCGCCTGTGCGCAATGAGCAGAAGCTCGGTCGCAACGAGCTGTGCTGGTGCGGTTCGGGCAAGAAGTTCAAACACTGCCACGGCGAAATCAACTAAGATTTTCGCCTGACGCTGCAACACCCCGCGCCGCGACCGGCATCAGCCGTCGCGGCGTTTTGCCATTTCGTCACCGTCGATAACGACGGGATACACATCCACTATTGTTAGGAGCGCATTCATGGCTGTTGGTCTTGGTCCTTTGCCCACGTTGCACCCGGTTGCCGGTTTTGAACTTGGTATCGCTTCGGCCGGCATCAAGCGCCCGGGGCGCAAGGATGTGGTAGTGATGCGCTGTGCCGAAGGCTCGACCGTCGCGGGTGTGTTCACCCTGAACGCGTTTTGCGCGGCTCCGGTGATTTTGGCCAAGCAACGGGTTGAAGGCCCGGTGCGTTACCTGCTGACCAACACCGGCAATGCCAACGCCGGCACCGGCGAGCCAGGCCTGGCCGCCGCTGCCCGTACCTGCGCCAAGCTGGCGGAACTGACCGGCGTTGATGCCAGCCAGGTGCTGCCGTACTCCACCGGCGTGATCGGTGAGCCGTTGCCGGTCGAGAAAATCGAAGGCGCGCTGCAAGCCGCACTGGATGACTTGTCGGTGGATAACTGGGCGGCTGCGGCCACCGGCATCATGACTACCGACACCCTGCCCAAAGGCGCAAGCCGTCAGTTTGTGCACGAAGGCGTCACCGTCACCGTCACTGGCATCAGCAAAGGCGCCGGCATGATCCGCCCGAACATGGCGACCATGCTTGGCTACATCGCCACCGACGCCAAAGTCTCCCGCGATGTGCTGCAAAACCTGATGCTCGACGGCGCCAACAAGTCGTTCAACCGCATCACCATCGACGGCGATACTTCGACCAACGACTGCTGCATGTTGATCGCCACCGGCCAGGCCGACCTGCCGGAAATCACCTCGTCCAACGGCGCGTATTTCGCAGCGTTGAAGCAGGCTGTGTTCGAAGTGTGCATGGACGTGGCCCAGGCCATCGTGCGTGACGGCGAAGGCGCCACCAAGTTTGTGACGGTTGAAGTCAACGGCGGCGGCAACCACCAGGAATGCCTGGACGTTGGCTACACCGTGGCCCACTCCCCGCTGATCAAGACTGCACTGTTTGCCTCCGACCCGAACTGGGGCCGTATCCTGGCCGCTGTGGGCCGTGCCGGTGTTCCGAACCTCGACGTGAGCAAGATCGACGTATTCCTTGGCAACGTATGCATCGCCAGCCGTGGCGCCCGGGCCGAGACATACACCGAAGCCCAAGGCTCTGCGGTGATGCAGCAGGAAGAAATCACCATCCGTATCGAATTGGGTCGCGGTGAGTGCAGCGAAACCATCTGGACCACCGACCTGTCCCACGAGTACGTGAAGATCAATGCGGAATACCGCACCTGATACGCAGGTATGGCAGGTGTCACTGTAGGAGCGAGCTTGCTCGCGAAAAACCGGAGGGCGCCCCGCTGAGTCAGGAAGCCCGCGTTATCGTTAACGACCTTCGCGAGCCAGCTCGCTCCTACAGGTGGATTTACGTTTAGAGGAACAATGCGGTGAAACGAGTTCATGTAGCAGCAGCGGTCATCCGGGGTGTCGACGGCAGGATTCTGCTGGCGCGCCGCGCCGATACCCAGCATCAGGGCGGCCTCTGGGAGTTTCCCGGTGGCAAGGTGGAGGCCGATGAGTCGGTCGCTACCGCGCTGTCCCGTGAATTGCAGGAAGAGTTGGGCATCCAGGTTACGGCAGCTCGTCCGTTGATCAAGGTGCAGCATGATTACCCGGACAAGCAGGTGTTGCTGGATGTCTGGGAAGTTTCGGCTTTTACCGGTGAACCTCACGGTGCCGAAGGGCAACCCCTCGAGTGGGTAGCCCAGCGGGACTTGCCTGACTATGAGTTTCCGGCGGCCAACGCACCGATCGTAGCGGCAGCGCGTTTGCCGGCTGAATACCTGATCACTCCGGGTGAGCTGGAAACGCCGACGCTGTTACGCGGCATTCAAAAAGCTATCGCGGGCGGCATCAAGCTGGTTCAGTTGCGTGCTCCCAACGGCTACGACCCCAAATACCGCGACCTGGCGGTGGACGCCGTGGGGCTGTGTGCGGGCAAGGCTCAGCTTATGCTCAAGGGGCCGTTTGAATGGCTGGGGGATTTTCCCGCAGCCGGCTGGCACATGACCTCGGCGCAACTGCGCAAATACGCGAGCAAGGGGCGACCCTTGCCGAAGGATCGCTGGTTGGCGGCGTCTTGCCACAATGCTGAAGAACTGGCTTTGGCGGAGTTGATGGACGTGGATTTCGTCACGCTGTCACCGGTGCAGCCGACCCAGACTCACCCTGATGCCCAGCCATTGGGTTGGGAGCAGGCGCAGCAGTTGATCAGTGGTTTCAGCAAACCGGTGTTCTTGCTGGGTGGGGTGGGTCCTGCTGAGCGGGAAAAGGCCTGGGAGGCCGGGGCTCAAGGTGTGGCGGGGATTCGGGCGTTCTGGCCTGAGGTATAAGGACCAGGCCGGTGAGCTTGTTGTGGCGAGGGAGCTTGCTCCCGCTGGAGTGCGAAGCGCTCCCAATATTTTGGGTCTGCTGCGCAGCCCAGCGGGAGCAAGCTCCCTCGCCACAAATCTCAATCAGTCAGTAAGCATCAGTGCGGCTTCGCCGCCGCCTGCCACAAAATCTCCGCAACGCCCTGGCGCTTGGCAATCACCCTGGCGGCCACAAACAGCAAGTCCGACAGCCGGTTGATATACGCCAACCCCACGCCTTCCAGCGGTTCCACTGCATTCAGGTGCTGACACCGACGCTCCGCACTGCGGGCCAGGCTGCGGCACACATGAGCCTGGGCAATCAACGCCGAACCCCCCGGCAGAATGAAGTTCTCCAGCGGCCCGACCTCTTCATTCCAGCGATCGATCGCCGCCTCAAGCCGGTCGACTTCCGCCGCATTCAGCGCCTTGTACACCGGCATCGCCAACTCGCCGCCCAGATCAAACAGCCGATGCTGGCAAGGCGTCAGCACCTCGATCACATCCTTCAATGCCGGATGCTGCCCGCTCTGTTCCTCAAGCCCCGCCAACAACAAACCCAGCTGGCTGTTCAACGCATCGACTTCGCCAATGGCCTCTACCCGTGGGTGGTCCTTGGGTACGCGGCGGCCATCGCCCAGGCCGGTTTCGCCCTTGTCGCCGGTACGGGTGTAAATTTTCGACAGGCGAAAGCCCATGGTTAGCGCTCCAGTTGAGTCAGTTCGTTGGGGGGCAGTTGGCTGCCGGCCAAGGGCAGGCGCAAGGTGAAGCAGGTGCCTTGGCCGAGGGTGGAATGCACTTCCATCTGCCCCTTGTGATTGTTGGTGATGATGAAATACGAAACCGACAATCCAAGGCCGGTGCCCTGGCCGATTTCCTTGGTGGTGAAGAACGGTTCAAAGGTGCGTTTGCGCACGTTCTCACTCATGCCAATGCCGTTGTCTTCCACCTGGATCTCCGCCCATGGCGGGTTGAGCCGGGTGCGCAGGATGATTCGCCCTGGCTCGCTGTCATCCTCACGCTGGTGAATTGCCTGGGCGGCGTTTTTCAGCAGGTTGAGCAGCACTTGTTCGAGTTCGTTGGCGGTGCCGGGGACCGGACCCAGCTGCGGGTCGAACTGGCGGATGATCGCCTGGCCCTTGAAGTCGAAGCCGACGATGAGGTCGAAATCGTTGCCGGCAATCTCCACGGCCTGGTCGATCAAGGCCGGCAAGTCGCAGGGCGCCATCTGGCGGTTGCTGCGGCGGCTGAAGCTGAGCATGTGGGTGACGATTTTCGCGGCCCGGGCACCGGCCTGCTGGATGCCGTCGAGCAATTGCGGCACTTCGCGGCTTTGCAGATAGCGGTTGACCGTGTCGAGGTCGATGCCCACTTGTTCGGCGTGCTCGAGGTTTTTCGGCAGTTCGTTGGACAGCCGGCGGCGGATGTTCTGCACGTTATGCAGGATCGCCCCCAACGGGTTATTGATTTCGTGGGCCATGCCGGCGGCGAGGCCACCCACCGAGAGCATCTTCTCTGACTGCACCATCATTTCTTCCAGGGACAGGCGCTGGGTGATGTCGTCGATCCGGATCACCACGCCGCGCCCGGCGCCGCCCATCAGCGGGTAGAAGGTCAGTGCGTAATGCTTGGGTTCGTCATCCTTGATCCAGGTGACCCGCTCGATCCGCTCCACGGTGTGTTGCTCTACCGTGGCCTTGATCTGCGGCAGGAACGGCTTGAGCGGCTGGAAGGCAAGGAAGATCGGCTGGTTCAACGCCTCGTCCAGACGGGTGCCGGAAAGCGCACTGGCTTCCTGGTTCCATTGGGTGACGTAGAGCTGCTCGTCGAGGGCGATCAGCGCCGAGGGCATCGAGTCGATGATGCTGTTGAGGTAATTCTGGAAACCGGTGAGCTTTTTCTCGATCTTGCTGCGCACCTGGACTTCCAGCTCCAGCTTGCGGTTGGTGTGGCGGGTTTCTTCCGCCAGACCCTGGGCTTGATCGTAGGCGGCCTGGGAATCGTCACGGGCGCGCTTGAGTTGCTGCTCGCGGGCTTCGATGCGCGAAAGCATGGTGTTGAAGGCTTCGGCGAGACTACCGATTTCATCGTGGTTGCCACGGCCGGCGCGCAGGGCGTAGTTCTCTTCCCGGGTTACCTGGCGCGACAATTCTTCCAGTTCATGGATTGGCCGGGTAATCAGGCGCTTGATCTGCCGCGCAATCAGCAGCCATAGCAGCACGCTGAAAATCAGGATGCCCAGGCTGGCGGTGAAGGTCCCGGTGTAAAAGGCCACCGGCAGTTCGCTGCTGGCCACCAGCAACAAATGCCCGGACGGTTGGCCGGCGCGGGGAAGGGTGATCACCTGGTTGCTGCGAAACTCGGTGGCGCGCCAGGTTTCAATATCCCGGTAATTGTCTGGCAAGTGCAGGCGATTGGCATGTTGCAGCTGGGCCAGGCGCGTGCCTTCGCCGTCATATAAGGCTGCGGCCCGCAATGGTGAGTAGCTGGTCAGTTCATCCAGCAGGGTTTGCGCCTTGAGCGGTGAGTCCAGGGACTCGGCGGCGAGCGAGGGGTTGGACACCAGCCGACCGATGGCCTGCAAGGCCTGAGGTGCCATGCTTTCCTGGGAGATCCAGTAGGCGGCGCTGATAAAGGTCAGGTTGGCCACCAGCAAGACGGTGGTCAACAAAACCAGCAGGGCCGCCAGCAGTTTTTGCCCAACCGGTAGATTTTCGAGGCGCTGGCGCAGTGGCATCAAGGTTTTCGCTGCAAAGGAACAGGCAGGCAGGGTAGCGCGTGCTTCAGTCGCTGGGCAATCCGCGTGCAGACAGTCGCTGTACCAGGCGCGCCTGGAGTTGTTGCAGGTGCGGCAAGGTCAGTTGGTGGCGTGCGGCCGCCTGGCAGGCGTAGCCCAGCAAATAGCTGATTTCGGTGCGGCGGGCACTGGCCACGTCCTGGTACATCGACGAGTAATTGGCTGCCGTGGCCTGTATCACCCGTTCCACTTCGCGTTGCAGGTCCTGCGCGGCAGCGGGTTGGCCGCAGCGTTCCAGCAGGTCGGCGAGTTCGGCGCACAAGGTGGCCACTTCACATTGATGGGCTTGCAGTTCGCCATTGCGGCATTCGTAGAGCACGGTCAGCGGGTTGATGGCGCAGTTCAGGGCCAGCTTGCGCCACAGGCGGGTGAGGATGTCGGTGCTCCATTCATGGGGAATGCCGGCGGCTTGCAGGTCATCCAGCCACAGCGGCGGGGTAGGGTGGCTCGCATCTCCCAGCCAGGTGTAGCCATGGCCGGCAAACACGACCCGCCAGTCGCTTTCGCGAAACGCGCCTTCGGTGCTGGAGGCGAAGATGCAGCGTGCCTGGGGCAGTTGGGCGGCGACCGCGTCCTGGCTGCCCAGGCCGTTTTGCAGCAGGATCAGTTCGGCGTCCGGTGCCAGTCGATGTTCAAGCTGTGCGACGGCCTCTTGGGCGTCGTAGGCCTTGCACGCCACCAGCAGGCGATGAATCGGTCCTGAGCTGTCGGAGGTTTCGCCGACGACCGGGTAAGTGTGGGCCACGCCATGCTCGACCAGCGTCAGGCCCTCGGCGGCCTGATAACTCGTCAGCCGCATGTGGTCCCGCAGGATCAGGCGCACGGGCAACCCGGCACGGGCCAGGCGGGCGGCCCACAATGTTCCGAGGCTGCCAGCGCCGAGGACATGCCAGGTGGTCGACATCAGTTTTTACTCCGTAAGGCTGCCCGCAGTGAACGAGGCGAAAGAACCGCTATAATGCCCGGGCATTTTAGCCTGGGCGTGCTCCATCTCTACTGAGCCGCGCCCCTTTTTATTGGAGAAATTACATGCCGTCGTTCGACGTGGTATCCGAACTGGACAAACACGAAGTCACCAACGCCGTCGAGAACGCCGTCAAGGAGCTGGATCGTCGCTATGACTTGAAGGGCAAGGGCAGCTTCGAGTTCAAGGAAAAGGACCTGACTGTCAACCTGACCGCGGAAGCCGATTTCCAGCTGGAAGCGATGATTGAGATCCTCAAGCTGTCGTTGGTCAAGCGCAAGATCGATGCGCAATGCCTTGAAATCAAGGATGCGTATGCCTCCGGCAAGCTGATGAAGCAGGAAGCCGTGCTCAAGGAAGGCATCGACAAGGAGCTGGCGAAGAAAATCGTCGCTCACGTCAAGGACGCGAAGCTCAAGGTCCAGGCCTCGATTCAAGGCGAGCAGGTGCGCATCACCGGCAAGAAGCGTGACGACTTGCAAGAGGCTATTGCTGCCTTGCGTGCCAAGACTTTCGACATGCCGCTGCAGTTCAATAACTTCCGTGACTGATAGCACTTTGGGGAACCTGTAGGCGTTTTTGACGTCCCACGCCCCAGAACCTGCGCCCACCATTGAGCCCTACGGGGCTCAATTGCATTTAGGGCCAATCAATATGCCGAGCATCCGGTAAACAGGAGAATGTAGATGGATTTGAACGCTGAAGTGGATCACCTGATCAAGACCTCTGAGTCGTGGTTACCGATGATCATGGAATACGGCAGCCGATTTTTGCTGGCCCTGGTCACCCTGGCCATCGGTTGGTGGCTGATCAACGTCTTGACCCACCGAGTCGGGCGTTTGCTGGCACTGCGTAATGCTGACCTGGCGCTGCAACACTTCATTACCAACCTTGCGAACATTGCGCTCAAAGTCATGCTGGTGGTCAACGTGGCCTCGATGATCGGCGTGGCAACCACTTCGTTCGTTGCCGCGATCGGTGCCGCCACCCTGGCCATCGGCCTGGCCTTGCAAGGCAGCCTGGCGAACTTCGCCGGCGGCGTGCTGATTCTGTTGTTCCGCCCGTTCCGCATTGGTGACTGGATCGAAGCCCAAGGCACTTCCGGTACCGTCGACAGCATCCAGATCTTTCACACCGTGTTGCGCACCGGCGACAACAAGACGGTGATCATCCCAAACGGCAGCCTGTCCAACGGCCTGATTACCAACACCAACCGTCAGCCGACCCGCAAGGTGGTGTTTGATGTGGGTGTCGACTACGAAGCCGACCTGCAGAAGGCCCGCGAAGTGTTGCTGGAACTGGCCAAGGATCCACGTGTACTGGCTGATCCTGCGCCGGCAGCCGTGATTTCTACCTTGGGCGACAGTTCGATCACTGTATCCCTGCGAGTCTGGACCAAGACGTCGGACTATTGGGATGTAATGTTCATGTTCAATGAACTGGCACGTGACCGTTTGAAAGCCGCGGGGATTGATATTCCATTTCCGCAGCGGGTTATTCGCGTGATGCAGGAAAGTGCAGTGAAGTAAACGTGCGACGTGCGGCTTAAACTTGTCTGGCGTGTCAGGTTTATTCGGGATTGAACTAGATAGCTAGCTTGCTAGTTATCCGGTTGTTGAGATTAAGTTGCAATAAAAAAGCCGCTCACTTGCGAACAAGTGAGCGGCTTTTTAGTTAGAGCCGAGGCCCTAAGTCATCGTTGTAATCAAACTGCCAATTACAAGATGTTCAGCGGGTATTGCGCGATCAGACGCAGTTCGTCGATAGACGCCGAACCGTAGTACACACCATCGCTGGAGCGATAAGTGGCTTGACGTACACGCAGGCTCAGGTCTTTAGCCGGGCCGCTCTGGATCACGTACTTGGCTTCGATGTCACGTTCCCACTCTTTGCCGTTCGAGGTGTCGGCGGTGTTGGCGCCGGTACCTTTAACGTAGCGAGTCATGAAGCTCAGGCCTGGCACGCCAAACGTGGCCATGTTCAGGTCGTAGCGAGCCTGGAAGGACTTCTCGTCTTCAGCGTTGAAGTCGGAACGAGCGATGGAGTTGGCCAGGAAGATCGTGCCGCCGCCGTCTACGCCGTAACCGTAGTCACCGTCACCGCTAACCTTCTGGTAGGCCAGGGTAAAGGTGTGAGCCTGGATGGTGTACGCGCCTTGCAAGCTGTAGGCACGGTTATCCAGTTTGGTGGTGCCGTCCTTTTCAGCCCGTTGCAGGCCAGCGCCATCACTTTTGGTGCTGTAGATGTTGAAGTCGACTGCCAGGGACTGTTCATTGCTAAGCGCATGGGTCCAGTTCAGATTGGCGTAGGTTTTCTTCCAGTAGTCTTCGGTCTTCGCGTAGTAGAGGCTGGCGCTGACTTCTGGAGTGAGGGCGTAGACGCCACCGATGAAGTCAGTTTTTGTCAGGCCCAGGCTGTCGCGGTAGGTCTGGGCTTGCGCCACGCTCGACGTGAAGTGACCGCCTTCGAGTTTCAGGCCCTTGATCTCGTTGCTGGTCAGCGAGATACCCTGTGGCAATTCAGGCAGCAGACGGCTGTCATCGGAAGCGAACACAGGTGCGGTGGTGTACTGGTCGCCGACTTTCAGGACCGTATCGGAGATACGGAACTTAACAGCGCCGCCGCCTTTGGAGTAATCATCCTCAGAGCGACCGTCGGAGCCCGTTGGAAACAGGCCAGTACCGGAACGACCCTTGCCGCTGTCCAGTTTGACGCCCAACAGACCGATCACGTCGACACCCACACCGATGGTGCCTTGGGTGAAGCCCGACTGGTACAGGCCGTTGAAGCCCAGGCCGGTTTCGTTGACGCGGCTTTTGCCGGTGTCGTTGTTACGGAAGTCGCGGCCAAAGTTCAGGAGGCGAGTGTTGATGCTGAAAGTACTGTCTTCAACAAAGCCTTTGGAGTCGTCCTGAGAGGACGCCATTGCGAACTGCGAGGTGCCTGCTGAAACAGCCAGGGCGATCATGCTCCACTTCATCACGCGCATCGTGATTTGCTCCTTTGGTTTTAGGAAGAGTACTGCCGTCCCACCTATATTTTTGTCTGGGCGGCTCTTTCTTTTTTGTGTCGGCGCAAAGTTATATCACGCAGACATTATTGACGATACTTGCACATCTATCCTTTCAGCTTCTTTACGGGCCTGTCGTAAATTGCTAGCTCCATGTCGCAAATTCACAGTCCGTTTGGAACCGGACTGACAACTTCAATACTGTTTAAAAGCGTTGAGTCGGGTAAGGAATATCCCTTCTCAAAGTTTTAACTCTTCCTTGAAAAGCATTGAACCGCTGTTGTTTTCCGTCGCGAAACACCTGCTTCCTGCCGGTGCCGTTGTCGACGATACAACGGTGAATGCAACAAGCGTGCACAAACCGAAAACCGAATGTGATTTTTTCGTGAAAATTGTCAACGCCGTGTAAAAACCGCATAAGCACGGGCTTTTTACGCCGATTGGTTTGGCCTTGACGCGCCTGCTGTGCTCCTGTTGGGTGGTGCATAAAACCTGCACCAGAGCAAAACGTTACCGGTTCACCCCGTTCGGTGGGTAGTCGGCGGATCCCTTTGAAGCACAAATGGGTCATTTTGGTGCGATTGTTCCCGGTCTGCGTTTTTGCCTCAGGGTAGTGTTCCTATCCTGAGAGCCCTCTGGCTCAAGGTCTTTAAGCGTGTCCTACGTCCTGACTTTGACTGGGATTGGATGCATTGGTCATTTAGCGTAGCTGAAATATTGGTCTGTCTCGAAATGGTGCGCTTTTTTTCGCGGCGTCCTGTTTGGGCGCGTATCTGGCCTGATGCATTCGCCGTGAAGCGCCCGGCATTCGCAGGTATGCTGGGCGCCTGAAACCTGACCCGCCGAACGGGAGTGACTGCTGTGTTCGCCTTAGATCCACGTCTTCAACAAGACACCTTGCCCATCGGGGATTTCCCCCTGTGCCGGCTGCTGCTGTCCAATGACTCGAATTACCCTTGGTTTATCCTGGTGCCGCGCATCGACGGTATCAGCGAAGTGTTTCAACTGGATGTCGCTGACCAGCAGCGCGTGTGGCAAGAAAGCACGGCGCTGGCGCAGTTGCTTAATGAAGGGTTTGGCGCCGACAAAATGAATATCGGTGCGCTGGGTAATGTGGTCAGCCAACTGCATGTGCATGTGATCGTGCGCAAGCGCGATGACGCCGCCTGGCCGGCGCCGGTCTGGGGCAAGCATCCGGCGAAGCCTTACAGCGACGAGCAAGTGGCGGCGATTCGTGCGCGTCTGCGCGAGATCCTGCCGGCCGGCTTCGCGTTTCTGGAGGCTTGAGCCATGGACCTTCAAGACCGCGTGACCGACCTGGAAAGCCGACTGGCCTTTCAGGACGACACCATTGAGACCCTCAATGACATCCTGGTCACCCAGCAGCGGGCGGTTGAACGCCTGCAGATGCAGATGACTGCACTGCTCAAGCGCCAGGAAGAAATGGGCGGCCAGTTCGAGTCGTCTGAGGAAGAGGCGCCGCCGCCTCACTATTAATGAGGCAGGGGTGAATCCCCAGGCATAAAAAAACCGCGATGCAGCCAGGCTGCATCGCGGTTTTTTTGTTTCGGGGTGCTGGAATCAGCGACGCGGCAACGCCGCGATCACATCTTCGGCTTGCAGGCCCTTGTCACGATTCATCACGGAGAACTCCACGCGCTGGCCTTCCACCAGGACGCGATGGCCTTCGCCGCGAATCGCCCGGAAGTGGACGAAGATATCGTCGCCCGAATCCCGGGAAATAAAGCCGAAGCCCTTGGAGGTGTTGAACCACTTCACGGTACCGGTATCCCGGTTGGTCATGTCGTAGCTTTGCGACGCTGCGGCCGGCGAGGAACGGTAAAAACTGATGGCCAGATGAAGAACGATGGCGACCAGTGCTATTGCCAGGCTGAGCAGGACGGCCGGGTGGCCACCGACTTCAGGCATAGGCGCCAGCAGGGTGAGGGTTTGCACGACAACAGCCAGGACCAGCAGGGCGCTGACCAGGTTTTGCAGTTGATGACGCGGGCCTTTGTTCCAGTAAGGAATGACTGGAGCCAGTGTCAGGTTAAGAAGACCAAAGAAGGTCAGGTAGAGAGCGTCAGGTTGCTGCAGGTAAGGCAGGGTTTCTGAGCGCAGGCTGGGGATAAAGGACAGCAGCAAAGCTGCAGCGCCCGTTAGCAGGTGGACGATTTTCAACATTTTGATTAACTCACGTTAAGACGGATCACGAGGAAGAGCTGACTGGCACGGTTCGCTTCTGAACAATGGGAGGCGTTGGGCACGTGCACGGGGTATCAGCCTATGCCGCTGCCGCAAAAAATAACGACGGCGACACGCTGCCTATTTAACAGCAAAGCCTGTGCCTACTCAAATCAAGCATTTCGGGCTGTTGCAAGGCGCGGGGGCATTTGCGCGCCAAACGCTTGTCCTAGACAGGTGCGGGATTTTTCGTCGGCGGCGGGTAATTTTTCTTGCAGGGCTCAAAGCCTTGCCTGCCGTGCAGACGCGCGCTGCAAGGGGCGATTTGCCGCAGGTAGAGCGGGCCAGTCGGGCTGCACAAGGCCGGTACTCTTGCTAGAGTGGTCCTGCACCTGATCAATGAATTTTTTATCAATTGAAGGGGAAACACATGGCAATCGATATTGGTATCAGTGAAGAAGACCGTAAATCAATCGTTGACGGACTTTCGCGCCTGCTTTCCGATACCTATGTACTTTACCTGAAGACCCACAACTTCCATTGGAACGTAACGGGCCCCATGTTTCGTACGCTGCACTTGATGTTTGAAGAGCAGTACAACGAACTGGCGCTGGCGGTGGATTCAATTGCAGAGCGTATTCGCGCCCTGGGTTTTCCTGCGCCGGGTGCTTATTCGGTGTACGCGCGACTTTCTTCCATCAAGGAAGAAGAGGGTGTGCCGAGCGCTGAAGACATGATCAAGCAACTGGTCGAAGGCCAGGAAGCCGTTACCCGGACTGCCCGGGGTATCTTCCCGTTGTTGGACAAAGTCAGCGATGAACCTACTGCGGACTTGCTGACACAGCGTATGCAAGTTCATGAAAAAACCGCTTGGATGTTGCGCTCCCTGCTCGAAAACAAGTAACACCGGTGGCGGGTGGGCGTCGAGCTGACGCCCCTCGCGTGCCTGTTTTCCGGCGATTTCCCTGATTCTGCGAGCTTCCTGATACACGCGTTGGCTTGTCCTACGGTGATCAGCTCCCTGTCTTCTGGCTGCACTTGTCTTCTTGATGTTTTATAGCTCAACGGCCAACGACAACACTGATGAGTGGCCGTCAGGCAATGGAGTGTCAAGTGTATGTCACGCGGAGCAGGTAATGGAGTTATGGAAACGTGCGGGTTGCACAAGATAAAGGTAGATCCCTTTGCCAAGGGGTTCGATATGAACTTGGCGAGGCCATTGTCCCGGTCCGTTCGGCTTAATGGTTTTTCGACGTGTTTGCGACTTGAAGAGGTGTATTGGAATATCCTCACGGAGATAGCCAGGATCAATACGTGTTCGGTCAGTGCGCTGCTGTCTTACGTGGACCGTGAAGTGCACTTGCGATACGGCGGTGTAAAGAATTTCAGTGGTCTGGTCAGGGTAGTTTGTGTGGTTCATGTATTGAAAGGGCGCCTCAATGCGCCGGGTGTCCATCCGGACCTGGCATGATCCTTGTGCCGGCCGCCAGGCTCGGGATTGTCCCGGGTCGGGCGCCTGGCAGAAGCGTGCTGTAGCCACCTATATAAAGAGCAGCGCGCCGCTACGGCTGCACAGCCTCGATTTACCAGATATAATCCCGGGCTTTGCTGCGCATGCCGGGACTTTCCCACGGGATAGAGTCAGGGCAGGGCGTGGCGCAGTAATGATCTGATCGCCGAGACATCTCCATGCCCATGTACGACTATCAATGCGCTTCCTGTGGTCATCAGTTGGAAGCCATTCAGAAGATCAGCGCCGCGCCGCTGGTCGATTGCCCGGCCTGCCAGGCACCGGAGCTTAAAAAGATGTTGTCCATGCCGGGCTTCCGCCTGAGTGGCAATGGCTGGTATGAGACTGATTTCAAGACCGGTACAAAGAAGAATCTGGCCGGCGGCGACAAAGCAGACTGAGTTGAACTCTACGCGCAGGCTCCTGCATTATCCGTCACCTGACTTAGCTGTACGGTGATGAGGCAGGCCTCCACTGAATTTCGAATTACGAGAAGCGAAACCACTATCATGATGCGCAGCCACTATTGCGGCCAACTGAACGAGACCCTGGAAGGTCAGGAAATCACCCTTTGCGGATGGGTTCACCGTCGCCGCGACCACGGCGGGGTGATCTTCCTCGATATCCGTGATCGTGATGGTCTGGCCCAGGTGGTGTTCGATCCGGACCGCGCCGAGAGCTTCGCCGCCGCCGACCGCGTGCGCAGCGAGTACGTCGTGAAGATCACCGGCAAGGTTCGCCTGCGTCCGGCCGGCGCCACCAACGCCAACATGGCGTCGGGCATGATCGAAGTGCTGGGTTACGAGCTGGAAGTGCTGAACGAGTCGGAAACCCCGCCGTTCCCACTCAACGAGTTCTCCGACGTTGGCGAAGAAACCCGCCTGCGTTATCGCTTCCTGGACCTGCGTCGCCCGGAAATGGCCGAGAAGCTGCGTCTGCGTTCGCGCATGACCACCAGCATCCGTCGCTTCCTGGACGAAAACGGCTTCCTCGACGTCGAGACGCCGATCCTGACCCGTGCTACCCCGGAAGGCGCTCGCGACTACCTGGTGCCGAGCCGTACCCACGCCGGTTCCTTCTTCGCGTTGCCGCAATCGCCACAGCTGTTCAAGCAGCTGCTGATGGTTGCCGGCTTCGACCGTTACTACCAGATCGCCAAATGCTTCCGTGACGAAGACCTGCGGGCCGACCGCCAGCCGGAATTCACCCAGATCGACATCGAGACCAGTTTCCTCGATGAAAAAGAGATCATGGGCATCACCGAGCAAATGATCCGCAACCTGTTCAAGGAAGTGCTGGACCTGGAATTCGGCGAATTCCCGCACATGACCTTCGAAGAAGCCATGCGCCGTTACGGTTCCGACAAGCCTGACCTGCGTAACCCGCTGGAACTGGTTGACGTTGAAGACCAACTCAAAGACGTCGACTTCAAAGTGTTCAGCGGTCCGGCCAACGACCCGAAATGCCGTATTGCTGCGCTGCGCGTTCCTGGCGCTGCGAGCATGCCGCGCAAGCAGATCGACGACTACACCAAGTTCGTCGGCATCTACGGTGCCAAGGGCCTGGCGTACATCAAG
The DNA here is from genome assembly GCF_001952855.1 of Pseudomonas sp. ATCC PTA-122608. Taxonomy (GTDB): domain Bacteria; phylum Pseudomonadota; class Gammaproteobacteria; order Pseudomonadales; family Pseudomonadaceae; genus Aquipseudomonas. The sequence goes on along the minus strand of NZ_LPNO01000052.1, from coordinate 24,251 downwards.
GTCAACGAGCGCGCCAAGGGCGTTGAAGGCCTGCAGTCGCCAATCGTCAAGAACATCCCTGAAGCCAACCTCAACGTGATCCTTGATCGCGTTGGCGCGGTCGATGGCGACATCGTGTTTTTCGGCGCCGACAAGTCGAAGATCGTCAGCGAAGCACTGGGTGCACTGCGGATCAAGGTCGGTAACGACCTGAACCTGCTGACCTGCAAGTGGGCGCCGATGTGGGTTGTCGACTTCCCGATGTTCGAAGAGAACGACGACGGCAGCTTCAGTGCCCTGCACCACCCGTTCACCGCGCCGAAGTGCACGCCGCAAGAGCTCGAGGCCAACCCGGCTGGCGCTCTGTCCCGTGCCTACGACATGGTGCTGAACGGCACCGAGCTGGGTGGCGGTTCGATCCGTATCCACCGCAAGGAAATGCAGCAGTCGGTCTTCCGCCTGCTGGGCATCAACGAAGATGAGCAGCAAGAGAAGTTCGGCTTCCTGCTTGACGCCCTGAAATACGGCGCGCCGCCTCACGGTGGCCTGGCCTTCGGCCTGGACCGTCTGGTGATGCTGATGACCGGCGCGCAGTCGATCCGTGAAGTGATTGCCTTCCCGAAAACCCAAAGTGCTGCCGACGTCATGACGCAGGCACCGGGTGTGGTGGATGCCAAGGCACTGCGCGAGCTGCATATCCGTCTGCGCGAAGCACCAAAGGCTGAGTAAGGCCGCAGCGTGAAAGCGCCATAAGGTTTTACATTGTCAGCTAAGGGCGCATCTTCGGATGCGCCTTTGCGTTACAAGGGCTGTACGTTAAAGAGGGAAGTCCCGCCTGGGGCGGGATCGACAGGTTTCTACAGAATTTCGGAGTTGTGTTATGGCTGGCCATTCCAAGTGGGCGAACATCAAGCACCGCAAAGAGCGTCAGGATGCCAAGAAAGGCAAGATCTTCACCAAGTGGATTCGCGAGCTGACCGTCGCTGCGCGCCAAGGTGGCGGTGACCCGGGTTCCAACCCGCGTTTGCGCCTGGCCCTGGACAAGGCCCTCGGTGCCAACATGAGCCGCGACATCATCGACCGCGCCGTGGCCCGTGGTGCCGGTGCGGCCGATACCGACGACATGGTCGAGCTGAGCTACGAAGGCTACGGCCCGGGTGGCGTGGCGGTGATGGTCGAGTGCATGACCGACAACCGCAACCGTACTGCGGCCGCCGTGCGCCATGCATTCAGCAAGTGTGGCGGCAACCTGGGCACCGACGGTTCGGTGGCCTACCTGTTTGAGCGCAAGGGGCAGATTTCCTTCGCGCCGGGCGTTGACGAAGATGCACTGATCGAAGCCGCGATGGAGGCGGATGCCGACGACGTGGTGACCAACGAAGACGGTTCCATCGACGTGTTTACCTCGTTCGCGGGTTTCTACTCTGTGCGTAACGCTCTGGAAGCGGCCGGTTTCAAAGGTACCGATGCGGAAATCGTGATGCTGCCCACCACCAGCGCCGAGCTGGACCTGGATGGGGCGCAGAAGGTGCTCAAGATGCTCGACATGCTTGAAGACCTGGATGACGTGCAGAACGTCTATTCCAATGCCGATATCCCGGAATCGGTGGCCGAACAGCTAGGCTGAGGGATGATGCAGATCTAATGTGGGAGCGGGCTTGCTCGCGAAGGCGGTGTAACAGTCACCTTATCGACTGACTGGTACACCGCCTTCGCGAGCAAGCCCGCTCCCACATTTCGACCTTCGCTATATCAAGAATTTTTTACCCAATCCGCAGGCGTTATGACTCTAATCCTAGGTATCGACCCCGGTTCGCGAATCACCGGCTTTGGCGTGGTCCAACAGACCCCGCGAGGCTGCGTGTACGTGGCGTCGGGCTGTATCCGTACCGGCGCCGGCGAGCTGGCCGAGCGCTTGCAGATCGTTTATCGCGGCGTGCGTGAAGTGATCCAGACCTACGGCCCGGTCACCATGGGCATCGAAAAAGTGTTTATGGCAAAAAACGCCGACTCGGCTTTAAAGCTCGGCCAGGCCCGCGGTGCGGCCATCGTTGCCGGTGCCGAGGAGGGCATGGAGATCGCTGAATACACCGCGACCCAGGTCAAGCAAGCCGTGGTCGGTACCGGTGCCGCGAATAAGGAGCAGGTGATGATGATGGTCATGCACATGCTCAAGCTCACCGCCAAACCGCAAATCGATGCCTCTGACGCCCTGGCCATTGCCATTTGCCACGCCCATACCCGCTCCAGCCTGATGCCCCATGGCCTGGGTACGGCACGCAGTCGTGGCGGCCGGCTGCGTCTCTGATAGCATCAGCGCAATCATTCTGCGTGGGGTGCATGAACGGCCTGTGCTGTCGGCCGGCATGCCCGCGTTATTACCGGTCAGGCCTTGATCTGAGCCGATTCTTAAGGATTCGAACGTGATTGGACGCTTGCGCGGCACTCTGGCTGAGAAACAGCCGCCGCACCTGATTCTGGATGTAAACGGGCTGGGCTATGAGCTGGAAGTGCCCATGACCACCCTCTACCGCCTACCGTCGGTCGGTGAACCGCTGACCCTGCACACCCATCTGGTGGTGCGCGAAGACGCACAATTGCTCTATGGTTTCATTGGCAAGCGTGACCGGGACTTCTTCCGTGAGCTGATCCGCCTCAACGGCGTGGGCCCGAAGCTGGCGCTGGCGCTGATGTCCAGCCTCGAAGTCGATGAGCTGGTGCGCTGCGTGTCGGCCCAGGACACCTCGGCGCTGACCAAGGTGCCAGGCGTCGGCAAGAAAACCGCCGAGCGCTTGCTGGTGGAGCTCAAGGACCGCTTCAAGGCCTGGGAGGTCGTGCCGAGCATGTTCGCCCTGGTGCCTAACCAGCCGGATGCGCCGGGTGTGCCGGTGGCCAGTGCCGAAAGCGATGCAGTCAGTGCGCTGATCTCCCTGGGCTACAAGCCCCAAGAGGCGAGCAAGGCCGTGTCGGCCATCAAGGACAAGAACCTGAGCAGCGAAGACATGATCCGCCGCGCCCTGAAGGGAATGATTTAAGTGATTGAAGCTGATCGTCTGATCGCGGCCACCGGCCCCCGTGACCGTGAAGAAGTCCAGGACCGGGCGATTCGCCCCCTGAGCCTTGCCGAATACATCGGCCAGCCCACCGTGCGTGAGCAGATGGAGCTGTTCATCCAGGCCGCGCGCGGGCGTAGCGAATCCCTGGACCACACGTTGATTTTCGGCCCGCCGGGCCTGGGCAAGACCACCCTGGCCAACATCATTGCCCAGGAAATGGGCGTGTCGATCAAGTCCACCTCCGGCCCTGTGCTGGAACGCCCGGGTGACCTGGCGGCGCTGTTGACCAACCTGGAACCCCACGACGTACTGTTCATCGACGAGATCCACCGGCTTTCGCCCATCGTCGAAGAAGTGTTGTACCCGGCCATGGAAGACTTCCAGCTGGACATCATGATTGGCGAAGGCCCGGCCGCGCGCTCGATCAAGCTCGACTTGCCGCCGTTCACCCTGGTGGGGGCCACCACCCGTGCGGGCATGCTGACGAACCCGCTGCGAGACCGTTTCGGGATTGTTCAACGTCTAGAGTTCTATAGCACGGCGGATCTGGCGACTATTGTCAGCCGTTCGGCGAATATCCTCGGTCTGCCCCTGGACCCGGAAGGCGCGTTTGAAATCGCCCGTCGCGCCCGTGGTACGCCGCGGATTGCCAACCGGTTGCTGCGACGGGTGCGCGACTTTGCCGAAGTACGGGCCAAGGGGCATATCACCAAGCCCGTGGCAGACCTGGCGCTGAACCTGCTGGATGTGGATGAGCACGGCTTTGATCACCAGGACCGGCGCCTGCTGCTGACCATGATCGAGAAGTTCGACGGTGGCCCGGTGGGTGTGGACAGCCTCGCGGCAGCCATCAGCGAAGAGCGGCATACGATTGAGGATGTACTGGAACCGTACCTGATCCAGCAGGGCTATATCATGCGTACGCCGAGGGGGCGTGTGGTCACCCGGCATGCCTATCTGCACTTTGGGTTAAACATTCCGTCACGATTGGGCGAGATGCCCGTAGTAGACGAATTCCTCGATGCAGTAGACGATTAAAAACGCTTGGCGATTCGATTTATTCGGCGTTTGTGCTGTCCTAGTGGCTGGCGTCGTCATTCTTTCGTTAGAAATGTGCCACAGAATGAAAAACAGTTGCCTGGCCGGATTGGCAACCTGAGGAGTAAGCACTAGAGTATGCGCGCGCAAAACGGGGATCAGTCGTTCGCACATCGCTGTCGCGTTTATTACGAGGACACCGATGCCGGCGGCATCGTTTATTACGTCAATTACCTAAAGTTCATGGAGCGGGCTCGAACCGAGCGGCTACGGGAGCTGGGCTTTGCCCAATCCCAGCTGGCAGGGGAGGACCTGTTGTTTGTCGTGCATTCCAGCGAGGCGCGTTACTACGCGCCGGCGCGACTGGACGATGAATTGCTGGTCAGCGCAGAAATAACCGAATTGAACCGTGCCAGCCTGCGCTTTAAACAGCAGGTCAGGCGGGCTACGGATGCAACGCTGCTCTGTGAGGGGCAGTTCCTGGTGGCCTGTGTTCGCACCAATAGTTTGAAACCCCGGGCCATTCCCGAAGCTCTACGCACGGCCTTTGCCGGCGTGAGCGGCGCGGGTAAACATTCAGAGCAGGAGATTTAGCGTGGAACCTACCGTCGTCGACCATTCCTCCATGTGGAGCCTGGTCAGCAATGCCAGTGTCGTGGTTCAACTGGTGATGCTGATCCTGGTAGCCGCATCGGTTACCTCTTGGGTCATGATTTTTCAGCGCAGCAACCTGCTGCGTGCCGGTCGACGCGCCCTGGAGAGCTTCGAAGAGCGCTTCTGGTCGGGTATCGACCTGTCCAAACTGTATCGCCAGGCCGGCAGCAACCCGGACCCGGATTCGGGCGTCGAGCAGATCTTCCGTGCCGGCTTCAAGGAATTCTCCCGTCTGCGCCAGCAGCCAGGCGTTGATCCGGAAGCGGTCATGGAAGGCGTTGCCCGTGCCATGCGCGTAGCGATTTCCCGCGAAGAAGAAAAGCTTGAGCAAAGCCTGCCGTTCCTCGCCACCGTAGGTTCCGTCAGCCCGTACATCGGCTTGTTTGGTACCGTGTGGGGGATCATGAACTCCTTCCGTGGCCTGGCCCAGGCCCAGCAAGCGACCCTGGCCACCGTGGCCCCGGGTATCGCCGAAGCGCTGATCGCCACCGCCATCGGCCTGTTCGCAGCTATTCCCGCAGTAATCGCCTACAACCGTTTTGCCGCTCGTGGCGAAACCTTGATCAGCCGTTACTACACCTTCGCCGATGAATTCCAGGCGATCCTGCACCGTAAAGTGCACACCAGCGAAGAATAAGCAGGTAATTCCCAATGGCTTTAATCGCTCGAGCTCGCAAAAAGCGCAAGCCGGTCGCCGAGATGAACGTAGTGCCTTACATCGACGTGATGCTGGTGCTGCTGGTTATCTTCATGGTGACCGCGCCGATGCTCAATCAGGGCGTGAAGGTTGATCTGCCCAAGGTTTCCAGCGAAGCCTTGCCGCAGGACAACAACACCCAGGTCCTGACCATTTCGATCAAGGCTGACAAGACCTATTACTGGAACCTTGGCAGCGAAGTCGACACTCAGAAACAGCAGGACAAGGCCATGACCTTGCCGCAGATGACTGATGCTGTGACCAAGATCATTCGCGCCGGCAACGAAGGTGGCAAGCACACCCAGGTGTTCATCCGCGGCGACAAGGTCGTCGACTATGGCTCCGTGATGGGCGCCATGGGCGGGCTGCAGAAGGCCGGCGTCGGTAACGTTGGTTTGATTACCGAGGCGCCCTGATGCACCAACAGCGAGAGCCGTCCGCCTCGGAAAGCTTCTTCTGGCCTAGCGTCTGGGCGATTGCCCTGCACGTCCTGGTGTTTGGCATGCTGTTTGTCAGCTTTGCCATGACCCCGGACCTGCCGCCAGCCAAGCCGATCGTGCAGGCGACCCTGTATCAGCTGAAATCGAAAAGCCAGGCCACCACCCAGACCAATCAGAAGATTGCGGGTGAGGCCCAGAAGTCGGCTGCGCGCCAGACTGAAGTCGAGCAGATGGAACAGAAGAAGGTCGAGCAGGAAGCGGTGAAGGCTGCTGCGGAACAAAAGAAAGAAGAGGCGGCTCAAAAGGCCGAGGAATCGAAAAAGGCTGACGAGGCGAAGAAAGCTGACGAGGCTAAAAAGGCTGATGAAGCCAAGAAAGCCGATAAAGCTGCCGAAGCCAAGAAGGCTGAAGAGAAACAATTGGCTGATATAGCCAAGAAGAAATCTGAAGAAGAAGCCAAGAAAGCTGCTGAAGAAGAGGCCAAGAAAAAGGCCGCTGAAGACGCGAAGAAAAAGATAGTCGAAGACGCGAAGAAGAAAGCCGCGGACGACGCCAAGAAGAAAGCTGAAGCTGACGAGGCGAAAAAGAAGATCGCCGACGATGCGAAGAAGAAAGCTGCCGCCGACGCCTCCAAGAAAAAGGCCCAGGAAGCAGCACGTAAATCGACCGAAGACAAAAAGGCCCAGGCCTTGGCCGATTTGCTTTCCGACACGCCGCAGCGCCAGCAAGCCTTGGCCGATGAACGTGGTGACGAAGTCGCGGGCAGTTTCGATGACCTGATTCGTTCACGGGCAGCGGAAGGGTGGACCCGTCCTCCTTCGGCACGCAAAGGCATGACAGTAGTGCTGCAGATCGGCATGTTGCCGGACGGTACGGTGACTTCGGTCGGCGTGGCCAAGTCCAGTGGCGACGGTTCGTTCGACAGTTCGGCGGTAGCAGCGGTCAAGAACATTGGCCGGTTGACCGAGATGCAGGGAATGAAACCAAGCGACTTCGCTCCCTACCGTTCATTCAAGATGACATTCACACCTGAGGATCTAGCCTTGTGAGAAACCTTCTTCGAGGAATGCTTGTCGTTATTTGCTGCATGGCAGGGATAGCGGCGGCGGATGAAAAGAACATTCTGGTCACCAGCGGTAGCGATCGGGCCACCCCGATCGCCGTTGTACCGTTTGGCTGGCAGGGCGGCAGCGTGCTGCCGGACGACATGTCGCAGATCATCAGCGATGACCTGCGCAACTCCGGTTACTACGCACCGATCGACAAAGGCAACATGATCAGCCAGCCGACCCAGGCCAGCGAAGTCATCTTCCGCGACTGGAAAGCGCTGAACGCCCAGTACCTGATGGTGGGCAGCATCACGCCTGCCGGCGGTCGCCTGCAGATCCAGTACACGTTGTTCAACGTCGCGACCGAGCAGCAAGTGCTGACCGGCAGCGTGTCGGGCACCACGGATCAACTGCGGGACATGGCGCACTACATCTCCGACCAGTCGTTTGAAAAGCTGACCGGGATCAAGGGTGCCTTCTCGACTCGCCTGCTTTATGTAACGGCAGAGCGTTTTTCGGTAGACAACACTCGCTACACACTGCAGCGCTCCGACTATGACGGCGCTCGCGCAGTGACGCTGCTGCAATCCCGTGAGCCGATCCTGTCGCCACGCTTTGCACCCGATGGCAAGCGTATCGCCTATGTGTCCTTTGAACAGAAGCGTCCACGGATCTTCGTTCAGCACATTGATACCGGTCGCCGTGAGCAGATCACCAACTTTGAAGGCCTGAATGGCGCGCCAGCCTGGTCGCCGGATGGTTCGCGACTGGCATTCGTATTGTCCAAAGATGGCAACCCGGACATCTACGTGATGAACATGGCTTCGCGCCAACTGAGCCGTGTTACCAGTGGCCCGGGCATCAACACCGAACCGTTCTGGGGCAAGGATGGTTCGACCATCTACTTCACCTCAGACCGTGGTGGCAAGCCGCAAGTCTACAAAACCAGCGTGAGCGGCGGCGGCGCCGAACGAGTGACCTTTATTGGTAACTACAACGCTGCACCGAAGCTTTCGGCTGATGAAAAGACGTTGGTGATGATTCACCGTCAGGATGGTTTCACTAATTTCCGGGTTGCGGCCCAGGATTTGCAGCGTGGAACGGTAAAAATCCTTACAGATACCAACCTTGATGAGTCAGCTACTGTTGCGCCCAACGGCACCATGGTAATCTACGCCACCCGCCAGCAGGGCCGGGGAGTCTTGATGCTCGTGTCCATTAATGGACGCGTAAGGCTCCCGCTTCCTACCGCACAAGGCGAAGTCAGAGAACCGTCCTGGTCCCCTTACCTGAACTGACGCGGCGCTACAAAAAGAAGTACTTAACACACTGGGGTTCATTAGGAGTTTCACGATGGAAATGCTGAAGTTTGGTAAGTTTGCTGCTCTGGCTCTGGCTCTGTCCGTAGCCGTTGGTTGCTCGTCTAAAGGCGGCGACAATGCCGGTGAAGGCGCAGCTGTTGATCCAAACGCTGGTTACGGCGCTAACACTGGTGCAGTTGACGGCTCCCTGAGCGAAGAAGCTGCTCTGCGCGCTATCACCACTTTCTACTTCGAATACGACAGTTCGGACCTGAAGCCAGAAGCCATGCGCGCTCTGGACGTTCACGCGAAGGACCTGAAAGCTAACGGCGCTCGCGTTGTTCTGGAAGGTAACACCGACGAACGTGGTACTCGTGAGTACAACATGGCACTGGGCGAGCGTCGTGCGAAAGCCGTTCAGCGCTACCTGGTACTGCAAGGTGTTGCTCCGGGCCAACTGGAACTGGTTTCCTACGGTAAAGAGCGTCCAGTTGCTACTGGCCACGACGAGCAGTCCTGGGCTCAAAACCGTCGCGTCGAACTGCGTAAGTAATTCGTCATGCGAACGTGCCGTCGTGCTCTAACTGTATTGGCTCTCAGCCTGGCACCGCTTGCGGTGTGGGCTGCGGTTCCTGTGGAAGATAGCAACTCTGGCTATAACAATAGCGGGAGCAGTTATCCCCCAGCGGGTTATGGCACGAACGGCGCCTATGCCGGGGGCGCGGCTACGGCCGCGCCTTCGGCACAGGGCGAACTGTTCAACCAGCTGCAACGCATGCAGGATCAATTGTCGCAGCAACAAGGCACGATTGAAGTTCTGCAGAATCAAGTGAACCAGCTGAAGCAAGAAGGCCTGGAGCGTTACCAGGATCTTGATCGACGTATTGGAGCCGGCGTTACACCAGCCGCCACTCCTGATAATTCTTCTGCCGGTGGCGCCGCAAGCGCCGCCGGTGGTGCAGCAGCAGGGGCCGCGGCTGCGAGCCAAGCCCCTGCCGCCAGCAGCGAACCGGGTGATCCGGCGAAGGAAAAGCTGTATTACGACGCAGCCTTCGACCTGATCAAGGCCAAGGATTTCGATAAGGCCAGCCAGGCTTTTACCGCATTCCTGCGCAAATACCCGAACAGCCAGTACGCCGGCAACGCCCAGTACTGGTTGGGTGAGGTGAACCTGGCCAAGGGTGACCTGCAAGGTGCAGGTCAAGCGTTTGCCAAGGTCAGCCAGCTGTACCCCAAGCACGCCAAGGTGCCGGACTCGCTGTACAAACTCGCTGACGTAGAGCGCCGCCTGGGTCATACCGACAAGGTCAAAGGCATTCTGCAGCAGGTGGTGGCCCAATATCCGGGTACCTCCGCTGCTCAGTTGGCACAGCGGGATCTGCAACGCATGTAAGCGTTGCAACCCGTTCAGAAGAAACCCGCGCCCTGCGCGGGTTTTTTCGTTAGAATCCACGCCCTTTTATGACACACGCTTCCTGGGGTTTACGCGTTGGCGCAATTCCTTGAAGTGCCTGACGGAGGCGGACAGCCTGTTTAGCTGTTACGCCCGTGGCGACTATGCAAGACACATTACGTATCACCGAAGTTTTTTACTCGTTGCAGGGTGAAACGCGCACTGCCGGGCTGCCCACTGTATTTGTGCGCCTCACCGGTTGCCCGCTGCGTTGCCAATACTGCGACAGCGCCTACGCCTTCAGCGGCGGCACCGTGCGTACCCTTGACGACATTCTCGAGCAAGTAGCCGGTTACCGGCCGCGCTATGTCTGTGTTACCGGTGGCGAGCCACTGGCACAGCCTAATGCCATTCCGCTGCTCAAGCAGTTGTGTGACGCCGGTTACGAGGTGTCCCTGGAAACCAGCGGCGCCCTGGATATTTCCGCGGTAGACCCTCGCGTCAGCCGGGTTGTCGACCTCAAGACCCCGGGTTCCAAGGAAGCGCACCGCAACCGCTACGAGAACATCGAGCTGCTGACGGCCAACGACCAGGTCAAGTTCGTCATCTGTTCCCGTGAAGACTACGACTGGGCGAACTCCAAGCTGATCCAATATGGCCTGGACCGCCGAGCCGGCGAAGTGCTGTTTTCCCCAAGCCACCATGACCTGAATGCGCGTGACCTGGCTGACTGGGTCGTCGCAGACAATCTGCCGGTGCGCCTGCAACTGCAGTTGCACAAGTACCTGTGGAACGACGAGCCGGGGCGCTGAGATGACTGATCAAAAGCGTGCGGTCATTCTGCTGTCCGGCGGCCTCGACTCGGCCACCGTGGTTGCCATGGCCCGTGCCGAAGGCTACGGCTGCTACACCATGAGCTTCGACTACGGCCAGCGCCACCGCGCCGAGCTTGATGCCGCGGCTCGCGTCGCCCGCGACCTGGGCGTGGTGGAGCACAAGGTGATCGGACTGAACCTCGACGGCATGGGTGGCTCCGCTCTGACCGACAGCTCCATCGACGTGCCACAAGGCCCCAGCGAAGGCATCCCGGTGACCTACGTGCCGGCGCGCAACACGGTCTTTCTGTCCCTGGCCCTCGGCTGGGCCGAAGTGCTGAACGCCCGCGACATCTTCATCGGCGTTAACGCCCTGGACTACGCCGGTTACCCGGACTGCCGTCCCGAGTACATCGAGTCGTTCGAGCGCATGGCCAACCTCGCTACCAAGGCCGGTGTAGAAGGGCAGGGCTTTCGCATCCTGGCGCCGCTGCAGAACCGCAGCAAGGCCGATATTGTGAAGGCTGGCGTAGGACTCGGCGTCGATTACTCGCTGACTGTTTCCTGCTATCAGGCGGACAATTACGGTCGGGCTTGTGGGAAATGCGACAGCTGCCGACTGCGTGCAGAGGGCTTAGAGGCGGCCGGAATTACTGACCCAACGCGTTATTTCTGATTTATTTCAAATAAGGTGTTGAATAATCCTTAGAAATCAGTATTATACGCGCCACCACACAGCGGGTCGTTAGCTCAGTTGGTAGAGCAGTTGGCTTTTAACCAATTGGTCGTAGGTTCGAATCCCACACGACCCACCATTTTTGGCGGTTTAGAAAATCCGGAAGGCCCACGCAAGTGAGGATTTCCGGGTTTTTTTTTGCCCAACAAAAGCCGATCACTCTCAACGCCGAGAGTGATCGGCTTTTTTGTTTTAAACCTAGCCAAACCGCCCGGTGATGTAGTCCTCGGTCTGCTTCATCTTCGGCTTGGTGAAGATCTCATCCGTATTGCCGTGCTCAATCAGTTCGCCCATGAACATGAACGCCGTGCTGTCGGATACCCGCGCGGCCTGTTGCATGTTGTGGGTCACGATGATCACCGTGTATTGCTCTTTCAGCTCGGTGATCAACTGTTCGATACGCCCGGTGGAAATCGGGTCGAGTGCCGAGGTCGGTTCATCCAGCAGCAAAACCTGCGGCCGCAGCGCAATGGTGCGAGCGATGCACAGGCGTTGCTGCTGCCCGCCTGAGAGGCTCTGGGCGCTCTGCTTGAGTTTGTCTTTCACTTCATCCCACAGGGCGCCTCCGCGCAGGGCCTGCTCCACACGGTCATCCATTTCCCGGCGTGAGAGCTTTTCATGGTGGCGCACGGCATAGGCGATGTTGTCGTAGATCGACATGGGGAACGGCACCGGCTTCTGGAAAACCATCCCGACATGACTGCGCAGGCGGTTCATCGAGTAGCCGGGGGCGAGGATGTTTTCGCCGTTGAGCAGCACTTCGCCGCGGGCTTCCTGCTTCGGGTACATCGAGTAGATGCGGTTGAACACCCGCAGCAAGGTCGACTTCCCGCAACCCGATGGACCGATGATCGCGGTGATGCGTTTTTCCGGAATGTCGATGTCGATGGATTTCAGCGAACGCTGGTTGTTGTAGAAAAACTCCAACCCACGGACACGGATTTTGGTTTTTTCAGGATCAAGGCGGGTCGATTGCATCAGTGGGACCTATTGCGTAAAAGAATCAGGCGAGACAGCAAGCTCAGCACCAGCACGAACATCGTCAGTACCAAGGCGCCTGCCCATGCCAGGGAGTGCCAGTCATCGAAGGGGCTCATGGCGTACTGGAAAATAACCACCGGCACGCTGGCGATCGGTTTGAGCAAGTTGCTGCTCCAGAACTGGTTGCCGAAGGCAGTGAACAGCAGCGGGGCGGTTTCGCCGGTAATCCGAGCCAGCGCCAGCAGGATGCCGGTCACCACGCCGGCCTTGGCGGCTCTCAACACGATCTGCAACGTCAGCTTCCATTGCGGCACGCCCAGGGCCAGGGCGGCCTCACGCATGGTGGAGGGCTGCAGTTGGAGCATCTCGTCGGTCGTCCTCACCACCACCGGAATCACCAGCAGTGCCAACGCCAGGGCGCCGGCAATGGCAGAGAAACCGACCTGGTGATTGGTCAACAGGTTCAGCGGCAGGATCACGCCGGTGTAGATGAACAAACCGAGGACGATTGAGGGCGCGGACAGCAGAATGTCGTTGATGAAACGCACCGTGGTACCCAGGCGCGAATGCCGTGCGAATTCCGCCAGCCAGATACCGGCCATCAGCCCGATGGGCGTGCCAATCAGCAGCGCAATCCCGGACATCAGGGCGCTGCCATAAAACGCGTTGGCCAGGCCGCCGTCTGTTCCGGGTGGCGGTGTCATCTCGGTAAACAGGCGCAGGTTGAGTGCCTGAAAGCCGTTGATGATGGTGGTCAACAGAATCCACGCCAGCCACAACAGGCCAAAGGCGGTGGCGCCACAACTCAGCAGCATGGCCACGCGGTTCTTGAAGGCACGCTTGCGGTACAGGCGTTCGTTGCTGTTCATAGGCCCTCCTTGCGTGACAGGCGCATGAGCATCAGCCGCGCCAGTGCCAGCACCACGAACGTCACGATAAACAGCAGGAAGCCCAGCGCGATCAGTGCCGAACGATGCAGGTCGGTATAGGCCTCGCTGAACTCGTTGGCGATGACCGATGCGATGGAGCTGCTGGGCATCAGCAATGAGGCGGAGAACTGTTGTGCGTTACCCAGCACGAAGGTGACGGCCATGGTTTCACCCAGGGCGCGACCGAGGCCGAGAAATACCCCACCAACCACTGCCGAACGGGTGTAGGGCAACACGATGTCCCACACCACTTCCCAGGTAGTGCTGCCCAGCGCGTAGGCCGATTCTTTCAATTGAGTCGGCACACTGCGGAAAACCTCATGCATCACCGACGTAATGAACGGCGTAATCATGATCGCCAGCACAATGCCGGCGGTCAGCATCCCGATGCCCAGCGGCGGCCCCTGAAACAGCGAGCCAATAAACGGAAGCGCACCCAGGTAATCGTTGATCCAGGGTGACAAGTGTTCTGCCATAAAGGGCCCGAAAACAAACAAACCCCACATGCCATAAATGATCGAGGGAATGCCCGCGAGCAATTCAACGGCGGAGGCGACCGGCATTCTCAGCCAGGGCGGCGCCACTTCAGTGAGGAAAATCGCGATGCCAAAACTCACCGGCACTGCAATCAGCAACGCCAGGAAGGAGGTGACCAAGGTGCCGTAAATCGGTACCAGGGCGCCGAAGTGGTTGTTGACCGCATCCCACTCGGTGCTGGTAATGAAACCGAAACCGAAGGTCTTGAAGGCCAGGCCGCCGCCCCACAATGTCGAGGCGGCGATGCTTGCCAACAACAGCAAGACCAGCATGGCGGCCCCGAACATCGAGCGTTTGAACCACAGGTCGTTACGCTGATCGCGAGCGGCGCGGCTGTCACCCGACACATCGCTCGCGTGAGTGGTCATGGCCAGAGGATGGACAGTTTCGTTCATATCAGATGTGCTCACCCGCCTTGCTCAAGCAGGTGCCTGGCAAGGGGGTCATGGGAGGACGGATCAGTGGGCGAAGTCGGACTTCCAGTAACCTTCGATCCGGGTCACGAGGGAATCAGGCAACGCGACGTAGTCCAATGCCGCAGCCTGCTGTTGACCTTTCTCCAACGACCATTTGAAGAAGTTGAAAGCGGCCTGGCTTTGCTCGGCGTTCTTTGCCTGCTTGTACATGATGATCCAGGTGGTCGCCGTGATCGGCCACGCGTTCTCGCCCGGTGCGTTGGTCATGATCAGGTTGAAGTCTTGGGCGTTGGCCCAGTCGGCGGTATCCGCCGCTGCCTGGAAGGCCTTGGCGTTGGGCTCGACGAATTTGCCGGACGCGTTCTTCAGTGAGGCGTAATTCATCTTGTTCTGCAGGGCGTAGGCGTATTCAACAAAGCCTATGGAGTTCTTGATCTGCTTTACGTAGGCCGAAACACCTTCGTTACCCTTGCCACCCACACCGACTGGCCACGGCACGGTGGTGCCGAAACCGATTTTGCTTTTCCAGCCATCACTGACTTTGGAGAGGTAGTTGGTGAAGTTGTACGAGGTGCCCGAGCCGTCCGAGCGGTGGACCACGGTGATATTCGCGCCAGGCAGCTTCAGGCCGGGGTTGAGCGCGGCAATCGCCGGGTCGTTCCAGGCCTTGATGTCACCGAGGAAAATCTTCGCCAGCACCTCGCCATCGAGTTTCAGTTGGCCTGCTGCAACGCCTTCGACGTTCATCACCGGCACGATGCCGCCAATCACGCTGGGGAACTGGCCGAGGCCGCCGGCCTTCAATTCATCCACCGACAGCGGTGCGTCGGAAGCACCGAAGTCTACGGTCGCCGCCTTGATCTGGGCGATGCCGCCGCCAGAACCGATGGACTGGTAGTTGATCCGGTCATTGGAATTCTTGCTGTATTCCTGGGACCACTTGGACAGCACCGGGTAGACGAAACTGGAGCCTGCGCCCGTGACGTCGGTGGCGTGAGCGACACCACTCAGGCACAGGGCAGTGAACAACACTGACAGACTCTTTTTGGTCAGCAACATCACGACGACACCTCAAAGAAAAGGGTTAAGTGGAGGGCTCCACCTGTCAAAGACGTGACGATTTAATTCCTGGGATGTTTCTGTTTGATGACGGTTTGGCTTTATGAAGAAACATTTAGAAATATCTGCGAATGACCTCAGAAGAGTGATTCTGAGGCCATTGCGCCAATCAACCCTGGCTGCGCACCAGAATCGATTCATCGATTTGTGCAATCGACGTGACCCCGGTCAGCGTCATGGCCACGCGCATTTCCTTGGCGAAGATATCCAGCAGGTTTTCCACGCCACGCTGCCCGTCGGCGGCCAGTGCATAAGCCTGCGCACGGCCCAACAGTACGCCCTTGGCGCCCAGCGCGAGCATGCGCACCACGTCCAGCCCCGAGCGTACGCCGGAGTCCACCAGCACCGTCAGATCGCTGCCTACGGCTTGTACGATAGGCGCCAGCGCCTTGGCCGTGGACAGCACGCCATCCAGTTGGCGGCCGCCGTGGTTGGAGACGACGATGCCGTCGGCACCAAAGCTCACCGCGTCCTTGGCATCCTCGGGGTCGAGGATGCCTTTGATGATCATCGGGCCTTTCCAGAACTCGCGGATCCACTCCAGGTCTTTCCAGCTGATGGACGGATCGAAGTTGTTCGCCAGCCAGCCGATGTAGTCCTTCAACTGCGTGGGCTTGCCCAGGTATTTGGAGATGTTGCCCAGGTCGTGGGGGCGACCCAGCAGGCCAACATCGAAGGCCCAGGCCGGTTTGGTCATGGCTTGCAGTATTTGGCGTTGCGGGCCGTAGGCGCCGGACATCCCCGAATGCGCATCGCGATAGCGCGCGCCGGGGGTGGGCATGTCGACGGTGAACACGAGGTTTTTCACCCCGGCGGCCTGGGCTCGCTCCAGGGCGTTTTTCATGAAGCCGCGATCTTTCAGCACATACAGCTGAAACCAGATGGATTGCGGGCTCTGGGACGCCACTTCTTCGATCGGGCACACAGACACGGTCGACAGGCAAAACGGAATGCCCTTGTTCGCCGCCGCCTTCGCCGCCTGCACTTCACCACGCCGGGCAAACATGCCGGTCAGGCCCACGGGGCTGAGCACCACCGGCATCGCCAATGGCTGGTCGAACAACGTGGTTTCAAGGCTCAGGCTTTCGACGTTGCGCAGGATGCGCTGGCGCAGGCTGATGTCGGACAGGTCCGAACTGTTGGCCCTTAGGGTGTGTTCGGCGTAGGCACCGCCGTCGATGTAGTCGAACAGGAAACGCGGCAGTTTGCGGCGGGCGGCTTCGCGGTAATCCGATGCGGACGAAATGATCATGAACAGTGATGCCCCGGAATGAAGAAACGGTGGGGGGAGGATAGACAAACGCCTTTCATGGTAAAAACAACTTTTCCAACTTGATTCAAGTCGCAAACGGAATACTCATGAACCTTCGTACGCTGTTGGCCTTTGTCGAAGTAGTACGCCAGGGCAGCTTCTCACAGGCGGCCGAGGTGGTTTCACTCACGCAGTCTACCGTGAGCAAGGCGGTGAAGACCCTGGAAGATGAGTTGGGCACGCCGCTGTTCAATCGCATCGGCCACAAGAGCGAGCTGACGGCCGCCGGCGAAATTGCCTACCGTCGCTCCCTGGTGTTGCTCGCCGAGCGAAGTGACCTGGTGGCGGAGATCAACGACCTGCTGGGACTCAAGCGCGGTGTATTGCGCATCGGCTTGCCGCCGGTGGGCAGTGGCGTGCTGTTTGCGGCGATGTTTGCGTTGTATCGACAGCGTTATCCGGAAATCGAAATCGAGCTGATCGAGCACGGCAGCAAGAAGCTCGGCGAATGCCTGGAGGCCGGCGAGGTGGACCTGGCAGCGTTACTGGTACCGGTGGCGGGGGAATTTGAATATCAGGATGTGCGCGTCGAACCGCTGATGGTGGTGATGCCGATCGACCATCCACTGGCCGGGCGCAAAAGCGTCGACTTTTCCGACCTCGCCGACTCGCCGTTCATTCTGTTCGAAGCCGGGTTTGCGCTTAACCGGATTATTCTCACGGCCTGCGAGCGCAGAGGCGTAGTCCCGCGCATCACCGCCCGCAGCGCGCAGATCGACTTTATCGTCGACTTGGTTGCTGCGGGGCTGGGGATCGCGTTTCTACCGAGCATGCTGGCTTACAAACACCTGCATGCCGGTATCGCGCTGATTCAGCTGGACGAGCCTCAGACCGATTGGCACATCGCCCTGGCCTGGCGGCGACAGGCGCATCTGCCACCGGCGGCGCGGGCCTGGCTGGACTTGGCCCTGGAGATGGGCAATGTTCCAGACACGGCCCAGCCTGCGGTTTAGCTTTGTGCGACCAAGGGCAGGCGGCTGTTGACGACTTTTTGCAGCAGCAGGGCCAGCGCCTGGGTGGAATATGGCTTCTGCAGCAAGACAAAACGGCTGGCCTCTTCCTGAGCGATACGCGCGTATTCGTCGTTGTAACCGGTGGTAAGCACCACGGGCAGCCACGGATACAGGGCCTCGATCGCGTCCAGTAACTCCAGGCCGCTCATGCCGGGCATGGAGATATCCGAGAACACCACCTGGAAGCTTTCCGGGTTGGGAGCGAGCGCTTCCAGCGCGCTTTGGGCATCGGGCACCCACAGCACGTGAAAGCCCATCTGTTCCAGGGTCTGCGAGGTGTACAGGCCGACATCGGCGTTGTCCTCGACCATCAGCACGCCCAAGCCCGAGACAATAGGCGAGGTGCTGGTGGCCTGAGGCGCCGGCATGGCGCTTGGCTCGACCTTGGGCAGGTACAGGGTGAATTGGCTGCCGGTACCGCACTCGCTCTGCACCAGGATTTCACCGCCCGATTGCTTGGCGAAACCGTACACCTGGGACAATCCCAGCCCGGTGCCCTGGCCGATGCCCTTGGTGGTGTAGAAGGGCTCGAAGATAGCGTCGAGTTTCTCCGGCGGGATACCCGACCCGGTGTCCGTCAGTTCGATGGTCACGTAATCGGCGATGCGTACCGGATGAGCGCGTACCGAAGGTAGCCAGCTGGCCGTCGAGACAGTAATCGTCAAATGCCCATTGCCAGCCATGGCATCCCGGGCGTTGACCACCATGTTGACCAAAGCAGTGTCGAACTGGCTTTCATCGGCGTTGATAAAGCAGGCATCGTCGGGTACCTGGATGCTCACCTTGACCCGCGAACCGGTCAGGCTGTCCATCATCTCTCCCACCCGCTTCACACTTTCGCCGACATTGAACACCTCTGGCCGCAGGGCCTGGCGGCGGGCGAACGTGAGCAGTTGGGCGGTCAGGCGGGCTGCGCGATCTACGGTGCTGGCGATGGCTTCCACGTATTTGATGCGGCGCGCTTCGCTCAGGGCGGGCGGTTTGAGCAAGTCGGCGCAGGACTTGATCACCGTCAGCAGGTTATTGAAGTCGTGTGCGACACCGCCGGTGAGTTGGCCGATGGCTTCCAGTTTCTGTGACTGGCGCAGGGCATCTTCTGACAGGCGCAGGGCTTCCTTGGCTTCTTCCTCGGCCTGGATGTCGCGGCCCACGGCATGGATGTAGTCGCTGTCGGGCACGGCCGTCCAGGCGATCATGCGGTAGCTGCCGTCCTGGTGGCGGTAACGGTTCTTGAAGTTGGGGAAGTTCTTGCCGTCCCCCAGGCGACTGACTGCCGAGGATGAGACGGCCAGGTCGTCGGGGTGGACCAGCGCCAGCAATTGGCTGCCCACCAGGTCGTTTTCGGCGTGACCGAGCATGCGGGTCCAGGCCGGGTTCACGGCGGAGATCACACCGTCGAGTTGCGCCACCAGCATCAGGTCTGGTGACAGGCGCCAGATGCGGTCGCGGTCGCGGGTGCGTTCGATCACCCGCTGCTCCAGGGATTCGTTGAGCTTGCGCAGGGATTCTTCGGCTTCGCGCAGGGGCGTGATGTCCCGGGAGACGCAGAGGATTTTCTCCGGCAGACCGTCACTGCCCATGATCGGGCTGACGTTCACATGCCACCACTTCAGGTTGCCAGCCATGGTGTTGGCGGCGCCGATGAAGCTGGCGTTGTGGCCATCCCGGGCGGCTTGCACGGCAGCCTTGGCGTCGAGATTACCCTGGTCCTGCCAGAAGTCCGGCCAGGGGCAGCCGCGAATCGCATTGAAGTCGCTGACCTCCATGATCTGCTTGCCGCCTTCGCTCATGAAGGTCAGCCGCGCGTCGAGGTCCAGCACCTTGATGCAGTCGTTGATGCTGGCAAGCACGCGCTCGGTGAAGGCTTCGCTGTGATCCAGGCCCGCGACGGACAAATCGCTGGCACCCGTTTCGGGTGGGCGATGTGTTTCTGAACCCTTCCCGATAGTGCTATTCATTTGAGTGCTGCCGCGCGTGTTAAATAGCCGCCATCATGTCATTGCGACACTTATATCTCCAGCAACTTGACGCTAATTCGACGGCGGTCGCCCGTCTGTCTGCAAGCGCCGGATCAAGCTTAAAACTCATCAGTCATTTTCGGGTTTTCAGGTCTGAATGAGTGCGCTAAAAACCGCCAAAGTCGTTGAAATCAAGAGGATTGTCGGACAATTTTTCGCATGAAAAACTCTTCATAATTTGCCCGCTCGAAGATTGGTAGCTTCCTCGTGCTGCCCAATAATTCGAGTTCTAATAATGAATAAAAAACTCTGCAAGAGCGCTTTGGCGCTGTCGATTTCGCTCGCCTCCACGTCCCTGTTTGCAGGTGGTTTCGCCCTCAATGAACAAAGCATCAGTTCAATGGGTACAGGCTACGCCGGGCGTTCCTCCTCCGCCGATGACGCCAGCACGGTGTTCGGCAACCCGGCCGGCATGTCCCGCCTCAAGCAGAATGAAGTGAGCATCGGGGCGACTTACCTGGATGCGAGTTCGAATATCAAGAACGCCAGCTCCTCGCAATTCGGTGCCAATAACCCGGGCACCGACAAGGGCGACATGGTGCCGGGCATTGCCGTGCCGATGGGCTACCTGGTGACGCCGATTGATGAACACTGGGCGTTCGGCCTGGGGATCTATGCGCCGTTCGGCCTGGAAACCGACTATGAGCGCAGCTTTCAGGGCAATGGCTTTGGCAATAAAAGCCAGATCAAGGTCATCACCGTCCAGCCGACGGTCAGTTATGCCTTCAACGACAAGGTCTCAGTGGGTTTTGGTCCTACCTTCAACCGGATCTCGGGTGAACTGGATTCCAACGTGCCGCTTGGGGGTGGCGCCGGCGAGAAGGTCAAAGTCAAGGGCGACGACACCGCCACCGGTTTCAATGCCGGTATCCTGGTACAACCGCTGGAAAGCACGCGCATCGGCCTGACTTATCACTCGCAAGTGGTCTACCACCTCAGCGGCAAGACTAACGCTTCCGGCCTGATTTCCGATGCCTTTGATGGCGGCCCGCAACGCTATGACGCCAGCCTCAATGTCACCACACCCTCGTCGGTGGACTTCTCGGTTACCCATCAACTGAACGATGACTGGACCCTGTACCTGGGCAGCACTTACACGCGCTGGAGCCAGTTGAAGAAGATCACCATCAACAACGACGGTGTGTCAGCCTTGGCCGCCCAGTTCGGCGGCTTGAATGCGATCACCGAACAGCAGAACTGGCATGACACCTGGTCCCACGCCATTGGCGCGGCGTACCGGGTAAACAAACAACTGGTGCTGCGTACCGGGTTCTCGGTGGATCAGACGCCAACCAACAACACCGACCGTTCCGTGCGCATTCCGACGGGTGACCGTACTGTGTTCAGCCTCGGTGCCGGGTGGACGCCAATCGAAAACGTAACCTTTGACGTGGCCTATTCCTACCTCAAGGAAGAACCGATCAAGGTGCGCCAGAGCCAGCCCGCCCTGGGCCTGACCTACGACGCCAAGTATGAAAACAGCGCCAACGGTTTTGGTGGTTCGGTCACTTACCGCTTCTGATGCACCGGAACAGGGCAAAGAGTCATTTTTCTGACATGGCTCTTTGCTAGCAATTGTATCAATCGCGCTACCAAACCCTGCCTGTCTTGGTTAAATTAGGCGTAATTCAGCTCAAGACAGGGATCGTCATGACTACGCTTTCGCCGATCAGCTCCGCCATTCCCCTTATCAATCGACCCGCCGTTACGCCGCCAGCGACGCTGACGCCAGAAACGGAGGTCACTGCCGTGCGTCCTTCCTCGGTGGTCAGCCTTGGCAATGTCACGATGGAGGTTCAAGCCGAGACGTATTCCCGAAACGGACAATTGCCCGGTCATGGGTCGATCAACGCTTGGGAAAGTGACAGCTACGATGCGGTGACTAAAGCGATCAACACGAATTTCTATGCGCTGCCCAGAGGCACGGGCTTCAGCGGCCTGGGCGCGACCCTGATCGAGCAATTTGCGAAGAGCGGTACCGACATCTCGCAGTCGGCGCTGAGCACCACTTCGTCCAAGACCCAAAGCCCCGACGCGCTCAAGATTCAACAGGCGCTGCTCCACAGCAAGGCAGACAACCTGGTCAGCCTCACCGTCAAGACGGCCAGCGGCAAGACCGTCACCTTCAGCCTGGCCAGCCAGTCCGGTGGCCTGGCTGCGCAGGCCAAGGTGGACGGCGGCACCCTCAGCGCCGCCGAGCTCAAGGAAGTCGCCAAGTTGGGCGAAGCCTTCCAGGGTGCCATCGACGGCCTGGCCGCCCAGCCGCCGAAACTCGAGTTGAGCAAGCTGACGCAGTTTGATTCCAGTGTGTTGTCCTCGGTGGATCTCAGCGGCAAATTGAAAGTGGGCAACGTTGACGACCTCACCCTTGCGTTCCATGCGGACAACCAGAGCCGTACGACGAAGATGAGTGGTCCGGCGGGGGAAGTGAATCTCTCGGTCGACCTGAAAAACGCCGGCATCCTCGGCAACGCCAAGCAGCAGGCAATCGCGCTGAAAAGCTACCTGGCCCAGTTCGACAAGGCCCAGGCGCGGGGCAAAGCCGACGCTGACCTGATGGCGATGTTCAAGGACGCGTTTACCGCCATGAACAGCAACTACCCGCAGGGCATCAAGGCGCCACAGCCGCTGACCCGGAATGCGGCGGATCAAGGCCTGCTCACCGGTCTCGCAGATTTCAAGGCCTCCATCAGCCAGACGGCCTCGTCCCCGAACCCGGCCCGCCTGGCGGAAACCGACACGTTTGCCTATGAGGTGTCCCAGAAGACCCGCGTCGGCGGCAATGACCTCTCGAATCGCACGGTCGACCAGGTCCAGCAATCAACTCTCAACGCCAGTTTTCATTTGGCGCTCAATGGCGGTAAGCCACCGTCTTTCGATAGTCAGCGCGAGTCGCAGAACTACCTCTATGTGCAGGTCGACGACAAGGCCAGCAGCTCGGCGAATATCACCTACAAGGACGGCTTCCTGACCAACGCCTCCGTGGACCAGAGTGCCAGCCAGATCACCCGTACCCAGCGCTATGAGATGGGGATATTGGTTAAAGACACCGTGGCGCCGAACCAGGCCAGCAGCCATCGCGACTACCTGGTGTTGCTGGAGTACGCGGCGCGGGAAGGCAAAAAGGCCCAGGGCGCTGATGAAACTATCCTGAAGGATGCGCTGGCGAACATGCATCAGTTGGTGTTGCTGCAAGACGATCCCACCGTTTTGCCCCGTTAAACCTGTCGTTGAAAAAAAGGGAAACCCCTGGCCGGGTTTCCCTTTTTTTATGCTTCGTCGAATCCCAGATTAGGCTTTTGAAACCATTCGATATTCTGTAGCCTTGCGCAGCTTCACCGTGCTTGATGAACACAATCACTTCGTCCGGCGGCGCCCGAAGGGCTCCAGAGCCGGTGGTACACTCGACTTTCGCGCAACTGCGCCTGCAGGTCTTGCGAACATGACGCAAATTTCCGAACGCCTTCTGGTCCAAGCCCACCTCGACGCCAAGCAGCCCAAGGTGCTGAGCGCTGAAGAAGAGGCGGGCTACCGTGCCGCCATCGCTGCCGAGCTCAAGGCTCAGGACGCGGTGCTGGTGGCGCACTTCTACTGCGATCCGGTGATTCAGGCCCTGGCCGAAGAAACCGGTGGCTGTGTCTCCGACTCCCTGGAAATGGCCCGCTTCGGCGCGGCGCACCCGGCCAAGACCGTATTGGTGGCGGGCGTGCGATTCATGGGCGAGACGGCCAAGATCCTCACGCCTGAAAAACGCATCCTGATGCCAACCCTGGAAGCTACGTGCTCCCTGGACCTTGGCTGCCCGGTGGATGAGTTTTCGGCGTTTTGTGATCAGCACCCTGAGCGCACTGTGGTGGTTTATGCCAACACGTCGGCAGCGGTGAAAGCCCGGGCTGATTGGGTAGTGACTTCCAGCTGTGCGTTGGAGATTGTCGAAAGCCTGATGGATAACGGCGAGACCATTATCTGGGGGCCGGATAAGCATCTGGGCACCTATATCCAGCGTCAGACGGGTGCGGACATGCTGCTGTGGGACGGTGCTTGCATCGTGCACGAGGAGTTCAAGTCCAAGCAGTTGGAGGACATGAAGGCGTTGTACCCGGACGCAGCGATTCTGGTGCATCCGGAGTCGCCCACTTCGGTGATTGAGTTGGCGGATGCGGTGGGGTCGACCAGCCAGTTGATCGCGGCGGCGCAGCGGTTGCCGAACAAGACGTTTATCGTGGCTACTGATCGGGGTATCTTCTACAAGATGCAGCAGTTGTGCCCGGATAAGGTGTTTGTCGAGGCGCCTACGGCCGGGAATGGGGCGGCGTGTCGCAGTTGTGCGCATTGTCCTTGGATGGCGATGAACACCCTGGAACGTACGCTGCAATGTTTGCGTGAGGGGAGTAATGAGATTTTTGTTGAGCCTTCGGTGATTCCGCAGGCGGTTAGGCCGCTGAAGCGGATGTTGGATTTTACTCAGGCGGCTCGGTTGAGGTTGGCTGGTAACGCCTGATTTTCGGTGGGTTGGTTTGTGTACATATCCGTTGCTGCGGTAACGGCGGCTTATGGTTCCGCTCTTACAGCGGGTCACTTTTGGCAAACGCGGTACGTGTCAATGTATCTGTCGCCTTACTACTGTTTTAGCAAGCCATTGCGGCCCTAGCATCCGGTCGCTCCGGGTTCAGATAAACAGCTTCTGCAAGCTGCCAGTTACGTGTGTTCCCGCTCCAGCGGCTGGGATTAGCCGCTTTAGCGGACTCGTACAGATCCTTGCGGGCTA
>NZ_LPNO01000051.1 GCF_001952855.1 Pseudomonas sp. ATCC PTA-122608 | reverse complement strand
GTTGTCACGCCAGTGGCATTGCCGGGTAGCTATGTTCGGAATAGATAACCGCTGAAAGCATCTAAGCGGGAAACTAGCCTCAAGATGAGATCTCACTGGAACCTTGAGTTCCCTGAAGGGCCGTCGAAGACTACGACGTTGATAGGTTGGGTGTGTAAGCGCTGTGAGGCGTTGAGCTAACCAATACTAATTGCCCGTGAGGCTTGACCATATAACACCCAAGCAATTTGACTACTCCTGACTTGGAAACAAGTAGAAGCATCAGATTGCGGTGTGTGAAGACGAAACGAACCGAAAGTTCGAGATGCTCACAAAACACCGAAAGCTATCACATACCCAATTTGCTGAAGCGAGACCAACTGGTCACGACTCAGTACCCGAATTTCTTGACGACCATAGAGCATTGGAACCACCTGATCCCATCCCGAACTCAGCAGTGAAACGATGCATCGCCGATGGTAGTGTGGGGTTTCCCCATGTGAGAGTAGGTCATCGTCAAGATTAAATTCCGAAACCCCTGATTGCTAACGCAATCAGGGGTTTTGTTTTGGGCGGT
>NZ_LPNO01000050.1 GCF_001952855.1 Pseudomonas sp. ATCC PTA-122608 | reverse complement strand
CGCCTGGGCTCGGCATGCCCGCACTCCGGCTCGGCTCCGCGGGCCGCCGCGACGGGCCATCCATGGCCCGGCGCGGCTAAATCGGCTTCCCTGCCGATTTACCCGCTCCACCGTGCCTGCTTGCGGCCATCGTGGTTAACGGGGCCCGTAGATCAAAATCACAAGCAGATCAAAAGCAGAGCACAGCGGCCTACCGGCCGGCTTGAGTGTTAAAAGCAAAAGCAGAGCTGCTTTCCTGTAGGAGCGAGCTTGCTCGCGAAAAACCTGAGAACGCCGCGTTGAATCAGGATGCCATCGTCATCGTTAACGACCTTCGCGAGCAAGCCCGCTCCCACATTTGGACCGTGCCCGCGTTAGCTTCTGATCTTGCTGTTGCTGTTGCTTCACCACACTCAAGCCGGCCGGTAGGCCGCTGTGCTGTTGATCTGCTTTTGATCTTGATCTTAGGCGCCCCGTTAAACCACGCTGGCCGAACGTAGGCAGTACGGAGCGGGTAAACCGGCAGGACGCCGGTTTAGCCGCGACGGGGCAGGGACGCCCCGTCGCGGCGGCCCGCTTCGTGCTGCCGGAGTGCGGGCACACCGAGCCCAAGCGAGGTGCCGAGTGGTGCGAGGTGCCGAGTGGTG
>NZ_LPNO01000049.1 GCF_001952855.1 Pseudomonas sp. ATCC PTA-122608 | reverse complement strand
TTCCTTCTTCTCCTTCCCTCCCTCCTCCTCCCTCCCCTTTCTCTTCCCCCCCTTTCTTCTCCTTTTCTTTCTTTTTTTTTCCTTTTTTTCCCTTCTTCCTCTTCTCCCTTCCCTTCTCCTCTTTCTTCTCTTTCTTCTTCCTTTCCTTCTCTTCCTTCTTTTTCCCTTTCTTTTTCTTCTTCTTCCTCTTCTTTTCTTTTTTCCTCCTTCTTTTCTCCTCCCCCCTCTCTTCCTCCCCTTCCCCTTTCCCCTCCTCCCTCTCTTTCCTCTCTTCCCCCTTCTCCTCCCCCCTCTCTTTCTTTCCTTCCTTCTTCTCCTTCCCTCCCTCCTCCTCCCTCCCCTTTCTCTTCCCCCCCTTCTCTTCTTTCTTCTCCCCCTCCTTCTTCTCCTTCTCTCTTTTCTTCTCTTCTTTCCCCCCCCCCTCTTTCCCCTCCCCCTCCTTTTTCCTCTCTTCTTCTCCCCCTTCTTCCTCCCTCTCCCCCTTCTTTTCCTTCTTTTCCCCCTTCCCCCCTCCCCTCCCTTCCTCTCCCTTTTCTTTCTTCTTTTTCCTTCTTTCCTCCTCCCCCTCCTCCTCCTCTTTCTTTCTCTTCTCCTCTTTTCTCTCCTTCCCCTTCTCTTTCTCCTTTCTTCCCTT
>NZ_LPNO01000048.1 GCF_001952855.1 Pseudomonas sp. ATCC PTA-122608 | reverse complement strand
GGGTCACTTTTGAAAAGCGCAAAAGTAACCAAAACGCTCTGCCCCGCCTGTCGGCACCTCGCCTAGGCTCGGTGTTCCCTCACTCCGGTATTGCTCCGCGGGCCGCCGCGACGGGCCATCCATGGCCCGGCGCGGCTAAACCGGCGTCCTGCCGGTTTACCCGCTCCGCAATACCTGCGTTCGGCCTCGGGCTGAATGGGGCAGTCAGATCAAAATCAAAAGCAGATCAAAAGCAGAGCACAGCGGCCTACAGGCCGGCTTGAGTGTTAGAAGCAGAGGCAAGATCGAGAGCGAAAGCAGAGCTGCTTTTCTGTGGGAGCGGGCTTGCTCGCGAAAAACCTGAGACCGCCGCGTTCATCCAGAATGCCAGCGTCATCGTTAACGACCTTCGCGAGCAAGCCCGCTCCCACATTTGGACCGTGCCCGCTTTAGCTTCTGATTTTTTGCTGTTGCTTCACCACACTCAAGCCGGCCTGTAGGCCGCTGTGCCCTTGATCTGCTTTTGATCTTGATCTTAGGCGCCCCGTTAAACCACGCTGGCCGAACGCAGGCTTTGGAGCGTGGGTAACCCGGCAGGACGCCGGGTTAGCCGCGCTGGGCCAAGGATGGCCCATCGCGGCGGCCCACGGTCCAAAGCCGGAGTGAGGGCACACCGAGCATTAGCGAGGTGCCGAGTGGTGGGGCAAGAGCGTTTTGCTTACTTTTGCGCTGTTCAAAAGTGAGCCGCTGTAAGAGCGGAACC
>NZ_LPNO01000047.1 GCF_001952855.1 Pseudomonas sp. ATCC PTA-122608 | reverse complement strand
GATAGCCAAGGTGGTGGCCCAACTCGGCACCAAGAGCTCGCTCGATCAGCGCCTTTTTGAACGCCATCGAGGCATCCTGAATAGCCTCGGCACTCATCGGGCCGCTGACGAACTGGTCGATCAGCTCTTTTGGAATGGATGGAAGGTCTCGCGGGGCCTCACGGGCCGGTTTCTTTTTGGTCGGCATACATGCACCTCTATCAACATGTTATGCCCGAACACAAAATTTATGACAGCCCCTGGCAAACGCCCCAAAAGTAACCAAAAGGTCTTTGCCCCACCACTCGGTGCCTCGCCTAGGCTCGGCATGCCCGCACTCCGGCCCGGTTCCGCGGGCCGCCGCGACGGGCCATCCATGGCCCGGCGCGGCTAAACCGGCGTCCTGCCGGTTTACCCGCTCCGCAATACCTGCGTTCGGCCTCGGGCTGAATGGGGCAGTCAGATCAAAAGCAGATCAAAAGCAAGGCACAGCGGCCTACCGGCCGGCTTGAGTGTTAAGAGCGAAAGCAGAGCTGCTTTTCTGTGGGAGCGGGCTTGCTCGCGAAAAACCTGAGGGCGCCGCGTTCATCCAGAATGCCCGCGCCATCGTTAACGACCTTCGCGAGCAAGCCCGCTCCCACATTTGGACCGTGCCCGCTTTAGCTTTTGATCTTGCTGTTGCTTCACCACACTCAAGCCGGCCTGTAGGCCGCTGTGCCCTTGATCTGCTTTTGATCTTGATCTTAGGCGCCCCGTTAAACCACGCTGGCCGAACGCAGGCTTTGGAGCGTGGGTAACCCGGCAGGACGCCGGGTTAGCCGCGCTGGGCCAAGGATGGCCCATCGCGGCGGCCCGGCGGCC